>NZ_WBMS02000031.1 GCF_008923205.2 Actinomadura physcomitrii | reverse complement strand
CCCCGCCGATCCCGGACGGCGGCGAGTCCCGCGGATCCGCGGACCGCGCCCGGGGGGCGGCACCGGCCGGACGCGCCGACCGGTGCCGCCCCGCGCGCTCAGGACGCCGCGGCCTCGAAGTCGCGCCCGCGAATCAGCCTGACGGGTGTGAAGACCGCGACCTCCTCGCCGCGCTGGTTGACCACGCCGCAGCGGGTGGTGACCACCCCGCGGCCCGGCTTGCTGGACGCGCGCGACTCGGTGGTCTCCACCACGACGTGCAGCGTGTCCCCCACGTAGGTGGGCCGCTTGACGGAGAACTCCATGTGCATGAACGCGAGCCCCGTGCCGTGCAGCACGTTGGTCTGCAGGATCAGCCCCTCGGCCAGCACGTAGACGAGCGCGCCGGGGATCAGCCGGCCGCTGTAGCCGCCCTCGGCGGCGTGGCGCGCGTCGTAGAAGAGCGGCTCGTTGAAACCGCCGAGATGGACGAAGCTCATGAGGTCCGTCTCGGTGACGGTCCGGCAGGCCGTCCGGAAGGCCGACCCCGCCTTCATGTCCTCCCACGTCATGCCGTGGACCAGCGGCTCCGCCGTCCTCGCGGTCTCCGTCATCGCACATCCCCTCCACGCTCGCCCGGCGGGAGCCCGGACGGACTCCGACCTCGACGAAAATCTAATCTATTGAACTATATTAGCGGTATGTTCCAACGAGGAGGTGGGCGGTGACCGACGGCGGCGCGCTGCACGGAGTACGGGTTCTCGATCTCAGCCGGATCCTGGCGGCCCCACTGGCGAGCCAGATGCTGGGCGACCTGGGCGCGGAGGTGCTCAAGGTCGAGCGCCCGGCGACCGGAGACGACTCCCGCCAGTACGGACCACCGTTCCTGGAGGGCGAGACGGCGAGCGCATCCGCCTTCTACCTGAGCTGCAACCGGAACAAGCGGTCGATCACGGTGGACTTCACGACCGACCAGGGCAGGGACCTCCTGCTCGGGCTGATCGAACGCTCGGACGTCCTGCTGGAGAACTTCCGGCCCGGTGTGCTCGCGAAGTACGGACTCGGCCACGAGGACCTCTGCGAACGCTTCCCCCGCCTCGTCTACTGCTCGGTCACCGGGTTCGGCCAGACCGGCCCGTACCGGCACAAGGCCGGTTACGACGGAATCTTCCAGGCGCTGAGCGGCATGATGAGCGTCTCAGGCCATCCGGACGGGGCCCCCGGCGCCGGCCCGATGAAGTCGGGCCTCTCCCTCATCGACATCCTCACCGGCCTGTACACGGCGACCGCGCTGCTCGCGGCGCTCAGGCACCGGGACCGGACCGGCTCGGGCCAGCACCTCGACGTCTCCCTCGTCGACTGCGGCATCGCGGCGATGTCGCACTACACCCAGAACTACCTCGTCTCCGGGGTCGTGCCCGAGCGGCGGGGCAACGGCGGCTTCGGCGGCATCCCGTCGCAGGCCTTCGAGTGCGCGGACGGCGAGCAGTTCTTCATCGTCGCCACCACCAACCCGCAGTTCGGGCGCGCCTGCCGCGCGATCGGCCACCCCGAGCTCATCGAGGACCCGCGCTTCGCCACGATCTCCGCCCGGATCGAGCACCGGCTGGAACTGCTGAAGGAGCTGAGCGCCATCTTCGTCCAGCGCGACGCCCGGCACTGGATCGAGGTCCTGGACGCGGCGGACGTTCCGGTGAGCGCCGTCAACGACGTCCGCTCCGCGCTGGCGGACGAGCAGGTCCGGCACCGGAAGCCGCTGGTCGACATGGTCCACGAGGAGCTCGGCGCCATCCCGGGCCTCCGCTATCCGATCAGGATGTCGGGCAGCCCTGTGGAGGAGTACGCGGCCCCGCCCCTGCTCGGCGAGAACACCCGCGAGGTGCTCTCCGGCCTCCTCGGCCTGGACGAGAAGGCGATCGCCGATCTCGCCGACCAGGGCGTGATCTGAGCCCGGCGGTCCTGGGACGTGCCCCCCGATCCCAGGACCGCCGTCCCGGCGTCAGAGCCGCTCGATGAGGGTCCCGGTCCCCATGCCGCCGCCCACGCACATGGTGACCAGGCCGTAACGTCCCCCGGTGCGCTCCAACTCGTTGAGCGCCTTGGTCACGAGCACCCCACCGGTCGCTCCGAGAGGATGCCCTAGGGCGATGGCACCACCGTTGACATTGACCTCTCGAAATCCGGCGGACGCCTCGATTGCCCTTGATCGCCGTCCTAGACGAGGCGCCTGATACCGCCGCATCGCCGGTCTTCCCGAGCTCTACTTCCACCTCAGGTCACGCGGCACACCGTCCATCTCGGTGGCCGTACCGGCGCCCCTGCCAGCTTCAAGGTATGGACCCGAGTCGCGGACGGCAAGCCGTATATCAACTGCACCTAAGCAGCTCGTCGAGTCTGCGCTCGTCGTCGCGCGTGGCCGGGGAGTGGATCACGACCTTCAGCGACGGACGGTCGATCAACCGCATCTGTATGAGGTGGGTCGAGATCAGTCCGACATTGGGATGCCGGAAGGCTTGGTCGCCGCCAGCGGCTCGGACGATCTCGTGGGTCGCCCACCACTGCCGAAACTCGGGGCTGGCCGCCACAAGCTCAGCCGCCATGGCGGCGAAGCGCTGATCGGTCGGATGCGCCGCCGCCTCGGCGCGAAACTGCCCGATCACCGAACGGGCGTGCTCCTCCCAGGCGACGAGTGAGGTCCGGACACTGGACACCATGAAGGTTGCCCACAACACGTTCCTACGGGGAGGCGGGAGCGCACCGACGTCGCAGAACACCAGGGCAAGCGCGTCATTCCAGGCGAGGTAGTCGAACCGTGGGCCCACAACGTATGCGGGCGCGGGCGACTGTCGTTCCAGCAGTTGCCGGGTGTGTTCATCGACGGCCTCGTCACCACCGTCGAACGGGTGCAGCGGAAGTCCCGCGAGGCGCCGGAGATGGCGGTGTTCATCGTGGCCCAGCCGCAACGCCGCGGCGATGCTGTCGATGACCTCGGCTGTGGCATGGACGTCCCGGCCCTGCTCGAGCCGTGTATACCAGCTGTAGCTGACACCGGCGAGGCCGGCGACCTCCTCTCGCCGTAGGCCGGGAACGCGGCGTCGACCGCGGTCTGCCGCGATACCGACGGTCTCAGGCCTGAGCTGCGACCGCCGGGCACGAAGGAACTCACCGAGCCCCTGCCGTCGCACTTCCGAGTCGATACCCACCCACACAGTCTGCCATAGTTAACCTATCAGGCGGAATGATATTATTCATCGGATTATTGTCGTCGGCCTTCATCGAGTGCACAGTGGCGTGCATGAACGACGCAGCAACCGATGCAAGAGCGCAAGTCCTGCCCCGCCGCGGCGACCTCCACTTCCAGATGCTTCTCGGGGATCATGATTCTGGTCCAGAGCAGGTCGCCCTCGATCGCGTATGGTTCGGGCTGCCTTGGTCAGCGCTCTACCTGTACGGGACGCTACGAGACGATGACGGGGAACTCTATACGGTCCTGCGCATCCCTGAGGCGGGCGGCGGCGGCCGCAAGCGGTTCTTCCTGCAAACGTCGATCGGAGCCGACGACCTGAAGGTGCATGACGCGAGCCGCTCGTCGGCCAGCAACGCAGGATTTACACGAATCCATACCGATGGGTCGACCATCCTGGAAAGCGCTCTTGATGCTGCGGGGAATCCGTTCCGGTTCCAGGTCGACGCGACGACCTCATCGTGGATTGAGACCGGTGTCATGGAGCTCCGCGGCACCCTCATCGATCCGGGCCTCCATTGGCACCTGCCGCACGGGGATGAGGGCTACTACTACGTGTCGCAGCTCTACGAGGTCGAGGGCGAGATCCTCGGGCGTCCGGTGCGCGGCTTCTACGGCGCCGACGACATGTACATGAACGGCCAGGTGTACGTCGATGACATCCTCGTCGGGAAGAAGCTGCACGTGACGTGGTACACGTGGGCGACCCGGTACACCGACGGCACACTGGACGGTGGGCATTTCATGCTCGGCCACGACGGTCTGGGGATGATGCTCCTGTGCGACGAGACCGGCGCGGTCCGACGCACCACCGATGTCGAGGGCTTCGTGGAGCTGGACTCCTCGGAGACGTGGCCGAGTTACATCGAGGTGCGTGGTCTCGGCGAAACCTGGGAGTTCCTGCCGGACCCCAAGGGTCGAATGGTCGACTTCATGCCGATGCCCAATCCGCAGGCCGAGGGTCGGTGGCGGCGCAAGGGTGACGATCGTCAGCCTTCGCACTGGTTCGCGTACGGCGAGATCGCCCCGTCGCACGGCCTCGAACCGCGGCGCGGCGTCCCGATCCGCTGACGGAGTATGACGTGGCCAATCAAGAAGACGTCGCGCTCCTCGAAAGCCGACGAAGGCGTCTTGAACGGTGGCTCGCCGAAATGCTGCCCAACGCGGCAGACGTCTCGCTGTCATCGTTCACACCGGTTCCCTCCGGGTTCTCGAACATCACTGTGTTCACCGACCTGCGCTGGCGCGACGCCAGCGGGGTTCACGAACAGGAGCTGGTGTTGCGAGCACAACCGGCGCAGGGCGGCCTGTTCCCCGACTACGACCTTCGGCTGCAGTACGACGTCATGGCCTGCCTGCAGCACACCGGGATCCCGGTGCCGAAGGTCGCCTGGTTCGTCGACGATCCGGACGTCCTGGGTGCACCGGCCTTCCTGATGCGCCGGGTCCACGGCGAGGTTGCGTCGGGCTTCCGGCCCGGCTTCCACGGGCATGGGCTCTTCTTCGACGCGTCGATCGAGCGACGACGTAGGATGTGGTTCGCTGCGGTGGACGCCATGGCGTCGCTGCACTCTTTGCAGCTCGACGCGCTGGAACTGCCCTCGTCGCTTCAGCGACAAGCGACGAGCGCGGACGCGGTCCGCGCCATGCTCGACCTCATCGAAGGACAGCTCGACTGGGCCGCTCTCGGGCCGCTGCCGATCCTCCGTGAGGCACTGGCCTTCCTGCGGGAGCGGGTCCCGGTCGAGGCTCGCGCCGCGTTGTGCTGGGGCGACCCCCGACCGGGCAACATCGTCTACCGCGACGACCAGGTTGCCGGCGTGCTCGACTGGGAGCTCGCCTACGTCGGCCCTCCCGAGGGCGATATCGCCTATTTCCTGCTCGTGGACGAAGTCGTCGCCGAGCTCAACGACGTGCCGCGCCTGCCCGGACTGCCGGAAGCCGCCGAAACCGTGGCGCGTTATGAGCAACGCACGGGACTGCCCGTGCGGAACCTCGAGTTCCACAGCATCCTCCAGGCCCTTCGCATGGCGGCGATGCTCGTACTCACGGTCCGGCTGAGCCCTCCACAGCTCGCATTCCCACCGGGTTATCTGACCGAGAACATCCCGACCCGACGACTCGCAGCACTGCTGCACACCCACGCTTGATCGCACCGAGGGGAAGCCGCCATGTCTGAAGTCCTGCTAACCGCAGCGGACGAGTATCTCTGCCATCAGTCTGTCGCCAGCTTCGAACAGGTGACGACCACTGATCGAAACTGGACTGAGAAGGGCTACATCGTCGCCCACGACGTCTCCGGTGAGGTGCTCATCGCGGTCGGCATTGGCAAGTACACTAACCGCGACGTCATGGACGCGTTCGCAGGAATCGCGGTTCCCGGCCGACAGTGGAACGTTCGCGCCTCCCGCGAGCTGCGGCCGGATCTCGACCGCACGACCGTCGGGCCGATCGTATGGGAGGTCGTGAGCCCACCGACGACGAACCGCGTCGCGTTGGCCGACAACGAGCTCGATGTGAGCTTCGACGTGACCTTCCAGAGCGATTTCGCACCGATCGTGGGCAGCCCCGGTCTGCGCCGGGACCGTGGGATCACGACCAACCACACCATCCGCTACTTCCAGCCTGGCCGCGCCTCAGGCGAGGTCCATATCGCCGGCCGGACATACGTCATCGCCCCGGAAAGGTCCAACGCCTACAAGGACCGGTCTTGGGGCATCCGCTCGATGACTGGAGTCCCAAGCCCGGGTGCGTTCTGGTTCAACGATCCCGCCGCCCGGCCGGAGGCCGCATTGCGCCCCGCCCCGCCGCCGGGCGAGGGCGTTCTTCACGGTTACCTCAACCTCAACTTCGGGTCGTGGGCGCTCTCCTCGACGTTCACCCAAGGTCCCGACGGCCGACCGATCCAGTCGAGCACTGGTGCGTCAGAGGGTTTCGTCGTCTTCGCCAATGATGCGCGGCCGCGCCTGCGCATCACTTCGCTCGAACTCGACTTCGAGTTCTGGCCGAACACACGGCGCGCGAAGTCGCTTAATGCTCATGTCCAACTCGAAGACGGCTCCAAGCGCGAGATCTCGTGCTCGTGGAAGGACCTGGTCTACTACTTCCGAGGTGGTGGTTACTTCGGCTTCCGGGGATGGTGGCAGGGCGGTTATCGGGGGCCGCTGGATGTCGCCGGCGAGTCGCTCGACCTCCGAGACAAGGCGGTCCTCGACGAACTTTACGGCTGCGAGGAGATCGCCGTCGACTGTGTGTGCGATGACGAGATCGGGCACGGCGTGATCGAGCCGTGGGCGATCGGCTCGCTTCCCCGCTACGGCATCACCGAGGAGATGCTCGGATGACGCATCTGGCCACGCTGGCCCGAGAGCTGCATGAACTCGCCAATGCGGCTCGCACCGCAACACCCTCCGAGGACGTCACCGAAAGAGTGTGCGCGCTCCTCAAGGAGGCCAGGGCGCTCCTGGCGGAGCACGTGTCGCCCGGTCCCTATGCCGTCGAGCAGCTCAGCCCCCCGGGCGACGGGACCCTCACCTGGGATCCGAGCGACCTTCGCCAAACGATCCCCTACAGCCCGCTGCTCGGGCACCTCAACCCGATATCAAACCAGGCGGCCGTCTGGGCCGACGGTGATGTCGTGCGCGGGAGCATCACCGTATCGCCGATCTACGCCGGGCCGATCGACACCGTGCACGGCGGTGCTCTCGCAGCGCTGCTCGACGAACTGGCCAGCCTGGCCGTCCTCGCCAAAGAGAATGTCGCCTACACGCAGTCCCTGGCGATCACCTACCGGCGACCCACACCGCTCGGCGCGAAGCTGGAACTGTGGGGGCAGACCGCCGGGCGAACCGGCGACACGTTCCTCACTGCCACCCAAATCCGGCATGCCGGCAAGGTCACCGTGTCCGCAGTCGGCGTGCACAAGGCGGCCGGACGTCGCGACGAAGCTGTGTACCCGGAGGCATGACCCACGAGGGGACCGGATGCCGACCCGCTCGGCCACGAGCAGCGGCACCCGCGAGGTGCTCTCCGGCCTCCCCGGCCTGGACGAGAAGGCGATCGCCGATCTCGCCGACCAGGGCGTGATCTGAGCCCGGCGGTCCTGGGACGTGCCCCCCGATCCCAGGACCGCCGTCCCGGCGTCAGAGCCGCTCGATGAGGGTCCCGGTCCCCATGCCGCCGCCCACGCACATGGTGACCAGGCCGTAGCGTCCGCCGGTGCGCTCGAGCTCGTTGAGCGCCTTGGTCACGAGCACGCCGCCGGTCGCTCCGAGGGGATGCCCGAGGGCGATGGCGCCGCCGTTGACGTTGACCTTCTCCAGGTCCGCCTTGTGCTCGCGCTGCCAGGCCAGGACGACCGACGCGAACGCCTCGTTGATCTCGACGACGTCGACGTCGTCGAGGGTGAGGCCGTTGCGCTCCAGGATCGCCCCGGTCGCGGGGATGGGGCCGGTGAGGAGCATGACCGGGTCGCTGCCGACCAGAATGGAGTCCACCACCCGGGCGCGGGGCGTGAGGCCGAGCGCGTCGGCGCGGGCGGCGGTCATGAGGAGCAGGGCCGACGCGCCGTCGGAGATCTGGGACGACGTCCCCGCGGTGTGCAGGGCTCCCGGACGCTCCTTCTGGTTCACCTTGAGCCGCTCCAGGCCTTCGAGCGTGGTCGGGCGCGGGCCCTCGTCGGTCTCGACCGTCCTGGTCCCGGCGGCGTTGCCCTCGTCGTCCACGACGGGCGCCTCGACGGGCACGATCTGGCCGGTGAAGCGCCCCTGGGCGATGGCCTCGGCCGCACGCCCCTGCGACAGCACGGCGAACTCGTCGAGGTCACGGCGGGACAGTCCCCATGCCTCGGCGATCCGGTCGGCCGCCTCGAACTGCGAGGTCACCTCGTAGTGCCCCTCGTAGCGGGGCGTCTTCGCGGGCCCGAGGTCGGGCATGACGCTGGTTCCCATGGGGATTGAGCTCATCGTCTCGACGCCGCCGGCCACGGCGGCGTCGACCACTCCCCCGGCGACCAGGCCGTAGGCCAGGGTGAACGCCTGCTGCGACGACCCGCACTGGGCGTGCACCGTCGACGCCGCGACGCCCTGGTCCAGGCCGGCCGCGAGCCACGCGGTGCGCGTCACGTTGCCGGACTGGGGCCCGACCTGGTTGACGCACCCGCCGATGACCTGGCCGATCGCGCCCGAGTCGACGCCCGATCGGGTGATCAGCGCGGACAGCACGTCACCGAACAGGTCCGGGGCGAGATGGTGGGCGAAACCGCCCCGCCGCTTGCCGACGGCGGACCGCACCGCCTCCACGATGACCACGTCGGACATGGCGCCTCCTCGATAGATATACTTCAATTGTTTAACTATATCACCGCGATACCCCGGCGGCCGGGCCGCGAGGCCCGCCGAGCCGCCCCAGCCTGGCCATAAATAGTTGGATGATTTAACCTAAGCCTATGACCATGGACAGGAACATGCGGGCGGACGGGAAGCTGGCCGCCGGCCCGCTGCGGCAGATGGCGGAGACGGCGCGGGAGCACGAGTCGAGGGGGTACGCGGGCCTGTGGACCTCCGAGTCCCAGCATGACCCGTTCCTGCCGCTCGTCGCGGCGGCCCAGGCGACCCGGCGGCTGGAACTCGGGACGGCGATCGCCGTCGCGTTCGCCAGGTCCCCGATGACCCTCGCGTACACGGCCTGGGACCTGCAGCGCTACACCGAGGGCCGGTTCACCCTCGGCCTCGGCAGCCAGGTCAAGGCGCACATCGAGCGGCGCTTCTCCATGCCCTGGAGCCGGCCCGCGGCCCGCATGCGCGAGATGGTGTCCGCGGTCCGGGCCATCTGGGACAGCTGGCAGGACGGCTCGAAGCTGAGCTTCGAGGGCGACTTCTACCGCCACACGCTGATGACGCCTTTCTTCTCGCCCGGTCCCCTGCGGACGCCCGCCCCCAAGATCGTCATCGCCGCGGTCGGCGAGGCGATGTGCCGGGTCGCCGGAGAGGTGTGCGACGGGATCCTCCTGCACGGTTTCACGACGGAGCGCTACATCCGCGAGGTGACGCTGCCGACCGTGCGCGAGGGCCAGGAGAAGGCGGGCCGGTCGGATCTGCCCTTCGAGGTCGTCGGCCTGCCGCTGACCGCCACCGGGACGACCGAGGAGTCCTTGGCCGCGGCGGTGAGCGCGGTCCGCCAGCAGATCGCCTTCTACGCGAGCACCCCCGCCTACCGGGGGGTGCTGGAACTGCACGGCTGGGGCGAGCTCGGCGACGAGCTGCACGCCCTGTCCCGCGGCGACGATCCCGAGAAGTGGACCAAGATGGGGGACGCCGTCGACGACGAGGTGCTCAACACGTTCGCCGTCGTCGGGGCGCCCGACGAGATCGCCCTGGTGCTGAGCGAGCGCTTTGGCGACCTGGTGACCCGGTTCCAGTTCTACGCGCCGTACGAGCACGACCTCGACGTCTGGACGCCCGCCCTCGAGCACTTCGCGCAGGCCTCCGCCTAGTTTCACGGCGCGGTGCCCTGCCGGTGCCCGGCCGCGCGCCGCCCCCGTGACTCACGCCGCCGGCCCGGTGCCCCCTTCCGTTCGGGGGCACCGGGCCGGCGCGTTCGCGTGAGGAGGCCGAGCCGGACACGATCAGGCTCGTGACCGCCTGCCCGACCGGCGACCGTGTACGCCCGTACCCCGGTCTGTCACCCTTGTGGTGGTCGCCGGCCCGGCCTCCCGTCCCGCGTCGGGCGGCCACCGCCGCCGGGTGGCCACAACCCAACAAAAGATACTATTTATCTAACTATATACCGTGCTCGGACGGGACGGGAACGGGCCGCCGCCATCACCGCGAAGCGCGGGCGCGCGTGCGCAGCTCGTTCTTCAGCACCTTGGCGCTCGCGTTGCGCGGCAGCTCCTCGACGACGAACACCCGCCGCGGCGCCTTGAAGCCGGCCATGCGCTCGGCCGCCCAGGCCCTGATCCGCTCCGCGTCCGCCTCCGCCCCCGGCCTGGGGACGACGAACGCGGCCGTCACCTCGCCCATCCGCTCGTCGGGGACGCCGACGACGGCGACGGAGGCCACGTCCGGATGGGCCGCGAGCATCCGCTCGACCTCGGCCGGATACACGTTGAAGCCTCCGACGATGACGACGTCCTTGAGGCGGTCCACGATGCGGATGTAGCCCCTGTCGTCCATGACCGCCACATCGCCGGTGCGCAGCCAACCGTCCGGCGTGATGGCCTCCGCCGTCCGCTCCGGCTCGTCCCAGTACCCGGAGGTCACGTTGTAGCCCCGGCACCACAGCTCGCCGGCCGTGCCCCGGGGGACGTCGCGGCCGTCACCGTCCACGATGCGCACCTCCACCTCCCACGCGGCCCTGCCGACGGTGGTGGTGACCTCCTCCACCGCGTCCTGCCCGTGGATCGTCGCGGTGACCAGCGAGGTCGCCTCCGTCAGGCCGTAGCCGCTGTGCACGATCTCCGGCTTGAGCACCTCGCGGATGTCGCGCACCAGCTCCGGCGGGACCTGGGCCGCCGACGCCATCGTCACCCGCAGGGACGACAGGTCCGCGTCCGGCAGCCGCGGCGAGGCGAGGATGTCCCGGAAGAGGGTGGGCGGGCCGCACAGGATCGAGATGCGCTCCCGTTCCATGAGTTCGAGCACCTCGTCCGCGGCGAAGACCGCCTGCGGAAGGACGGTCGCCCCGTGCACGAAGCAGGCCATCCACCCCGCCTTGTACCCGAAGGTGTGGAAGAACGGCGGAATGATCAGATAGCGGTCGCCGGGCCGGAAGCCCATCACCTTCGACAGCCAGCCGTGGGCGCGCAACGACTGCCCGTGCGTCAGCACGACGCCCTTCGGATGCCCGGTCGTCCCGGAGGTGAACATGATGTCGGACGGGTCGTCCGGGCCGACGGCGTCGACCGCGGCCTCCGCCCGCGCCCGGTCGACGGTTCGCCCGTTCTCGACGAACCGGTCCCAAGGGACGTCGCCGTCCGCCGCCTCGCCGGACATGACCACGACACGTCCGGGCGCGACCGCGGGAAGGTCCGGCGCCGCCCCGCGCACCATGCCGAGGTAGTCGTTGCCGAGGAAGTCGGTGACCGTGAACAGCGCCGTCGCGCCGCTCTTGCGCAGGATGTAGGCGGCCTCCTCGCCCTTGAAACGCGTGTTGAGCGGGACGAGGACTCCCCCGGCGCCCTGGATGCCGAGGGCGGCGAGAATCCATCGCGCCCGGTTCGGCGCCCAGACGCCGACCCGGTCGCCCGGCCGGATCCCCAGCGCCATGACCGCCCGCACCACGTCGATCATGGTCTCGGCCAGCTCCGCGAACGTCAGCCGGAGCTCTCCCTCGACGAGGGCCTCCCGGCCGCCGTGGCGTCCCGCCGAGACGCGAACCGCGTTGGGAATGCTGACCATGCGCTCGTCGTAACGGATCCGCAGGTCCCGCGGCACGTAGCTCCAGCGGTCCTCCCTGCTCGGGACGGCGTTGCCCGTCACAGTGCCTCCTCCCCCGCGTTCAGCAGCTCGCGGGCCACGATCGCCCGCTGGATCTCCGCCGACCCCTGCGTCACCTCGAAGAACTTGCTCTCCCGGAAAAGGCGCTCGACCTCCATCTCCCGCGTCCAGCCGTAGGCGCCGCAGACCTGGAGCGCCGAGCCGGCGGCCTCGCGCGCCGTGCGCCCGGCCACCAGCCGCGCGGCCGCCGCCTCGCGGGCCACCGGACGGCCCTGGTCGACCATGGCCGCGACCGACCGGACCAGGGCCCGGGCGGCCAGGACGTCCGCCTGCGTGTCGGCGAGATGCGCCTGGATCGACGCGAACTTCCGCCCGATGGGCTGGTCCCTGTGCGTGCGCCGCAGCGCGTAGCCGACGGCCTCGTCCAGGGCGCGCTGCGCGATCCCCACGCAGATGGCGGAGGCGCGCACCTTGCCCTGCGACTCCCCGGCGAGCATGGCCTCGAACCCGCGCGCCGGATCACCGACCACATGGTCGGCGGGTACCCGCACACCGTCCAGGTACACCGGCGCGGGCTCTCCCCCGCCGAGGCCGAGCACCTCCACCGGCGGACCCGTGGACCAGCCCGGCGTGGTGGTGTCGACGAGGAAGGCCCCGACCTTGTCGCCGGGCGTCCTGGCGAACACGAGGGCGAGCGAGCAGACCCCGGCGTAGGAGATGAACTGCTTGGCGCCGTCCAGGATCCAGTCGTCGCCGTCGCGCCGCGCCTCGGTCCGGAGCTGGCGGGGGTCGGAGCCCGTCTGCGGTTCGGTGAAGGCCCACGCCGCGACCACGTCGCCCGCCAGGAGCCCGGGGACCCATCGCCGTACCGCCGCCGGGCTGCCCAGCCGCAGGAGCGTGTCCGCGACCTGCACCGTGGTGCCCGGGTAGAGCGCCGCGATCGCCCCGGCGCGCGCGATCTCCTCGGTCGCGGCGACATAGGCGCTGAACGTGCCGCCCGCTCCGCCCACGTCCTCGGAGAAGGGCAGGGAGAACATCTCCATCTCGCGGAGGCGCTCCCAGAGCTCCCGCGAGAAGCGCTGTGTCCGGTCGACGTCCGCGATCAGCGGTGCGATCCGCCGCCGGGCCCAGCGGCGGACCTCCCCGCGCAGGGCGTCCAGGTCGTCCGCGCCGGCGACCGGTGTCGACGTTCCCGTCACCCTTCGCCCCCGGCGGGCCGTCCGGCCGAGGGGAAGGCGGTCGAATGGGCGGCCTCCTCCCATGCGTCCAGTTCGCGTTCCACGGAGGCGAGCTTGCCGCGCACCGACTTGACGGCGTCCCGCCCGAGCGGGAGCCGGACCGGGGGGTCATCGGCCGCGACGGCCTGGACGATCACCTGCGCGGCACGCCGGGGATCGCCCTGCTGCGCGCCGTCGAGCCGTTCCAGGCCGCCGGCGATGGCGGCGACGGCCTCGTACTCGGCGATGGCCCGTGCCGCCCGTTTGAGCCCGGCACCGGCCCACCTGGTCCGGAAGGCGCCGGGCTCGACGATGGTGACCCGAATTCCGAACGGTGCGAGCTCGTGGCGGAGGGCCTCGGAAAGGCCCTCCAAGGCGAACTTCGACGCGTTGTAGAGACCGAGGCCGGGTTGCCCGGTGAAACCCGCGATCGAGCTGACGTTCACGATGTGCCCGCGGCCGCGCTCGCGGAAGTGCGGGAGGACGGCGCGGATGAGCCGGAGGGGACCGGAGAAGTTGGTGTCCATCTGGTGCCGGGCCTCCTCGTCGCTCACCTCCTCGACGGCGCCGAGCAGGCCGTACCCGGCGTTGTTCACCAGCACGTCCAGGTGGCCGGCGAGCCGCACCGCCTCGCCGACGCGCTCGGCGAGGACGTCCGCGGGGTCGGTGGCGTCCAGCAGGACCGCGAACGAGCGTCCCGGAGCCGACTCCTCGAACGCGCTCGCCTGCTCCTTGTCCCGGAACGTGCCGACCACGGTGCCCCCGCCGTCGAGCACGGTCTCGGCGAGCGCGCGGCCGAGGCCGCCCGACACCCCGGTGATCATCCAGCGCCCGGCGGCGCCCTTCTCGGTCATTCGTCGTTCACCCATCGCATCAGCCGCTGGAGCGGGTAGAAGCCGTCGTGCGACAGCCCTGGGGGCATACCGCCCGCCATGCCGAGGCTCACGACGCGCTGGACGCCGGCCGACGCGAGCGCGTCGCGCAGCTCGGCCTTGCGGGTCGCCGGGTAGACGCCCACGGTCTGCGTGGCCACCCCCGCGTAGCGCACCGCCTCGGCGAGCGAAGGCACGGGTACGACGTTGACGACCTTGCCGTCCGGATGGAACTCGACGGGCTCGGGAGAGCGGATGACCAGTCCGCGGCCGTCGTAGCCGCCCCATACGCGGTAGTCGTCCTCCAAGCCGCGCAGCACCTCGATCTCCTCGCGGAGCTCGGCACCGACCTTGGGGCCGCCCGCGGAGGAGAACTCGCGCGCCACGCCCATCCGCTCGCGGAGGGCGGCGGCGAACCGGTCGGCGTTCTCCACCGGGCCCTCGACGAACTGGAAGCGGCTGGCGACGCACGCGGCCTGGTTGTAGAACGTGGCGTCGGTCGCGGCGGCCTCGGCCGCCTCCTCCAGGGCCTCGTCCGAGGCGAGGGCCTGCGCGCCGATCATCGAGATCGACGACTTCGGGTCGAAGGACACCAGCTCGAATCCGGGCCCGACGTACTTCAGGGCCCCGCGGATGGTGCTCTCCCCGCCCCACGCCACGAGCTTGTCGAAGAACTGCGCGCGGAACAGCACGCTCTCCACCGAGGTGTCGCCGCCGCGCCAGTACACGGCCGAGAACGAGCGCACCACGGGGTGGTCGGGCGCGACGGCGGCCATCGTGCGCAGCACGGCGGTGGCGGTGAACAGGTCGTTCGACGGGAGCTTGAGCAGGTTCACGCCCTTGGTGATCGACCCGCGGACGATGGACTGCGCCGCGACGCCCGGGGCGTTGCCCGCGAGGATGTGGACCAGGCGCGGCGGGAAGGCGCGGATCCCGGCCACCCGGCCGCCCGGCAGCACCACCTCGCGCCAGCCGTCGAGGATGTCGGCGCCGCCCAGCTCGTTGTCGATCTGCGCCCTGATCTGGGGTGCCTCGAAGCTGCGCCACAGCCGCGCGTAGGCCCGCTCGAGGACCTCCTCGGGGAGCGGGCTCACCGACGTCATATGCCGCAGCGCCTCGGCGAGCAGGCCGTCGGTGTCGTCCTTCAGATGCCGGCCCGTCTCGACCAGCAGGTCGACGACCTCGCTCGTGGGCACCTCGAAGGCGGGGCCCGGCTCCGACCTCGGCCAGACCAGCCGGTCCAGGTCGAGCACGGGAGTGCTGAACTCCTCACCGGGCCGGCCGTGCACGACCGCGGAGCCGCGGTCGGTGACGCCCTGGACGACGTGGACGACCGGTGTCGGCCCGGCGGTGCGTCCCGCCGTCGCCGCGGTGTCCGACAGATCGGGGCCGGACAGAGTCGCGCCGCTCATGCCTGGATCATTCCTCTCACGTACGAGTCGAGCGTGGCCGCACACGTGATCTTGTCGTCGCCGCCGAGGTCGCCGTAGCGGGTGACGTCGGGCAGCACGCCGGGGCCGGAGCGGCCGCACTCGCAGCCGCTGAAGTTCACCCGCACCCGGTCCCCGCTGATCAGTCCGCCCCAGCGGCCCTTCAGCGAGACGTCCAGGAAGGCGAAGCGCCCCTCGACGACTCCCTCGCGCTGGTTGAGCAGCGTTTCGCCGGGCTCGTCGAGGACCAGCGGAAGGACCCAGGGCGGGATGTGGTAATTGCCCTTCTCGCAGGCCATGCACGATCCCTGCAACTCCGTCATGCCGTAGCTGCGGACCCTGCGGACGTCTCCGTAGAACGCGGCGATCTGCTGCGGGAAGTCCTCGGGGAGGACGTTGTTCTTGTTGCCGCCGCCGGCGAGCACCAGCGAATCCGGATGGAACTCCCCCTCGGGCACACCGCGTTCCCGCATGCCCTGCATGAGGGCGTAGTGCTGGTTGTTCATCGCGGCGATGAACAACGGCTCGCGCCGGTGCTCCACGATGTCGTCGATCAGCGCGTCGAGCGTGGCCTGCATCTCGCCACCGCGCTCCTGCGAGACGTTTTCGAACTCCTTGACCTCCTGGGGCGTGGCGGTCCCATCGGTCATCTTCTTGCGCAGCAGGCCGGTGCGCATCAGTTCGGAGACCCTGAGCGGCTCGCCGGTCAGCAGCCTCAGCTCCCCTTGCTTGACGAACAGGTCGGCGTGCATCCGGAATCCGTCGATGGAGCGCATGGGGCCGCCGGCGGGAGTGAGGATGTAGCCGCGCCGGGTGCGCTCCGTCGGCAGCGGACGCGGCCAGCAGGTGAGGTTCCTCATGACGTCCCAGAGGAGGTCCCGGTCCGCCTCGACGGTGTTGAGGAACGAGACCTTCCCCGACGTCCCGCTGGTGATGTAGAGCCGGTGCCCCGCGGCGGCGAGCCGCCCGATCCAGTCGTCGATGTCGGTGACGCCGTCGACGTCGACCTCGCTCGGCTCCGCGACGGAGACCGTCGAGTACCAGCGGAGCAGCCGGTCCCAGTGTCCGGAGGTGATGTAGGAGAGGGGGTAGGACTTGTAGCTGGTGTGCGAGAACAACAGGGGGACGATGTCGGCCTCGGCGCCGATCTCCTTGACGCCCTCCTCGTCGGCGCGGCGGCGCAGCAGCGGGATCCGCTCGCGATGCTCGGCGAAGCATTCGCGGGCCGCTTCGAGTTGGAGCTCCCGCAGCGGCCCGGAGGGCTGGTCGAAGGTCTTCCCGGAACCGGCGAGATCGCGGATCTCTTCTCGGGCGCTGGGCACGGCTCCTCCTCGCTCGGGCCACCGAGGACCGGTGGCCCGGAGAACTAAATCAGCTGTTAAAACTGAAAGATTTAGCTGATTAGCAAGCTAGACCGGGCCGCTTCTGGTGTCAATGGCCCGGACCCGGGAAGCCGGTTCCGGGCGCTCGGCGCGCCGGTACCCGGCTACCGGGCATCGGAGAAGCGAAGGGAGTGCTCGACGAGGGTCACCAGCACCCCCTTGACCGCCTCGCGCCGGCGCACGTCGCAGAGCATCACCGGAACGTCGGGGTCGACGTCCATGGCCTTGCGGATCTCGCCCGTCGTGTAGCGGCGCGCGTGCTCGAAGCAGTTGGCCGCGATCACGAAGGGAATTCCGCGCCGCTCGAAGTAGTCGACCGAGGCGAAGCTGGTGGCGAGCCGCCGGGTGTCGGCGAGCACGATCGCGCCGACCGCGCCGTAGGAGATCTGGTCCCACATGAACCAGAAGCGCTCCTGGCCGGGAGTGCCGAACAGGTAGAGCCGGACGCCGCCCGACATCGTGATGCGGCCGAAGTCCATGGCCACGGTGGTCGTCGACTTGCTCTCTACCCCGCTCAGGTCGTCGACGCCGGTGCTCGCATCGGTCAGGGTCTCCTCGGTCCGCAGCGGGCGCACCTCGCTCACGGCGCCGACGAGCGTCGTCTTGCCGACCCCGAATCCACCCGCCACGAGGATCTTCAACGTGTGCAGGGGCAGGTCTTCGGTCCGCGTGCCGGTACCGGGCAGGTGGGGATCCGCATCAGAGGCGGCGAAGTTCATCGAGCACTCTCATTAGGAGTCGGGGGTCGGGACGTTCGGACGTTGTCGGGGGGAGCAACTCCTGGATCAGGCGGTGCTGCCGCAGGTCGTCGAGCAGGATCTGCACGACGCGCAGCGGAAGTCCGGTCTCGGAGGCGAGGTCGGCCGGGGTCGACGGCCTCCTGCAGAGCTCGAGCAGCCGCCGCTGAGGACTGGAGAGGGCCGGGGGATCGTCCGGCGCGTTCCCCGTGGCGGCCAAGAGCGTGACCAGGTCCAGCGGGGCACCGCGCGGGCGCGTCCGCCCGCGCGTCACCGCGTAGGGGCGGATGATCGGCCCCGCCTCCCTGCCGACCATGCGTTCTCTGGGCTCGTCCACCACGAGGCTCACCCGACTCCGGCCGACCCCGGCGACGTCGGGGTCCCGGCCTCGGCGGAGCCGCGAGGGGCCGCGCCGATCTGAAGTCTCAGCCGTTTGATCAGCATCGTGGTCTCGTAGGCGACGAGGCCCGCGTTGCCTCCGCTCTCGCTCAGGACGGCGAGGCAGCTGCCGTGCCCCGCCGGCATCACGAAGAACAGCAGGCCGTCGAGCTCGACGACGGTCTGCCGGACCCGGTCGGCGCCGAAATGCTCACGGGCGCCGTTCGCCAGGCTGAAGAAGCCCGCCGCCATCGCCGCGAGGAACTCGGCGTCCTCCCGCGTGAGGCTCTCCGAGGCGCCCATGACGAGGCCGTCGCGGGAGAGCAGGACGGCCTGCCGCACCTCGGCGACCCGCCGCACCAGGTCCTCAAGCAGCCAGTCGAGCTGCCCGGTTGCGTGAGCTTGCGACTTCATTCGTCTTCCTGCCCGTCGTTGCGGTCATTGATCTCGTCGTCCTCCCTGCCCCGCAGCCAACCCTCCTGCAGCGAGGACATGAGCCCACGGCTCAGATCGGGGTCCGGTTCGTCGAAGTCGTCCGGCTCGGCGCCGCCCTTCGCGTGGGCCCCGCGGCTCGGCTGCCTGAGCTGGGGCGCCAGATGGCGCTGCCGTACGCGTTGCGGTAGGACTCCGGTGATCTCACTGGACAGCGGATCCTGGTCGTCCGCGCCGGCCGCGGCCGGCGGAGCATCCGGGAACGGCGCGGGCGCGGGCGCCGGCGGTACGGGATCCGGGGCCGACGCCTGGCTCGCGGGCCGGATCGGCCGGCCGAGTCGCTGCGGCGCCGCGTTCCCGTTCGTCTTCGGCGCCGCGCTCCCGTTCGTCTTCGCGGTGGCCGCCAAGGCCCGCGGCCGGTGTCCGCCGCCGGTCCCCGGCCCCTGCCCGGTGAGGGCGCGCTCGTCGTCACCCGAGGCCAGCAGGCCGGCGGGAATGAGCACGATCGCGCTCGTACCGCCGTACGGCGACTGGTGGAGGGAGACCTTGATCGCGTGTTGGGCGGCCAGCCGGGCGACGACGAAGAGGCCGAGGCGGTCGGTGTCGGCCAGGTCGAAGTCCAGGCTCTGGGCCAGCCGTTCGTTGAGCGCGGCGCGCTGCAGCGGATGGATGCCGACCCCCCGGTCCACCACTTCGACGGCGAGTCCGGCGGCGACGGACTCGACCTTCACGGTCACCTCGGTGGCGGGCGGCGAGAAGGTGGTCGCGTTCTCGATCAGCTCGGCGAGCAGGTGGATGATGTCGGCGACCACGTCTCCGCTGATCGCGGCCGGCGGAGAGCCGACCACCTCCACCCGCGTGTAATCCTCCACCTCGGAGATCGCCGAACGCACCACGTCCTCCGCCAGGACCGGGTGGTCCCAGGCCCGGACCGTCGGTGAGCCCGAGAGGATGACGAGGCCCTCGGCATGGCGCCGCATCCGTGTCGTGAGGTGGTCGAGACGGAACAGGTCCTCCAGCTCCTCGGGACTGGACGCCTTGCCCTCCATGGCGTCCAGCAGCCTGAGCTGGCGGTGGAGCAGCGACTGGCTCCGCCACGACAGGTTGACGAACACCTGGCTGATGCTGCTCCTGAGCTCCGCCTCCCCCACCGCCGTCGTGATCGCCGTCCGCTGGACCGCGACGAACGCGTCGGCGAGGTCCACGATCTCGCTGGTTCTGGCGGCGGGAGGCGCGGGCACCTCCTCCTCCACGTCCACCGGTTCACCGCGCCTGAGCCTCCCGACGACCTGCGGCAACCGCTCATGGGCCATGTGCCGGGCGACCTGCTGAAGCCTTCTGAGCTCGGCTGCCAGGCCCCGGGCCAGCACGATCGACAGGACCACCGAGACCACCACGACCAGCAGGCCGAGACCGCAGACGATCAGGAGCCGGGTGGTGATCCGCTGGGCGACCGGATGCACCTGCTCACGGTCGACGACGGCGGCGGCCTTCTGGCTGATGCGCAGCCACAGATCCGCCAGGGTCGCGGTGGTCCGCGGCCATGCGGAGGCGTTCGAAGCGGACCGCCTCCGCACGACGTCGTTCTCGAGCTTGAGAACCGCGTTGTACTCGGGAGAGCGTTCCAGCGTGCCGAGGATCTCGTTCGCGTGCCCCGACGAGCCGGCGCGGCTGAGGGCGAAGGACTGGGCGCGGTTCCCCGACCAGGTGACGAAGGCGGTGTACTCGCTCCCGCTCAGCCTGCCGGTGGTCGCGACCGAGGCCATCAGCGCGTCCTCCCGGAGGATGAACTCCTCGGCCCAGTAGGCGTCGATCAGGGCGCGGCTCTGCTGGTAGACGGAGATGTCATCGACGTTGACCATCATGCCGAGCAGCGGAATGGCGGTCTCGGTGACCTGGTCGTACCCGGTGATGATCTGGAGCGGTGTCGCCGAGCCGACCCGGGAACGCAGGGCGGCGAGCCCGGAGAACGCCTTGTCGATCGAGCGGAGCCGCTGCTTCGTCACGCCGTCGAGGGCTCCCTGAGCGTCCGACGAGAAGGCGGACTTGCGGAAAGCGGCCAGGGCGGCGTCGGTCTTGCGCGTCTGCTCCTGGAAGCCCTGCACCGCCGCGCCCGTCGGATGTCCCGCCACGGAGGCCGCGGCGGTCCGCTCGCCCTGGACGGCGGCGGTCACGACGCTCACCGGCAACCCGATGCGCTTGTACATCGTGGAGTAGTGGTACCGCTGGAGCGCGGCGGACGCCGTCGTGACCGCGGCGAACCCCCAGAGCGACAACAGGGCGATGAGCGGCATCGCCAGCAGCAACGCGATCCTTCGCCGGACCGGCTGCGCCTGCGGCCGGTGATGGGACCCCTGGCCTTGATCTCTCTTCGCCATGCACTCACCCTCGACGGACTGCCGTGACATAGATCATAGATCTTACTTATTTTATCTAGTTAGATCTAGCTATGCAGCTAAGGTTCCGCGCTGCGGCGACCACCTCAGACCCGGCACCGTACGCCACCGCCGCGCCATGAGAGCTGTGACCAGCAGCAATCAGAAAATGTCAGGAGCTCTGTCGACACCGTTAGTTGAGCTGAATAAGCTTAAATGTCTATCTATTGGAGAGTCATGGACTGTGTGCTCTGTGAGGTGTCGGACGGCGTCGCCGACGTCCGGCTGAACCGGCCGGACCAGCTCAACGCCCTCAACGACGCGATGTTCGCTCAGCTCATCGCCGTCGGGGAGCGCCTGCTGGACGAGCCCGGCCTCCGCGCGGTCGTGCTGTCGGGTGCGGGCCGCGCGTTCTGCGCGGGACTCGACTTCACCGCCTTCCGGGCCCAGGCCGACGCCGAGCCCTGGCGGCCGGAGGCGGTGGCGCAGGCCGACGGTCAGGAAACCCCGGCCGCTCCCCGCGACGACTTCGGCGTCCCGGGCCTCGTCCTGCCGCGAGGGCAGAAGGCGGTCTGGGTGTGGCAGGCCCTGGAGGTACCGGTCATCGCCGCCGTCCACGGGTTCGCGCTGGGAGGCGGGCTCCAGATCGCGCTCGGCGCCGACATCCGCCTGGTCTCCGCCGACGCGCGCCTGGGCGTCCTGGAGATGGACTGGGGGCTGACGCCGGACATGTGCGGGACGCAGATCCTGCCCCGTCTCGTCGGGCTGGACGTCGCCAAGGAGCTGGCCCTCACGGCCCGGAAGGTCACCGGCGAGGAGGCCGTGCGCATCGGGCTGGCCACGCGCGTCTGCCCGGATCCGCGGGCCGAGGCGCTCGCGATGGCGAACACCATCGCCCGGCGCAATTCCGACGCGGTCCGTGCGGCGAAGAGCCTGCTCAACCGCGCATGGGACGCGGAGGCCATGAAGGCGGGCTTCCGGGCCGAGCGGGACTTCATGGAGCGGAACGTGGGCAGCCCGCTCCAGCGCGAAGCGGTCCGCACCCGTCTGGAAAGCATGAAGCGACCGTGACGATCACTCAGCACGGACAGGAAACCGACCGGCAGTTGGACAGGAGCACGAGCCGATGACTTCCGAAACCACCGGTCCGCGGCACTTCGCGGAACTCGGAACCCCCGCCGGCGGCTTCGCCGGACGGGCCCTGGCGTCCGGCCGGACGATCGACCCCGGCCAATGGACGTCCGACGGCGCGATCCTGGGCCTGGTCCGCGAGGCCGGATACCTCTGGGGAACGGTGCGCGACGTCGAGACGGGCGACATCGTCTCGCTCATGCGCCGGGTACCGCCGCCGGACTCCTCCGCCGCCGAGGGCGCGGATACGAAGAAGGCGCTCTCCGGCAAGCTGATCATCATGTCCACCCATGACGGAGCCGGCGCCCTGCGCATCCGGCGCGAACCCAAGGACGCGGTGGACAGCCGGCGGGTCCTCCGCGACTGCGTGCCCGGCGGGGTGCGTTTCCGGTCGGCGGGCGGCGCTCCCGGCCGGAGCTTCGACCTGAGCCTCTCCCCCGAGAGGCTGGCCTATGCCGAAGAGGGCACCGTCGCCCTCCACGGCGCGCTGGCCTGCCCCGCTCTCCAGTGGTTCCTGCCCGGGGCGGACGCGGCCCTCCTCTATCTCACCCAGACCTGGGAGGTCAGCGGCACCGTCCTCGGCCGCGACGTGCGCGGCTTCCTGTTCTGGGAGGAGGCCTACATGTATCCCAGAGCACGGCTGTACGTCTCCAAGGACCCTCTCCACGACGTCCGCTACACGACGTGGTACTCGTGGGCCAACCGGTACGCCGACGGTACGACGGAGGTCGGCCACTTCCTCTTCGGGCAGGACGACTTCCATGTAGGCGTCGTCGCCTGCAGCGACGGCCGCGTACAGGTCGCGAAGCGGATGGACGCGACCGTCAGCAGGAACTCCGAGGGCTACTGGCACGACGGTCTGGACTACACCCTCGACGGCGAGGCGTGGATCTGCGAACCCGATCCACGCGGCCGTATGGAGCTCGGCCCGATCCCCAACCCGCAGCAGGAGGGCCGCATCCGCCGCCGCGACGAGAAGCGCGACATCGACGCCTGGATGGCATGGGGCGAGACCGTCCCCGGGAACGGCGACTCCCGTAGGAGCGACCGATGACCTCGGGCGTTCCGCCGAGGACGCGGGGACGCTGACGACCACGGCGCCCCGGGGCCGGCCGGTCCCGGGGCGCCGTGGTGTCGCCGGTGTCGCCGGAGTCGCTCAGCCCAGCAGGTCGAGGACCGTGGTCATCGACTTGTTGTTGAGCAGGTACTTCCCCGCCTCCTGGAGGTGGAAGCGCCACAGTTCCTCGGCGTCCTCCGGCTGCCGCGCCGAGACGAGCTCCACCAGCCGCACGTGCGCGCGGAAGCCCTTCCGGTTGGCGACGAGGTTCTCCGGGCTCCCGGCGTCGAGATCCACGTGCGACCAGTTCGCCTGATCGATGATGTGCCGCACCATCCCGTTGAGCACCCGCATGGTCTCGTTGCCGGAGAGATCGACCACCAGGGCGTGGAACTGCATGTGGGCGCGGATGAAGGCCGGCGGGTCGTCGATGAGGCGCTCCGCATCGCGGACGGCCTCGTTCAGCCGGGCGATGTCGTCGTCGGTCGCGCACCGGGCGAGGAGCCCGGCGCACGGGGCCTCGATCAGGTGGCGCGCTTCGTACAGGTCCTGGAGCGTCGTACCGCGGTGCTCCAGGACCAGGCCCGCGTACCGGGCCGCCACCTCTCCGCGCGGCACCTGGACCCGGGCGCCCCCTCGGGCGCCGCGCCGGATGCTGATCAGCGCCTCGGACTCCAGCACCCGGAAGGCCTCGCGCAGTGTCGGCCGGGAGACCGAGAACTCCTCCATCAGGGTGGTCTCGGCGGGGAGCGCCTCGCCCCCCGCCAGCTCACCACGGACGATCTTGCGACGGAGCTGGGCCGCCACGAGTTCGGCCATCTTGGGCACGCGGACACGCTGGCCGAGTCGCGCGGAGCCCGCCGGCCCCGTCCCGGATCCGGCCGCGATCGTCTGCTCCCCGTCGGGCTTCGCGGGGGACGCCCCAGCTTCGGCTGCCATGAGCCGATGATATCAGAAGAATTAAATAGGTTATCTTTTTAGGAGGTCACCATCGCGCGGGGCGCGCCGCCGGCGACCGCTCAGAAGTACTGGCGGCTCAGCGTCTCCGCCACGCAGGCGGGCTTCTCGGAGCCTTCCAGTTCGATGGTGGTCCGGAACCGCAGCTGGGCGCCCGTGTCCAGGTCGGCGACCTCGAGCAGCTCGGTGGTCCCGCGCAGGCGCGAGCCGACGCGGACGGGGCTGACGAACCGCACCTTGTTCAGGCCGTAGTTGACCGACATGCGCGCACCCTCGATGCGGTAGTTCTGCGACGCGAAGTACGGTAGCAGGGAGAGCGTGAGGTAGCCGTGGGCGATCGTGCCGCCGAACGGGCCGGAGGCGGCGCGCTCCGGATCGACATGGATCCACTGGTGATCGCCGGTCGCGTCGGCGAACCCGTCGATCCGCTTCTGGTCGATCGCCAGCCAGTCGCTGGTGCCGAGGACGTCGCCCTCGGCGGCGCGAAGGTCCTCGATGCTCCTGAATACGCGCATGATCACTCCGTTCGGTCGGTGGTGCATGTCGGGGTGGGACTTCGGTCGTCGGCGGTCAGCGGAGAACGGGCCCCCAGTCGGACCGGGCGCGCAGTAGGGCCTTGTCGACCTTGCCCGCGGCATTGCGCGGAAGGGGCTCTCGCTGCAGCACGACGTACTGCGGGATTTTGAAGTCGGCCAGCCGCTCCCCGGCCGGCCCGATGATCTCGCCGGGCCGCACCGCCTCGCCGGGACGGAGCACGACGACCGCGCCGACCTTCTGCCCCATCATCGCGTCCGGCACGCCGACGACCGCGACCTCCTCCACCGCGGGTGGGCGGCGAGCACCCTTTCGACCTCGACGCTGTAGACGTTCTCGCCGCCGCGGTTTGATGAGGTCGGTGCGGCGGTCGAGAATCCTCACCCGGCCGCGGGCGTCGACGCCTACCAGGTCTCCGGTGTGCAGCCAGCCGTCACGGAGGGTCCGGGCCGTCGCGTCGGGCCGGCCCGACGGCGCGCGACTCCTCCCAGAGGCCCGCGTAGTCCAGCCGCCGCCCCGTCCCGAGATCCACAATGGCTTCGGCGTGCGGTGTGCGGTCGACCGTCGCCGCGAGCATTGCGGCGAGGTGCGGGGCGAGGCCGGCGAACCGCGCCCCGTCCGGTGTCCAGGTGATGCCCTCGTCTCCGTCACCTCTTGGTGCCTTGATCGGGACGATCGCGGCTCCTCTCGAAAACACCTGCCGATGGGCCGCCTCGTCGGATGCGCTGTGCTCGCTCATCGGTGGTCGACCTCCGTACGGGACGAGTGCGCTGGCCATGGCGCCCCTGCCCGTAGACCTGACGCGAATAAACAGTTCAATATTACATCTATACTAGCGGTTCTCGACCAAGAGTCCGGTCAGCCCGAACAGGTCTGGCGCGGACGGACGGGAGGACCATGCTGCTCGAAGGCAGAGTCGCGTTCATCACCGGAGCGGCCCGGGGACAGGGGCGCAGTCATGCCGTCCGCCTGGCTCGCGAGGGCGCGGCGGTCATCGCGGTGGACGTATGCGCGCCCACATCGCAGGACAACGGCTATCCCGCGTCCTCAGCGGCGGACCTGGAGGAGACGGCCCGGCTCGTAAAGGCGGAGGGACGGCCGGTGGTCGTCCGCCAGGCCGACGTGCGGGACTCCGCGGCGCTCGACGCGGTCCTCAGGGAGGGCGTCGAACAACTGGGAGGCCGTCTCGACGTCGTCGTCGCCAACGCGGGCATCTGCAACTGGGGACGGTTCTGGGAGATGGGAGAGGAGCAGTGGCAGACGCTCATCGACATCAACCTGACCGGGGTGTGGCGGACGCTCAGAGCCGCGGTGCCCTTCATGATCCAGGCGGGTAACGGAGGGTCGATCATCACGGTGAGCTCGGTCGCGGGGATCAAGTCCCTTCCCGGGCAGGGCCACTACAGCGCCGCCAAGCACGGCGTCGTCGGGCTGACGAAGGCCGCGGCCATCGAGCTGGGCGAGTACGGGATCCGCGTCAACTCCGTGCACCCGTGGGGGGTGCGGACCCCCATGGGCGAGGACGCGAACGTCGAGAAGGTCCTCGGCGACCACCCGTCGTACACGGCGTCGTTCGCCGCCGCCCTCCCCGCGATCCCCCTCGCCGAGCCGGACGACATCTCCGACGGTGTGCTGTGGCTCGCGTCCGACCTGTCCCGGACCGTCACCGGCACGCAGCTCACCCTGGACATGGGCGCCACGAAGATCTGACGCCGGGGCGGAGCCGCCCCCTGTCCGGGGCGGGGCGGCTCCGCGTCCGGCGGGGGCTCAGGCGGGCGGCCGGTACTCGTTCAGCAGGCCGCGGCTGATGATCATCTTCTGGATCTCGCTGGTGCCCTCGCCGATGAGCAGGAAGGGCGCCTCGCGCATCAGCCTCTCGATCTCGTACTCCTTGGAGTAGCCGTAGCCGCCGTGGATGCGGAACGCCTCCTGGGTGACCTCGGCGCAGTACTCGCTGGCGAGCAGCTTGGCCATGCCCGCCTCGACGTCGTTGCGCTCGCCGGAGTCCTTCAGCCGTGCGGCGTTGACCATCATCAGGTGGGCCGCCTCGACCTTGGTGGCCATCTCCGCCAGCTTGAAGGCGATGGCCTGGTGTTCGGCGAGCGGCTTGCCGAACGTTCTGCGCTGCTGGGCGTAGGCGGCGGCGAGCTCGAAGGAGCGGATGGCGATGCCGCAGGCGCGGGCGGCGACGTTGACGCGGCCGACCTCGACGCCGTCCATCATGAACGCGAAGCCCCGGCCGGGCGCGTCGCCGAGGACCTGGCCGGCGTCGACGCGGAACCCGTCGAAGATCGCCTCGGTGGTGTCGACGCCCTTGTAGCCCATCTTGTCGATCTTGCCGGGGATGGTCAGGCCCGGGAGCACCTCGCCGAACCCCTCCGGCTTCTCGACCAGGAACGCGGTCAGGTTCTGGTGCGCCTTGGCGGCGCCCTCGTCGGTGCGGGCCAGCAGGGCGATCAGGTTGGAGCTGCCGCCGTTGGTCAGCCACATCTTCGCGCCGTCGACCACGTAGGCGTCGCCGTCCCGGCGCGCGCGGGTCTTGATCGCCGCGACGTCGGAGCCGAGGTCGGGCTCGGACATCGAGAACGAGCCGCGGACCTCGCCGGTGGCCATCCGCGGCAGGTACGTGCGCTTCTGCTCGGGCGTGCCGTGCTGCCTGATCATGTGCGCGACGATGAAGTGGGTGTTGATCACTCCGGAGACGCTCATCCAGCCGCGGGCGATCTGCTCGACCACCAGCGCGTAGGTCAGCAGCGACTCGCCCAGCCCGCCGTACTCCTCCGGGATGGTCAGGCCGAACAGGCCCATCTCCTTCATGCCGGCGACGATGTCGGCCGGGTACTCGTCGGCGTGCTCGAGCGCCTGCGCGTTCGGAATGATCTCCTTGTCCACGAAGTCGCGGACCGCCGCCAGGATGTCCTGCTGGACCTCGGTGAGCCCGGCGGTCTGGGCGAGGCGGGTCATTCGGCGACCCGCTCGAAGATCGCGGCGAGGCCCTGGCCGCCGCCGATGCACATCGTCTCCAGACCGTAGCGGGACTGCCGGCGGTGCATCTCCCGGGAGAGCGTCGCGAGGATCCGCGTGCCGGTCGCGCCGACGGGGTGGCCGAGGGAGATCCCCGAGCCGTGCACGTTGAGGCGTTCGAAGTCGGCCGAACCGAAGTGCCATTCCCGGGTGCAGGCAAGCACCTGGGCGGCGAAGGCCTCGTTGAGCTCGATCAGGTCGATGTCGGAGATCTTGAGCCCGGCGCGGTCCAGCGCGGCCTGCGAGGCGGGCACTGGGCCGATGCCCATCGTCGCGGGCGGCACGCCGGCGACCGCCCACGACACCAGCCGCACCAGGGGCCGCAGCCCCAGGGCCTCCGCCCGCTCGCGGTGGGTGACGACGCACATCGCCGCCGCGTCGTTCTGCCCGCTGGCGTTGCCCGCGGTGACCGTGGCCTCGGGATCCTGCTTGCGCAGCACCGGCCTCAGCCCGCCCAGCGTGTCAAGAGAGGCGTCGGCGCGAGGGTGCTCGTCGGTGTCGACGACCGTCTCCCCCTTGCGGGTCCGGACCGTGACCGGGACGATCTCCTCGGCGAACACGCCGGATCGCTGTGCGGCGACCGCCCGCTTGTGCGAGGTCAGGGCGAGCTCGTCCTGCTCGACGCGGGAGATGCCGTACTCGCGGCGCAGGTTCTCGGCCGTCTCCAGCATGCCGCCGGGCACCGGGTAGTCCCGTCCGCCCGCGGTGACGCGTCCGCGAGCGAGGCCGTCGTGCAGGGTCACGCCTGCGCCCTTGACGCCCCAGCGCATCTCGGCCGAGTAGAACGGCACGTTGCTCATGCTCTCCGCGCCGCCCGCGACCACGAGCTCGTTGACGCCGGTGCTCACCTGCATGCCGGCCTGGATCACCGACTGCAGCCCGGAGCCGCAGCGGCGGTCGACCTGCATGCCGGGCACGCTCACCGGCAGACCCGCGTTCAGCGCCACGACCCGGCCGATCGCGGGGGCCTCGCTGCTGGGGTAGCAGTTCCCGACGATGACGTCCTCGACGGCGTCCGGGGAGAGCCCCGTCCGCTCCAGCAGGCCGCGCAGGGCGATCTCACCCAGTTCGGCGGCACCGAGCGACTTCAGAGCGCCACCGTAGCGGCCGATCGGGGTGCGGACCGGTTCACAGATCACGACCTCACGCATGACGTGCCGCCTTCCGTTGCTCGTGCCTTCCGATGCCCGCGCTCACATGAACCGCCCCCCGGTCACTTCGAGCACCGTCCCGGTCATGTAGGACGACAGGTCGCTCGCCAGGAACAACACGACGTTCGCGACCTCGGCGACCTCCCCCGCGCGGCCCATCGGGATCTCGCTCATCTTCTGGTCCCACGCCTTGGCGGGCATCGCCTCGGTCATCGCCGAGCGGATCAGTCCCGGCTGGACGGCGTTGACGCGGACGCCGTGGTGGGCCATCTCCTTGGCCGCCGCCTTCGTCAACCCGACGATCCCGGCCTTGGCGGCCGAGTAATTGGTCTGGCCCACCATCCCGACCTTGCCGGACAGCGACGAGATGTTGACGATCGCCCCCGACTTGCGCTCGCGCATGATCGCCGCGGCCTTGCGGGTCCCGTTCCACGTGCCCTTGAGATGCACGTTGATCACCTGGTCGAACGCGTCCTCCGACATCGTGCGCATCGTGGCGTCCCGGGTGATGCCGGCGTTGTTGACCATCACGTCCAGCGAGCCGAACGCCTCGACCGCGCGGGCCAGCAGCGCGTCCACGTCGTCCGCGACGGTCACGTCGCAGCGGACCGCCTCTGCCACGCCGTCACCGCCGAGCCGCTTCACGGCGTCCCGTGTCGCCTCGAGGTCCAGGTCGCCCAGCACTACCCGGGCGCCCTGAGCGACGAAGCACTCGGCGATCGCGAACCCGATCCCCTGCGCCCCGCCGGTGACCACGGCGGTACGCCCTTCCAACAAGGTCATCGTCGTTCTCCTCATCGTCTCCATCGGACGTCCGGTCCCCTGCGGGGTTCCGGCGTCAGGACCGCGCCTTGCGCTGCGCCCGGACCAGCGACCCGCCGATGATCAGGCGCTGGATCTCGCTGGTGCCCTCGTACAGCCGCAGCAGGCGGACGTCGCGGTAGATCCGCTCGACCGGCACCTCGCGCATGTAACCGGTGCCACCGTGCACCTGCACCGCCAGGTCGGCGACACGGCCGGCCATCTCGGTGCAGTACAGCTTGGCCGCCGACGGCGCCACGCGCCGGTCCGCCCCCGAGTCGTAGGCCGCGGCGGCGTCCCGGACCAGAGCACGGCCCGCCGCGACGCCGGTGTACTGGTCGGCGAGCATCGCCTGCACCAGCTGGTGGTCGCCGATGGGGACGCCGCCCTGGGTGTTGGCCTCGGCGTAGGCGACCGACTCGTCAAGCGCGCGCTGCGCGCAGCCGACGGCGAGCGCGGCGATGTGGACGCGCCCGCGGGCCAGCGACGTCATCGCCGCCCGGTAGCCGACCTCCTCGGAACCGCCCACCAGCGCCGAGCCGGGGACGCGCACCGAGTCGAACGTGACGTCGGAGGTCCAGGCGCCCTCCTGCCCCATCTTCGCGTCCTTCGGGCCTACACCGACCCCGGGCGCGTCGGCCGGCACCAGGAACACCGCGATGCCGGGCCCGTCCGGCCCCGGCTCGCGGGTGCGCGCGAACACGACGAACAGGCCGGCGAGCGGCGCGTTGGTGATGAAGCGCTTCTGCCCGTCGATGACCCAGTCGTCGCCGTCGCGGCGGGCGCGGGTGCGCAGCCCGGCGGGGTTCGACCCGGCGCCCGGCTCGGTGAGCGCGAACGAGGCGACGACCTCACCGGACGCGATGCGCTCCAGCCACTGCTTCTTCTGCTCATCGGTGCCGAAGCCCACCAGCACCTGACCCGCGATCCCGTTGTTGGTGCCGAACATCGACCGCAGCGCCAGGGTGGTGTACCCGAACTCCATCGCCAGCTCGACGTCCTGGCTCAGGTTCAGCCCGAGCCCGCCCCACTCCTGCGGGATGGCGTAACCGAAAAGGCCCATGCCCGCTGCGGCGGCGCGCAGATCGTCGGGGATCCGGTCGGTGGCCATGATCTCGTTCTCCCGCGGCACCACGTCGTCCCGGACGAACCGCCGCACCTGGGCCAGGATCTCCGCGAAGTCCTCGTCGCCGACCTTCTCACTCATGACCATCGATTGTCCGCCCCCCTCTGATGCATGTCCAATACCAATAGTCACTTGATTGTTTCATCTGGAGATACAATAGGACAGGTGGACTTCACTCAGCTCCAGGTGTTCCAGGCGGTCGCCGAGGAACTGCACTTCGGCCGCGCCGCCGAGCGCCTCCACCTCGCCCAGCCCTACCTCAGCCGCACGATCCGCGCTCTGGAAGCGGACCTGGGCACCCCCCTGTTCGAGCGCACGACGCGGCGGGTCGCGCTCACCCCCGCCGGGCAGGCCCTGGTGGAGCCGGCGGCCGCGCTTCTGCGCATGGAGGAGCAGGCCCGCGCGGACGTCGAGGCGGCGCACCGCGGCGCCGCCGGCCGCGTGCGGTTCAGCTTCGCCGGACCCGCTTCCCAGGCCATGGTCGGCAAGCTCGCACGCGCGGTGCGCGAGCGCCACGAACGCATCGACCTCGCCTTCCGCCCCGGCCGCTACGGGCCGACCGTGGTGCGCGAACTGGTCGAGCACACCACCGACCTGGCCATCGCCCGCTTCGAGCACGCGCCTCCGGGAGTCGACAGCCGGGTCGTGGCCCGCGAACGCGGCGTCCTCGCCGTCCCATCGAGCCACCCCGTCGCGCGGGCGGGGTCGGTGTCGTTCGCCGACCTGCGCGGCGAACCGTTCATCACGCTGCCCGAAGCCGTCGGCTCCGCCGTGCGCGCGATGTTCGTCAACGGCTGCCGCGCCGCGGGCTTCACCCCGGACATCGTGCAGAGCGCGCCCGACTCGTGGACGTGCGTCGCCCTCGTCGCGGCCGGCGTCGGGCTGCACTTCACCACCGACTCGGCGCTCGCGCAGATGACGCTGGAAGGAGTGGAGATCGTCCCGCTCGCCGAGGAGATCCCGCCCGTCTACGGCTACCTCCTGTGGCGCACCCGCGACCGCGACCCGGCGCTGACCAACGTGCTCGAGATCTCCGAAGAGGTGTTCCCCACCGTGGCGTGAACCGAGCGGGAGGCGGGCCCGAAGCCCCGGCACGCCGGGTCGGTCCCGCCCCGGCTCACGCGATCACGAGGAGGCTGTCGACGGCGACGAGGCCGCCCCCGCCGACCACCATCACCGGATTGAGGTCCAGTTCGGCGACCTCCTCGATCCGCAGGACCGCGGCGACCCCCTCGACGATCGCGGCGAAGGCGGCCGGATCCACCGGGGCACCGGCGTTGCTCTCGGCGGCCCGGTGCAGGTCCGCGACGCCTCGCGGGGTCAACGGGACCGGCGAGGCGGCGCGCTCGCCGTCCCCCTCCACGGCGCCTCCGCCGGGACCCACCACGATCATGGGGCCGAACACCGGATCCCTGACCGCTCCCACGCTGAACTCCGCCACCCCCTGCTCCTGGTGCTGCACGACGAAGGCGGGAGCGCTCGGCGGGTCGTCGAGCGTCCGGCAGACGCGCGCCATCTCCTCGGCGGCGGCGCGGAGTTCCTCTGCGGTCGCGAGGCCGAGCTTGACCAGTCCGAGTTTCGCCCGGTGCGGCAGGCCGGGGTCGTCGACCTTGAGCACCCATGGTCCCGGCAGTGCCTCCTCGGACACCGCGGCGCCCAGCGCGTCCGGCGACTCGGCCCACGCCATGCGGGGAGAGGGAATGCCCAAGCCCGCCAGCAGGGGGCTGACGATCCGTTCGGTGAGCACGGTGACGTCGCGGCGCCGCGCCTCGGACACCGCGTCGAGGAGGGGAGCGGTGGGCCCCTCGGGCAGTGGGGACGAGCCGATCGCGGCCCGCCGCCGCGGCAGGGTCCGGAACATCCGGGCGAAGCGGGGCACCCCGTCGAAGAGCCGTCCGGTCGGGCCCGCGGTCTCCAGGCCGGTGACGGCTCCGCCGCTCCACACGAACCACGCCGGTTTGCGGAGCGTGCCGAGATGCTCCAGCACCTTGCCGAACGTTTCGAGGTACTGCTCGCCGTGGGCGAATCCAAAGATGATCGCGTCGACCTCCGGAGCCGCGTCGAGGACGTCCAGCAGTGCGCTGATCGATCCCGCCTCGACCGGGAACGTTCCAGACAGATCCACCGGGTTCGCGGTCGAGGCCAGCCCGGCGTACACCTCCCGGAGCAGCCCCTGCGTGCCCTCGCCCAGCGCCGGTACGACACCGCCGGCGCCCGCGACTTGGTCCGCGATGAGGGCCCCGATACCGCCGGAGACGGTCACCACTCCGAGCCGCGTGCGCTCGGGGAGGACGGCGGGGGCGAACGCGGCGTAGGCCGCCTCGACGAGCTCCTCCTCGTCCCGGACGACGGTGATGCCCTCCGCGCCGCTCAGGCCTTCGAAGAGAAGGAAGTCGCCGGCGACGGCGGCCGTGTGGGAGAGGGCCGCCCGCTGCGACGACTCGGAGATCCCGGTCTTGAGGACGACGACGGCCTTGCCGAGCGCCGCGGCGATCCGTCCCAGCCGCCGGTAGCCCTCGACATCGTGCAGGGACTCCACGTACAGGACGAGGGTCCGCACCTCGGGCCGGCGCAGAAGGTAGGCGCCCAGTTCGCCCAGCCCCAGAACCGCCTCGTTCCCGGTGCTCACGTAGAAGGACCACCCCACGCCCCGGGCATCGAGTTCGCCCGCGAGCACATGGCCGACCGCTCCGCTCTGGCTGAGGACGGCCACCGGTCCGGCCACGGGCCGAGTCCGGGCGGACAGGTGCGAGTTGACCGAGAGCCGCAGGCTCGCCGGTCCGCTCACGATGCCGAGGCAGTTGGGCCCCATCACCGGCATGTCGCCCGCGGCCTCCACCACCCGCCGCTGGAGGTCACGGCCGGCGGCCCCGACCTCGGCGAAGCCGGCCGAGATGATCAGCACGGCGCGCACACCCGCCTCGCGGGCCTCGGCGACGGCGTCCGGCACCTGCTCCGCCGGAATCGCGATGACGAGCAGGTCCAGAGGACGCTCGTCCAGGCGGTCGACCGACGCGAGGCCCTCGGGCCGGATGCGGGGACGGACCGCGACGATCTCCCCCTCGAACCCTCCGCGGGCCACCGTGTCGAGCAGCCGGTTGCCCCACCGGGCGGGATTGGACGAGTATCCGAGCAGGCCGATGCGGCGGGGGAAGAAGAACGGGTCCAGATCCGCGGTCACGTGCCTCACACCCTCTCCAGGAAGGTCCGGACGCGCTCGCTCCGCGGCCGGTCGAGGACCTCCGCGGGGACGCCCTCCTCGACGACCACGCCGCCGTCCATGAAGACGATCCGGTCGGCGACGTCCCGCGCGAAGCGCAGTTCGTGGGTGACGATGATCATCGTGATGCCCTCGCTCGCCAGCTCGCGCATCACCGACAGGACCTCGCCGACCAGTTCCGGGTCGAGGGCCGACGTGGGTTCGTCGAAGAGCAGGACGCCCGGGTCCGGCATGAGGGCCCTGGCGATCGCGACCCGCTGCTGCTGCCCGCCGGACAGGCGCCCCGGGTAGCTGTCGTGCTTGTCCGCCAGTCCCACCCGGGCGAGCAGCGCCGTCGCGCGTTCACGCGCCTGGGCGGGCGTCAGGTCCTTGTGGATGACGGGTGCGAGGCACAGGTTCTGCATGACGGTCATGTGGGGGAAGAGCTCGAACTTCTGGAAGACCATGCCGATCTTCTTGCGCTGGACGCGGACATCGCGCTCGGGCATCGCGTGCAGCCTCCCGCCGCGCGCCCGCCGCCCGACGAGTTCGCCATCGAGGAGCACGTGCCCGCGGTCGGGCAGCAGGAGCGCGTTGACGAGGCGCAGCAGGGTGCTCTTGCCCGCGCCCGACGGCCCGATCACGCAGACGACCTCGCCGTCCGCGACGGACAGATCGACGCCCTTCAGCACCTGTTCCGTCCCGTAGCTCAGTTCGACGCCCCAGAGATCGACGCGGCTCATGCCCGGGCTCCCGCCTTCCGTGACGTGCCGCGTCCGAGGTGACCGAGCGGCCACCGGGGTCCGCGGACCGGTTCCCGGCGGTTCTGCCGGTCGTAGCGCCTTTCGAGGTATCGCTGCCCGACGGCCGCGACGCTGGTGACGAGGAGGAACCAGAGCGTCGCCACGAGCAGCAGTTCGATCGTGTGCATGTTGACGGACGCGATGTTCTGGGCCTCGGTGAGCAGGTCCCCGCCCGAGATCACCACGACGAGGGAGGTCGACTTCAGCAGCAGCACGAAGGCGCTGCCGGCGGGCGGGATCATCACCCGCAGGGCCTGCGGGAGGATGAGCCTGCGCTGCGTCACCCACCAGCTCAGGCCGAGGGCCGCCGCGGCCTCGCGCTGCCCCTCGGGGACGGATGTGACGCCCGACCGGACGATCTCGGCGATGTAGGCCGCTTCGTGCAGGGCCAAGGCCGTCACACCCGCGACGAACGGCGTCATGACCTGGTTGGTCTCCGTGTGCCAGGGCCCGACGCCCAGCTTCGGCAGGAGCAGGGCGAGGTTGCCCCAGAGCAGGATCTGCACGACGAGCGGTGTGCTGCGGAAGACCCAGACGTAGAGCCATGCCGCGGTCCGGAAGACCCGGACGGCGCTCAGCCGGCCGAAACCCACGATCACGCCGATCACCAGCCCGGCGATCTCGGCGCAGACCGCGAACATCAGGGTGTTGCGGAGCCCCTTCAGGATGTTGGCGTTGAACAGGTTGTGGCGGACCACCGCCATGTCCAGGTTCGGGTTGTCCAGGAACAGCCAGAGCAGCCACGCGACGAACGCCACGAGGACGACCCATCCGATCGCCTGTCCGATCGGGAAGCCGCGCGCCAGGTCGTCGGGCAGTTCCGGACGCGACGCGGGCTCCGCGGCCGCAGGGCGCTCCACGACCGCATCACCGCCCTCGGCGGCGGACGGCGGTGTCACTTCTCCTCCACGTTGAGCTGCGCCTTCGACGCGTACAGCACCTGCGGCATCTTCCAGCGGGCCATGATCTTCTGGTACGAGCCGTTCTTGAGGGAGGCGTCGAACGCGGCGGCGAAGGCCTTGGCGAGATCCGGCCGGCGCTTGGCGATCGCGAAGCCGGAGTCGTAGACGTCGAAGCGCCCCGCGAAAGCGACCGCGAACACGCCCTTGGTCCGCTCCGTGACCTCGTTCGCGGGCGCCAGGGAGTCCAGGAAGCCGTCGACCCGCCCGGACCGCACCGCGGTGTAGGCGTCCGCCGCGCCGGCGTAGGCGGCCGAGCGCGCGGCGGGCCGGCCGGCGCTACGGCACGCCGCATCGATCTTCGCGAGCGCGGGCGCCTCGATCGACGACCCGCGGATGACCGCGAAGGTCTTGCCGCACGCTCCCGTCAGATCGCCGTAGGTTCCCTTGTTCTTGGCGAGCACGCTCAGGCCCACGGTGTTCTTGTAGATCGACAGGATGTTCGCCGCCTGCAGGTTCGCGGCCGTGGACGAGAACTGCGACCCGCTCAGGTCGGCCTTGCCGCTGTTCAAAGCCGGAACGATGCCCGCGTAGGGGATCTGGCTCCACGAGACCTTCAGCCCCAGCAGGGCCGCGGCGTTGTCCACGAGCTGGACCAGGACGCCGCTCGGCGTCTTCCCGTCGTCCGCGAAGGTGTACAGGGGCGGAGTGGTGAACGAGCTTGCGCCCTTGACGACCCCCGCGGACCGGATGTCATGGGGCACCAGCTTCACCAGGGCCGGATCGGCCGACGGCAGCGTGGTGCTCTTCCCGGCCTTGTCGGAGGTCCCGCCTCCGCATGCGGTGAGCAGCGCCATGCTGGTTCCCAGTGCCAATGTGAGCAGGCGAGTCTTCACAGCGGCTCCTCTCTTGTGATCTACGTCTCGTGAAGCTAAGCCCCCAGATTCAGTCATGTCAATTAAATGAGATAACTTTTTTAGCTGATCTTGTCGCAGGTCGCCGGACACGCGGACGAAACCGGTCCGGCCGCCTCAACACGGACGACGGGCACTGCGCCGGCGGAGGCGTAGCGGTAGCAGCAACGGCAACGCTCAGGTCACGCGACGAGAACAGCGCGGCACTCGCGCTCCGACTTCTTCGAAGCGCGCCCGGTACTACCTCGGCTCCCAGACGCCGGTGAGAGCGCCTACGCGTCGCCCCTGCTCGCGGCAGACGGATCTCCTCGCTCATCCTGCGCATGAGCGCAGCGCCCTCGGTCGTGATGCTCGACAGTGAGACCAGCGGCTCGACGTAAACCATGACGAGCCGGGGTCGGTTGCGCCGCACCAGCCCCAGGCGTAAGCGCGGGCCCGCAGTGAGGTCTCCGAGCCGTCGACGCCCGCCACGATCACCCGCGGCCCGGCCTTATCGGATGCGGCGCGCGGTAGCGGACCAGACAGGCAAGGACCACGACAGGAACCGACTCGAATCCCTCGACGTACTCGCGCATCGCGCGCGCCATCCGGCTCTTGGGAGAACCGGCGTCCGTGCCGCTGCCCCTGCCGTACCCGTCCTGCTCTTGCCGTTGGCCACGGCGGAGCCGACCCCGGTGATCACGTTGTACTGCGGCTTGTCGAACAGCACGTCGATGGGCGGGATCGATGTGCCGCCTCCACCGATGACCATGTGGACGTGGCACCGGGCGGTATCCGCCGATGTCCTGGTAGGCGGGGTACAGTGCGTCGATGGCGTCGACGCCCGCCGACCGCACCTTGGGACGAGCTGTCGGCTGGGCTGGGACAATGGGACCTCTACGATTCTTCGGAGGTTCGATGACAGCCGCTGGCGAGCGAAGGCCGCGCCGGTCCACCGCGGAGATCAGGGCGGCGATGCTGGACGCCGGTCGCACGATCTTCGGCGAGTACGGCTATCACCGCGCCAACACCCGCGACATCGCCGAGCGCGCCGGAGTGGCGGAGATCCTGCTGTTCCGGCACTTCGGCAGCAAACGCGGCCTGTTCCGCGACGCGGTACTGGAACCGGTGCTCAGGGCATGGCAGAGCTTCGAGACGGTCTGGTTCACCCCCGACTACTCGGAGATGTCCGACCTCGAATCCGCTCGGCTGTACGTTGCCACTGTGTACGACTCGCTTGTCGAGCAGCGCGACCTCATCATCGCGCTGCACGGCGCCGCCACGCACGAGGACGGGTTCGACCTCGGCGCGCCCATCGACGCGGCCCTGCGGCCGAACACCGGCGACATGGAGCGCACCATCGAGGAGCGCGACTTCGTGCAGGTGGACGCGTTCTGGGCGATGCGGCTGTCGTTCGGCCTGATCCTCGCGGCGGCGGTCTTCGACGACTGGCTGTACCCGGCGGAGAGCCGTCCCAGCCGCGAGGAGTTCATCGAGCAGCTCGCCGTCTACGTCATCGCGGCGCTGACGAACCGGGACAAGATCAGCTGAGTGCGCCCGGACGGCACGAAGCCGGGCCGGGCGCCACGGTAGCGCCCGGCCCGCCCTCCATCCCGTTCAGCTGAGGGCCGCGCTCGACTCCGCGGCCGCCTCCCGGCCGGCGACCCGCCCGAAGGTGGTAGCGCTCGCCAGCGAGTTCCCGCTTCCCGCGTAGCACGGCCCGAGCACGCCACCGGACGCCTCACCGGCCGCGTACAGTCCCGCGATCGGCCGCGAACGCACGTCGAGCACACGTGCATGGTCGTCGATCCGGGGCCCGACGGCTGTCAGCCCGAGCATGTACAGGCGCAGTTCGGTGGCGTAGAACGGCGCGGTGGCGACCGGCCGCAGGTGCGTCGCCTCCTTGCGGTAGTCGCTGTCCTCACCGGCCTCGACCTGCTCGTTATAGCGTTCGAGCGTGCCCGCGAGGTTGGCCGGGGGCACGCCGATCAACTCCGCCAGCCGCTCGACCGAGTCGGCCTTGACCACGACCCCGGCCTCGACCATCGCGTCGATCTTCGGCGCGATCCAGTCCTCCTCGGTCTCGCCCGGCAGGCTGACCTTCTTCGCCGCCTTCGTCGTGTGCGGCATCGCCGCGAGCCTGGTCTGCTCGTCGAACACCGCGAACACGGCGCCGCCCTGCGCGGTCACGATCGGCTGCGTGATGCTGTACGGGGACATCTCGTTGTAGAAGCGCCGCCCCTGGTTGTTGACGATCACCAGCCACCCGGGGAAGTAGGTGTCCGGGTAGCGCCCGAAGTTGGGCCGCATCGTCAGCTGGGCGCGATCGCGGCCGGCGACCTGCGCGTCGAGCGGCAGCGTCAGCCGGATCGAGTCGCCCCGGGAGCCCGGCCCGCCGAGGTACCACAGCCAATCGCGGGCCGCCCGCAGCGGCGCGGGGCAGAACAACTCCAGCATCTCGGTGCTGGCGCCGAGCCCGCCGCAGGCCAGGATCGTCGCACCGGCACGGATTTCGTCGTCCCCGCACGCGACGCCCCGCACCCGGCCGTCCTCGGTCAGCAGCCTGTCGACCCGGCGGCTCAGCGCGAGGTCGATCCGCGGCCGTGCGCGCACCGCCGACAGCAGCGCGTCGACGATCGCCTGGCCGCCCTCGGTCGCGTGGCCGCGCGGAACGGCCTCGTCCCCGGAGTGGTAGAGCCCGACGATCTTCACGCCGTGGTCGTTGAGCCATTCGATCGTCGGGCCCGCCTCGTGCGCCAGGCGCCAGCCGACGGCGGGGTCGACCTGCCACTGGTTCAGTGTCATGTAGTGCCGGAACAGGTCGTCCGCGGTGTCGGTGATGCCCTCGTCCGCCTGGAACCGGGTGCCGGCGGCCATGATCAGGCCGTGCGCGAGCCTGCTCGACCCGCCGGGCACCTCCTCCGACTCCGCGATCAGCACCGTCGCGCCGGCGGTCTCGGCCTCCAGCGCGGCGCACAGCCCGGCGACTCCCGAGCCGACGACTACCACGTCCACGTCGCTCATGACCCCTCCTTCCCAGTTCCGGCAACGGTGTCTTCCTCGCGTGTCTCCCCGTCCTTGCCCACCCCGAGGTAGTCCTCGTAGAGGTTGTGGAAGTGCCTGATCTTGTTGTACTGGTACACGCCGTACGTGACGCCCGACGGCTTCACCTTGCGCAAGGTGTGCATGCCGCGCTGCACCTGCGGCATGTTCAGCTCGTCCTGGTAGAAGATCTCCGCCAGCGCGCCGAGTTCCGGTGCGTCGAGGTGGGATTCGTCGAAGTCCAGGATGTGCGGCTTGGCGGGCGGCGGGCGCTCGCCGCTAAACGGCGCGAGAATGTACGTGTCCATGATCGATTTCTCGTGCTCGTCGCCGTACGGGCGGAACCGGTAGACGATCTGGTTGTAGGCGGCCCACGGGTGGAAGTTCGGGAAGACCGTGAAGAAGAACGCGTCCATCAGTTCGGAGTCGCACAGCTCGTCCACCGCGTCGCCGAGCACCGGGCGCAGCTGCTCCCGCCCGGCCTGGGCCCCCCATTCGCGGAAGGACATGCCGTCCGGGACGAGGCCGCGGTCGTCGTCGGTCGGGTCGCCGGTGTTGAACGCCAGGGCCGCCATGTCGTTGGCCGTGGGGGTCCAGCGCAGGCTCGGGCTGGCGATCCCGGTGATGTTGATGGCCCGCGAGTAGTTGCCGAACGCGTCGTACTGCCCCATCTCGTCACCGGTCGCCGCCAGGATCTGCGGGTGGGTCGCGATGGTGTGGTAGCCCTCCATGAAGGCTTCCTGAGCGGTCTTCCAGTTGCACTCGAGGTACTTGACCGTGTGCGCGGCGATGAAGCGGTCCTCGAGCGGGTACCGCTCGAAGTGCTGGTCGATGTCGCCGAGGAACTCCAGCAGCGGCTGTGCCTCGGGGTCCATGTTGACGAACACGAAACCGCCCCAGGTCTCGGCTCGGACCTCCTTGAGGGAGAAGGACTCCCGCTTGACCGTCGGGTAGTCCCACCGGCTGGGGACCCGCCTCAGGGTGCCGTCGAGATGCCAGCACCAGCCGTGGTACGGGCAGCGGAACTCATCGGCCGGGCCGTCATGGTCCCTCAGCCGCCTGCCCTGGTGCTGGCAGACGTTGTAGTACGCCTTAATGACGCCGTCCTCGGTGCGCACCACCAGGATCGAGGTGTCGACGATGTCGTAGACGCAGGTGTCACCCGGGTTCGGGATCTCCTCCTCGCGGCATGCCATCTGCCAGACGAACGGCCACAACCGCTTCTTCTCGAGCTCGTGGTAGGCCCGGTCGATGAAGCGGTCGACCGGCACGTCGTGGTCCCCGAGGAAACTGTCGCTCTGCAGGCGCAGCACGGGGGGCACCTCGTGCGTGTCGGTGTCGAGGACCTCCTGGTAGGACATCCCGCGAGAGCGCCGGCTCCGGTGGGCGGCGGCGTCGTCGAGCTCAGTCATTTTCGCGCCCTGCCGCGTTCGCCCGTGCCAGGCGCCAGTTGGAGTACAGGTAACGGCACATCTGCGGGTCGGCGGTCTTGAGGTCGCCGTCCAGCCAGCGCCCGGTGTCGTCGAAGTGGCCCGAGCGCTCGGCCCCGTCGCCGGTTCGGTCGAGATCCACGCGGACGCGGCCGTCCTCTTCGAAGGAGTAGTAGCGGCTTCGGTTCAGCGGATGTCTGAGCACACGCGCCATGGCGTGCTCCTTTCCGTGGGCTTCGCTGGTTTCCGGGTTCAGCCGGTGGTGATCTCGGCGATGACGGTGCCGACCGGGTGGGTCGTGTCCTCCTCGGCCAGCAGCCTGATCCGGCCGGTGGCGGGGGATTCGATCTCGTTCTCCACCTTGTCGGTGGCGATGACGTACAGCACCGCGCCGGCTTCGACCTGGTCGCCGTCGGCGACCAGCCACTCGGTGATGGTGGCCTCGGTGACGCTGACACCGAGTTTGGGGATGCGGATCTGCTCGGTCACGCGGCCACCGCCGCCCGGATCGCGGACTCGATCTCCGGCGCGCCGACGAGATAAGCCGCTTCCAGACCGGCCGCGAACGGCACGGGCACGTGCGCCGAGCCGACGCGCCGCACCGGGCCCGCCAGCTCGCCGAACAATTCCTCGTGAATTCGGGACGAGATCTCGGCGCCGACGCCGAACGGGACCGCCGTCTCGTGCGCGACCACCACCCGCTTCGTGCGGGCCGCCGATTCGAGCACCGCGGTCTCGTCCCACGGGACGATCGTGCGCAGATCGATGACCTCGACGTCGATCCCCTCGGCGGCGAGGGTTCCGGCCGCCGCGAGGACCTCATGGACGGTCTGCGAGTAGGTCACGACCGTGACGTCGCGACCGGATCGCGCCACCCGCGCCTTGCCGATCGGCACCCGCTCGGCCGAGGTGTCGATGCGCTCCTTGGCCCCGCCGAAGTACAGCTTCAGGTGCTCCAGGAAGAGGCACGGGTCCTCGTCCTCGATGCAGGACCGCAGCAGGTGGTACGCGTCAGACGGGGTGGACGGCGCAATGATCTTGAGCCCGGCCACGTGCGCGTAGTCCGCGTCCAGGAACTCCGAGTGCTGCGCACCGAACCCGCCGGCCGCGCCGCAGATGCTGCGGACCGTCAGCGGGACGGTCGTCTGGCCGCCCGACATGTACCGCAGCTTGGCGGCGTGGTTGGCCAGCTGGTCGGCGGCGACGCGCAGGAAGTTGTTCAGCATGATCTCCGCGACCGGACGGCCGCCCGCCACGGCGGCGCCGATCGCGGCCCCGAGGATGGCCTGCTCCGCGATGGGCGTCGAACGCACCCGCTTCGTGCCGTAGGTGGTGGAAAGTCCTTGGGTGACGGTCAGCACGCCACCGCCTTCGCCGTCCGCGACGTCCTCGCCGAAGACGATCACCCGTGGATCGGCGGCCATCGCCTCGTCGAGCGCGAGGTTGACGCCGTCCCGGAAGGAGGCTTTCCGAGTCTGCTTCGTGGTCATGCGGCGCCTCCAGGCAGGCTCGTGGCGAGAACGTCGGTGTGCAGCTCGACCGCCGGCGGCTCAGGCGCGGCCAGCGCGCCCTCCGCGGCGTCGCGGACCGCGGTCCGCACCTCGTCCTCCACCCCGGCGATTTCGGACTCGGGCATGCCGAACTCGGCCAGCAGGCGGGAACGGAAGGCGGGAATCGGGTCACGCTCCTGCGCAGACGCGAAGATCGCGGGGTCGATGTAGGCGCCGTCGTCTCCGAACTGGTGGCCGCGGAACCGGAAGGTCACCGCTTCCAGCAGGGTCGGCCCCTCGCCGGCGCGGCCCCGGACGACGGCTTCGGCGGCGGCGTCACGGACCGCGAGCGGGTCGTTGCCGTCCACGCGCACGCCCGGGATGCCGTAGGCGGCGGCCCGGTCGGCGACGTGTTCGGCGCTGGTGCCCGCGGCGTAGGCGGTGTGCTCGGCGAAAAGGTTGTTGTGGCACACGAAAAGCACCGGCAGTTTCCACACCGCGGCGAGGTTGAGCGCCTCGTGGAACGCTCCGATGTTGGTGGCGCCGTCGCCGAACGAGACGGCGGTGACCCGGTCGTCCTCGCTGATCTGCGACCACAGCGCGAACCCGTTGGCGATGGGCAGGCCGCTGCCCACGACTCCGGTGGTGACCATCAGGCCGGACTCCGGGTGCGTGATGTGCATCGGACCGCCCTTGCCCTTGCAGGTGCCGCCGACGCGGCCCAGAAACTCCGCCCACAGCGCGTCGAGCGGTACCCCTTTCGCGATGTGGTCGTGCAGGCCGCGGTAGGTGGTGACCAGGTAGTCGGACGGGCGCAGTGCCGCGCAGACACCGGCGGAGACCGCCTCCTGGCCGCGGGGCGAGTAATAGTTGAGCACGATCTGGCCGGACTGCATGAGCGTCCAGAACCGGTCGTCGCACTCCTTGATGGTGAACATCGTTCGATACAGCTCGATGGGTGGCGTCATGATGCTCCTCGGTGCTTGTATAGTAAGTACCTACTAGTTAAGTCGTGCACTGTCAACGCCTCCGCGTCCCCGAACACGGGAGTCATGGGATGTCGAAGAAGATCCTCACCGTCTTTACCGAACCGGTCTCGCCCGAGCGCGAAGCCGAGTTCGATAAGTGGTACAGCGAGACGCACGTGCCCGATGTGACGGCGATCCCCGGCGTCCTCTCGGTACGCCGCTTCAAGCTGCCCGACGCGGAGGCCACCGGCGCCGGCTTGGCGGACGGGCGCCGGTACCTCGCGATCTACGAGCTCGATGTCGACGACACGAGAAAACTGGACGAAGAGATGACGGCCCGCATCACCGATGGCCGGTTCAGCATGAGCGACGCGCTTACGATGGACCCCGCCCCTGTGACCGTCTACTGGGACGAGATCCCTCTGCCGTGACACGACGCAGGCCACGGTCTGTGGCAAGTAGGCGGTGGCCCGCGTCGCGTCAACCTGCCAGCCGGTTCACCGCTGGGTGAGGCAGTCGATACCGAGGCGCCGGTCAGGTGGACCGTATCGATCTCGTCGCTCGCAACTGCGGTTCTCGACGACCTATTCCTCTAGCAGTAGGGCCCTTTCGGGACAGGCGCCGACCCCGCGCCGGGCCCGAGCGGCGACGGCCGGACCGACCTCCACGGAGTCGATGCTCGAGTAGCCGTCGTCGTCGATCGGGAACAGATCCGGATCGGTCGCGTGGCACAGCGCGTGGCCCACGCACTGTTCCTTCGCTAGACGGAGCCTCATCGGATCGTCACCGGAAGGTTGGTGACCGACCGGACCGCGATGTTGTTGTAGGTCAGCGCATCGGCATCGATCTCGTACAACGGGATTCGGTCCAACAGCGTTTCGAGCGCGATACGCAGTTCGAGCCGGGCCAGATGTGATCCGAGGCAGCGATGCACCCCGCTCGCGAAGGTCATGCTCCTGATCCGCTCCCGGTGGAAGTCCACGCGCAGCGGGTCCTCGTGGAAGGTCGGGTCCACGTTGGCGGCAGCCCAGAACGCATTGATCTGCGTACCGGCGGGCACGAGGAGACCGTCACCGAGATCGATGTCGCGCTGCGCGAAGCGCATTCCGGACGGCACCGGCGACTCGTACCGCATCAGCTCTTCGACCGCGGGCAATAGCAACTCCGGGGCTGCCAGGATTTCCGCGCGCCGCTCCGGGTTGCGGCCGAGCCAGGAGATCAGGCACGACAGCGAGGAGGTGACGGTGTCGAGGCCCGCGAACATCAACAGGAACAGGATGTTGATCAGATCCGCTTGGGTGAGCGGCTCACCGCCGACCTCGGAGCGCATGAGCTCGGCGATCACGTCGTCGTCGCGGTCGAGGCGGGCGCGCTTGTCGGCGAGGAACCCGTTGAAGTACTCCAGCAGTTTCGCCCCCGCCGTCGCCATATTGGCGTCGATCTCTTCGGTGGTCTCACCCTTCGGGTGGACGACGCCCTCCTTGAACTCCACGAAGAAATCGAGGTCGGCGAGCGGAGCCCCCACCAGGCCCAGGAAGGTCTGGCACGGTAGTGGTGCACAGAACGCGCGGTACCACTCGGCGCCACCTTCCGCCCGGGCATCATCGATCAGCCGGGCCGCGAGCCTGCGGATGTCGTCCTCCAGACGCTGCACCCGCTTGGGCGCGAACATCGGATCCAGCAGCCGTCGCCACTTCTTGTGTTCTGGGCCGTCGATCTCCAGCGGGATCAGCTTCTCGTCGTGGCCGAAACTGCCACCACGCCCGCCGTTTCCGAGGACGTCCTGATGTTTGTTGATCGTGAGGATGTCCTCGTAGCGGTAGAGGTGGAGCGCACCGTCGAGATACTCCGCGCGGACGTCCCTCGCCTTCTCGGAGTAGACGAGCTGCGGTTCGGCAAGGGTCTTCACCTGCTGGGAAAGACCGGAGACACGAGGATCGAAGCGGGGGGTCGTCGTCGGCTGCATGGGTTCCTCCGGAGGGGATGGTGACGTCGGCCGGAACCGGCGCCGGTGAATGATGCGAAGGATGCGAGTGCCGGATGCTCCTATGGATGTCAAGCGGCGAGTTCAAGATCTTCGGGGCGGTGCCGCAGAGCATGGCGAACGCGGCTTCCCCGGTGAGTCGGTCGTGGTTACCGCCGGCGGTGACCAGTAGCCGGCCGGCGCATCGGTGCCGACGCCGTTGGCGGCGACCAGGCCGGGTTTGATCGCGGTCACCAGCGGCTCCAGCAGCGTGCAGGTCGTTGATCTCGGCGGTGAGCTGTTGATGGCGGTGGGCCGGTGACCGTAGCGCGATCTTGACGGCGGCGGCCGGGGACGCGGCGTCGGTCTGCGGCGGGCCGCCCGCAGGTTCCGCAGCGCCTCGACCCGTCCGTCGCGCTGCTTGGGTGTGCCGGTCCGTTCGGCGGCCGGCGCGGTCCTGGCGGCCTGGACGGCGTCGATCGGGTCGGACTTGCCCTGGAACCTGCGGGTCTTGCGGTCGGGGCGGTCGACCTCGACGACGTGGACGCCTTGGTCGCGCAGCAGGCGGGCCAGCCCGGCCCCGTAGGCGCCGGTGCCCTCGACCCCGACCGGCCCGAGAGGCCCGAACCGGCGCATCCAGTCCAGCAGCGCGGTGTAACCGGCCGCATCGGCGGGGAACTGCTCGGTGCCCAGCACCCGCCCGACCTGGTCGATCACCGCGGCGGCGGGGGTGTCTTGATGGGTGTCGACGCCACCGGTGACCTCAATGGTCAGGACCCGCCGCCGGTGATGGACCCGCCGCCGGTGATCGCGATGATCTTGCCCTGCAGTCGCATGTCCACGCCTCCGTTCACTTCGCCGGGCTGGCGATCGACTTGATGCGCAGGTATTCCCGGAAGCCCGCGACACCGTGCTCCACGCCGTCGCCGCTGATCCCGTAGCCGCCGAACGGGGCGTCCGGGGACAGGTAAAAGGAGTTGTTGATGTTGACGGTGCCGGCCCGTAGCTTGTGCGCGACCGCCCAGGCGCGCTCCTCGTCGGTGGACTGCACGTAGGCCGACAGTCCGTAGCGCGAGTTGTTGGCCACCCGGACGGCCTCATCGTCACCGCCCTCGTAGCGGATCACCGACAGCACCGGGCCGAACACCTCGGTCTGGGCGATCTCGGCGTTCTCGTCGACGTCGGCGATCAGGGTGGGCTCGTACCAGAAGCCGCGGTCGTACCGCTGGCCCCGCTTGCCGCCTGCCAGCATCCGGGCACCCTCCGCAACCGCGCGGTCCACGAGGCCTTCGATGCGCTGCAGCTGCTCTTCGCGGATGATCGGACCGACCATGTTGCCGGGATCCCGCGGATCGCCCCACGGCAGGTTAGTGATCATCGCTTCCAGGCGGGTCAGCACCTCGTCGTAGATGTCGGCGTGGACGACCATCCGGGTGGCCAGTGCGCAGCCTTGGCCGCTGTTCGACATGCACATCGCCACACCCAGACCACAGGCCATGTCCAGATCGGCGTCCGGCAGGATCACATTCGCCGACTTGCCGCCCAGTTCCAGCACGGTGTGCCGGATCCCGTTGGCGGCGCGCTCGGCGATGCGCTGACCGACACCGGGTGACCCGGTGAAGTGGTAGAGGTCGATGCGCTGGTCCGCGGTCATGGCGTCGCCGACGATGGCCTTGTCCGCGGAGCTGATCGCGTGATAGGCGCCCTTGGGGATGTCGGTCGCCTCGGCCACCACCTGCGCGAGCAGTGCCGCGGTGAGCGGAGTGTCCGGAGCGCTCTTCAGGATGACCGCGTTGCCGGTGGCCAGCGCGTGGTGCACCTTCCAGATCGCGGTCATGAACGGCGCGTTCCACGGCGTGATCGCCCCGACGACCCCGTACGGCTCGTAACGGACGCGGCGGCCGCTGCTGTTGCCGAGGATCTCGAACGGGGGCAGATCCTCCTCCCACTGGAACGAGGTGATGAGGCCGTTGAAGAAGTCCATTCCCTCGACCATCACGTCGACGTGGGTCGCCATGTTCGAGACGCACACCCCGGCCTCGGCGATGAGCAGGTCCTTGATGTCGTCGGACCGCTCGCGCAGTGCCTCCTGCAACTGCACCAGGCACTTCTTCCGGAACTCGTGATCGGTTCCCCATCCCGAACCGTCCGCGAACCGTCGCGCTGCCTCGATCGCGTCGGCGACGTCCTCCACACCGGCGTCCGCCGCCTCGGCGATCACGGACTCGTCGGCGGGATTGATCACCTCGTACCGGCGCCCGGAGCGCGCATCGCGGAACTCGCCGTCGATGAACAACCGGCCTTCGATGGTCGACATCCTTCGATCTCCTCGTGGTGTCGTGGATGGAAGCGGCGCACTGCCGTCAGAACTCAGGGGATGCATGCGAGGTGTCGTCGCCCGCGCCGGTCCGGCACGCACATCCCGGGCCACGACAGATGATCCGAAACCTTTGAATCATCTAACTGTAATGTGCGCCACATGTCAAGGGAGTGATACTCCCTTGATCTCGCGTGCGACGATGGAACAATGACTACCCGCGTCGACCGCAAGCGACGATCGTCGGCCGAGGTCAAGCAGCTCATCGCGGATGCCGCCTCCGCCGAGTTCGTGGAGTGCGGCTTCGAGCGCGCGACGATCCGTTCGGTGGCGCACCGGGCCGGCGTCACCGAGTCGATGGTGTTCCGCCACTTCGAATCCAAGGCCGAGCTGTTTCGCTCGACCGCGGCGGCGCCGTTGGTCAAGTTCATGAACGACTTCGCCGGAACGTTGGACGATGAGCCCGGTCAGGACTCCCGGGAGGTCACGCTGGAGTTCGCCCGCGGGCTGTACCAACTGTGCTCCGACAATCGCCACATCCTCGTCTCGTTGGCCGCCAGCGCGGGCGAGCACGAGGACCGGTCGCAGCCCTCGCCGCTGGCGCCGTGCCTGCAGGCTCTGATGGACGGCGTCCACCGCTACATGGAACGCACCGGCACGACGGTCGTCGGCGATGTGCGAGCAGCGATCCGCCTCACGGTGGCGCTCGTCCTCGGCACCGCGCTCGCCAGGGACGCGTTGTTCCCACCGGCGACCGGAACCGACGAGATATCGTCGGCGCTGGCGCAATTCATCCTTTGCGGATCCGGATACAGTCCTGCGGCCGAAGAGGCATCGGCGGGTTCAGGGTGAGCCTGCCGGGCTCAGGTGCACGATCGCCCGTCGGCTGGTCCCAGGCAGCGGCCGGATATTCTGGCGTCAGGTGCGGTAGGGCGCGGAGGTGGGGACGACGGCGGCGCGCAGGAGTACGGCGGAGGTGCGTTCAGCAGTGCTGGCCGCGGCTCGTGAGGTCTTCGCTGAGCGCGGGTACGCCAGTGCGCGCACCCGGGAGATCGCACGCCGCGCGCAGGCGACCGAGAAGATGGTGTTCCGGCACTTCCCGAGCAAGGTCGCGTTGTTTCGCGAGGCGGTCTTCGAGCCGTTTTCCAAGGTCGCCGAGTCCTATTTGGACGAATTCGAAAACCGGGCGCGGCTCGGGCTCGGAGCGGAGACCCTGGCACGCGACTACGTGGTCTGCCTCTACGAGTTCTTGCGGGACAACCGGTTGAACATCCTCAGCCTGCTCGCGGCGTACGCGCACGATCCACAGGTGCTCGGGTCCGGCGTGGACGGTCCGCTGGAGCGACTGATCGACGAGCTCGTGCGGGCCGTCGAAGTGGGGGTGGCGGAGCAGGGACGCGACGCGGCGGACGCACGGCAGATCGTGCGGCTGACCTTCGGCATGGTGCTGTCGGCCGCCGTGACGAATCCGCTGCTGCTCGGCCCGGACGAGGGCGCGGAGGACGCGCTGGTCGACGAGATCGTGCGCTACGTCATCGCCGGTGTGCTGCGGCGGGATCCGCTCGACTGCGGGATCCCGCCGCGGGTTCACGACCCGTCCGCGGTGATCTCGGCGACCAGCGCGCCGACCTCGTAGTCGGTCTCGGGCTCGGCGATCCAGTGCACGGTGCCCGCCGACGGCGCCGGTATCTCCTGCTCCACCTTGTCGGTGTCCAGGACGTACAGCGGGGCTTCTGCCTCGACCCGCCCGCCTTCCGGGACCAGGAACTCCACCAGGTGCCCTTCCTGCATGGACATCCCCAGCTTGGGAATCCTGACCTCGACCTTGCTCATGAAGCGACCTTCCGGATGGCGGTTTCGACATCCCCGATCTGGTACAGATAAGCCTTTTCCAGCGTGGGAGAGAAGGGGACCGGCGTGTTCGCCGAGGTGACGCGGATAACAGGGGAGTGCAGTTCTCCGCCCAGTTCTTCGCCAATCCGCGCGGAGACTTCAGCGCCCACACCGAACTGACCGACGGCTTCGTGCACAATCACGGCGCGCCGGGTCTTGGCGACGGATTCCAGTACCGTGCGACTGTCCAAAGGGGACACTGTGCGCAAGTCCACCACTTCGACCGAGATCCCGTCGCCCGCCAACTGTTCCGCGAGCGCGAGTACCTGCCCGACCGGACGGCCGTAAGTGATCACCGAGACGTCGGTGCCCGCACGGGCGACGTGCGCCTTGCGCAGCGGGATGCGCAGGCCGGGCTCGGGTGCCGGACCCTTGTCCCAGTACATCTGGTTGTTCTCGACGAACACGCAGGGATCGTCGTCGAACACGCAGGACAGCAGCAGGCCCTTGGCTTCGGCCGGAGAGGACGGGACCACGACGGTCAGCCCCGGGACGTGCGCGAGCCAGGCTTCGAGCATGTCCGAGTGCTGTCCGCCGAACCCGCCGCCGGCACCGGTCGCGGTGCGGACGGTCAGCGGCACGTGGGTCTGGCCGCCGGACATGAACCGGAGTTTCGCGGCGTGGTTGACCAGCTGGTCCATCGCCACGGTCACGAAGTTCATCAGCATGATCTCCGCGACCGGCCGCAGCCCCGCGATGGCCGCCCCGACCGCGGAGCCCACGATGGCCTGTTCGGAGATCGGCGTGGTGCGGACCCGGGAGGTGCCGTACTTCGTGGACAGTCCGCTGGTGACCTTGAAGGTGCCGCCTCCTTCGCGGTCGCCGATGTCCTCGCCGAGCAGGATGACGGACTCGTCGGCGGCCATCGCCTCGTCGAGCGCCTGATTGCACGCCTGCTGAAGGCTGATCCGGCTCTGGGGGCTCATGCCACGACCTCCTCTCGGTACACGTCCCGGCGCAATTCGTCGACGCCGGGCAAGGCACTGGCTTTGGCGAAGGCCGCCGCGGAGTCGACCGCGGCCTGTTCTTCGTTCTCCAGGGCGGTCAGCTCCTCTTCGGTGCTGATTCCCGCGCGCAGCAATTCCTTTCGGAGCGCAGGCACCGGATCCGCCGCCTGCGCGGCGACGAACTCGTCGGCGTCCATGTATGCGCCCGCGTCGCCGAAGTAATGGCCCATGAACCGGTACGTCATCGCTTCGAGCAAGGTCGGACCCTCGCCCGCCCGCGCGCGGGCGACGGCCTGTGATGCCGCTTCCGCCATTTCGCCCGCGTTGTTGCCGTCGACCGTCACCCCGGGGATTCCGTACGAGGCGGCACGTTGCGCGATCCGCTCGACCGTGGTGCCGTCGGAGTACCGGGTGGACTCGGCGTAGCGATTGTTCTGGCACAGGAAGACCACCGGAAGCCTCCACAGTGCTGCCATGTTGAGCGCTTCGTGGAAGGCGCCGATGTTGCTCGCACCGTCGCCGAAGCACACGACGGTGACCCGGTCCTGGCCGCGGACCTGCGCCGCCAGTCCGAGGCCGACCGCGATCGGCAGCCCGCTGCCGACGACACCGGTGGTCACCATGACGCCGGTCTCCGGCTGGGTGACGTGCATCGGGCCGCCTTTGCCCTTGCACGTGCCGTCGACGCGTCCGAACAGTTCGGCGAACAGCGGCTCCAGCGGGATGCCCTTCGCGATCTGGTCGTGGATTCCCCGGTAGGTCGTGACGAGGTAGTCCTCGGCGCGCAGCCGGCTCATCATCCCCGCCGCCACGACCTCCTGCCCGCGGGGGGAGTAATAGGAGACGGCCAGTTCGCCGGAGGTCAGCAGGCCGCGGAGTTTCTCGTCCGCCCGGTTGATCCGCACTGCCGTGCGGTAGATGCCGAGCAGGCCCGCTTCGTCAGTCAAGGTTCTCAGCTCCGATCGAGGATTTCGCGTCGGTTCTCGAGGCTGCGTCGGCTACGTCGGCGGCGTGGTGCGCGGCGATCCAGCCGAAGGCGAAGGACGCGCCGATGCTCGCCCCGGCGCCCGGGTAGTGCCTGCCCATCACCGAGGCGGTGCCGTTTCCGGTGGCATACAGGCCGTCGATGGGGGCGCCGGCGTCGGTGAGCACCCTGGCGTGCTCATCGGTGAGCAGCCCGCCCGAGGTCCCGACGTCACCCGGGTAGAGGGCGACCGCGTAGAACGGGGGCTTTTCCACGGGGCCGACGCACGGGTTGGGACGCACCGTGGGATCGCCGTAGTAGCGGTCGTAGGCCCGTTCGCCCTTGTGGAACTCCGGGTCTTCGCCACGTGCGGCCGACTTGTTGAAGCGGTCCACCGTCGCACGCAGCCGCGAGGGCTCGATCCCGCACAGCCGGGCCAGTTCCTCAATGGTGTCGGCGCGCTTGAGGTATCCGCTCTCCAGCCACTTCTTCGGGGTCACTCCGCCTGGCGTCGTGCCCCAGAGGTAGCGTTTGCGGTTGCGGGAGTCGGTGATCCACCAGCTCGGCACGGCGGATATCCCTTGTGCGTGCCGTTCGTACATGTGCCGGCCGACTTCCATGTAGGACGCGGCTTCGTTGCAGAAGCGTTCGCCCTGCCCATCCACCATGATCGCGTACGGCTTTGACCGTTCGTAGACGGCGAACATCGGTTTCCCGCCGGGCGGGATGGAGGAGGGGATCCACCAAGCCTCGTCCATCATGTCGACCGCCGCGCCGTGGCGCATGGCCGTTTCGATGACTTCACCGGAGTCGCCCGGGTTGGCGGAGGTCCACGCCGTCGATGCGGGCCGGCGGCCATAGCGTTCGCGCATTTCCGCGTTGTGCGCGAATCCGCCTGCCGCCAGCAGCACCCCGCGCCGGGCCCGGATCCGCAGCTTCCGGTCGTTGTGGCCGACGATCGCGCCGATCACGCGACCGCCCTCGGTGACCAGATCCTCCAGCGGGCTGTCCGTCCACACGGGAACGTCCCGGCGGGCCAGCGCCGCCAGCATGTAGCCCTGCAGGGCCACGCCCGAGCCGCGGAGCCGCTTTCCCCGCGCCTTCGCCGCGACGAGCCTGCCCGCGATGCCGGCGACCGTCCGCAGGCTGCGCAGTGTGCGCGGCGCCATCGAGAGCGACGCGACATCCCCGGTGTGCGCCGGAATCGGGGGCATGTCGTCGGTGATCCTCAGCCTGCTCTCCCACGGGCCGAGGGTGGCCGTGTCGAACAGCTCCGTCTCCAGCGAGCGGCCGCGGGCCTTTCCGCCGGGCCGGTCGTCGTAGTAGTCGGAGTAGCCCTCGCAGTGCCGGAAGGGAACCCCGGCCTCGCCGAGGAACTCGACCATCGGTTCGACCGTGTCGAGGAAGGCCTCCCGGCGCGCCTCGCTGGTGGCCGGGCCTTCGTCGCCCACCACGGCCGCGAAGTACCTCCTGGCGTCCTCGCGGCCGTCCGGCACGCCCGCGCGGCGGCTGACCGGATTGTCGGGCAGCCAGAGCACGCCGCCGGACATCGCGGTCGAGCCGCCGATCTTCGCGGTCTTCTCGACGATCAGCGCCTGCATGCCCCGGTCGTGCGCGACCAGGCCGGCGCACAGCGCTCCGCCGCCGCTGCCGACCACGAGCAGGTCGGTGACGACGTCCCAGTTCCGTTCGTCGGTCATGAGGACACCGGCTCCATCGTGTAGTACCGGCGGAGGACCCGGTGGAAGTTGGAGATCGCGATCTCCTGGACGGGGCTCGGCCGGGCGCCCTCGAAACCGCGGGACTTCATGCCCTGCTGGACGGCGGCGAGGTTGTCGAAGTCCTGTTCGAGGATCTTGCCCCACTGGTCGTGGTCCTGCCAGTCCGCGTAGTACTCGCGGTTCAGCTTCGGTTCCGCGCCGGGGGCGTAGCGGACCAGGGACCAGATGTCGAAGATGCACGAGTCGGGATCGGCGCCGTTCGGCCGCGCCCGGTACCAGAGCGCGCCGTCGGGGTACGGGAGCACGATCAGGTTAGGGAAGATGTGCCAGTCCTGCCCGGCGCGCATGAGGTTCTCGATCGTCAGCCGCGGCCAGCCGGCGCCCTCCTTCTCGGCCGCCTCGGCCGCGAAGCGCATCATCGTGCCGAGTACCGCCGCGGGGTCCGAGCCGTCGTCGAGGTCGACCATCAATCGGCGGGCCGCGTCCAGGTCGCGGGGCGTCCAGATCGCCTTGAGCTGTTCCTCCATCAGCTCGACAAACTTGATCAAGCCGGGCCGCAGGTCGTCCGGGAACGGCAGGCCCAGCCGCCGGGACGGTGCGCCGAGCGGCCAGTTGCCCTCGGCGGCGGTGAACGTCGCGTGGATGCCGTGCGCGGTGCTGACGGTCATGTCGTCGTTGTTGCGCAGCAGCTGCGGGTGCGTGGTCTGCACGTGGTAGCCCTCGTTGAAGGCCTCCAGCGCCGTCTTCCAGTTGCAGGGCAGGACGACGGTCTTGTACCACCGGTGCCGGAACTTCCCGAACTCGAACGCGTCGAAGACCTCCGGGACCGGCGCGAGGTACTCGCGCAGCGGCCGGGCGTCGGGATCTATGTTGATGAAGACGAAACCGCCCCAGGTGTCGACGAGGGGCTGCTTGAGCCGCAACCGGTCCCGGTCGACCCGGCCGTCCCAGTCCTGCTCGTCGACGATCTCGCGGACGGACCCGTCGAGGTTCCACCGCCAGCCGTGGTAGCGGCAGTACAGGTGGCCGGCGGTGCCGCAGCCTTCGGTCAGCCGCCTGCCGCGATGCTGGCAGGCGTTGTAGTAGGCGCGGATGGAGCCGTCGCCCAGCCGCAGCACGATGATCGACTCGTCGGCGACGTCGAACGTCAGGTAGTCGCCGGTGCCGGGGATCTCCTCCTCCCGGCAGGCGACCTGCCATACCCGGGGCCAGAGGCGCTCCTTCTCCCACTGCACATAGGCGGGGTCGATGTAGGCGTCCTTGGGCACGAAGTCGTCGCGTACCTCGTCGTCGATCCCGCGCGGCCGCGTTGTCGTTGAAGCTTCCGTGGTGGTCACCCTGCCTTCCGCCCAGCTGGGCGATCGATCTCGAAGACAGTAGTCACTGTCTTCCTGGCCGGGACGGGCGTCAAGAGAAACAGTGCATTCCTCTAGCCCTTTTGGCGAGCTCTGGCAGGGCCGCGGAGCGTCATCGGCCCGGCGCATCGTGCGGGCGGATCGGTTGACAGGGTCGATGATGTAGCTATAAGAACTGAATGATTTATATTTACTGGCCGGTGCCTCGGATATGAGCCGCCCTCGAGGCGGGACGGCACGACCAAGGTCGGCCGCGGTGTCTCGCGGCGGACTCACCGAAAGGTGTCGGCGCGGTAGAACAAACGGGAGCGGGTGCGGGCGTGAGCAGTGGGCAGCCGGAAGACCTGGGACTCGGCCAGATCGTCGAAAGGATCATGACCGCGTTCGCGGACCGGCCGGCGGTCGCGGAACGCGCCACCGAACTCGTCCGCGACCCCGCGTCCGGCCGCCGGAGCGCACGCCTGCTCCCGGAGTTCACCACCCGGACCTATGGCCGGCTGTGGGACCAGGCCAGGGCGGTCGCGACGGCGTGGGCGGCGCAAGGAGTGGGCTCCGGCGACCTGGTCGCCGTGCTCGGTTTCATCAGCGCCGACTACGTGACGGTCAACTTGGCCACCACCTACCTCGGGGCCGTCTCGGTGCCGCTGCAGGCGAACGGGACCGTCGCCCAGTTGAGCGGGATCATCGAGGAGACGAAGCCCCGGCTGATCGCGACGACCCCGGAGTACCTGAACAAGGCCGCCGAACTGGCGCTCGCCGTGGAGCCGCGACCCGCGATCGTCGTCCTCGACTACCACCCGGACATCGACGACGAGCGCGAGACGTTCGAGGCGGCCGGCCGGACGCTGCGCGAGGCGGGATCGGCCATCGACCATTTGGCGGCGCTCGAGGCACAGGGCAGCGCGCTGCCCGCCGCGCCGCTGTTCGTGCCCGAACCCGGCACGGATCCGCTCACCTTGCTGATCTACACCTCGGGCAGCACCGGCGCCCCGAAAGGGGCGATGTACACCGAGAGCATGGTGCGTAGATACTGGGGAGGCCGTGTCCCTCAACTGGCCAGCGGCGATGCACCGGTCACGGTCAGCTACATGCCGATGGGCCACATGTTCGGCCAGACGATCATATGGGGCACCTTCCGCCGCGGCGGGGTCACCCACTTCACCGCGCGGTCCGATCTGTCGGCCCTGTTCGAGGACTTCGCGCTGGCCCGGCCGACCGAGCTGCACGCGGTGCCCCGCGTCTTCGACATGCTCTACCAGCTGTACCAGAGCGAGCTGACCAGACGGCGCGACGAGTTCGGCGATCCCGGACGGCTGGACGCGGCCGTGCAGCAGTACATCCGCGACTCCGTCCTCGGCGGACGTGTCGGGCAGGTGATCGTCGGCAGCGCCCCGACGTCGGCGGAGACGCGCGCGTTCGTGGAGTCCTTCCTGGGCAGGAAGATCGGCGAAGGCTACGGCACGACCGAGACCGGCAACATCATGCGCAGCGGCAAGGTGCAGCGCCCGCCGGTGCTCGAGTACAAGCTCGTCGACGTGCCGGAACTCGGGTATTTCGGCACCGACCGGCCGTACCCGCGCGGTGAGTTGCTGGTGAAGACGGAGAACATCTTCCCCGGTTACTACCGGCGCCCCGAACTCACCGCCTCGGTGTTCGACGAGGACGGATTCTACCGGACCGGCGACATCATGGCCCAGGTGGGCGTGGACGAGCTGGTCTACGTCGACCGCCGCAACAACGTGCAGAAGCTCTCGCAGGGCGAGTTCGTCGCCATCTCGAAGGTCGAGGGGGTGTTCAGCGCCGATCCGGCGATCCGGCAGTGCTACGTGTACGGCAACAGCGCCCGGCCGTACCTGCTCGCGGTGATCGTTCCGTCGGAGATGGCGCTGCGCGAGGCCGGCGGCACGGAGGCGCTGCGGACGAGCCTTGCCGAGGCACTGCAACGAACCGCGAACCAGGCCGGTCTGGAGTCGTACGAGATACCGCGCGACTTCCTGATCGAGGAGGAAGCCTTCAGCGCGGCCAACGGGCTGCTGTCCGATGTCGGGAAGCTGCTGCGGCCTCGGCTGCGCGAACGGTATGGCGAGCGGCTCGAGCGGCTCTACGCCACGCTAGCCCAGGATGAGGCCGACGAGCTGCGGCGGTTGCGGGCCGGCGGCCCCGGCCAGCCGGTGTACGAGACCATCTCCAGGGCCGCCCGGGCTCTGCTCGGCTGTGCGGACTCCGACCTGAGTCCGGAGGCGCGTTTCACCGAGCTCGGCGGGGACTCTATGTCCGCGCTGTCGTTCTCCACCTTGCTGCAGGACATCTTCGGTGTCGAGGTGCCCGTCGGCGTTGTGATCAGCCCCGCCAACGACCTGCGCGCGGTCGCCGATCACGTGGAGGGCATGCGGGCCGGGGAGGGACGGCAGCCGACCTTCGCCTCCGTGCACGGCGCCGGCGCGACCGAGGTCCGCTCGAGCGACCTGCGCCTGGACGGGTTCATCGACGCCGCGACCCTCGACGAGGCCGCCCGGCTGCCCGCTCCGGACCACGCCGCCCCGGAGACGGTGCTGCTGACCGGCGCGACCGGGTACCTCGGCCGTTTCATGTGCCTGGAGTGGCTCGAACGGCTCGCCGAGACCGGCGGCAGGCTCGTGTGCGTAGTGCGCGCGACCGACGACGGCGCGGCGCGCGAGAGGCTCGACGACGCCTTCGACACCGGCGACGAGGACCTGCTGCGGCACTACCGGGAACTCGCCGCGGACCACCTCGACGTGCTCGCCGGCGACCTCGGCGAACCCCGGCTCGGGCTGAGTGAGGCGGACTGGGCGCGGCTGGCCGACGAGGTCGACGCGATCATGCATCCCGGCGCGCTGGTCAACCACGTGCTGCCGTACGACCAGCTGTTCGGCCCCAACGTGGTGGGCACCGCCGAGCTGATCAAGCTGGCGATCACCGGGCGCATCAAGCCGTTCACCTACGTCTCGACCATCGCCGCGGGCAGCCAGGCTGCGGGCGGCCGGTTCGACGAGGCGACGGACATCCGGGAGTCGAGCCCCGTACGCCGGAACCATGGCGCTTACGCCAACGGCTACGGGACGAGCAAGTGGGCGGCCGAGGTCCTGCTGCGCGAGGCCCACGACGCCGTCGGGCTCCCGGTGGCGGTGTTCCGGTCGGACATGATCCTGGCCCACAGCCGGTACCGCGGCCAGATCAACGTGCCGGACGTGTTCACACGTCTGCTCTTCAGCCTGCTCGTCACCGGGATCGCGCCGACGTCCTTCTACCGGACGGACGGCGAGGACCGGCCGCGGGCGCACTACGACGAGCTGCCCGCTGACTTCAGCGCGGAGGCCGTCAACGCGATCGGCGGCGGACGCACCGCGGGCTACCGGACCTACCACCTCATCAACCCGCATGACGACGGCATCTCGCTCGACACGTACGTCGACTGGCTCGTGGAGGCGGGCCACGACATCCAACGCCTCGACCACGGCGTGTGGCTGAAGCGGTTCGAGGCGGCCATGCGGGGCCTGCCGGAGAAGCAGCGGCAGCAGTCCCTGCTGCCGCTGCTGAAGGCCTACGAACGGCCGCTGGAACCGGTCAACGAGGGCATCGCGCCGGCGCAGCACTTCCAGGCCGCCGTGCGCGAGACCGGGGTCGCCGGCGGCCGGGTCGTGCCGCACGTGACACGGGAGCTGATTCTCAAGTACGTCACCGACCTCCGCGCGCTCGGCCTGCTCTGACCGCCGGAACCACCCCGACTGCGAAAGGAAGAACGAGCACTCCAGGAAACAGCGAGTGGACCCCGTATAAAGCTGTTGAACTCTCCGACCTCGAATGACTCTGAAAATGGGCGTTCTTGAGAGGAGTCCGCCCGAACGGTGCAGGAGGTCCGAGACGAGCCGAAGGTCGACGCACGCGAGGTCGTTGGTGCGAATCCACTCCCCTGGCCGGACCAGAGCCTTCGGGGAGCGCACTTCGAGCACCCCTACCTGGCCGGGCGCGAGTTCGGCGCCGGCGGCCGGATCCACGACCCGGAGGGCGACCCCGTCGCGGGCCCGCCCGACGCTGCCCCGCTTCGCCTTGGCCCACTGCCGGTGGTCCTCCAGGGTCCAGCCGGCCACGGAGCCGCCGAACTCGGTCGCGCCGTAGTTCACCAGAACCGGGATGCCGAACCGGCTCTCGAACTCGTCCTGCAGCGACACCGGCACGGGTGCCGAGCCGGTGGGCCACGACTTGATGCTGGCGAGGTCGGCCGGGTCGACGGAGGAGTCCAGCAGCGACCGCATGGCCGCCGGCGGCAGTCCCGCCACCTCGGGGCGGTGCTCACGCACGAGCGCGGCCCAGGCGTGCACCTCGAGCCGTTCAAGCAACGCGATGGGCCGCCCCGTCGTCATCGCGCGCAGAATCGTCATCAAGCCGGTGATGGTCACGCTGGACAGGGCGTTGATGACCACCTGGGACGAGGTCCCCGGCCGTGGCCGCGGCATGGTCTCCCAGGGCAGCGGGATCAGCTTCGGCGGTCCGGTCGTCCCGCTGGTCGGCACGACGACCGCGGTGCCCGGCGGCACGTCCTCGGCCGGCTCCGGTCGAACCGGGTCCGCGCTACCCGGTTCCAGCCGGGCGGTGAGGGCCCCGTCGTCTCCGGCCGCGAGCGCCACGAGCCAGGGGCCCGCGACCACACGCAGCTCGGGGGAGCAGTCCTCGGTATCGGCGACGACGGCCGCGGCACCGCACCGCGCGACCAGAGCCGCGATCGCCCCCGGGGGCTGGAGCGGTGACACCAGCACCGTCGCGACCCCCAGGTCGAGCAACCCCAGCATCGCCGCCACCCCGGACGACCGGTTGCGCAGGACCAACGCGACGGGTCCCGGCGGACAGTCCGCCAGCAGGCCGGTGAGCAGCTCACCCAGTTCGCGTACCTGGCGCCACGTCGACCAGACGCCGTTCAGGTGCACAGCGCCTTCGCACCCTGCAGAGCATCCACGCGATCCTCAAGCGCTCGATCCGGCAGGCGCAGGCGCGGGACCGGGTGACACGGAACGTCGCCGAGCTGGTCACCACACCCAAGGGAAGACCGGGCGGCCGAGCAAGGCGCTCACACTCCCCCAGGCCATGGCCGTCCTCGAGGTGTCAATGGCCGTCTTGGAACGGTTCTGATCCACTTGTTGTGAACCGGTCACCTACAGTCGCCGACGCTCAGCCGGCGTGAAGGATCTGGAGGCGCAGGAGTTCGAAGGACGCGCGCCCATAGCCGTCCCTTTTGATCCGCTTGATCCGATTGACGTTGCCTTCCACGCGGCCGGAGTTCCAGTGCACGCTCAATCCCGCCGTCACCGCGTCGAAATCTTGGCGGATGCCGTTGACCAGGCCTTTCAGGGGGCGGGAAGCCGGTGGCCTCGGCCTGTTCGAGCCAGGCAGCCGGCTTCCGTCCAGGTCGGCCATTCATCTGCGCGAAGGCGGCCACGCAGGCAGCGACGGTGTCCAGTTCGGGGCAGCGTGCCAGCAGCTTCTTCAACCGGAGGGTGGCGTTCTCGTCCATGTGGTCGGGGTGGCTGGTGATCAGGTGGGTGGCGCGGCGGACGCTGAGCTGCTTGGTGACCTTTGGGGCCGGCTTCCCACTGGCGCGCACGGCCTGCAGATGACGGCGGACGGTGCGCTGGCTGCCGGTGTAGCCGCGTTCGCGGATCTCGGTGAACAGCCGGGCGGCGTCGGTGCAGCCCTGTTTCCTCCGTTCATGCAGGTAGGGCAGGAACGGGTCGACGCGAGTGCCGCGTCGTCCGCCGCGGGCGGGTGCCAAGTCCTCAGGCGCGACAGCGTGGGCGTAGCGCCGCACGGTCTTGCGGTCCAGGCCGAGCGCTTCGGCGATCGCGGAGATCCCTGCGCCTTTGCCCAGCAGCTCGTGCACAGCCGCGTGCCGTTCGCGCCGCTTGGCGACCCGCACACCTTCCCACTCGGCGTGAGCAGCCGCCGCGGCGCCCTGGCTCTGCGGAACCGACGTCGCCTGCTGCGCCTGGTCCGGGCCGGTAGGGTCGGGCAGGCAGGCACGGTGGAGCACGATGCACTTCTCCACCGCCTCGCACACGTTTCTCCAGACGTGGAAGCGGTCTGCCACCTGCACGGCGTCCGGCGCAGCGGTCCGCACGGCCTCCGCATACGCCCCGCCACTGTCGCGGCACACCAGCTCGGCGCCAGGATGCTCACGCAGCCACGCCGCCCGGGCAGATGGCCTCGGCCGTGGTCGTCCGGGTGGAGATCATCACGGCCAGTCCGTCCGCCGTGACCTGCTCGACGGCCAGGAACTCAAGGTGGACAGAGAAGGGAGAGAGCGCCTCACAGTCACACGCTCCAGGATCCTTGGTTCGAGCAACGCTGCGTGGTCATTCACGACAAGTGGATCAGAACCGCTTTCCACGGCCGCCCTCATGCGTCCGAGACCAATCGTGCCCAGTATTCTGGGTCACGTTGTGGCGTCTGGGCCCCGCCTCGACCCCTGCTACCAGTCTGTGGGCTGGACCTCTCACTCGCCGTCGTCGTACTGGGACACGAACACCAAGGACGGGCTCATCGGCGAGACAGCCGGCGAGCCACGTGCGCTGATCGGCCGCCCCACCACACCCGTTGCCGACTACGTGGCGAGATCGTCAAGTCGCCCGGACAGCCACCCGGCGAAGTGGCTATCTTTCTACAGCTGATCTAATCCGCACCCCGCCGTCCGCTTCAAATCCTCAGAGCCGCTCGAGAATTGTGGCGTTGGCCAGGCCGCCACCTTCGCACATCGTCTGGAGGCCGAAGCGGCCGCCGGTGCGCTCGAGGTTGTAGAGCATCGTGGTCATCAGGCGACCGCCGGAGGCGCCCAGCGGGTGTCCCAGCGCGATGGCGCCGCCGAGTGGGTTGACCTTCGCCTGGTCGACCGGGTTCTCCTTCAGCCATGCGAGCACGACCGACGCGAACGCCTCGTTGACCTCGAAGTGATCAATGTCGCCCGGGGTGAGACCGGCCTTCTTCAGCACCTTCTCGGTCGCCGGGATGGGGCCCGTCAGCATCATGATCGGGTCGACGCCGGCGAGCGCGAACGAGTGGAACCGGGCCCGCGGGCGCAGGCCCAGCTGCTCGGCACGCTCGCGCGACATGATCAGCATCGCGGACGCGCCATCGCTGATCTGCGAGCTGTTGCCCGCGGTGATGGAACCCTCCGGCGTGAACGAAGGCTTGAGGTTTCCGAGCTTCTCGGCGGTGGTGCCGGGGCGGATGCCCTCGTCCGCGGACAGCGTGCTGCCGTCCTCGACCAGTTCCCGGGTCTCCTTGTCGATCCGCTTGGCCCTCAGCGGCAGGATCTCGTCGGAGAACAGTCCCTGCTTGGTCGCCTCTGCGGCGCGCTGCTGGCTGCGGGCACCGAACTCGTCAAGATCCCTGCGGGACAGGCCCCACTTCTGGGCGATCAGCTCGGCCGAGAGGCCCTGGTTGATCCGGCCACGCTGGCCGAAGTTCTCCCGGTCGGAATACCGCGCGTCGACCAGCGGGCCGAACGGCTGGCCGTAAGCCGGGTCCGACACCTGCGCGCGCATCGGGATCTGGGTCATGTTCTCCACACCACAAGCGATCGCGATGTCGTAGGCGCCCGAGATCACGCCCTGCGCGGCGAAGTGCGCCGACTGCTGCGACGAACCGCACTGCCGGTCGATCGTGGTCGCCGGGACGCTCTCCGGCCAGCCCGCGGCCAGCACCGCGGAACGGCCGATGTTCAGCGCCTGCGAACCGACCTGGTTGACACAGCCCGCGATCACGTCGTCGACGAGCGCGGGGTCGATGCCGGTCCGCTTGACCAGCTCGGTCAGGGTGGCCGCGAGCAGGTCGGCCGGGTGCCAGCCCGACAGCGACCCGTGGCGCTTACCGGTCGCGGTGCGCACCGCCTCGACGATGACAGCTTCGGTCACGGACTTGTCCTCTCGTGGGGATCTGAACTTGGATTACCCCGCAGGTCGTCGGGCAGGAAAGAGTCGGGCACCGAGATCGCCATGAACATGATCTCCGCGGCGGTGTATTCCCGGGAGTGGACGTCGCGAGCGTGGGCGGCGGCGACCTCCACCATCTCTTCCTCGGTGCGCCCGTACAACAGCTCGGTGCATGGGCAACTCAGTCTGTAGGCCACGAATGTGCCTCCATTCAGTGCGCCAGTTGAAGGCTGTCGGCCGGATAGGTGATCGCGCCACTGTCGGAGAGCTGCTGGACCTCGGCGACGGTGTAGCCGAGCATGTCCGTCATGATCTCGGCGGTGTGCTCCCCGATGTGGGGTGCGCGCCGGGAGATGGCACCCGCGTCGGCGTTGTCGTCGAATCGCACGATCCAGCCGCGCTGGAGCTCCGGGTCATGCCCTTCGCGCTCAACCGTCTGGAAGTAGCCGATGTCTTGGAAGTAGCCGTCGTCGCGCAGTTCGAACCCGCGCATCACGGGTGCTGCCGCGATCCCCAGGCGTTGCAGCTCCCCGGCAGCCTCCGCCCGCGGGCGCGTGCGGCTCCAACGGTCCACGGCCTCGATGAGCGCGTCGTCATCGACTGTGTCCTGCGCACCGACGGCTTTGGCCAGCTCGGCACGGTCGGCCTCATCGGTGAGAGAGACGGCGAGCCAGTTGTCCTCGCCGGCACACGCGGTCGCCCACTCGAGACTGTCGTAGCCGCGGTTGCACTGCGGGATGGGGTCCGCGCCGCCGAGCGAGGAGTTGAGGACGGCCTCCGGCAGCAGCGCCGTCACGATCTCGCGCTGGGAGATGTCGATCCAGCGCGCCTCACCGGCAGCGCGGGCGGCCCTGATGCCCAGCACGATCAGCGCCGGCCCGAGGATGGAGGCGGTCTGGTCCGGGTAGTTGACCTGCTGGCTCGACCACAGTGGGTGGGCTTCGTCGTACCCGGTGACCGACATCGAGCCCCCGAGCGCGTCCAGCGGGCTGCCGAAAGAGCCGTACCGCGAATCGGGGCCGGTGGTGCCCTGGCTCGCGACGGAGACGAGCACGATGTCCGGTTTGATCTTCACCAGCTCGTCGAACCCTAGACCGAGGCGGGCGAGAACCCCTTGCCGGTAGTTCTCCACGACGACGTCGCATTCGGCGATCAGCCGCTTCGCGACCGCGAGACCTTCGGGGTTTTTCAGGTCCACCCCGAATGCCTTCTTGTTCCGGTTCACCGTGCGGAAGCCGCTGCCGTCGAGGTCGCCCTCCGTGGTGTTCGGTTGGTACCAGCCGCGGAACAGGTCCGGCTTGGTCGCGGACTCGATCTTGATGATTTCCGCGCCGAAGTCGGCCAGCACCTGCGTGCACCCGGCTCCGGCGGTGACGATGCTGAGATCGAAGACTCTCACCCCGTCGAGGATCGGCGTGTTCATGCCACCTGTCCTTCCTGCGGCTGGGGCGCGGGTGCAGCCACCCAGCGCCAGGGGGCGCCGGGCAGTTTGGCCGGGCCGAACCCGGGCGTTTCGACGTCATCGAAGAAGCCACGAGACAAGTACTGCCTGTCGGCGAAGAGGTCGCTGATCGACGCCACGTACCCGGTGGTCATCCGGTGCGCCTGGGTGAGGTGGTAGAGGTCGACCTTGTTGTGCCGGAGCGTGAACTCGGTGAGGACGGCGACGAGCTCGTCCCGGTTCTCCTGGCGGAGGGGCTGGGTGGAGAAGCGCTCGTCGTCGAGGCGGGGGTCCTGGACCACTTTCCGGACGACGTCCCAGTCATGCGGAAGGTAGAAGAAGGCGAAAAAGCCGTCGCGGCACGGGAGAATCAGAGGCGGGTCTTGCCGCCAGCCACGGACTGCGATCTTGCCTTCCTGTGCATAGGTCTGCGCGGTCTTCCACTCCATGTGCGCGACGGTCTCGATGACGGAAGTGCTGAACGATGATCCCCGCCCGGCGTTGTCCTTGCGGAACAGGCCGAGGGAGATGCCGGCGAGCAGTGCCAGCCCGGTGGAGTACTGCGCGGGGTAGCCGCCGATGCGGATCGGTTCCGCATCGGGCTCGCCGATCATGTTCATGAGGCCGCCCAGTGCCTGTGCCTGCAGCTCGCCGCCCGCCCACTGCGCGTAGGGCCCGACGTCGCCGAAGGTCGTCACCCGGCCGACGACCGCGGTCGGCGCGAGGCGGCGGACGTCGGCGGGACTGAGCGCGCGTTCCTCCCACTCCCGAAGGGTTCCGGACATGATGACCACATCGGCACCGGCGAGCAGCTCTTCGATGCTCGCGCGTCCGGCCGGCTGGTCGAAGTCGGCGCGCACTATCCGCTTGCCCTCGGTGAGGGCGGTGTAGGTGGCGGAGACGTCGCTGCCCGGCAGCCGCGGCGGCATGCTGCGAAGACGGGATCTCCGAGTGGGCTCGACGGCCGTCACGCCGGCGCCCAACTGCTGGAGCAGCCTGCCGCAGTAGGAGCCCGCCAAGCTCTCGCCGAGCTCGACCACCCTGATCGACGGCTCGAGTAGTGCCTTCATCGTGGGAGCCACGTTGTTCCTTTCGTGGGGATGAGGTGCACGCAGATCAGGTGCCTTGGCCGGACGAGCGCCCGCCGGCGGCGAAGTCGCCCATCGAGAACCCGCTGACTTCCTGACGGTTCGCACGGATCCCCTGAAACGTCGAGCGGCCGAGTTCCATCGCGTCGTCCCAGGACGCGTTGACCATGCTGCGGAACCCCTTCTTGGCCCAGTCGAGCAAGATGTCGTCGAACTGGGAGATGTGCTCGGCCATCTCGGCCGCACGGGGGATGAGCTCGTCATCGGGCACGACCTCGTTGACCATGCCCATCCGGTACGCCGTCTGCGCGTCCACGCGTTTGGCGAGAAACACGATCTCCGCGGCGTGCTTGGGCAGGATCCGCTGAAGCATCGCCGGAGCCGCCGGCTGCGGGAACTCGCCATACCCGATCTCCGGCGTGCCGATGTACGCCGATTCGGCGGCGATGGCGAGTTCGCAGTTGTTGACGAACGTCGACCCGCCGCCGAGAGCGAAACCATTGACCGCGGCGATGAAGACCGCGGGATGGCGGCGCAACTGCTCGTGGACCTCGAACCACAGATCCACCCTCCCGCTGGGACGGCGGCCGGTGGGCGTCTCACCCCGCATCTCGTGCACCTCGACGATGTCCATGCCCGCGGTGAACGCGTTCCCGGCCCCGGTGAGCACGATGACGCGCTTGTCCAGCAGCTCCTCGTAGACCTCCACGAGGCGACGCTGCATCGCGGTGTTGAACGCGTTGCGCTTCTCCGGCCGGTTGAAGGTGACGAGAGCCCAGTGGCCCTTGTCTTCGACCAGGATGGTCGACTCGTCGGTGGTCACGTCCGTCATTGATCCTCCGTGAGGTGTGTCCGCAGCTAGGGGTGTGATCCGACAGATCAGGCGAACGACCACACGGGCCTGGACGCGCCCATGCCTTCGACCCCGCGGTCCCAGTACAAGACGTTGTCTGTCAGTTCGACCGGCATCGCGGCCCGGCGCGACGGCCCGGCGTTGGGATCCCAGTACACCCGCTCGCCGACCCGCTCCCGCACCGGCAGCTTCATCCACTCCGACGCCTCCACGCGCGGCGCCTCGATGAGCATCGTTGCGGTCCTCGCCAGCGACAGCCGGCTCGTCGAGCCTGCCCCGGTCGTCAGACGCCTGGTCAGACCGCGGATCGCAGAGGCGGCCATGTGATAGCCGGCACCCACGTCCAGCGCCGATGCGACGAGATGCCGGGGAATGGACGCGTCGACCAGTTCACCCATCTGATCGAGCGGCAGCCTGCGCTCCGGATCGGCCAGAGCCCATGCCTGGGTCTCGTCGCACATGCCCGAGCCCCACTGGGTGATCGTGTCGAATCCGCGCCGCATCTTCCACGGCCCTTCCCACCCGTACGCACGAAGCGCGACCTCGACCAGATTGGGCTTGATGCGACGGCGCTCTTCCTCGCTGATGATCTCGTCGATCCCACCGGGCCGATAGCCGTGGACCAGGACGTCGGCGTCGGCGAGCAGGCGCCGGAACTGGGCAAGTCCCTCCGCGCTCTTGAGGTCCAGCAACGCCAACCGCTTGCCGAGCCAGAGCAGGGAACCACCGCCATAGGGCGTCTTCGCTTCGTCTGACCCGGGAGCGTCGAGCCGCAACACCTCGGCGCCGCACGCGGCGAGGAAGCGGGTCGCCGTCGGCCCGGCCACGACGCGAGTGAGGTCGAGAACCTTGATGCCGGCCAGAGGACGACCAGGCAGCGGACGCCACGAAGTGGTCACGTCGCTCGGGTGGACGGTCACGCCGACAATGGGCTCCTTCGCCACGGCGCGACCCGCTGGGTGCTGGCGCCATTCGTCGACGGAGCGGTTGACCGCGGCCGCGACGCCTCGGCTGACCAGGTACTCAACGATCTCGTCCGAGTTGTGCTTCTCCACGACGGCGGCCATGGCGTCGTGGTCCTCACCCACCTCGAGCGCCTCAATGAGGCGGCGGCGTTGAGTGACGTAATAGCCGGACTGCACGCGCAGCAGCCTGCCGTCGGCGGTGCGGAACGGGCGGAAGTTGTGCGCGCTGCGCTTCTCCGCGGCAAGGGGAACAGCGGGCCCCATCATGTAGTACCAGGATGCCGACATGCGACGGTCGACGCGAACGGTCGGCGCGGCAGCACCTGACTCGCCCAACAGCTCGCGCAGCGCCGCCCCGATGGTCGCGAACGACGCCGCAGCGAGGTCCGTGATGGCGTAGGGCGACTGCAGCTCACCCTCGCCGCTGATGTGCACATCGTCCAGGTAGGACGGATTCCCGCCCAGTGTGGACCACACGTCATCAAGGTAGGTGCGCGCCATCGGCCACTCTGCCTGCGTCATCTCGCTCCCGAGGACTCAATTGTCTGTCGGCTTACGTCTGACATACTATTGAGCGCGAGCTGCTGCTGCAAGCACGAGTAGTCTCGTGAGTCATCGCCGGCCGAGAGGAAGTTGATGGGTACCGCAGGCAAGGTCGCGATCGTGGGGATCGGTAACACGACCCAAGGCACTTTGCCGGGCCGATCCCCGGAGCAGCTCGCCATCCAGTCGATCTCCGCGGCACTCCAGGACGCTCAGCTCGCCAGGGAGCAGATCGACGGGCTGATCACCGGCAAGTCCGCCACCGGGCACAACACCGAGGGCGAGCTGGCGCCGCTGTTCGGTGTCAGCCCGCAGTTCACCTCGACGCTGGACTACGGGACCGCCCTGTTCTCGCTCCATTACGCCGCACAGGTCATCCTCAGCGGCACGGCCGACACGGTGTGCCTCGCGTACGGGTCGAACTCTCGTTCCGCCAAAGGGCCGCGAGGCTTCAACAGCAGCTTTTCCAGCTTGGCCGGGGTCGCGGGCTACATGCACATCGCGGGCCCCATGGCGATGGCCCTACAGCGCTACAAGCACACCTACGGTGTCACCGACGAGCAGTTCGGCATGATCGCGGTGTCGGCGCGGGAATGGGCGCAGCGCAATCCACTCGCGATCTTCCGTGACCCGATGAGCCTGGACGACTACCTCGCGCGGCCCTACATGATCGAGCCGATGCGCCGGGAGGATGTGACGATGATCTCCGACGGCGGCGCCGCGGTCATCCTGACATCGGCGGAACGTGCCGCGGACTTCCCCACCAAGCCCGTCTACCTGCACGCCATCGCACAGGACAGTGAGATGCGTGGCGACTTCTACGCGGACGACTACCTGCTCCGGCCGTATCTCAGGCGAGCGGCCGACCGGTTGTGGTCAGGTTGCGGATTCTCGCGAAAGGACATGGACCTGCTCTACTTCCAGGACCCGACAGCGCTGACGACGCTGCAGATGATCGAAGCCTACGGCTTCGCGCCGCCTGGAGAAGGGGCCGCGTGGGTCGCGGAAGGACACACCCTTCCCGGTGGTGACCTTCCGGTGAACACCAACGGTGGTCAGCTTTCGGAGGCTTACATGTGGGGCTGGCTCCACCTCATCGAAGCGGTCCGGCAACTGCGCGGCACCGCCGGAAACGACCGTCAGGTGCCGGGTGTGGAAACGGCGCTGTTCGGCGCCTCACACTCCTTCCACAAGGGCGGCGCGGCGATTCTAGGAGTGAACCAGTGAGCGTCCACTACTCGAACCAGATCACACCGGACCTGGACAACCCACTGATCCTGCCGTTCTGGGAAGCCTGCCAACGCCACGAGTTGGTGGCCCAGCACTGTCCGTCCTGCGACACGCTGCGCTTCCCGCCCCTTTCGATCTGCGCGAACTGCTGGTCGGAAAACCAGGCATGGACACGGATCGAGCCGTTCGCCACCCTGTGGAGCTTCGTCATCTACCGGCGAGCCATGAACCCCGCCTTCGCCGACGAGATTCCCTACGCGATCGGCCGCGTGAAGACCGACGCCGGACCGGTCTTCGAAACCCGCCTCGCGATCCCGCTGGACGAGATCGAGATCGGAATGCCCCTGGTCGCGTCCTTCAGAGATGTCAACGCGGACTTCAGCCTTCTGCAGTTCGAGAAACGGTAGGACTTGCGCAGTCACGTGCGTCCGGAGGATTCGGCCGTTTCAAGGTCATCGTCGACGATGCCGGCGACGGACCGTTCAGCCCGGGCGTCAGGTAGCGCGCGCAGGCTTGAGCTGTTCTTCTAGAGCTTCGAGCGCTGGGAGCAGTTCGTTGTCCATCCGTGGATGCATTCGAGCCGGACCGCACGCAGGCCGGGGGTCGGGCAGGCGGCTGAACAGGCCGAGCTCGTCCAGTTCGCGCACGACCCGGGACAGCATGGCCGGGCTGCTTGCCGTACTTCCCTTGCTCACGCTGGTACCTGCCACCCGGGGCAGCTGGTAACCGAGAGCGACCTCGGACGCACCACATCCGCGTGCCGACGCCGTTTCGGACGCGTTGCGGGAGTTCGAGACACTCCAGCATCGTCCGACACAGATGACCTTTCAGAACCGGCCGGGCAGACCGGCGGCCTTCTGCTCGTGTTCGTCGACGACGCGCAGCACCGACGCTCGGGCCGCCTCGATGTGCCGCCGTGACGCTTTCTCCGCCTTGCGCGGTTGACGAGCACGTATCGCGGCTACCACGGACTCCATCTCCGCCGTCGCTGCTCTCGCGCGCTCGTGTGACGCGGCGGAGAGCCCCCGAAGCTGCTGGATGCGCGCGTAAAGCGGTTCCATCAGCCGCGAGAAATGCGGGTTGCCGACCACCTCCAGGACGAGACGGTCCGCGTCGAGGTTCCTTCGCCACGCCTCAGGCCATGCCTCGGGCGCGACCTCGGTCCCAGAGGGCCGTTTACCGAAGACCAACTCCGCATAGCGCTCGATTTCCTCGTCGGTAGCCCGGACCGTGAACAGCCGCACCGCCGTCGGCTCAATAGCTTCGCGCACCTCGTAGATGTGCTCGATCGCTTCCCGGTCGAGTGCCGGGATGATGAGGCCACGGCCCGGAGCCGGCTCCACCAGCCCTAGCGCCTGCAGGTGGCGCAGCGCCTCACGCACGGAGGTCCGGCTCACTCCGGTGCGCTCCATCATCTCGCGCTCGGTCAGCTTCTGCCCGGCTACCAGCGCGCCCGAGGTGATGGCCTCCCGCACCTTTGTCACGACAAGCTCGGTCACGGACGCATCCGGCTTCGGGATGCGCAGGGAGACGTCGTCCGCCATGGGACCCCCGTTTCTCTTCGCCGACGCTCGGCGAGCGTCATCATCCTAGCGTTGTGTTTTTGGCAGACGTACGACCAAGCCGTCCAAGTCGGGTGACATCACGATCTGACAGGACAAGCGGCTGCACTCGGTGGGCTCTTCGCTGGTGAGATCCAGCATGTCCACCTCCTCTTGTTCCTGCCCCGGAAGGCGGTCGAGCCATTCCGGCTCGACGAAGACGTGGCACGTAGCGCAGGTGAGCTCACCGCCGCACTCACCGATGATGCCGGGGACCATGTTGGCGGTGGCCGCCTTCATCACGGACTGGCCATTGTCGACGGAGAGAGTGCGGACCTCGCCGTTCGGGTAGTGCAAGGTCACTTTGGGCACGTCCGTACCCCTTTCCGGGTTGCAAGATGTCGACGTCATTTACGGAGCGCGGCGAATCCGCGTTGTATCTCGGCTATGCGCTCCTGAGCGATGGACTCCGAGTGCAGGTTCGTCGGAGCCAGGAAGTGCCCGGCTTCGATGGCGTCCCAGCCGACGGTGGCGACCTCCTCCGGCGACTGAGCCACCGGGTACACCGTCTCGGCAGCGGCGGGGTCCTGTTCCAGGTACGCCAGGACGCCACGCGTCGTCGTCCACCCGGGCGCGAGCAGCGTCACCGAGACGCCCGTGCCCTTGAGCTGGGTGCGCAGCACGTCCGCCAAGCCGAGCAGCGCGTGCTTGGCGACCGTGTAGGCGCCGAGCACCTGGTCCGGCGGCAGGCCGAGGGAGTGCTCAGAGCCCGTGATCACCACGTGCGCCTGGCCTGTCTTTTCCGCGCTTTCCCGCAGCCGGGGAAGGAAGGTGCGCACGGTGCGAAAGGTGCCCACGACGTTGACGTCGAGCACCCTAGCGACGTCCTCCAACGCGACGTCGATCAGGGCGCCGGGCGCTCCGACTCCGACGTTGGCGATGACCGTCGTCAGGTCATCGGGCTTCGCGAGGATCTCCTCGGCGGCGGCGGCGAACGCCTCCTGATCCGTGACGTCCAGCACGTACGCGTCGGCTCGGCTGCCGACGGCTTCGACAGCCTTGATCGTGCCTGCCGCGTCGTCGCGGTCCAGGACGACGATGGACGCGCCGCGGGCCGCACCTTCCACTGCGAGCGCGCGTCCGATGCCGTTCGCGCCGCCTGTGACGACGACCGTTCCGTCGATGGCCATACTCGTTCGGTCCCTCTCGATTCTGTGTGTTTGAGGCGGGTCAGCTGCCGCTGATCACTTCGACCGGAATCTCGGCGATCGCGTTGATGAAGTTGGAGTAGCCGCGCTTGGGTTCGCCCGCCATGCGCAGGCGAATGTTGCGTTTGGCCATCTCCTCGAACAGGATCTGCACCTGCAGCCGGGCGACCGGGGCACCCAGGCACCGGTGCGGCCCGGCCCCGAAGGTGAGCGAACCGGCTTCGTTGCGCCACGGGTCGAACGTGTGCGGGTCGGTGAACGTCTCCGGATCCCGGTTGGCCGCCGTGAAGAACATCGCGAGCTGATCACCCTTGCGGATCTTCTGCCCCGCCACCTCGGTCTCCACCGCGGCGACCCGCACGAAATGGATGACCGGGCTGATATAGCGCAGGAACTCGTCCACCACCAGGCCGGAACCGACCTCGTCCAGCGCCGCCCAGGTCTTCCGCTCGATCTCCGGGTCCTCCAGCATCAACCACATCGACCGCCCGATGGTGGTGTGCGTCGTCTCGAAACCCGCATTCATGATCAGCTGGTGGAGGAACAAGGCTTCCTTGAGAGTCACCTCGCCGGCGTCGAACCCCTGCGTGATCACCGTCGACATGTCCTGGCCGGGATGCTCGCGCTTGAGCGGCATCAGCGTGGTTTCGACGTAGTCGAACAACTCTTGGAAGACCCTCGTCAAGTTCGCGACGACGTCTTGGCCGGCTTCACCCTGGGTGGCGGCGAACAGGTCGGTGGTGATGCGGACGATGAACGGCCGGTCCTCGAGAGGAACACCCAGGATGCGGGCGATGACGCGCGACGGGATGGCCGCGGCCACCGCGGGCACGTAGTCCAAAGGCCCCTTGGTCGCGACGAGCTCGTCCAGGGTCTCGGTGACGATCTCGCGAATCCACGGCTCGAACCCCGCCACCATCCGCGGCCCGAATCCCCGCGCGATGACCCGCCGGACACGCGCGTGACGAGCCCCGTCCATCGACATCAGGTTGTCGCCCATGAAGGTGTCCTCCATCGGCATCATCATCGGGTGGAGGAGTCCCAGCCCGCAGATGAAACGTTCCCCGTCGCCGTCGACCTCGCGGATGTCCTTGGTGCGGGTAAGGATCCACACGCCACCGTGCTCAGTGATCGGGCCCTCGACCGGAAACCAGAACAGACCTGGCTGGGACCGGATGTAGTCGAACAGATCGTGCGGGATCCCGTTCACGTACGCCGAGGCGTGCATCAGGTTGGGGAGGGCGACCTCGCGGTCCACGTTCGTGGTCATCTTCGAGCTCCTTCGCTCAGCCTGTGAGATGTGCGTCAGCCGGATGCGGGTCAGCTGCCGCTGATCACTTCGACCGGAATCTCGGCGATGGCGTTGATGAAGTTGTTGTAGCCGCGCTTGGGCTCGCCGGCCATGCGCAGGCGAATGTTGCGTTTGGCCATCTCCTCGAACAGGATCTGCACCTCCATGCGGGCGACCGGCGCACCGAGGCACCGGTGCGGGCCTGCTCCGAAGGTGAGCGAACCGGCTTCGTTGCGCCACGGGTTGAACGTGTGCGGGTCGGTGAACGTCTCCGGATCCCGGTTGGCCGCCGTGAAGAACATCGCGAGCTGATCACCCTTGCGGATCTTCTGCCCCGCCACCTCGGTCTCCTCCGCGGCGACCCGCAGGAACGCGATGACCGGGCTGATGTAGCGCAGGAACTCGTCCACCACCGGGCCGGAACCGACCTCGTCCAGCGCCGCCCAGGTCTTCCGCTCGATCTCCGGGTCCTCCAGCATCAACCACATCGACCGCCCGATGGTGGTGTGCGTCGTCTCGAAACCCGCATTCATGATCAGCTGGTGAAGGGACAGGCACTCGCGGAGGCTGATCTCGTCGGCGTCGTACCCCTGCGTGAGTACCGTCGACATGTCATCGGCGGGGTGCTCGCGCTTGAGCGGCATCAGCGTGGTCTCGACGTAGTCGTGCACCTGCTGGAAAACCCTCGTCACGTTCGCGGCTGCGTCGGCGGCGCCTTCACCCTGGGTGGCAGCGAACAGATCGTTCGTGATCCGGACGATGAACGGCTCGTCCTCGCGCGGAACACCGAGGATGCGGGCGATGACGCGACACGGGATGGCCGCGGCGACCGCGGGCACGTAGTCCAAAGGCCCCTTGGTCGCGACGAGCTCGTCCAGGGTCTCGGTGACGATCTCGCGAATCCACGGCTCGAACCCCGCCACCATCCGCGGCCCGAACCCCCGCGCGATGACCCTACGAACACGCGCGTGACGAGCCCCGTCCATCGTCATCAGCTGGTCGTCGAGCTTGGTGCCTTCGCGCCGCATCATCGTCGGGTGCGAGATCCCGTACCCACAGATGAAGCGGTCCCCGTCGCCCTCGACCTTGAGGATGTCCTTGGTGCGGGTAAGGATCCACACGCCGCCGTGCTCGGTGTTCTCCTCCACGGGGAGCCAGAACAGCCCCGGTTGGGACCGTATGTAGTCGAACAGGTCGTGCGGGATCCCGTCGACGAACGCCGAGGCATGCATCAGGTTGGGGACGACGAAATCGTTATCCACTGGTGCGGTCATCCTCTTCAGGCTCCTCGGCTCAAAATGGGATCAGACGGTGGCTACGCCGACGGCACTGCCGCGGTCGCCCGCAGTAGCGCCTTGAGCGGAACTCTCCGGTCGGCGAGGTCGGCCGCGGATGCCGCGACTCGCCGGGCTACGAGCGTCTTCGCCGCAGCGAAGTCGCGAGGGCTCGAAATCACGTCGGCTGCGCGCACCTCGCCCCCACGCAGGTAGAACACGGAAAAGGGCTCTCCGGAGCGCTCGTCGCCGCGCACGACGGCGTCGTCGCCCTGCTTGTAGACGCCGACGGTCTGCAACTTCACGTCGTACTGCTCGGACCAGAACCAGGGAACGGCGACATACGGCGCGGGGTTCCCGACGATCGAGGCAGCGACGGTGGCCGCGGTCTCCATCGCGTTCGGCAACGATTCGAGGCGGCGGAATCCGCCGTCCTGGGCGTCGGGATGACTCGTGCAGTCGCCGGCGGCATACACGTCCGGAACCGAAGTCTGACCGTACTCGTCGACGCGAATGCCATTCTCGGCCTCCAGGCCCGCCGCGATGCCAAGCTGCACCGACGGTAAGAGCCCGATGCTGGCGAAGACGAGGTCAGCCCGTATCGGCGCGTCATCTCCGAGGTGAATCGTCACGCGACCGTCCGGAGTGTCCTCGATGCGCTCGACCTTGGCTTCCAGGCGAAGGTCGACGCCCTCGGTGCGGTGAAGCCGGGCGAAGAACTCCGACACCGGAGGGGAGGTCACCCGTGACAGGAGCCGCGGGAGCCCCTCCAGGACGGTGACCGCGGCACCCATGCTCCGGGCCACGGACGCCACCTCAAGGCCCAGATATCCGCCGCCGATGACCGCGATGCTCGAGGTCGGGGTGATGACCGAGCGGAGCCGGTCGGCGTCGTTCAGCGTACGGAGGTAGAAGACATGTGCGGAGTCGGCGGCCCCCGGCACCAGGAGCGGCCGCGGTCGCCCGCCCGTGGCGAGGACGAGCTTCGAGTAGCTGAGCACGCGACCGTCGTCGAGCCTGACCTCGTGGCGAGCGGTGTCGATGCTCTTCACGCGCGTGTTTAGCTGCAGGTCGATGTCGTGCTCCGTATACGCACTCACTGGTCGCAGCAGCACCTCGTCATAGCCGGACGCGCCGGACAGATACCCCTTCGACAACGACGGCAGCTCGTACGGCGGGTGGACATCGGCGGAGAGGATCGTGATCTCACCGGCGAAGTCCGCCATCCGCAGCCGCGCAGCACACTCGGCCCCGGCGGCTCCACCACCGACGATGGTCACCCGCTCGCTCGATGAGCCGACCATCCCTCAACCCCTTTGTCAGACAGATTACGTCATACGCTATGCATCGCCGCGATGCGCGTCAAGCATCAACGTGTCGCCGTGGGCCGGCCCGTGGACCGCGGCCGCATTGACGGCAACTTTATCCGATGTAGTATGTACTACATCCTGGATACGCGGAAGCCCGCTGTGCGATGACACTGTTCCGCGTCCGTCGTTCACAAGGGAGCGATCATGGCCGAGAGTCTGTCCGCCGATGGCACGCGGTTTTCGCAAGGATCGATCGAGCAGCGTTTCAAGATGCTCATCGACGGGAACTGGGTCGACAGCTCCACCGGCGAACACTTTCGGTGTACGGACCCGTTCGACGGGCAGGAATGGGGCTGGATTCCCATCGCGAGCGCGGAGGACGTCGACAAGGCCGTGAAGGCGGCGCGGCGCGCGTTCGAAGGGCCCTGGTCTCAGGTGCAGCCCGCCCGGCGGGCCGCATTGATCCGCCGGCTGGCAGATCTCATCGACGAGCGCGCGGAGGACCTCGCCCGCGCGCAGATCCACGAGAACGGCAAGCTCATCACCGAGATGCTCGGCGGCGCCCACTATTTCGCGAACCAGGCCCGCTACTTCAGCTCCCTCGCCGAGCAGGTTCACGGCGACGCCGTGACCGCGAACAACCCGAACGCGACTGTCTATTCAGAGCGGGTGCCGGTTGGTGTCGTCGCGGCCATCACCCCGTGGAACTCGCCGCTGGGGCTGCTCTCCCCGAAGCTGTTCCCCGCCCTCGCCGCCGGGTGCACCATCGTCATCAAGCCCTCCGAGGTCACGCCGACATCGACTCTCCTCCTCGGCGAACTCATTGAGGAAGCCGGATTCCCGGCGGGCGTGGTGAACATCGTGACCGGGTACGGCCGGCCCACCGGCGAGGCACTCGCCGGGCACCCCGACGTCGACAAGGTCAGCTTCACCGGCTCCGTCCCCACGGGCAAGGCCATCGCCGCGACCGCGGGTGGGAACCTGGCGCGGGTCTCTCTCGAACTGGGCGGCAAGTCCCCTGCCATCGTGTTCAAGGACGCCGACCTCGAGAACACCGTGCACGGGATCATGGCCGGAGTCTTCGCCGCCACCGGGCAGACGTGCATGGCCGCCAGCCGCATCCTGGTCGAGGATGCGATCCACGACGACTTCGTCCGCCTTCTCAAAGAGCGCGCCGAACGCCTCAGGCTCGGCGACCCGCTGGACCCTGCCACCCAGGTCGGCCCCGTCGCCTACCGCCCGCAGTACGACAAGGTCCTCGACTACATCCGGATCGGCCAAAAGGAGGGGGCGACCCTCTACTCCGGTGGCACGCGCCCGGACGACCGCGAACTCGCCAGGGGGCTGTTCGTCACGCCGACCATTTTCACCGACGTCGACAACGGCTCGCGGCTTGCGCAGGAGGAGATCTTCGGGCCGGTGACCGGCGTCATCCGGTTCAAGGACGAGGCCGACGCGGTTCGCATCGCCAATGACACTCAGTTCGGCCTGGGCGCATCGGTGTGGACCCAGGACGTCGGTCGCGCCCACCGCCTCATCCGCGGCCTCAACGCGGGCACCGTGTGGGTGAACGTGCACCGGTTGCTGACCAACACGGCCCCGTTCGGCGGGATGAAGGCGAGCGGCGTCGGTCGCGAGTTCGGCCTGGACGCACTCAACGAGTACACCGAACCCAAGACCGTCTGGATCGACCACGGGACCGTTCACCAGTTCGGTCGATGAGGCTCGACCGACGTGTCATCGCCCTCGATGCGACCGTACCGATCCCGGCCGTATGCCGGCTGCGGCCGATGAAGGAGCAGCGGAGTCATGAGTGACCGAATCCTCGAGGGTCTCGTCGCCATCGTCACGGGCGCGGCGACCGGTATCGGCCGGGGCAGTGCGTTCGCGCTCGCCGCCGCCGGCGCCTCCGTCGTCGTCGCCGACCGGGACGACGCCCAGCCCGTCGCCGCGAAGATCACCGAGGCCGGAGGGAAAGCAGTGGCCACCCGATGCGACATCGCGAACGACGACGAGGTGTCGGCCACGGTCGACCTCACCGTGCGAACCTTCTGCAGGCTCGACATCCTGCACGCCAACGCAGGCATCGCGCTGGGGCAGGCCCCCCTGATCGACGTCGACAAAAATGACTGGGAGCAGATGGTGTCGGTCAACCTCACCGGCACCTGGCTGTGCCTCAAGCACGCCGCCCACGCAATGATCAAGCAGGGCCGCGGGGGGTCGATCGTGCTGACATCGTCGGGCACCGGGCTGGCCGGCTTCCCGATGACCGGCGCATACGCGGCAACCAAGGCCGCGCTGATCAACCTCACGAAGACGGCGGCGATGGAACTCGCCGAAGCCGGCATCCGGGTCAACACTGTCGCACCCGGCACCATCGCCACAGACATGGTGCGTCGCGCCATCAAGGAGAACCCCGGGGTGGAAGAGCACCTGCGGCAACTGGCCCCGCTCCGGCGCATCGGGACGGTGGAGGAAGTCGCGAACGCCGTGGTCTGGCTGTCCTCGCCCCAGGCGTCCTACATCACCGGCGTCCCGCTGCCCGTCGATGGTGGCTATGCGGCTGGATGAGCGAACCCTCCGCCGGCCGTGGCAATCCGGATCGTCGGCGCATCCTCAGCAGGTTGCGGCCTAGTGCTCGATCTGGGCCAGCTTGCGCACGAGGCCCCGCACCCTCGCCGGCGCCGAGCCGGGCCGGTCAGATCGACTCACCGGCCCGGCCGCAGTCACCGTGGTCAGTGGTCGACCCAGACTTCTTCGGGCGAGATACCGAAGACCAGCAGGCGCGCTCCGTGTACCCGGTTGGCCACGGCGACCGAACTGGCGGGTGGGACGACCGGCAGGAACCAGACGTGGGATCCGCTGACCATAGCCTCCTGCAGTGTGCGGTAAGCGGCCTCGCGCTGATTCTCGTCCAGCGCGCCGCGGGCCTGGTCGATGGCCGCGTCGACAGCAGGGTGATCGCCCTGGGCGACGCGGGCTTGGCCGGAACGCCAGTAGGTGGAAACCAAGGGTTCGAACGACGCCGGCATGGTCTGGCTGAAGATCGCGACCTCGTAGTCACCGCGGGCGACTGCGGGGAAGTTGTCCGCCGCGGGCCGGACATCTACTGTGGCCTGCACGTTCCGGTAACCGGCAAGGAGCGACTGAATGGCTTCGGCCTTGGCGCAGACGCCGGGCGCGCACATGAGGCGGAAGCGAACCGGGCCGCCCAGGGTGGCAGCCGCCTCGTCGAAAAGCGACTGCGCGCCGCCCTTGTCGTAGCCGAGGAGCCGGGCGTTGGGGTCGTAGTCGGGGTGGTTCTTGGTGAGGAACGTCCGGGCGATCGTTCCCTTGCCTTGGTACATCACCGAGTTGAATTGCTGGGGGTCGATGGCCATGTTGACCGCCTTGCGTACACGCGGGTCGTTGAACGGCGCGGTCGTCTCGTTGAGAATCATCCATTCCGTCGACAGTTTGGGGGCGGTGAGCTGCTTCTCGCCCGCGTCCACGGCTTGCGCCCCAAAGTCGTGCTCGAGGGAGAAGGTCGCATCGCCCTCGCCGGAGGCGAAGGCGTTGAACCGGGTCTGCTCATCGGTGATGATGCGGTAGACGTAGTGTTCCACGTAAGGGTGTGGCGCGTCCCAGTACTTGGGGTTCTTGGAAAAGGAGAGTTCGGAGTCGGGTGTCCACTTGTCCAGCACGAACGCCCCGGCCCCGACGATCTTCGTGCCGACGGTGCCGTACTTGGCGCCGGCGGCCTTGACCGCGTCCGGCGAGGCCACGAAGGGGGCTGCCGACACCAGAATCCGGTCGAACAGCGAGTTCGGCGTTTTCAGCGTCAGCCGCACGTTCAGCGGATCGACGACGGCGATCCTGCTGATCGTCGAGAATGTCTGTGCCTGGGCGGTACCAGGCTTCCTTTCCCGTTCGAGGTTGAACGCAACGGCAGCCGCGTCGTAAGGTGTGCCGTCGCTGAACGTGATGCCACTGTTCAGGGTGATGGTCCAGGTGAGCCCATCGGTCGTGGTGATCGACTTGGCGGTCTTGGCGACGACCTTTCCGCTTTTCGGGTCGACGTAGCCGAGCATGTCGTACAACCCCGCCATGTAGTCGCCGCCGCTGCCGAGCGAACCGTTCAGCGCGCTTTGCTTGATCGGATCCAGGCTTGTCGGGTCGTACGTACCGAGCAAGGTGTATGTGCCACCGGGAGTCGGAGTCGAATCCGCCCCCTCCCCCGCTGAGCCTCCGCTCGAGCTACAGCCGGCCACGACCATCAGCAACGCGAATGAAACCGCCCACGACGCACGACGTTTCATCATCAATCCCTTCTATCAGAATGATTCAACCGAAGAAGCTGTGCTCCACAGGGGACGGTCAGGACCCGGGAAAGCCGCCGACACCAGGAGCTACTCGGCCCGCGTTGTCGAGTCCTGCCGGGCTCCGCCTGACGTCCGGGGCCCTCATTCTCGGCGATCTCGCTCAGGAGTTCCGCGGCAGCGAGTTCATCTTGCTGCGCGACTTTGTCGAAGCCCTTGACCGCGGGGTACCTGTACTTTCCGAGTACGGCGATCAGTAGCGCACTTACCACAAGCACCCCAATCAGAACCGGAATCACCGGATCGTAGGAGCCGAAAGTGTCGTACCCAACTCCCAGAAGCAGTGGACCGAATGCCGTTCCGATGACGAACACGGCCTGGAGCACACCGATGATCTCGCCGAAGGCTCGCATGCCGAGGTAGCGCGTGACGAGCAGTGGGAGAAGGTCGAGCTCGATCCCCAATGCCAGTCCGATGAGTGCTACGGCGACCGCCACGGATCCGAAGGGAGGGTGCAGGAAGAACAGCCCGGCGATCGGCGCCAGGATGACGATGGTGCCGGTAATCGTCGCGTGGACTCTGTCGAGGATGAAGCCACCGATCACGCGCCCGACAGTCGACGCGATTCCCATGATCGTGAGCAGGAATACCGCCTCGTTGACAGGGAGACCGCGGTCACTCATCAATGGAACCAGGTTCACCTGGACGCCGGTGATAACGATCCCGACAAGTCCGAGTCCAAAGCAGATCAACCAGAAGTGACGGCTGCGCAGCGCCTCCATGGACGTCAGACCGGGCACCCCCAGACTGATCTCGCGACCGTTCTCCTGGGTCTCTTTGATGAGCCTCCCGCGGACGTCTTTCTCAGCGCGGACACGAACCAACGCGGTGATTGCGCCGAGGCCGACCACGAGGGTGATCAAGGCGAGCACACCGTACGCTCCCCGCCATCCGAGGCCGACGATCAATGCTGCCGCGAGCAGGGGCGTCAGGGAGTTGCCTAGGCCCAGCATTCCGGATTGCACGCCGATCGCGAGGCCTCGCCGGTTGTCAAACCACGACACGATCGCCTTGGTGAACGGGATCATGACTCCGGAAGCGAAGACGCCGACGAAGAACCACGGGATCATGTACACCGCGACGACCGGAGGGGCCACGACCATACCGGCCATCGACAGTGCCACACCCACCATCGAGGGAACCGAAATGTAGCGCACCGCGTATCGGTCGAGCAGCCGCCCGACGATGAGCAGACCGATCGCCGTGCCGATCGCGGCAACCGAGTAGGCCCCGGTCACGGTCGCCCGGGAGAATCCGGTCTCCTTCGTGATCGGCAGGAGAAAGACCCCCAGGGTGGCCAGCACCATCGGACCGGGCGCGACGGATGTCGCGATGCCGCTGCCGATCACCACCCACCAGGGGTTCAGGGGCTTGCGCGGCGAACTTGATGCCATCGGTTCACTCCATTTTGAGCGTAGGGCTTCGACGACTTGCGTCTCTACTTCACCCGATCCCGGGAACCGCGATTTTCGCTAACCCGGCCGAAAGTAGGCGGACCTGGGAACACCGATCTTGCGGCGGGCCAGGCTCGGCTAGAGCGACTGATAGGTGGGGTCGGACGAGTCACGCCGACCGGAGACGAATTTGTCGGCGATGTCGCTCTCGACGATGGGGCGCTGTTCGCTCCAATCAAGGATGACCACTCGTTCAGTGATCCGCCACTCATCGTCGCGGCGCTCCAGGCGGTCCCGGTAGCGGCCAACATACGTGATCAAGTTCCCGCGAGGCTCCGAACCATCCCTTTGATAGCAGTATGCGGTGACGTAAGACTCAGCCTGCGCGGCATCGTTTCCGTGAAAGTCGATCAGGACGTTGTTGATGCCGTGCCACAACGCTGTGAGGCGGTTGTTGGCGAGAAACTGGTTCACGAAATCCTCCGCCAAGCCATCCGTAGCGCCGTGGCGGTCGAAAGCGCCAGGGTGGTACGATCCGCGAAGGAGGGATTCGTCAAGCCTGTCCATACCGCGGCTGAGCCTGTTAATCACATCGCGAATCTGTTCTCGGTCGATGAGTTCTTGTACGTCCACTCGTGCTCACCTCACGTCGTCGTCGGCGGCTGGTGCGCACCGATCGTAGCGGTGCAACCAATCACGAGGCGCCGATTCGTTTCACTGGCGAAATAGCCTGCGTGGCAACGGTTACGCTCGGCCGGCGATGCGCCGACTTCACCGTGGCGGCGCTGGATGCGACGCCATCATCGCGGAAGGGCGCTATCCGGCGGGCGCATCGCAGGGCATCATCTGCGACTGCCCGCCGTCCGCCACGACGGTCGTTCCGGTGATGTAGCCCGACTGGTCGCTAGCGAGATATACCGCGAGCCCGCCGATGTCGGCCGGGACACCGACGCGTCCAATCGGAATACGCCTTTCGATCCCGGCCCGGACGTCTTCCTGTGACAAAATGTGCGCGGTCGTGGCAGTCTCCACGAAACCCGGGACGATGGTGTTGATGCGGATCCCGTGGCGACCCACATAATCCACCAGCCCCTGGGAGAGTGAGTTCATGCCACCTTTCGCCGCATTGAAGTGCACAGCGCCACCCAGCGAACGCATCGACGAGATGCTGGAGACACCGATCAACGCCCCGCCGCGTCCTGCCGGGATCATCACCCGCAACGCCTCGCGGTAGAAGAGGAACACCCCATCCAGGTTCAGCGCCATCGCGTCGCGCCACATCGCGTACTCCATGTCGACAAACGGCGCGTCACCCACGTCGAGGATGCCGCCCGAATTCGCGACACAGATGTCGAGCTGCCCGAAGGCGTCGACCGTCCGGCCGATCAGGCCCACGACGTCCTCCTCGCGGGTCACGTCGGCCTCGACGGCGACGGCCTCCCCACCCGCGGCGGTGATCGCCTCAACGACCTCGGCGTTGCGCGCCTTCGTCCGGCCCGATACGACGACCCTCGCACCGGCATTCGCCAACGCTTCGGCGATCCCCCGCCCGATACCACTATTCGCGCCGGTCACGACCGCCACGCGAGCATTCAACGAGAACGCCGAAGACGTGCTCAAGAGTTCCTCCTGGATCTCACTGCTGACTACAGCGGCTCATGCGACGGCCGGCGTCCTCACGGCAGGCCCGCCCGAGGTGCGGGCGCCCGCAGAGAAAGCAGCGAACCATTGCGCGACACCTCAGCCTCCGCGTGCCGATGCATGGGCAGAGACGAACAGATGTAGAGGGTGTCACCGTCAGGACCGCCCAACATGCACGCGAAGACTCCCCTATCGCCGGTCGACACCTTCACCTCCCGCAGTACCTCCCCGCCCTCGGCCACCCGGAGAACGCGGCAGCCACCGGCATCGGCCACCCACACGGCGCCCTCGGCATCAAGGCACATACCGTCCGGCAGCATCACGGCCGCAGCCATGAACTCCACTGGATCGCACGGCACCGGAGCGGACCCGAACGCCGCCCAGGTGCGGCGGGGGCCAAGCTCTCCGCTCGGCTGGAGGGGGAAGGCGCTGATCCGTTGCGCGAATGATTCCGCGACCAACAAGCTGGCACCGTCAGGTGTGATCGCCATTCCGTTCGGGAACCAGACCTCCTCCCCCACGGGGGCCGCCGCGCCGTCAGGATCGACACGGACGAGCTGGGTCGGCCGGACGCGCGACCCCGGGGCGAACTCGAAACCCAGGTTGCCCACCCATACGCTGTCGTGGGCATCCACGATGAGATCGTTGAGGCGCGCCGGAACGATGCCGTTCAGGTCCGCGTAGACCGACCGCCGGCCGGCCGGGTCGAACCGCACCAGGGTGGTGTCGTTCGCGGAGACGACCACCAGGCTGCCGTCAGACAACCACCCCGACCCGCCCGGCCGGCCCGGGACCTCGTGCATGCGCTCCACCACGCCGTCCGGCCCCACCGCGACGATCTCCTGAGCGGGAATGTCAGACACCCACAGCCGACCCTCATGCCACCGCGGTGCTTCCGGGAACACCAATCCAGATGCAACCGTCTCCAGGTTCGCCACCATCAGACCTACCACCACCTGCTCCTCAACGGGGCTCGCGTTTCCGCCCTCCCCTCACCGAGACGGACGTTACGGAGGCGCACGTCAGGGCACCGAACGAGATTTCGCGGGCGAAACATTTGGTGCGACCACCGCTATCGGCCTCCCTGGAGGTGCGTGCCATACGTATGGACCTCCGTGACGAGATCGGCGTACGCTGGTGCCTCAGCGGCGTACGACACGCCCACGTTCGGGTCACGTTGGAGGATCGCCGCCTCTTCGAACGATCCAGGCGAAGCGAGAGCCCGCCGAGGAGTCCGAGTCAGCCTTTTCCATCACGCGCTGACGGAGTTCTATTCACAGCTCGGGAAAGGAGTACGGTGACCTCGCAGGTCGGTTATGCGGCGGACAGTGTTCTCGGGAAGTCGTCGGCGTTGGTGCGGTGCCGCAGATTCCCGATCCAGCCGGCGGAGAAGTCTTTGGGCAGGGTGCTATTCGTGCACGGCGGCGCGCACACGAGTGAGTGCTGGACAACGACACCGGACGGGCGGAAAGGGTTCGCGCCGATCTTCCATGGCGCCGGGTGGGACACCTACCTGGTCGACTTCTTCGATATCGGCCAACCCGACGACGCGCTCGGCCGAAAGACCGCGGACATCATCGACTCCCTGGTGGAACTTTTGGCGCTCATCGGGCCGGCCGTGGTGGTGGGTCACAGTCTGGGCGGCGCGCTGACGAGGAAGGTGACCGAGCGCGTGCCCGACCTGGTCACCGCAGCCGTGTTGCTGGCGCCGGCAGCGTGCGAATCGGTCAACGCCGACGCGCCCGCGGCGGACCCCACGCAACTCGTGCGGCTCACCCCTGAGATCGTGCGCGCCAGATTCGCCAACTCGGCGAAATTCCCGGTGAGCCACTTCGACATTTACCTGGAGAGTGTGGTCGCCTACGGACCCGACATGCGTGACGCCGCCATCGGGGTGACCGATGTGCTGAAAGTCGACCGTCAGCGAAGCACCGTATGGCAGACGGTTCCCACACTGCTGCTGCTGGCCGAGCAGGACCTGATCTCCACACCTCACCGTTCTTTGGAGGCTGCCGCGGCAATGGGCATCTCCCCCGTCTTCCTCGGCCGCGACTGGGACCTGTCCTCCGAACACGGCCACATGTACATCATCGAGAACGGAAGCGAACGGATCGCCGGGATGGTCGTGGACTGGCTCGAGCACATCTGACGGGGCACCTCCAAGCCTGGACGGCGCCGACTCACGCCGGTCGCGACAGCGACCACTCTGGCTGTACCGACTGGGTGGCTGCGTGCGCGGCGCGCCGGGCGGGCTCCACTCGGCCGCCCCCGACTGGCGCGCCACGCGCAGCAAATCCGACTTCGTCTCGCCGCGCATCGCCCGTCGCTGGCTGGGTCACCGGGCTAGGGAATTGCCACCCAAAGCAGAAGGCGGTCCCACAGCACCTCGCGGGTCGTCGCGGCGTTGTGGCAGTGTGCCGAGCCCGGGAGCCTGAAGAGGGTGACATCGCGCGAGCCGGCGAACTCGGCGACCTCGGCCGCCGGGTTGGCCGAGACGTCGGCGTCACTATAGGCGAGAAAGACCGGAACCTCGACCTTGCGAGCCACCGGCGCGAGCAGCCCGGGCCGATACATATCGATAGCGGCGTGGCGTGGCAGCACCGTGACCCCGGCCTCCTCCGCGCGCAACACCTCATCGGGAACATCCTCGGCATGGAAGAACGGCCGCAGCATCTCGCGCGGCATCTCCAGATAACCGCTCTCCCAACTCGCACCGGCCATCTGCTGTGTCAAACGAATTTGCTCTTCGCTGGACGGGCTGCTCTGGCCGTCCTCTGAGTAGGAACCGCCGACAACCTGCTCAACGAACGAGGTTCCCAACACCGCGATCCGCTCGAAGGGCCGGTGATTCGCCTGCGCCGTCGTCAGGATCAAGCCACCCAGCGAATGACCGACCCCCCGCATGCGCACATCCGGCTGCGGCGCCAGGCCGGCGAACGCACCAGTGCCCAGACCAGCCGCGAACGCTTTCGCGACATGCGCAACGGCCTCAGCCATCTCGGCCGCCGTCACCTTGTCCGCGTCCTCCGGACGCGAACTCGCACCCGTCCCGAGATTGTCCAGCGCCAGGATTACACAGCCACGCGCGACGGCAGCCTCGACAAAGCTGTACCCCGCGAGCCCCGGCACGTGCAGATCCCAATACGACCGGTCGTAGGTTCCTCCCGGCACCGCGACGAGTGCGACGACGTTTCCACTCAAAACCGGTGGTGCGAAAACAGTCCCCGCGATTCGCTGTTTCCCCGTCTGCGATAGCTCAACGGGGAAAACCACCTCCTCGGACGCCATCGAAGCCCCGGAGTCGGCAACCGTACCCGTTCGCGGAGATTGACCTGTGGCTGTGGTCGATTCGACCATCATCGACTCCCATCTAGAAGGCACCAACCCGTCAACCGCGCCAGCGCGGCATCAACTGACTGCTGACACCGGCGTGACGGCAGGCCGAGTAGGCTGAGTGAAGCGGCCGGCCATGCATGCTCGATGCGCGACCGGCACGATGACAATACGAAATGCTTGCCTCGCGCACAACGCTTCGTCGGAATAGTTTTCCTCGGACGTCACGCCGTCCGGCGCACACCGGGAGAAGCAGGCCACCAGGGTGAAATCGAAACTCGCACTCGGCCGTTCCCGCAGCCGGAAACAGCGTGATCCCGCCCGCTCCGCTGCGCGCGATCTCGGAGAGTCCGCGCCCACACCGGGCTATCGACCGTAGCCCCACTGCGCACCTCAGATGCGGTGAAATTGTTCCGGCAGCGGCGAACCGGTGCCAGGAAAGCGAAATCGCGCATCACGCAGATCATGCGACGGCCTACCGGCTCGGGGTACGTCAGCAAATCCCACGGTCGTACACCTCCGTGACGTCAGGTGCCGCCACTGCCGCCAACCTGCCGGGCACCCGTGGGGAAATCTGGCGTGCGTGGTGGCCGTTGCTTCCAATCGTCATGCAGTTGAGTCGGCGGGCCCGCGAGATGTCGCGCATGACCGACACGAGAGGCTCGATCCGGTCGCGATCGGATCGGCGGATCGGCGCCAGCACGGCCAGCACACCGATCAGGGTCTGGTCGACATCCAGGATCGGACACGAGACCGCGGTGACACCCCGGACGTATTCTTCACGACTGACCAGGACGCCCTCCTCGCGGATCCGCTCCAGCTGCGCCTGGTGGATGACCGGATCCAGGACGGTCCCCACGGTCATGCTCGGCACACGATCGGCCAGAAGGCGTTCACGTTCACTCTCCGTCGAGTACGCAAGCAGCCATTTACCGTAGCTGGTCGTGGCGATGGGGAACCGGCTCCCGATGGAGATCGGCACCCGAGGGAGCCGGGGACTCTCGCACTTCGCGACGTACATCATCATCAGGTCGTCGCTGCTGCGCTGAACGACCGCCGAAGACCATCCGGTCCGGATCGCGGCTTCCCGGATGACAGGTCGTAGAGCCCTGAGGAAGGCGGAGTTCTCCGCCGCCCGCGCCCCCAGCACCACAGCGTAGGAGCCGAGCGAGTACCGCCGCGACTCTGGGTCGTAACAGACCAGGTCGTGCGCCTGGAGCGTGCGCAGGACTCGCAGACAACTGGTCTTCGGAGCGTCCAGCTCGGCGCTGATCATGGATAGTGTCGCCGCCGACGTGCGGTGGCCCGACAACAGCTTCAGGACGCGGGACGCAAGATCCACCGCCGGCGCCACATAGACCTGCGACATCGTCGCGTACTCCGATCCGTCCAGCACAGCCCTGTGCGACTCTCGGCCCGCGAGGCACCAAACGCAGCCGGCTTCGCAGGCACCTGAGGCAGCATCGAGCTTGCAGCCTCCAGTAGCTATTATATAGCATAATATATCTGATGTCATACATAACACGCTAGGCACCGCGGACTCTTCGAGTGGAAACCAAACAGCCGGGTCGACATCGCAATCGGGCAGACGTCCGTAGTTCTCACCCGGCGCCCGGTGCGGAGCGGCCGGGGGTGTGGGCGTTGAATTCTCCGAGCAGCTTGTCACGATGCGCGCGGTAAGCCTCGATACTGCGCATCTTGATGTCCTCGTATCCCTTCACCATCTCCGGCAGCATCGCGATCTTTACCGCCACACTGTGGTTTTCGACGGCGAGGTCGGTGCTCAGCTGCTCGAGGAGAGTGCGGTAGTTCTCGACCAGTTCACGTTCGGTCCGCCGAAGGCCGGCGTATCCGAACACGTCGAGCCGGGTACCGCGCACGCCGCGCATACCGCGCAGGCCTCGGAAGACGGGGGTGAACCACGGGCCGAGCTTGATCTTGCGCTGCATGCCCAGCGCGCGCAGCACCGGCGGATGCAGATACCACGACACCCGGACCGGTTTTCCTTCCGAGACCGACTTGATCTTCTCACGGGCCGCCTGTTCCAAGTGGAGCCGCGCGACCTCGTACTCGTCCTTGTACGCCATGAACTTGTGAAGTCCGCGCGCGGCGGCCTCGGCAAGCTCGGTCGAGCCCGGCAGCACCCGCTCCTCCGCGGCGGCGACGCGACGTACCAGGTCCAGGTACTGCTTGGCGTAGCCCGCGTTCTGATATCCCGCCAGGTCGGGTGCGCGCACCGCGACCAGCCGCCCGACTTCGCCACCGAGACCGGACTCCGCGAGCCCGTCCAGCGACGAACCTCCGGCGGGCTGCGTGCTCGGCGCCGGCGCCACTCCTCCCGCGGCCAGCGCCTGTTCCACCCGTTCCCGGTCGGCGACATAGCACCGACCCCAGCGGAATGCCTGCAGGTTCATGCGCACGGCGACCCCGTTGAGCTCGATGGCGCGTTCGAGGGCCTCCGCGCTGACCGGGAGCAGGCCCTGCTGGTAGGCGACGCCCAGCCCGAGCAGGTTCGCCGACGTAGTCCGCCCGAACAGGCCCTCGGCGAGCTCGGCCAGGTCGAGGTACACGTTCAGGTCGGCTTTGCTGCGTTGCTCAAACTCGGCGAGGAATTCCCGCAGTTCCGGCTGGTGCGCATCGGTGCCGATCATGCGGCCCGTCGGGGTGGACGTTGTCGACGCCACGACGGCCGTGCGGTCGGTGGCGAGACCGGCGAGGTTGGCCGGTGCCATGGCGACGACCAGGTCGAACGCGAGATAGAGATCCACCGCCCCGGCGGGCAGCTTGGGGCTGGCGTTCGTCGGGCGATCGGTGATCCGCAGGTCCGAGACCACGGCCCCACCCTTCTGAGCCAGACCGGTCTGGTCCATACCGGTGACGTAGCGGCCGTCCAGCAGTGCGGCCGTGCCGAGGATCTGGGCGACGGTCACGACACCGGTGCCGCCGATACCGGGCATCCGCACCCGGAAGTCTGCGGGATCGACCCTGCTCACCGGCTCGGGTAGCTCGGTCGCCTCGATGTCCGGCGCCGACACTCCCGCCGCGCGGCCGGCTGACGTGCCGGCACGCCTTTGGTGCAGCTTCTGTCCGAGCCACCCGGCCGGCTCCACGGCGACGAAGGACGGGCAGTCCCCGTTGAGACAGGAGTAGTCCTTGTTGCAGGACGACTGGTCGATCGTGGTCTTGGCGCCGAACTCGGTTTCGATGGGCCGCACGGACAGGCAGTTCGACTTGGCGCCACAGTCGCCGCAGCCTTCGCACACGCGCTCGTTGATGACGACCCGCCGGGCCGGCTCGGGTTGCCGTCCGCGTTTACGCAGCCTGCGTGCTTCGGCCGCGCACTGCTGGTCGTGAATCAGCACGGTGACGCCAGGAGTGTCGCGCAGTTCCTCCTGCGCTTCGACGATGCGCTCGCGCGGGAGCACCCGCACACCCCTCGGAAGCCGGACCCCTTTGTAGCGGCTCATGTCCTCGGTGGTGATGACGGTCTTCTTCACACCGATCACGTTCATCATCTCGGCGAGCTGGGGCACCTCGAGCCCGCCGTTGGCGTCCTGCCCGCCGGTCATCGCGACCGCACGGTTGTACAGGATCTTGTAGGTGACCGTGGTGCCGGCGGCGACCGAGGCCCGGATCGCCATCTCGCCCGAGTGGAAAAAGGTACCGTCGCCGAGATTCTGGAAGAAGTGCCCCGTGTCGACGAACGGGGCCGCACCGATCCACTGGGCGCCCTCGCCTCCCATTTGTGTGACGCCCGTGATCTCACCGGCGAACGTGGGTGACATGAAAGCGACCATCGAGTGGCACCCGATTCCGGCGCCCACAAGGCTGCCGTCGGGCACGCGTAGGCTGGAGTTGTGCGGGCATCCCGAACAGAAATACGGCGTGCGCGGTATCAGTGGCAGGTTGATGCGCACCGGGTCGTGCGGCCGCACCCGCAGCGCGCTCTCGTCGATGCGGGTACGCAACCGGGACAGCAACGGGTCGGTCATGACGTCCGGGTCGAGGCCGCCGTGCGCGGGCAGGAAAGGCCGGCCCCGCATATCCTGCTTCCCCAATACCTTCGGGGCATCCGCGCTTCCGTACAGCGCATTGCGGACCGCGTACTCCAGCCGTGCGCCCTTTTCCTCGACGACGACGATCTCGTCGAGACCACGAGCGAACTCCTTGATCACCTCCTCGTCGACGGGAAAGACCATGCCCAGCCGCAACAAGCGGATGCCGCGCCGCTTTATCTCGTCCTCCCCGAGTCCGAGCTGACGCAGCGCCTCGACGACGTCATAGTGCAGATGGCCGGGTGCGATGATCCCCAGCCATGCCTCCCGGCGTGCGCCGGTGATCTGGTTCAGCCCGTTGAGCCGTGCGTACTCCAGTGCGGCCGGCAGCCGCACCTCATAGATCTCACGTTCGACCTGCAAGATTTGCAGTGGCGACAACGTCGACGGCTCATCTTTGCCCAGCGGGCGTCCGTCGACCCCGATCGGCTCCAGACACGTGAGCCGCTCGGGGTCCACCACCGCGGTGCCGGAGCCGTCGGCGATGGAGTTGGTGACCTTGAAACCGGTCCACAGTCCGCTGACGCGGGACAGGGCGATGCCGTGCAAGCCGAAGTCCAGCACCTCTTGGATCGAACCCGGATGCAGGGTGGGCAGCTGGAGTTCCGCGAGCTGTCCCTCCGAGTTGTTGGGCAAACTGGAGGATTTGCAGGTGGGATCGTCACCGACGAACGCGAGGACGCCACCGGTGCGGGTCGCACCGAAGTAGTTCGCATGCCGGATCGCGTCTGCTGCCCGGTCCACTCCGGGCGACTTCCCGTACCAGAAGCCCGCGACACCGTCACATTGCAGCTTGCCGAACCGCATAGCGGTCTGGCTGCCCATGACCGCTGTGACACCCAGCTCCTCGTTCAGCCCGGGCTGATGCACCACACCGAGCCCGCCGAGCAGTTCGGCCTGCCGGTGCAGTTCCAGGTCGAACGCTCCCAAGGGGGACCCCGGATACCCGGAAATGAAACCACGGGTGCGCAAGCCCGCTCGGTGATCCGTGCGGATCCGGTCGGCGATCACCCGCACCAGGGCCTGCAATCCCGTCAGGTAAATACGTCCTGCCGCGTCCTCGTACTTGCTGTGCAAGTCGAAGTCCTTCGCAGTGGTGTCGAGTGTGCTCATCGGATGACCTCTCGTGGTTTGCGGCAGCGGCCGTGGCCGGCTGCATATTTCGATGGCGTCATTCCCAGGCGACTTCGAGGCCTTCGAGCGCCCGCAGCACAAAGGAATCTCGCCAACGCGGCTCCGCGACCAGCCGCAACCGCGGATAGTCGGTGATCAGACGCGTGAACACCGCCTGTGCTTCGATTCGAGCCAAGTTCGCACCCAGGCAGTAATGTATTCCGCTGCCGAAAGCGAGATGCGGATTGTTCGTCCGGGACACATCGAACGTGTCCGGGTCGGTGAAAGTGGCCCCGTCACGGTTGGCGGAGCCGAGGACGGCGTACACGGTGTCACCCCGCGGAATCGTCACCCCGCCGACCTCGACGGGCTCGACGGCGATACGTGTCAGTGCGTTGCGGGCCGGTGAGTCGAAGCGAAGCATTTCCTCGACCGCGTTGGGGACCAACGACGGATCCGAACGCAACAGCTCGAACTGGTCCTCGTGGCGGAGCAAGGTCAACAGCCCGTTCGACACAAGGTTCGCCGTGGTCTCGTGCCCCGCGATGTGCAGCATGACCGCCGTGGAGACCAGCTCGTCACGTGACAGCCTGTCCTCGTCGACGCCGATCATGTGGGAAATGAGGTCATCGGGACGGCGAGTGCTGCGCACGCGTTCGTCGGCCAGCGCATTGAAGAACTCCAGGCAGGACGTCGCGGCCGCCTCCCTGGCTGCCTGGACCGCCGCCGGGTCATCACCCGGCTCGAGCACGGACAGGGTCGTCGCCGCCCAGCGCGCGAACTCGTCCATGTCGTCTGCCGGCACGCCGAGAAGTTCACAGATCACCATGACCGGCAGGCGCCGCGAGACTTCGGCGTAGAAGTCGAACGAGTCCTTGTCGCGCACGGCCTCCAACAGATCGCGGGTCAGCTCGTCGACCCGGGCCCGCCAGCGAGCGACGCCGCGCGCGGTGAAGAAGGGCGCGACCACCCGGCGGAGCCGCGTGTGATCCGGTGGGTCCCGTCGAAGCAGGCTGAACGCGCTCAGGCGACGGCTCGGCGGTAGCGTCGCCGCGTCGAGCGCGACGCCCTCCGCGGCCAGCTCGTCGCGACTCCACGAGTTTCCGCGCAGTACGCCGAGCACGTCGGCGTACCGGGTGACCAGCCAGCGCTTCTGCGAGCACTCCAGCACCGGCCGCTGCTCGCGGAGCCGGGCGTAGAGCGGATACGGGTCCTCCCGCGCCACCCCGCGCCGTGGGTCCCCCGGCGTCAGGAACCACTCCGCTTCGTCTTCGACCGCGACGTCGCGCTCTGCCTCTTGCACCTCAAACCTCCTATTGTGCGGCGGGCGGCCGCTGTGAACGCCATCCCGACGCGAGACGGATCTGCCGCACATTCACCGTTCGACGACCGTCATGACGGTCGCGCCACCGGGTTCGGCGGTCATTTGCAGGCCGAGGCGACCGCCGGTCGCCTCGAGGGCGTTGAGCATCGTCGCCATCATGCGGCAACCGGATGCGCCCACCGGGTGACCGAGCGCCAGAGCGCCGCCTCGAGGATTCAACATGCGGGAGTCGACGCCGAACTCGGCCTGCCAGGCCAGGGGCACCGCGGCGAACTCCTCCAGAACCTCGTAGTGATCGAACTGCCCGACCCGCAGTCCACTGAGCCGGAGCACCATCTCGGTCGCCGCGATCGCGCCGGACAACATCGGCTCGTCCGGATCGCCCGCCGTGTGGCAAAACGCGCGGATCGCGGCCCTTGGTCGCATTCCCAACCGTACGGCGCGCTCGCTCACGAGGAGCACCGCGGCGGCACCGTCGGCCGACGCGGCCTCATGGCCGTTCACGGCATTCCCGTCGAGCGTCTCGTCGGTTCGGACCACGAGCGGTTGCGCAGCCGGGTTCGCGATCGCGATATGGGCGATCTCCTCCAGGAAGTCGCCGGGACTGCAGGCCGCCGCGCGTGCCCGGGAACGGACCGCGAACGCGTCGAGATCGGCTCCGGACAAGCCCCATTTCTCGGCGATCGACGCCGCCGCGGCCGCAGTGGACCGCGTGCGTGTCCCGGTCCGGCCGGTGGCCGCCTCCGTCTCGGGGCCGCTGCCGCGCGGACTGGTCGTCGATTCGACACCGGCCGCCACGACGAGGTCGGCCGCGCCGGATGCGATCGCCTGTGCCGCCTGATTGACCACTTCCTGTCCAGCGGCATTCCCACCGGGTACCGTCACGATCCGCGCGTGCTCAGCAATCCCGGCGTTGTCCGCGGCAGTGCGGACGATCGCGTCGGGCTGCCGTGGGCAGGCCACGAACAGGGCATCGACTTCGCGCGGCTCGACCGCTGCCTCGGACAGCAGAGCGCGCACCGTCTGGCCCAGCAGGTCGGCGGCAGAGACATCGCTGAACATACCGCCAGGTCCGGCCTTACCCAGGGGCGACCGAACCGCGTCCAGAATCAGTGCTTTGTTCATTTCGGTCTGCCTTTGGTCAGCTCTCGTCCGAGCCCGCACGAGGCTTGCCACCGACCGAAACGAACCTGCTCGTCAACTGATCGAGACGCGCCAGGACGTCGTCGTCCAGCCCCTTCTCGGCCGCCGCGACCGGCGCGTCGAGTTGTTCGGGCCGGCTGGCCCCGACGACGGCGGAGACCACGGCGGGCTGGGCCAGGGCCCATCCGGTCGCCAGTTCGGTCATCGACCTGCCCACCTCGTCGACGAGTCCGCGCAACTCGTCGATCGCGTCGAGCTCGGCCTCGTGCCAGTAGCGTTTGCGGTAGATGTCCGGCCCGAACTGGCCGAGTGTGAAACGGGTGCCCTCGGCCGGCGCGTCCCGCTTGTGCTTGCCGGTCAACAGTCCGCCCGCGAGGACGTTGAACGGCAGGACCGCCACGCCGTCCTCGGCTGCACACGGGAACAGCTCGGCCTCGGCGTACCGCGCGAGCAGGCTGTAGCGCGCCTGTACGCTCGAGAATGCCTCGACCCCCAGCGCTGCCGAACGCCCGACCGCACGAGCGAGCCGGTAGGCCAGGCTGGTCGAGCACCCGATGTAGCGGACCTTGCCGCTCTTGACCAACCCGTCCAGCGTCACCAGTGTCTCGTCCAGCGGGGTCCGGTCGTCCCAGCCGTGGATCTGCAGGAGGTCGACATAGTCGGTGCGCAGCCTGCGCAGCGACCCCTCCACCGCGTCCAGGACGTGTTTGCGCGACAAACCGGCGTCCCATTCGTTGGGCCCGGTCCTTCCGTGGCACTTCGTCGCGAGGATCACGTCGCCGCGATGCTTGCCGAGCCACCCTCCGATGATCTCCTCGGTCTTGCCGGTCGAGGCGACCATGTCGTCCGTGAGCGGGTAGATGTCCGCGGTGTCGATGAACGAGATGCCGCGGTCGAGGGCGTGATCGAGAATCCGCTCGGACGCCGCGCGATCGCATTGGGCGCCGAAGGTGGAGGTGCCCAGGCACAGCCGCGACACGCGCAACCCCGTTCGCCCCAGCTGCCGGCTTTCCATCAGACGGTGCTCCCCGGTGTGTTCAAGGTCCAGCCGGCCGGAACCGGATGGCGGTAGAGCGCCGTCGCGTTCTTGTGGGTCACCAGCTCGACCTGTTCCGGGGTGAGCGCGGCCAGCTGGTGGTCCAGCGCGGCCTGGCAGTCGGGCCAGGTCGAGTCGGCGTGCGGGTAGTCCGTTTCCACCAGGATCTTCGTCTGGTCGACGAGGTCGAGCATGGCGAAGCCCTTGGGGTCGTAGAACGACGTGAACCAGAAGTTCCGCTGTAGCACTTCACTCGGTGTCAGCTCATAGCCACCCCACGTGCCACGGTCGGGAGTGGTGCGCTGATGCTGGTAGTCGATGCGGTCGATCATCCACGGCAGCCAGCCGATACCCGCCTCCGACATCGCGATCTTGATGTTCGGGTAGCGCACCGGCACCTTCGCGTAGATCCAGTCGAGAACCGCCGCCATCGCGTTCACCGTGAAGAGCTTGCCGACGACCTCGATCGGCGAGTCGGGGGTCGGTTTCATCGTCGAGGAGGACGAGCCGATGTGGAGGTTGATTACCGTCTCGGTTTCCTCGCAGGCCTTGAGGAACGGATCCCACTCCTCCGAGTAGATCGAGGGCAGGCCCAGCTTGGCCGGGTTCTCGCTGAACGCCACGGCCTTGAATCCGCGTTCGGCGTTACGCCGGATCTCGGCGGCGGCCTTCTCGGGATCGGGCAGCCAGGTGACCTGGCAGGGAATCATCCGGTCCGGGTACGGGCCGACCCAGCCCTCGGCGATCCAGTCGTTGTACGCCTGCATCGAGGCGAACCCGAGTTCCCGGTCGGCCATCCGCATGAACCGCTGGCCGGCGAACCCGTAGATCATCGACGGGAAGCTCAGCGAGGCGGCCACGCCCGCGAGGTCCATGTCCGCGACACGCGCGTGCACGTCCCACATCCCGCGGCGGACCTCGTCGAAACGGACCGGGCCGTTGAACGACTCCGAGATCAGCTCCCAGCTCACCAGGGCATCGGCACCACTGACGGGCACCAGCTCACCGTCGAAGTTCCAGAACTCGCGGCCGTGTTCGCCCTCGACGACGTGCGGTGTGCGGTCGGCGAACCGCGCGGGCAGCCTGCCGTCGAAGGTGTCGGGCGGCTCCATCAGGTGGTCGTCCACCGAGATGATCGTGAAGCGCCGGTCCCGCGGAGCCGGGTCCTTGCGAACCGGCGGCACCTGCGCCGCGTGGTTCTTGCGGGCGAGCACCAACATGTCATCGATCTGCATATCCGCTGTGTCAGTCACTTCTACTCCTCGGAGTTCAGCAATGGGAAAGGGCCACTGCCGCGGCTGCGGTGGGATCAGCCAGCGCCGAGCCGGCGGCGGCCAAGCCCAACGCGCCGGACATCGCCAGGCCCCCGGCATAGGCGACGTGGTAAGTGCCCGCGGCATCCACGCCGGCCGCCAGCAGCCCCGTGATCGGCTCCCCGTCTGTGCCGAGCACGCGCGCCCACCGGTCGACCCGCAGCCCACCATGCGTGAAGGTGATCGCGGGCTGCACCTCCATCGCGTAGAACGGCGGCCGCACCAACACCCGGCGGTTACCGGCACGGGCAGGTCCGAGGCGGTCATTGCCCGCAATGACCGCCGCGTTGAACTGCTTCACGGCCGCGTCAACTCCGCGGTAGCCCCAGGCCGCGACACGCGCTTCCACCTCGCGCCAGGTCGCTTCCCGCACGACGTGGGCTCCCGCAAGCTCGGCTTCCCGCGGCCGGTCCACCTGCTCCACCGCGCCGCGCCTGTTCGTGTCGGCCGCACGGACGGTCTCGTCGAACACGAGCAAGGCCCGCTGGTCGGGCTGCCGGCAGACGGCCTGCGCGTTGCGGTAGTAGCCGGCACTCTCATCGACGAAACGCTGACCAGCCCGGTTCAGGAGCAGACTGTGCGGGCTGAGCCCGAACTGCGCGAACCGGATGTAGTCCTTCGGCTCGAGACCGCCGGCCAGTGGGTAGGGGACGGTATGCCCGTACCACCCGTCGAGATTCGGGGTGAGTGCGGCACCCACCGACCGGCCGAGTCGCAGACCGTCACCGGTGCTGTACGGGTTCGACCTGACCAGCACGTCGGCGGTGAACGAGCCGAGGAACTCGCGCCGCAGCTCACGGTCGCCCTGGAAGCCACCGGTCGCGAGCACCGTGTGCGGCGCGCGCAGCTCGGCAACCCCGTCCCGGTCCCGTACGACGGCACCGACGACCGCACCCTGCCGCGTGCTCAGCCGCAGCACCGTCGCGCCGGTCGCGACCACGCCGCCGGCACTCTCCACGATCGTCCGGCACCGGCCGATGTATCCGATGACATCGAACTTCCGGATCACCGCCGGGAACCCGCCGGGCGCGGATCCCGCGTCGAGTTCGCGCTTCTCTTCGATCTCGACGCCGGTCGACGCGATCCAATCGGCGACCTCGGCCCAGGTCGACACGACCAACTCGCCCAGGCCGGGGTCGCCCATCGGATTGATACGGCGCATCGTCTCGACGTCCCCGGCGGTCCACAACCCGCCCCCGGACAGCACCGCGGAGCCCCCGATCGCGGGGGCCTTCTCGATCACGACCACTTTCGAACCGGCGGCCGCGCACCGCGCGGCCGCCGTCATACCGCCCATTCCCGCACCGATCACGATCAGGTCGGCCTCGAGCAGATCCGCACTCGGACCGCCGCCATCGCGGTTCGTCATGCCGCGCTGCCCTCCGCCGGCTTGCCGGTGTCGGGAGTAAGCCCGGCACGCTCGGCGAAGACGTGCATGCTCTCGTGCATCTCGGCGAAACTCTTCGTGTGGTGGCCGTACGCGATCCACATCATCTCGGCGCCCAGTTCCTGGTACGCGGGGATGTCATCGATCGTCTCGACGACGGACTTGCCGCGCGGCGAGACCGCCAGCGTGACCTCGGCCGGATCCCGCTGTGCCTTGTCGGCCATCTCCAGGAACTGGTCGAGACAGGCGCGGTACTCCTCGGGACTGTGCACCACCGCGAGCCAGCCGTCGCCACGCCGGACGACCCGGCGGATAGCGGGCTTCGACTGGCCACCGATCCAGATCGGCGGCGCCGGACGCTGCACGGGCCGCGGCTCGAACAGCACGTCGGTGAAGCTGGTGAACTCACCGGAGAAGGAAGGAACCTCCGCCGTCCACAGCTCGCGGATCACGTCGATCGCCTCGTCGGTGATCGCTCCGCGCCGCTCGAACGGGACGCCGAGCGCCTCGAACTCCTCCGCCATCCAGCCGGGACCGACACCGAGGATGACCCGGCCCCGGCTGAGCACGTCCAGCGTCGCAACCTCCTTCGCGACCACGACCGGATTCCGGTAGGGCAGCACGAGCAGCGCGGTACCGATCTTGATCCTCGACGTCAGTGCCGCCACGTAGTTCAGCACGCTGAGCGGCTCGAGAATCCGGCCACCATCGCTGAGGATGAACCGGCCGTCGGGACGGTGCGGATACCGCGAGCCCAGCGCGGAGGGATACACCACGTGGTCTCCGACGAACAGCGCGTCAAAGCCGAGCGACTCGGCCGTCCGCGCCGCGGTCGCCAGGTTCGCGGTGACATCGCCGGTGGCGTTTCCGCCCGTATGCGGCAGGTTGAGCCCGAAACGCATGCACGTCATCCCTTCGGCGTGTAGCGTGCCGCACCCGAGTCGACGCGCTCGCGAACCTCGTCCACGAGCCACTGCAGCCGCTTCTTGCGCTCGGAAATCGGCAGGTACTCGCGCATGAGCTGCCCGGGAAGTTCGCCGGACTCGGCATCGACGACGTCCTTGCCGTGCTCCCGGATCGGAGTGCCGTTCACGATCACGTACTCGATGCCCTCGGCCTTGGCGATCAGCCGCCGCGCGTTGCCCGGCTGGTCGTTGACCCGCTGGATCGGGCCCGCGTTCACCGTGTCCGGGTCGAACACCACGACGTCGGCATGCCAGCCCTCCGCGAGCTGTCCGCGGTCCTTGATTCCGTGCACCTCGGCCTGCATGGTCGTCATCATCTGGATCGCCCGCTCCATCTGGAGCCCGCGCTCCCGCACGAAGTAGCCCAGCACGTACGACGGGTACCGCGAGTCGACCAGCTGGCTCACATGCGCGCCCGCATCCGACGACCCGAAACGAATGATGTCGTCCTCGATGAGGCGGAGCAGCTCGGACTTGTCCGGGTCCTGGTGCCCGCTGATCGCACCGAACCGGGCATGCAGGTCGGACTCGATCGACAGATCCAGCAGCACGTCGGCCGGCGTGGTGTTCCGCTCCTTGGCGACGTCGAGCAGCATCCGGCCCTCGAGCTCCGGCGCCTGGGGAGTGTAGTTGATAATCAACCACGGCCAGTAGTTCTTCACCCAGTCGTTGCAGGCACCCAGCTTCCGGAACGCTTCCCGGAATTCGGCGGTCTTGTAGGCGGCGAGGCGCCCGTCGATGGTCTTGATGGCTGCGATGGGGCCGAACAGCGCGTGCGATTCCGGGGCCGAGTCCCGCCACCGTCCGGGAATGTCGATCCCGAACATGAACGGGTCTTCCAGGCCGACCTCGAAGGTGTTGTCCAGAGCAGGAATCTGCGGGAACCAGATGTGGCCCTTGGCCCACGCCTTCTCGATGGCGTTGAGCTTGACGATATGAGACCCGTCCGGCTTGATGTTGACGACGGTGTCGGTCACCGGGACGCCCGTCAGGTCCATCAGCCGGGTGATGCCCTCGGGCGTCATCTCCGCGTCCGCGGGTCCCCACGTCGTATGGAACGTGCCCACATCGAGGTCGGCCAAGATGGATGCGAACTCGACGAGTTCCTGGTAGCGAATGATCCGGCTCGGCACCGGGTTGCCTTGCGGGTCATGGTGGGCGTGCGAATTCGACGTCGAGAAGCCGACCGCGCCGGCCTCCATCGCCTCGCGCACGATCCGCTTCATCTCCGCCATCTCATCCGGAGTGGGATCGCGCCGCGAGGCAGCGTCCTCGCCCATCACCCAGATACGGACGGCGGTGTGTCCGACGAAGGAGCCGAGATTGATCGCGATACCGCGCCGCTCGATCAGTTCGAGGAACTCGGGGTAGGTCTCGAAACCCCAGTCACCCAGCCCTTCCGCACTGCTTTCGGCTTCGATGCCCTCGACGCCCTCGAGCGTTCTGAGCATGAACATCCGGTCCTTCTTCTTAGCCGGCGCGATACCGAAGCCGCAGCATCCCATCACCGCCGTTGTCACGCCGTGCCACGGCGACACCGTCAGCATCCGGTCCCAGAGCACCTGCGCGTCGTAATGCGTGTGGACATCGATGAATCCGGGGCAAACCACCTTGCCGGTCGCATCGATCTCACGCGTCGCGGAACCAGGCGCCGCACCGACGGCGACCAGCTTGCCGTCCTTGATACCGACGTCGCCGCGGTAGCCCGGTGCGCCGGTGCCATCGACGATCGTTCCTCCCCGGATCACCAGGTCGTACTCCGTCGCCATGGATGACTCCTCTCAAAAAGTATCCCGAACACTGATCGGAACCCCACAAGCCGGTTCGCCTAGCCCGGCAAAACCGGACAGATGACTCAAATGCTCGGGGAGCTTGGAATCTTTGTATCCAAATTAGTGCGTTCGGTCTTTGCCGTCAAGCTTCAGCGCGCCCGCGATCGCCGCGAGTTCGTCGGCTTCGAGGGGACGGCGCGTCACCGTCAGGTTCTGTTCGAACTCCGCCGGCGTCTCAGCGCCCACCAGTACGGCATTGACCGATGGGTTGGCCAGCAGCCACCCGATCGCCAACTCCGGCAGCGTGCGTCCGGAGGCCTCCGCGACGGCGCGAAGGCGGTCGACGAGATCGAATACCTCGGGATTCCAATACCGTTCGCGGTACATCGGGCGGGCCGCCATCCGGCTGCCTTGCTCCGGTCCGCGGTCGTAGGAATAACGGCCGGTCAGCATGCCGCCGGCCAACGGCTGGTAGGCCAGCACGCCGACCCCACCGTCCACACAGGCCGGAATCTGTTCCTGTTCCGGGCCGCGTGCGATCAGGTTGAACGCGACCTGCATCGTGGCGAAATTCTCGATGCCGAGCCGGTCGCCGGTCCACAGCGCCTTGACCAACTGCCAGCCCGCGAACTCCGAGCAGCCGATGTAGCGGACCTTGCCCGCACGCACCAGTTCGCTCAGCGCCGTCAGGGTCTCTTCGATCGGCGTCCGCGGATCCCAGCGATGGACCTGGTAGAGATCGATGTGGTCGAGCCCGAGGCGCCGCAGGCTGGCCTCCAGCGCGGCGCGGATGTGCAGCCGCGAGAGCCCGTCGTCGTTGGGCGAGACGCCCTGGCGCCAGCGATCGAACGCCGTGGGCGGGGCCGTTCCGGCCGGCGTGTGCTGCGTTACCGCATCACCGACACGGAACCCGACCTTCGTGGACACGAGCACACGATCCCGGTGCCGGGCGACCGCGCGGCCGACCAACTGCTCGCTTCTGCCCTGCGCGTAGATGTCGCCGGTGTCGATCGCGTTCACCCCGTTGTCGACGGCGCAGTCCACCAGATTCCGGACCGCCGACTCGTCGATGAGCTCACCGAAGGTCGCTGCCCCGAGCACGATTTCCGAGATCCGTGCTCCGGTTCGCCCGAGCTGCCGATACTGCAAGACCAATCCTCCTTGTCACGGCAGCCTGCTCACGCCGCCGCCGCATGCGTGAGCGGGAAATGGCATGCCACGTAATGGTTGTCATCGATCTCGCGAATTTCGGGTTCTTCGTCCGCGCAGATCTTCTGCGCGAACGGGCACCGAGTGCGGAACCGGCATCCGCTCGGCGGGTTGATGGGTGAGGGCGGTTCTCCCTGTACCGTTCGCCGGCCACGGGGATCGATTCCGGGGTCGGGCACCGGGATCGCGCCGAGCAGCCCGGCGGTGTAGGGATGCGCGGGACGGGCGTAGAGCGGGTCCGGACGGGCCGTCTCGCAGATCTTGCCGAGGTACATCACGATCACCCGATCGCTCACGTTCTTCACCACGGCGAGATCGTGCGAGATGAACAGCATGCTCAGCCGCCGCTTCTGCGACAGATCACCGAGCAGGTTCAGCACCTGGGCCTGCACGCTGACGTCGAGTGCCGACACCGGCTCGTCGCAGATCAGGACGTCGGGATCGAGGACGAGCGCGCGAGCGATGGACAGCCGCTGACACTGGCCGCCCGAGAGTTGCCGGGCGCGGCGCGAGCCCATGACGTCAGGATCGAGCCCGACCTCACGCAGTACCGTTCGCACCTTCTCCCGGCGCTCCGCCCGGGTTCCCGAAGCCACGATCCGGGACGGCTCGGCCACGACGTCCTCAACCGTGCGCCTCGGATTCAGCGAGGCGATCGGGTCCTGGAAAACCATCTGCGCCTTCGGCCGGAACCGTCGCATCTCACGCTCGCTCAGCGTGGTCACCTCGACGTCGTCGAACCGGACCGAACCGGATGTCGGTCTCGGCAGGCCGAGCACCGCGCGTGCCGTCGTCGACTTCCCGCACCCCGACTCCCCCACCAGGCCGAGCGTCTCGCCTGCCAGCACATCGAGCGAGATCCCCGACACCGCGTGCACCCGGTCGCCGGAGCCCTTGAGCCGGTACTCGACGACAAGATCCTCGACGGACAACACGACCGAGTCCGATCGGCGAAGATGGGCCTTGCCCGTGCCTGCCATCAGGCGTCCTCCTTCAGCGTCTGACCGGACGTGGCGAGCGTGGCGCCCGTTTCCTCCGGGGTACCGGAGTCCGGGTACCAGCACGAAAACAGATGCCCGGACCCGGTTTCGTCGACCAGGGGCGGTTCCTCGGACCGGCATCGATCGCGAGCGAAGGCGCACCGCGGAGCGAACCGGCAGCCGGGAACCCGTTTGGTGAGGTCCGGCGGCGCGCCGGGGGTCGCCCGCAACCGGGTGTGGCTCGGCGCCGTCAGCCGCGGCATGCTCGCCAGCAGCGCGCGGGTGTAAGGCATCCGCGGAGCCGCGAACAGATCCTTCGTCGGCGCGATCTCCACGATGCGCCCGCCGTACATCACCGCGGTGAAGTCGGTGCGGCCGGCGACGACACCCAGGTCGTGAGACACCAGGATCATCGTCATCCGGTGTTCGTCCTGGAGGTCAGCCAGCAGATCCAGGATCTGCGCCTGCACCGTGACGTCGAGTGCGGTGGTGGGTTCGTCCGCCAGCAGCAACGACGGACCGCACGACAGCGCGATCGCGATGTTCACCCGCTGCCGCATCCCACCCGACAACTCGTGCGGATACTGCCCGAGACGCCGCTTCGGCTCCGGAATCCCCACGTGCGTCAGCAGCTCGATCGCGCGATCTCGCGCTTCCCTTTTCGACAGCTTGAGGTGCCAGCGCAGCCCTTCGGTCAGCTGACAGCCCACCGACAGCACCGGGTTGAGCGCGGTGCCCGCGTCCTGGTTGACCATCGCCAGCTCGGTGCCCCACAACTCCTTGCGGCGCTCCAGCGGCAGCCTCGTCAGATCCGTACCGTCGTACCGCACCGACCCGGTGATGGTTCCTCTCCGGTCGGAGATCAACCCCATGATCGCCTTACAGGTCATCGACTTGCCCGAGCCGGACTCGCCGACGAGACCGAGCGTCACCCCACGGTCCAAGGTGAGAGTCAAGCCGTCGACCGCATACACCGGTCCTCGCGGCGAGTTCAGCCGGAGCTGGAGGTCGGTCACCTCCAGCAGCCGTTCCGGTTCGGCCGACGATGCGGTGCCGCGTGATCCATCTCGTGTCATCCGACCATCCCGTCCTCTGCCCCAGCGTGTGACCATCACAGGTTGGCGCCTCGTGCGTTGCCGGTCCGCTGCTGCAGGTGATGACCGACGGCGTTGAGCGAGAGCACCGTCAGCAGTAGCACGGCAGCGGGAATGAAAACCAGCAGCGGTGCCTCACGCAGGTTGTCGCGGCCGGATGCCACCATGCCACCCCAGCTCGGTGCCGGTGGCGGGATGCCCAGACCGAGGAAGCTCAGCGAGCCCTCCGCCACCACGGCCATCGCCATCACGACGAACGCGTAGGACAGCAGCGGGACGACCACGCTCGGCAGCAGCTCACGAATCATGACCCGCAGCCGGCTCGCGCCCGCCGAGCGGGCGGCGAGCACGAACTCCTGACTCGCGAGCCGAAGCGTGGCAGCACGAGCCAGCCGCGCGAACGACGGGGCGAACACGATCGCGAGCGCGATCCCCAGTGTCCACAAGCTGGGCGTCAGCACGGCAGCGAGGGCCATCAGCAACATCAGCGGCGGGAACGCCAGGGTCGCGTCGATGAAGACGGTGATGACGCGTTCCGCGTGCCGCCGGCGATACCCGGCGACGAGACCCAGCATCCCGCCGACCACGAGCGCCAGCCCGACCGAGATCAGCGCGACCATCAACGACGGACGAGCTCCGTCGATCAACCGGCTCAGCACGCTGCGCCCAAGCTGGTCGGTACCCATGAACTCCGGCCAGCGCGCTCCGGGTGCCAGGTTCGGCGTGCCGACGGGCACGGCGGGATCGGCAAGCGGGAGGATCGGCGCCAGCACTGCCAGGAGTGCGATCAGCATGAGCCAGAACCATGCGCCCACGACCCCGGCACGCCGCCGAAGGACACCCAGGCCGCGTATCGCGGTCCGGTAGCCGGTCCTCCAGCGGCTCGGCCGCGGACCGCTGTCCCGGCCCGCGCCGGCGGCGGTGTCCGGGGCCTCGGCGATGACACTCATCAGATCGCCACTCCTTCCGTGCGTACACGCGGATCCAGGTACACGTACACGATGTCGATCACCGCGTTGATGACCACGTAGATGAAGGCGATCAGCAGGACGAGACCCTGAATCATGATGTAGTCCTTGGACTGGATCGACTGGATCATCAGCTGACCGATCCCCGGCACACCGAAGATCAACTCGACGATCACCGCACCCCCGAGCAGCCGGCCGAAGCTCAAGCCGCTCAACGTGAAAAGCGAAAACGATGCGGGTTTCAACGCGTGCCGGAGCAGGAGATGCCGCGTCGGCAACCCTTTCGCCGACGCGTTCGCGATGTACTCCTCACCAAGGACGGTGATCATGTCGGAGCGCAGAAGGCGAGTGAACACAGCTATCTCGGTCACCGCCAGGGTGAGCGCGGGCAGGAACGCGTACCTGAGATTTTCCGCCAGACCGCCGTCGAGCGCACGCCACCCGGTCGCGGGAAACGCGCCTGTCTTGACAGCGAGGAAATAGTCCAGGAACAGCGCCGTCAGAAACACGGGCGAAGCAATGATCACCGAGGTGAGTCCACTCGTCAGCCGATCCACCGGACGACCGACGCGCCATCCCGTGTAGACGCCCGCGGGTAGGGAAAGGACCAATGCGATCAGCAACGCGAACACCGCGAGCTCGACCGTCACCGGCAGCTTCTGCCCGATCGCCTCCAGAACCGGCTGTCCGGTTCGCAGCGAGTTCCCGAAGTCGCCGTGCAGGACTCCACCGAACCATTCCAGATACCGCTGCCACGCCGGACGATCGAGCCCCATGCGGTGATGGAGCGCGGCGACCGCGTCCGGGGTGGCGCTGTTGCCCAGGATCGCATACGCGGGATCACCCGGAACGAGCTCCAGTAGTAGCATCGACGCGACGGACACCAGCAGGAGCACCACCACGACGTGCGCGAGCCTCCCCAAGACCATCGTTTTCACAGGCCACTCCCGTCGCGGCACGCCCAAGACGTCGTCGCTACCGCGGCCCGGCGACGTCCCATCGAGACCGAGCTAGTTCCCATACCGGCTCCTGAAATGAAGACAACGCGTATGACGGCATGGCCATCGGCGATCGGCTGCGCCGGCACGGCGGGAAGTTATACGCGCGCCGGGCGGAGCATCGCCTCGCCCGGCAGGTTCAGACCTCAGCGGGGGAAGGAAGAGCGCGTCGCGTCCTGGCCGGAGTGACACGGCTGGACCGGAAGGCCAGGAAGGTTGGGGCGGCCGCCGGCAACACACGCCAGGGGCAGTCGATGCACACCGTTCCTCGTTGGACCGTTCAACCTGTGCTCCCCTCGGCGACCTTCCGGCCACGCGTGAGCTTGTATCCAAAGCTGAGCTTGTATCCAAAAGTAAGCTGTGATCTCGGTCTCGTCAAGATGCAAAGCGGCAGCCGGACGCGACAGGCACCAGGCATACCCCGAGGAAGACGGTCGATGAGACCTGGGCTCTGGGCCTGAGCTACCCGTAGGCCTCGCCCGGCAGGACGGTTGACACCCCAAACATGTATCCATTACCATTCGGCCGTCCCGGCCCGGAAGTCATGACCGGGCCCCTGCCATCGGTGCCAGGCGAGGATCGGTTCTCGATGTCCGCAAACGGGCGCGCCGTCGCTGCGCATCGATGCAACACCAGCGCGCTTCGCGGGCGGTCACGAGGCACGTCGAAGGGCACGTCGTCACCGCCGTTGGCCATCGTCGTCCAAAGGATTCACCATGAAAAGTCGAGCGTGGACGATGCCGTTCGCGTTGCTGTTGCTCGCGGCGGCGTGCAGCCCGGGTGGTAATTCGAGTGATTCGGGTACGGATTCGACCCCGACGCCCGGCGGTACCTACACCTGGCTGGGCACGTACGACCCCACGAGCCTCGACCCCATCAAACAGAGCGCCGTGACCGGCTCGTACGGAAACGGTAACGATTACATGGCGTCTCTGTACGACCTGCTGGGCTACACAGACCCGAAGACGGGCAAGGTCGTCCCCAAGACCGCCGAGTCGATCACGACGACCGACGGCATCACCTGGACCATCACTCTGCACAAGGGCATTCGGTTCACTGATGGCACCCCGTACGACGCGGCCGCGGTAGCGTTCAACCTCGATCGCGAGCGGCAGCCGGGCACGACCGAGGCGCAAACGCTGTCGGCGATCAAGTCCACCACGGTCGTCGACCCGACCACCTTGCGGCTGACGCTCAAGAAACCGAACACCCTGTTCGACCAGGTACTGGTCAACGTCGCCCCGTTTGTCGCCTCGCCCGCCGCGGTCAACGCCGCCGGCGCCAAGTACGGCACGCTCGGCACCAAGGTCGTGGGAGCCGGCCCCTTCGTCCTCGACAAATGGGTCCCGGACGCCGACCTCTCGTTCTCCAAGAACCCCCAGTACTGGAATCCAGGACACCCTTACGTCGACCACTACGTCTACCGCATCATCACCGACGAGCAGACCCGCTTCAACGCCTTCACCTCCGGCGAAGGTGACGCCACCTTCTCCCTCGAGCACGACTTCGGGGCGCAAGCCGTCGACGCGGGCCAGAAACGGGTCACCGCACCCAAGCTCTCCGCCGAGTGGATGATCCTCAACGAGAAGACCGCGCCCTTCGACGACCCCCAGGTGCGCAAGGCGGTCAACATGGCGATCGACCCCCAGCAGCTGAACGCGGTCATGTACAAGGGCAAGGGGACGGTCACGCAGACGTTCCTCACCAAGGACAACCCGAACTTCGACCCCAACGCGCGGCTGCTGGGGTATGACAAGGCAGGCGCCCAGACGCTGTTCGACCAGGCAGCCGCGCGGCTGGGTGGCCCCGTTCACTTCCGCATCCTGTGCGCACCCAACACCCAGGCCAAGGCCGAGGCCGTCCAGTCACTCATGGCCGGCTACCACAACGTCGTCGCCACGATCGACCTCCGCCCCTCAGCCGAGAACTTCCCGGCTGTGGCCCGCGGCGACTACGAAGTCGCGATCTTCAGCCAGACCATGCCCGCCACCTTCGAACCGCTCGTCTCCCAGTACTGGCGCTCCGGGGAAGCCCGCGTCCAGCAGGGCTCCCACCCGGAGGTCGATGCCGCCATCGACCAGGCCCGCACCACGCAGGATCCGGGACAGCGCACCGCGGCCTACAACGCCCTGCAGGAAGCCGTCGTCAACCAATCCCACTTCTGGTTCCTGCCAGTCGTCCCGAAGGCGGACAGCATCGCGCTGGCGAACCGTGTCCACGGAGCACAGCCGCTCATGCTGGGAGTCCTCCCGGAAGACGTCTGGGTCGACCACTGACACCAGATTGGCCGACATGTCGAGTACCCGTCGTGACGGGCCCTGCGGAGATCTCGCCGCCGAGAACACTGTGGACAGCCAGTCGGCTACGCGACTGGTCGACCAGATCGTCGCGCGTCTACAGGAGATGATCTTCAGCGGCGAGATCCCACCGGGATCTCCGCTCCGGCAGATCGAGGTGGCGCAACGACTCGGCGTGAGCCGCACCCCACTGCGAGAGGCTTTGCGAATCCTCGCGAACATGGGTCTGCTCACCACGGGCACCTACAAGCGAACTCTCGAGGTAGCCGTCCTCTCGCACCACGATCTCACTGATGCCTCCGACGTCCGCACCCGGCTCGACCCGATCGCGGCCCGGTCGGCCGCGCGGCACGGGCTGGACCCCTCAGTGGTCGACGCGCTGAAGACGCATCTGGAGACCATGACGGCGGACGATGCCGGATCGGACCCGCGGGCCTACATCGAGGCACACGTCGCTTTCCACACACTAATCACCGAACACTGCGGAAGCCCGCTGCTGGTCCGCATGGCGCCGCTGCTCAAGTTGGGCGGCTACCTGATCCGCCGCGGCTTCGAGACCGCCAGCGCCCGGCAACCGGATATATCGCAGAACTCACGGGCCGAGGCGCTGCGCGAATTCGACATCATCCGGCACCATCACCGGGACCTGTTCGAGGCCATCATCAACCAGGACCCGGACAAGGCGGAGGTGGTCGCCGAGCACCACAGCCTCATCTCCCGCCGCCGGGGACAGGCGATGCCATTCGTATTGATGAGCGAGCATGACCTGGAAACGCAAGCGTGGGACGCGGAAGAGCACTGAGCGGCTGACGCTTGTCCCGGTCACGGCCATCCGGCTTGCGCGACCGCGGTTCTGTGCGGGTCGGGGTCCGACCGCTGCCGGCCGGCCCCCGGCCGCCGTCACTGGTCGGACTCGAGTTCGCGCACCATGAGCAAGGGCACCGCGCCGCCGGGGCCGCCGGAGATCAGGACGTGATGTTCGGCGACCTCCTCCGCACGGACCGGGTCGCGGCTCATGATCGCCTCGAAAAGGTCGCGATGGTGCCGACGTACGATATTGAACTCACGCATGGCCGCCGCACGCGATCGCTGCCGCGCCGCGCCGTTCCCCATAACTTTATTCGTCACACCGCCGCGAACCATGTTGCCGCCCAGCTTTAGCAACGGCGCCATGCGGACCAGCAGCGGGCTCCGGCAGTGCTCGGTAATCAGCATGTGGAAAGCGACGTGCGACTCGATGTAGGCCCTCGGATCCAGCTCGTCCTGGTCACACGTCATGACCTCCAGGTGCGCCTTCAACTCGTCCACCACGGACGCGTCGAGGCCATGTCGGGCCGCCGAACGGGCCGCGATGGGATCGAGGCGATCCCGCATTTCCAAGACGTCTTCCAAATCCTGGGGCAACAGGTCCGCGACTTCGAGCGTTCGTTTGAACTTTTCGGTCGTGAGCAGGCCCATGTTCGTCAGGATTCGCAGCGCCTCACGCAGCGGCGTGCGACTGACTCCCAGCTGCTCGGCGACTTCCATCTGCCGGAGCGGGGTGCCCGGCTTGATTTCCCCACTGATAATCATCTGCTGCAGGCGCTCGACGATTTGGTCGACAAGCCGGGGAGTCGATGACTCGCTCGCATCAGCGCCGTCAGCCGGCGAGTCGCCCGGAGGCAGTCTGTGGATACTCCGCGACATAATGTCCAGGGTAACGCACCACCGGTTTCGGGCGTCGTATCTCGCCGGCAGGGACAGTCCGCGGCGGCTCGTTCGCCCTCCACACCGGAGATCGCTTCCCGGCGAACGCAGGTGGCCATTCCCGGGCATCGGCAGGTGTCGGGAACCGAATCGTCAGCAGCTCGTCTGTGTCGGCGGCGCTGCCTCGACAGCGACGGGGACCGCGGTCATCCGCGGTTGACCGGACAGCGGATCGAAGTCGTCGGCGAAGCCGAGAAGCCGCGACGTGTTCGCACCCCGATCGGGCCTGTCCAAGCCGGGCAGGTCGCCGTAGCCATGTGCCATCGAAACGACACCCCGGCGCAGGTGTGGATCCGCGGCGACGATGGTCCGTACCTCGGCCTGCCGGGACCGCACCACGACGGCCGCTCCCTCGGCGAGCCCAAGATCGGCCAGATCCGACGGATGCAGGTAGGCGGGATTGCCGGGCCCGCCACGTTGGGTCGCGGGATGGCGGCATGAGGAGTTGAAGGCGTGCACCACCCGGCGGCACACCAGCCGGAAGGGCAGCGCGGGATCCGCGACCACCACGTCCCCCGAGTGTCCCGCGAGCTGCGCGAGCATCTCCGCGTTCGCGAGATCGAACCGCAGTCCGAGGCTGGTGGGTGGGCCGACGACCGGCGGCGGCGGGATCACCGACGGCCCGACCGGCCCGTCCGTACCACGCACGATCTCCCACGGCACCCGTGAGCCCGTCGCCAGTACCGCCAGGAGCTCCTCCGTGCTCGGGCTGTCCGCCGGGCCGATCTCGTGGGTCCAGGTCGCGTCGGGGAACAGTGAGCGCAGCGTGAGCGGCAGATCCAGCCGGGCTGCGAGCCCGCGGTAGAACTGCCACTCCGACAGGAGATCCGAGTCCTCCGGCGGATCCGCCACAGCCGGCGTGTACTGGCCGTGCGGTGTCGGAGTGCCGTAGCCGACGGCGTGCAATACCTGCGTGTCCTGAAGGAACGTGGCGGACGGTTGTTCGAAGGGCATCAGGGGAGGCAGCACGTAGTCCGCCAGCTCGGCCGTGGCCGACATCCATGGATCGACCTGCACCAGGAGCTCCAGTCCGGACAACGCACGGACGGTCCGTCGCTGGTCGGGAAAGGCGGCCGCCGGGTTGCCGCAGATGCTGAGCAGGGCCCTGACCTGGCCGGGCCCCTCGAGCAGCATCTCGTCGGCGAGCGCGGCCGTCGGCATGCCTGCCGCGGTGGCGGTGAGCCCGCGCACCCGCAGCGGTTCACCGAAGCCCGCCGCCGGCCGGGGTGCCACGGTCACCTCGGCCCGAGCTACCGGCGGAGGCAGCAGCACCCCGGCGTTCGCGATCTCCTCCCCCTCCCTCAGCACGTGCCCGCACACCAGATCGAGAGCCTGCACGAGGTATTCGACCAGCGTCCCGGAGCCGGTCATGTTGGGCCCGGTCCCGGCCATCGCGTAGCCGCGACGCTTCTCGCCCGGCGGACCGGCGAAGCGGCGCGCGGCCTCGACGATCTCCTCGGGATCGACGCCACAGCGCGCGGCGACCAAGGTGGGGTCGAAGGGCTCGAGGGCCCGCGTCAGCTCGGCGGACCCCGAGGCGTGCCGGGACACGAAGTCCTCGTCGTGGCGCCGCTCGCGCAGGACGGTACGGAGGATCGCAGCCAGGATCCCGATGTCGTGGCCCGGCTCGGGCTGCAGGTGCAACGTCGCCCGGCGTGCGGTCTCGCTCCGCCGCGGATCCACCACGATCAGCTCGGTTCCCGCCGCAAGCCGTTCGGCCAGCCACTCCCCCGGGCGTCCCAGCGGGAGCCCCTGATAGCTGACCAACGGATTGACGCCGACCAGGAGGATCGCGTCCGGCCGGTCGAACTCCTGGGCCGGCGCCCCCCAGCTGCCGAGCAGAGCGCGGGCCATCGGCTTGCCCGGCTTGTCGATCGTCGCCGCACCGAAGTCCATCGGCGAGCCGATGGCCTCCATGAACGCTCGATGAAAGGGCCGGATCAGGGCGTTCGCGATCACGTAGGTGCCCAGGTATCCCGCGATCGAACGCGGACCGCGCCGGTCGATCAACCGCGCCAGGACGGCGGCTATCTCGTCCAGCGCGTCCTCGACACCGATCCGGCGGTGGCTGCCGTCCGGCAAACGCTGGAGAGGATGGCGCAGCCGGGCCGGGTCGTTGAGGAAGGCGGGCTGGGCGCGGCCCTTGACGCAGCTGAAGCCGCGGTAGATCGGGTCCTCCCGGTCCCCGGTGACCGCGACGACACGCCCCTGCTCCACGGTCACGCGCAGCGGACAGCCCATCGGGCAGATCCGGCAGAAGGTCCGGCGCGTGCCCGCCTCCTGGGGATGCGAAGACACGGCGGCCGCCCGTCGCCGGCTAGATGAATGAGTCCAAGGAGTGTCGTTGCAGTCAGTGATCATAGGCAGTCAGTGACCGCTTGATCGACTGTCCGGTCTTGTCGTTGTGCCATATCGCCGCTGTGAGAGCGAGGATCCGGCACAGG
>NZ_WBMS02000030.1 GCF_008923205.2 Actinomadura physcomitrii | reverse complement strand
TGCTCCCGGCGCCCTGACCAGCTTGAACCGTCCCATCAACACCAGGAAGGAGAACCCCCGGGCCCGTGGAACCCCGCCCACCCGACGCGACAGTCGGGCCCAACGGCTGACCCACCGCCGAAATCGACGCGTCGGTTGGGTCGCTCCGCGACCCAACCGACCTCACGAAAGATCGAGGCTAGAGTCGCCGATGTGACGGAGACGGGGATCGCGGAACTGCAGGACGTCCTGTGGAAGGCCGCGGCGAAACTGCGCGGGTCCATGGACTCCTCCCAGTACCGGGACTTCGTGCTCGGGCTCGTCTTCCTCAAGTACGCCTCGTCCGCGTTCGGCGCCGTTCCCGAATCGGCGCGGTGGCCCGCCGTCGTGTCCGGTCCCGGGCCGATCGGCCCGCGGATCGACGCGGCCATGGCCGCGGTGATGCGGGCGGAGCCGTCGCTGGACGGCGCGCTCCCGCTGATCTTCGGCGCGGACGGCGTCGACCAGCGGCGGCTCGCGGACCTGGCGGCGGTCATCGGCGACGCCCGCTTCACCGGCCGCGACGGACCGGACGGCGGCGCGGCCGCGCGGGATCTGCTCGGCGAGGTGTACGAGTACTTCCTGGAGACGTTCGCCCGCGCGGAAGGCCGCCGGGGCGGCGAGTTCTACACGCCGAAGAGCGTCGTGAAACTGCTGGTCGAGGTGCTCGAGCCGTACAAGGGGCGGGTGTACGACCCGTGCTGCGGTTCGGGCGGGATGTTCGTCCAGGCGGAGAAGTTCGTGCTGAGCCGGCGGGGCCGCAGCGGCGACATCGCCGTGCACGGGCAGGAGGCCAACGCCCGGACGTGGCGGCTGGCCCGGATGAACCTCGCCATCCACGGGATCGCCGGGGACCTGTCCGCGCGGCACGCCGACACCTTCTACGAGGACGCGCATCCCGGTCTTCTCGCCGACCATGTGCTGGCCAATCCGCCGTTCAACATGTCGGACTGGTACCGCGATCCCGCCGATCCGCGCTGGCGGTTCGGCGTGCCTCCGGCGGGCAACGCCAATTTCGCGTGGATGCAGCACATCGTCGCCAAGCTCGGCCCGCGCGGCGGCGCCGGAGTGGTGATGGCGAACGGCTCGATGTCGTCCCGGCAGTCCGCCGAGAGCGGGATACGCACCGCCTTTGTCGAGGCCGATCTGGTCTCCTGCGTGGTCGCGCTGCCGCCGCAGTTGTTCCGCACGACGCCGATTCCCGCGTGCCTCTGGTTCTTCTCCAAGGACAAGGGGCCGGACGGCGGCCGTGACGACCGGCGAAGGCAGGTGCTCTTCGTCGACGCCCGTTCCATGGGGACGCTGCTCGACCGCACCGAACGCGTCCTGACCGGCGACGACATCGCCAGGATCGCCGGCGCCTACCATTCCTGGCGCGGCGGCCCGAGCGCCCGCGGACCCTATGCGGACGAGCCCGGTTTCTGCCGCTCGGTCGCGCTGGAGGAGATCCGCGACCACGGCCACGTCCTCACTCCCGGCCGTTACGCCGGTGCGGCGGAAACGGCGGACGCGGCGGACGAGCCGGTGCGCGACCGGGTCGAGCGGCTGACCAAGGAACTGCTCTCCCGGCTGGAGGAGTCGGCGCGGCTCGACGGCGTCGTCCGGGCGCGGCTGGAACGGCTGGACGGCTGAGGGAATGGTCCGGCTCGGCGAGGTCGTCGCCTTCACGAACGGCAAGGCGCGGCCTTCGCCCGGCACCGGTTACCCGACGTACGGGGCCAACGGCGTCATCGGCACGGCGGGGAGTTTCAACGCCGAGAAGGAGAGCACCATCGTCGGGCGCGTCGGGGCGTATTGCGGCGCCGTCCATTACGCCCGTGAACGGTGCTGGGTCACCGACAACGCCATCATCGCGACGGCGCGGGAGGGCGTGCACCCCCGGTACGTCTATTACCTGCTCAAGGGGCTCGGCCTCAATCACCACCGCATCGGGTCGGGGCAGCCGCTGCTCACCCACGCCATTCTGAACGGCCTCCCGGTCCGGGAGGTGCCGCGTCCCGGCCAGGAGGCCGTCGCGGAGATCCTCGGCGCGCTCGACGACAAGATCGCCGCCAACGACGGCGTCGCGGCCGCCGCGGACGACCTGGTCAGGGCCCGGTACACCGAGCTCGCCGCGGCCGCGCCCGGTTCGGTGCGGCTGGCGGCGATCGGCCGGCCGGTGACCGAGAACGTCGCGGCGGCCGACCTTCGCTCCGGCGAGCACTACATCGGGCTCGAGCACATCGCGAAACGGCACATGTGGCTCTCCCAATGGGCGGGCGCGTCCACCGTGCTGAGCACGAAGAAGCGGTTCCGGGCGGGCGACGTGCTCTTCGGGAAACTGCGTCCCTATTTCCACAAGGTCGGCCTGGCGCTCGTCGACGGCGTCGCCTCGACCGACGTCCACGTCGTCCGCCCGGTGGACGCCCGCCACCGCGGCTGGCTGCTGGCGGCGCTGTCCAGCGACGAGGTGGTGGCGCACGCCTCCGCGCTCGGCGACGGCACCCGGATGCCGCGGGTGAAGTGGCCCGACCTCGCCCGCCGCGAGGTCCCGTGGCCCGGCGAGCCGCGGGCCCGCGAGTTCGGCGCGCTGGTGGACGCGCTCGCCTTGCGGGTCGAGGCCGCCGCGGCCGAGAGCGCCGCGCTCGCCGCGCTGCGGGACGCGCTGCTCCCCGACCTGCTGACCGGAAGGATCGAGGCGACCACATGACCGATGACCGCGGATACCTGCTGGACAACCGGCGCGCCGAGGCGGGGACCCGGTTCGAGGCGATCTCCGAGCTGTTCGACCCGTGGACGTTCTGGCACCTCGACGCCCTCGCCGGCGGGCGGCTCGACATCACCCTCGCGCCGCTGATCTCCGCCTGAGGTGTGAAGGCGGTGTGAGCGGCGTTCCGGCATCGCGGCGGACTAATCCTTTGCGCCGAAATGGCGGCGGTCTCTAATCTGGGGCCCGACAGCGTGTAGCTCAGCAGTAGAGCATCGGGCTTCAGACCCGAAGGGCGCGGGGGCGGAACCCGCCACGCTGGCTATGAACAAGGACGTACAGGCGAATCCCGGTTACGCCGCGGGACAGCTGGCGAAGGCCTTCGCGACCGCACTCACGCACGAGAACGCGGAGACGCGCGAGCGGGCGGAAAAGCGCCTGGAGCGCTGGCGCCGCGTCCTTTCCGGAATGGTGTCCGGGTCCCTGTCCATCGGATCGCGGACGCCCGTCGAGGGACTCCCCGCGTGGGTGACGCCCGAGGTCGTCAAGGGCGGATTCGCGACCGGAACAGCCGCTGCGGGCGGCCCGGCCCTCCCGCACGAGCAGGACGCGGCGCGGCGAGCCGGCATCGCCTTCGACCGGCGCTCGCTGTTCCTGCATTACCTGACTGACGAGGGCCTCAACGAGCTGTATTCGCTTCTGGACAGCGGCGAGTACGACGTCGTCCTTCCCGAAGAGGGCGCGCTGCTCGCGGTCGCCTGGCTGCTGCGCGCGGGCGACCGCGCGGGCGCACTGGAGATCCTCGAGGCCATCGGCCCATTCGCCGGCCGGCTCCGTTTCTCGCCCCGTCCGGGAAGCCCGCTCGGCGACGCCTCGCTCGTGCACCGGCAGACCGTCGGCGAGGTCCGCGCGCGCATCGAGGCGAAGCCGAAGAACAAGGCCGTCGCCGCGATGAACGAAGCGCTCACCGTGTGGAACCCGTTCGCGGACGAACTGCTGGAGCACTGGCTCGAGACCGTCGAGGACGGGCGGGTCTTCGCGGTGCTGCCGGACGGCTGGGGAGAGCGCGGAGCGGAGCTTCTGGCGCGGTACCGGCGGCTGGCGCGGTACCACACGCTCTGCGGAAAGCACCGCAATCCCAAGGAGAACCTCGCCATTCTCCGGTCGTCCCTGGAGAGCCTTTTCGCGGGCAAGAGCGTGCCCGGTCTGCTGCAGCACGCCGTCGACTCGATGGTCGCCAAGCGCGGCCTGCCCGGATCCCCGGAGCACGCGGCGCTGCGCGCGCGGCAGGCGGCCGACGGCGCGCACCCCGCGCACCACACGGTCGCGCAGATCGTGCTGGCGCGGCTCGCGGACGCCCGCGAGGACTCCGGCGTGCCGTCCATCGACCCGTTCGTCGCGCCCATCACCGAGGACGAGGCGCGCCGTACGGGCGTCGCGGCGGGCGCGGAACTGCCCGGCTGGCTGCGCGACATCGTGAAGAACGCGCTCCGCGCCCCGGTGCCGACGCTCATCGAGCGCGGGATCGTCCCGTCGGCGGAGGTGCTTGCGGAGCTCACCCCGCAGCTCGTGGCGGCCACCACCGCGTCCGCCTATCCGGACCCCGCGCTTCGCCGCCTGATGGCGGCGCAGTACACCGCGTTCCGCAACAGGCGCACCCTGCTCCTGCTGAACCTGGAGAGCCAGGTGCGGATGGAGGAGCTGCCGTGGGTGCGCGCCGTGCAGCGCTACCGCCGCACGGACGCGACGGGTGAGCGGGAGGCGCGCGCCGTCCTCGTCCAGCTCGCCGAACTGGCGCTGCAGGGCTTCCCCGGCACCGCGCTGCCCAACCCGCTGCTGAGCGAGCTGGGCGCCCTCGCCGAGCGCGCGGGCCTGCGCGTGCCGTTCGTGGAGGAGCTGGCGGCCGACATCTTCATGGGGACGTTCTCCACCAAGTACCTCCGGGCCGCGCAGCTCGCCGCGGACGTCCTCGAAGGCACCCTCTACGAGCGCTACTACGGCATCGACTACGCCGCCGTGCGCGCGCTGAGGCGCGGCGGGCGCACGTCCGACGCGTTCGACGCGCTGTGCCGGACCCGCGCCGGCGACCTCTCCCGGGGCTCGTGGGTCGCCGCGAACGGCAAGGTCATCGAGCAGGCGCAGATCCTGACGACCCACAACCTCGCCGCGCTCGTCCACCCCGTCGGGGTGAGCCCGTCGCCCGGCTGGGACGACCTGGCGCGCCGCGCGTTCGGCACCGCCTGCCGCCTCGTCCAGCGGGTGCACGGCAACCCGCGTCCGCTGAGCACGGTCAAGGACGCGGCGTACGCGTGGCGGCAGGCGGTCTTCTTCCTCGCCCTGTGCGGGCTCAAGGAGCAGATCTCGGCGATCGCGTGGATGCAGGACGAACTGGACCGCCGGCCGCCGCACACCGCCGCCCGGCTCGACCCGGCCCTCGCGGGGCTCCGGCACGTCCTCGCCGGCGGGAGCCTCGACGACGGGACGGCCCCCGCCGCGCGCCGGTTCACCGGCTGGACAACGGGCCGCCACTGGCTGCTCAAGGCGCACTGACCTGCGGGTTCTCTCGTCGCGCCGGATTGTCGGTGGCCGGTGCAAGGCTTTCACCGCCTGCCCGCTCCGGGCGGGGGAACTGTGCGCGGACCATGATCATCCGCGCCGAGGTGGAGGTCGATGCGTTGGACGCGGAAGCAGCCGCCGAGCCCGCGCCGGACGGCGGGGAGCGGCGCAGCGTGGTGCGGGTGGTGCGGCCGGTCCGGCCGCGCAAGCTGGCTAAGGTGCCGTTCGTCGAACTGGCCGAGGGCCGCCTGCAGGGGGTCGTGTCGAGCGGGTCGGACCTCGCTCGGGTGTACGTGTCGTCCATCGCGGCCGGCACCCACGACTTCAGCTGCAGCACCAACAACAACCGGCCGTGCGGCGGGCTGGGCGGCTCGTCGATGTGCAAGCACCTGCGGTCGCTCGTCGACGAGGCCGTCATCCAGTACGGGCTCGAGCGGATCGCGCGCTACCTGAAGGCGGAGGCCGCCGACGACCTCGCCGGGGCGCTGCGCGGATCCAGGGCGTCCGCGCCGGCGGCCGGGGTGTTCAGCCGGTTCCTGCGCCACCTGTCCTACCTGGAGGTGCCGGGCGTGACAGAGCCGCTCCCGGAGATGCACTGGTTCCCGGCGATGGGAGCGGCCCGCTGATGCTCGCAACGCACCTGGGCGAGCTGCTCGGCGCGAATCCGCCGGGCGTCGGCGAGGCCCTCGACGTCGTCGCCGGGTTCGACCGCGCGCTCGTGGACGGCTTCGGCCGCCTCGGCGAGGACGGCACCGCCGCGCTGGCCGCGCTCGCGGGCGCGCTCGGCGGATCGCCGCTCGGCGGGCCCGCCGCCGAGGCGGCGGAGAAGATCGCGGCCGGCTCGGTCGCGGACGCGCACCTGGCCGCGCTCGCCGGCGGGCGCGCCGCGCTGCTCGGCGCCGTCCACGACGCGCTCCTCGCCCACCTCGACACCGCCCTCGGCCGCTCCCGGGCCGGCTTTGCCCCGGGCGGCGACGTGCCCGCCGCGGCGCCGAACCTGCTCGCCGGATGCCGGTCCTGGCTCGCCGAACTCGCCATCGCCGGATGGCGCGGCGTCGACCACGACCTGGTGTCCGCGTCGGACCAGGCGATCGAGGCGCTGCTGGCGGAGCCCGCGCTGCGCCGCCAGGCCGTCCTGCTCGACGGCCTGGCGGCCGAGCTGCGCGCCTGCTCCCCCGTCGCGACCATGGCCGAGATCCCGGCGCGCCGCTGGGCCGACCTGTGGACGCGGGGCGTGCTGCTGGCGCAGCCGGGCGGCACCGCGTCCGAGCGCGAGACCGCCACCGCGCCCGCGCGCGAGACCGTCACCGGGCGGCTGCTGCTGCTCGGCGTCGACGTCCACGAGCACGGGACGGCCGTCCAAGTGCAGGCGCACTGGCTGCTGGAGCCGGACGGCGACGGGCCGCATCGCACCGTCCGCACCAGCGCCTCCGCCGCGAAGGTCGACACCATCGCCGGCCCGGCCGTCTGGCGCGTCCTCGCCGACCGCCCCGTCCTGCTGCGGGCGCTGGCCGAGCAGCGCGCCGTGCAGGTCGACGGCGTCGCGCTGGCGGGCGGCGACCTGCTGTGGGAGGAGGACAAGGCCCGCCTCGGCTTCGTCGCCGACCCGTTCGCCACGGCCCGGCTGCACCTGGCCGGCGCCGTCGCGGCGGCCGTCCCGCCGCTGGAACGGCATCCCGCCCGCATCGGCGAGCCCGTCTTCCTCGAGAACTACACGGTGGACGGGGCGTCGCTGCGGCTCGGCGAGCACGCCCTCGAGATCGACATGGACCGCTTCCCGGCCTGCGGCCCCCTCACCCCCGACCTGGTGACCGCGTCGTCGGCGTGCATCGGGCTCGTCCGCTGGGACGCGGGGCGGTGGGCGCTGCAGCCCCTCGCCGTCCAGGCGACCGTGAAGAAGAAGCAGGTGGACGCGCACAACGGCGACTGGGCCCTCGGCCCCACCGATCCCAAGGTCGAGAAGGCCATGGCGAGGTCCGGCGACACGGTCCTCGTCCTCCAGGAACGAGCGGGACGGCTGCTGCGCGCATGACCGCGATCGAAGCGAAGGCCCACGAGAACCGGCGGCAGGTCCTGTACTGGCGGCTGCTCGCCCGCCTCTTCGACCCCGAGGAGCAGGCCTCGCTGGAGGCCGCGAGCGTCGCCGTCGTCGACGACCTCGGCCTGCCCGCCGCCCTCCTCGACCCGTCGGTCTCCGTCGACGCCCTCGTCCAGCGCTTCCCCGACCTCGCCGCCGGCTTCGACGGTCTCTTGGCGTCCACCGAAGCGCCCGATTCCTCCTTCCAGGAGGACGGGGGCGAGCAGGTGCGGCGGGCCGCGCTGGTCTCGAAGCTCCTGCTCAACGTGTTCGCCGCCAGGCCGGGGAGCATCACCGCGGCCCAGCTGTCGCAATGGCAGCGCGACGCGGGATGGCTGCGGCGGGCGCTCGGCGACGACGGCGGAGCCGGAGCCTGCGGCGCACCCGGAGCCGGCGACGGAACCGGCACCGGAGCCCCGGCCGCCGGGGATTCGGGCGCTGGAGCCCCGGGCGCCGGCGCCACTGGCCCGGGTGCCGGTGGCATCGGACGCGGTCTCGAGCCCGGAAGCGGGCTGCGACCGGTGCTCGCCGAGATCGAGGGCGATCTCGTCCGGCGGATGCGGCTGCGCGAGGTGCTGTCGGACAACCGGCTCGCCCGGCAGCTCACCCCGAGCATGTCGCTGATCGAGCAGCTGCTGCGCGACAAGGCGAACCTGTCGGGCGTCGCGCTCGCCAACGCAAAGGCGCTGATCCGCCGGTTCGTGGACGAGGTCGCCGAGGTGCTGCGGACGCAGGTGCAGCAGTCCAGCGCGGGCACGATCGACCGGTCGGTGCCGCCGAAGCGGGTGTTCCGCAACCTCGACATCGAGCGGACGATCTGGAAGAACCTGACGAACTGGAGCCCGGAGGACGAGCGGCTCTACGTCGACCGGCTCTTCTACAAGCGCACCGCGAAGCGCACCACGCCCGCGAAGATGATCGTGGTGGTGGACCAGTCGGGCTCGATGGTCGACTCGATGGTGAACTGCACGATCCTCGCGTCGATCTTCGCGGGGCTGCCGAAGGTGGACGTCCACCTGGTCGCCTACGACACGCGGGCGCTGGACCTGACGCCCTGGGTGCACGACCCGTTCGAGGTGCTGCTGCGCACGACGCTCGGCGGCGGCACCGACGGGACCGCCGCGATGGCGCTGGCCCGCCCGAAGATCACCGACCCGCGCAACACGGTGGTCGTGTGGATCTCCGACTTCTACGACAACCGGGCGCTGATGACCGACTTCGAGGCGCTGCACCGGTCCGGGGTGCGGCTCATCCCGGTCGGGTCGGTGAACGGCTCCGGGCAGGCGATGGTGGACGGCTGGTTCCGCGACCGGCTGAAGAGCCTCGGCACGCCGGTGATCTCCGGCCGCATCCGCAAGCTCGTGGTGGAGCTGAAGACCTTCCTCGCGTGACCGGCGCGAACCGACCGACCTGACGAACGAACGACCTGCCGGCCGAACGAACGGGCCGGACGACCGCGCGCGAGCGCGGGTTCCCGACGACCTTCCGGCCGCGCGGCCTCCCTCCGCGCGGCGGCGACCGATGAGGAGAGCGATGACCGACGACATGCTGCGCGCCCCGGCCGAGGTGAAGTACGCCGAGGAGCTGGACTACCTCGAGTCGATCGACGACGGGCCGAAGCCGTTCTCGTGGCGGCTGAGCCCGCGGATGGTGCGGCTGTTCGTGCTCGGCTCCGAGCGCGCCGACGGCCTGGACCGGGAGATCCCGCAGAAGTGGTTCGGCGACCGGAGCTTCGTCGAGCGGAGCATCGTGACGCTGGCGTCCGACCGCGGCCTGCTGCTGATCGGCGACCCCGGCACCGGCAAGAGCTGGCTCGCCGAGCTGCTGGCCGCGGCGATCTGCCGGAACTCGACGCTGGTGGTGCAGGGCACCGCGGGCACCACCGAGGACCACATCAAGTACTCCTGGAACGTCTCCATGGTGATCGCCAAGGGGCAGTCGCGGGAGTCGATGATCCCGTCGCCGATCATGACGGCGATGGAGGCCGGGATGATCGGCCGGTTCGAGGAGCTGACCCGCTCGACCAGCGACGTGCAGGACGCGCTGATCTCGATCCTGTCGGAGAAGTACGTCTCGATCCCCGAGCTGGACGAAGACAACACCGTGTTCGCCAAACCCGGGTTCTCGATCATCGCGACGGCCAACAGCCGCGACCGGGGCGTCAACGACCTGTCGTCGGCGCTGAAGCGGCGGTTCAACTTCGTCCGGATCCCGGTGGTGACGAACAAGCGGAGCGAGGCGGAGATCGTCCGGTTCCGCACCGCTGAGCTGCTGCGCCGGCACGCGATCGAGCTAGAGGTGCCGCCGTCGCTGCTGGACGTGCTGCTGCAGAGCTTCGCCGACCTGCGCGCCGCGGCGGCGTCCGCGACCAGCGACGACGAGCGGCTGGAGTCGGCGCTGTCGACGGCGGAGCAGATCGGGGTGCTGGAGGACGCGATCCTGCACAGCCAGTTCTTCGGCGACCGGACGCTGAGCTCGCAGACGCTCGGGAGCTCGCTCGTCGGGTCGCTGGCCCGCCGCAGCCCGGAGGACCTGGCGATCCTGAACAAGTTCTGGCACGGGGTGGTGGAGCCGCGCAGCCGGGACGACGACGGCGACGGCCCGTGGCGCGGCTTCCTCGACGGCGGCCGCCAGGCGATCTCGACCCTGTCGTGACCGTCTTCGAGCCGCTGCGGGAGCAGCTGACCGATGCGGCCCGCGCGTTCGGCGGGGACGCGGTGGCGGGGATCCTCACCGGGATCGTCGACGACGTGGACCGGGCGCTCGCCGAGGAGCCGGAGATCTTCCCGGTGTGCCACCACTCGCCCGCGTCGGCGCTGGCGATGGCGCGGCGGCTGCGCGAGAAGCGGCCGTCGGTGGTCTACCTGGAGCTGTGCGAGGACCTCGCGCCGCTGCTGGCGGAGCTGCGCAACTGCCGGCTGCCGGTCGCGCTGCAGGCGTTCGCGAGCCGGGTCGAGGGGTTCCCGGCCGCGTGGGCGCCGCTGAGCGTCGTCGCGCCGATCACCGAGGCGTCGGCGGAGTACCAGGCGATCGCGTACGCGCTGGACACGCCGGGCGTGGAGATCGTGCCGGTCGACCGGTCCACCGACCACGTGTTCCAGTGGGCACCGCGCGACGGCGACGCGGCCGCGCCCGCGTCCGAGCCCGCGTCCGGGTCCGGCTCCGGGGAGGGCGGGGAGCCGAAGGAGGCGCTGCACGGCGACGCGGTCGGCATCGAGATCGGCGGACTGCGGCCCGGCTTCGCCGAACTCGAGGAGCACCTGCTGCGGCACGGGAAGGTGCGGCACTGGTCCGAATGGTGGGACCAGTACGTCGAGCAGCCGCTCGCGGGCGCCGACTACGCCACGTACCGGCAGGTCATGGTGCTGATCGGCAGCCTGTTCCGGCGGCTGCGCCCGCCGGACGCCGAGCGCCGCGACCGCGACGAGGACCGCGAGCGGTACATGTGGACGCGGATGCGCGAGCACCTCGCCGCGACCGGCGCCGACCCGGCGGACTGCCTGTACGTGTGCGGGGCGTTCCACGCGGCGAGCCGCGTCGAGCAGTTCGGCCTCGCCGCCGACGCCGAGCCGTTCGAGATCACGCCGCGGACGGCGACGAGCTGGCGGTACGGGCTGATCCCGTCCAGCCATTCGGCCATCGAGGCGCAGTTCGGGCTCGCGCCCGGGTCGGTGTCGATCGCCGCGGCGACCTGGGAGAAGGCGGTCAAGCGCAGCGGCGTGAAGCCGTTCCGGCTCAGCGGGCAGGCGGGCAAGGCGCCGCGCGGCAGGAAGACCCCGCAGGTCAAGGGCGGGGCGGTGCAGGACGGGCCGCCCGCCGACCGGCTGACGGGGTTCCTGTCCGGGCCGCCCGCACTCGACGGCCTGGACGAGGCGGAGCTGCTCGGCTGGTGCGTCGACATCGTCCGGCTGGCACGCCGCAACGGATACCTGGCCGGCACCGCCGACGCGATCGCGGTATTCGAGACGTCGGTGCTGCTGGCGGGGATGCGCGGGCGGGCGTGCCCGACCCCGTACGACTTCCAGGACGCCGCCGTCACCTGCATCGAGAAGGACCGGGTGCCGGGCCGCCGGGACGTCGCGCGGCTCTGCGAGATCCTGCTCGGCGGCGACCGGATCGGCGCGGTCGGCTACGACGCGCTGCCGCCGCTGGCCCGCGACGTCCACGACCGGCTCCAGCCGCTCGGCCTGGACCTGCAGAAGCGGACCGTGCAGCGGGCGCTGCTCGACCTGCACGCCGAACCGGACCTGCTGCCGTGCTCGGAGCTGCTGTGGATCCTGCGCCGGCTGCTGCCGGACGGCGCCGTCCGCCCGATCATGGGGTCGCGGGAGCTGGGCGACCGGCCGATCCAGGAGAGCTGGGACCTCGCGATCGGCCGGCACCAGCGGGCGCTGGTCGAGCTCGGCTACGAGGGCGTCAGCGTCGAGCAGGTGCTCGAGCAGCGGCTGCGGCGCGCCGCGTGGGGGCCGGACGCGACGGTCGTGACGGCGCTGGAGGCGGTCGAGGACGCGGTCCTGTACCTCGGCGGCGGCCGGTTCGCGGGCGAGCTGGGCGCCCGCGCGGTGGAGCTGCTGGCCGCGGAGCGGACCGTGGACGAGGCGCCCGAGGTGGTGCGGCGGATCCGGCGGCTGCTCGCGCACTACCGCGCCGCCGAGCCGGCGCTGCCGCGCTGGTGCCAGGCGTTCGTCGTGGAGGGGTACGCGCACTACTGCACGCTGCTGCCGACGGCGTTCGCGGACGAGGCGGGCGGCGTCCGGCAGGTCGCGGCGATGCTGGGGTTCCTGTTCGGGATGGAGAGCCTGGCGCTGTCGCTCGGTTGCGACCACGCGCAGCTGGAGCTGGCGGTCCGGCAGTCGCATCCGGAGGCGCCCGCGAAGGTGGCGCTGCTGTGGGCGGCGAAGGCGCAGCTCGGCCTGATGACGCGGGACGAGCTGCGCGCCCGCTGCGACGAGCTGCTCGCCAATCCGCTGGTGGTGCCGTCGTTCCCGCTGTACATGAGCGGGTTCGTGCAGGCGCTGGACCCGGCGCCGGCGCTGGCGCCGCTGGTCGTGGAGGCGATGTCGAAGGCGTTCGGGCGGCTGCCGGACGCGGTGCTGCTGCCGTGGCTGCCGAACCTGGTCGCGACGCTGCGCGAGCACGCGCGGGAGCTGGTGCCGACGCTGGTGCGGGAGGCGGCGCGGACGTTCCCGGCGTCGCTTCCGGCGCTGGACGCGTGGACGCCGCCGTGGGAGTCGCGGGCGGCGCCGGCGGCATCCGCCGCGCCGGCCGCGTCCGGCCCGGTCGCGGACCTGCTCGCCGCGCACCCGATGGCCTGCGACGCCGTGGCGGCGCTGCTCGGCCACCCGGTGGAATGGGACGAGCCCGCCGGCGGGGACGGCGGCGGCGAGGCGCGCGGCCTCCTGGAGCGCCATCCGGCCGCCGCCGAAGCGGTCGCCGAGCTGCTCGCCCGGGCGGGCGCCGCCTCCCGCTAGCGGACCGCGGCGGGACGGGCCGGGCCGCCCGTCCCGCCGCCGACCCGCTGTCCGGCGGCGGCCTGACAGCGCGTCCGCACCCGCCGTGACGTGGCGGATCTTGGACGGACGGTGACGGCCCGCAGCGTGGCGCAGGGCCCTTGCACGCGCGCAAGCGACGGTGACTGCCCACCGCTCCCTGCGTAAGAGTGTCAGTCGTGTGAGGCGTGCCACGGTGCTCGACGGCCGCGGCATCTCGCGCGTTCCACGTCCACGACCGACTCCCACCAGGCCGAGAGCACATGTTCGCTTACAGCCCGACACGGAGACGTGAAGCCGCCGCCGCCATGAACGCAACCGACGCGGGGACGCCCGCGCTCCTCCCGGCCGCCTCCCCCGCGCCCTCGCTGGAGCTCGGGAGCACCGCCGCCCGCAACGGCACGGCCGCCGGCCGGCTGCTCGGCGAGATCGACCTCGCCGCGACGCCCGCCGCCGTCCGGCTCGCCCGCGGCTACGTCCGCGAGCTCGTCGGCCAGTGCTTCGGCGCGAGCCGCTCCGAGCTGGCCGACCTCGAGCTGCTGACCAGCGAGGCGATGACGGAGTCGGTGCTGCGGTCGCGGCCGCGCCGGGACGGCACCGTGACCGTGGCCGTGGTGCACCTGGACCGGTTCGTCCGGGTGGAGATCACCGACGGGGGCGCCCCGCCCGGCCCGCCCCGGCCGCCGGACGAGCACTCGCCCGGCGGCGGGCGGGGACGGGTGCTGATGCAGGCGCTGGCCGCCGACCTGGGCGTCCACCGCAACCGCAACGGGACGACGACGTCCTGGTTCGGCGTGCCCGTAGGGGAGCGGTGGAGGCGGCCGTGATCCCGGGACCGGTGCCGGGCCCGAGCCGGTGGGCGGAGGCCCCCGGCGACGGGCCGGACGGCGCCGCGTCCGCCTTCCCGCGCTTCCCCAGCGTCGCGCGGATGTACGACTACTTCCTCGGCGGCAAGGACAACTACGCCGCCGACCGCGCCATGGCGGACAAGGCGCTGGACCGGGCACCGGTCGTCGCGCGGCTCGCCCAGGTGAACAGGGGCTTCCTGGAGCGCGCCGCGACCGTTCTCGCCGAGTCCGGGCTGCGGCAGTTCGTGGACGTCGGGTGCGGGCTGCCGGCGCGGCGCAACGTCGGCGACATCGTCCGCCGCGTCGAGCCGTCCTGCCGGATCGCCTACGTCGACAACGACCCGCTCGTCCTCGTGCACGCGCGGGCGCTGCTGGCGGGCGGCGCGGGCACGGGCGCGTTCGGCGGGGACGTCCGCGTCCCGGCGGCGCTGCTCGGCCATCCGGGGCTGCGCCGGCTGATCGACTTCGGCCGGCCGGTCGCGCTGCTGCTGCTCGGCGTGCTGGACTTCGTGGCGGACGCCGACGACCCGCGCGGGATCGTCCGGACGCTGCTGGACGGCCTGCCCGCCGGCAGCCACATGGTCATCACGCACACCGAGCGGACGGCGGAGCTGGCGGCGCTGGCGGCGACGGCCCGCCGCGCCGGGCTGGCGTTCACGCCGCGCGGCCGCGGGGAGATCGCGGAGATCTGCGCGCCGCTGGAGCCGGTGGGCCCGTACCCGGCGGCGCTCCCCCTCGCGGACGCCGCGGGCGCGGCCGGCCCGCTGCCGCTCGTCGGCTGCATCGGGCGCAAGCCGGGCTGATTCCGCGATGCTCACCACCCTCGGTCACAACGCGGCCGCATATCCCCGCGAACCGGTCCCGCCGCCGCGCGTTTCGCTACGATCGGACCGTCGGCGACCGGCGGTTCTGGGGCGAGTGATGACAGCGGACGGCGAGCCGAAGTCCCTCTCGGAGATCACCAGGGACATGGGCTTGAACATGTCCGACGTGGCCGCGTTCTCGGGCCTCGACGAGAGCACCGTCTTCCGACTCTGGGACAACGCGGAATGGCTCGACCGGGTCAGCGGGCGGTCCCTGCAGAGCCTGATGGCGTCCATTCCCGGAATAGCGGAGTACTCCAGGGCGCACGCGGTCCGCAAACGCCTCGACGGGCTCGTCACCGACCTCGGCGCGGAGGGCCTCGCCGTCGACCTGGACGCGCTCGAAGGGTCCGCGGTGCCGCAGCCGCTGCTGCTGAACGCGCTGGAGGCGGGGCTGCGGATCGTCCGGGGCGAAGCGAACCAGCGGACGTCGTCGTTCATCGCCCGGTTCTGGGGCCGCGAGCCCGACACGGCGCTGACGGCGCTGTACTCCACCGAGCGCGGGCAGGGCCTGCTCACCGATCCCGCCAGGCTCTTCGAGTCGTCGGTCGAGCTCGCGCCGAGGCTGAACCGAAAGACCTACTCCTTCCATTCCATCCTGGCCCTGAACATCCTCACCCACCAGGTCAGCAAGGTGACCGGCGCGCTGGAGGCCGACCTCGGCTTCGAGGTGCCGGGCCGGCAGACGGCGTTCATGATGCGCGGCGTGGTGATGGGCTCCCTGATCGGTTCGGGCGACTTCGAGCTGGCCGAGCGGTACCGCAGGGAACTGGACGCGACGCCGGTGTACGCGGCGCTCGAGGAATGGTCGTTCCCGACCTACATGCGGGACGGCCGGATCAGTTCCGACTTCACCCTGCCGAGTTCCCTCTCGCTGCGGAACACGGCGAACGAGGTGCTGCGGGAGATCGCCGACTACAACGACGCCTACGTGTACTACCTGGCGTCGACGTACATTCCGCTGGCGCTGAAACGCGACCCGGCTTTCGGCGGGCGGCTCGCCGAGCTGACGCACGCGCTGGAACTGCGCGGCGCCGACTGCGAGGACCGGAGGATCAGAGAGACGTGCAACACCCTGGTGCGGCGGCTGAAGGGGCTGCCATAGCGGGTGCTGCGTTCTCGGGGGTACCGCGCGGCGCATGGGCCGCGCATCGCAGATCGTTGAGGTGAAAGGCCCGCGAGCGGGCCGGGGAATGGGGAGCCGGTGGAAGAGACGGCGGAAGCCATCGCGAATCTCACCAGGGAGCGGTGGGAGGCCAACGCGGACTACTGGGTGAAGGTGATCAGGGAGGGCCGCGACCGGTACCGCACCGAGCTCACCGACGCCGCCATGCTGGACGCGATCGGGCCGTGCGCGGGGCTGCGGGTGCTGGACGCCGGCTGCGGCGAGGGGTACATCGCGCGGACGCTGGCCGCCGGGGGCGCCGACGTCGTCGGCGTGGACGCCTGCCAGGGGCTGATCGACGCGGCCCGGGAGGCGGCCGGCACGGCGGTCGCGGCGGGGGGCGCGGCGGGCTCGCTGTCGTTCACCCGGGCGAGCGTCGACGCGCTGCCCGTGGAGGACGCCGGGTTCGACCTGGTCGTCTGCAACCACCTGTTCAGCCACCTGCAGGACCCGTCGCGGGCGATCGGGGAGTTCGGCCGGGTGCTGAAGAGCGGCGGGCGGCTGATCTCGCTGACCCTGCACCCGTGCTTCTACGTCGAGAACTCCGAGCGCGGCGCCGCGCAGAGCGTGCCCGCGGCGCAGTACTTCGCCTCGCGCGGCGTGGACCAGCGGTTCCTGGTGGACGGCCTGGAGTCGCCGTCGATGATCACATCGTGGCTCCGGCCGCTGGAGTTCTACTCTGGAACGCTCCGGGACAACGGATTCGTCATCGCCGACCTCCGCGAGCCGCACCCGACGCCGGAGCAGCTGCGCGACGACCCCTGGTGGCGCGAGGGCTTCCCGACGGCCCTGTTCATGCTCCTGATCGCCGAACGCCGCTGACCCTCGTCGAGTTGTGGGGGGGGGGGGGGGGGTGGGGGGGGGGGCGGGAACCACCACACCACCCCACCCACCCCGCCCCGCGCGGGGGGGGTGTGGGGGGTCGTCCCCCCCGCCCCCCACCCCCCCCCCCCCCCCCCCACAACTCAACGTGAGGTCAGGGGTGGGGGCGCGCATAGGGTCGTGCGTATGGGAATGCGTGGGGGCGGGGTGCCGGAGGGGCTCGCCGGGCATCCCGACCGGCTCCGGTGGAACGCCAAGTACGAGAGCGCGCCCGAGCCGTCGTTCGAGCCGCACCCGCTGGCCGTGCACGCGCTGGCCGAGGCGCCGCCGGACGGGCCCGTCCTCGACCTGGCCTGCGGGACGGCCGGATCGGCGCTGCTGGCCGCCGAGGCGGGACGGCACGTCACGGCCGTGGACGTCTCCGAGGTCGCGCTCGACCGGCTCGCCGCGGAGGCGCGCCGCCGCGGCCTCGACGGCCTGATCACCTTCGTCCAGGAAGATCTCGGCGCGTTCCGGCCCGGAACGGCCGCGTACGCGATCGTCCTGTGCACGGGCTTCTGGGACCGTGCCGTGTTCCTGCGGGCCGCGGGGGCGGTCGTCCCGGGCGGGCTGCTGGCCTGGGAGGCGTTCACGACGGAGGCGCAGCGGGTCCGCGACGCCCTGCCGGCCGAGTGGTGCCTCGGCGAGTGCGAGCCCGCGTCGCTGCTGGACGGGGGCTTCACGGTGCTGGAGCAGACCGACCTGCCGGACGGGCAGAAGCGGCGTTTGCTCGCCCGGGGACCGGCGGCAGTATCCTGACGGGTCCCGGTGTCCTGCGGAGACCGTCCCCAGGGGCGGGCCCCCCGGCAGGATCGCCCTTGCACGACGAGTGACCGGTAGATTGCAGGTCGACCTCCTTTGCGCCGTTTTCACGCTGTTCTTAGCCCGGTGCTGGAAGGGTGGTCACTTTCGTGATGTCGTCGACCCCGGAGCGAGTGAGGAACCATGGCCGAGGATGACAAGCCGGCGGTCAAGGCGAAGATCCCTAACGCCAAGAACATCCGCAGCCCGGAGTTCACCCCGCACGGGATCAGCGCCGGGCGCGGCAGCGGGCTGAACCGGCCGTCCGCGCTGACCGCGGCCCAGGCCCGCAAGCGGCGGATCGCGACGATCGCCGGCATCGTGGTGGCCGTGCTCGTCATCGCGGGCGGCGTCGCCTACCTCGTGACGCGGCCCGGGCCGAAGATCGAGGTGTCCGGCAAGTTCGGAACCGAGTCGAAGGTGAAGATCCCGACCAAGCTCGCGCCGAACAAGTCGCTGAAGACCCGGACGCTGATCAAGGGCACCGGGCCGGCGATCGCCGACGGCGACACGATGTTCGTGCAGTACTCCTTCTACCAGTGGGCGAAGCAGACCGACGCCGACGACTCCAAGAAGAAGAGCACCAGCAAGAAGATCGGCTCGTCCTACGAGCAGCAGGCGCAGGGGTCGTCGGGCGGCCCGCAGGCGCTCACCGTCGGCAAGAGCGGCGTCAAGGGCCTCGACAAGGGCCTGCTCGGCAAGACGGCCGGCAGCCGGGTGCTCGTGGAGGTCCCGCCGTCGATGGGCTTCGGCGACCAGGGCTCGCAGCTCGGCCTCGGCAAGAACGACTCCGTGGTGTTCGTCGTGGACGTCCAGGCGGTCGTGAAGAAGAACGCCGGGCCGCAGGGCACCCCGCAGAAGCTGGACGACAAGAACCTGCCTAAGGTCGAGGACCAGGGCGCCGGCAAGGCGCCGAAGGTGACCGTCCCGAAGGTGGACGCGCCGGACAAGCTGCAGTCCAAGACGCTCGTCCAGGGCACCGGCCCGGCGCTCGCCAAGGGCGACGACGCGGTCGTCAACTACCAGGGGCAGATCTGGAAGGGCGGCAAGGTCTTCGACTCCAGCTGGAAGAACGGCCAGCCGGCGCTGTTCCCGATCGGCACGGGCGCGACCGTCCCGGGCTTCGACAAGGGCCTGACCGGCGCGAAGGTCGGCAGCCGCGTGCTGTTGGTCCTGCCACCGTCCGAGGGCTACGGCAAGAACGGCAACTCCCAGGCCGGGATCAAGGGCACCGACACCCTGGTGTTCGTCGTCGACATTCTCGCCAAGGTGCAGAAGTGAGCGCCCGCGCCGCGTGACGGCGCGGGCGGAGACGAGCGGCGGGCGGCCCCGGCAGGGGTCGCCCGCCGCTCGTGTTGCCGGGGAGGGCGGGTTCCCGGCGGGCGTGCGAGATCCGTCACGACAACCCGGAGGGGCCTTTGGTCGTCCTCTTATCGGGAAGCCAAGGATGTGCATTGGGCGGCCCATCGCATGGATCCCCTCAGGTATCGTCGGTAACGCAATAATCACGGGGGGCTTGTGAGCAGCACGGAAAAAGGCCAGGAAGACGGCGCACCGGGCACCGCACACGATCTTCGCCAGGACGGTGCGAAGGCCGTTCCGGCGGGCGAATCGGGCGGCGGCGCGGAGCGTCCGGCGCCCGCCGACGGCACCGCCCGGCCCGCCGACCCCATCCCCGACCAGGACGGGGACGAGACGGCCGGGCGCACGGCGCCGTCCCCCACGCCCCGGGCCGCGACGCTCACCGTCGACTCCGGAGAAACCGTCCCGGACCCGAATTCCTCCCCGAACACCGACATATCTCAGAACGGCGACAAGGCCCGCGCGGACCGCCCGGCAGAGGCCGCGACCGCGCAATCCCCCGCGGCGGGCGCGCGCTCTCCGGCCCCCGAAAACGGCACGTCCCCCGATAACCCCCGGCCCGGGAAGGACGATCCGGACGGCTCCGGAACCGCTGGTGTGAGCGGCTCCCCGGCCGGAGATACCAAGACCATGCCGGCTGCGTCGTCGAGGCAAGGAGGCCCGCCGGGGCGCGGCCCCGGCGGCGGCCCAGGCGGTTCCGGCGGCGGCCCCGGCGGCCGGGGCGGCGGCAAGGGGCCGAAGAAGCCGCGCAGCCGCCGCGTCCGCTACCTGCGGCGCATCCTGTTCACGCTGCTCGGCATCCTCGGGTTCCTCGTCGCGGCGTTCGCGATCGCCTACATCTTCACGCCCGTCCCCTCGCCGCAGGAGCAGGCGCTCGCGCAGGGGCCCGCGTTCTACTACTCCGACGGCAAGACCCTGATCGCCAAGACCGGGATGAACCGGGACGCGGTGAAGTTCGACCAGATCCCGAAGAGCACCCGCGACGCGGTCATCGCCGCCGAGAACCGCAGCTTCTACCAGGACCCGGGCGTCTCGGTGCAGGGCACCGCGCGGGCGTTCTGGTCCACCGCGACCGGCGAGCAGCTGCAGGGCGGCTCGACGATCACCCAGCAGATGGTCCGCAACTACTACGGCGGCATCGGCAAGGAGCGCTCGGTCACCCGCAAGCTCAAGGAGATCATGGTCTCCCTGAAGGTGGGCCGGGAGAAGTCCAAGGACTGGATCCTCGAGCAGTACCTCAACACGATCTACTTCGGCCGCGACGCCTACGGCGTGCAGGCCGCCGCGCACGCCTACTACAACAAGGACGTCAAGGACCTCACGCCCGCCGAGTCGGCGTACCTGGCCGCCGCGATCCAGCAGCCGAGCAACTTCGCCGACCCGACCGGCCAGCACCGCGTGTACGCCGAGCAGCGCTGGCACGCGGTGGTGAACAACATGGTCCGGGACGGGGCGCTGTCGCCCGCCGACGCCGCGGCGATGCGGTTCCCGCTGCCCGGCAAGGAGAAGATCACCGACGTCCTGAAGGGCCAGAAGGGCTACATGGTCAACCTGGCCAAGAAGGAGCTGGAGGAGCGGCGCGGCTACACCGAGGACGAGATCAACCGCAGCGGCCTGAAGATCACCACGACGTTCGACCGGCGGCTGATGGACGCGGCGAAGAAGGCCGTGGAGAACAACGTCCCGGCCGGGACGAGCAAGAAGATCCGGACCGGGCTGGTGTCGGTCGACCCGAACACCGGGCAGGTGCTGGCCTTCTACGGCGGCCGCAACTACCTGACGGAGGCGGCGAGCAGCGCGTTCTACGACACCGCGCAGGCCGGGTCGGGCTTCAAGCCGATCGCGCTGGCCGCGGCGCTGGAGGACGGCAAGAGCCTGTCCGACACCTACGACGGCAGCTCACCGCAGTACTTCGGCGACCACTCGATCAAGAACGACAGCGGCGAGAGCTTCGGGAACATCAACCTCGTCACCGCGACCGAGCACTCGGTCAACACCGCCTACGTGAACCTCGGCCAGGACATCGGCAACGACAAGATCGCCGCGATGGCGGAGAAGCTCGGCATCCCGGCGTCGCAGATGACGCCGGCGCAGCGCGCCGCCGCGTCGTTCCCGCTCGGCATCGTGTCGCTGCACCCGGTGCAGCAGGCCGGGGTGTACGCGACGTTCGCCGACGAGGGCGTGTTCCGGCAGCCGTACGTGGTGAAGTCGGTGACCGACAACGAGGGGCGGGCCCGCAAGTTCGCAGAGAAGGGCGACCGGGCGTTCGGCACGCAGGTGGCACGGGACGCGACCTACGCGATGCAGCAGGTCGTCCAGGGCGGCACCGGCACCGGCGCGCAACTGCCGGACGGCCGCGACGTCGCCGGCAAGACCGGCACCACCGACGAGGGCCGCGCGATCTGGTTCAACGGGTTCGTCCCGCAGATGGCGACGAGCGTGGCGATGTTCCGCGAGGACAACAAGGCGCTGAACATCCCCGGGTACGGCTCGTACGGCGGGCAACTGCCCACCCAGATCTGGCGCTCGTACATGACCGACGCCGTCGACATCAAGGGCTACGACCCGAAGTCGTTCGGGTCGCCGTCGGAGACGCCCGGCAGCGGCTGGGGCAGCCCGCCGGCCGGCGGCGGGCAGACCACGGAGGGGCCGCGCACCGGCGGCCCGTCGCACCGCCCCTCCGGCGGGACGGAGGGGCCGGAGGGCCCGAGGCCGCCGACGGACCTGCCGACCATCATCCCGACGCTGCCCGGCGGCGGTGGCGGCACCGGCGACGGCGGCGGCGGCAATGACGGCGGCGGGAACGACGGCGGAGGCGGCGACGACGGGGGCGGGAACGACGGCGGCGGCGATCCCGGCGACGGCGGCGGCACCGGCCAGATGTTCAACTGAACGCTAGGCGCCCGACCGAACGCACGAGGCCCCGGCTGAACGCGAAGGGGGCCCGGCGGCGAACCGCCGGGCCCCCTTGCGCGTCTCGCCCTCGCGCTACTGCGCGCACGCCTTGCCGATGCGGACCGGCGCGTCGTTCATCGCGGCGCTGAGCTGCGACGCGTCGCCGGTGCCGACGGTCGCGGCGGCGGAGCGCAGCCGCTGCGACTCCGCCTCCAGCGCCTTCTTCAGCGCCGCGTCGTCGGCCTTCTTCGCCAGCGCGTCGAGGCGGGCCGCGAGCCGCTGCGTCGCCTGCCCCCACTGCGCGGGCTCCGCCGCCGGCACGCTCCTGACCTGGGTGACGTACTGCTGGAACGCCTCCTTCGTGTCGGTGCAGACCTGGCCGGAGTTGCCTCCCAGCGCCCCGCACGCGCCCAGCAGGCCGGACGCGCCGAGCATCACCACGCCCCCGGCCAGCGCCCGAACAACCCCGTACCGCATCGCACCCTCCCGCTTGATCTGCCACAGGCTCCGCATATACTTCCGCACTAGGTCATGAGCGCCAGCGCCAAGCCCCGGCTCGCTGGTCGGCAACCCTTCGTCCGCGATGGGGTGCCCCGGGTGAGGACCTGGCCGGACGCGGGACCGCGTTCCGGCAAGCGCGGATCCCGCAGGCACGCCCCCGGGGTCCCTGACCCCGGAAGGAACCGGCATGCCCGCCACGCTCGCCCCCGCACCGTCCCGCTCCCCGTTCACGCCTGCTGAGACGTCCGGCACCGCGCGGGAAGTTCGCGCCTTCCCGCGCGTCGTCGGCGCGGACGCGCCCGTACCGCTGGACGACGGCCGCCAGGTCCCCTACGCGAACCTCGACTACGCGGCCAGCGCGCCGTGCCTGGAGGCGGTGCACGAGGCGGTCACGCGCGCGCTGCCCTACTACAGCAGCGTGCACCGCGGCGCCGGCTACGCCTCGCAGGTCACGACGGAGGCGTACGAGAGCGCGCGCGAGACCGTCCGCGGCTTCCTCGGCGCGTGGCGCCGCGCCGCGGTCGTGTTCACCCGCAACACCACCGACGCGATGAACCTGCTCGCGCACGCCGTCCCGTCCGGGACGAGCGTCGTGGTGTTCGAGTCCGAGCACCACGCGTCGCTGCTGCCGTGGAAGCGGCCCGTGCGGCTGCCCGTCCCCGCCACGCCCGCCGAGGCGATCGACGCCGCCGACCGCGCGCTCGCCGCGACCCCGGTCGGCGCGCGGCTGCTCGTCGTCACCGCCGCGTCCAACGTCACCGGCGAGCTGTGGCCGATCCGCGAGCTGGCGCAGGTCGCGCGGCGGCACGGCGCCCGCATCGCGGTGGACGCGGCGCAGCTCGTCCCGCACCGCCCGCTCGACATGACCGCGCTCGGCCTGGACTACGTCGCGTTCTCCGGCCACAAGCTGTACGCGCCGTTCGGCGCCGGCGTCCTCGCCGGGCGCGCCGACTGGCTGCGCGCCGCCGGCCCCTACCTGAAGGGCGGCGGCGCGAGCGCGTCCGTCGCCGAGACCGTCCGGTGGGCGCCGTCCGCCGAGCAGCGGCACGAGGCCGGCACCCCGAACGTCCTCGGCGTCATCGCGCTCGCCGCGGCCTGCGAGGCGCTCAACGCCGCCGGCTGGGACGCGCTCGCCGCCCGCGAGGAACGGCTCCTCGCCCGGCTCCGCGCCGGACTCGGCGCGCTCCCCCACGTCCGCGAGCTGAATCTGTGGGGCGACCGGGCGCCGCGCGTGGGAATCGTGTCTTTCACCGTGACCGGCTGGAACGCGCGCGACGTGGCGCTTACGCTGTCCGGGGAGCACGGCATCGGCGTGCGGGACGGCAAGTTCTGCGCGCACCCGCTCGTCCGGCACCTGCTGGGCGGGGACGACTCCGCCGGCTGCGGCGGCGAGGGGGCGGCCGTCCGCGCGAGCTTCGGGATCGGCACCACCGAGGAGCACATCGACCGGCTGTGCACCGCGCTGGGACGGCTGGCACCGCGCTGACCTGCGGACTCGCCCGCGAGCACAGACGTTTATGGCCTTTGGTCCTGTTCGCCCCTGTAGCGTAGGCAGCCGCGCTACTTCCCGCCGGACCTCCCACCGGAACCCGGCGGGTCGGGGACGAGCACGGACGAAACAGGGGGTGGCGGCGGTGGCCGACGCGTGGCGACCCACGTCGGAACTGGAACGCCGACTGGAGGAGAGCGTACGGGCCGGAGACCAGGAGGGCTACTTCCGCATCCTCGCGGGCGCCGAACTCGTGGTGCCCGTCCCGGACGACGCCGTCGACGGCGTCCTCGCCGGGCGGGCGCGGCCCGTCTGGCCGACCCGCGAGGAGGACGGCCGCGTCCACGTCCTCGCCTACACCTCCGCCGCCGCGATGCGCGCCTGCCTCGGCCCGTCCTGGCGGCACTTCATGACGCTGCGCCTCGGCGACCTCGCCGAGACCTGGCCCGACGCGCGGTGGTGGCTGGCCGTCGACGCGCCCGGCCACCCCGGCGGCGTCCCGCTGCCGATCGAGGCGCGGATGCCCGCCTGGTTCGTCCGGCAGGTCGCCGACGGCGACGGCCGCCCGCCGCAAGTCGGCCGCGCCGCCGCGCCCGCGCCCGCTGAGCCCGCGCCGTCCGCGCCCGCCGCACCGGCGCCCGAACCACCGGCCCCCGTGACGGAGCCCGCCGCGCCCGCACCCGAGCCCGCGGCCCCCGCGCCGGCCGCGGCGCAGGACGAGTCGCCCTGGGAGGAGCTGCAGGGCCAGCACCGCGAGCTGCCCCGCGAAGCGCCGCGCGAACCGTCCCGGCCCGAGTTCCGGCCCGCCAACGACGTCGAGCGCGAACTCCTGCGCGCCGCGGCGAACAACGACCACGACCTGTTCCTGCAGACGATGGCGGACACCGAGATCCTGCTGCCCGTCCCGGACGACACCGACTACACGCTTCGCCCCGGCCGTCCCGGCTTCCCGTGGCGGACCCGCGAGGTCGACGGCGGCACCGTCGTGCCCGTCTTCACCTCCCCCGAGCGCCTCATCGAGGCCGCGCACGCCGCCGGGACCGGCACCGAGTACATCAAGCTGCCGTTCACCGTCGCGCTGCGCTACTGGCCCGACCACGGCTGGCAGCTCGCCATCAACTCCGGCTCCCCCGCCGGCGGCACCGTCATGGCCGCCCAGCTCCCCGGCCTCGCCACCTGGGCCGACCAGCGCGCCGCCGCCCGGATGACCGACCGCTTCGAACCGCAGAACGACATCGAGCAGCGGCTCTTCGACGCCGCCCGGCGCCGCGACACCGACACCTTCTTCAAGGTGCTCCTCGGCGCTCAGGTCCTCGTCCCCTCCGACCCCGACACCCCGTGGGGCATCGCCCCCGAGGACCCGGCGTTCCCGTGGCGGCCCGTCACCGTGCACGGCCGCACGTCCGTGCAGCTGTTCACGTCCCTGAAGTGGATGAACGAGGCCATCGGCTCGTCCCGCTTCGTGATGCCGAGCCTGCTGGACGTCGTGTCGGCCTGGCCCGACCCCGACTGGACGCTCGTCCTCAACCCCGGCACCCCGATCGACGCCACGATGCCGGGCGAGCAGGTCCGCGCCCTCAGCGGCCCGCCGCGCACCGCGCCCGAGAAGTCCGCCACCCCGCCGTCCGCCGCGACGCCCCCTCCGCCGGAGAACCCGGCCGTTCCGGTCGCCCCGGCCGTCCCGTCCACGGACGCGCCGCCCGTGCCGGACGACTCCACCGGCCCGCAGCGCCCCGCCTACACCCCGTCCGCCCCCGTTGGCGACCACGACCCCTCGGCGGAGGCCGCCACGGGCCCACCCGAACCGGCGCAGCCCGCTGCCCCGGATCACGCGCCCGCGGCACCGTCCACCACCTCCGGCGAGCACCCGACGCCGCCGGCCGAACAACCGGCGCCCTCCGCCCTGGAGCCCGCGGTCAGCGCGCCGGCGGCACCGTCCACCGCTTCCGGCGAACACCCCGTCGTGCCGGCCGAACAGCCCCCCTTCGGCGGCTCCGACCCCGCCGCCGCGCCGGGAGACGTTCCGCGGCACACCGGCCCGCAGCCGGCGGTCGGCGCGCCCGCGCCGTCCACCACCTCGGGCGGGCACTCCACGGTCCCGGCACCGCCGGACGAGCAGCCGGGCTTCACCTCCACGGGCCCGCAGCCGCAGGTCGGCGGTCCCGTGCCCGGTCAACCGGCGGCGCCCCCGGTCCCGCCCGGCGCGGGCGAAGAGCCGCCGCAGGCACCGGCCCCCGGCGCGCCCTCCGCAGGAGACACCGGCCCGCACGCCCAACCGTCCGCCGCCGCGGGAACGTCCGGCGATCCGGCGGGCCCGAGCCTGCCGGGAGCGACCAGGGCGCAGCGTCTGCCCGGCCACGTCCCGGACGCGCAGGACGCGGCAGGCGTCCAGCATCCCGAGCCGCCGGCACCGGCCGACGCGTCCACCGTGACCGGCGGACACGCCATTGTCGGCCTGGGGACGGCGGGCGACTCCCCCGCCCCGCAGCCGCGCGCCGGGACGGCACCGGCCGGCGAGCAGCAGGCGCCGGAGCGGCGGCTGCGGCCCGTCGCCGCGCCCGAGAGCGAGTTCGAGCCCGGCAACCGCATCGACCAGGAGCTCTACGAGGCGGCGCTCGGCGGGGACTCCGACGCGTTCCTCCGCGTCCTGCTGAACGCGAACGTCCTCGTCCCGATCCCGGCGGACGCGCCGCTCGAGGTGACGCCGGTGCAGCGCGAGTTCCGCTGGGACGCGGCGCTGCGCGACGGCGCGGCGGTCCGGGTGTTCACCTCCCTCGTCCGGCTGCGGGAGGTGCTGCCGGAGTCCCGGTTCGTGTACGCCGACTTCCGTGAGCTGATCGGCGCGTGGCCGCGCGACGACTGGGCGCTGCTGCTCAACCCGGGGACCCGGATCGGCGCGTCCCTGCGCGGCGACCAGGTGCGGGCGCTGAGCGAGTGGGCCCTGCGGGTCGGTCTCGTCCAGGCGCGCCCGCCCGCGCCCCCGGCGCCCCGCGAACCCGCCCCGGACATGACGGTGCAGGACGTCGTCGCGGCCGCCGCCCCGGCGCGGGCCGAGGACCTCGACGACCGCGTGGTCCAGCCGACGATCATGCAGAAGGTCGTCCCGCACGGGCACGTCGGCTGGTACCTGGAGCAGGGCTACGACCGGGTCGGCGGGTTCGTCCACGCGACGGGCGACGTCGCCGAGCTCCAGACGCCCGTCCAGCTCTACGAGGCGCTGGGCCTGCTCTACGAGGGCACGCCGTTCTCGCCCGCAGACGAAGGCGTGTACGTCATCCGGTGGCCCGCGTACTGCCCCGAGCTGTACCGGATCCCGTTCGGCGGACGCGACGCCGAGGAGATGGCCTCCTGGGGCGAGGCCGGCTGGGTGATCGAGCGGCCGCCGTTCGTCGGCGGCGGGTTCGCCCCCGGCAGCGCGGGCTCCATCCGCGAGTACAAGGTCGACAGCGTCCGGCTCCCGTACGGCGCCGAGATGTACTACCTGGGCATGGATCGCTCGGAGCGGTTCATCGCGATGTACGACCCCGACCGGCTCGCGTGGCTGCGGCCCGACGCGACCACCGGCCCCGAGGGGCGCGACGGCCGGACGGGAGCGGCGCAGTGATCAGGGACGGCTACGTGGCGCGCTGGCTCGGCCGCGACTTCGAGGCCGCGCCGGGCGCCGACGGCGAGATCCGGCTCTACACGCCGGGTCCGACGGACGGGTTCGAGGAGCTGCGGCCGGGCCGGTTCCGGCGGATCGTCCCGGCGTCGGAGGTCGAGGAGCTCCGGTACGTCCGGACGACGTGCCGGTGGCGCGGCGAGCGGTTCGTCATCGTCGGCGAGCACGAGACGTGGCTGCGCGTCGAATATGTCGGCGGCCGCGCCCCGGTGGCCGAATCGCTCGGCCTGGAACGCATCGACCAGGGCGTTTGGCAGGCGTGGGCGCCCGCGACGGAGATAGAGGACGTCCGAGAGGAAGTCACGTGAGCGTCCACGGGGTTGCTTTGGCCCGTTCATCCGTGTTCGCATGAGTTCTGGGACGATCTCCCGAGTACAGCGGGCACATGCGCTCAAAGGCGACGCGACGGAGGTGCTGGGGCGGTGTACTGCCGACCGGCGGTGAAACCGATCTTTGTTGGGCTCGGAGTGGCGGCGATCCTCGCCGCGGGAGGCGCAGCGGCCTCCGCCGAAGACACCCCTTCGCCGACCCCCTCCGACTCGTCCTCCGCGTCCCCGACGCCCGGCACGCTGACGGTGGGCGTCGATCCGGTCTCGAACCCGGCGAAGCCCGGCGAACGCGTCCAGGTCGACACGCATATCACCGCCACGGGCGGCGACGTGTCAGGGGTGAAGGTCGTGGGCGTGTCGGCGTCCCCCGGCAAGGCGACGGTGGGAGGCGAGTGCACGGCGCCCTACACCTCCACCGGGTGTTCCGTGGGCGATCTGACCAGCGGGCATCGCGGCACGGTCGTCTCCACCGTGTCCGTGCCGGCGACCATCGAGGACGACCTGACGGTCACCTTCTCCATCGAGGTCAGCGCGACCGACATTCCCGCGAAGACCTGGACGGCCAAGATCAAGTTCCTCGCGCCCACGCCCACGCCCACGAAGACGCCCACCAAGTCACCGGCCAAGTCACCGACGAAGTCGCCGTCCAAGTCGCCGCCGCCGTCGAAGAGCGCGACGCCGTCGGCGTCGTCGTCCGGGAGCGGGAGCGGGTCGTCGTCCGGGAGCGGGAGCGGCTCGTCGGGCGGGTCGAGCGGGACGACGTCCGACACCGGCTATGCGCCGACGACGAACTCCTCGTTCCAGGCGAAGAACCCGCAGGTGGCGTTGCCGCCGATCGCGGCGCCGAGCCCGTCGGTCGCGCCGAACTCCGCGGCGGTGACGCCGGAGAGCAGGTTGCGCGGCAACAAGGCCCCGGTGGCCCAGGACCTCACCTTCGAGCGGGTCGCGAGCACGCAGGTGGCGTGGCTGGCGGCGCTGATGGTCGCGATCGCGGTGCTGCTCACCCAGTTGCGTCTCGGCAGGCGCCGCGCCCCGGCGGGCGCCGCCTCGGCCGCCGCGCGCCGCGCGCGCGGCATGCACCGCCGCACCCGCCGCGGCATGTTCAGCAGGTAAACGGAGAACGACCGATCCTCCGAGCCCGAACGGTGGCGGGTCAGGGGCGGAGGAGGGTGTAGCAGGCTATGGCGGCGGCGGCCGTGACGTTGAGGGAGTCGACGCCGCGGGACAGGGCCGTCTCGTTCATCGGGATGCGGACGCGCTCGTCGGCCTCGTCGAGCCAGCGGGAGGAGAGGCCGTCGCCCTCGGAGCCGAGGAGCAGGGCGCGGCGGTCGGCGGACGGGACGGCGTCCAGCGCGATCGCGCTCGCGGACGGGGTGAGGGCGAGGATCTGGAAGCTGGCGGCGCGCAGCTCGGCCAGGCCGTTGCGCCAGTCGGTCATGCGCGCGTACGGGAGGGCGAACACGGCGCCCATCGAGACCTTCACCGAGCGGCGGTAGAGGGGGTCGGCGCAGCGGGGGGCGAGGACGGCGGCGTCGACGCCGAGGGCGGCGGCGCAGCGGAAGATCGCGCCGACGTTGGTGTGGTCGACGACGTCCTCCAGGACGAGGATGCGGCGGGCGTCCTTCACCACGGCGTCGACGGGCGGCAGGGGCAGGCGTTCGAGGGAGGCGAGGGCGCCGCGGTGGACGGGGAAGCCGGTGACGCCTTCGAGCACGGCGTCGTCGGCCACGTAGACCGGGGCGTCGACGGTGTCAAGGATGTCGGCGAGGGGACCGGTCCAGCGCGCCGCCATCAGCAGGGAGCGGACGGGATGCCCGGCGGCGATCGCGCGGCGGATGACCTTCTCGCCCTCGGCGAGGAAGAGGCCGTGCTCGGCTTCGAGGCTTTTGCGCAGGTTGACGTCGCGCAGCCGGGTGTAGTCGGCCAGCCGGGGGTCGGCCGGTGAGGTGACGGTGACGAAGCTGGCCATGCCTCGATTGTGGCGGAGGGGGCGGGGTGCCCGGGCTGGGGCAAGGGGGTGCGGCGGCCGGTTCCGGCCGCGCGCGCCGGTTCCGGTTTGCGGGAAAATCACGCACGGTCCCGGCGCCCGGCGGGCCCGGTCCACCCATGATCGTGGCCGCGGCGCCGCCCCGTGGCGCCCCGAACGCGGGGCGTGACGGTGCGGGGACGCATGCCAGGATCGTCGGGACATACGCTGATGACCTGCGTCATCATCGATTTTGAGCTCTTTGTAACCTTCAGTTCGTACTACTACAGTGCCGGGGAACATCGGCGGGTTTCTGGTGAATCGAGGGCAGCCATGAGCGGACGTCATCGCAATGACTTCCCTGAGGGGGACGGGGACGGTCTCGACCCGTCCACGCCCGTGTTCGGACCCGCGAACGACGGGTCGTCCGACTGGTTCGGCACCAGGAACCCGCAGAGCCCCCTGGCGCAGGAGCCGCCGGCCGGGCCGCCGCCGGGCGCGCCCGCGGGCCCGCCCCCCGGTTCGCCGCGGGCGCCGGGCTCGGGCGAGACGCCCGAGTGGTTCGCCCCGCGCCGCTCGGCCGAGGAGCCGGTCTACGGCGCCGGCGGGTTCACCGGCGCGTCGGACGCCGGCGGGTACGGGCTCGGGCGGTCCGGCCCGTACGGCGCGGAGCAGCAGGAGCCGATGGCGGCGCCGATGCCGCAGGAGCCGCCGCCCGGCCGGTCATCGTCCCCGCTGGCCGGGACGGGCTACAGCGAGTACGACGCGATCCGCAGCTCGGACGAGACGCCCGCCGGGTTCTTCGGCGGCGGGTCGGCCGGCTCGGGCGGGTCCGGCGGGTACGGCGGCGGCTCGGGCGGCGGCGGGGGTTCCGGCGGCTACGGCGGCGGGACCGGCGGCTACGAGTACGGCAAGCGCAAGCGCAAGCGCAGCAAGGCCGCGCTGATCGGGCCGATGGCCGGGGCCGTGGGCCTGGCGCTGCTGCTCGGCGTCGGCGTGTACGCGTTCGCCGAGAGCGGCGGCGGCTGCTCCGGCGACGACGCGATGAGCCTGTCGGTCGCGGCGGCGCCCGACATCCAGCCGGCGATCGTGAAGGCGGCGGGCCGCTTTAACGACGCCAAGCACAAGGTCGGCGGCAAGTGCGTGCGGGCCGACGTGAAGAAGACCGACCCGGCGTCGGTGGCGACGCTGCTGTCCGGGCAGGGCGTCGCGAACTCGGCGAACCAGCGCCCGGACGTGTGGATCCCCGACTCCTCGCTGTGGACGGCGCTCGCCCGCGGCGAGGGCGGCGACAAGAGCCTGGAGTCCGCCAAGACCTCGCTCGCGAGCAGCCCGATCGTGGTGGGGCTGCCGAAGACGCTGGCCGTCCAGCTGAAGAAGCAGGGCGTGACGGCCAGCCCGTCCTGGGACAACCTGCTGAAGGCGGCGGGCGGCGTCGCGGGCGGCGCGGTCACCAAGAACCAGATGATCCCGGCCGGCTCGGTGCGGATGGTGGTGCCCGACCCGACCAAGAACGCCGCCGGCATGGGCTCGCTGATGATCACCAGCATGCTGCTGGCGAACGACCCCAACCGGGACTCGATCTTCACCGGCATCGTCCGGACCGTCCGGGAGAACCTCGTCCCCTCGACGACGGCGGAGTTCACCCACTTCAGCAAGGACCGGACCGGCAAGCAGCCGATCTCCCTGTCGTCGGAGCAGGCGCTGTGGAGCTACAACCAGACCAAGCCGGCCCAGCCCGCGGTGGCGCTGTACCCCACCGAGGGCACGCTGTCGATGGACTACCCGTTCACCGTCACGACGCAGAACGGCGATGAGCAGAAGGCCGCGCGGCTGCTCGAGAAGGCGATGACGACCGACGCGACCCGCAACGACCTGCGGGAGCTCGGTTTCCGCACGTCCGACGGGAAGGCGCCCGCGAGCTTCACCGCGGCGACCGGGGTCAGCCCGGCGCGCCCGCGGCAGCTCCCGACGCCGAAGAGCGGCGACGTCGCGCAGGTCATGCAGGCGTGGTCGAAGCTGACGCTCGGGCTGCGCATGCTCACGCTGATCGACGTGTCCGGCTCGATGGCCGAGCAGGTCGCGCCGCACACCAACCGGCTGCAGGCGATCGCGCAGGTGTCGCAGGGCGGCCTGGCGATGATGTCGAACGACACCGAGCTCGGCCAGTGGCTGTTCTCCACGAACATGAACGGCAAGTCGCCGTACAAGCAGACGGTGCCGATCGGCGCGCTCGGCGACCGCATCGGGTCCACCACGCGGCGCGGGCTGGTGCTGTCGTGGCTGAACCAGATGAAGCCGAAGACGAACGGCGACACCGGCCTGTACCGGACGATGCTCGACGCCTACAAGCTGATGAACAAGACCTACAAGCCGGAGTTCGGCAACTCGATCCTGCTGCTCACCGACGGCCAGAACGACGACCCGGACGGGCCGACGCTCAACGAGACCCTCTCCGAGCTGAAGCAGCTGAAGGACCCGAACAAGCCGATCCAGGTCAACATGATCGGCTTCGGCAAGGGCGTCGACAAGAACGAGCTGGAGAAGATCGCCGCAGCCACCAACGGCAACGTCCAGGTCGCGATGACCCCGCAGGAGATCTCCAAGATCTTCCTGAAGATGCTGTCGCGGCGCATCACCTCGTGACGCTGCGACCGCGCCCGGTAGTTCCGAGGATTTTCTCGGCATCGGCGTCAACCGGGCGCGGGGGTCGACCGTCATTCTTGTGGAGGCCCGACGGGGAGCGGGGCCGTCGGGCCTCCGACCTTCTCCCCTCCCCGGCCCGCGACGGGGAACCGCCCGGAGCGCGGGCCGGGAGAGCGAACCGCTCCCCTGACTTCCTGAGCCCGTCCCTGACGCTGCGGACGAGGACCGCCCCAGAGGCAGCACCCTGATCCCGCGGGAGGACCCTGTGTCCAGTTGGCCCACCCTCGACCGCGCGGACGACGAACGTCTCGCGCGGGAGCTGGCGGCCGGCGACCCCGGCGCCCTCATCCAGGTGATGGATCGCTACGCGGCCCGCCTGTACGACTACTGCCACGCGCTGCTGCGCGACCAGGAGCCCGCCGCGGGCGCCCTGCACGACGCCCTCGTAGCCGCGTACGCGCAGGTGTCGGTGCTGCGGGAGCCCGAGCGGTTCCGCGGCTGGCTGTACGCGCTGGCCCGCAACGAGTGCATGCGGCGGCTGCGCGACCCCGACCGGCCCACCGAACGCCACGAGGCGCCCGAGGTCGGGGACGGCTTCCTGGACGGCGAGGAGCTCACCCGGCGGCTGGAGGCGCGCCGGCTGGTGCACGGCGCGCTGTCGGGGCTGCGGGGCCGCGAGCGCGAGGCGCTCGACCTCATGCTGCGGCACGGCCTGGACGCGGCGGACATCGGCGCCGTCCTCGGCCTGGACGCGCAGGAGGCCACCGACCTGACCGGCACCGCCCTCGCCCGGCTCGACGACGCGCTCGCCGCCGCCCACATCGCGCACTCCGGGCGCGACGACTGCCCGGAGGTCGCCGGCCTCGCCCCGGACGGGGAGTGGCCGCTGCCGCCGCCCGCCGTCCGCCGGCTCGTCCACCACATCCAGGAGTGCGGGGTCTGCTCCGCGCGGCGCGAGCGGAACGTGTCCGCGGCGCGGCTGCTGAACGTCCTGCCGGTCGCGCTGACGCCGACGGACCTGCGCGGGCACGTCATGGCGACCGCGACGGACGCGGCGCTGGCCGCCGACCTCGCCGCCATCGCGCACCGCGCCGGGCCGTTCGACGCGTGGGGCTGGCCGGAGCACCCCGGGCAGGGGCACGCGGAGCCGCGCCGGCGCGGCGCGCCGCGCGCCCTGTGGCCGGCGCTCGCCGCCGCGGCGGCGGTCGTCCTGATCGTCGCGGGGGCGTTCTTCCTGATGCCGGGCGGGTCGTCGGGGAACACGAGCGCGCAGTCCACGCCGTCCGGGTCGTCGTCGGTGCCGGACCCGTCGGAGTCGACGACCTCGCCGGAGCCCTCGGACTCGCCCGCGCCGACACCGACCAGCACGTCCCCGACCCCGACGCCGACGCACACCTCGGCGACGCCCACGCCGACGCACACCCGAAGCCGCGCGTCCCACTCGTCCAAGCCGAGCCCCACCCACAGCAAGCCCACCAGGGGCACCCTGTCGGTGACCGGGTGCAGCATCTCCGGTGCCGGCGGCGAATGCTCCGTGACCGTGCGCGCGGTCGGCGGGACCGTCAGCTGGTCCGTCACGGGCACGTCGTCACCTCTGATCAGCGCGGGCGGCGGCGGCACGCTCGCCAGCGGCGGCTCGGCGACCGTCACCGTCTCCTTGTCGGACGACTGCACCGCATCGGACAGCGGGACGGTCTCCTTCTCGCCCAACGGGGCGGCCTCCGTCAGCTGGACCTGCGCTCCGCCGGACGGCCAGGGCAGCCCGACCGGCTAGTGAGACCCACATCACATTCTTTCGCGTAGCCGCTGTTCCGCAAGGCGATACGGCCACGGCGCGTACCGTCTTGGTCACAAAATTCGGACCAATGGGAGAAATTCCAGCAAGTTGGTGGCAAGATCGGGCAACCAGAGCGCGCCTGCAGGCGCCACGGCGCCGGCGCTCACCGGGGGCACGTTCGACAACACCGATTTAAACTGGAGGGTTCCCGTGGCCGGTGAGCCGGGGTCCGCGCGCAACGACGACCTGAGGCTGGCGGAGTCGCTGCGGGCCGGGGACGTCATCGCGCTGACCGAGGTGTACGACGCCTACGCTCCTTTCCTCTACGACTACTGCCACGGCCTGCTGCGCGACCGCGTCGAGGCCGCCGGGGCGCTGCGCAACTGCGTCATCGCGGCCCGGGAGCACGCCGGGCGGCTCGGCGAGCCGGACCGGCTGCGCGGCTGGCTGTACGCGATCGCCCGCAAGGAGTGCATGCGGCGCCGCGACAGCCCGAACCGGCACCTCGGGCAGGAGGCGCCGGAGGCCGAGGACGACCTGTCCGCCGAGCAGCTCGCCCGCCGCGAGGAGCGCCGGCTGCTCGCGCACAGCGCGCTCGCCGCGCTCAGCGGCCGGCAGCGCGAGGCGATCGACCTGTCCGTCCGGCACGAGCTGGACGAGGTGGATCTGTCCGGCGTGTTCGGCATGCCGCTGGAGGAGACCCTCGAGCTCGTGGAGCGGTCCCGGATCGGGCTGGACGCGGCGATCCGGGCGGCGCTGATCGCGCAGAACCACTGGAAGGACTGTCCGAGCGTCTCTGCGCTGACCGAGTCGTGGCCGCTGGCGCCGCAGACGGCGGCGTCGCTGGTCCGGCACGTGGCGAGCTGCCCGGTGTGCGCGGAGCTGGGCACCCCGGCGCTGCCCGCGGACCGGCTGCTGTCGGTGCTGCCGATCGCGGCGATCCCCGCCGACCTGCGGCTGGACGTGCTGACGGCGGCGACGGCCGAGGACCGGGCCGGGAACCGGCGCGCCATCGCGGCGTGGACGGAGCCGTTCGACGAGTACGGCTGGCCGCTGCCCTACGAGCCGACGCCGGCGCGGGCGAAGGACCGCGGCACCGGCGGGCGGCGGCGCGGCCCGATCATCGGGGCGGCCGCGGCGGCCGTCGCGGCCGTCGTGGTGCTGGCCGGGGCGATGACGGCGTTCGGCGGCGAGTCGTCGCCGGTCACGGGGGCCAAGCCGTCGTCGTCCGCGTCCGGCCCGGGCGGCGAGTCGGGCGACCCGGGCGACCCGGGCGTGCCGACCGAGCCGATGCCCACCGACCCGAGCCCGACGGTGTCGTCCACGTCGCCGTCGCCGTCGAAGTCCCCGTCGGACTCGCCGTCGCCGTCCAAGTCCCCGTCGAAGTCGCCGACGACCAGGCCGCCGTCCGCGCCGACCTCGCAGGCGCCCCCGCCGCCCCGCGCGGGCCACCTGGCGGTCAGCGGGTGCGACATGCACGTGGACGACTCCTGCACGGTCACCGTCCGGGCCGTCGGCGGGCCGGTGAACTGGCGCGTCACGGGCACGTCGGGCGAGCTGAGCGCGCACGGGTCGGGCCACCTGTCGGCCGGCCAGAGCGCCGGGGTGACCGTGTCGCGGACGAACGGCCTGTGCTGGGGGTCGAAGAACGGTTCCGTCTCGTTCGCCCCGGGCGGGTCCGCGTCCGTCGGGTACTGCTGACGCGTCCCGCCCGCGCGGCGGCTACCAGGGCGAGCCGGCGTCGAGGACGGCGTGGGCGCGGCCGAGCAGGAGCGGGACCGCGGCGCCGATCTGGTCGAAGCCCTCGCCGACGGTCGCGTTCTGCAGGAAGCGGGCGTGGATGCCCTCCAGGATGACGGCGAGCTTGAAGCACGCGAACGCGACGTAGAAGTCGAGGTCGGCGAGGTCGAAGCCGGTCAGCTCGGCATACCGCTCGGTGAACTCGCGGCGGGTGAAGAAGCCGGGCGCGGCGGTGATCGTGGCGCCGACGGGGAGCTGCTCGGCGTCGGCCGCCTCGGCCCAGTAGACGAGGGTGAGGCCGAGGTCGGACAGCGGGTCGCCGAGCGTGGACATCTCCCAGTCGACGACGGCGGCGATCTCGGGCCGGGGCTCCAGCCGGGCGAGGGCGTTGTCGAGCCGGAAGTCGCCGTGGACGAGCCGGGCGGGGGCGTCGGCGGGCAGCCGCTCGGCGAGCCGCGCCACGAGCCGGTCGTACTCGGGGAGGTCGTGGGTGTTGCCGGTGGCCTTGATCGCCTCCTGCGAGCCGTCCCACTGCTTGCCCCAGCGCTTGAGCTGGCGTGCCATGTAGCCGCCGGGGCGGCCGAAGTCCGCCAGGCCGGCGGCCTTCACGTCCACGGTGTGGATCGCGGCGAGCGCGGCGGCGAGGGCCTCGCTGAGGCCGCGCGCCTGCTCGGCGGTGAGGTCGCCCGCGTCCTCGCGGGTGCGCAGGACGCGGCCGTCGACGAAGTCCATGAGGTAGAAGCGGGCGCCGATGACGTCCTCGTCGTCGCAGAAGGCGAGGGTGCGCGGGACGGGGACGGCGGTGGCGTCGCCGAGCGCGGTCAGCACCCGGTACTCGCGGCCCATGTCGTGCGCGGTCGGCAGCACGTGCCCGAGCGGCGGCCGGCGCAGCACGATCCGGCGGCCCCCGGCGAGCGTGATGCCGTAGGTCAGGTTGGAGCGGCCGCCCGCGATCAGGTCGACCGCGCCGATGCGGCCGGCGCCGGGCAGTTCGCGGGCCAGCCAGTCCGCGAGGCGGGGGACGTCGATGCCGGGCACCCCGGCCGGAAGGTCAGCGTCAACGGTCATGACGCACCATTAGAACGCGGCCCGGTGCGGGCCGTGCGGCCGACCCCCGGCATGCGGGTTCCGGGGCGGCCCAGGGGCCCGGTTTGTGCGCTCGGTAACCCCTCGGCCACATCCGGACACCGCCCAGAGGCGGTAAACCGGACCCCCATCACGGTGGTGACCTGCGACGATGATGTCCGATATGCCGTTAAACCTCCGAGAGCCTGAAACTTGCGGAGAAAACGGGTTTGCACGGGTGGATTCGGAAGACGGCCTGGGTACGCCTTCGCTTCGACTGCCGCGAAGAGTGGGCTTCGCCGCGGTCGGAACGCCGGCCTTTTGTTCCCGGCCCGTGGCGGCAAGCTGGACTCATGGGTCCTGCTGGGCTAAGAGAAGAGGACTAGACCATTCGGGGCTAGACCGCCCGATTGGGGGGACGCAACCGTGGCAGACGCATGGCTGCCGGGAGCCGGCCGCATGCCGGCACGACAGGACGGTGGAGCGCTACGGGGAGGTGCGCCCCGTGCCGTATGGCTGTCCGGTGAGTGCGATCCCCGCAGCGTCTCGGCGCGCTCGGCGGCCGCCGACCTGATCAAGGAGGAACGGCCGCCGCACCTGGTCTGGCACCCCGGCTCCGGGGACGTCGTCCAGCTCGTGCCCGCCACCCGGGCGGCCCTCGCGCTCGGGGCGCCGGCCGGCCGCGAGGGCCGCGCCTGCGTGCAGATCCTGGTGGTCGGCCAGTCGCGGGTGCCGTTCACCGGCGCGCTGCTGATCGGCGTGGAGGCGATCGTGGCGTGGCTGGACACCTGGGGCGTCGCCCGCCGCTGGCCCGCCGGTCCTCCGCTGCCGTCGCCGCAGTCGTACCACGCGCTGCGGTCCCGGCGGGACTGGGCGCGCGGCGGCCACTTCGGCGGCTCGCAGGTGCCGCTGGCCGAGCGTCCCGACCCCGGCGGCATCGACATCCGCCGCATCACCGGCCCCGACACCCCGGTCGCGCCGATCCCCGCGCCCCGGACGCCGATCGGCGAGCCGCCGGCCGCGTCGCTGCTGCTGGCCCGCCCGTCCCGGGCCCACGAGCCCGTGCGGGGGGAGCCGGCCGAGCCGGCGCGCCCGCCGCGGACGGCGCCGCTGCCCGCCCCCCAGTCGAACCCGGACCATCCGCCGCCGCAGGGCGATCCGGTCCCGGTCGGTTCTCCGGCGCTGTCAAACTAGCCCCGGCGACGGCTTCCGGCGCCTGCTCCCCCTGTGCCGCCCGGCTCAGGGCGAGGCGCCGGCCGCGTCCTGCCCGGATTCCGCCGCCGGCTCCGCCTCGGCCGCCAGCTCGCGGACGATCGCGCACCCCGCCCGCAGCTCGGCGGGGCTGCCCGCCGAGCCGTAGCCGATGACGAGCCCGCCGGACGACCGGGGCCCCGCGTGGTGGCGTTCCAGCGGGTCCACCAGGACGCCGCGGTGCTCCGCGTCCCGCGCGACCCGCTCCGCCACCGCGTGCGGCAGCTCGACGACCAGGTGCAGCCCGGCCGTGTCGCCGCGCAGCCGCAGCCCGTCCAGCGCCCGGACCACGACCGCGCGGCGGCGCGCGTACTCCCCGCGCATCCGCCGGACGTGCCGGTCCAGGTCGCCGCGCTCGAGGAACAGCCGGAGCGCGTGCTGCGGGACCGCCGCCGTCCGGTCGTTCAGGTCCTCGCGCCGCAGCGCGATCGCCGCCACCAGGTCGGGGCGGCCCACCAGCCAGCCGACGCCCATGTCCGCGGTGAGGATCTTCGCCGACGTGCCCAGGTAGACGACGGCGTCCGGGTCCAGCCCGAACAGGGCGGGCAGCGGCGCGACGTCGTAGCGGAACTCGCCGTCGTAGTCGTCCTCGGCGATCAGCGCGCCGGTCCGCCGCGCCCACGCCAGCAGCGCCTGCCGGCGCGGCACCGGCAGCACCCCGCCCATCGGGAACTGGTGCGACGGGGTCGTGTACACCAGGCGCAGGCCGTCCGGCAGGCCGTCGACGACCAGCCCGTGCCCGTCCACCGGGCACGGCACGATCTCGGCGCCGCGCCCGGCCAGCACCGCCCGCGCCCGCCGGTACCCCGGCTCCTCCACGCCGACCCGGTCGCCCGGCCTCAGCACCGTCGCGGCCAGCAGATCCAGGCCGTTCGTCGCGCCGCGCGTGATCAGCAGGCCGTCGACCGGGCAGACCACGCCGCGGCTGCGCCGGATGTACTCGGCCAGCGCCGCCCGCAGCTCCGGCACCCCGTGCGGCTCCTGCCGCTGCTGCGGCGGCATGCCCGCCGCGAGCCGCCACGCCCGCCGCCACGCCGGGGTGTCCAGCGCCCCGACCCACGCCATCCCCGGCCGCAGGTCGATCTCTCCCGGCCGCGCGGGCCTGCGCGTGCCCGCCGGCAGGCCGCGCGGCGGCTCGGGGACCGGTGCGGGGTCGGCCGCGACGCCGTCCGTCACGTACGTCCCCGACCCGTGCCGGCCCTCCAGCCACCCCTCCGCGTACAGCTGCTCGTACGCCTCCGTCACCACCGTCCGGCTGACGCCCAGCAGCGCGGCCAGCGCCCGGCTCGCGGGCAGCCGCTCCCCCGCCGCCAGCCGCCCCTCCCGCATCGCCGCCCGCAACTGCCCGACGAGCTGGGCGTTCATCGGCTCGGCGGCGTCCCGGTCAACGCCGAGCGGCAGATCGATCGACAAAGTGGCCTCTGGCTTTCCAATCCGAGTGGCCCTACTGACCAGGCCACTCGCGTCCTAGCGTAAACGGGCATGAAGCCGCTTTCCGCCACGCCCCGCACCAGCCTCGGCCGCTACCCGGAACGCTCCACGCCCGACCGCGCCGCCCTCTACGGCATCCTCGACGCCGGCCTGATCCCGTCCGGCAGGCGTTCGGCGCCCCGGTCCCCGACCCGGCCCTCACCCCGGGCATTCCCGTCCCCGCGCACATAGCCGCCCGGTGACACTCGATGCCCCGCGCAGTCGTCCATGGTCGTAGGGTGAACCCCATGAACGAGCGGCTCGTGTGGATCGACTGCGAAATGACGGGACTCGACCTGCGCGCCGACGCGCTCATCGAGATAGCCGCCCTGGTCACCGACAGCGAGCTGAACATCCTGGACGAGGGCGTCGACGTGATCATCAAGCCGCCGCCCGAGTCGGTCGCGCAGATGACCAAGGTCGTCCGGGACATGCACACCACGTCCGGCCTGCTGGAGGAGCTCCCGGGCGGCATCACGCTGCCCGAGGCCGAGGAGACCGTGCTGAACTACGTCCGGTCGCACGTCAAGGACGCCAAGAAGGCCCCGCTGTGCGGCAACTCGATCGCCACCGACCGCTCCTTCCTGGCCCGCGACATGCCCGCCCTGGACGCCCACCTGCACTACCGCATGGTCGACGTCTCCTCCATCAAGGAGCTGGCCCGCCGCTGGTACCCGCGCGTCTACTTCGCCAGCCCGGAGAAGAAGGGCGGGCACCGCGCCCTCGCCGACATCACCGAGAGCATCCAGGAGCTGCGCTACTACCGCGCCGCCGTGTTCGTCCCGCAGCCCGGCCCCGACTCCGAGACGGCCCGCGCCCTCGCCGCCGACATCTCGGCCGGCTGACGCCCGGCACGGCTGACCCACTCTCCGGGAGCCGCTACACTACTGGGAGCCGGAAGCGATTCCGGCCGCGGTGGGTGTAGCTCAGCTGGCAGAGCACTTGGTTGTGGTCCAAGATGTCGGGGGTTCAAGTCCCCTCACTCACCCCAGGCTAGAGAGCCCCGGTCGTCCTCGTACGGCCGGGGCTTCTTCCTTCCCGCCACCGCCCGTGACGGCGGCGCGCCTGCTCGTTCGTTGGCTCAGGATGATCGGAGGGTTATGCTCCGACCTTATAAACGCCAACGACACCCCAAGGGCGACGATGAGTGTCGATGAGACCGCCCCACTGCGCGTACTGGTGGTGGACGGCGACGCCCACGTGCGGGCGGATGTGATCTCCCTGATCGACGGCAGCAGCGAACTGCAGGTCGTGGCCGAGACCCACGACGCCGCGGCGGCGGTGCCCCTCGCGGAGCGGCTGCGGCCCGACATCGTGCTGCTGGACGCCGGCGCCGCGCAGCACGCGACCCCGCTCAGCCGCTCGTCCCGCGTCTTCGTGCTGGCCTCCGCCGACGACGGCCCCGCCGTCGAGACCGCGATCCGCGGCGGCGCCTGCGGCCACCTGGTGCCCGGCGCGTTCACCGTCCACGACCTCATCCGCAGCGTCCGCGACGCCAACCGCGTCTCGCTGGGCCTGTCCGTGCGCGAGGCCGAGGTGATGGACCTGATCGCCACCGGACGCTCCAACGGCGAGATCGCCCGGCAGCTGTTCCTCAGCGAGAAGACGGTGAAGAACCACGTCAACCGCATCTACGGCAAGCTCGGCGTCAGCTCCCGCGCCACCGCGATCGCGCTGTGGCGGGGCATCGTGAGCGTCCTGCCGGGCAGGGAGTAACCGATTCGCACAGGTCCGCGGGTCCTGCTACTGTTCTTCCTGTCGCCAGGGGCACCGGCCAAGGCCGGAGCCCCCGAGAGACAGGCGCCGTTAGCTCAATTGGCAGAGCAGCGGACTCTTAATCCGCGGGTTCGGGGTTCAAGTCCCTGACGGCGCACCCGTTCTGACCTGGGCAAACGCAAGCAAGATCGCGTTTGCCCACAGTCGTTCTAGGGGCCTTTATCCCTCACGTTCGCTCGATGTTCGCTCGTCGGCGGGACTGGGCACTTTGACCCCTCTCCAGGCTCCCATCAGCATCCCGGACTCCTGCCAGATCGTGCCGCTTCATCCACGCACCCGCTTCGTCGGGCATCAAGCCTGTAACGACACCATCCGGTGCTTCCTGCCGCTCACCACGGAAGCCGGGCGCATCGAGTGGGAAGTCCCCTCGCCACCACTACGACGGCAGACGCCCGGCCGACGTCGGTGGGCTCGCACCAGAATCGGCCTGAGATGAGAAGCCCCACTCCCCCTTGATGCGCATCCGCGTCGCCGTCGGAGCGCAGACTCGGAAGGTCACCTCGCATCCGGTCGGCGCGGTGCCCCTGTGCACGACCGAGTGCTGCTGGAATCTCAGCGTCGATCGCCCGCGGGCGTCAGGACCTTTGAGAAGTACGGCAGCACCTTGTTCTCGAACCTCTCTGGGATTCGATTAGTGTGGTCGCCCTCGTAAACCTCGAAGCTGTGTTTGACGCCGTAACCGGTCAGGACGGCGTCCAGCCGGGTGAGGTTGGCCGCGATGTTCTTGTCGGCGTCGCCGACGTCGAAGGAGATGTTCTGCTGGCGAAGGTTCCCGAGGTACTGGTCGACCATCGCCAGCGGGCGGTTGGCGGTCATCCGGGCGAACACCTGCGGATCGAGCCGACCGTCGACGAACGGTGAGTCGAAGTAGAGCGGCGGCTTGCTCGGGTTCGGCGCCCAGGACGCCGCCGCGGCCACCGCGGTGGCGATGCCGGACGGCGGGCCGTCCGGGTAGTTCTCCGGGTGAGCGGTGAAGTTCTGCATTGCCGCGATCTCCTCCGGCGTGTCCGGGATGTTGCTGTTCTGATCGATGCAGCAGGAACTGAGGATGTACAACGAGGAGAAAACATCGGGATGCTTCATCCCGATGCGCAGCGTGCCGTACCCGCCCATCGAGTGGCCGGCGAGTCCGCGGGCCCGCCGGTCACGGATCGTGCGGTAGTGCGTATCCACGTACGAGACGAGTTCGTTGGATACGAACGTCTCCCAGTCGCCGGTGGTGGCGCCACTGGAGTAGTTGCTGCCTTTACGGACTGTCATGGCATTCGGCGTCACGATGATCATCTTGCGGGACGTGCCGGCGGCCAGCGTGCGGTCTGCCGAGGCCGGGATGTTGGTTCGCGCATCGGAGGCGAAATAGCTCAGGTCCGTCTCGGTGAAGCCGTGCAGCATGTAGAGGACCGGATACCGTGTTGATCTGTCCGCACGGTAGCCCGGCGGCAAGTAGATCGAGACCTCGCGATCCGGTGAGTCGCCCTCAAGGTTGCCGGTGAGGGCCCGCGAGTGGACACTGACGCGCCGCACGGTGCCCGTCTTCTCGTGAGCCGAAGGCCCACCGTCTTGGCTGATGCCGGGCGACTCGGCCTCGGCCGCCGGAACGGCACCGACGCCCAGGGAAGCGAGGACGAGGGCCGCGGCACCCGCGCGTCTTCTCCAGTGGGCGGTCAGAAGTCGTCGTGACCATGAGGGCGCAGTGCTCATGGAGAACCTCCGGAAGTGAGTGGCGATGATCTCGGAGCGGGTTTCGAGATCGGCCCAGCCCGTAGCCGCCGTCGCCGCGATCAGGGTCGTGCCGCCTATTTCGCACCGCATCGACGGCCATGTCGAGCAAAGAATCTGTGATCTAGACATAAGAGAGGCTCACACTGGTGCGATGACCAGCATGATTTCGGTGTCGGCGTCTCGGCATCCCTACCGGCGCAAGCGAAGGCCGGGCCTGCGATCTGTTCCTCAACCGCACCATCGACCAGCCGTCACAGGTGCGTGTCGGGCGCCTGGAGTCCTGAGGCTTCGTGCGGGCGGCGCGGCCCCCCAGTGACATGGTTGTGGCGCCGCTCACCTGACCCCTGTCATCTCAAGGGGTCTCACGGCCATACCGATAAGGCTCACCTAATCGGCTCACTAGCGATCGTGTGGTTTCGGTCGCTCCACGACCCAGCCTATGTTTCTGGTCAGTTACCGGCGTCACACCCGGTGAGGAGCACGAACGCGAGGAGGACACATGAGCGGCGGCACGACCATCGCGATCGCAGGCGAGTGCCTAGCCTCGCGCCCCTTCGCTCAGGTCGCCGACCCGGGTCTTCTTGAGATCCGCGACCTCCTTCATGCCTCCGATGTCACGTACGCGCACTTGGAGATGAACTTCGGCGCTTTCTGCGAGATGCACGCCGGCCGCGGAGACACCTTCGGCAGCTATATGTTGGCCGATCCGCAGGTCGCTCGCGACCTGCGGTGGCTCGGGGTGGACGTGCTGTCGATGGCGAACAATCACAGCCTCGACTTCGGTCAGCACGGCCTGCTCTCGACTCTCGACAACTGCCGCGCGGCTGGCTTGGTGTGCGCCGGTACCGGGCGCGATCTGGACGAGGCACGCGCCCCGGCCTACACCGAGACACCGGGCGGTCGCGTCGCTCTGGTATCGACGGCGTCAGGCAACAAGGCGCAGGAATGGGCGGGCCATCCCAAAGGGACGATGGTCGGCCGGCCAGGGATCAACCCGCTGCGCGTCAGCATGGAATACCAGGTCGACGCGCGCGCCGCCGCGGCATTGCGCGGGGCGGCGCACGGCCTTGGCATCCTGCGCACCAGTACGCAGAGCGGTCCCGGCAAGACCGGCCCGGTTCTCGACCCTGATCAGTTCCAGTTGCTCCTGCCCGGCGGGCAGTCGGCCGCTGGGGAGTTCGTCTTCCGCGAGGGCTCCGACCACCGGATCGACACCCGCTGCCACCCTGGCGATCTGGAGGCCAATCTCCGGTCGATCAGAGCGGCGGCCGCGCAAGCCGACGTTGTGCTGGTCGCCCATCATTTCAATCTGTCCGAAGGCCCACGCGGAGATCACCCGCCGGCCTTCGTGCGGGAGTTCGCGCACCGGGCCATCGACGAGGGCGCCGACATCTACCTCGGTCACGGTTGGCACAAGACCCTCGGCATCGAGATCTACCGCGGCAAGCCGATCTTCTATGGTCTCGGGAACTTCTTCGCCCAGTCCGCCTTCATCGAGCATGTTCCCGCGGACGGCTACGAGACCTGGAGACACGATCCGGACCTGCTGCCATCCCAGACGCCGGAACTCTGGCCCCTGCACCCCGGCCTGGAGCCGCATCGCCGGACCTGGTGGAGTTCCGCTGTGATCTCGGTGCGGTTGGAGGCCGGACGAGTGGAGTCGATCCGGCTGCACCCGGTCGAACTCGGCCGGGACGTCTCGCCCGAGGCGCCGATCACCCGCCGCACGGGCGGATCAAAGGAACACCCGCTGACGGAAGGTCGGCCACGGCCCGGCACCGGCGACAACGCGACCCGAGTGCTGGAGCGCCTCCAAGGGCTCTCAGCAGAACTCGGGACCCACCTCGAGATCGACGATGGAGTCGGCAGCATCCATCTCGGCGCCCGTTCTGCTGTCGGCATTGGAGACTGATCGCAGTGATGCGAAGGAAGTGGCTCGTCGCCACGGTGGTCGCAGGTTCGCTCACCCTGGCCGGATGCGGGTCGTCGGGAGATGCCAAGAACCTGCCTCAGGACGTGACCGCTGCGGGCGGCATGGACCAGTTGGTGAAGAAGGCGCAGTCCGAGGGGGAGCTGAGCCTGTACGCCGGGACGACAGAGGAGGCGACCACCGCTTGGGGCAAGGCCTTCACAAAGAAGTACGGGATCAAGGTCAAGCTCTACCGCGACGGCAGCACCACACTCTTCCAGAAGTGGGCGCAGGAGGCGCAGGGCGGTGTCAACAAAGCCGACATCGTGATCCAGAATGTCTTCCAGCTCTGGGAAGACGCCGCCGACAAGGACTGGATCACCAACTACAAGACCCAGAACTTCGGCGGATACGACTACGACACCGTCTTCCCCGGCGACGACCTCGTCGGCAAGGTGTACCCGCTGCATCAGAGCATCGGAGCCGTGGCCTGGAACACCAAAGTGGTGACACCCCAGCAGCAGGCCCTGCTGGAGAAAGACCCCGTGGCCGCGCTCACGGATCCGTCGTTCAAGGGCAAGATCGCGCTCGGTGACACCGGCGGCGCGACGACCGCCGGCAATTACGCGAACGCGATCATCAACCAGGCCGGCAAATACGGCTGGAAGTGGCTCGAGGGTGTCGGCGCGAACGACCCCGCCCTCTTCGAGAGCCAGATTCCGATCGCCGCCCAGCTCGTCAAGGGCGAGTACGCCGTCACCTTCGGCACCGACACCCTCTACAACGATTACGTCGACGAGGGCGCACCGATCCAGTACAAGTACCCCGACCCGGCCGCCTCGGCGCTGTGGAGCATCGCTCTGCCGACGAAGACGCCGCATCCCTATGCCGCGCGGCTGTTCATGGAGTGGGCCACCTCGGCAGAGGGGCATGACCTGATGGCCAAGCTCGGTACCGGTACCGGTACCCGCACCGGCTGGAAGGACGACCGCAAGGTCGCCAAGGAACCGTGGTACGCGCCGCCGAAGCCCTGGTACGGCATGAGCGAGCTGCCTCAACTGGAGGGGAAGAAGTTCGGCGAGTTCGTCACCAAGGTCAACGAGACCCTGAAGGGCTGAGCGGCCCGCGGATCGAGAGGGGAACAAGTCCCGTGCTAGGGAACAAGGCGGTAGCCGAGTTGCTCGCGTCCCGCGGGTTGGACACCGTGTTCAGCATGTTGGGCGGGACCAACGTGCCGTGGATCGGCGCGGGGGTCGCGAGTGGCCGGCTCCGTCTGGTCCCGACCCGCCATGAGGCCACGTGCGTCTCGGCGGCGGTCGGATACGCCCGATCGACGGGCGGAATCGGGTTGTGCAGCGTGTCTCGCGGACCCGGCTTCGCCAACGCCGTCAACGCTCTGATCGCCGCGGTCCGCAACCACAGCCCACTGATCATGGTGGTCGGCGAGTCGCCCTCGCCCGACTCGATGACCGCGCAGAACGTCGAGCAGCGGAAGTTCACCGAGCTGATCGGGGCGGGTTTCCACCACGCGAACACGATCGCGGAGTTCGCCGATGCCCTCGACGCCGCGGTCGGCGCGGCGAGGTGGAACGGCCAGCCTCAGGTGCTCAGCATGGCCGATGGCGTGCTCGACGAGGATGTGGCGGACCTGCCGCTCGTCCCCACGGCCGGCCGATCTCGCGGCATGCCGGACGACGCCGCCGTCGAGACCGCCATCGACCTGCTCACCCAGGCCCGCACCCCACTCATCCTCGCAGGTCAGGGTGCAGTGCATGCGGACAGCCGCGACGCTCTCGTCGCCCTGGCGGAGGCGACGGGAGCGCGTCTGGCCACCAGCCTGCTCGCCGTCCGGCTCTTCTCCGGGCACCCTCAGGATCTCGGCCTCAGCGGCGGCTGGTCTCCGGTGGCCGCACGCAGAGCATTGCGGGAGTGCGACCTACTGCTCGTCTTTGGCGCCTCCTTCAACCAGTTCACCTACGGACACGGCAAGCTGTACCGCGAGCCGACCGTGATCCAGTGTGATGTGAACCCCGACGCCATCGGGGAGACCGTGCCGGTCGACCTGCCGCTGATCGGGGACGCACGCGTCACCGCCGAGCGGCTCCTGGCGGCGTGGAAGGCTCGCCGCCCCGGCGAGCGCACCGCACCGCCCTCCGTACCGCGAGACGAGATCCAAGCCTCCGTTCTCGCCGTCCCTTTGGGCACCGGTCATGGCCTGGACCCGCGCGAGGTCTACCTGGCACTCGACCGCGTGCTGCCGACCGAACGGCTCATCGTCACCGACTCGGGACGCTCGCTGCCTACGCTCCCCTCGCTCGTCGGCACGCGTACAGCCCGCGATTTCCTCGTCGGCCGCGGCTACGGCTCGGTGGGGCTCGGCCTGGGCACCGCGCTCGGCGCCGCCGCCGCCCGGCCCGACGCCCACGTCGTCCTAATCTGCGGCGACGGCGGGCTGATGATGTCGGCTCAGGAGCTCGACGTGGTCCGGCTCGCCGGCCTGCGGCTCACCATCGTCGTCATGAACGACCTCCAGTACGGCGCCGAGGTGAAGCATCTGCGCAAGTACGGGCTTCCGGACACGATCGCCCGGCAGACGCCCCCCGACCTGGTCCGGCTCGCAGAGGCCTTCGACGGTGTCGGCTCGGTCGTGCGGACCGAGGCCGACCTGGCATCCCTTGAACTGTGCCAGAACGGGCTGCAGATCGTCGACGTCCGGATCGATCCTGAGGTGGAGGGCACGCTCTCCCTCGGGACCAACGGTGAGCAGCGACTCGGCGAAATTCCTTCCTTGGCCCCGTGACCAGCGCTCTTGCACGGCCGTCGTCAGCCGGCGCGCGCGGTACGCTTCGGCGGATGAGCACCCAGGGTCGCGAAGGGCGACACACGAGCAGGCAGAGCCTCATCGCCGGGCTCACGTTCGACCAGCTCTTCACCTTCCAGACCCTGGGCCGCGCCGGCTCCTTCCGCGCCGCCGCGGCCGAGTTGGCCCTCACGCAGCCCGCGGTGTCCCAGCGCATCCGGCACCTTGAGCGGCTGCTCGGAGCCACGCTGCTCGATCGCCGGCAGGGTGCTCGTTCCGAGCTCACGGCCGCGGGGCGCGAGCTGATGGCCTTCGCCGACGAGATGCTCGCTCGCACGGAGCTGTTCCACCAGCGGCTGGAGCAGATGAAGAATCTGAGCGAGAGCTCCACCCTCATCGTCGTCAGCGACACCGACCACATCAAGCACCTGCTGGTCGAGGCGGTCGCCGCCATGAAGCAGGCCGCGCCGGGCGTGAACGTGGTGATCCGGCACGCTCCCTCGCGCGACGCCTGCGTGCGTGAGCTCCAGGAGGGGCGAGCCGACCTCGGCGTCTGCCGCGCCCCCGGACCGAGCGGGTTCGGCGTGCTGGGAACCATCGAGGAGCGGATGCACCTCTACGCCCGTCCGGATGACCCGATCCTCGCTCTCGATCAACAGGAGCGGCTGGAGTACCTCGCGGGGGCGGCCTTCGCGACATTCGCCGACGGGATGCGCAGCCGGGAACTGATCGAACGCTGGGCCAAGAAGGTCGGTGCCTCCCTGCGCGTCGTCCTGGAGTCCCGCGGCCTGGAGGCGATGCGGACCTACGTCACCCGCGGTCTCGCCCTGGCGATCCTGCCGGACTTCTGCGCCACCGAGGATCAGCGCCTCGGTCTCCTGGAACCGGTGCCGATGCCGGGTCTGCCTCTCGTCCGGGGTGCGGTGATCCTCACACCACCCGACCAGGAGGTTCCCCACCACGCCCGGGTCTTCGTCAATGTGCTGCCGGCCAAGGTCGACGCCACGCTGAGCCCGGCGACGTCCGGCTGACGGTTACCCCGGCCCGCCGGTCGTGCCTAGGCCGTTTCCACGCCGACCATGGGTCCGCCACTACCAACCGGGGCTCCGCGGACACCTGACGTGAGGCTCCACCACGGCTCTCCTGCGTCCGCCAACGGTTCCAATGTGCCGAACCGCTCTGGGAACACCGAAGGCCCGGGCCCGAGGCGAGAACGCTCTGGGCCCGGGCTGCCTGGTCAGGGTCAACCACGCATGGTGACGGTTGGGGACTCTCGTATGCCCTCAGCAGCGGCTCCTCCCCCGGTCGACGACCCACCGGCCGACGACTCCGGGACGAACCAGGTGAGGTTGTCCGGGGTGATCAGAAGGATCTGCTCGCTACCCGCCTGCCGTGGAAGCGAGGTCGGGCCGGTGACGGCCTGAACGCGTAGTTCATGCTCACCGGCGCGGTAGGTGCGCTCGAAGTGCGACCCGAGGAACTCGCTTGAGAGCAAGGTCGCCCGAACCTCGTTGCGCCCCGCCCGGGACACGGCCTCCTCCTGCTCGTCGTCGGCCACGGACACCCACTCCGGCCGGAAAACGATCGAGACCGCTTGTCCCGTGCCGGGAGGCTGCTCCGAGGCAGAGATCGCGACGTCGAACACCGTGCCCGCGCCCAGACTCGGAAGCGAGACGGTGAACGTGCGCTCCCCCACCTCGGTGACGGTGCCCCTGGCAACGTTCGCCTCACCGACGAAGTTCGCCACGAAGCCGTTGGCCGGCCGGTGGTACAGCGACCAGGGGTCGCCGATCTGCTGGATCACCCCCTGGCGCATGACCACGACGCGGTCGGACATCGACAGGGCCTCGGACTGGTCATGGGTGACGTAGAGGACCGTCGTTCCCGTGCTCTTCTGAAGCTGGCGGACCTCGTCGCGCATGCGCGCCCGCAACTGGGCGTCGAGATTGCTCAACGGCTCGTCCATGAGAACCAGGCCGGGCTCGGTGGCCAGGGCTCGCGCGAGCGCGACCCGCTGCTGCTGGCCACCGCTCAGGTCGGTGGCGTGACGTTTCTCGAAGTCGCCGAGACCGACGAGCTCGAGCATGGTGCGTGCCTTCCGCCTTGCCTTGGCGCGATCCATCTTCTGCGCCCGCAGGCCGTACATGACGTTCTCCAGCGTGGTCATGTGCGGCCAGACTGCGTAGGACTGGAACACCATGTTGATGTCCCGCTTGTTCGGGGGCACGTTCACGCTGTCGCCGTAGACGCGCCGTCCTCCGAGCCGGATCTCTCCGCCTGTCGGTGTGTGCAGGCCCGCGACGCATCGCAATGTCGTGGTCTTGCCGCAGCCGCTCGGTCCGAGCAGCGTCACGAACTCCGACCCGGCGATCTCCAGGTCGAGGCTGGACACGGCGACCGACTTGCCGTAGGTCGCGACGAGCCCCGTGATCTGGAGCCCACGGTCCGCCTTCCCACTCGGGTGCTGGCCGTTCACCGATCTGTTCACCTTCTTCATTCCTTGACCTCGTCACCCGGTTCTCAGGCGCGCTTGTACGGGTTGCCGGGGCGCAGCAGCGCCATGGCGAGGACGATCCAGACGATCATCAGCGCGGTCTCGATGAGGCCGACCACCGCCGCGGACGGCAGCGACGCCTGCGAGGCGAAGTTGAAGGACAGGATCGAGAGCAGCATGGTGTCGGGCGTGTACAGCAGGATGGCCGTGTTGATCTCCCGCACGGTGAACAGGAAGACCATGATCAGCGCCGAGGAGATCGACGGCTTCATCAGCGGCAACAGGATCGTGTACATGGCCCGCGCCCGGGTCGCTCCGCACATCCGGGACGCCTCCTCCAGCGAGGAGTCGATCTGGACGAAACCGTTGCCGGTCACTCGCGTCGCGTGGGGAAGATAGGACGCGACGTAGGCGATGACCATGATCGCCAGTGTTCCGTAGAGCGGCGTGCCGAGGTACATGGCGAAAACCCCGGTCGCGAAGACGATGCCGGGTACCGCCAGCGGCGCCATGGCCACCGAGTTGAGCAGGCCGGACCCGCGGAATCTCATCCGCTCGGTGACGTAGGAGGTCAGCAGGCCCACCACGACCGTGAGCACCGCCGTGGCAGCCGACACGATCACCGTGTTGACCAGGGCGGTCTTGAGTTCGGGCTTGGCGAGGACGTCACGCACCACGGAGGTGGTGAGGTCGAAGTCCCCGATGTTGGTCGACTTGCTGAAGGCACGCAGGCACAGCGCGGCGTACGGCAGGATGGTGGTGATCAGCGCGTAGAGCACCAGCAGCAGCACGACGGCGTACTTCATCCGGCCGAGCTCGATCCGCTTGCGGCTGCGAGCCTTACCGGTCACCGTCACGAACTTCGACGACTGGCGCAGGCCGCGCTGGTAGAGCCACAGCCCGACCACGCTCAGCAGGACCATCATCGTGCCGAGGGCCGCCGCGAGGGCGTAGTCCGCCGGGTAGCCGTTCGTCGCCCGGTAGACCGTTACGGCCAGCGGCCTGAAGTCCGCCTTCGCGCCCAGCAGCGCCGGCACCGAGAACATCCCGGTGGCGCTGATCGTCACGAAGATGATCGACGAGAGCATGGCGTGCTTGATCGCCGGGAGAGTGACCCGCAGCGCCGTCTGCACGGTGCCGCGGCCGTTGATGTGCGACGCCTCCTCAAGGCTTGCGTCCATGTTCTGCAGGCTCCCTGACACCAGCAGGTAGCCATAAGGCACGTAGTGCAGAGCGAGGATGATGATCAGCCATTGGAAGGTCATCACGTCGATGGAGATCCACGAGGGCAGTCCCGCCTCGCGCGCCAGCTGGTTCAGCAGGCCCGTGCGCGGTGCACCGAGTTCCAGGAACGCCAACGCCCCGATGAACGGTGAGAGGAACAGCGGGGCGATGACGACGAGCTCGAAGAATCGCTTGAACGGAACGTCGGTACGGGCCATCACCCATGCCAGGAGGGCCCCGATGGCGGTCGCGACGATTCCGCACGCGACCGACATCGCCATCGTCTCACCCACGACCCCCCAGATCTCGAGAGAGCCGTAACTCTCGCGCACGGCGTCCAGCGAGAAGGTGGACAGCGGGGCGCGGGGGTCCTCCGACAGCGCCCGGATGAACACGAACGCCGTCGGAAGGAACACCAGGAAGGTCAGGACGATCACGAGGACGCCGACCAGTACCCGACCGGGCATCGCGCCCCGGCCGCGAGCGGCGGCGACGTCGGCCTTGGGAGCGTCCTCGCGATCCGGCGCCATCACCACCATGGCCGTTCACCTCCGCTCGGTTCGACCGCCGGCACCCACCAAGCGGCACACTTCTCGGGCCTGCGGCCCTGCCGGCTCGTCATCAGACCTCCCACTTCCGCATCCTCGTTGCCCTCGGCCCTCGTAAGGGTCAGCCCTCGACCCGCACCCGGCCGACGCCGTCCGCGACCTCGACGGTGGTGCCGTAATCCGCCGACAGTTCGCGGAACCGCTCGATGACGCGTTCACCGTTGACCTGGTCGGCCATTATCGGACGTCCCTCGGTCAGCGTGTGCTGCGCGGACTTGCCCGTTCCCCGAGTGATCTTGGCGGCCTTGGTGACCTCGCGCCCCATCTCGACCGGGTGCAAGGTGATGTCGGTGAGCCGTCCCTCGCTGAGGTGGACCTTGATGATGGCCGAGCTCCACCAGGTTTCCGACGGGCCGTCCAAACCCGGGTGCAGCGGCCACATGTCCGGCGTGAGCGTTGGCAGCCGGTCCACGTCGTGCCCCCAGGTCTCGTAGCTGTCGGAGGGGACATGCTCCAGGAACTCCGACTGCGCGAAGAAGTTGCCGAGACCGTAGAAGATCGGCTTGCCCTGGTAGATCTCGATCCCGAGGGTCTTGTGCCAGCCGTGCCCGACGAAGACGTCGGCCCCCTCCTCGATCGCGCGATGGGCGAACTCGCGCACGAACGCGGGAGGACGGTCGCCGCGCGGGCCCTCGGAGATGTTGAAGTGGTGAGCGACCATCACGACATCCGCCATCGCGGCGGCGGACCGGATCGAGCGCAGGTTGCCCTCGAGGTCGCCCGCGTGGCAGCGGGTCTCGATGCGGTACCGGTCCGACTCCTTGAAGACCAGTTCACCGGAAGCCGACTGACCGCCCGGCAACGTGTACTGGAACTCGTCGTCGGCCAGAACGCGGCCGGTCTTGCCCGGACCGCACTGGGCGCTGGTGCGCAGGATGCCGAGCCCCTCGGCGGACTCGCGCAGCCGGGCCGCGGCCTCGGCGGGCACATGGTAGGTCCACTCGGTGCGCAGCGAGTTGACACCGGGACGCCCCACCATCGTCTCCTTGGGGCGGCCGGCCCACTCGTGGGGACGGTTGCCGGAGCTCGTCGAGATAAGGGCCATCCGGCCGCGCGGGGTCTCGACGTAGACAGGGGCGCGGGCGTCGTCGAGGTCCTCGCCGGTGCCGGCGCAGGCGAGACCAGCGGCACGGCAGGACTCCAAGGTGGACCGCAGGCCCATCTCGCCGAAGTCGAGGCTGTGGTTGTTCGCCGTCGACATCACGTCGACGCCCAGCCAGCGCAGTTCCTCGGCAAGCCGCGTCTCGGCGAGCATGTAGCTGCCGTACCAGTCACCGCGACCCGGGTGCAAATGACGATGATCGCCGAAGTTCATCTCGAGGTGGGCGTAGGCCACGTCCGATCCGGCGAAGAGCTCGCGGATCCCCAGGAACTCCTTTTCGGTGTGCATCGAGAACGGACGGGTCACCATGCACTCACCGGCGATCGCGATCGACCAGTCGAAGGGCTTGGACATGGGACGGGCACTCCCTTTCAGAAGAGCCACCGCGCCGGGAGAGAGCCGGGAGCAGCGAGCGTTGCGAACAGGTGTCGGCCACATTAGGTGGCGGGCGTCACTTCAAAAAGTGCACACTTGCTGCTCAACCGATTAGGGCGACTTATCAGATGAAGCCCCACCGGCTGTACACGGACAGCACAAGACCGCCACCGGGCGAGGCCGGGCGGTCGGTCATCAGCGAGGCCGTCCTGCTGTAGGACCGCAGAGAGCCATGGACACGGGACGAAACACCGCCATCAGAATCCCGGCCGGGGATAGGGGGTGACCCCCAGGCCACGTCCGAGCCTTCCTGGAGCCGATAAGCCGGGAACAGCGCCGCCTCGCTGCCGGAGCGCCGGTGTGCCTGGGACTCCGGAGCCTTCGATGCCGCCCTCATCGGTGACGACACCGCCGGGAGTCCCCGGGCCCCACCTTGCTGATCAGCGGACGGGCACGAAGGGCGCTCAGGATCACTTGAATGGCGCTCAATCGCTTAAGTATTCACTCGCATGAAGGCGACGAACACTCGATCCTGATCACCTCTTCACGAATCCTTATCGCTCATTCCATTGACGCACGTCTGCGCGCTTTCTAGCGTCCGGCCTCGTCAGCGACCCCCGTACGACGACGAGGTCGGACGGTAGCCGACGCCAGGTGCTCACCTTCTCTGAACAACTGCCCCGGCAGTAGAAGGGTCTCGACGTGACGACGCCGCTTCGCCCATCCCAGCTCCTGACCACACCCGCTATCGCCCTCTCGCTGCTCCTGTTCGCGCCTCCCGCCGCAGCGGCAACCTCCTTCCCCGCGAGCCTGGCAGGGAGTGATCGAGGAGACACCGGCGCCGCTGTGCGCACGAAGGAAGGCGTCCTGCGCGGCGTGGTGAAAGAGGGGTACCGCGTCTTCAACGGCGTCCGGTATGCCGCCCCTCCAACGCGCTGGGGACGGCCTCGACCGGTCGAGTCCTGGAAGGGGACACGGTCTGCGGTCAAGACCGGCGCGGACTGCGCCCAGCCGGCGGTGTTCTGGCGACCGGGCCAGCCTTCCAGCACAGCCGAGGACTGCCTTTTCATGAACGTGTACACGCCGCGGAAGGCCACGGGCAAACGCCCGGTCCTTGTCTTCTTCCACGGTGGTGGAGGCATCAACGGCGCCGCGACCGACGTCGAGCCGGTGCGCATGGCACAGTGGGGTGACTCCGTCGTGGTCACCGTGAACTATCGCCTCGGTGTACTGGGTGGACTTGATCTGCCTGCCCTCGACGCAGAGACGGCCGGTGGGACATCCGGCGGGAACTATGCGAATCTGGACAAAGTGCAGGCCCTCAGGTACGTCAGGCGCAACATCGCCGCGTTCGGCGGCGACCCCGGCCGAGTGACCATCGCGGGCCAGTCGGCAGGAGCCGGAGCGGTCTGCTGGCTGCTCGCCTCGCCCTCCGCCGCAGGACTGTTCTCCGCAGCGGTCGTCCAGAGCGCCGGCGCGTGCGGGAACGCCCCGACGCGCGAGGAATCGCACACCGCCGGACTCCGATTCGCCGAGGCAGCGGGTTGCTCCGACCCGAACACAGCCCTGGCCTGCCTCCGCGGCAAGAGTGTCGCCGACCTCCTCAAAGTCCAGGCGGCCCAGGGCACCCGGGCCGGAACCGTGGCCGGTGGCGGCGACCTTCCGTTGCCGCCGAAGGACGCGTTCGCCACCGGGCGGTTCAACCGGGTGCCGGTGATCTTCGGCAACGTGCGGAACGAGGCACGCGCCTTCGTCTACGAGAGCAATGACATGATCGGGCAGCCGGTCACGCCCGCGACGTACATCTCCCAGATCCGGAGCACGTACGGGGATCGCGCGCAGCGGATCCTCGCGGAGTACCCGCTTTCGGACTACCCAGGCCCTGGCCTGGCCCGCGCCAAGGTGCAGACCGACGACCGGGTGTGCACGGCGCTTCCGTTCTCCCGATCAATCTCGCGCTACGCCCCCACGTGGACTTATGAGTTCCGCGACGAGACGGCGCCTCTGCGGCCCTACATGACGGTTCCGTCGTCATTCCCCATCGGCTCCGGGCACACCTCCGAAGTCCCCTACCTGTGGCAATCAGAGATCATGGGCAAGCTCAGCGAGCCGCAGTTGCGGCTGAGCCGAACCATGATCGGCTACTGGTCGCGGCTGGCGGAGTCCGGAAGCCCGCGCGCCCGGTGGCTGAACCAATGGCCGCGGTACGGCTCCGGCTCGGGTGAGAAGCGCCTTGCGTTCCTCCCTGGCGGCCGCACTCAGGTGGTGACCGGCGCCGACTACGTGGCCGAGCATCACTGCGGCATGTGGTTGAGCTGAGCAAGTCCGAACGCACCGGACCGTCCGAACGGCCCGGCGTGCCATGGCGTCTGATCGGCCCGACCGTCCTCGTCCCCAACCTGCTCAACTCCCTGGGCCAGAGCGCCACCATCACGGCCGTGCCGCTCGCCGCGTCCGCGCTGACACGCTCCTTCGCCATAGCGGCGCTGGTCGCCGCCTTGATAACGCTGGGGCAACTGGCCTCCACGCTCCCGGCGGGCTGGGTGGTCGACCGGTTCAGCGAGCGGACGGCGATGGTCGGCTCGACCGCCGTGACCGCCGTCGGTGGCCTGCTCGCCTACATCGGTTCGTCCATCCCCCTGCTCGGCTTGGGAGCAGCGCTGATCGGGGCCGGAGTATCGGTCTTCGCCATGGCCCGGCACGCCTGGATCACGGTCACCGTGCCCGTGCCCGTGCGGGGCCGGACCCTGTCCGCTGTCGCGGGCTTCACCCGGTTGGGCAATTTCCTGGGTCCGTTCCTAGCGGCGGCAGCCTTCCACGTCTCGGGCCGGTCAGAGGCCGCCTTTCTGGTGGTCGTCGGTACGTCGGTGGGGCTGCTCGTCCTTGTCGCCATCGCGCGGTTCCCCGAGAGCACCACACCGACCGGTGACCACGGTCGCCAGGGCGTGCTGGGCACCCTGTGGAACAGCCGCCGAACACTGTTCCAACTAGGGCTGACGGTGTCGGTGATCAGCTCCATGCGGACCGGCCGCCGGGTTCTCGTCCCCTTGATCGGAGTAAGCCTGGGGTGGGACAACGTGTCGACCGCCCTGCTGCTCGGCGTCACCGGCGCCCTCGACTTCGCGGTCTGCTACCTCGGCGGTTCGCTGGTCGACCGAGTCGGGCGGATTCACGTCGCCGTCGGCACACTCGTCGCGTTCGGCCTTTCCCACCTCGCAGCCGCCGTCGCGCTCGTCGCTCCCGCAAGCGACGTGGTGTACATCGCGGCCGTCGCCGTCATGTCGACGGCCAACGGAATCAGCGGCGGCCTGGTCCCCACGATCGGCTCCGACCTGGCCGACCCGAATGCGCCGGCCACATTCCTCAGCTCGTGGCGACTGGTCACCGATGCGGGCGGGTCGGTTGCACCGATCGCCGTCGCCGCCTTTGCCGGTGCCCTCGGCCTGGGCTCGGCCTGCCTGGCCATGGCGCTCACCGCTTCGGTAGCGGCAGGACTCCTCCCGAGATACGCCCGCCGACATCTCCGAACTCGACACCCACAGCCATGACGAGACAGTGCGCCGCTTGCGGCCCGCCCCCAGCCGGTTGCCCAGCCCGTCGATCTCGGCCTCGTTGAACCGGTGCAGCCGCCGCCGCACCTTCCGCCGACTTTGGGACCGCCCAATCAGGAACACAGCACTACGCGCCGACGTGGAGAGATAGGCGCGGGAGCCTTGCTGGTTCTCATATGGGGAGAGTTCCAGGAAACGTTCCCCCTACGAAGCAGGCCGGCGGGGTCCGTTGGGGTCGGTCGAGCCGAGCCAGAGCAGGTCGCGGGCGCGGGTCATGGCGACGAACAGCTGGCGGCGGGCCAGCTCCGCGCGTTCGCGGGACGCGGCGTCCGCATCGGCGGCGTCGGCGAGGGCCGCGTCGTGGTGCGGCAGGAAGACGTGCTTGAACTCCAGCCCCTTGGCCCGCCGGTAGGTGCCGAGCTTGACGGCCTCGACAGGCCGCCCGTCGTAGTTCTCCAGCCGCAGCACCGGAATGCCCGCGCGCGTGAGGAGCCGGTCGTAGCGGCCGATCTCCCTGCGCGAGGGGCACAGCACCACCGATCCGGCCCAGGCGCCCGGACCGTCCGGCTCCTCGTCCGCGAGCGTCTGGAGGGCCTCGACCAGCCTGCGGTCGTGCTCCTCGTCGTCCGCGGCGTCCACCCGGACGACCCGCCCCTCGTGGTAGGTGAGGTCGACGGCGCGGCGGCCGTTCGGGCTCGGGCCGTCCAGGTCGTCGAACGGGTCGCCGGACACCAGGTCCATCGCCGCCTCGAGGATCGACGATGCGTTCCGGTAGTTGGTGCGCAGCACGGCGCCCCGGCCCTTGACCGCGATCCCGGCGTCGGCGAGCCGGAACCCGCCCGGGTACACCGCCTGCTGCCCGTCGCCGATCAGCAGCAGCCCGTTGGGGCCGTCGCCCGCGAGGGCGTGCAGCAGCTTCACGCCGACGAGGGTGAGGTCCTGCACCTCGTCCACGATGACGGCCGAGTACGGCGGGTCGGCGGGCCGCTTCTCCAGCTCCGCGAGGGCGGCCAGCAGGACGTCGTTGAAGTCGCCGACGCCGCGTTCCTCGCGGAGCAGCTCGTACTCCTCGTAGAGCAGCCAGGCCGCCTCCCGGTGGGCGGGCTGCAGCGCGGTCCGGCGGCCGTGCCGGGCGACGGTCCGGTACTCCTCCAGGGAGGTCAGCCCGCGCCCCTTGATGACGTGGTCGATCTCCTCGCGCCAGTAGCCGGGCATCGGGTCGATCTCGGCGAGCGCGCTGTCGCGGCCGATGGTCATCCAGGCGCGGGAGAAGGCGTCGTCGGCGCGGGCGGCGTTCAGCGGCACCTCGGCGCCGCGCTCGGCGAGGAACGCCGTCGCCCAGCCGTGCAGGCTGGAGAACTCGACCCGGTCGGCGAACACGCCGGCCATCCGCTCGAACAGCCGGCGCTGCACCCGCGGCAGGTTGTTGACGAAGGTGACGTACAGGACGCGCTCCCGGCCGCGCCCGGCGAGATGGGCCGCCCGGTGCAGCCCGACGACGGTCTTGCCCGTCCCGGCCGGGCCGCTGATGCGCGCGGGGCCGTTCCAGTCCCGGCGCGCGACGGCGACCTGGTCCGGGTGCAGGAACGTCATCCAGCGCTCGATCGGCGCGTGCAGGAGCGATTCCAGCGCGGCCTTCTCGACCTCTTCGGTCTCGAACAGGGCGTCGCCGCCGTCGGCCGGGCCGGGGTCGCCGGTGCCGCCGGGCTTGAGCTCGGCTGGCTCGTAGGCGGGGAACGCCTCCGCGAGGTGCGCGGTGACGACGCCCACCAGCGCGGGCGTCAGCCGCCTCGGCTCGGCGATCAGCGCGTGGACGAGATCGGGATGGCCGAGCAGCCGGACCCGCCCCACGCGCGTGTCGAGGCGGTGCCCGGCGAACGCCATGACGGGGACCAGCGCGACCGGCGACAGCCCGAGCGCCGCGACCTGCTCCTCGGCGGTCCGGGTCATCGCCAGCAGCTTGCGGACCTCCTCGTCGCGGGGCGTCCCGCCGGCCGAGAGCCGCCCGCCGCCGACGACCGGACGGTCGTGCCAGCGCTTGACGTCGATGACGAACACGCCGGCGGGCCCGATGAGGATCATGTCGATGTTCGCCGCGCGGGTGCCCGGCCAGCGGCGGTCGACGAGCAGCCGCCAGCCGACCGCGGTCAGCCCGACGAGGGTGGCGGCGACCGCCCGCTCGGCCTCGGCTGCGGCCTCCCAGCGGCCGGCCAGCCGGTACGCCTCGCGGGACCGCCGGGCCAGTTCGAGCGCCTGCTCGCGGGCGCGCCGCCCGCGCTCCCCTGCCGAACCGCCCGCCGCCATCGCCCCGCCTTCGCTCGGCATCCGGATCCCGCCAAGAAGTTACGCTCATCCCCGATCAGCGGCAATTGCCGCCGGATGTCCCGGCGGCGCGGCCCCTGCCGAACGCGACGGACCCCGCTCTCGTCCATGGGACGGGAGCGGGGTCCGCGGTTGGGGGGTCCGGGGGGCGCCTAGGAGGGGATCACCGGGCGGGCCGGATCAGCCGAGGGGCTTCGGGGCGCCCTTCGTGCCGGCGCCGTGGCCCCAGGACAGCACCTGGTACTTGACGCCCTTGAGGTGGCCCTGCGAGGTGCCGGTGTCGTACTTGCTGGCCGGCTTCTTGCCGTCGACCAGGGTCCGGAAGGTGTAGGTGTCGAGGTCGAGCATGACGCCGCGGTGCGACGGCTCGCCCGGCCCGCGGTCCCCGACGAAGCCGGTGACGCTGTGGCCGTTGTAGCTGACCTTCACCTTGGTGTTCATGGGCCAGCTCGGGCTGGCGAACATGCCCTTCTGCATCGGCTTGCCGCTCGCCGGGGCGCCGGTGTCGCCGTTCACGCCCGACCCGTCGTCCCAGAAGTAGGACGCGGTGGTGCTGCCCGACAGGACGGCGTGGGTCTTCGGAGCGGCCTTGCCGGTGGTGTGGTGGGTGGTCGCGGTGTGGTGCCCGGTCACCTCCTGCGAGGTGGCCTTGTGCGCCATCGGCTTGTCCGCCGGGGCGCCGTGGGCGCTCTCGACCGCCACGCCCACGACCAGCATGCCCGCGAGGGCGGTACCGGTCAGGGCGGTCAGGGCGGTGTCGATGGCTCGCTGCTGCATGTTCATCCTTCGCTCGGTGGTCCGGGCGCCGGGTCACGCCGTCGGGCGTGAGGGGTCACGCCGTTCGGGCATGACGGGTCCGGCGCACGGCACGTGGCTGTGATCGCGCGGGGGATGGAAAGGGAGGGGGGAGCACCGCTAGGCGGGTGCGGGGGAAGGGGGGCCGCTGTGCGGCCCGGGCTCACCGGTACTCGGGGTAGCCGTAGCCGGCGACGGTGGAGGTGTCGCGGACCTTCTGCTTCACCGCGTCGCCGGTGTTGCCCTCGATGGTCTTGATGGTGCCGTCGTGGTTGTCCTTCACGACGATGCCGACATGGTCGATGCCCTTGATGCCGCCGCCGTTCCAGGCGAAGAAGACCACGGCGCCGGGCTTCGGGGTCTGGCCGAAACGGCCGGTCTTCTTGAACCACTGCGCGTGGCTCACGGTGTAGGCGTCGGCGCCCATGCCCTTGGCACCGGTGTTCTGGCCCAGCCAGGACACGAACATGTCGCACCAGGACTGGCCCTTGTAGACCGAGGCGCTCTTGGCGCCGATGCGATGGGCGTTCTGCTCGCCGAGGGGCGAGTCGATGTACCAGTTGTTGAACTTGCTGTTGCCCGAGGCGTCCTCGTGGGTGCCGATCTGCGTGCGGGCGAGCTTGATGACGTCCTGCGCGGTCGCGCCGGTCTTGGCGCCCTTGGCGTCGGACTTGGCGCCGTTGGCGTCGGCCTTGGCGACGGCGGCGACGTGCGCGGTGTTCGCGGGCTTGGTGTCCGCGTGGGCGGACGGGGCCAGCGAGGCGAAGCCGAACGCACCGGCCAGGGAGAGGACGGCGCCGGCGGCGACGCGGGTGCCGATGCGCTTGGTCAGGTCGAACGTACGAGCGGTCATGAGAAGGGTTCTCCTGAGGTTCTTCCAGTCCGCCTACCGGGTTAGCTGTCGGGTTCGGGCGTGGAAGTGGCCCTACCGCGGCCCCGCTGCGCGCGGGGGTGCGGATTCACCCCGGTGTTTCGGTGGGTCCCCGGCTCCGCGTGGCCGTGATCGGCGCGCTGCGGACTCGGCGGAGGACGTGCCTTGATCGGCCGTCCTGATGATCAGGGACTCTGATGCGCCCTTCGTGATCTGATCGGGCGCTCCGGACGGGCTTCCCCGTCGGTCACACATCCACAACAGGTTCAAGGGGCCCCATATTTCGTCAAGCACGCCCCAAGCACCCGGCCGACCCGCAAAGACCTCCCAAAACTCCCTCCACGCAAGGGCTGCGGTCCAGTTCTCCCCGGCCAAAAAAAGTTCGGGACGATCTCCACGGGCCGGGATCCGGGCCCGTGGATCACCCGTCGGAGTGGCCCGGGCCACCCCCTGGGCAGGGGTTTCGCCCCCTTCCGGGCCCCCAGGAAAGCCCCACCGGGCGGCCAGGAAGCAGCACTGCCCCAGGCCCCGCAGGCCCTGGCGGGCCCCTGGGGCGGGCTTTACGGAAGGGCCCCAGAGGAAGGGCGACGTAAAGCGGGGCGCGCACCGGCGGCCGGTGCGCGCCCCGCTCCCCAGCAGGGGTCCGAAGGTCAGGAAACGGGCGCCTGGGGCGGGTCCCCGCCCAGATAGGCGCTGCGCATGCGCGGGTCGGCGGCGAGCTCCGCGGCCGTCCCGGACAGCCCGATCCGGCCGAGCTCCAGCACGTAGCCGCGGTCGGCGACCTCCAGGGCGGCGCCCGCGTCCTGCTCCACCAGCAGGACGCCCGTCCCGCTCTCGGCGATCCCGCCGAGCCGCGCCAGGATCTCGTCGACGACCAGCGGCGCGAGGCCGAGGGACAGCTCGTCGATCAGCAGCAGCCGCGGCCGGCCCATCAGCGCCCGCGCGATGGCGCACATCTGCTGCTCGCCGCCGGACATGCTGCCCGCGACCTGGTTCAGCCGGTCGGCGAGCCGCGGGAAGATCTCCAGGACCGGGCCAAGGTCGGCGTTGCGCGGCACCCAGCCGCCCAGCCGCAGGTTGTCCCGGACGGTCAGCCCCGGGAACAGCCGGCGGCCCTCCGGGACGTGCGCGACCCCGGCCGCCGCGACGTCCTCCACGGCCACGCCGATCAGCTCGCGGCCCGCCACCCGGACCGACCCGCTGCGGTCCGGGATCATCGCGGTGACGGCGCGCAGCAGCGTGGACTTGCCGGCGCCGTTGGGGCCGACGAGCGCGACGATCTCCCCCTCGTCCACCGACAGGGACACCTCGTGCAGCACCCGGACCCGGCCGTAGCCCGCGGTGAGCCGGTCGATCTCGAGCATCATGAGGGGTTCCTTCTGGTGTACCGGTGGCCGAGATAGGCCTCGATGACGCGTTCGTCGCCGAGCACCTCGTCCGGCGGGCCCTGGGTGAGGACGGCGCCGTGGTGCAGCACGAGGATCTCGTCGGAGACGGCGGCGATCGCCTGGACGATGTGCTCGATGACCAGCAGAGTGAGGCCCTCGCCGCGCAGCTCGTCGATGAGCCGCAGCGCCGGGTCGATCTCGGCGGGCCGCAGCCCGGCGAGGACCTCGTCCAGCAGCAGCACGCGGGGCCGCAGGGCGAGCGCCTTGGCCAGCTCGAGGCGGCGGGCGTCGGCGACGGTCAGCTCGGCGGGCGGCAGGCCGCCCTTGCCGCCGAGGCCGACCCGCTCCAGCACCCGCTCGGCCTCCTGGCGGGCGCGGGCGCGCGAGCGGATCCGGGCCGGGCCGAACATCACCGCGACGGTCACGTTGTCGGCGACGGTGAGCCCGCGGAACGGCTTGACGATCTGGAAGGTCCGCGCGACGCCGGCGTGCGCGATCCGCCACGGCCGGGCGCCGGTGAGGTCGGTGTCGCCGATCAGGACGGACCCGGCGGTCGGCTTGAGATGGCCGCTGATCAGGTTGACGAGGGTGCTCTTGCCCGCCCCGTTCGGGCCGATCACGCCGAGGACGCGTCCGGCGGGCAGCGCCAGGTCGACGCCGGAGACCGCGAGCAGGCCGCCGAACCTGCGCTGCAGCCCGCTGACCCGCAGGACGGGGGTGTCGCCGCTCACAGCCGGTACCTCCGGACGTTGGACAGCAGGGAGAAGTCGCGGGTGCGGACCGCGTCCCGGGCGAAGTTGACGACGCCCTGCGGCAGCAGGATCACCGCGATGATGATCAGCGCGCCGAGGGTGAGGTCGTGCGCCTCGGGCAGGTGCTGGCGCAGGTACTCCGAGGCGATCGCGATGCCGGCGGCGCCGAGGATCGGCCCGAGCACCGTGCCGGCCCCGCCGAGCACCACCATCACGATCATCAGGACGGTGATGTCCACGTCGAACAGCCGCTGCGGGTAGATCGTGACCTGCTGGAACGCGTAGGCGGCGCCGGCCGCGCCGGTGAGCGCGGCGGACACGGCGAACGCGACGGTCTTGGCGACGGTGGTGTTGACGCCCATCGCGGCGGCGGCGTCCTCGTCCTGGTTGACGGCGCGCAGCGCGTAGCCGGTGCGGCCGCGCGAGACGAGCGCGACGACGACGGCGCAGACCACGGCGAGGCCGAGGAACAGCAGGTAGAAGCCGTCGTTGCCGAGCCACGGGGTGACGGCCCGGTCGCCGGTGGACGGGATCGTCGCGCCGGATCCGCCGCCGGTCCAGCGGGGGACATTGGTGACGAGCTCGCGCAGGCCCTCGGCGACGCCGAGGGTCGCGACCGCGAAGTAGTGGCCCTTGAGCCGCAGCAGCGGCAGCCCGATCACGGCGGCGAACACGGCGGCGACGACGGCCGCGGCGGGCAGCGCGATCCAGAACGACAGCCTCGCGTGGACCATGAGGATGACGGTCGTGTACGCGCCGAGGCCGAAGAAGCCGACCTGGCCGAAGCAGGCGTAGCCGGTGTAGCCGCCGATGAGGTTCCACGCCGCGGCGAGCGCGACGAACATGAAGACGGTCGTGACGGTCCGCTCCTGCCCGGAGTAGAGCTGGCTCTGCAGGCCGAGGCAGCCGAGGACGAGCAGGGCGCCGCCTCCCCACGGCCACCAGGCGGGCAGTCGGGGGCGGCGGCCCCGGGCCGGACGGGTCGTGTCCGCGGCGGGCGCGGCGGTGCTGGATTCGGCCATGGTCACACCTCGACCCGGGAGGAGTAGAAGGCCCGGCCGGCGATGCCCTCGGGCCGGACGGCCAGGACGGCCACCAGGACGGCGAACGCGACGGCGTTGACGAGGGTGCCGGGCAGCAGCTGCCCGCCCCACGCCTCGACGAGGCCGAGGACCATGCCGCCGATCAGCGCGCCGTACATGTTGCCGAGCCCGCCGAGGACGGCGGCGACGAAGCTGAACAGGGTGAAGCGGCCGGCGTCGGCGGGGTTGAAGGTGCCGACGGCGCTGACCGCCGCGCCCGCCGCGCCCGCCATCGCGGCGGCGAGGCCGAAGGTGAGGGCGTAGACGTGCCGGGCGCGGATGCCCATCAGCCGGGCCGCGCCGCGGTCCATGCCGGTGGCGAGGATGGCGAGGCCGGTGCGGGTGCGCCGCATGACCGCGACGAGGGCGAGCGTGAGCAGCAGCGCCACGACGGCCGCCAGCAGCCGCCCGACCGGCACCCGGACGCCCGACATCAGCGCGAACCCGTCGGCGGCGTAGCCGGTGGTCACCGAGCGGTAGTCGCCGGAGTAGATCAGGATGAGCCCGTTGACCAGCAGCAGGTTCAGGCCGAAGGTCAGCAGCAGGGTGATGAAGATCGGCGCCTTGACCACCAGGTTGATCAGCCCGCGCTGGACCAGGTAGCCGGCGGCGAACAGGGCGGCGGCGACCGGGACCATCGCGGCGAACGGGTCGAGCCCGATCCGCCGGTTCAGCTCGAAGGCCAGGTACGCGCCGACGAGGACGAAGGACCCGTGCGCCAGGTTGATCACGTTCATCACCCCCCATACCAGGGAGAACCCGACGGCGATCAGCGCGAACAGGCCGCCCTGCAGCAGCCCGTACACGGTCGCCTGGAGGAACTGGCTCATGACCGGTTCCCCGGCCAGATCAGCGGGGCCTCGGCGGCGTCCTTGGGCCAGACGGTGACGGGCTTGCCCTTCTGCACCTGGACGACCTGCATGGTCTTGGTGAGGTTCTGGCCTTCGGGGGTGAACTTCAGCGGCCCGAAGAAGGTCGGCTCGTCGAGTGCGGCGAGGGCGTCCCGAACCTTGTCGGGGTCGGTGCCGCCGGCCTTCTCGACGGCGTCGACCAGCGCGATGCACGCGGCGGTCGCCTCGGCGCCGTGGTACTCGGGGGCGCGGCCGCCGAACATGGCGGCGAACTGGGTGGCGTAGTCGGCGGCGGTGCCGATCCACTTGTCCTTGCCTGCCGTCTTCGCGGTCCACTGGGTGGAGCCGAGGACGTTCTCGGCGTCGGCGCCGAGCGACTTGGCGAAGTCGGGGGTGGGCGGCGCGACGGTCTCGGCGAACCCGCCGGACGGCCGCACGCCGAGTTCCTTGGCCTGCTTGATGATCGCGATGCCCTCGGCGACGTGCACCGACCCGACGATGACGTCCGGCTTCATCGGCTTGATCTTGGTGAGCGCGGCGGACACGTCGGAGGTGCCGCTCGGGAAGTACTCGGTGGCGACGACGGTGAAGCCGAGCTTGCGGGCCTCGTCGGCGCCGGACTGGGCGACGGTCTTGGAGAACCCGTCGTCGGCGGACAGGAACGCCATCGTGCGCGGCTTCGGCGTGGCCATCTCCGCGATCGCCTGGACCATGGACGCGGCGTAGGAGTGCGCCGGGGACAGCGCGGCGAAGGTCCGCTTGTAGCCCTTCTGGAAGATCTTGTCGTCGGCGCCGGAGCTGTCGGCCATCACCTGGCCGTTGCGCTCGATGACGGCGGCGGCGGCCTCGGTGGTCGCCGAGCCGTACGGGCCGAGGATCAGCTTGATGCCCTTGTCGTTGAACTGGTCGACGATCTGGGCGGCGGTGTCGGGCTTGGACGTGTCGTCCTGGTACTTGATGTCGAGCTTGAGGTGCTTGCCGCCGGCCGCGACGCCGCCCTTGGCGTTCACCGCCTTCTTGCAGAGCTCGTAGCCCTCCTTGGTCAGGCCGCCCTCGCGGGCCAGCGACCCGGTCAGCGACATGGACGCGCCGATCGTCAGCGTGTCCGCGTCCCCGCCGCTCTGCTTCTCGCCCTTCGATCCGCATCCGGCCGCGATCAGCGCCACCGCGGCGGCCAGCGCCGCCGCCTTCCTGGTTCGCATCGGGATCCGCCTGTTCCTCTCGGTCCGGGACGGCCGGCCATCCGCCCCGTCGAAGGCGCGGCCCGGAGGCGCGGTGCGCGCCCTTGCCGGGAAGGTAGGCGCGCGGCGGGCCGGGGCCGGAGAGCGGAGCGGCAAATTTGAGAAACTTCTAGGATCTGCCCCGTAGGCAGGGGACGCCCGGCTTTTTACGCTGTCTGCACCATGCGAATCCTTCTCGTCGACGACGACGACCGGTTCGCCGACGCGCTCACGGTGGCACTGCGCCGGCAGGGCTTCGAGGTGTGCCGGGCGGCGACCGGGGCGGCGGCGCTGGCCGCGCCGCCCGCCGATCTCGTGCTGCTGGACCTCGGCCTGCCGGACCTGGACGGCATCGAGGTGTGCCGGCGGCTGCGCACCGGCGGCGACGTGGCGATCATCGCGGTGACCGCGCGGGGCGAGGAGCGCGACCGGGTGCTCGGGCTGCGCAGCGGCGCGGACGACTACCTGGTCAAGCCGTTCGGGATCGCGGAGCTGGCCGCCCGGATCGACGCGGTGATCCGCCGGGTCCGGCCGGCCGCGCGGCCGGTGGTGGTGGCGGCGGGCGGGCTGCGGGTCGACACCGCGCGGCACCAGGTCACCGCCGCCGACGGGTCGCCCGTCGCGCTGACCCGCAAGGAGTTCGAGCTGCTCGCGGCGCTCGCCCGGCAGCCCGGCCTGGTCGTCACCCGGGAGCGGCTGCTGATCGAGGTGTGGAACGGCGTGTGGCCGGGGGCGCGGCGCACCCTGGACGTGCACATCGCGACGCTGCGCGCCAAGCTCGGCGACCCGGCGCTGATCAGGACGGTGCACGGGGTCGGGTACCGGCTGGCCGTCGAGGACGACCCGCCTCCGCGGGCCGCCGCTCCGGCCGCGGGCAAGGCGGCGAGCGACCCGTGATCACCTCCCGGCCACCCCGGGCCGGGAGGTGAGCGGCATGCTGCGCCGCATGCTCGTGCTCTACGCGTCCCTGCTGCTGGTGGTGCTCACGGCGCTGGAGGTGCCGCTGGCGATCGCGTTCGCGGGCCGGCAGACGCAGAACCTGTTCATCGACCAGCTCAACGACACCGCCCGGTTCGCGTCGCTGGCCGAGCCGGCGCTGCGCAGCGGCGAGACGGTGACGCTGCGCGCGGAGCTGAGCCGCTACGACGCCCTGTACGGGATCGCCGCCGCCGTGGTCGACCGCAACGGCGAGGTCGTGCTGTCGTCGCGGGCGGGCGCCGACATCGGCCGGCGGGCGGGCCGGCGGCTGCGCGACGCCCTGTCCGGCGAGCGCTCCGACGTGGACGAGGTGGTGTGGCCGTGGCGGAAGGGGCCCCTGATCGTCGCGGAGCCGGTGGGGCTCGGCGGCCGGGTCGTCGCCGCGGTCGTCACCATCGCGCCGACCACGCAGGTGCGGGCGCGCACGGTGCGGCGGTGGTCGGAGCTGGCCGCCGCCGGGCTCGGCGCGCTGCTGGTGTTCGGGCTCGCGGCCGTCCCGCTCACCCGCTGGTTCCTGCGCCCGATCCGGGAGCTCGACGTGGCGACCGGGGAGCTGTCGGCGGGCCAGTGGCAGGCGCGGGTCCCGGTGACGACGGGCCCGGCGGAGCTGCGGCGGCTCGGCGAGCACTTCAACGAGATGGTCGCGGCGCTGGGCCGCGTCCTGGAGCAGCAGCGGTCGTTCGTGTCGTACGCCGGGCACCAGATGCGCAACCCGCTGGCGGCGCTGCGGCTGCGGGTGGAGAACCTCGCGCCGCACGTCCCGCCGGGCGGGGAGGACGACCTGGCGCTCGCCGTCGACGAGGTGACCCGGCTGAGCCGGATCCTCGACGGGATCCTGGCGCTGGCGCGCGCCGAGGGCGGCAACTACCCGATCCGCGTGGTCGACTGCGGGCGGGTGGCCCGGGAGCAGGTGGACGCGCGGCGCCGCGTCTCCCCCGGTGCGCGGATCCGCTACCGGGGCGCGGCGCACGCCGCCGCGTACGCGGTGCAGGGCGGCGTCGGGCAGATCGTGGAGGCGCTCATCGACAACGCCGTCAAGTTCGCGGGGCCGGGCGCGACCGTCACCGTCACCGTGTCCCGGCCGCGCGCCCTCCCCGACGCGCCGGACGCCCCGGTGGTCGGCATCGACGTGGTGGACGACGGCCCGGGGATGCCGGAGGCGGACCTGGCCAACGCCACGCAGCGGTTCTGGCGCGGCGCCGGCCAGCAGAACGTGGACGGCACCGGGCTGGGGCTGAGCATCGTCAGCGTGCTCGCCGAGGCGTCCGGCGGGCGGGTGGTGCTGATGCCGGCCCGGCCGCGCGGCCTGCACGTCCAGGTCGTCCTGCCGGCGGCGACGGGGACGGGGCCGCCGCCGGGGCCGCTCATCCCTCGCCCTTGGTCTCCCGGTAGTAGCGGATCGCCCCGGGATGCAGCGGCAGCGGATAGGTCGACACCGCCGACCTCCGGTCCAGGTACAGGGCCGCGGGGTGGGCCGCCGCCAGCTCGTCCCGGCGGGTGAACAGCAGCCGGGTCAGCGCGTAGGCCCGGTCGTCGGGCATCGAGGCGTTGACGACCAGGTAGTTCGGGACGCCGATGGTCTGCACGGGCCCGTCGAGGCCGTAGGTCGAGGCGAGGATCGACTGCTCCTCGTAGAACGCCTGGTACTTCTTGCGGAGCGGGGCGGCGTAGCCGGCGAGCTCCACGAGCCGGATGGGCATCTGCTTCGCCAGCTCGACGATCTGCGGGATCGGCAGCCCGCCGGAGAAGAAGAGCGCGTCGATGCGGCCGGCGCGCAGCGCGGCGGCGGCGTCCGCGAGCTGGGTCCGGCTCGCGCGGACGTCCCTTCCCGGGTCGAGCCCGGCGACCGTGAGGAGCCTCGTGGCGATCAGCTCGGTGCCGGAGCCGTCCGCGCCGAGGGACACCCGCTGCCCGCGCAGGTCGGTCAGCTTGCGGATGCCGCTGTCAGCCGCGACGACGAGGTAGGTGTAGTTCTCGTAGAGGCGGGCGAGGGCGACGACCGGTTCCTGCTTGGTGAAGGGCGGCCGGCCCTCGAAGGCCAGTTCCGCCGAGTCGGCGAGGGTGAAGGCTACGTCGGCGCGTCCGGACGCCACCAGCCGCAGGTTCTCCACCGACGCGGCCGTGGCCAGCACCTCGGGGCGCGCGCCCGGCAGATGGGTCGCCGCCGCCCGCGCGATCCCCTGGCCGTAGGCGTAGTAGACCGCCTTCCGGCCGCCCGCCGCGATGACGAGGTGCCACGGCCGCACCGGGCCGCTCCCGCACCCGGACACCGTGGACAGCAGCGCCGCAGCGACGAGGACTATGACCCATCTCACAGCGGCTAACCGTACGCGCGGCCGGGGGCGGAGGACATCCCTTGCGCCGGGCGAAAGCGCAAGTCAGCCGGGTCCGGCCGTTCCTTCGGAGGAGGCGGCCGGTCAGCGGAGCGGTCCGTAGCGGCCCGTGCGCCGATCGTCGTGATGGTAGGTCGGCCATTCGGTGGCCGCCGCCCTGCCCCGCGTCGTCCAGGCGAACAGGTAGCCCTCGCGGGTGGTGGCGACCAGGTCCGTCCGGCCGTCGCCGTCGAGGTCTCCGGCGGACGCGGACCACACCGTCCAGCCGCCGGTGAACAGCGGGAAGCCGGCGGCCTGGCCGGTGGAGCCGAAGGCATGCAGGGTGGAGGTGTCGCCGCCGCCGATCACCTCGGCGCGGCCGTCGCCGGTGACGTCCGCGATGATCGGCGCGCCCAGGAAGGCCAGGCCGGTGCGGCGCTGCGGGAACCCCGGGACGGGCAGCGCCGTGGCCGCGTCGTAGCCGCGCTGGTAGTTGCCGATCGGCTGCCCGCTGCCGGGGAACAGCAGCGCGGCGACCAGGGACGCGGCGCCGGACCCGCCCTCGGTGTAGCTCAGCCGGTTCAGCGGCCCGAACCGGCCGAACGCCCCGGACGTGGTGAACGAGAGCGGCACGTCGGCGGGCAGGTTCCCGCCGAGCACGGCGGACGGGTCGAGCGCGGGGTTGGCGAGCGGCCCGTAGTCGCGCAGGATTCTGCCGGTTCCGGAGATCAGGTAGGTGGGGCCGAAGGAGGGGCCGGTGGCCACCTCGTCCTTGCCGTCGCCGTCCACGTCGGCCGTGACGGGCTGGTTGACGCCCTCGGTGATGAACTCCTGCGCGCTGCCGTAGAACGTCATGACCGACGCCATCCGGACGGGCCAGCCGGACACGGGGGCGCCGTCCGCATGGTAGGCGAACGCGTAGTTCGCGCCGTAGAACTGCTCCCCTCCGCCCTTGCTGTCCGACAGTTGGGACCGGACGACGATCTCGGGCCTGCCGTCGCCGTCGAGGTCGGCGACCGCCGGGGTGCCGGGCAGCTTGTGGTCGTCGATCCGGACGTATCCGCCGGGCGGCGCGTCGCCCGTGCGCACCTCGACGGGCCATCCCGGCAGGTCGGAGCCGTCCGGGCGCCACGCGTGGAGCCGGCCGTCCCAGCCCGCCTGAACGACGTCGAGCCGCCCGTCGCCGTCGAGGTCGGCCAGGACGGGCGAGGCGGTCGCGCCCTGCACGGGCAGCCGCGTGTACTTCAGGGCGGGACGCGGGATCGGCGGCGCGGTCACGCCGGTGCCGGCGGTCCTGGGCCAGCCGGGCAGGAGCCGTCCGGACGCGTCGAAGACGTAGGTACGGCCCGTCGTGCTCGTCGCGACGACCTCCTGGTGGCCGTCGTGGAGCAGGTCGCCGATCGCGACGGGCGCGACGATGGGCTCGTGACCGGGGTCGATGCCCGGATACGCGTGCTGCGGGACCGTCGGCCGCGTGGCGGCCGGCCACCCGGGCAGCTCTTTGCCGGACGCGCCGTCGAGCGCGTGGACGCGGCCGTCGCCGTCGCCGTAGACGATCGCCTTCCGGCCCTGCAGCTCGGTGATCGCGGGCTGGCTCTCGTTGCCGACGCCGAGCCTGCGGGGGAATCCGGCGCGCAGCGCGGGGTCGTGGTGGACGGCGATGGCGCGCCGCTCCTCCGCCATCCGCCCGGACGCGTCCCACACGCGGAGCCGCAGCGTGACCGTGTACTGCTCGCTGGCCGATAGCGCCTTGTCGTTCGACAACTTGTACGGGGCATTCCACAACGACTTCGGAACCTGGGACAGGTCAAGAGTGCCGATGTGACCGTCGTGGGGTGAGGTGCCGGAGCCGGAGCCGGCCTTGCGGAACGCGGCGCCGGACGGCTCGATGCCCGGCGCCCAGTCCAGCTCGTACCGGTACCCGGACGAGCGCGGCGCGGCCACGTACCCGGTGACGTCGACCGACTTGGCCGTCACCGGATCGTGGAGCGAGTACCAGTCGGGCCCGGTGATCGTGCCGACGGGCGGAACGTTCCCGTCCTTCACCGCCTGCATGGCCTTGGCGACGTTCGGCCGCCCGTACCCGTACTGCCGGTCCCATCCGGGCTTCCCGGGCCAGGGCAGGGACGGGTCGTCGACGTCGGAGGCCGTCGCGCGCAGCACCTGGACCGCCTCCTCGTTCGTCAGCGGCCGGCCGACCTGGATCCCGTACGACAGCAGCAGCCCGAACACCCCGCCGGTCGTCGGCGTCGACTCCGACGTCGACCCGCCCTGCGTGGCGACGGAGAACATCGCCTTGGCACCGAACGACGTCTCGTCCGAGCGGGTCCGGTAGGTGGTGGTGAGCGTGTTGGCGAGCGGGTCCGGGACCCCGGCCGTGTTCGGGACGAGCCCGTTGCCGGGGATGACGTGGGGCCAGAACATGCCGCCCTGGTGGTCGGTGGAGTCGAAGTCGTTGCTCGACTCGACCATGACGATGCCGTCCCGCCACAGCTTCTCGACGGTCTGCCGCATGTAGGAGGAGTAGCCGAGGTCCGCGGTCGTGCTGACGATCACCTTGGCGCCCATGTGCGCCGCGTACAGCCACGCCTGCGCCAGGTCGTCGGTCCGGTCGAGGGCCTCCTGTCCCGCGCGGACGGGTAGGATCCGGCAGCGCGGGCACACCCCGGCACCCTGCACGCCGTTGTTCGTCTGCGCGGCCAGCGTCTTCATCTGACTGTTCGCGTGCCCGTAGGTGGAGTCATAGGTGGCGGGGTCGTTCTGGTGCTCGTAGAAGTCCCAGCCGGAGACGTCGTCGGTGAAGCCGTTGCCGTCGTCGTCCTTTCCGTTGGAGAACGCGGCGATCAGGTCTTCGGGGTCGGTGCGGCCGTTGCCGTTGGCGTCCTTCACGCGCGGGTCGCCGGCGTAGTCGGCGGCGGTCACCACGCCGTCGCCGTCCTTGTCGTAGGTGGACGCTCCCTCGGGCTCGGGCAGTTCGCCGGTGTTGAGGAAGACCTTGTCGGCCAGTTCGGCGGCGTCGCTGTTGTGCCAGTTGATCCCGCCTTCGACGTAGGCGATGACGACGTCCGGCGATCCGGTCGTGTAGTCGCGCCACGCCTTGTCGACCGACATCCCGGACGCGTTCTCCGGGTCCTTCGCGTTCGGCGCGCACTTCGGCATGAACGAGTAGAGCGCGTGCTGCTCCCCGTTCACGCCCTTCCCGCACCCCTGCACCTCGGCGCTCGCGTAGTCCGGATCGTCCGGCGGCGACGCGGGGAACCCGCCCTCGGCGAACGCGGCGGGCGCCCAAGCCAGCAGGCCCGCCACGAGGATCGACATCACCGGCCGCACGCGCATACCAGGCTCCCGACGTCACCACGGGCACGGAACCCGAATATCCCTCACCTTCACCGCCGCGCCTACTCACCCCGATGGCACAAGAACCTTCACCCGCGCCCCCTTGACTCGCGGCCTGAATCAGGCGTCCCGGGCGGTGACGCCGGTTCCCGGGGTGCGGGGGACGGGCGCGCTAGATTGGGAACAGTACTTCTGGCTCGTGTTTCGCGGTGTGGAGAGTTGGTCGGTTCTGGTGCGTACTGGACGGGTTCTGCGGTTCGACGGGGTGCGCGGCTACGGGTTCATCGTCCCCGACGGCGGCGGTGACGACGTGTTCGTCCACGCCAACGAGGTGCTGGACGACAAGTCGGGCCTGACGCCCGGCGCGACGGTCGAGTTCGAGACGGTCGACAGCGAGCGGGGCCCGAAGGCGTTCGGCGTCCGCATCCTGTCCCGGGCACCGTCCTCGTCCTCGTCGGCGCCGCGGCAGTCGTCGTCCTCCCAGCTGCTGGACGAGGGGCTCTGCGACGTCCTCGAACCGGCCGAGCTGCGCGAGGACATCACCGAGCTGCTGCTGTCCGGCACGCCCGACCTGACCGGCCGGCAGATCGTCAGCATCCGGGAGAGCTTCCTCGGCTTCGCCAAGAAGCACGGCTGGGTCGAGGCCTGAGAGCGGCGGACCCGGCCTCCGGCACCGCCGTTTCACCCGCCGGTCACCCGCGGGCCGCCGCGCCCGCACCGAATCGCCCGGTGCGTCCTGGGTAGTGTCAGGCCCATGAGCGGAGCTCCGACGCGCGTGTTCATCGCGCGGCTCGCCGGGATCGCGGTGTTCGACCCGGCCGGCGACCAGGTCGGCCGGGTCCGCGACGTGGTGGTGGCGCTGCGCCTGGCCCCCCGGCCGCCCCGGGTGCTCGGTCTCGTCGTCGAGGTCGGCCCCCGCCGCCCGGTGTTCCTGCCGATCACCCGGGTGCAGGTGATCGAGGCCGACGCGATCATCTTCGACGGGCGGCTGAACATGCGGCGGTTCAGCAAGCGCGAGTCCGAGACCCTCGTCATCGCCGAGATGCTCGACCGCACCGTCCGGCTCTGCGACTCCGGCGAGCCCGTCTCCGTCGTCGACGTGGCGATGGAGCCCACCCGCACCCGCGACTGGCTGGTCGGCAAGGTCGCCGTCCGGCGCGGCGGGCGCGGCCTGCGCCGCGGCCCCGGGCTGCGCCGCCGCGGCGAGAGCCTCGTCGTCGACTGGAACGACGTCGAGGGGTTCTCCGCCGTCGAGCACGGCCAGGGCGCCGCCGGGCTGATCGCCGCGTTCGGCCAGATGAAGGCCGCCGACCTCGCCGGCATCGTGCACGAGCTGACCCCGAAGCGGCGCACCGAGGTCGCCGCCGCCCTCGACGACGAGCGGCTCGCCGACGTCCTGGAGGAGCTGCCCGAGGACGACCAGATCGAGATCCTCGGCAAGCTGGAGGCCGACCGCGCCGCCGACGTCCTGGAGGCGATGGGCCCCGACGACGCCGCCGACCTGCTCGGCGAGCTGCCCACCGAGCAGCGCGAGCGGCTGCTGACGCTGATGGAGCCGCAGGACGCGGCGCCCGTCCGGCGGCTGCTCACCTACGAGGACGAGTCCGCCGGCGGCCTGATGACCACCGACCCGGTGATCGTCCCGCCGGACGCGACCGTCGCCGAGGCGCTCGCGCAGATCCGCAACCCCGACCTGAACCCCGCGCTCGCCGCGCAGGTGTACGTGTGCCGGGCGCCGACCGCCACCCCCACCGGCCGCTACCTCGGCACCGTGCACTTCCAGCGGCTGCTGCGCGAACCGCCGCCGACCCTGGTCAGCGGCATCTGCGACACCGAGCTCGACCCGCTGCGGCCCACCATGACGCTGGAGTCCGTCGCGATGGTCCTGGCCACCTACAACCTGGTCGCCGCGCCCGTGGTGGACGAGAACGGGCACCTGCTCGGCTCGGTGACCATCGACGACGTCCTCGACCACCTGCTGCCCGAGGACTGGCGGGAGACCGCCATGGACGCGTTCGCCGAGGCGTCCGCCGATCCCGAGGAAGAGGCACTGCGGGGCGCCGAGGGGGCGAGATGACCACACGTCTGGACCAGCCGCGCGAGATCCGCCGGACGATCGTGCCGCGGCCGCACTACGACGCCGAGTCGTTCGGCCGGCTGTCGGAACGGTTCGCCCGGTTCCTCGGGACCGCCCGGTTCCTGGTCTACATGACGGTGTTCATCGTCGTGTGGATCGGCTGGAACTTCCTCGCCCCGCACTTCCTGCGCTGGGACCCCTACCCGTTCATCTTCCTGACGCTGATCCTGTCGCTGCAGGCGTCCTACGCGGCGCCGCTGATCCTGCTCGCCCAGAACCGGCAGGACGACCGCGACCGCGTCCAGTACGAGCAGGACCGCTCCCGCAACGAGCGCACCATCGCCGACACCGAGTACATCACCCGGGAGATCGCCGGGCTGCGGGTCGCGCTCAGCGAGGTCGTCACCCGCGACTTCCTGCGCTCGGAGCTCCAGCAGATCCTCCGCGAGCTGGACGCCAAGGACCAGCACCCGACGCTGTCCTAGGGCCGCTGGGCGGACTCGTCGGCGAGCTTGTCGAGGATGCTGCCGAACGTGCTCAGGTCGGGCTCGTCCAGCCGGCTCAGCACGTACTCGCGGACGCCCTGCCGGTACGTCGGCGTCGCGTCCGCCAGCCGCGCCCGGCCCGCCGGCGTCAGCACCGCGTACAGGCCCCGCGCGTCGCTGGTGCAGGACTGCCGGACGACCAGCCCGTCCCGCTGCAGCCGGTCGACCAGCCGGGTCAGCCCGCTGCGCGACAGCAGCACCCGGTCGGCGAGGTCGTTCATCCGCAGCCGCCCGTCCGGCGCCTCGCCGAGGTGCATCAGCACGTCGTAGGAGCCCAGCGCGAGATCATGGTCGGCGAGCAGGTCCGCCTGGAGCCGCCGGGAGATCTGGACCTGGGCGCGGAGCATCGTGCGCCACACCGCCAGCTCGGCGGGCGACATGGTGCTGGACTGCGATGTCACGCCCCGATGTTACGGTGCCGGAAGCCGCGGACGAAGGGGCCGGGGCCGGGTGTCGCGCGCCCCTTCGCCGCCCGGTGTGAGGTCCGGCACCCGATTGGGCGATACCGCCGCGGGGTCCATACCATGGACGCATGGCCCACCAGTTGACGACCGAGCAGGTGACCGCGGCCCTCGCCACGGTGAACGACCCCGAGATCCGCAAGCCCATCACCGAGCTCGACATGGTCAAGGACGTCGACATCGCGGCGGACGGCACCGTCCGCGTCGGCGTGTACCTGACCGTTGCCGGATGTCCCATGCGGGACACCATCACCAAGAACGTCACGGAGGCCGTCTCCAAGCTCGACGGGGTCACCTCCGTCCAGGTCGACCTGGACGTGATGAGCGAGGAGCAGCGCAAGGACCTGCAGACCAAGCTGCGCGGCGGCGAGCCCGCCAAGGAGATCCCGTTCGCCAAGCCGAACTCGCTGACCAAGGTCTACGCGGTGGCGAGCGGCAAGGGCGGGGTCGGCAAGTCCTCGGTGACCGTCAACCTGGCCGCGGCCCTCGCCGCGCAGGGCCGCAAGGTCGGCGTCGTCGACGCCGACATCTACGGGCACTCGGTGCCGCGGATGCTGGGCGTCACCGACGCCCCCACCAAGGTCGCCGACATGATCATGCCGCCGTCGGCGCACGACGTGAAGGTCATCTCCGTCGGCATGTTCACCGCCGGGAACCAGCCGGTGGTGTGGCGCGGTCCGATGCTGCACCGGGCCCTGCAGCAGTTCCTCGCCGACGTCTACTGGGGCGACCTCGACGTCCTGCTGATGGACCTGCCGCCCGGCACCGGCGACATCGCGATCTCCGTCGCGCAACTGCTGCCGTCCGCGGAGATCCTCGTGGTGACCACCCCGCAGCAGGCCGCCGCCGAGGTCGCCGAGCGGGCCGGCGCGATCGCCGCGCAGACCCACCAGCAGGTCGTCGGCGTGATCGAGAACATGTCCTACCTGACCTGCGCGCACTGCGGCGAGCGCCAGTACATCTTCGGCGAGGGCGGCGGCCAGACCGTCGCCGACGCCCTGGCCCGCACGCTCGGCACCAAGGTCCCGCTGCTCGGCCAGGTCGAGATCGACCCGCGGCTGCGCGAGGGTGGCGACAACGGCGTCCCGCTGGTGCTCGGCGACCCCGACGCGGGCGCCGCCAAGGAGTTGCGCACCATCGCCGACAAGCTGGCCGGCCGCTCCCGCGGCCTGGCCGGCATGTCCCTCGGCATCTCCCCCAAGCGCCACTAGAACCCAAGACGACAAAAGGCCCCGCCTCCGGCGGGGCCTTTTGCATTACGTCGCTTCGTTGTCGAAGGGGGGGCGTTCGCCGTAGTCGAGGGCGGCGGGCGACGTCGCGGCGTAGGACGGTTCGTCGTCGTCGAAGAGCTTGCCGTTCAGGAACGAGTCGTCGTCGTCGAACAGGTGCTTGCGGACGAACGTCTTCGGGTGCAGGTCGGTGATGTCGAAGTCCTTGAACTCCGGCCCGAGCCCGGCCTGCAGGTCCGCCTTGGCCGAGTTGGCCATCTGCCGGAACTGCCGCAGCATCCGGCCCGCCTGCCCGGCGACCTGGGGCAGCTTGTCACCGAAGATGACCAGGGCGAGGACGACCAGTACCGCCATCTCGCCGAGTCCGACGTCGAACAACCCGTCCTCCACAAGCCGCCGGGGACCGGCCCTGCGCGGACCGGTCCCCCCAGCGTATCCCCAGCCGGGATGAACCCGGCCTTAACATCCGGCGCTACGAACCGAGCGTGATCTCTACGGTGGTCTCCTTGCCGCCGCGCTCGTAGGTGACCTTGATCCGGTCGCCGGGGGCGCGGCTGCGGATCTGCGCGATCAGGTCGGTGGCGTCCTCGATCGGCTGGTCGTCGACCTTGGTGATGACGTCGCCGGGCTTGAGGCCCGCCTTGTCGGCCGGACCGCCCTTGGTGACCGGGTCCTGGCCCTGCACCGCCTGCTGCATGATGCGGGCGCCGCCCTGCTGGTACTGCGGGTCGGGCAGCACGCCGAGCTTGGCCATCTTCACCTGGCCGGTCCTGATGATCTCCTCGGCGACCCGCTTGCCCTGGTTGATCGGGATGGCGAAGCCGAGGCCGATGCTGCCGCTCTGGCTGCCGCCGCCGAGCGACTGGCCGCCGAGCGTGGCGATCGCGGTGTTGATGCCGATCACCCGGCCCTTGGCGTCCACCAGCGGGCCGCCGGAGTTGCCGGGGTTGATCGCGGCGTCGGTCTGGATCGCGTTGAGGTAGGACGAGTCGCCGCCGCCCTCGCCCTGGGTGGGCACCGCGCGGTTCAGCGAGCTGACGATGCCGGTCGTGACCGAGCCCTGCAGGCCGAGCGGCGAGCCGATGGCGATCACCGGGTCGCCGACCGCGAGCTTGCTGGAGTCGCCGAGGGCGAGCGCGGGCAGCGAGTGCTGCCCCTCCACCTTCACCACCGCGACGTCGGAGGACGGGTCGGCGCCCTTGACCGTGGCGGGCAGCGTCTTCTTGTCGTTGAAGATCACCTGCATCTGCGCGCCGCCGCGGGCCTCGGACACCACGTGGTTGTTGGTGACGATGTAGCCGCCGTTGACGATGAAGCCGGTGCCGCCGACCTCGCCCTGGGACGACTCCACGCGGATCATCACGACGCTCGGCAGCACCCGCTGCGCGACGCCGGCGACGGAGTCCGGCGGGCGGCTCTGCACCTTGGTGTCGCTGCCGCTGCCGCCGCCGAGGCTGACCGAGCCGTTGCCGTCGTCGCCGTCGTCGGTGGCGATCACCCCGATGCCGGCGCCGACGGCGCCCGCGACCAGCGCGACGATCAGCGCCACGACCGCCAGCAGGCCGAGGCCGGGGCCCCGGCCGGACGAGGGCGGCGGCGGCGGGATCGGCGCCCAGTTCGGGCCGGTCCCGGGCGTGCCGAACGCGCCCATCGGGCGGGGTCCGCCGGGAGGCGGCGGGCCCATCGGCGCGCCGGGGGGCGGCGGTCCCATGGGCGGCCGGCCGCCGGGCGGGGGCGGCCCCTGCTGCCAGCCCCCGTAGGGCGGCTGGCCGTGCATGGCGCGCGGGTCCTGGTCGTAGGGGACGAACCCGGGCCGCGGGCGCTGGTCCTGCGGCCCGTCCATCGGCTTGTCGAGCGCGACCGGGGGCGGCGGCTGCGGCATGTCGCGCGGGGGCGCGTCCTGCAGCGGCACTTCCCGGGGCGCCATGGGGCCGGGGACGTCGTCGTGCGGCGGCGCGTCGCCGCGCGCCGCGTCCGGCGGGGCGAACCCGCCCGCCGGCTCGCCGGCGCCGCCCGCCACGAGGCGGTCGGTGCCGCCCGGTTCCGGGTCGGGCTCCACCGCCGGCTGCTCCAGGGGGATCTCCTGGTCGGTCACCGTCTCGGGAGAAGCCGCCGCGTCCTGCCGCTCAGGCTCCTGCCCGGGGACGGCGTCCTCGTCCCCCGGCCGGCGGTTGTCTTCCGTCATCCCCATCTCTCCTACCGAGCATGGTCTCGTCATCCGTGCTCATCGTGCCGCGCTGGGCATGTGGCGAGCGTAAGGCAGATGCCGCCCGCGGCGCCTCTCGGGTCCTCCCGGTTTGGACGGACTTGGGCGTTCCCCGGTTCGGGTCAGTTGAACGGGTCGGCGGCCGAGGCCAGCCGCCGCGCGCCGCGCGCCAGCCGCGTCCAGAACGGGTCGGGATGGCGCGGCAGCTCGAACGCGACCGCCTCCGCCGTGCTCTGCGGCGCGTCCGTCACGACGGTGTACACGTAGCCGTCGGCCGCGGCGACGGCCCAGCGGCGCAGCGACTCGCGGCAGAACACGGTGCGGCCGTGCCGGACGGCCTTCTTCCAGCCGGTCAGCGCGCCGGTGTCGAGGGTGCCGCGCTGGACGAACACCGACACCGAGGCCAGCCCGTCGGAGTAGCTGAGGTGCACCGCGCCACCGGCCTCGCGGCGCGCGTCGTAGAGGGTGAGGTGGCCGGGCATCCGGTCGGGGACGGGCCAGCCGCGGCGCTTCAGGCCGTCGAGGGCGCGGGCGTCGAGCGGCACCTCGAGGATCGAGGTGGCGGAGCTGTTGGGCGCGGCGTTCGCGCTGGTCGGGCTCTCCGGCTCGGTTCCGGCCGGGGCCTCGGTGACGGCGGGGGCGTCCACGGACGAGCCGCGGGTGCGGCCGGGGCGCGGCGCGGCGCCGCCCTGGGCCGGGAGGGTGAAGCTGATCTCGGTGAAGCCGCTGGTGACCACCGGATGGCCCGTCGCGTCGATCAGCTCGCGGTGCAGCATCAGGCCGGTCTCGGCGTCCAGCCAGAACCGGCCCGCGATCGTGCCGTCCTGCCGGCGCGCCTCCACCACGCAGGCGCGGCGGCCGAGGATGGACGCGTCGCGCTTGCGTACGACGGTGTAGTTGCGGGTCAGCAGGTCGAGCGTGCGCTTGGTGAACGCGGTGGCGTCGCCGGCGGACGCGTCGGGAAGGTAGCCCTCCGAGCCCGCCGCCGAGGTGTACCGGACGCCGTCGCCGGGCGTGTGCACGGCGGTGACGCGGGAGGTGGCGGACCGGCCGCCCTTCCAGGTCGTCAGGAAGCGGCGCCCCTGGTAGGGGACGCGGCGGGCGGCGTCGGCGGCGGAGCGCAGCAGGCCGACGGCGCCGGGGTCGCTGCGGGCGCGGCGCGCGGCGCCCGGGTCTCCGGACAGCCCCCAGGCGAGCGCCACCGCGCCGGCGAGGCCGCCGGCGATCAGGATGCGGCGCCGTCCCCGGCGGTGGCAGGCCGTCGAGGGCGTCCCGGTCACGGCCCGGGGGCGGTCTTGATCTGGTTCGCCGGGTCGGTCAGCGGGTCGGTGACGGGCGCGTCGCCGGTGGTCAGCGCGTGCTCGACGGCGAACCGGTCGAAGGCGGGGGTCACGGCCGGCGCGTGCTGGCGGCCGCCGACCACGTAGGAGGCGGTGCCGAGCCCGATGAACAGGGTGGCGGCGCCGACCACCAGGTAGCGGCGGCGGTGCCGGGTCAGGCCGGCGGCGCGGGCGCCCGGCCGGTTGTCGCGGGGGCGGGCGGACGGCGCGGCCGTCCGGGCGGGACGGGCCGATGATCGCAGCGGCCGGGAGGCGGGACGCATCGGCTGGGTGGTCGCGGGCGGCTCCGGCGGGACGGGCGCGGCGCCCATGGAGCGCAGGCGGTTCAGGAAGTCGCCGGACGGCAGGTCGTCGGCGCCGTCGGAGGCGGGGACCGCGTTCAGGCCGCGCAGCCGCCCCTTGACCCGGCGCAGCTCGTCGGCCTCGGCCCGGCAGGCGGCGCAGCCCGCCAGGTGGGCGAGGACCCGGTCGCGCTCGGCGGGGTCCAGCTCGTCGTCGATCAGAGCGGTCAGGCGCTCACCCAGGCAGCTCACACGGCCTCCTCACGCGGGGACGACCCCCCGCGCCCCCCGGCCCCGGGATGGATGCCCTTGCTACGCCTGGTCATGACGCCCCTGTTCGTTCCGTTCTCTCCGCGCGCGGCCCCGCTGCCACGCGCGCGGTCGCTACACGCCCTCCGGTTGCGGCCGTGCCTCGCGCGGCGCGTCCGGCTCGGCGACGCCGGCCGCCCGCACGCTACCGGTGCCGGCGATCTCGGTTTCGGCCCGCTCCCCCGCGGCGACCGCTTCGGCGGCCTGCCACTCGTTGCGGGTCCCGGGCCGGCGCCGGGTCGGCGCCCGGTGCTCCAGCGCGGCCCGCAGCTGCGCGCGCCCCCGGTGGATGCGGCTGCGCACCGTGCCGAGCTTGACGCCCAGGGTGGCGGAGATCTCCTCGTAGGACAGGCCCTCGATGTCGCACAGCACGACGGCCGCGCGGTACTCGGGGGCCAGCGCGTCCAGCGCCGCCTGGACGTCGGCGTCGAAGTTGGTGTCGTCGAACGCCTGCGCGGGTGTGGGCTCGCGGCCCTGCAGCCGCTCGGCGGCGTCGTCGGCGAGTCCTTCGAAGCGGATGCGCTGGCGGCGCCGCGCCATGTCGAGGAACAGGTTCGTGGTGATCCGGTGCAGCCAGCCCTCGAACGTGCCGGGCGTGTAGTTCGACAACGAGCGGAACACGCGGACGAAGACCTCCTGCGTGAGGTCCTCCGCGTCGTGCTGGTTGCCGGTCAGCCGGTAGGCGAGCCGGTACACGCGCGCGGAGTGCTCGCGGACGACCTCGTCCCAGGACGGCGGCGCCCACTCGGCCTCGGGGGCGTTCTCACGCGCGGCGCTTCCCAGCCCCTGCCTGGGGCCGACCCCCACAGCGCCTCTAAAACTCAGTGCTGCGACTCCCATGGTGCCGGGCTGTTCCTCTCTGGTGAGCCAAGACTCTTCGCCTTGGAACGGCACGGTCTCGCCTGGGCTGGGGCGGTTCTGGACCGGTTCGGTGCTCGTCGTTCCACCCACCGGACGGCGGATGCTTACGTCCTTTGCAACGCGCTGGAACTCCGGATGGTTCCCGGTCAGCGATATGGTCTTTCCAGCATGAGCCAGGCGGGGGTCCCGCGAGGAGGCAGCCATCGACGCCATTCAGGCCACCCGGGCCTACGTGGAGGATTTCCTCCCCGAAGACGAGCCGCTGCTGGAGGCCCGGCGGCGCGGCCACGAGATCGGCGCGACCCCGATCGGCCCGGCGGGCGGCGCCGCGCTGCGCTTCCTGGCGTCGCTGCTGGGCGCCCGGACGGTCGTGGAGGTCGGCTCGGGCTGCGGGGTGTCCGGCGTGTACCTGATGCGCGGGATGCCGAAGGACGCGGTGCTGACCAGCGTCGACATCGAGCCCGAGCACCAGCGGCTGGCGAAGCTCGCCTACCGCGAGGCGGGGCTGTCCGCGTTCCGCACCCGGATGATCATCGGCCCGGCGCTGGAGGTGCTGCCGCGGCTCACCGACGGCGCCTACGACATGGTGTTCTGCGACGCGGCGAAGCACGAGTACCCCGAGTACCTGGCGGCGGCGCTGCGGCTGCTGCGGCCGGGCGGCGTCGTCGCGTTCGACAACGCGCTGTGGCACGACCGCGTCGCCGACCCCGACGTCCGCGACCCCGAGACCGAGGCGATCCGCGAGGTGCACCGAGCGGTCCGCGAGGACGAGCGCCTCGTCCCGCTGCTGGTCCCGGTGGGCGACGGCCTCCTGTGCGCGGTGAAGCGCGACTGACCGGTGACCGGAGTGGAGCGCCAGCGGAACGGAGGTCGCCGGTCAGTCGGCTCTTCCGGGGGGTCTGGGGGGTCGTCCCCCCAGAGGAGGCGCTGATCGTGGAGGGCGGGCGGGACGCCGGGCCGGACGTGCCGGCGGAGGTGTTCGCGGTGCGGGACCGGGTGACGTGGCGGGCGGTGTGGCGGCTCGCCGCGTTCGTGATCCTGTTCGTGGCGTCGATCGGGTTCGTCGCGGGCGGGGTGATCCGCGGCGCGGGCGTCGGCAGCGTCGCGTTCATGGTGCTCGGCGTCGCCGGTTTCCTGCTGTTCGGGGCGGGTCTGGCCACCTCGCTCGGCGGCCTGCTGGCGCGCCGCCCCGTGCTGGAGCTGGACGTCTCGGGGGTGCGGCGGCCGGCGCGCTGGCCGCTGCCGCGCCGGTCCGGGCGGGTCCTGCCGTGGGACGAGGTGGCGGCGATCACGGCGCTGCGCCGCGGCGTCCCCGGCACCCGCCGCGGCGAGCAGGACTACGTGGTGTTCCTGCCGACGCCGGAGCTGGCGGAGATGGCCCGCACGTCCGACCGGCCGGTCCTGGTGGCGCTGACGATGCGGGACGTCCCGGCGACGGCGGCGGCGGTGCCGTGGTGCTTCGCGGTCGGCCCCGGCTGGGACGCGAAGCTCCCCAAGATCGTCAAGGAGGCCCGGCGCCGCCGCCGCGTCCCCGTCATCGACCGCCGCACCCGTTGACTTGTGGCGTGTCGTGGTTATAGCGCGCCTCATAACCACGACACGCCACAAGTCAACGGGGTCAGGCCGTGAGGTAGTCGAGGAGGAGGCGGGTGCCGTAGCCGGTGGCGCCGCGGGTGATCTCGGCGTCGTCGGCGGTGGCGCGGCCGGGGCCGGCGATGTCGAGGTGGGCCCAGGTGCGGTCGCCGGCGAACTCGCGCAGGAACAGCGCCGCCGCGATGGCGCCGCCGTTGAAGCCGCCGCGGCCCATGTTGGCGACGTCGGCGACGTCGGACTCGATCGCCTTGCGGTAGTCGTCGACGAGCGGCAGCCGCCACAGCGGCTCGCCCGCCGCGGCCCCGGCCGCGGTGAGGGCCTCGGCGAGGGCGTCGTCGTTGCTGAACAGCGCGCCGTACCGCAGGCCCAGCGCGACCTTGGCGGCGCCGGTGAGGGTCGCGACGTCCACGACGGCGTCGGGGGCGAGCTCGGCGTCGGCGTAGGCGAGCGCGTCGGCGAGGACGAGCCGCCCCTCGGCGTCGGTGTTCAGCACCTCGGAGGTCTTGCCGCCGAAGTGGGAGATCACGTCGCCGGGCCGCATCGACGACCCGGACGGCATGTTCTCCGCGGCGGCGACCAGGCCGGTGACGCGGGCGCGGACGCCGAGGTCGCGCAGCGCGCTCATCACGGCGATGACGACGCCGCCGCCCGACATGTCGGTCTTCATGGTCTTCATGCCGTCGTTCGGCTTGAGCGACAGGCCGCCGCTGTCGAACGTGATGCCCTTGCCGACGAGCACGATGTGCCGGTCGGGCGCCCCGTCGGGGCCCTGTTCCTTCTGGGGGGACGACCCCCCAGACCCCCCGGCGCTTCGCGGATCGTAGGACAGCTCGATCAGGCGGGGCGGGCGCGCCGAGCCGGAGCCGACCGCGAGCAGCCCGCCGAACCCGCCCTCGACCAGCTCCTTCTCGTCCCGGACGCGGACGGCCAGGCCGGCGTCGCGGGCGACCTCGGCGGCGCGGGCGGCGAGCCAGGACGGGTCCTTCTCGCCGGACGGGGTGTTGGCGAGGTCGCGGGCGAGGGCGGTGGCGCGGGCCCGGGCGGTGCCGCGCTCGATCGCGGGCGCGTCCGCCTCCGGGCCGGCCTCGGTCAGCACGGCCAGGGTGCCGAGCGGGCGCTTGGGCGCGGCGGCGCCGATCCGGAACTCGTAGGAGGCGAGCAGGGCGCCCTCGACGAAGGCGGCGAGGTCGCCGGAGGGGACGCCCGCGACGAGGGCCGTGCGGCCGCGGCCGCGGCGGGCGAGGGCCGCGCCGGCCTTGCGCAGGTCCGCGGGGGCCGCCTCGCCGACGCCGTACAGCAGCAGGTCGCGGACCTGCCCGCCGACCCGCGCGGGCGCGGCGACGATCTCGCCGGCCTCGCCCTTGGCGCCGTGCAGCGCCAGCAGCTCGTCCAGGGTGAACGGCAGGCCCTTCGCGACCTCGGCGTCCGGGGCGACCGGGCCGTCCGGGCCGGACCGGACGGGGACCGCCACCGCCTCCGCCCCGAGGTCGGCCGCGGTGCCGGTCACGGTGCCGCCGGCGCCGTGGATGCGGGTCTCGATGGGCATGGCGACGGGTCCCCCCTGAGCTGAGCCTTACCGGGTTTTCGGTGTTCGGGAACGGCGACGGTCCCGGCGAGCACGCCGGGACCTTCGCCGGAGAGCCGGGAGCGGCGGAGCCGTCAGCCGACGACGCCCTTGAGGGCCTCGCCGAGTTCCTTGGCCTCGTCGGCGGAGAGCTCGACCACAAGGCGGCCGCCGCCTTCGAGCGGGACCCGCATGACGATTCCGCGCCCCTCCTTGGTCACTTCGAGCGGACCGTCTCCCGTCCGCGGCTTCATCGCCGCCATGCGTGCATCCCCTTCCTGCCTAAAGGCCCCGCTTGGGGCCGTTTGGAGCCTCCGGGCACCGTTGGCCGCGTGGCCGCCTGTCGCATCCGCGTCATCAGTAGTGGTCCATTATCTCGTCTCCTGGGCGCGAAGTGGTAACGATCAGCCTCCAGATCGGAAGACCGCAGGCGTACGGGGCACTCCGGCGCGGTTCGAGCGGAGCGGGAGGAGACGCCGGGAGCGGGGCGGCAGGGCGGGCCGGAGGGGCACCGGACGGTCACGCGGGGTGCACGGATGCGGGACGGCACTTGCCCGCCGCGCCCCGGTTCGTCGATGGTTGCCGGGGAAGATCTATCCAGGACCGGGAGGATGCCGCATGTCCGAGACCGTGCTGTACGACGTGACCGACGGTGTGGGAACAATCACACTCAACCGTCCGGACGCGATGAACTCGCTGACGGCGGAGATGAAGGGCGCGCTGCTGGAGACGGTCCGGCGCGCGGCGTCGGACGCGTCGGCGCGCGCGGTGATCCTGACCGGCGCGGGGCGGGCGTTCTGCGCGGGCCAGGACCTGCGCGAGCACGCCGACAACCTGGCGGCCGGCAGGGGGCTCGACGGCACCGTGATCAAGCACTACAACCCGATCGTGCTGGCGCTCGCCGGGATGGCGAAGCCGGTCGTCGCGGCGGTGAACGGGGTAGCGGCGGGCGCGGGCGCCGCGCTGGTGTTCGCCTGCGACCTGGCCGTCGCCTCGGACAAGTCGCGGTTCGCGACGGCGTTCACCGGCATCGGCCTGGCGCCCGACAGCGGCATGTCGTGGACGCTGCAGCGGCTGGTCGGCCGGGCGAAGGCGGCGGAGCTGCTGCTGCTCGGGGAGCCGCTGAAGGCGCCCGAGGCGCTGGAGCTCGGCCTGGTCAACCGGGTCGTCCCGGCGGACGAGCTGGCCCCGGCGGCGGTGGAGCTGGCGCGGCGGCTCGCGGCGGGGCCGACCGTGGCGTACGCGGCGGTGAAGCGGGCGCTCGACCACGCGGCGGCGCACGACCTGGCGTCGGCGCTGGAGCGCGAGGCGGTGCTGCAGGACGAGTGCGCGGCGACCGCCGACCACCAGAACGCGACCGAGGCGTTCCTGAAGAAGCAGCAGCCGGTCTTCGAGGGGCGTTAGGGGCTCGTTAGGGGCTCCATGCGCGCGGGGGTGGGGACAGCCCCACCCCCGTTTCTGGAGTGCGCGCCAATGTGCCGGGAGGGCCCGCGGCGGTTGGCTTGAGGGCATGAAACAAGCATCCGCCGCGCCGCCCGCCGGGCAGGTCCGCGACCACGTCGCCGTCGCCTCCGGCCTGGTCAAGTCGTACGGGACGGGCGACGGCGCGGTGACCGCGCTGCGCGGCGTATCGGCGGCGTTCGCGCGCGGCCAGTTCACCGCGATCATGGGGCCGTCCGGCTCGGGCAAGTCGACGTTCCTGCACTGCCTGGCCGGGCTGGACACGGTTACGTCCGGTTCGGTGCGGATCGGCGGCGTGGAGATCACCGAGCTGTCGCCGACGCGGCTGACCAAGCTGCGCCGCGACCGGCTCGGGTTCGTGTTCCAGTCGTTCAACCTGCTGCCGATGCTGACGGCGGAGGAGAACATCCGGCTGACGGGGCGGCTCGGGAACCGCCGCGCGGACCGGCGCTGGTTCGACACGATCGTGGACGCGCTCGGCCTGCGCGACCGCCTGGACCACCGGCCGAGCGAGCTGTCCGGCGGGCAGCAGCAGCGCGTCGCGGTCGCGCGGGCGCTGCTGACCCGGCCCGAGGTGCTGTTCGCCGACGAGCCGACCGGCAACCTCGACTCGCGCTCGGGCGCGGAGGTGCTGGGGTTCCTGCGCTCGGCGGTCGACTCCTACGGCCGGACCGTGGTCATGGTGACGCACGACCCGGCCGCCGCCGCGCACGCCGACCGGGTGCTGTTCCTCGCCGACGGCGTGATCGTCCACGAGCTCACCGGGCCGACCATCGACCAGGTGCACGCCGTGATGCGCCGGATGGAGGGCTGATCCCCATGTGGCTCATCGCGCGCCGCTCGTTCGCCGAGGGCTGGCTGCGGCTGGCCGCCACGATGCTCGCGGCCCTGTTCTCGATCGGGCTGATCGCCGGATCCCTGCAGTTCACGCTGCGCGCCCAGGAGGCCGTCTCCGGCAGCGACGCGAGCGAGTACGCGCGCGCCGACGTGCTCGTCCAGGGCGGCTCGGTCGACCCCGACGACCCGTACTCGGTGCCGGACGGCCGCGTCGCGCTCGCACAGGTCGCCGGGCGTCCCGGCGTCGCCGCCACGGCCGGGGACGCGTCGGTCCCGGTGACCGCGAGCGGCGCCGGCCACAAGACGATCATTCCGCCGGCCGGGGCGCGGACCCTGCTGCGGCCGTGGACGCCCGCGTCCGGGCTGAACCCGTACCACCTGGAGTCCGGGCGGGCGCCCGCCGCCGACGGCGAGGTCGCCGTCACCCGGCACGCCGCCCGCGCCGGGAAGCTGCGCACCGGCGGCACGGTGACCGTCCTCACGCCGAAGCAGGCCCGCACGATGAAGGTCGTCGGGATCGTCACCGTGCAGGGGCACGGCGCCGTCGCGAGCGGCGACCTGCTGCTCGCCCCGCCCGCGACCGTCCAGCGGGCCGCCGGGCTGCCCGCCGGGACCTGGCAGACCGTGTGGGTGAAGGCCGCGCCCGGCGTGGCGCCGGCGAAACTGCGCGGCGACCTGGCCCGCGCGTTCGGCTCCGCCGCGACCGTCCGGACGGCGAGCGGCGTCCGGCACGCGCAGTCCGCCGACCTGCAGGGCGCCGGCGCGGCCGTCGGCGGCGCCATCGGGATGCTCTCGTCCGTCGCGGTGTTCGTCGGCCTGTTCGTCGTGTCCAACACCTTCGGCACCCTCGTCCGGCAGCGGACCCGGCGGCTCGCGCTGCTCGGCGCGATCGGCGCCACGCCGCGGCAGCTCAAGCGGCTGATCCGGCTGGAGGCGCTCGTCCTCGGCGCCGTCGCCTCGACGGGCGGCGTGCTGCTCGGCTACGCCGTCTCCGGCCTGCTGACCAGGCTGTTCGCGCAGGACGGCTTCGACATCACCGCCGCCGACGCGCAGTACGGGTGGATCGCCCTCGCCGTCCCCGCCGCCGCCGGGATCGTCGTCACCCAGCTCGCCGCGTGGCGCGCCGCGCGCAGGGCGGCGCGCATCTCCCCCATGCAGGCGCTCAGGGCGGCGAGCGCCGACACGACCGGCCGCCGCTGGCCCCGCCTCGCCGGCGCGTTCGCGGTCTTCGCCTGCGCGTGGATGTTCTTCGGCCCCGTCTGGGCGATCCGCGCCGAGGAGCCGCCCGGCCCCGACCGCACCGTCGCGGCGTCCGCGCTGATCCTGATGGGCAGCATGACGACCGTCGCGGCCCTCGCCGTCCTCGCCCCGTTCTTCGTCGGGCCCCTCGGCGGCCTCGTCGGGCGGATCGGGATGGCCGTCAGCGGTGAGGCCGGGCGGCTCGCCCGCGCCACGATCACCCGCAGCCCGCGCCGCGTCTCGTCCGCCGCGTCCTCGCTGATGCTCGGCGTCGCGCTCGTCGGCGCCACCGCGATGGTCGTGATGTCGGCGAACGGCCGCTTCGAGGAGGCCGGACGGCAGGTCATGCGGGCCGACCACGCCATCGCCGCGACCGGCAGGACCTCCGACGGGCCGGCGCCGCTGCCCCGCGACCTCGCCGCGAAGGCCGCCGCCGTCCCGGGCGTCGCGCACGCCGCCGCCCTCACCTCGTCGGAGGTCAAGCTCGTCTCGCCGCAGCCGAAGCACGACCCCGACGACGACACTCCGCTGTACGTCACCGTGACCGGGGTGGACCAGGCGGCGCTGCCGTCGCTGCTGCGGCTCGGCGGGCACCTGCCGCCCCTGCCGGACGGGCAGATCGGCCTCACGTCCACGGTCATGAAGGCCCACGGCCTGCACAAGGGCGAGCGGATCGTGGTCCGGGGCGCGCAGGGCCGTGTCACGCTCACCGTCGCGGGCGCCTACCACGACCCGTCCCACCTGTTCGCCGACGGCGCGCTCGTCGCCCCGTCCACCATGGACCGCCTCGCCCCGGACGCCGCCGCCCAGGCGATCCTCGTCAGCGGCGGCTCCGCGGACGCGCTGTCCCGCGCGGTCGCCGGCGTCCCGGGCGTCAAGGTCCTGGACGAGGGCGCCTACGTGAAGCAGGCGGCGAGCGCGATGACCAAGGGCATGCGGGTCATCTACGGGTTCATCGGGATGGCGCTGGTGCTGTCGCTGTTCGGGATGGCCACGACCGTGTCGATGAGCGTCGCCGAACGGACTCGCGAGTTCGGCCTGCTCGGCGCCGTCGGCGCGACCGTCACGCAGATCCGGGCGATCGTCCGGTGGGAGGCCGCCACGGTCGTCCTGCTCGGCGGCCTCCTCGGCATCGGCACCGCGCTCGGCACCGTCGCGCTCCTGCACGCGGCGACCGGCAGCTCGTTCCTGACCGTGGACCCGCCGTGGTGGCTGTTCGTCCTCGTCGCCGCCGGCGCCGCCGCCGTCACCCTCGCCACCTCCGCCCTTCCGGCCCGGCGGGCCTCCACGATCCCCGTCCTGGAAGCCGCCAATGCCTAGTGACGGTCAGATGTACGCGCCTCGGCGGTGGCAGTCTTTGAGGTGGTCGTCGACGAGGCCGCAGGCCTGCATGAGGGCGTAGGCGGTGGTGGGGCCGACGAAGCGGAAGCCGTGCCGCTTCAGCTCCTTGGCGAGGGCCTTGGAGCCGTCGGTATAGGCGGGGACGTCGGACATGTCGACATGGGCGGGGGCGTCGGGGTCGGCGTAGCGCCAGGCGGTGGCGGCGAGGCCGCCGGGCAGGTCGAGCGCGGCGCGCGCGTTCGCGATCGCCGCGTCGATCTTCGCGCGGTTGCGGACGATCGACGCGTCGGCCATCAGCCGCGCGACGTCGTCCGGGCCGAACGCGGCGACCTTCTCGGGGTCGAAGCCGCGGAACGCGGCGCGGAACCCCTCCCGCTTGCGCAGGATCGTCAGCCAGGACAGCCCGGACTGGAACGCCTCCAGGCACAGCCGTTCGTAGAGGCCCTGGTCGTCGCGGACGGGACGGCCCCATTCGTCGTCGTGGTAGGCGATGTACTCGGGGGCCGACAGCCCCCACGGGCAGCGGGCCAGCCCGTCCTCACCTTGGATCGCGGTGCTCACCGGCCCGTTCTACCTCATGCCCACGACAGAACGGGCCCGGGTCAGGACGGGCCGGCCGCCAGCGCGGCCAGCCGCCGCAGCCCGAGGCCCATGAACGCCTTCACCACGGGGCCCGCGACCAGCCATCCGGCCCGTCCGAGGACGCCGAGCGGCAGGTCGATGCGCTCCGCCCAGACGACCCGGCTGCCCTGCCCGTACGGGAGGACCTCGAACCAGGCCTCCCCGCGCACGACCCGGCCGGTGTGCCGGACGGCGACGAACCGCCCGTCCCGCCAGTCGGTGATGACCATGGTGTCGAGGAAGCCGGCGGGACCCACGCCCGTCCAGGCCTTCAGTTCGGCGCCGATCTCGCGGCCGCCCTCGGCGCGGGTGAACGGCATCCATTCGGCGTGCCTCGGCCAGTCGGTGAGGACCTCGAAGAGCCGTTTCGGCGGTGCGTCCGAGAACGCCTCCGCGTGGACGGCGACCTCGCTCACGGAAGTTCCCATGACCCGTCCTTGCCCGGTTCGGAGTCGTCCTCAGCGTCCTGCGGCTCGGAATCCTTGCGCAGCCGGATCGGCGGGGCGTCCTGGTCGGGGAAATGCGGGTCCTGCAGGCCGTGCAGCGCGCCGATCCGCTCCGGCTCGGGCGCCACCGCGGCGCCGCGGCGCAGGTCGTCGAGCTGCTGCTCCAGGTCGGCGACGCGGGCGTCGCGCTCGGCGAGGGCGCGGGCGAGATCGCGGAACGCCTCGTCCGCCACCGGCCCCTGGTAGCCCCAGAAGGCGCGGGGCAGCCGCAGCGACACGACGGTCCGGGGCGTGATGTACCGGCCGTCGCCGAGCGGCAGCGGCGGGTGATCGGGATGGGTCTCGGTCAGCTCGCCGCCCCGGCCCATCGCCAGCACGACGACGGAGCCCAGCACGGCCAGGCCCGCCAGCACGAAGACCACGACCAACATCTCGCTCCGATCTCCACACGACTCCGCACCCCCGATCGTGCCACGCTTGGACGCATGGGGTTGCACGAGGAGCGCGCCGGGTCGCGCGAAGGCCTGATCCTGACCGGGCCGGAGCGGGCGCCGGAGGGCACCGTGGACGCGGGCACCGCGCCCCCCGCGGCCCGGGTGAGCGAGCTGGTGGAGCGGGCCGGGCCGTCCGGCGCCGTCATGGTGGCGCTGGAGTCGGACGCGGCGGAGCCCGATCCCGGGCTGATGGCCGCCGCGTCCGTCTACGCGTGGCTGGGCGCGAGCGTGTTCCGGGTGCCGCCGTCGCAGGCGGACGGGGTGCGCCAGGTCCTCGACATGGTCGCCTCGATCCGCGGCACCCGTCCCCCCGCGGTCGCCCGCCGGGGGCTCGCCTAGCTCGCCGCCGCGGCGGTCAGGCGCGCAGCTTGTGCCAGGGACCGGTGATCGCGAAGGTCACGCCGGGGCCCTCCTGCCGGTTGGCGAACAGGATCTTGCCGTCCGGGGAGAACGTGACGCCGGTGAACTCGCTGCCGTTGAGGGCGTTGCGGGCCATCGCGAACGGCTTGCCGGCCTTGGTGGTGCCGACGAGGTGCTGCTCGCCGTCGCCGTCCTCGGCCAGCATCACGCCGCCGCCGTACGGGGAGACGGTGATGTTGTCGGGGCCGTCGAACTTCCCGCCCGGCTTGAACACCAGCTGCAGCTCGATCTCGTTGGTGCGCGGGTCGTAGGTCCAGACCTGCCCGGCGTGGTCGGCGGCGCCGCCGTCGGCCTTGTGCGAGTAGGAGCAGACGAAGTAGGCCTTGCCGTGGCCCCACCAGGCGCCTTCGAGCTTCTGGCTGCGGGTGATGGTGTCGAACTGCTTGCGGGTCGACTCGGTCTTCGCGGACGGGTCCGGCACGGCCACCCAGCGGCAGTGCAGCCTGGTGCCCGGCTCCTGGACGATCGACAGGTCCGGGACGCCCCGGACGTTCAGCGCCTCGAGCCGCCCGCCCTGCAGGTAGGCGTGGTAGTCGCCGCGGTGCGCGCGCGGCCGGAACCGGTAGAGCAGGCCGAACGGCCCGGCGGCGTCCTCGGTGAGGTAGGCGGTGAGGGTGTCGGGGTCGACGGCGACGGCCTCGTGCGCGAACCGGCCGAGGCCCGTCAGCGGGACGGGCTGGGTGCGCTTGCCGTACGGGTCGACCTCGAAGACCCAGCCGTGGCTCTTGGTCTGGCCGCTGAAGCCCTCGGTCTCCTCGCAGCTCAGCCAGGTGCCCCAGGGGGTGCGTCCGCCGGCGCAGTTGGTGGACGTCCCGGCGAGGCTGACGTACTGCGACAGCAGCTCGCCGTCCTTGTCGACCTCCAGCGTGGTGGTGCCGCCGTTGGCCGCCGGGTCGTAGGTGAGGGCGGCGGGCGCGACGGCGCGGGTGCCGTTGTTGCTCTGCTCGTGGTTGCGGACGAGCCGGGTCCGGCCCGGCTTGCTGCCGGGGAAGGTGGCCGTGCCGTCGTGGTGGCCGGGGACGACGACGCCGTCGGAGATCGGGTCGCCCTCCGTCGACAGGGTCTTGTAGGAGAAGCCCTTGGGCAGGTCGAGGACGCCCTTGGGGTCGGGGATCAGCGGGCCGTAGCCGTAGGCCTCACCGGTATCGGCGCCCGCGGACGTCTGGAAGACGGAGTCGAGGCTTCCGGCAAGGGCGATGGACAGCGCTCCGGCGGCGCCGCCCTTCATGACACCGCGACGGGTCACGGACATGGTGCGGTCTCCTTCAACGTGAGGGGATCACGCAGGAGCGTCGCGGCCGGTGCTGAACCGGGGATGAACGATCACATGCCGGACGGCAAACCCCCAGGACAATCTTGGTCTTCGCGGCGCGCGCCGTGCGGGGGGCGCCCCCCGCACGGCCGCGGGGGACGCGCGGGCGAGGGGTCACAGCTCGGCCTCGGCGTAGTCCTCGAAGCTCAACCCGATCTTCGGCTGGGAGCGTTCCAGCAGGTCGAACGCCTCGGGCACGGACCCGGTCCAGCCGATCGCGTCCCAGATCTTCGGGCGGGCGAACCCCTGCTCGGTGAGGCCCTTCATCAGCTCGCGGAGCGGCTCGTACACGCCGGTGGGGTCGAGGATCACCACGGCCTTGTCGTGCATGCCGAGCGTCCGGGCGGTCCAGATCTCGAACAGCTCCTCCAGGGTGCCGATGCCGCCGGGCAGCACCAGGAAGGCGTCGCTGCGCCTGTCCATCTCGCCCTTGCGGGTGCGCATGTCGGGCGTGACGACGAGCTCGTCGCTGTCCTCGTCGGACAGCTCGACGCCGGCCAGCCCCTCGGGGATCACCCCGACGGTGCGGGCGCCGCCGGCCCGGGCGGCGCGGGCGACGGCGCCCATGCAGGACACCCGGCCGCCGCCGCTGACCAGGCTGTGCCCGCGCCTGGCCAGCTCGTCCCCGACCTCGGCGGCGAGGTCGACGTACCGTCGGTCGATCTTGGCGCTGGAGGAGCAGAACACGCAGACGGCCAGGGGCATGGCGCACGCCTTTCGGTCGGGGGACGAGGCGCTGTCCACTCTACGGACGCGGCTGCTCGGCGACCTCGTCGCGCAGCCGCGGCGCGAGGGCCACCACGATGATCATAAGGACGAGGAACACCGCCATCACCGCGTGCAGCCCGGCGGCGTGGTTGAGCGCGCCGATGATCGGCGGCCCGGCCAGGAACCCGACGTAGCCGATGGTGGAGGCGGCGGCGATCGCGGGCCCGGGCGCCTCGGGCGTCCGCCGCGCCAGATGGCTGTAGGTGACCGGGACGACGGCGGCGAGCCCGAGACCGATCAGCGCGTACCCGGCGAGGCTCGTCCAGGTGAACGGGAGGGCGAGCGCGATGACGGCGCCGGACGCGGCGAGCGCGGCGCAGCCGAACATGTACCGGTGCGAGCCGGTGCCGGCGCGGATCCGGTCGGCGACGAGCCGCCCCGTCACCATCCCGGCGGAGAACACCGCGAACCCGGCGGCGGCGAGCCAGGTCGGCGCGCCGGCGACGTCGCGCAGGTAGATCGACCCCCAGTCGTTCACGGTGCCCTCCCCCATCAGGGCGCAGAAGGCGACGAGTCCGGGCGTCCACACGCCGCGGCCGGGGCGGACGAGCCCCAGCCCGGGTCTGTTCGCGCCGGGCGGGTCGGGCGGTAGGAACGCGGTGGCGACGATGCAGAGGGTGGTCAGCAGCACGGCGGCGAGCAGGAAGTGCGTCTCGGTGCTCAGCCCGGCGTGCACGGCCGCCCCGCCGGCCGCCGCGCCGACGACGCCGCCGAGGCTGAACCTGGCGTGGAAGCCGCCCATGAGCGGGCGGGCGCTGAGCCGCTCGGCCAGCGCGCCCTGGGTGTTCATGGCGACGTCGACGCAGCTGTTGGTGATGGCGAAGAAGGTGAGCGCGCCGGTCAGGCACAGCAGTTGCGGCGCGAGCCCGACGAGCGGCAGGGCGCCGAGGTAGATGCCGGCCCCGGCGAGGATCCGCCGGCTGCCGATCCGGGCGACGAGCAGCCCGGCCAGCGGCAGCCCGGCTAAGGCCCCGGCGGCCAGCCCGGTGAGCGCCACCGACAGGCCGCCCGGGGTGAGGTCCAGCGCGTCCCGGACGTCGGGCACCCGCGAGGCCCAGGTGGCGAAGGCGGCTCCGTTGGCGAAGAAGATCGCGCCGACGCCGGCGCGGGCGGCGCGGCCGCGCGCGACGGGCGGCGGGACCGGGGGGCCGGCTCCGGCGTCGTCGGTGCCCGCACGGGGCCCGCCTCGTGTCCTGCTTCTGGGCATGCTCGACTCCCCTGGGGTGTGGATGCGGTGCTCCGCCCGTGGGGCCGCCGGGCGCGGCGGCGCGCGGGCTCGAACCGAGGGCCCGCGCGATCGGCGGCCCGGCCGGTGCCGGGCACGCTCGCGCGGGCCATCGGGAGCGACTGTCCTGGAACGTTCCTACGCCGGTCGGAGGCATGCCGGGCGGGCGCATGCCGGGCGGGCCGGCTCCGGCGCGGACGCCGGTGGGGCGGCGCTCACGTCCGGACGGCCGGCTCGCGGCTGAACGCGACCGTCACACTGGGCAGTTCGGGGAACGGGCCGAGGTGCTCGGCGAGCGACTTCAGCCCCGCCGCGAGCGTGATCTTCGGCTCGTACCCGATGCCGCGCAGCTTGGAGATGTCGGCCACCAGCCGGAAGCTGTCGGCCAGCTCCGACTCGTCCGGCTTCAGCCGGGACGGCTTGCCGGTGGCGACCGCGACGGCGTCGGCGAGGCCCCGCATGGAGACCTCGCGTCCGCTGCCCATGTTGTAGATCTCCCCGGGCACCCCGTTCTCGGCCATGGTGATCAGGGCCGAGCACACGTCCGAGACGTGCACGAAGTCGCGGGTCTTGCGGTCGATGTCGCCGACGACGGGGATCGGCAGCTCGTTCAGCTGCCAGCGCAGGAACTGCGACACCTCCCCGCCGGCGGTGCGCGGGTCCTCGCCGGGCCCGTACACGACGAACGACCGGGCGATCATCACCTGCAGCCCGAGGGCGTCGTGCAGGCTGCGCAGCGTCAGCTCGCCGGACAGCTTGGACGCCCCGTACGGCAGGAACGGCGCGATCGGGTGCTCCTCGGTCATCGGGAACGTCTGCGGGGTGCCGTAGACGATCGCCGAGGACATGTACACCAGCCGCCGGACGCCCTCCTCGGCGCAGGCGTTGCCGACGTTGCAGGTGCCGAGGCCGTTGATCTGGAAGTCGAACCTCGGCCGCTCGACCGACAGCGTGCCGCTGGCGTTGCCGGCCAGGTGGTAGACGGTGTCGACGTCGCGCAGCGCGAGCAGCGTCTCACCGTAGTCGCGCAGGTCCGCGCGCCGGTGCTGGACGCCCGGGAGGGCGGCCAGCTCCGGCGCGGGCGTGGCGAGGTCGACGATCGCGACCTGGTGGCCGTCCTCGACGAGCCGGGCCACGAGGTTGCTCCCGACGAAGCCGGAACCGCCGGTGACGGCGACGACCTTGCCCTGGGGGCGTGAACCGTTCGATGTCTTGCCCATGGTGAGGCTCCAGACGTCATGTGCACCCTGCCGGGCGCACGAGGGGGTTGGGTTTGCGGACGCGCGGGGCCGGGTCAGCGGCCCCCGCCGAGTTCGGCGACGCCGCGGCGCACCGCGGCGATCATGTGCTCCACCTGCGCGTCGGTGAGGTGGTCGTAGATGGGCAGCTGGATCTGGTGCTCGAAGTAGGTCTTCTCGGCGACCGGGCACTCCCCGTAGCGGTGTCCGAGCGCCCGGAACTCCGGGAGCAGGTGGATCGGGAAGTACCGGATGACGATCTCGATTCCCTCCTTTTCCTGCAGATGGCGGATGAAGTCGTCCTTCGGGGCGCCGACGACCCCGGGGTCGTAGAAGCACGTGTAGAGGTGGTAGACGTGGTGGGCGAACGGCTTCTCGGACTGGACGCCGATGCCGCGGATCCCGTTGAGCCCGTCGTCGAGCCGGTGCGCGATCTCCCGCCGGCGCCCGTTCAGCCGGTCGATCTTGCCGAGCTGGACGATGCCGAGCGCGGCGGACAGCTCGCTCATCCGGAAGTTGTTGCCGACGAGGTAGCGGCCGCCGGCGTAGTCGTGGGTGTACGACCTGAGCACGTGCGCGTCCTTGTAGTACGCGGGCTGCGCGTGCGGGCCGATGCGCTGGTCGCCGCGCTCGACCATCTCGCCGTAGTTGTGGATGGTGCCGAGCGCGCGCGCCATCTCGGCGTAGCGGTCGTGGCGGGTGACGAACGCGCCGCCCTCGCCGGTGGTCATGTTCTTCAGCGAGTGGAAGCTGAAGCAGCCGATGTCGCCGATGGTGCCGAGGGCGCGCCCCTTGTAGGTGGCGCCGGCGGCGTGCGCGCAGTCCTCGACGACGGTGAGTCCGTGCCGCTGCGCGATCTCCATCACCGGGTCCATGTCGACGGCCTGGCCGCCGAAGTGCACGACCCAGATCGATCTGGTCTTCTCGGTGACGAGCGGCTCGATCGTCGTCGGGTCGATGTTGAGCGTGTCGGGGTCGATGTCGGCGAACTTGACGACGACGCCGCGCGCCTGCAGCGGCCAGGTCGTCACCCAGAACGTCTGTGGGGTGGTGATCACCTCGTCGCCGGGCTGGAGCTCGAGCACCTGCGCCGCGAGGAACAGCGCGGTCGTGCACGAGCTGGTCGCCTGGGCGTGCGGCGAGCCGAGCCGCTCGGCGAGCAGCCGCTCGAACTCCTTGCCGCGCGGGCCCATCGCCAGCGTGTCCTGCCGCAGCGCCTCGCCGACGGCCTTGATCTCCTCCTCGCCCAGCCGGTTCGAGATGCCGCTGTAAGGCACCACGTACGTCATGGCACTTCTCCCTTGGTCCGTGATCGACATTGCTCTGTGCTCGTCATTGGTCTGACCGGCGCGCGGCCCCCCCATGCGGGACCGCGGACGGTCCGCGCCAATGCGTCGCCGGAGCCCGGCGACCCGCGGAACACGGCGGCATCGACCGGCGAAGGTAAATCTCGTTTGAAGGTATGACGGGGCGCGGCCTACCGAGAAAGCTCATCGGTGCGGCCCGTGCTCCGATGTTAATTGAGCTCAGATCCCGAGCGGTATCGACGTCAGGGAAGAAGATGGTAACCCACCGACGGCGGTCGCCGCCAAAACAGTGCGTTAGGTAAAGCCTTGATATTGCATTCGACGGTCCAAGGGAAATATCACCCGATGTCGCGCGGGATCGGAGCAAGAGGGAAAAGGCCGGGCGAGCGGCGCACGGCATGCCCGCACCGGGCGCGGGTACGGTAACGGCGACGGCGGTGCGCACCGGCGCCCGCCGCGGCGCGCACCGGTGCGGGCGCGCGGCCGCCCGGGCCGCGTCAGCGCCGGTGAGAGCCATGATCACGACAACTTGCGGACGGTGGCGAGGTGGCGGGACGGATGCGGGAGGCTGCCCGGTGACCGGCGCATCCGGCCGGCGGACGGCCCTGGTGACCGGCGCGTCACGCGGACTCGGCGGCGCGATCTCGGCCGCGCTGGCCCGCGACGGCGCGCGCGTCGCGATCAATTACCGGCGCGATGAAGCCGCCGCCGCGGCGCTGCGCGCGCGAATAACCGAGGCCGGTGGCCGTGCCGAACTGTTCCGTGCCGACATCACCGACGAGGCCGCGGTGGAAGAATTGTACGACCGCGTCGTGGCCGTGTTCGGAAGTCTCGACATTCTGGTGCTGAACGCCACCGGGCCGCAGCCGGACCTGCCCGTCGAGGAACTGCGCTGGCGCGATGTCCTCGATCAACTCGAATTCTTCGTCAAGAGCCCGCTGCTGCTCGTCCGCAAGGCCGTGCCGGGCATGCGGGAGCGCGGGTTCGGGCGCATCGTGCAGATCGGGTCCGACGTCGTCGCGCTGGGCCCGGCGCGCTCCAGCGCCTACGTCGCCGCCAAGTCCGCGCAGCTCGGCCTCACCCGCAGCTGGGCGCGCGAGCTCGGCCCGCACGGGATCACCGTCAACACCGTCGCGCCGGGCTGGATCCCGACCGACCGGCACGACTCCATCGGCCCGGACGCCCGCGACGCCTACGCCGCGAGCGTCCCGCTCGGCCACTTCGGCGCGCCGGCCGACATCGGCGAGGCCGTCGCGTTCCTCGCCTCCGACCGTGCCGCGTTCATCACCGGCCAGACCCTCACCGTCAACGGCGGCATGGTGTTCGTCTAGCGGCCCGCGGCGGGTGGGCCGGTCAGGCGGGCCTCGGCGCACTTGCGGAAGGCGGCGAGCAGGCCCGACCGCTCGCCGGCGCGGATCGCGAGCACGACATGGCTCGGGTCGACCCCCTCCAGGGGGATCATGACGAGGTCGGGGCGCAGCCGGTGGCCGCCGACCCCGGCGGTGATCGCGACGGTCTGACCGGCGGCGACGAACTCGAACCTGTCCTCGAGGTCCCGCATGACGGGGCCGTCCGGCGCCGGGCGGCCGCCGGGCCGCGGCTCGAGCCGCCAGAAGGCGCTCCAGGCCGGGTCCGCGCCGACGACCCGCGGCAGGGGCTCGTCGGCGATGTCAATCGCCGGGGCCATCGGCCGCGGGCTGGGGCTGCCGGTCACGTCACTGCCGCCGCAGGACGCCGTCGGGCACTTCGGCTTCGTCGGCGGCATCTTCGCGATGGACGTCCCCGCCTCGAGCGACCTCACCCGCAAGCGGCTGGACTGGCACCCCGCCGAGCAGGGCCTCATCGCGGACCTCGACGAGGGCCACTACTTCGGCGCCTGACGCCCGCGGCCGGTTCCCCGCCGTGCCGCGGAGGGGAACCGCGACGCGCGGGTGCGTCAGGTGCCGTCGATGCCCGTCTCGCCGGCGGCCTGGACGGCGGCCTGCTCCTGCAGGCGCCGCTCGGCCTCGATGTGCGCGTCCACGACGATCTTGACGACCTCGTCCGGGTCGTCGGTGAGGTGGATCAGGTCCATGTCCTCGGGGGAGATCTTGCCGGACGGCAGCATCGTCGTGCGGACCCACTCGATCAGCCCGCCCCAGAACTCGGTGCCGACCAGCACGATCGGGAACCGGGTGATCTTCTTGGTCTGGACGAGGGTGATCGCCTCGAACAGCTCGTCCAGCGTCCCGAAGCCGCCGGGCAGCACCACGAACGCCTGCGAGTACTTGACGAACATCGTCTTGCGGACGAAGAAGTAGCGGAACTCCAGCCCGATGTCGAGGTGGTCGTTCAGCCTCTGCTCGAACGGCAGCTCGATGCCGAGGCCGACCGACAGGCCGCCGTTCTCGTCGCAGCCCTTGTTGGCCGCCTCCATGATCCCCGGGCCGCCGCCGGTGATCACCGCGTAGCCGGCCTCGTGCAGCCGGGCGCCGATGTCCACCGCCGTCTCGTACTCCTCGGAGCCGGGCTTGGTGCGGGCGCTGCCGAAGACGCTGACCGCCTTCGGCAGCTCGGCCAGCAGCCCGAAGCCCTCGACGAACTCCGCCTGGATCCGCAGCACCCGCCACGGGTCGGCGTGCACCCAGTCGGCGGGGCCTCGGCTGTCCAGCAGCCGCTGGTCGGTGGTGGTCTGCGGAACGGCGCGTCCGCGCAGCATGGCCGGCCCCTGCCGGCGCGTCCGGGGATTGTCTTCGCGTGTCATGGGGCCACGGTAATGCGGCCCGCCGACCGGAAGGCGCCGATTTCGGTTCGGTCCGGCGGCCGGACGGTGACAGTGCCGCTACCGGCCATCAGCCGTCCGCGATCTCGAAGATCCGGACGACGGCTGACTTGCTCTCCTCCGCCGAGTAGCCGGCGAGCAGCCTGCGGCCGTCGGCCGACAGGTCCAGGTAGGGTTCCACGTCGTCGGCGGACGGCCCGAAGGTGGCCGTCGCGACGGTCGCCAGCGTCGAGGTCTGGACCAGCCATGCCCGCACCCTGCCGTTGACGGTGCAGCCCGCGAGGAGTTCCCCGTCCGGGGTGAACCCGGCGACGGCCGCCCCGGTCGAACCGAGACCGCCGGGCGCCTTGACGCGTGCGATCGTCCGCAGGGTGGCGGCGTCCATGAGCACGATGAACGCCCCGGCCTGCCCTCCGCCCACGGCCGCCAGCGTCCGGCCGTCCCTGCTGAAGGCGAGCGAGTAGGTCAGGAGGCCGGGAATCCTCGCGGTGGCGATGGTGGTGAGCGTCGATGCGTCCACCAGGCACACCGGGCCGCCGTCCTCCGGGTAGGTCGGCCAGCAACGGGGCACCCCTCCCACCGCCAGTGTCCTGCCGTCCGGACTGAAGACGGCGGCCGTCCCGTTCCCGGAAGGGTTCGGCACGCTCTTGCGGATCCGGAGCGCGGGGAAGCCGAGCAGTGACAGGCCGTCCGGATTCTTGGAGGTGTAGGCCATCGTGGTGCCGTCCGGGCTGACGGCCGCGGAGCCGAGCTCGAAGGCCGAGCCGGGTGCGTCGACCGATCTGACCGTGCGGCCGTTCGCGTCGAGGAGCCACAGCAGGATTCTCTCGGGATGGCCGCCGAAGCCGTACTTGAGCAGCGTCTTCCCGTCCCGGCCGTAAACGACCCCGTCCAGTCCGTACCCCAGGACGGAGCTGCTCCTGACGCTCATGTCCCCGGCGTTCAAGAGCTGGACGGTGCCGAAGTCGGACACGCCGACGCGCCGCCCGTCGGGGCTGAGGACGGCGGCGGTGAGGCCGGCGCCCACATGTCCCGTGGCCTTCGCGACGAGCGTCCGCCGGATCGTGGCCGGGCGCGGGCTCGTCATGGCCGAGGGCTTCGCGGTGGCCTTCCCCTTGGGATGCCCGTGCTCGCCCCCCAGCAGCTCCACGGGCACGAGCACCGCCGCGAGGACTCCGGCCGCCCCGGCGGCGAGCAGCGCTCTCCTGCGCAGCACCGGCTCTTCAAGGAATCGGGCACGGCCGTGAGGTCGGGATCGCCGTTGACGATTCCGTTGACCATTCCGGGCACGCTCTCCGCACGGAAAGGCGCCTTTCCGCCGGCCATGAAGGCCAGGACGGAGCCGAGGCTGAACACGTCACCGGCCGGGGTGACCTCCGCCCCCTGGACCTGTTCCGGCGACATGTACGCGTAACTGCCGATCATCGACCCGGCCGCCGTCAGGGTGCGGGCGTCCACGGCGCGGGCGATGCCGAAATCGATGATGCGGGCGCCGTCCTCACCGAGAATGACGTTGCTCGGCTTGAGGTCGCGGTGGACCAGGCCGCACGCATGAATGGCGGAAAGGCCCTCGACCAGCTGGGCGCCGATCCGCCTGACGTCCGCGGCGTCCATCCCGCCGTGCTCGTCGACGTGCGTCTGGAGGGATGGGCCGGGGATGTAGGCCGTCGCCATCCACGGCCGGGGCGCGAGCGGATCGGCGTCCACGACCAGGGCCGTGTGGAATCCGCCGACCTTCCGCGCCGCCTCGACCTCCCGCGCGAAACGCTCCCGGAACGTCTCCTGCCTGGCATATTCCGGGCGGATGAGCTTGACGGCGACGAGCCGTCCCGCCCTGGTCCGGCCGAGGAAGACCTGCCCCATTCCGCCCTCGCCGAGCAGGCCCGCCAGCGCGTACCCGCCGACGTTCTCCGGATCGCCGGGCCGCAGTGGCCCGGTGCCCTCTGATTTCATCGACACTCCGCTGGACCGCCGGACGCCTCCGCGCCTCAATCGTGCGGCAATGATCACCTCTTGTCGAGGGCGCGGGCGAATGCCGCCGCGCCGGCGTCAGGCATCCGGAATGGTCAGCCAGGTGCGAAGGCGCTGCTCGCAGGCCGCGATGAGCGGCATTTCCACGTACTCGTCCCTGGTGTGGGCGAGGGTCGGCTCGCCGGGGCCGTAGTTGACGGCGGGGACGCCGAGTTCGGCGAAGCGCGCCACGTCCGTCCAGCCGAGCTTGGCGCGGACCTCGGTGCCGCCGGACGCGACGGACGACACGAACGCGGCGGCGGCCGGGTGGGTGAGGCCGGGCCGGGCGGCGGACGCGGCGTCGGTCACCTTCACGTCGAAGCCGTCGAACACCTCGCGCAGGTACGCCTCCGCCTCGGCGAGGGACTTGTCGGGCGCGAACCGGTAGTTGACGGTGACGACGCATTCGTCCGGGATGACGTTTCCGGCGACGCCTCCCTGGATGAACACCGCGTTGAGGCCCTCGTGGTACTCCAGTCCGTCCACCACGGGACGGGTGGGCTCGTAGGAGCGCAGGACGTCGAGGATCCGCCCGGCCGTGTGGATGGCGTTGGACCCCATCCAGGCGCGCGCGCTGTGCGCCCTCTCGCCCTTCGCCGTGACCTCGATGCGCATGGTGCCCTGGCATCCGCCCTCGATGTGCGCGCCCGTCGGCTCCATCAGCACGGCGAAGTCGCCGGCGAGCAGCTCGGGACGGGTCGCCGCGAGCCGCCGCAGCCCGTTGCGCTCCGCCTCGATCTCCTCGCATTCGTAGAACACGAAGGTGACGTCGCGGGTGGGCTCGGCCACGGTCGCGGCCAGGCGCAGCGCGACGGCGACGCCGCTCTTCATGTCGGTCGTCCCGCAGCCGTAGAGCCGGTCGCCCTCCATGCGGGACGGCAGGTTGCCGTTCAGCGGGACGGTGTCGAGGTGCCCGGCGAGGACGACCCGCTCGGCGCGGCCGAGGTCCGTGCGGGCGATCACGTTGTTCCCGTCGCGTTCCACCGCGAGGTGCGGAAGCGCGCGCAGCGCCTCCTCGACGGCGTCCGCGAGGGGGCCCTCCGCACCGCTCACCGACTCGATGTCGACGATCGCCGCCGTCAGGTCCGCCACGTCCGAGAACAGATCAAGCCGCATGGACAGCAAGCGTACGCGGCTTATGATCGCGGACGTGGAGATGCCTGTGCTCGAGTGCGCCGTCCACTGGGCGGTCCCTGCGGACGAACCACACATGCGCGACCTTCTGGACGCCGGTGAGCGCGACCGCTACGAGCGGTTCATGCGCGCCGAGGACAAGGCCAGGTTCGTCACCGGACGGTTCCTGGCCCGGACCGTCCTGTCGGAGGCGACCGGCCTCGCGCCGGGCGGCATCCGGTTCACCACCGACTGCCCGCACTGCGGCGGCGCGCACGGCAAGCCCCGCCTCCGCGGCTCCGGCCTGGACTTCTCGCTGTCGCATTCGGGGGACCGCGTCGTCCTCGTCCTGTCCGACGGCCCGGAGGTCGGCGTGGACGTGGAGCGGGAGAGCGACCGGGACGTCGACCGGCTCGGCGAGATGGTCCTGAGCGCACCGGAACGGGACGTCCTGGCGGCGCTGCCCCCGGACCGCCGCAAACGTGCCTTCCACTCCTACTGGTGCCGCAAGGAGGCGCTGCTGAAGGCCACCGGCCACGGCCTGGCCGCCTCAATGACGGCCATCCACGTCTCCGGGCCGGACGAGCCGGCCGCGGTGCTGTCCTGGGACGACGACAAGGCCGTCTCCCCCGTCCGACTCGCCGACCTCACCCCGGGCCCCGGCTACGCCGCGTCCGTCGCCGTCCTCACCGACCGCCCCCTCAAGATCACTGAGACCCCGATCGGGTAGCGGACGCCGGCAGCGGGGCATCGGCGGACGGCGGCCGGTCAGACCTGCCGCAGCAGCTCCGCCAGCGCCCACCGCGTCGCCTCGGGGCGCAGGGCTTTGATCGTGAGCTCGTTCATCGCGCGCATGTAGGTGTCGACGTCGGTCGGCTTGTCCAGGTACAGCGCACTGGTCAGCTGCTCAAGGTAGACGATGTCGGACAGGCCGGGCTCGGCGAACCGCAGGATGGTGAACGGGGCGCCGGCCGCCGCGTGCCCGCCCGCTCCGAACGGCACGATCTGCAGCGTGACGTTCGGCAGCTCCGACATCGCGATGAGGTGCTCGATCTGCCGGCGCATGACCTTGTAGTCGCCCACCGGGCGGCGCACGACCGCCTCGTCCAGCACGGCCCACAGCGTCGGGGCGCCGGGCGAGGCGAATCGCCGCTGACGGGTCGTGCGGAGCTGGACGCGCCGCTCGACCTCCTCGTCGGAGGCGTCGGGGTGGCCGAGGCGCACCACCGCCTCCGCGTAGTCCTCGGTCTGCAGCAGGCCCGGCACGAACTGCACCTCGTAGGTGCGCAGCAGCGACGCGGCCTCCTCCAGCCCGAGGTAGACCTCGAACCAGCTCGGCAGGACGTCGGCGTACCGGTGCCACCAGCCCGGCGTGTTCGCCTCCTTGGCCAGCTCCAGCAGCGGCGCCCGCTCGGCGGGGTCGTTCACTCCATAGAGGGTGAGCAGGTCGGAGACGTCGCGTTCCTTGAACCCGACGCGCCCCAGCTCCATCCGGCTGATCTTGGAGTGCGAGCCGCGGATCTCGTAGCCCGCCTCCTCGGTGGAGACGCCGCGCGCCTCCCGCAGCCGGCGCAGCTGGGCGCCGAGCAGGATGCGCAGGACCGTGGGACCGCCGCGCCGCGGGTAGGCGATCAGTCCGCTGGGCTGATCACCCACCTCCGGCCCGCCGCCCATCCGGGCCGGGGCGCGATCGGCCGTCCGCGCCGGCGCGAAGGCCGGATCACGGACCGGCTCGTCGCGGGAACGCTCGACGAGCCGGCGCACGCTCAGCCTGGCCCCGCTGCGGAGCTCGTCGAGCATCCCCATCAGTTCGGGCAGCGTCCCGGCACTGGCCGGGTCCACCATCTCGGAAGCGGGAGCGCGCTCCGGCTCCGCCGACGGCCGCGGCGGTGACCGCTCCCCACCCTTGCCGTGCCGCGAACCGCGCGAAAGGCCGACGGCTTCGGCGGCCTCGCACCACAGCAGCTCCCAGGCGGTCAGGTCGCCGCCGCACGCCTGGACGTAGGCCCGGGTGAGCTCCCAGCTGGGGAAGCGGCGCCCGGAAGCGGCCTCGGCCAGCGTGGTGTAGCCGTAGTACGAACGGGCGGCCATGGCGCGGTAGCTCGGCGATCCCGCTTCGGCGCGCAGGCGGCGCAGCCTGACGGCGAACGCCGCGACCGGGTTCTCGGCCGGGTCGAGGGGACTTTCAGGTCTCGGCATGGACGCACCCTCATGAGGGCGCCGCCGGTGGCGTCTGCGGGTCAGAGCTCACCGGCGGCGCGGGCGGACAGGTGCGCGTGCCGCGAACGGCTCCGCCGGCGGACGGCCAGCTCGGTCAGCACCGAACCGGCGTAGGCCGCGACGAAGACCGCCCCGTACGGATCGACCCCCTTGAGGACGAGGACGACGATCACTACGAGCAGCAGGATCCGGATGGGTTCGTGCCGCCGGTGCGCGCCCTGGCAGGCGCTCTGGTCGGGAGGGTTCACCGATGGACCTCTTTCGATGGCTCGGGCGGGTCGTGGATCTCGACGGGCCGGGCCGGCCGCGGTTGCCGCCGCGGAGGCTCCGTCCGGTTCTCCGTCTCAAGATTCATCGTGGCGGACGGCGCTGCCCGCTCGGAAGCATTCGGGGGAAATGCGTTGTTCGGAGTCTGCCGGGCGGCCGATACCCGAGCCCCGGCCCCTGAGTCAAGCCCTAGTTGTTCGGAGTTTCGCGGGAGCTAACGAGCAGATGTACTTGCACCGGGTGAACAAAATATCGGGAACAAACAAAACCGCAGGTCAGACGGCATGTCGAGAAAGCCCACGCGAGACCGGCCGGTTTGCGCGCCGGAAGGGCTTGCCGGACAACGCCCGCACGGACTTACTGTGGGGATGTCGTCCACCACGCCGGGGCCCCACTGGGGAAACCCGGCCGGACGGCCCGATCGATGCATCCGTCTGATGGCTCGGGCGGGGACGATCGACACGGGGCCTCCTGTTGCCGCAGGAGGCCCCGCACGCACCACCGCGTCAGGTGTTGATGCCGTGCTCGCGCAGGATGTCGTTCAGCGACGCCTTGTCATGCCGCTGACCCGGGTCGAGGCGCTTGAGGATCAGCACCGCCGGGAGGCCGAACGTCCCGCCCTTGAACTCCTTGTAGCGGGTGCCGCCGACCGCGACGCACCAGTCCGGGATGCGGCCCCGGCCGACCTCCTCGCCCGTCTCGACGTCGATGACCGGCATGGACGCCGACAGGTTCGTCCCGGAGCCGACCACGGCGCCCTTCCCGACCCGCGCGCCCTCCACGATCATCGACCGGCTGCCGATCATCGCCCCGTCCTCCACCACGACGGGCTTGGCGTTCGGCGGCTCCAGCACGCCCCCGATCCCGACCCCGCCCGAAAGGTGGACGTTCTTCCCGATCTGCGCGCACGACCCGACGGTCGCCCACGTGTCGACCATCGTCCCGGAGTCGACGTAGGCGCCGACGTTGGTGAACGACGGCATCAGCACCACGCCCGGGGCCAGGTGGGCGCCCCACCGGGCGATCGCGCCCGGCACCACCCGCACACCGTCGAGCCGGGTCTTCAGCGGGATCCGGTCGTGGTACTGGAAGTCGCCGACCTGCGAACGCACCATTCCGAGCACCTTGAAGCTCAGCAGGATCGCCCGCTTCGCGCGCTCGTCCACGACCACCTCGTCGGTGGCCGGATCGATCCGGGCGACCCGCGCCTCCCCAGCGTCGAGCCGGTCGACCGCGGCGACGATCGCCGCGCGCGCGTCGGCGTCGTCCGGCCCGAGCCCGGCGCGCCGCTCCCACAGCTCGTCGATGACCTGGGAAATCGGGCTGGTGAACGTTTCCGTCATGGCCCTTGAGCTTACTGGCGGCCGGTTCCCGGTACCTTCTTCGCGTGGCTGTTTGGTCGAGGTTGAGGACGCGCCCCGAACAAGGTTCGGGCGGCGGTGGAGGCCGCCGGCGCTGGCCGTTCGTCGTGGCGGCCCTCGTCCTCGTGCTGGGGGTGGGCGGCTACATCGCGTTCGACCGGGCGCGCCCCTACCTGCACGGGTCGGGCTGCGAGGTCGCCGTGGGGACGTCCAAGATGCCGCTGGACCTCGACCAGGCCGCCAACGCCTCGACGATCTCGGCGGTCGCGTACCGCAAGCAGCTCCCCGAACGCGCCGCGGTGATCGCGTACGCGACGGCGATCCAGGAGTCGCACATCCGCAACCTGCCGAGCGGCGACCGCGACTCCGTCGGCATGTTCCAGCAGCGCCCCTCGCAGGGCTGGGGCAGCCCCGCCAAGCTGCGCGACCCCGTCCAGTCCACGAGCAAGTTCTTCGACGCCCTGGTCAAGGTCAAGGACTACCTCGACCGCGACGTGCATGACGCCGCCCAGCGCGTCCAGCACTCCGCCGACGGCCGCGCCTACGCCCAGCACGAATCCGACGGCAAGCTCCTCGCCCAGGTCTTCACCGGCCGCCAGCCCTCCGGCGCCCGCTGCTGGTACCCGCCGGACAAGCAGACCAAGTCCCGCCGCCCGGACGCGATCCGCGAGATGCGCCGCGCCTTCGGGCCCCGCCTCCGGGTGGACGGCCCGGGCCCGCTCACCGCGGGCGCCCCGTCCCGTCCGGACTCCTGGAACGGCGTCAAGGTCACCAACGCCCGCGCCGGCTGGGCGGTCGCCGCCTGGGCCGTCACGCACGCCCAGGTCTACGGCCTGAAGGAGGTCCGCTACGCGGGCCGCCACTGGCAGTCCGACGCCGGCCACGACGGCTGGACCACCGACAAGAACGCCCCCACCGACCACGTGATAGTCCACTGACGAAAACGGCCCCTACCGACCGTCCCCCAGCGCGCCGACCGACCAGCCGAAAGCGTCGGCGGCCTCAAATGCCAGATAGTGCTTTGCGATAAGCGTCTACTCGTCAATCCACGACGACTACTATCAACGCAGATTTCACGACCGGATGATATCGAAAAGCAAAAGAAGCCAGCTTGCACGCTTAGCGATATCACGGCAGCCAAAGCCGTTGCAGCCAGTCAAGTCAAAAGCGCAAATATGCTACAGCTCCGGCGATGACGGCGGACGTGGCGACTCGGCACCACGGAGTCGCCACGTCCGGACAGTCAGTGCCGCGCGTCACTCGCAGAGCGTCGGGCAAGGAGTGCCCAACTGGGCGAGGTCAGAACCGGCCCGGCCGCGACCTTGGAGTTACGGGCGGAGACCTCGCCTGGCGTTGCGGCGATCTCGACACACTCGCCACCCAGTTGTTCTTTCGCCTCCGCCGACGGAAGGGTGGCTCACCGAGATTCTTCCCGCAACTGGACGATCAGCGCGCGTGCGGCCGCCCGGGTGAAGGTGAGTTGAGGACCCTCCGGATCCTTGGAATCCCGGACGAGAAGGGCGTCCGACGTCACTGCCAGCTCAACACATTCGCCGCCTGTTCCGTCGCTGCGACTGCTCTTACGCCACCGCAGCGCGAGCCCTTCCGCTCGCATCAGCGACACCCGGCCCGGACATAATTTATGAAATCGCGGGCAGCCGCCGGGTTAAGTCCCAGAACTGGACCATTTGGGTTCTTGGAGTCCCGGACCAACAAACCTTTCTTGATTGCGGCAACTTCAACGCACTCGCCGCCGTGACCGTCGCTGTAGGTGCTTTTGCGCCACAGCACCGCCGATTGAAACCCTTGCTTCACAGGTACTCCTCGCGTACTCGGCTCATAAATGCGATGGACTCACCCTGGTTGAGGGCTTCGCCCGCCGTCGTGAGGAAATGTACCCCCATTCTGAAGGTCACGTCCTTACGCTCGGTCATGAAGCTGAGGGACCCCGACTCGGCGTACACGAGGTCAGGTTCCTTCGCGAAGCTCAGCAGGATGAAGCCACCCGCCAGTGCGGCGAGCGTAAGCCTCTCGAAGGGCATGATCAATATCTGGACGTTGGGCAACCGGGCCATATCGATGAGATGGTCGATCTGGTCGGCCATGGCCTTCGCGCCGCCGACCGGCCGGCGGAGCGCGGACTCATCGAGGACGAACGAGGCCTCGGGCGGCTTGGCCCGGTGGAACATCGTCTGCCGCTCCAGCCGGACGGCAACGCACGCGTCCAGGTTCTCCGCCGTCTGGCTCCGATCCATGATGCCGCGAGCGTAGTCCTCAGTTTGGAGTAGGCCGGGGACGAGTTGAGCGGCAAGGCATCGAACACCGATGGCCTTCGGCTCCCGCAGACAATAGTTTTCGAAACTCGGGCGCAGGGCACGGCGTTGGCCGACGCGGCGGATGGCGGTGTGGAGGCGGTGGAACGAGCCGTCGTTCTCGTCGTAGCCGTCCGTCTTGAAGTAAGTGTCGAGGTCGAGGGCGGTCTGCTCGGACGGGGGCTTCTCGGCGTGTTCGAGTTGGCAGATCCACTGCGGCGTGCAGCCGAGGGCCTGCGCGAGTTGGTTCATGGACAGGCCCGCACGGTTGCGCAGGCGGCGCAGTTCCAGGCCGAAGTGGACGCGCAGGGCGTCCGGGTCGGGGTCTTGCTCGTCCTTGGCCATATCGAAGGTCTCCGGCACTCGATGGACGGGGGGACGGTGCGGGGTGGACGTTCAGTTGACACGACTTCGTAGCCGAGAGTAATCATCCAACAGCAATCTGTCCCGTGTTTCGAGCGACGGCCGACCGGATCGGCTGCGGAAGGGGCAGGTGGCCATGAAGGACGCGAGGACGGCGGGGGTCGAGCGGGACTTCCCAGGGTGGCTGGTGTGGATATCACGGCAGGGCACCTACTGGGGCGCGGTCCGGCGGGAACCCCAGGCCGGTCTGCCGATGACGGTCATCGCCGACTCCGAGGCGGAACTCCGGACGGCGCTCGTCCTGCAGCCGGACCGCACGGACCTGGCGTGGTGAACCCGGCCCGCAAAGATGAGGCGCTGGATCACGGGCCTCCAGGTCTGGTACGGCCTGTCCACCGGATCATGGTGGGCGTACGTACCCGGCCGTCCGGGCCACCTGATCGAAGCCGCGTCGCCGGAAATGCTCGTCCGGCGGCTCGCTCCCTACGCCGAGCCGGCTGGAGCATCCGGGACGGTCAGGGCACAAGGGTCCACGCCGCTTCGGTGAAGGTCCGCGGCGTCGCGCAGCGACTGTGCGCGACACAACGGCGGCTTCGGCAGCAGAACGGCTCCGCTTCTACCTCCTCACCTTCACTCAACGACCGGTTTCGGCCAAAACGGGATGGAACCGAACAGGGACTTGACCACTTCGCCTGCTCAGTCCCAGATGTCCCGCCGACGATAGTTATCCACAGGTGACATACCTGATGGACAGCCGGATTCACCGGTCTCTACGCTTCATCTTGCTCGCTGTCACGGGGTGTGTCGTCGTATCGGGCTTATGGGGACTTCGGCCGGTACGCACCAGCGTCACCTCGTGACGCTTTCCGGCAGTCGAGTCGAAGGAGAACGGCGATGAGCAACCGGTCATCGGTGAACCGGCAGCACATGCAGCAGGCGGCCGGCAACGTCCAGGACGCCCACGGCCAGATCGGCCAGATCAAGAACCAGCTCAACACCCACCACGCCGAACTGCAGAGCGCCTGGAAGGGCGAGTCCTCCGCCGCGTTCACCCAGGTCTACAACCTGTTCGAGACCGAGTTCGCCAAGGTCCTCAAAGACCTGGACCTCATCCACGAGAAGCTCGTGCACACCCGGGCCAAGTACCAGACCGCCGAGCAGAACAAGACCGCCCGCGTCAACACCCTCAAAGGCCTGGTCAACGGCTGACGACCCCCACCACATCGGGAGAGCACCATGAGCACCGACTACACCTACGTCGACTTCGGCGGCATGCAGAACGCCCAGGCCAACTTCACCAGCGCGCTCAAGAGCTACCAGTCCGTCCTGGACACCCTCGACAGCC
>NZ_WBMS02000003.1:222774-399125 GCF_008923205.2 Actinomadura physcomitrii | reverse complement strand
CTTCAACTCGTCGTCGATCCGGGCATAGAGTGCCGTTGCGAGGGTGTCTAGGTCTGTCTTCACACACTGACATTGGACGCCCTCGCCCCATGTCCGCAGGCGAACCCTTGGACTCATTCATCTAGTCACTTCTCGGCCTGTTTCGTCGGGAGGTAGCGCTGCGAGACCCGCTCGTCGGGGAACTGCGGGTAGGGAATCCGGTCGAAGATGTCCGGCGTATGCCGCGACACGCTGAGCGGGAACTCGGGCGGACGCTTCTCCAGGAAGGACGCCACGCCTTCGGCCGCGTCCGCGCCCCGGGCGCGCTCGAACAGCGCGCGCGACTCGGCGACATGCGCGGTCATCGGGTGTTCCGCGCCGAGCATTCGCCACAGCAGCTGCCTCGTCAGCGCAGCAGAGACCGGCGAGACGTTCTCGGCGATCTCCTTGGCCACGGCTCGCGCCGCGGGAAGCAGATCCTCCGGCGCGTGCACGGCGCTGACGAGACCGGCCCTCAGCATCTCTCGCGGCTGGATCATGCGGCCCGTCAGCGCCCATTCGGTCGCCTTGCCGATGCCCACCACGCGCGGCAGGAACCAGCTGGACGCGCCGTCCGGGACGATGCCGCGCCGGGCGAACAGGAAACCGATCTTGGCTTTCTCCGACACCAGCCGGATATCCATGGCCAGCGGCATGGTGGCGCCGATGCCGACCCCGGCACCGTTGATGGCAGCGATGACGGGCTTGCGCGAGGCGAAGACCCGCAGCGTGACCATGCCGCCCGAGTCGGGGGGTAACGGCGGAAACTGCTCATCGCCACCGCGTTTGGCGGTCGCGAACCCGCCGCCGGAGAGGTCCGCGCCGGCGCAGAACGCCCGGCCGGCCCCGGTGACGATCACCGCACGCACGTCGTCGTCGGCGTCGGTCCGGTCGAACGCCGCGATCAGGTCGTCCCGCATGCCCATGGTGAAGGAGTTGAGCTTCTCCGGACGGTTCAGCGTGATGGTGGCGATGTGATCGGTGACGTCGTAGAGCAGCGTCTCGTACATCTGTGCCATCTGCGTCATGCATTGCCTCCCATCAGGTTTAGGCCCCATCCAAGGACGGGATCGGGGTGTTGGCGCAGGACGTCAGCGGAACGTGTCCCATCGGCTCCTCGGGACGTCCGCTCCGCCCCGCACCGGGCAAGCTCGGGAGCCGACGACGCTGGGCAGCGCGCCCGCGCGACATGCCCCAGTGCACCAGCCCCGGTGGACCGGAACAAGGGCGAAGTCGTGAACGGACCGATAGGCTGTTCCTATGGCACAGCTCGACCGGACCTAGGGTGAGCCCGTGGAGCTCCACCAGATTCGCTACTTCCTCGCGGTCGTCGATAACCAGGGTCTCGGTATTGCCGCCGGCGCGCTGGGAGTGGCTCAGCCGACGGTGTCCCAGGCGGTCCGGGAACTGGAACGTGACCTGGGAGTCGAGCTGTTTCATCGCCTTGGGCGCGGCATGGTGCTCAGCTCGGCGGGACGTGCGCTGGTGGGACCGGCCCGGCGGATCCTGCGGGATGTCGCGGCGGCCGAGGGTGCCTTGGTCGACGCGGCCGGGCAGCTCCGCGGTCGCTTGGACATCGCGGTAATGCCTTCACTGGCGGTCGACCCGGTCGCGCGGATGGTGAGTGCGTTCCGCCACGCTCATCCGAGCGTGTCCGTCCGGATCGGGAGTGTCGAGTCCGCCGAGGCCGGCTTGGCGTTGATCAAGCAAGGCGATTATGAGCTGGTGGCCTGCTACCTGCCGCTGTCCGGCGACGCCGCCGGGCTCACGGTGGAGCCCGTGGGCGTGCAGGAGTACTGCGTCGTCATGCCACCCGGTACGGAACTGCCGCCGGACGATCCGCTGCCGCTGTCCGCGCTACCGGGCCTCCCGCTGATCGCGGTGCGGCGGCAAGATTCCCGGACGAGCCAGATCGAGCAGGCGGTCGCCGCGGCGGGCGCGCTCCGCCGGGCAGCCGCCCTGGTCGAGAGCCCACATGCACGGCTCCCCTTCGTACTGGCGGGTGTGGGTGGGAGTTTCCTGCCGCGGGCCGTCGCCGAGGACGCCATCTCCCAGGGCCTTGTGGTCCGCGCGGTCACGCCCCCGTTCTCGTGGCGGTACGGCCTCGTGTTCGATGCGGCAGCCCTTTCGAACGCGGGCCGGGCGTTCGTCGCCGTCGCCACCTCAGCCCCCGAGTTCAACGCCCGCGACACCCATGAATGCCCGCGCGGCGGGTGAGAGTTCGCCGGAGCGGAACACCAGTCCGATGTCCTGCTCCAGATGAGGACACAGCGATCGGATCACCACGTCCCGCAGCTGGGTTTCGGCGAGGTGCCGCGGCAGGAAGGTCGCCCCGGCTCCCAGCCGGACCAGGTCCCAGACAGCCTGCCGGTGCGCGCATTCGACAGCGACCTGGCAGCCGGGCACAGGCATGGTCGCGGCGTCCACGTCTGCGATCACCAGCGGCACGGCTGCCACCGCGTCCAGCGGTACCGGGTCGGGCAGCCCTTCGGCGAGCGCCGGCGGAAGGACGAGCGTGATTTCGTCGGTCTTCAGTCGCCGGATGCGAAGCGTCTCGGTCCTGGCAGGGAGTTCGATCAGGCCGATTTCGGCCCGGCCGTGCCGTACCTCGTCGACCACCTGCACCGCGCCGCCCGGCGACACGATGCTGAGCAGGATCCCGGGGTGTTCCCGGCGAAGCCGGCCGGCCAGCTCCGGCAGCGGATCGACCTCGAGGGTCGCGGTCGCCGCCAGCTCCAGGCGGCCGCCTCCCAGATCCCGGACTGCGCGGACGGCGGCGCGCGCCCGCTCAACGTCGCTCTCGATCGTGCGGGCCGCGGCCGCCAGCGACTTGCCCGCCGCCGTCAACACGAGCCTTCGCCCCGAACGGTCGAACAGCTGCACGCCAAGCTGCCGCTCCAGAGTCCGGATCGCCTGCGACAACGACGGCTGCGCGATATAGAGCGCCTCGGCTGCCTTGGTGATGCTGCCCTGGTCGACGACGACGCGGAAGTACCTGAGCAGCCGTAGATCCACGGATCCACCCTAGGTCCAGCCGCACCGGTCGTCCATCCCTCCTACGTGCGGATATAGGAACCACCTATGGGACGGATTTGATGCCGGTCTTTGTCTTCCCGCGAACCCGTGTGCTTGATTCGACGATATCTGCTTGGTTCCCGTCGAGTCAGGAGTTGCAGGCATGAGGGACGCGGTCATCGTCGCCGGGGTACGGACCCCGATCGGCAAGCGGGACGGAGCGTTGTCCGCCATCCACCCTGCCGACCTGTCGGCCGCGGTGCTGCGGGCTCTCGCCGACCGAACCGGGGTGGACCCCGCCGACATCGACGACGTGGTGTGGGGCTGCGTCAGTCAGGCTTCCGACCAGGCGGGCAACATCGGGCGTAATGCCGTCCTCGCCGCCGAGTGGCCCGAAACGGTCACCGCGACCACCGTCAACCGGGCTTGCGGGTCCAGTCAGCAGGCCGTTGCCTTCGCCGCCGCCGGCGTCATCGCAGGCCACTACGACCTCGCCGTCGCCGGCGGTGTGGAGTCGATGAGCCGGGTACCCATGGGCAGCGCGGCGCAAGGCGGGCAGCCCGTGCCCGGCCACGTGCTCGACCGCTACGGCGTCGACGGGTTCAGCCAGGGCATCGGCGCGGAGATGATCGCCGCGAAATGGGGCCTGTCCCGCTCCGTCCTCGACGAGTTCGCGCTGCGATCACACGAACTCGCCCTCGCCGCCTCGGATTCCGGTGCGCTGTCGGGCCAGTTGCTACCGATCGCGGGACTGACCGCGGACGAGGGCATGCGGCGCGGCGGCACGATCGCGAAACTGGCGAGCCTCAAGCCCGCGTTCAAAGAGGACGGTGTCATCCACGCCGGCAACTCATCGCAGATCTCCGACGGCGCCGGCGCCGTGTTGATCACCACGAGCGAGTACGCGCGGACACACGGCCTCACCCCGCTGGTGCGGGTGCATACGTCGGTGGTGGCCGGTGACGACCCGGTCGTCATGCTTACCGGACCCATCCCCGCCACCGCCAAGGCGTTGCAGCGGTCCGGACTGTCCATCGATGACATCGGGGCGTTCGAGGTGAACGAGGCATTCGCGCCGGTCCCGCTGGCGTGGCTGGCCGAAACCGGTGCCGCCGCGGGCCGGCTGAACCCGCTGGGCGGCGCGATCGCCGTCGGGCACCCGCTGGGCGGGTCGGGGGCCATCCTGATGACGCGACTCGCGCACCACATGCGCGACAACGGGATTCGCTACGGCCTGCAGACCATGTGCGAGGCCGGCGGGCTGGCCAACGCCACCATCCTCGAACTGCTGTGACGGCCCACGCATGACTTTCGCCGAAGAACGGCGAGTTCGTCGGCACAACCGAGGTATCCCGACCACATTCGCCCGTCGCTCGAGAGCAAGGCAGGAAGGCACATCATGAAGCTGGAAGGATCATCGGTCGCGGTCACCGGCGGCGCGTCCGGGCTCGGGCTGGCGACGGCGCGTCGCCTGGTCAAGGCCGGGGCCCAGGTGACCCTGATCGACCTGCCGCAGTCCAACGGCGAGAAGGCGGCCGCCGAACTCGGTGAAGGAGCACGGTTCGCGCCTGGCGACGTCACCGACGAGGCCGGCTTCGCAGTGGCGCTCGACACTGCGAGCGAGCATGGCGGCCTTCGCGGACTGGTGCACTGCGCCGGTAGTGGTCGCAAGGTCCGCATACTCGACAAGGAAGGCAACCCCGGGTCGCTCGCCGACTTCGAGTTCATCATCAGACTGAATCTGGTGGGCTCGTTCAACGCATTGCGGCTCGGAGCCGCCCGGATCGCGCGAACCGAGGCCGTCGACGGCGAGCGGGGCGCGATCGTGATGACCGCGTCGGTCGCCGCATATGAAGGCCAGATCGGGCAGATTCCCTACACCGCCTCGAAGGCGGGTGTCGTGGGCATGACGGTGACCGCGGCCCGGGACCTCGCCAGCCGCGGTATCCGAGTGTGCACGATCGCGCCCGGAATCATGGACACCCCGTTGCTGGGCCGGCTCCGGGACGACATCCGCGCGAGCCTGGCCAAGAGCGTGCCCAACCCCGCACGCCTGGGCCGTCCCGACGAATACGCCCTGCTCGCCTTGCAAATCCTGGAAAACGGCTACCTCAACGGCGAGACCATCCGGCTCGACGGCGCCATCCGCATGGCACCCCGGTAAGGCGGCGACGACCGAAACTGTCCGTCGAATGGATGATCCTCGACGAAAAGACCACTCCGTTTAACGACCCGCGGGTGCGCAAGGCCGTCAACAGCGCGATCGACCCCCAGCAGCTCAACGCCGTACGGTGACAGGGCAAAGGGCAAGTCGCGCAGACCTTCCTCACCAAGGACCACCCCGACTACGACGCCGACGCCCGCCTGCTCGGGTACGACAAGACGGCCGCGCAGGACCTCTTCGATCAAGCCGCCGCTGATTTGAAAGGCCCCGTGCGCTTCCGCATCTTGTGCGCGCCCGCTACGTGCGACCGGGCCGAGGCGGTTCAGGCACTCATGGCCGGCTACCGGAACGTCGAGGTGACCATCGATCTGCGGCCGGCAGCGGAGAACTATCCCGCCGTTGCCCGTGGGGACTTCGAGGTCGCGATTTTCAGCCAGACGATGCCGGTGTCATTCGAACCCACCGTGTCCCAGTTCTGGCGGTCCGGCGAATCCCGCGTTCCGCAAGGTTCCCATCCCGAGGCCGACGCGGCCATCGACCAGGGCCGCGTGGCTGTGGACGAGGGCCAGCGCACCGCGGCGACGCACACACTCCAGGAAGCCATGGTGAACGGATCCCACCTCTGGTTCCTGCCAGTTGTCCCCCCACCGGACACCGTCGCGATCGCCAACCGCCTGCATGGAGCCCGTATGCTCCTGATGGGCATTCTCCCCGAAGAGGTCTGGGTCTCCCCATAGCGAGATGGCTCCGTCGATACTCGACGGCAAGACGCCGTAGTTCCGCAATCACTCGCCGCGCCAGGCCGGGGCGCGCTTTTCCGCGAACGCCAGCGCACCTTCGCGGGCGTCGGCGGACTGCATGACCGGCTGGGCGATGGCGCGCTGAGTCTCGAACGCGTCGGCGTCGGTCCACCGAGCCGATTCGCTGACGATCCGCTTGGTCGCCCGGACCGCGAGCGGACCGTTGGCAGCGATCGTCGCGGCCAGTTCTTTCGCAGCCGCCAGAGCGCCACCTTCCTCGCTCAACACGGACACGAGCCCGAACCGTTGCGCTTCCTCGGCGGTGATCGGGTCGCCGGTCAGGGCGATGCGCATCGCGACCGGGTACGGCAGCGCCTTGGGCAGCCGCAGCAGGCCACCCGCCATCGCCACGAGACCGCGTTTGACCTCCGGCAGGCCGAACCGCGCGGTGCGCGCCGCGACCACGAGGTCGGCACTCAGCGCGAGCTCGCACCCGCCGGCCAGCGCCCACCCCTCGATCGCGGCGATCAGCGGCTTGCTCGGTGGAGACTCGGTGAGCCCGCCGAAGCCGCGCCCGGGAATGCTCGCCGACTCACCGCGGGTGAACTCCTTGAGGTCCATGCCGGCACAGAAGGTTCCGCCCGCGCCGGTGATGATGCCGACCGCGAGATCGGACCGCTCCTCCAGCGTGTCGACAGCGGCCGCGATCGCGGCAGCCGTGGCGGCGTTGACCGCGTTCTTCGCCCGCGGACGGTTGATCGTGATCAATGCGATGCCGTCCGAATACTCGGTCAGCACCTCGTTGGAGATGTCGGACATGATTCAGCCTTCGATCCTTCAGCGGAGATGGGGTTCGCGCCGTCGCGTGCGGTGTCAGAGACCGAGCGACTTGCTGATGATGGTCTTCATGATTTCGCTGGTACCACCGTAGATCCGGGTCACCCGGGCGTCGGTGTACAAGCGCGAGATCGGGTATTCGGCCATGTAGCCGTAGCCTCCGTGCAGCTGAAGGCACTTGTCGACCACCCGGCCCTGCAGCTCCGTGCAGAACAGCTTGACTTTGGCGGCGTCGACGGCCGTCAGCTCGCCCCGGTCGTGGTCGTCGAGCGCGCGGTCGACCAGCATCTGCCCCGCCTCGATCTCGGTGGCGCACTCCGCGAGTACGAACCGCGTGTTCTGAAAGGCCGAGATCGGTTTGCCGAACGCCTTGCGCTCCTTGACGTATCGCACGGCCGCGTCCATCGCCGCCCGCGCCGCCGCCACGGAACCGACGGCGATCGACAGCCGCTCCTGCGGCAGGTTGTGGGTCAGATGCTGGAAGGCCATATCGGGCTCGCCAAGCAGGTTGCCGACCGGCACGCGTACATCCGAAAAGGACAGTTGGGCTGTGTCCTGCGCCTTGATTCCGATCTTCTCCAGGTTCCCGCCGACCGCGAAGCCCGGGCGGTCGGCTTCGACGACGATCAGACTGAGACCCGCACGCCGGTTGTCCGGAGCAGGAGGGGACGTCCTCGCCACGACGAGCACGAGGTCGGCGTTGACGCCGCCGGTGATGAACGTTTTCGTTCCGTTGACCACGTACTCGTCACCGTTCAGGACCGCGGACGTCGCAATGCCCGCCAGGTCCGAGCCCGTGTCGGGCTCGGTCATCGCGATCGCGGTCATCAGCTCGCCGCTGGCGATGCCCGGCAACCACCGGCGCTTCTGCTCGTCCGTCGCGTAGTGGAGGAAGTAGGGCAAGACGATGTCCATGTGCACCCGCATGGCACCCAGGCCGAGCTCGGCCCGCATCGACTCCTCGGTCAGCACGGCGCTGAACTTGTAGCTGGGCTGGCCCCCGCCGCCGTATTCCTCCGGCACCGCCATGCCGAGCACGCCGAGGTCGCCCACCCGCCGGTAGAAGCTCCTGGGGACCCGGCCCTGCTTCTCCCACTGCGGGAAGTCGGGTACGACCTCCTTCTCGAAGAACGCCCGCACGGTCTCCCGGAAGGCGTCGTGGTCGGCATCGAACACGGTCCGGCGCATACGTCACATCCTAACTATTCGAACGATCGATAAATTTATGCGTCACGGGCCGCTCGCGTCAAGCGACATCCGGAATGACCGGCGCGGATCGGTTACCGTGAACCCGTGCCGAGCGGATCCAGTAACACATCAGCGACAACACCGCGCCGCCGTGCGGGGCGGCCGACATCGGCGGCCAGCAAGGAGCGAGGCGACGGCCGCACGCTCGTCACGGCCGCGGCGCGGGAAGCGTTCGCCGAGTACGGCTACCACGGCGTGTCCATCCGCGCGATCGCCAAGGCGGCGGACGTGAGCATGTCCGCGATGTACCACTACTACCCCGGTAAGCAAGAGCTGCTCTTCGCCCTGCTCCAAGACGGGATCGCGGACTACCACCGGATCTGCCGGGCGGCACTGGACGTCGCGGGAGACGACCCGGTTGCGCACCTGGATGCGCTGGTTGGCGCGACCGTTCGGTATCGCGCCACCCACAAGGTCGAAAGCAACCTGATGCTCAGCGAGGTGCGGAACCTCAATGAGGACTTCCAGGCGCAGCTCAGGGAACCGCAGGACGCGGCGACGACCACGATGACCGAAATCATCTCCGCCGGCATCCGGTCCGGACAGTTCACGACCAAGTACCCCGACGATGCCCGGCGGGCCGTGTTCGCCATGTGCAACTCGGTCGCCCACTGGTACGACCCCAGCGGCCCGATCAGTCTGGACGAGCTGGTGACGCGCTACTGGGAGCTCGCCCACGCCCTGGTCGGCTACCGCGAGCAAGCGGACTGAGCAACGCCTACCAGGGCGGTCGGGTGACTGTCCTCACAATTATTCGAACGCTCGATAATATATGGTGTCCTCGACCGTCCCTCGTGGTCAGGAGGCACCGTGCGAGAAGCGGTCATCTGCGAACTGGTGCGCACACCTTGGCGGCCACGGTGATCGCGGCGATCCTCGAGCGCAGCGGCCTGCCGGTGACGACCACGGGTTTGCAGGTGATGCCGCGTCGCGATGCCCGATACGGCCCCGAAACCATGTGCATCGGTGGCGGCGAGGGGCTCGCCGCGATCTTCACCAAGGGTTGGTTTCCTTCGTCCGCCGACAAAACACGATCCAGGCCCCGCCTGGGAAGGAGCACATCACCGTGACTACTCGCGAACGCGTTGCCATCGTCACCGGCTCGGCCCGCGGCATCGGTGCCGCTACCGCGATACGGCTCGCCTCGGATGGGTTCGCCGTGGCGGTGCTCGACCTCGACGAGACCGCCGGCAAGTCCACTGTGGAAGGCATCGAGACCGCCGGCGGCCGGGCGCTCGCCGTCGGGGCCGACGTCTCGAACCAGGACCAGGTGAACGCCGCGGTAAACCGGATCGTCTCCGAACTCGGGGCGCCGACCGTCCTCGTGAACAACGCCGGTGTGACCCGCGACAACCTGCTGTTCAAGATGTCGGCCGAGGACTGGGACACCGTCGTCAACGTGCATCTGCGCGGCTCGTTCCTGATGACCAAAGCCGTCCAGAAGCACATGGTCGACGCAGGCTTCGGCCGCATCGTCAACATCTCCAGCACCTCCGCACTCGGCAACCGCGGCCAGGCCAACTACTCCACCGTCAAGGCCGGGCTGCAGGGCTTCACCAAGACACTGGCCCTCGAACTCGGCAAGTTCGGCGTCACCGCCAACTGCGTCGCCCCCGGGTTCATCGTCAGCGACATGACCCGGGCGACCGCCGCGCGAATCGGCGAAGACTGGGACACCTACCTCGCGGCCCGCGTCAAAGCGATCCCCGTCGCTCGCGCCGGCGAGCCCGGCGACATCGCCCACACTGTCTCGTTCCTGGTGAGCGAAGGCGCGGGCTACGTGTCCGGCCAGGTCATCTACGTCGCCGGCGGGCCGAAGGCATGACCGCGGTCGCCACCGGCGCGGCCGGCCTCAGGGAACTGACCGGGAAGCCGCTCGGCCACAGCGACTGGGTGCTGATCTCCCAGGAACGAATCAACGCCTTCGCCGACGCCACGAGCGATCACCAGTGGATCCACGTCGACGTCGAGCGCGCCACGCGGGAGAGCGCCTTCGGCGGCGCGATCGCCCACGGTTTCCTCACGCTGTCGCTGATCCCGAAGATGCTGCCGGAGATCCTGCAGGTGACCGGGTTCCGGATGGGCGTCAACTACGGCTGCGACAAGGTCCGCTTCCCCGCCCCAGTCCCGGCAGGCAGCCGCGTGCGCGGCACAGCCACACTCGAGGAGGTTACCGACGTTCCCGGCGGCGTCCAGCTGCGACTCGCGTTCGTCATCGAGATCGAGAACCACTCGAAGCCGGCCTGTGTCGCCACGGTCCTGCTCCGCCGGTACGAATGACCGGTCACCGGGTAGACCGAAAACCTGCGGGCAAGGACCCGGGGATCGCCGTGTTCCTCGTGCCCACCGACACGCCGGGTGTCCGCGTCGGCCCTAAGGACGCGAAGATGGGCCAAGAGGGCGCCTGGACCGCCGACGTCCATTTCGACCGGGCCCGCGTGCCGGATTCCGCGCTCGGCGGGGGCGCCGAAGAGGTGGGCTACCGCGCGGCATTGACGTCGCTCGCGCGCGGCCGGGTGCACATCGCGGCGCTCGCGGTCGACAGCGCCCAGCGCGCGCTCGAGGAGTCCGTCCTCTACGCGGCGGAAAACACCCAGGGCGGCGTGCCGATCGGCGAGCACCAGCTGGTCCAGGCGATGCTCGCGGATCAGTACACCGGCGTCGCCGCCGGTCGCGCCCTGGTCCGCGACGCGGCGGCGGGATACGACAGCGGCTCGGACCGGCGGATCGCCCCGTCCGCCGCGAGTAGTCACCGGCGGCGCCCAGGGAATCGGCTTCGCGATCGCGGACCGCTTAGTAGCGGAAGGCGCCCGTGTGGCGCTCGGCGATCTCGACGTCGTCGCGACCGAGGCCGCCGCAGAAAAGTTCGGTGGCACCGGCACTGCCTCCGCGTTCCGCTGCGACGTCACCTCCGCCTCCGATGTGAACGGTCTGCTGGCCCACGCGGTGGCGACGTTCGGCTCGCTCGACGTCCTGGTGAACAACGCGGGGCATCACAAGGGACGCGACGATGCGGAAGATGACCGAGCTCGAGTTCGACCAGGTGGTCTCGGTGCACCTCAAAGAACCTTGGAATGGCACCCGCAAGGCGGCGGCGATCATGCGAGAGCAGCGCGCGAGCGCGATCGTCAACATCTCCTCGCTGTCCGGCAAGGTCGGCATGGTGGGCCAGACGAACTACTCGGCGGCCAAGGCCGGCATGGTCGGCCTGACCAAAGCCGCGGCGAAGGAGCTGGCCCACCTCGGTGTCCGCGTCAACGCCGTGCAGCCCGGCCTCATCCGCTCCGCGATGACCGAGGCGATGCCGCAGAAGGCGTGGGACCAGAAGATGAGCGAGATCCCGATGGGCCGTCCTGGCGAGCCCGCCGAAGTTGCGAACGTCGTGCTGTTTCTCGCCTCGGACCTGTCCTCCTACCTGACGGGCACCGTGCTCGAGGTCACCGGCGGACGGTTCATGTGAGTACGCGAAAGGATTCCACCCATGCGTGAGATCGTCATCTGCGAACCGGTCCGCACCCCCATCGGCCGGTTCGGGGGCGGCCTGGCCGGCCTCACCGCCGCCGAGCTGGGCGAGGTGGTGCTGCGTGGTCTTCTCGAACGCACCGGCCTCGACCCGGCCGCAATCGGCGACGTGATCCTCGGCCACTGCTACCCCAACAGCGACGCCCCGGCCATCGGCCGCGTCGTAGCACTGGACGCCGGCCTGCCGGTGACCGTGCCCGGGATGCAGGTGGACCGCCGCTGCGGCTCCGGGCTGCAGGCGGTGCTCCAGGCCGCGATGCAGGTGGCAACCGGTGTCAACGAGCTGGCCGTCGCCGGCGGCACGGAAAGCATGAGCAACGTCGCCTTCTACTCCACGCAGATGCGCCGGGGCGTCAAGGGCGACGGGGTGACCCTTCACGACGGGCTCGCCCGCGGCCGCGTGACCGCGGGCGGCCGGGACCACCCGGTGCCCGGCGGCATGCTGGAGACCGCCGAGAACCTGCGCTCCCAGTACTCCATCTCCCGGGAAGAGCAGGACCGGCTCGCGGTCACGTCGCACCAGCGCGCGGTCGCCGCCCAGCAGGCGGGTGTCTTCGACGAGGAGATCGTCCCGGTGACCGTCAAGTCCCGCAAGGGCGACACTGTGGTGGACACCGACGAACACCCCCGTGCGGACACCACCCTGGAGACCTTGGGCAAGCTGAGGCCGGTGCTGGGCAAGCAGGATCCGGACGCGACCGTCACCGCCGGCAACGCCAGCGGACAGAACGACGCCGCCGCGGTGTGCGTCGTGACCCACCGGCAGCACGCGGAGTCGCTCGGGCTGCGACCGCTCGTCCGGCTCGTGTCGTGGGCCGTGGCCGGGGTGCCGCCGAAGACCATGGGCATCGGCCCGGTGCCCGCGTCGCATGCCGCCCTCGAGCGGGGCGGGCTCAAGATGTCCGACATGGACCTGATCGAGCTCAACGAGGCCTTCGCCGCCCAAACCCTCGCGTGCACACGCGAATGGGGCTTCGGCGAAGCGGATTTCAATCGCCTGAACGTGCACGGTTCCGGCATCTCACTGGGCCACCCGGTCGGCGCCACCGGTGCCCGGATCCTCGCTACCCTCGCCCGCGAAATGCAGCGTCGAGAGGCCCGGTACGGCCTGGAGACGATGTGCATCGGCGGCGGACAGGGTCTCGCCGCGATCTTCGAGCAAATCTCGCTCTGACCCCGAACCGCTCTGCGTCACGGAGACGCTGACGCTGCCGTTGTCTTGACCGACCAGGAGAAGAACTGTGGCCCGTCTCGCCCAGACCGCCGGCCTGTCCGACATGCAGTCGGAGATCCTCGCGACCGTCCGCTCGTTCGTCGACAAGGAGGTCATCCCGCACGCGCAGAGGCTCGAGCACTCCGACACCTACCCGGCGGACATCGTCGAGGGCATGAAGGAGATGGGCCTGTTCGGGATCACCATCCCGGAGGAGCACGGCGGGCTCGGCGAGTCGCTGCTGACCTACGCGCTGGTGGTCGAGGAGATCGCGCGGGGCTGGATGAGCGTGTCCGGCGTGATCAACACGCACTTCATCGTGGCGCACATGATCTCCCGCCACGGCACGGAGGCGCAGAAGCGGCACTTCCTACCGCGGATGGCGACCGGCGAGGTGCGCGGCTCGTTCTCGATGTCGGAGCCGGACCTCGGGTCGGACGTCGCGGCGATCAAGACGAAGGCGAAGAAGACCGATGACGGCTACGTCATCGACGGCTCCAAGATGTGGCTGACGAACGGTGGTTCGTCCAACCTGATCGCGCTGCTGGTGCGGACGGACGAGGGTGCGGAGAAGGCCCACCAGAACCTGACGACGTTCCTCGTGGAGAAACCGGAGGGCTTCGGCGAGGTGGTGCCGGGCCTGACCATCCCCGGCAAGATCGACAAGATGGGCTACAAGGGCGTCGACACGACCGAGGCGATCTTCGACGGCTACCAGATCGGCGCGGACATGATTCTCGGCGAGGCGCCGGGCAAGGGCTTCGCGTACATGATGGACGGTGTCGAGGTCGGCCGGGTGAACGTCGCGGCGCGGGCTTGCGGCATCGCGATCCGGGCGTTCGAGCTGGCGGTGGAGTACGCCCAGCAGCGCAAGACGTTCGGCAAGGCGATCGCCGAGCACCAGGCGGTGGCGTTCAAGCTGGCCGAGATGGCGACGAAGGTCGAGGCGGCGCACCTGATGATGGTGAACGCGGCCCGGCTGAAGGACTCGGGCGAGCGCAACGACGTCGAGGCGGGCATGGCGAAGCTGATCGCGTCGGAGTACTGCACGGAGGTCACGCAGGACGCGTTCCGGATCCACGGCGGGTACGGGTACTCGAAGGAGTACGAGATCGAGCGGCTGATGCGCGAGGCGCCGTTCCTGCTGATCGGCGAGGGCACGAGTGAGATCCAGAAGACGATCATCTCCCGCGGCCTGCTGGGCGAGTACCGTGCACGTTCTTGAAAGCGTCGGCCCCAGTGCCCGGCCGGAGGACCGTCGTCCGAACCTGCGGGTGACATCTCCCGACCAGCCGCGCATGCTGGACAGAGCCGATGGGGACGCTGCGGCGCTCGCCCGGCCCGGACACCATTCCGCATGCGTGGCCACGACCGTCAACACCGGTGTTGCTCAGCCACCGACGATCTCGTACAGTCCTTCGGCGACCTCGCGCGCTTCAAGCCGCATTTGTCAGTTCCCCCCGTCGACTATGCAATGATGTAGGCGCAGGGCCTGGTGCGACGTCAGCCCGATCCGATGGACCGGCGTGCGAAACCATGTCGGCCGGGCTGTTCGCCGGGACTTCGCGTGTCGTCGCCGAGGCCCTACCCGCCCTGACCGACTTTGGCCGGTGCCTTGGACCGATCTCGAGACCTCCCGGACGTGATCCGACAAAGTATTGTCGGCGGTTCAGGCACCTGACGAGCTGATTTTATCGCTGCTCAAAGCAGCGGGCCCCGCCTGCGACGAGCAGCATTTGGCGCGTGATCTTTCCGCTCTTCGCGGATACGAAGAACCGGGCAGCGTCCGCAACAACTGCTGCGGGTGTCGGGACCACTGCGCGGCTCAGTCCACGACCTGACCGCAGCCCGAATCTGGGGCGTCATCCGGGCTCTGGCGGCCAGCGGCCTGCCCGTGCTGGCCGACAAGGCCTATCAGGGCGCCGGCGCGCATCCTCACGCCCTACAAGGGACGCGACAAGCCCGCACCGCAAAAGGATGCCAACCGCGCACACGCCAAGCTCCGCGGGCCCGGCGAACGCGCAAACGCCCAGCTCAAGACATGGCCAATCCTGCGGAAGCTGCGCTGCTGCCCCCACCGCGCCGGCCGCCTCGCCAAAGCCATCCACACCCTGCAACTCCGCGAGACCGCATCACGCTGAAAAGGTTCAGTGTTCCGCGCACGTTGACCGCCATGTAATGGTCCCAGTCGTCCGGCTCCAGGTCGAGCAACGGAGTCGAACTGCGCGACCACCCGGCGTTGTCGACCATCAGGTCCACGCGTCCGAACGTCTTCATTGCCACCGCGACGCGATCCTAGACCGAGGAGCCATCGCGGACGTCCGACTTTGCCCCCGCTGCCTTCCTGCTCGCGGCGACGAACTCCTCCGCCTTGTCCGCAAGGCTTTCAGCGAAAGCCTTGCCGATGCCGACGGTCGCTCCTGTGATGATGACGACCCGCTTCTCGATGTCAGTGCCTCCGCGGAGCGGTCCCTTGTAAGGCGAAGAATGAGTTCGTCCGACGACGTGACGGCGGACGCCAAACCCCGAAGCACGCGAGGCCGGCAGGGCAAAGCGCCCGGCATCCGCCGACGGGGATCGTCACTTCGCAGATGCCTCGCTCGGCTCCGGCAGGCCCTCCAAAAACTTGATCGTGGCCCGGATGTGCCGGGTCGCGGACCGTTCGGCGGCTCGGGAGTCACCGTTGGTGATCGCGGTGAGGATCTCTCTGTGGTGTTCGTTGCCGACCCTGATCGCGTCACTTATCGCCGCGTCCAGGTCCTCATCGTAATTCTGCTTCAAGTACCGGGTCAGTTGCATCTGCGCTGAAATCCGGACGAGCGACTCGAAGTCCTTCAACCGCGAGTTTCCGGACGCCTCCAGAATCGCGAGGTGGAACTCCGCGTGCGCCTCGCCGTACTCGGTAATGTCCAGCCCCGGTTCCGCCGCCGCTTCCATACGTTCGATCGCGCGCTCAAGTGTCGGGGCGGCGGTGGACAGATCACGGCGGGCGGCCAACCGTGCCGCAAGGCCATCGATGACCTCACGGACCTGGTACGTCTCGATCAGAGGTCCTCGGTCGAACTCGACCACCTCGACCGTCTTGTTACCGTTCGAAATCTTCAGGAGCCCGTCGCGCTCGAGGATGCGGAACGCCTCTCGCAGCGGTGTGCGGCTGACTCCCAGACGCTCGGCAAGCTGAATCTGGAGCAACTGGGACCCCGGCTCGAGCTCCCCTCGCAGAATGAGGTCGCGGAGAAGGTGGGCGACCTCGTCGGCCAGCCTCGTCTGCGGGCGATTCAGCAGGCCCGCCGGGACGTTCCCCTGCTGCGTCACGGCCACTTCCCCCAACACCTCTCACACACCTCTCACACACCCGTTTCCCGTATACAGGATACCAGTCGCATGGATAGTGGTGTCCTCGCCACTCGGCGAGGTCCGCGGGGCGAGCGGCCGCCGCACACCGTCCGTTCAGCGACTCCCCAAGGCCGGACATGACCACTACGGCCTTCCGTCGAGTGCTCGCGCATAGGCCGGCGGTCACCTCGCCGCGACGACCGGGCCGCCCAGGGCGGCATAGGTGCCGAAGGCACGTTCGTGATAAATGAGTGGTTCGCCGGGCTCTGAGACGGCCTCGAACACCGAGCCCAGCACGATCACGTGATCACCTCCCGGCACTTGCTCGGCCACCTCGCAGCCCAGCCAGCCCAGACTGCCCGTGAGGCGCGGAACGCCCATGCGACGAGACCATCCCACGCCTTCGAACTTGGACGTCCCCTTGCGGGCGAAACCAGCGGCGAGATCCGCCTGCCGCCTGCTGAGCACGTTGATCGCAAAGGGGCGACCCGGCCGCAGCAGAGCCAGCAGGTCTGAGCCCTTGTCCAGTGAAACGAGCGCCATGGGCGGGTTCATGGACAGCGACACGAAAGCGCTCACGGTCGTACCGTGCGGACGCTCCCCGTCCATCGCCGCCACGACCGCCACCGGAGTGCAAACCCGGGCCATGACCTCCCGAAAGCTTCCTGCGAGGGAGACGGCTCCGTCGTCGGCCACCATACCTCCAATATTGGATCCTGCATCCCGGATTAGGGTACGCGTCGGCGCCCTGACTGTCGATAGGGTGTCGGAAAATGAATCCTGGATGTAAGATGTGCACATCTGTCGGACGGAAAAGGGCGAAGAGCCGACGCCCCCTGCCGGAAAGCGCTTCGGCAACTCGGCGCCCGATCGCCGTCCGCGTAGCCGGCAGCTTGCAGGCCCTCACGAGTGAACTGGGCGATTGGAGAACCGTTGCTCGACATCGACATAGCCGCCGCCGCACTCCGCCTCACGGTCGGCGGCATCATGATCGCCCACGGACGCAACCATCTCTTCGGACCGGGCGGTGTCGAAGGCACCGCCCGTTGGTTCGGGGGCGTGGGGCTCCGCCCGCCGCGCGCGCATGCCTGGGCGAGCGGGCTGCTCGAGATGGGCGCCGGTGCGGGCCTGCTTCTCGGGCTGGTGACGCCGCTGTGGAGTGCGGCGATCATCGGCGTGTGTGCGGTCGCCGGGATCGCCGTCCACCGCGCGAACGGGTTCTTCGTGTTCAAAGACGGCTACGAGTACGTGCTCGCGCTCGGCGTCATGGCGGTCGCCATCGCGGCGCTCGGCCCTGGCACATGGTCCCTCGACCATCTGCTCCACATCGACCCCTCGGGCGGATGGGCGGCTCTCGGCTCGCTGGTCGCCGGTCTGGGTGGAGCCGCGGGGATGCTGGCCGTCTGCTGGCGCCCGTCCACCGCGGCCAAGGCGCCGGAGACCGTGTGAACGCGGCCGGGCTCGCCCCGCCTCCGTCGTCGGCGAGGCGAGCCCGGCGAACAATCAGTACGGTCGGAACGTCTTCGAAGCGGCGGGCCGTACGGCCCACGGTCAATGGCCTGACGGAGACAGGGTCAGTGCGTTGACGTAACGCCAGTCGGTGTGCACAGAATCCGGTCGACGATGCGAGTCATGTACTCGACCGCTTCCGCCCGAGACACGTTCTTCCGCCGACGATCGTGCCGGCCGACGAGGACGCGGCTCACGACCGCCCCATGGACCAGATCGAGCAGGTCCCCGTAGTCCGTGTCGACCGGAAGCTCGCCTCGGTCGATGCCGGCCAGGACGATGTTCCGCGCACGGTCGAGCGACGGCTCCACCACGCTCCGCCAGTAGGCCTCGAACAGTTCTGGACGGACGTTGGCCTCGATGAACATGCGGAGCACGGCCATTCCCCGCGGCCCCATGTAGGCGTCCAACATCGTCACGCCGAAATCGATCAGCTGATTGCGCACCGATCCGGAGCGAACGATCTTGTCCCACGCGGGCGCGATGTCCAGCGCCTGAAGCAGGAGGTCCTGGGGAGAGTTCCAGCGGAGGTAGAGCGCGTTCTTCCCGACCCCCGCGCGCCGGGCGACCTGGTTGAAGCCGAACCCGGCCCAGCCGTCGTCGGCGAACACGGCTCGCGCCGCCTCGCACACGCGTTCCTCGATGCCCGGATCTCGCGGACGCCCGGCCTTCGGCGCCGCCGCCGGCTCTCTCGTCCCCTCGCGTCCTGCACTCACCAGACCAGTATCAGGCATGGCCCCCTCACCTTTGCCTCTCGCTATCACGGGAGGTGATGGTCCAGTCGAGCAGGCGATCCCACAGTAGATGCCGCGTGGTGGCCGCATTGTGGCAGTGGGCTGAACCCGTCAGGCCGAAGAAGGTCAGGTCTCTGCATCGCTCGTACAGCGGGAGTTCGGCCCGCGGCGCGGGCGATGTGTCCCGTTCCGAGAAGGCGACGAGCACCGGGACCTCCACCTGGGCGGCCTCGGCCGCCAGGACGCCCGAAGCGATCGCGGTGATCCCGGCCTGGCGCGGTAGGACCGTCCAGCCTGCCTCCTCTGCCTTGAGTACGGCCTCCGGAACATCGTCGTCGTGGAACTGCCCGCGAAGCAGCTCGCGCGGTACCTCCAGATATCCGCTGTCCCACGTGGCTGGTGCCATGGCTTTGAGCGCGTCGGCGGCGAAGCGCTCGGACTCGGCGTCGATCCGGGTGTTTCCGATGAAGGAACCGCCCAGGACACCGATCCGGCCGAACGGCCGATGGCGCGCCTGCGCGGTGACGATGATCTGACCGCCGAGCGAGTGACCGAGCCCCGCCAACCGGCTGTCCGGCAAGGCCGGCAGGACCGGCAGGCTCCCGAGCCGCAGCCTTCGCTCGAACACCGCAGTCGCCTGCCCGACGGCATCGGCCATTGCGTGGACGGTGATCGCCCTTCCGTCCGCCGGGCGGCTGCTCGCCCCGGTGCCGAGATTGTCCAGCGCGAGGACCATGACCCCACGCGTGACGGCATGCTCGGCGAAGCTGTACCCGCTCAGCGTTGGAACCCTCAGGTGCCAATACGAACGATCATAAGTTCCGCCGGGGACGGCGACGATGGCCACCGGTCGAGGCCCTAACCGCTCCGGAATCGGGGAGAAGAGCGTCCCGGCCATGCGCTGATCACCCAGGCCGGGGATGCTCACCTCCGCCTCGAACTCGGACTCGATCATGTCGACCGGCCACTCGCCCGGCTGAGACCGCGCCTTCAGAATGCGATCACCCCGCGCAGGTTTTCGCCGGCATGCATGTCCGCATAGCCGGCCGTTATGTCGTCAAGCGCGTAGTGGCGAGTCACCATCTCGTCGACCCGCAGCACGCCGGCCCGGTACAGGTCCAGCATCGCGTTGATGTCCGATGCGGGATTGGTCAGCCCGAAGACCACGCCCACCAGCGATTTCGCCGACAGCAGGAAGGGGCTGAGCGGCAGGTGCGGCCGATCGTCCTCGCGGGGAGCGACGGCGGCCAGGACGATTTTGCCGCCCTTGGCCGTCAGCTCGGCCGCGGGCGCGAGCATCTCTCCGCTGAGCACTCCCACGGTCAGTACGACGGCGTCGGCCATCACGCCTCGGGTGAGATCGCGCACCAGGCCGATGGCCTCTTCCATCGAGGGGGCCGAATGAGTCGCTCCGAACTCCAGGGCCTGCTTGCGCTTGAACTCCACGGGATCGACCGCGATCACCCTGGCCGCGCCGGCGATCTGGGCGCCTTGGACCGCGCTCATGCCGACACCTCCGGTGCCGACCACGACGACCGTCTGCCCTGGGCGGATCTGCCCCGCCCTCACCGCCGCGCCATAGCCGGTCACGACCGCGCAGGACAGGATCGCCGCCGAAGCGGCCGGGATGTCACGTTCGAAGGGAAGCACCTGCGTCTGGCTGACAACGGTGTATTCGGCGAAGGTGCCTAGCTGGGCGTACGCCCCGATCGGCCGGTCATGGACGTGGAACGCGGCTGAGCCGTCAGGACGCAGCCCGCCGAGCACATGAGCGTTGCTGTCGCACAGGTAGCCGCGGCCGTCGGCGCAGAAACGGCAGACTCCGCAGGTAGGCGTGGCCAGCAGCATCACCGCGTCGCCGATCTTCACCCGGTCGACACCGGCTCCGACCGCCACCACCTCCCCCGCCCCTTCATGCCCGCCCACGAAAGGGGCCTGGGCCGGGAAGTCACCGGTGATGTTGTGATCGTCGCTGTGGCACAGGCCGGCATACGACATCTTCACCAGGACATCGCCGGGACGCGGGTCGGCGACCTCGACATCCTCGATGCTCCAGGGCTGTCCGACCTCCCAGAGGACCGCTGCCTTCGCCTTCATGCATGCCTCTCACTCACTCGCGCGACCGAGTTCAGCCCAGGGGGATGTAGACGTTCTTGTGGTGGACGAACTCCTCGATCCCCGCTCGCCCGCCCTCGCGGCCGAAGCCGCTGTACTTCGTCCCGCCGAAGGGGGCCGACGCGGTCATCGCGGGGAAGGCGTTGACGCCGATGTAACCGGCTTCGAGTTCGCCGGCGACCCGATGGGCGCGCGCCAGGTCCCGCGTGTGGATGTAGGCGGCCAGTCCGTACCGCGTGTTGTTCGCCTTGGCGAGTGCCTCTCCCTCGGTCGTGAACGGCATGGCCGCGAGCACGGGCCCGAAGACCTCCTCCTGCGCCAGCGTGCTGGTGTGGTCGACGTCGGCGAACACGGTCGGCTTCACGAAGTAGCCCCGGCCGAGGTCGCCGCCGATCCGATCGCCGCCGGTGACCAGACGCGCCGAGGAGGCACGCGCGCCTTCGACGTAGCCGAGGATGCGGTCCACCGCTCCCTGGCTGATCACCGGGCCCATCATCACCGTCGCGTCGAGCGGATCACCGATCACGGGCGACTCCGCCACGGCCCGGACCCGCTCCAGGACCTCGTCGTAGACCGTGTCCTGCACCAGGAGCCTGGTGGGGTAGAGACAGCCCTGGCCGGAGGACGCGATGGTGGACATCAGCGCGGCCATCTGCCCCGCCTTTTCGAGATCGGCGTCTTCGAACACGATGTTCGCCGACTTGCCGCCGAGCTCCAGGCACACTGGGGTCAGGCTCTCCGCCGCGACTCCCATCACCTTCTGCGCGATCGCCGGACCGCCAGTGAAGGAGACCTTGCGGATGTCCGGGTGGCGGATGATCGCCTCGCCGGTCTCAGGGCCGCCCGAGACGATGTTGACCACGCCCGCCGGCAGGCCCGCCTCGATCAGGATCTGCCCGAACCGCACGACGGCGTAGGGCCCCAGCTCGGGAGACTTCACGACCACCGTGTTGCCGGCCGCGATCGCCGGGGCGATCTTCATCGAGGCGTTGATCACGGGGCCGTTCCAGGTGATCAGCGCGCCGATCACGCCGTAGGGCTCGTAGGCGACGTAGTCGAAGGCCCTGTCGGGGTAGCTCGTGATGAGCTCGCCTTCGAATTTGTCGCTCCAGCCGCCGTAGTACTCGAACTGGTCGATCGCCATGGCCAGCCGGTTGACGGCCAGTGGGGTGCCGGTCTCCAGCGCGATGATCTGCTTGAGTTCGTCCTCGTGGTCCCGCAGCGCCTGGGCGATCGCGAACATCAGCTGCCGCCGGCGGTCCGCCGGCACGCGGCGCCACGCGGGGAAGGCGGCCTTGGCCGCGGCGACGGCCCGGTCCACTTCCTCCTGACCGGCGATCGGGATCCGCCCCAGCAACTCGCCGGTGGACGGGTCGACACGGTCGAAATGCCCGCTGGAGGTCTTGGTCACCAGCTCGTCGCCGATCAGCAGAGCCGGTTCGGGGAGTACGGCCGCCGCCAGGGCGGCGTGATCGGTGGTCATCGTCACGGGGTTCTCCTCATGGTCTTCTTGGCGGCGGCGAGAATCGCTGTTCGGTGGGGTATGAAGCTGCGGGGCGGGGCCGTTCCGACGACGCCCACCAACTCCCCGTCGCGGTGGTAGCCCGCCATGATCGGTTCCGCTGCGCGGGTCCAGTCCCCGTCCAGCAGGCGGACGTCCGCGGCACCGAGCCACGGGGCGCCGTAGGACTGAAGACGAGTGTCGAACTGGTTGCTCCAGAAGGCGGGCAGCGGGCCAAAGTGCGCCGGCTCCTGCTCGCTCCCGGTGAGTCCGGCGACCAGCGTGGCCGCTGCCCGGCGGGCGGTCTCGACCGGGATGTTCCAGTGCTCCACCCTCGACGCGGGCCCACCGAACAAGGCATTGGGGAATCGGGCCACATCTCCGACCGCGACCACCTCGCGGCGGCCCTGGACGCGAAGCCGACCATCGCAGGCGACGCCGTCGGAAAGGTCGAGGCCGTTGCCGGCCAGCCATTCGACGGCGGGCACCGAGCCGACCGCCTCGACCGCCACGTCGAAGGGCACGCGGCATCCGTCGGACAGCACCACTTCGCGCCCGGCGCTGCCGGCCTCGAAGGCACTGACCTCGTGACCCAGCATGAACCGAACGCCGCGGCTCTCATGGAGCTCCCGCAGCACCCCGCCGAACTCGCGCCCCAGGGGCCGTTCCATCGGGACCGACTCGGGCGCGATGACGGTCACCTCGGCACCGAGCCGGCGCGCCGTGGCCGCGACCTCGCATCCGATGAAACCGGCCCCGATGACGCATAGCCGGACCCCGGCTCGCAGCCGTCGCCGCAGGGCCAGCGAGTGAGCGAGGTTGCGGAGGGTGAACCGGTCGGCCTCCGGACCGGGCACCGGCAAGCGCCGCGGCCGCACACCGGTGGCGATGACCAGACCGTCGTAACCGAGTTCTTCCCCGTCTTCGAGGACGACCACCCGTTCGTCAAGGCGGGCCGCCGCGACCCCGGTGCCGAGTCGCCAGTGCGCGCCGAGGTCGGCGCGGACGTCGAACGCCACGTCGGGAGGGCTCATCGTTCCGGCCAGAAGCTCCTTGGAGAGCGGCGGCCGTGTGTAGGGACGGTGTTCTTCATCGCCGACGATGACCAGCTCGCCGCGGAAGCCCTTGGCACGCAGCTGCTCCGCGGTGCGCAGCCCACCGAGCCCTGCGCCGACCACCACCACGCGCGCGGCCGTCGCATCGGTCATCCGGTGATCCGGATCGCCTGCACCGGACACGCGTCCGCCGCGCTCTGCACGTCCTCGCGCAGCGAGTCGTCGACCTCCGCGTCGAACTCGAGCTCGTCCGAGGCGTTCATGCGGAAGGCGTCAGGGGCGGCGAAGACGCACTGGGCGTGGTTCTCGCACAGGTCGTAGTCAACTTCGATCTTCATTGTCGTTTCCGTTGTCTCGGCGCTGCGGACGGTAGGTATCCTGCCATTTTTCCCCTTTCCGCAGTTGCGTGAAATTGGCTCCATGGCGCACACTTACGTCCATTTTCAGGTGGCGGCGAGGAGGCAATACACCTGCCGCCTAAACGTGTTTTGAGAAAGTCGTGCCAGCCGAATAGAAACCGCCCTGTCCCGCGTGATGACGGAGTCAAGATCTTCTCGAAGAACGGCCGCAGCGCGGTGATCTAGATGAACTCCAGAAGCAGTGGCTTCGACGCTGATTCGCCGCTCACGCTTCGCCTTCCTCAAGCCACTGGTCAACCTGCACGACGTTGCCCTCCGGGTCCCAGAACAGCGCCGTGCGCACTGTCGCCGCACCTGGATGGGCATTCGCCGGCCCATCGTTCTCACTCGGCCCGGTGATCACTTCGAAGCCGAGCTGCCTCGCGCGATCCACCGTCGCGCGGACGTCGTCGACCATGAAGGCCACATGGTCGAACCCGATCCCCTGCAGGGGCGTGGCCGACCCTTCCTGCTCGCGGTCGAAATGCTGACCGAGCACCACGTACGAGGCACCCCAGCGGTTCTCCCACCGGAGATAGACCTCACGGCGCCGGAAGTGGACGCGGCGGCCCTCCCGGTCGGGAGCGGAGAACTCCTTCTGCCGATCGATCGACACCGTCAGGCCCAGCAGGTCGCGGTAGAAGGGCAGCACCTTGTCGATGTCGCGGACCTGGACCGACAGGTGCGAGAACCCGGTGACGCTCATCGGCCGAGGGTCGTGCGGAAGTCCCGGGTGCCGTCTGCGACGTCCTCGGGTACGGGGTGGTCGAACAGCTTCGCCGCGTTGCTCCAGCAGATCTTGTCGCGCTCCTCCTTCGGAACGTCCTTGAGCAGCTCGGCGTAGAAGGGCTGGGTATTGGGCCAGCTTCCGTCGGCGTGCGGGTAGTCGACCTCGACCATGATGTTGTCGACGCCGATGCGGTCGCGCACCAGTAGCGCCGCCGGGTCGTCGAACGCGCAGAAGAAGAAGTTGCGCAGCAGGACCTCGGTCGGCGAATGCTCCTTGTCGGTCCATGCCTGGAACGTCTGGGCCTGGCCGGCGTGGCTGTCCATGTACCTCAACCGGTCAATGATCATGGGCACCCAGCCGATGCCGCCCTCTGCGAGCGCGATCTTCAGGTTCGGAAACCGGGAGGGCACCATGGACCAGAGCCAGTTCATCGCCGACAGCAGCGCGTAGGCCGGGAACAGCGAGACCAGGGCGTCCCTGGGGGTGTCGCTCTCGATGTCCTTGAGCTGCCCGGACGAACCGGTGTGCAGGCATACCACCGTGCCCGTCTCCTCGCACGCCCGGAAGATCGGGTCCCAGTGGCCGCTGCGCAGCGTCGGGAGCCCGACCTTGCCCGGAACCTCGGGGAAGCTCAGTGCATGGAATCCGCGCTCGGCGTTGCGGCGGATCTCGCGGGCCCCCTCCTCCGGATCAGTCAGGTGCGTCAGCTGCAGGCCGATGATCCGGTCCGGGTACGGCGACATCCACTCGTCGTGGTACCAGTCGTTCCAGGCGCGCACGCAGGCCTTGCCCAGCTCCTGGTCCTTTGCCTCGGCGAAGCGCGCACCGCCGAAGCCGGCGATCCGGGACGGGAAGCACACCGACGCGTACACGCCGTTGATGTCCATGTCCTTGATCCGCGCCTCGATGTCGAAGCAGCCGCGGCGCAGTTCGCTGAAGTTCGTCGGCTCGTCGTTCCACTCCTCGGGAGGACGGCCGGCGACGGCGTTCAGGCCCATGTTGTGGAGGATCTGGTCCTCGAACCTCCATGCCTCCGCACCGTCCACCGTGACGATCTCCGGGATGTCGTCCCCGAACCTGGCGGGGACCCGCGGGGTGAACATGTCGGCGGGCTCGATCAGATGGTCGTCGACGCTGATGATCAGGTTCTCGACCGGCCGGGGCTCGGGTTCCGGGAGAAAGGTCACGGAGCGCTCGGCGCTGATGGTCATGCGATCGCCTCCTCGGCTTGCCGGGATTAGTGTATCCAGGACTCAGGACTCAGGCAATGAGCTCTCCAGGCGCCTTCGGCCGGGCCCGCCGCGTCCCCTCCGGAGCCGGCGCGCAGCCGGCCCGGAGAGGGCGCAGGCGGGGATGCGGTCAGGCCGGCGGGCCCGCCAGATAGTGCGACTCGATCTCGTCCGTGCGGGTGCGCATCTCCCCGGCGGGCCCGGACATGACCAGCCGCCCGCGGCGGAGCACGTAGGCGTGGTCGGACACTGCGAGCACATTGCGCACCTGCTGCTCGACGATCAGAGCGCCGATCGCCTCCTCGTCCGCCGCCCGGCGGATGGCGGCGAGCAGCCTCTCCACGATGAGCGGCGCGAGCCCGAGCGACATCTCGTCGGCGAGCAGCACCTTCGGACGGGCCGCGAGCACACGCGCCAGGGTGAGCATCTGCTGCTCCCCGCCCGACAGGAGACCGGCCCGCCGCTTGAGGAGCTTCTTCAGCTCCGGTACGTACTCGAGCGCGAGGTCGACCGGACCACGGCCGAGGCGGAGATTGTCCTCGGCGGACAACTCGGCGATGATCGAGCGCGTCTCCGGAATGAAGGCCAGCCCGAGCCGGCTGCGCAGGTGGAGCGGCGCGGGGTCGGTTCGCCCGAGCCAGAAGACCTCGCCGCCGAGTCCGCCGAGCACCCCGGCCAGCGTCAGCAGAGTGGTGCTCTTCCCCGCGCCGTTGGCACCGAGCAGAGCGACCACCTCTCCCGCGCCGACCCGCAGGTCGAGCTCATGGGTGACCGGTACACCGCCGTAGCCGGCGGACAGCTTCCGCGCCTCGAGCACCGTCTCACCTGCGCGGGCGGGCAGCACGGCGTTCTCATCCGCCGCATCGGTCTTCGCCGTCATCGTCAGTTCCCTCCGGAGGGGCCCACAGCCGCTTCAGAAACGGCGGTGTTCTGTTGCTCTTGTGCGGACGAGCCGAGGTAGGACTCGACGACCTTGCTGTTGTTGCGTATTTCCTCGGGAGTGCCGGTGGCCACGACCCGGCCGAAGTCGAGGGCGACGATCTTGTCGCAGGTGTTCAGCACCATGGAGACGTCGTGCTCGATCAGCAGGATCCCCATCCGCCACTGCTCGGCCAGGCGCCGGATGAGCGCCGCAAGCTCACGAGTGCTGACCTCGTCCAGGCCTGCCGCGGGCTCGTCCAGCAGCAGCACCGAAGGCGACGTGGCCACCGCGCGGGCGATCGCCACCAGGCGCCGCTGGCCGTAGGGCAGGTCGCCGGGCAGCTTGTCCAGCCACGGCTGCAGCCTGAACTCCCGGACACTGGCCACAGCGGCCTCCGACAGCGGGCTGTTGTCCGGCCGGACCAGATCCAGGGCGTCCTTGAGGACGGACCTCTGGTCGGACGCGGCCCGGATGTTGGCGTCCACCTCGAGGTCCTCGAAGAGTTCGAGCGACTGGAAGGACCTGGTCAGGCCGCCGCGAGCGCGGCGGACCGCGTTCCAGCGGTCGATCGGCCGGCCGTCGAGCAGGACGCTGCCCTCGTACGAGCGCAGGAACCCGGTGGCCACGTCGATAAGGGTGGTCTTGCCGGCGCCGTTGGGGCCGATCAGCCCCACGACCTCTCCTGGAGCGACCGAGAGGCTCACGTCCTGGAGCGCGGTGACGCCCCCGAAGCGCATCGTGATGTCCCGCAGCTCGAACACCCGGCCGCGTACTGCGCGCGGTGCGCGGCGCGTCTCGGAGACGCCCGCCGGCTCCGCCGGCTTCTCGTCCGCTTCCCGATCCCCCGCACCGGCGTCCGACGGGGCACCGCTACCGGTGCTGGACGACCGTTCCCCGTCCGGGCCTCGACCGGCTCGCAGACGCTTGGCGATCCTCGCCCTGGTCTGGATGTTGTGCACGACCACGCCGTCCGGCGACTGCCTCACCACGAGCACCAGCAAGATCGCGGACAGCAGCACGAACCAGCCGGACACGTCGAAGAAGCGCGAGAGGATCAGTTCCATGACGGCGCCGGCAGCCCCTAGCGCGCCCACCACCGAGCCGCTGATGAGGCCGATCCCGCCGATCACGGCGAGCAGCACCACGGAGATCGAGGAGAAGGTGTCGAACTGGTCGAACTGAACGTTCGGGTTCCGGAATGCCAGCAGGACACCCGCAATCGCGGCGATCGTGCCCCCGATGCCGAACGCGTACAACTTCGCGCCCACGACGCTGATGCCGAGGCTCGCCGCCGCCCGCTCGTTGTCGCGGACGGCGATCATCCGCCTGCCCGCACGGCCGCGCCGCAGATTCGACACGACCAGGCCGATCAACACCAGAAGGACCACCGCAAGAGCCGCGTACCGTTCCGGATGGCGGGTGGCGAACACGCTGAAGCCGAAGATTTTCGGCTCCGGCACGACGGTGCCCCGCAGTACCCCGCCCGTGTACTTCGGATTCGCCAGCACGACGGCGTTCAGCACGACCGCCAGTCCCATGGTGACGACGGCCAGGTTGACACCGCGCGCCCGAAGGGCGGGCAGCGCCACGATCAGTGCGACCGGAACGGTGATCAGGACGCCCAGCAGGGCGGCCACCGGGAACGGTAGGCCGCCGGCGTCGGCCAGACGACTGGAGGCCAGGGCGCCGATGCCGGCCAGGGAGAACTGGGCGAGGCTGAGCTGACCGGCGTAGCCGGTCAGCACCACCAGCGACATGCAGACGAGGGCGTAGATCGCCCCGGTGGTGACCGCCGCCGACCAGCTCCCGTCGAAGATCCACAGAGAGGCCAGCATCACGACCACGAGAGGGATCAGGATCCGCGGCCGGATCCTGCCGGTGCCGACCCGCGGCAGCCGGTCGGTGAGGTGGCTGCGCAGCGGGAGCGCCCGCCCACGGATGACCAGGATGATGACGATGACGGCGAACGGTGCCGCGGTCGACCAGCCGGGGCTGGTGATGTAGCGGGTGGCCTCGGACTCCAGCACCCCCACGAGCAGTCCGCCGAGCAGGGTGAGCGGCAGTGAGCGGAAACCACCGACGAGCGCGGCGGACAGCGCCGGGATGATCGTCAGCGTCAGCGAGGTCGGCGCCAGCCCGACGATCGGCACCAGGAGGGCGCCGGCGAGTGCTGACAGGGCTCCCCCGATCGCCCAGTTCGTCGCCGCGACCGCCATCGGGGACCAGCCGAGGGTCGACATCGCCAGTTCGTTCTCCGCCACCCCGGTGGTCGCCAGACCGAACCGCGTCCGCCGGTACACCGCGTAGAGGACGCCGAACAGCACGACCGTGATGCCGAGCAGGATGAGGCGGTCCTCCCCCACGGTGATCCCGGGCAGGACGGTGACGGAGTCCGTCGGCAGGAGGGAGTCGACGAAGACGGCATCGCTGCCGTAGCGGTGCTTGGCGGCCTCTTGCACCAGCGTCAGCAGGCCGAGGGTGGCGAAGACCCTCGTGAGCGGCGAGGCGTTCCGCATCCGGTGCATGATCAGTACCTGAACGAGGAACCCCGCTAGCGCACCCGCGAGCAGTGCGAGCACGACCGCGGCCGGCAGCGGGACCGCGGTGCTCGCCTCGTAGTAGACCGCGGCGCCGATCAGCGCGAAGGCGCCGTTCGCGAAGTTCACGACGCCGGATCCGCGATAGGTGACCACCACGCCGAGAGCGAGCAGCGCGTAGACGCCGCCCCCGCCCAGCCCGATGATCAAAAACTTGACGAAGTCGTTCACGGGCGCCTCCTCGGCCCCAGGTGAGCGGATGCCACCGCCATCGCCCGGACCTCCGATCCGATTCAAGAGAGATCAGGATCACATCCTGCATCCAGGACTCAAGTTAGGTCGGAGGGGGTCGCCGGGTCAACCCATGCAACGGAGCCGACGCCTGCGCGCGGCAGACCATCGACGTCCCAAAGAGCTCATCGCTCAAGTGATTCGCGCAGGAAACTCAGCATCTCCGCCCACAACGCGTGAGCAGGCTGCTCCCGATAGGTCGGGCGATAGTCGGCGAGAAACGCATGCCCGGCGCCTTCGAAGATGCGCACCCGCCCCGGCTTCCCGTGCTGTCGAAGGCGGGCGTGCAACAGCATGAGATCTTCGGGCGACGGATTGACGTCGTCCGTTCCGCCCACCGCGAGGACCGGGCATCGCACGGACGGCACCAGGTCGATCACGGGCACGGGCCGCTCGGGGGTGACCTCGTCGTCCGGCGTCGCCCGCAGCACGAAGCCGCCCCAGCAATCGACCACGGCGTCGAGCGTCGCGGAGCCGGAGCACGCGTGAAGCAATGCCTGCCGGCCTCCCGAACAGAATCCGACGGCTCCCACTCCCGGCCCGGCATCCGCGTGCTCGCGCAAGTAGACCGCCGCCGCATCCAGATCTTCGATGACCTGGGCGTCCGGAAGGGCGAACATCTGAGCCATCACGGCGGCGAGGTCGGCGGGGTCCGCGGCGCCCGACCGGCTGTACAGGTCGGGCGCCAGCGCCACGAATCCGGCTCCGGCGAAGCGCCGGGCGAGATCACGGATGTGCTCGTTGAGCCCGAATGCCTCGTGCAGCACCAGCAGGCCCGGCCCTCGCCCGGTGCGAGGCCGGGCGAGGTACCCGCCGATCGAGGCGCCCTTCGCCGGTATCGCCACCGCCTGTCCGCGCACCGCATCCTCGGCCATCGCACCGGGCACCGGCATGGCTTCCTCCCTGAGTCACCAGATGTGAATACTTGCATCCAGGACTCAAAGATGCCACAGGCCGGAACGGCTTCGGCCCGATCGGGTACTGCGAGCGCCGCGGCGCCGGTCAGGAGCTGCGGGCGGCCAATACGGCGGTCTCGATTGCGAGACCCGCTCCGAACTCGGCGCCTCGGGCACCTCGCCCGCCCAGCGCTTCGAGGCCGTTCGCGCCCCACGCCGCGTCGATCCGGAGCCCGGCCCGCCGCGCCATCCGTTTCGCGTCGCGCTGCTCACCCTCGTACGGGATCAGGGCGAGCAGCGGACCCGGCACCGGAGGATGCACGGCCGGACTCAGCGGATCGGCGCCGGCGACGACGGTCGGCTCCAGGAAACAGCCGTCCTCCCACCCGCGGTGCCGGGCCCCTCCCAGCGTGACGCGTGCACCGGCACGCCAAGCGCAGGCGATGGCCGCCTCCAGCGCCTCGAGGTTCCAGTCGTCGATCACGGGACCGATCTGGACACCCGGATCCCTCGGATCGCCCACCCGCAGTGCGGCGCTGACCTCCGTCACCGCCTCGACGATCTCTGCGAAGCGCCCCCGCGGCACCAGAATGCGGGCCCGGTCCCGCGGATACTGCCCATTGCCCGCAAGGCTGTCTCCAGGTAGGGCGGTAAGGAACGGGCCGAGGTCGACGTCCGGGGTCAGCAGCACCGACGCCGCCGCGCGCTCCGGTTCGCCCCAGCGCGCTCCAGCGTCGACACCCGCGGCGAGCAATGTCTCGGCCGCCGCCGGACCTCCCGGAAGCACCGCCACCAATCCGGCGGGCAGGCCAGCGGCGTGCACCGCATCGGCCAGCACAGAGCCGCTCAACGCGATCTCAGGTGCGACCACCAGGACGCACGCCTGGCCGGCGAGCAGAGCCGGAAGAATGAGGTCGGCGGTGCCGGCCATCGGGTCGTTCCAAGCTACGACCCTGCCGCTCACGCCGTGCGCCCCGCGCCGCGCGTCCGAACGTTCCACCGAGCGTGACGTCACCAGCGGTGTGATCGGAACGCCCACCTCTTCGGCGAGCAATCGGGCGATCTCGACACGCCGCCGATCGATCTCGGCCACGAGCCTTCCCGCCGCCGAGCGCCTGGTCTCCCCCAGCGCCCCGGCCCAGCCCCGCGCCGCCGACCTGGCGTGCCGTAGCGCTTCGAACACGTCCTCCGCCTCTGCCAGCGCCACCCGTCCGAGCGACCGCCCGGTGACCGCCGAGCAGACCCACGCCTCGCCCGCGAGGGAGTTCTCGCCACTGCCGCTTCGCTTCATACCCACTCCCGCGCGCCGGTCGTACAGAGGGTCACCTGCGGGAACGGTATTACGGTCCGATGAAGTCCGCAATAGGTGCGAAACGAGTTTCCGGCACCGGACGCGCCCGCGACGCCACTCGTCCGATCTGGCACCGAAGCCTGGGCGCGCCCACTCCGCCGCGAAGCGGCCCAAACGCTTCTCTCAAACTGAATGACCCGAGACCATTGCCTCCGAACAGGCGGATCGTACATCCTGCATCCAGCACTCATTGGCCGCAGGAGGACATATGAAGGCAAGACGATCATGGGCAGCGGCGGTGGCGGCGGCCTCCGTGCTGGCCTCGGCCGCTTGCAACGGAAGCAAGGCGGACGAGAAGAAGAACGACGCCCCCAACCCTGCCACGGGGACGCCGATCAAGATCGCGAGTATCGTCGACTCGCTCAGCGCCGACTACTTCTCCGCCGGACTGAAGGCGGCGGTGGCGGACGTGAACGGGCATGGCGGCATCAACAACCACCCGATCTCCCTCACCATCTGCCGCAACAACGACAACCCCAACACCGCCGCCACATGCGCCCGCGACGCAGTGTCATCCGGGGCGGTCGCGGTGGTGGGCGGCGGCAGCAACTTCGGTTCCAGCACCAACCCGGTACTGCAAGCCGCGGGGATGGCCGCGTTCGGCAGCAGCCCCTACGTCACCAGCGACTTCACCTCGCCGATCTTCTTCCCGCTCGTCGGAGGCTCGCTCGGGACGGCCGCGGGCCAGGGCGCGATCGCGGCCGACCTGCTCCACTCCAAGCACCCGGCGGTCGGCTTCCTCGACGTGCCCGCGGGGCAGATCGTCCCCTCACTGCTGAACCAGTGGGTGTTCAAGTCCCGCAACGTGAGCACGGCGGCCCAGGTCGCGATTCCGCGCAGTTCGGCGGACGTCTCGGCGCAGGTGGCCTCGCTCCTGGCCAAGAAGCCGGACTCGGTCATCCTCGTCCTCACCACCGATCTGGCATCGAAGGTGACCCGTACGATCCGCCAGCAGGGCTACAAGGGCCCGGTCGTCCTGGCCGGCGCGGTCTTCTCCAAGCAACTGCTCAAAAAGCAGTTGGGCGGGGCAACAGACGATCTCTACATGGCCGACGACTTCGATCGCGGCAACGGGCGGTGGAAGACGTTCAGCGAGCAACAGGAGAAGGCCGGGCACCCCGAATATGCGAACGGCACCGCGATGCAGAGCTGGCTGGCGATCGAGCAGTTCGCCGAGGTCGCACGCCGCCTCCCCAACGTTACGCGGAAGGCGTTCCTGGACGTGCTGAAGAAGACGACGCTGAACACCGGCGGCCTGACCGGGCCGATCGACTTCACCAAGCCGTCCACAATCCTCGGCGGCACGGCCCCGCGGGTCTTCAATACCGAGATCTTCGCCCTGAAAGTGGAGGGCGACAAGATAACGACGGCCGGTTCCGTCAAGGCGTTCCGTTAGCGATCGGAGCCGATTCCGGTGAGCGCCACGGGCACGCTCTCCGGGTCGACCGCGAAGCGGAGCACGTCGGTGCGTGCGCCCGGACGGTGCATACCGGGCGCACGCACCGGCATGCAAATCGCCGTTCCCCTTGCACTCCCTCGAGTACCGGATGCAGGATACGTGCTCTCGATAAATTTGCCGCAGCCCTCTGGAGACGCGTGTGTCGAAGAACGGGAACGGACGTCGCGCTGCGAAGCGAGTCCGCAGACGCCCGGTCGGCCGCCGCATCGGGTTCCTGCTCCTCCTCCCGCTGGCGTCACTGCTGGCTCTCTGGGCCTTCGCCGCAGTGATCTCGTTGAAGGCGACGATCGCCCGGAGCGAGTTCAACGGGATCGTCTATGGCATCTCCCGGCCGATCGGGCTGATGGGGTACGCCCTTCAGGCGGAGCGCACCGCCGCCGTCGCCGCCCTCGCATCGCCTGGCCCCCAGGCCGAGAACACTCTCCGCACGCGGCAGCAGGCCACGGACGCCGCACTGATCGCATTCCGGCGGCAGGCACTGCCCAAGGCGAGCGACCGGACCGGCGACCGCACCCGGGAGCTGGTGAGCGATCTCGGCCGGCGCTATGAGGGACTGCCCGCCCTTCGCAAGCGGATCGAAGCACGATCCATCACTCCGCTGGAAGCCATCCAGCAGTACAGCGGCCTGTTCGACGGCACCAACGCCGCGCTGAGCGATCTGGTCAAGTCCGACGACACCCGGCTGTACCAGACGACGCAGACGCTTGTGGACACCAACTGGGCGCGTGACTACATGCTCCGCGAAGACGCCCTCCTGACAGCGACGCGAGCACGCGGTGGTCGGTTCTCGCCGACCGAGTACGCCGCCTTCGTCCAGGCTGCCGCCAATCGCGATCACCTGTCGGAACGCACCTTCAACGGTCCGAGCCAGACCGTCCGCGATGCCTACCGCGCGATGGTCCGTTCACCGCAGTACACGCGCTTTCAGCAGCTCGAGCAGAAAATCGTGGCCTCCCCCGCGCGCAGGCTCCCCCCGGCGGTGCTGGCCGAATGGTCGCAGGTTATGCCGCCCACATCGCAGGCCTGGTGGGAGAACGCGGTGAGAGCCACCGACGTCCTCGGTGCTGAGAACAAGTCCGCGGGTCGCGAGATCACCGTCCAACTCGTACTCGTCTGCGGTTTCGGACTCCTGGTGGTCGTCGCTTCGGTGGTCCTGTCGGGCGTGCTCGGCCGCGACATCGCCCGCGATCTGCGCAATCTCCAAGGCGCCGCGCAGGAACTGGCCAGATCGCAATTGCCGGAAGTCGTGGCGCGGCTGCGCCGCGGCGAAAAGGTGAGCGTGGCGGACGAGGCGCCGGACATCGGCGCCGGCCGCACCGCGGAGATCGCCTCGCTGGCGGAAGCGTTCACCACCGTGCAGCGCACCGCCATCGAGACCGCGGTCGGCGAAGCGCAGGTGCGCGCCGGGGTCAGCCGCGTCTTCATCAATCTCGCCTGGCGAAGCCAATCGCTGCTTCACCGGCAGTTGCAGATGCTGGACGCGATGGAACGCGGTACGTCGGATCCCGACGAGTTGGAGAATCTCTTCCGCCTGGACCACCTGACTACCCGGATGCGCCGCCACGCCGAGGGCCTGGTCATCCTCTCGGGCAACCAGAACGTCCGTGGGTGGAGCGAACCGGTGGCCGCGGAGCAGCTGTTGCGGGCGGCGCTGGCCGAGGTCGAAGAGTACGCCCGGGTGGACGTCATGGCTTTGGCGCCCACACTGGTGTCCGGAGCGGTAGTGGCGGACGTCGTGCATCTTCTGGCCGAGCTGATCGAGAACGCGACCTCCTTCTCCCCGCCGACCACCGAGGTGCTGGTGCGAGCCGAACGGGTCGGCAACGGGCTGGCCATCGAGGTGATCGACCGCGGAGTCGGCCTCGAACCCGGCGATCTAACGGACATCAATGCGCGGCTGGCGGATCCGCCGGAGTTCGATCTGGCGGACAGCGACCGGCTCGGCTTGTTCATCGTGGCCAGGCTCGCTCAGCGTCACGGCATCAAGGTCGTCCTCCAGCCGTCGGCCTACGGCGGTGTCACCGCGGTCGTCCTCCTTCCCCCGGCACTGCTCACCTCTTCGGATAGTCCGCAAAACGGGGAGCAGGGCATGCACTCACAGGTCTCACCACCACCGGCCGAACAGGGGCGGGTCCCGCACGAAGCACCGCCCGCGCAAGTCCCGGCGGGCAACCGCACCTTGCGAAGGCCGATCGACGGGCGGCACCGCGCGCCTGATGCGCCGGCGGCTCTTCCCCTCTCGCCGACGCGGTCTTCGTCGAAGCCGCGGCCTGACGCGGTCACGGCCGAGACACCGGCCAGTCCCGGCGGCGACGAGGTCGAGGAGTACGACGTCGAGACCGGTGGCCTGCCGCGCCGTGCCCGCCAGCGCCATCTGGCTCCGCAACTGCAGCGGCGGCGCGCGAGGACAAGCACGGCCGGCGGCCGCGCGGAGCCGGGCGACCGGCCCGCGGAACAGAACCGCGACCTGCTCTCCTCCCTGCAGGCGGGCTGGACCGCCGGACGCAGAGACGACGAGCACCGGTCGGCGGTGTTCGAGGATCCGACAACCCAACAGGGGGGACAATGACGCAGCACCGCGGAGGCGCGGATCCGAGTTGGCTGCTCGACGATCTCGTAGACCGGGTGCGAGAGGTCCGGCAGGCCGTTCTCCTCTCACGGGACGGTCTGCTCATGGGGGCTTCCCGATCGATGGGCCGAGAAGAGGCGGAGCACCTCGCGGCGATCTCCTCCGGCTTCTACAGCCTCGCCAACGGCGCGCGGGAGCACTTCGCACGGGACGAGGTCCGGCAGACGATCATCGAAATGGAGGACGCGCTGTTCTTCGTCTCGGCCGCCGGCAGCGGAAGCTGCCTGGCCGTCTTCGCGGATGCGGGAGGCAACACCGGCCTGGTCGCGTATGAGATGGCGATGCTGGTCAAGCGGGTGCGCAGCCAACTGACCGCGGCGCCGCGGACGGGCGGCTGGAGCGCCGAAGGCATAGCGGCTTCCGCACGGGACACGAGTTGAGGCGTCGGAGATGGACTCTCCGAGAGAACGCCGACTCAATGCGGAGGCCGGTCCTCTGGTCCGCCCGTACGCACTGACCAGAGGACGCACGCGTGTGCAGGGCTTCCGCTTGGACCTCGTCACGATGCTCGTCGTCACCGGGAGGTCGCCGCAGGAGCGTGCGCGGCTGGCGCTCGAACAGCAGCGCATTCTCGAGATGTGCCGGAGGCCGGCCACCGTGGCGGATCTGACCTCTGAAATGAACCTCCCCCTGGGCGTGATGCACGTGCTCTTGGCCGACCTCTACCAGCAGGGTCTGCTCGAAGAGCGCCGCGCGGCGCCTCTGGCGGAACGCCCGTCCCCTGAAATCCTGCAGAGAGTCCTCGATGATCTTCGCGCGCTCTGATCCCGCCTCCTCTTCCGCCGAGGCCTCCGCCGCGTCCGCCGGCGACTGGCGCGACGCCATCTCCGCCGACGACGGTTCCCACCTGGCGCTGAAGGTCCTCATCGCCGGAGGCTTCGGAGTCGGCAAGACGACCCTTGTCGGGGCCGTCAGCGAGATCCGCCCCCTGCACACCGAGGAGGTGCTCACTGACGTCAGCACCGATGTGGACGACCTTCACGGCGTGGAGGGAAAGACCACCACGACCGTTGCCATGGACTTCGGGCGCCTCGCCTTCGATGACGGCATCACGCTCTACCTGTTCGGTACGCCGGGCCAGGAACGCTTCTGGTTCATGTGGGATGAGATGGCCTACGGCGCCATCGGTGCCGTGGTGCTGATCGACACGCGGCGGCTGACGGCGAGCTTCGCCGCCATCGACTATTTCGAACAGCGCGGGACACCGTTCATCGTGGCCGTCAACTGCTTCGAAGGCGCCCGGGCCCACACGCTCAAAGAGATCCGCACAGCGCTCGACATCGATCCGCACGTCCCGATCGTGCTCTGCGACGTGCGCGAACGCGACTCGGCGAAGAGCGTGCTCATCACGCTGGTCGAGCACGCTCTCGAAACCGCGTAGCCATCGATGGACGACTCCAGCTCCGATCGCCGAGCCGCCGAGTCCATATCGCCATCAGGTGGGGCGAACGGCGGCCATCACGAGCTCCCCATAGCGACGCCATTCCGCCGGGTCGACGATGCCGAGGCGGGCGAGTTGCCTGGCGCTGCCGCCTGCGAGGACCCTGATGTCGGCCACGGTCGCGTCGCGGCGGACACCGCCCTGCGCCTTGGCCGTCTCCAGAAGGGCGGAGAGCAGTCCGATGATGTGGTCGGCGTCCGAGGAGTGTTCGTAGATGACCTCGGCCATAAGCCGGTTGGCGGCCAACATCTCGAAGACGTCGGGGAGCAGCGCGGCCATGGCCTGGCGAGCGTCGCGTTCGGCAAGGGCGGCGGTCGTGCGCTCCTCGATCCTGTGGATCCAGTGCCGGATGAGGGCCTCGATCAACTCCCCCTTGGTGGGATAGCTCCGGTAGACGGTCGCCTTGCCGACACCAGCGCGGGCGGCGACCTCCGGGATGGTGGCCTCCAGGCCCCGTTCGGCGAAGACCTGGAGGGCCGCGGTGATGATGCGCTCATGGTTGCGGCGGGCGTCCGACCGGCGGCCGGACCAGTCCGGGTCGTGCTCTTCCGCCGTCATGGGGTGGGTGACGCGCCGACTGTCCATGTTCTCAAGTGTGCCGATTGCCTTGCTTGCCGACGGCGCGCGGGGTCGTGGAAAGCGGCACCGTGACGCCGGCCGCCTTCCGCACCGGCGCGCGATCGTGCCGCGCGCGCGGGATGAGCACGGCGACGACTGCCGCGACCAGTGCACCGACGGTGCTGACGACGAAGGACACCGTGTAGCTGTTCTCCGTGGGAAACCGACTTGGCGCCGTGACGCTATTGGCGAGAATGCTCGCGATGACCTGGGTGCCGAGCGAGGACCCCACGGAGCGGACGAGGGCGTTGACACCGGTCGCCTCGCCGGTCTTGGCCGCTTCAACGGCATCCACGATCAGATTGGGCATGGCAGCGAACGCAAGGCCGATGCCAGCGAAGACGACGGTGGTGTAGGCCAGGACAGTCCCTTGCGAGCCGTGTTGAAGCGCGAGCAGGCCCATGCCGACCGCAGCTACCAGTCCGCCTAGAGCCATGGGCACCTTGCCACTGAAACGCTTGGTCAACACACCGGACAGCGGCCCGGCGACCAGCATGGCCAGGCCCCCGGGCAGCATCAGCAGCCCGGCGTGGGTGGCGTCGCCGCCGAAACCGTACCCGCTCAACTGGGGTGTCTCCACGAGCTGAGGCACCAGGACGAAGACTCCGAACATTCCAGAGCCGATCAGCAGCGTGGAGAGGTTCGTCATGAGCACGGGCGGACGACCCAGCACCGCCATGTCGACCAGTGGCTCGGTGGTGCGGCGCTCGACCAGCACGAAGACGACGAGCACCGCCAGGCCGACGGCGATCAACCCCAGCGTGCGGCCGCCGGTCCAGCCCCACGACGTGGCCTGGCTGATCGCGATCAGCGGGGCGGTGATGCCCACCCCGAGCAGGACCGTGCCGACGATGTCGACGCGTCCCGGTGTACGGACCGGCGACTCCGGCAGCAGGATCTCCGCCGCGATGGCGGCGGCGACCGCCATGGCCGTGCCCGCCCAGAAGATCCAGTGGTAGGAGGCATGATCCACGAGCAGGCCGCCCATCAACAACCCGAGCCCGCCGCCTACTCCGGCAGTGGCCGAGATCAGGCCTACCGCGCTGGCGCGCCGCTGGTCGGGGAACTCATCGCGGATGATGCCGAAGCACAGCGGAAAGACACCGCCACCCGCCCCCATCACCACCCGTCCGGCCACCACCACGGCCAAACTGTCGCCTAGGGCGGCGACTGCGCCCCCGATGGCGAACACCGCCAACGAGATCACCAGTAGCCGGCGCTTGCCGAACATGTCGCCCAGCCGCCCGAAGGCCGGCGTCAGCACGGCCGCCGACACCAGGTAGCCGGTCATTGTCCAGGTCACCTTGTCGACGCTGGTGTGCAGGGACGCGGCCATGTCGCCCAATGCGGGCGCCACCGAGGTCTGCGCCAGCGAATAGGCCAGCGCGGCCACGCTGAGAATGGCCAGGCTGCGCCCTACCGGAGCGGTTCGCGCCCCGTCCGTACCTGTCATGTGCTCTGCCTCTCCGAAGGGGCTCGGTAAGTGGACCCAAAGGTCCGGTTGTCCGAATAATAACAGTCCTCAGCGGTCCGTTATTTTCTTCGAGAGAGGTCGGCGAGCGAGCTTCCTCACATCCGGGACGAGGGAGTCCAGGGCTCTGACATCGGAGAGGCGGAGTCGATGGCCGCACCGTCCAGCGCCTTCCAGCCGAGCAGCGCCGCAGGCCACATGGCCTCCACGGCCGGCGTAGGCAACGTGGCCGCGTCAAGGTCTCGGCGGCGGACGCCTGCAGCCGGGCGTCCGCCGCCGATCGGTTACTGGGAAGGCTGGGCCTTCTCGAGGGGCAGGTTGTAAAGTTGCGCCGCGTTGTCCTGCATGATCTTGCGGACGGACACCGGGTCGACGTCCTTGAGCGCCTCGGCGCTGCGCTCGACCGGCGACGGGTACAGGCAGGTCGGGTGCGGGAAATCGGTCTCCCACATGACGTTGTCGGCCCCGAGGTAGTCGAGCAGCAGGACGGGGCCGGCGTGCTCGAACCAGAACGTCCCGTAGATGCCCTTGCGGAACATCTCCAGCGCCGGCGGCTTGTTCGGCGGCGTGTAGTTCGGGAACTCCTCGCGGTACTCGTAGTCGATCCGCTCGAGGACGTAGGGGATCCACCCGATGCCGCTCTCCACCGACACCCACTTCAGGTCCGGGTACTTCAGCAGGATGTCGCTGACGACCAGGTTGGAGATGAACCGTGAATTGTTCAGCTCCATCTGCACGGAGTTCACGGGCTTGACGGCCCGCTTCTCCAGGGACGGCCAGGCCGCGTTGTGGTCCTGCCCCGACGTCGTCGAGCTCGTCGAGCCGACGTGGATGTTGATCGGCATCTTGTAGTGGGACAGGATCTCGTAGAGCGGCTCCCAGTCCGGCTGACCGAGGTCGGGAAGACCGCCCATGTGCGGGTTGCCCGCCATCGTGATGCCCCGCAGGCCCATCGCCTGCACGCGCTCGACCTCCGCGACGGAGGCCTCGATGTCCCAGAACGGGAGAACGGCCATGGGGAAGAGGCGGTCGTCGCCCTCCGCCTGCCACTCGGCGACCGCGTCGTTGTAGATCGACACGATCGCGGCGCCGGCGTCGCGGTCCAGCTGGTTGATGATCGCGTAGGCCGCGAAGCCCATGGTGTTGGGGTAGACGATCTGCGCCCAGATCCCCATCTTGTCCATGACCTCGAGGCGCGCCTTGGCGTCGTAGGACGCCTCATGGATTTGATTCCAGTCCATGCCGACGGTGATGTCGATCGAGTGCATCGGCGTCTTCTCGCCGGCCTTGTTGACGAAGCTCGCACCCCCGGCCATGAACAGCGGCGTATCGCCGACCCACCAGCGCAGGACCCCCTTGGAGTCCTCGCGCACCTGGGGCACGACGTCCCGGTACTTCGCGGGCGCCCGCGACGTCCACAAGTCGTAGGGCTCGGAGTAGTGCGAGTCCGAGTCCACCAGCTTCAGACCCGCGAACGGCCCCTCGACGGGCAATGACATGACGTTCTCCTGATCTCCAGCGGACGGCAGCGAGGCCGATGATCTAGGTTCGACCCCACGAAGACTATCCAGAATCCAGGATCTAGGATACGTTTCGAAGGCGGCAAGCAACACCCCCGACGTCCGAGGAGTGGAGAGCGCACAGGTGTCAGTACGCAGCAGAGCGGCCATCGTCGCCGTCGGCACGACCGAGCAGGGAGAGCTCAGGGGACGCGGTGCCGACGAGGTCTCGGTCGAGGCGATCCGGCTCGCGCTGGACGAGGCGGGACTCGACAAGTCGGAGGTGGACGGGCTGATCACCTGCCGGTCCAACATGAACACGGCCGGCACCGATACGTCGGTCGGCGCCCTCCTCGGCCTGAACCCCAGGTACAGCGCGACGCTCGACTACGGCACCTGCAACTTCTCGCTCCACCTCGCCGTCATGGCGATCATGGCCGGCTTGGCCGAGACGATCGTCCTCGCCTATGGAGCCACCCAGCGGACCTCGAAGGTCGACTTCGGTGTGCCGCTGGGCGTGGACCTGGCGACGGCGTCCGGATACGTCCACATCGCCGGGCCCGCGGGCCTCGCACTGCAGAGGCACAAGCACCTCTACGGCACGACCGACGAGCAGTTCGGGCACATCGCCGTCGCACAGAGGCAGTGGGCCCGTCTCAACCCGCTTGCGATCTTCACCAAGCCGCTGTCGATGGAGGACTACCTCGCCAAGCCCTACCTCGTCGAGCCGCTGCGGCGCGACGACGTCACGATGATCTCCGACGGCGGCGCGGCGCTCATCGTGACCTCCGCCGAACGCGCCGCGGACTTCCCGACGACCCCTGTCTACGTCCGCGGAATCGGGGAGGCGGCGGCCCTCAACGGCGGCCGGGAGCGCGACAACCTGCTACGTCCGTGGATCGCCAACGTCGCACGAGACGTGTACGCCAGCGCAGGAATGGGTCCGCAGGACATCGGCGCGCTCTATATCCAGGACCCGACGGCCGTGTGGGTCCTTCAAATGCTCGAGTACTACGGTTTCTGCCCGGTCGGCGAGGGCGGCCGGTTCCTGGCGGAAGGCCACACCTACCCCGGCGGCAAGCTCCCGCTGAACACCAACGGCGGCCAGCTGTCCGAGAGCTACATGTGGGGCTGGCTGCACCTGTGCGAGGCCGTCCGCCAACTGCGGGGAGAGTGCGGTGAACGCCAGGTGCCGGGCCTGGAGACCGCCATGTACTGCTCGACGATGACGTTCACGAAGGGAGCAGCGTCGATCATCTCGACGTCGAAGTGATGACCCCTATGCCACCGCTGCCCGATACCACGAACGCGCTGACCGAACCCTTCTGGGCCGGCCTGCGCGAGCATCGGCTCCTCGTCCAGCGCTGCGCGCATTGCGAGGCCCTGCGCTATCCCGCGGCGCCGATCTGCCCGACGTGCCTGACACGCGGCGGCGACTGGACCGCGGTCGCCGCCGAGGGCGATCTCTACAGTTTCGTCGTCTACCACCGTGCCCTGTCGCCCGCGTTCGCCGAGGACGTCCCTTACGCGATCGGAGTCGTGGAGATCCAGGACCGGCTCCAGATCCTCTCCCGCATCGACGCGCCGCCCGATTCGCTCTCGATCGGAACGCGTATGCGCGCCCGATACACCGACGTCTCACCGGAGGTCACTTTGCTGCATTGGGAACCGGCCGCTCGGTGGAAAGGCGCCCGGAATGACTGATCGCAGCGCAACCGCCGCGGTACCGAACGAGGCGGGCAGCCTCGCCGACATCAGGGTCATCGAGATAGGCGACCAGCAGGGCGAGTACTGCGGCCTCACACTCGCCGGCCTCGGCGCGGAGGTCGTTCGCGTGGAGCCTCCGGAGGGTGCCGGCACTCGCCGGATCGGCCCGTTCGCCGGCGATGTCGCCGATCCCGAGCGATCGCTCCACTTCTGGGCCTACAACCGCGGGAAGAAGTCGGTCGCCCTCGACCTCGGCACCCGCGAGGGCACCGAGGCGTTCGGCCGCCTCCTCGGCACCGCCGACGTGCTCATCGACTCCACACCACCGAACCACCTCGCCGGCATCGGCCTGGACTCCGAGGAGCTCGAGCGGCGTTTCCCCCGGCTCGTCACCGCCCGGATCACCCCGTTCGGAGAGGACGGGCCGTGGGCCGGCCACCGTGCCTCCGATCTGGTCCACCTCGCGCTGGGCGGGCCATTGCTCAATTGCGGCTACGACCCGCAGCCGGACGGCCACTACGACCTGCCACCGATGGCGCCGCAGCTCAACCAGGCCTTCCACATCGCGGGCGAACAGGTTTGCTTCGGTGTCATCGCCGCACTGATCCGACGCGAGCGGACCGGACGAGGACAGCGGCTCACCTGCGCCGTGCACGAGGCCGTCGCGAAGAACACCGAGACCGACCTGATGGCATGGGTCGTCCAGCGCCAGCCGTACTACCGGCAGACCGCACGGCACGCCGGACCGAAGGTCGCTTCGAACATAACGCTGGCGTACACCAAGGATGGGCGCTGGCTGAACGTGCTCAGCATCGGCGCGCGCGACCGCAACCTCCTCAAGCCCTTCCTCGAGCGGTACGGCATGGGCGAGGACGTCCCGGCCGCGGAGGTCGCCGCCGAGGTGGGCACCCGCGGGATCCCGGGAACCACCGCGTCCTCGTCGGCGAATGTCGAGATCATCCAGCGGTTCGTACGTCGATTCACGTTCGCCGAACTGCCCTGGGAGGAGATGCAGGAGGCCGGGCTGCTATGCGCCCCGGTGCGGCGACCGGACGAGAACGCGGTCGACCCCCACTGGCTCGCCCGCGGGACCTTCGCCGAGATCGAGCACCCCGAAGACGGCCGGACCTACACCTACCCGGTCAGCAAGTGGCAGGCCACGCATTCCCGGTGGCTGCACGGGAACCGGGCTCCGCGCGTCGGCGAGCACACCCGCGAGGCGATGGCCAACGCCGCGCCCCCCAGTCCGGCCGCCGCCGCGACGGCATCCCCACGCGCGCTGCAGGACGGCGAACTCTTGTCGGTGCACAAGAAGCCGTTCGCCCTGCCAGGGACCAAGATCTTCGACTTCACCTGGTTCCTGGCGTCGGCCGGTGGCACCCGGTTCCTCGCCGCGCTGGGGGCCGACGTCATCAAGGTCGAATGGAAGGCGCATCCGGACACCCGCGGCGGTGGCTTTCCCGAAGGAGGACGAGAGGCACGGCGCCGCGCCACGGCGCCCCTGACCGCACCGCCGACCGGCCCGATGAGCGGCCAGTTCAACAACAAGAACCCGGGCAAGCGCGGGATCTCCCTCAACGTCCGGCACCCCAAGGGCCGTGAGATCGCCATGGACTTCATCCGCCGAAGCGATGTCGTCGCAGAGGGCTTCTCTCCCGGAGTGTTCGAGCGGTGGGGCTTCGGATGGGACCGGTTGAAGGAGCTCAACCCTTCGATCATCTACGCTCAGCAGTCGGGCATGGGCGCGCATGGCACGTACGGCCGTTTCCGGGCGATCGGTCCGATCGCGGGCTCACTGTCCGGGCTGACGCACATGGGCGGGCTTCCCGAGCCGGCGCTCCCGACGGGCTGGGGGTACTCCTACCTGGACTGGCTGGGCGCCTACAGCTTCGCGGGCGCCATCCTCTCCGCGCTCTACCAGCGTGAGGTGACCGGTCAGGGCCAATGGATCGACGCGTCCCAGACCGAGGTGGGCATCTTCACCACAGCGGTCCCCATTCTCGACTGGTCGGTCAACGGCCGTCCGTTTCAGCGGTGGGGCAACCGGATGCCTTATGCGAACGCCGCGCCGCAGGGCGTGTACCGATGTGCCGGTACGGACCGATGGATCGCCATCACCTGCGCCGACGACCGGGACTGGCAGGCCCTCGCCACCGTATGCGGCATCGACCGCGATCCCCGTTTCGAGACGCTGGCCGGCCGGCTCCAGCACCACGACGAACTGGACCGGCTGATTGAGCGCTGGACGGTGACCCGCGACCGCTACGCCGCCATGGAGGAACTGCAACGCGCCGGTATCGCGGCAGGAGTGGCACAGACCGCCGAGGACCGTTGCGAGAACGATCCGCAGCTGGCCCACCTGGCCTGGCTCACCGAGGTGCCAAATCCGAGCATCGGCACCTGGCCGGTAGCCGAGGTCCCCTTCGACCTGTCCGAGACCCCGCCGCACGCCGGCGGGTGGATCGACAAGGGCGCACCGGTCTACGGCGAGCACAACTACGAGGTATACGGAGAGGTCCTGGGTCTGACCTGCGCCGAAGTCGACGCCCTCGCCGAGGAAGGGGTCATCTGATGGCCGGAGCGAACGTCAGCTTCGCGGGCGGGACGGTCCTTGTCACCGGGGCGAGCCGCAACATCGGCAAGGCGATCGCGTGCACCCTGGCGGCACACGGCCTGGCCATCGGGATCAACGCCCGCAGCGACCGCGAGGGCGCCGAGAAGACGTGCGCGGAGATCGTCGGTGCGGGCGGACGGGCGGTCGTCGCCATGGGCGACGTCGGCGACCCCGAAGCGTGCGGACGTATCGTCGACACGGTGACGTCCGAGCTCGGCCCGATCGGCTACCTGATCAGCAACGCCTCAGTCCGTCACTTCCAGGCGTTCACCGATATAAGCATCGCCGAATGGGACGGGGCGCTGCGGTCCAACCTGTCCGCCCTGTTCTACCTCTCCCGTCTGGTGCTGCCCGGAATGAAGGAACGCGGTTTCGGCCGGGTCATCGCCCTCGGCGGCCCGGACGGCTACCTCGGCTGGCACCATCGCGCTCATAACGTCACCGCGAAGGCCGGGCTCACCGGCCTGGTCAAGGCGATCTCCTTCGAATTCGGCCATTTCGGCGTCACGGCGAACATCGTTGTCCCCGGGGGCACGGAGACCACACGGGACGCCGCCGACTACCCGGCGGACATGACCACCCGCGAGGGGGTTCCCGAGGGCAGGCCTCTGGTAATGATCCCGCGGCTCGGCTCCACCACGGAAATCGCCGACGCTTGCGCTTTCCTGTGCTCGGATTCGGCCGGCTACATCACCGGCCAGTCCTTGCACGTCGACGGAGGCATGGTCATGCGATGACCGCGGCCATCGGCCCGCCGTGACGTTCGAGCGGCTTGTCGAACACAGCGGTCGTTCGGTTGGGCCCGGGAAACGAAGTGGGGGGGGGGGGGGCCCCGCCCCCCCCCCCCCACTTCGTTGCGGTCCAATTGCTTCGGCATCGGAACGCCTGCCCGCCGACCTCCGACAGGCCCCGTCACATCAGGTCTCGATCGGCCGTCACTCGGCGGAGACCGCGACGGTCCCCGCCGAGTCCCTTATCCGCGTGTCACACGGGCTTGGCCGCCGGTGGGTCGCTGACCATGCGCGTGCTCTGGCCGCCGTCGATGACGAACGTCTGCCCGGTGATGAAGCTGGACTCGTCACTGGCGAGGTACACGGCCAGCGCGCCGACGTCCGCCGGCACCCCGATGCGACGCATGGGAATCCGCTGCTCGATTCCATGCCGGATCATCTCGTTCGCCAGGATCGGCGCCGTCGACGCCGCCTCGATGAAGCCCGGCACGATCGAGTTGATGCGAACGCCTCGCGGCCCCAGTGACTCGGCCAGTGCCATCCCCAAGGCGTTCACGCCCCCCTTGGCCGCTGAATAGTGCCACGAATCGCCGACCGAACGCATGGAAGCGATGCTCGACATGCTGAGGAGGACTCCGCCTCGCCCGGCCGGGATCATCTTGCGCAGGGCCTCGCGGTAGAGCAGGAACACCGCGTCCAGGTTGAGAGCGATGACGCCACGCCACATCTCGGTGGGCATGTCGAGGATGTCGGCCGCTCCATACGCTTCGACGCCTCCGGAGTTCGCGACGCAGACGTCCAACCGGCCGAACTCCTCGACAGCGCCCTCGACCAGACCGACGATGTCGGCTTCCTGCGTCACGTCGGCCCGGATGGCGATGGCCTCGCCACCGGACTTGCGGATCGTGGCGGCCACCTCCTCGTTGCGTTCCTGCGTACGGCCCGAGACCACCACCTTCGCCCCGGCCTCGGAGAACGCCTCGGCGACTCCGCGGCCGATTCCGATGTTGGCCCCGGTGATGATCGCAACCCGGTCTTCGAGGGGACGACTGAGCCTGGTGGTCACGCTGCCTCCATCTGAAGCCGACGCTCATGGGTTCTCATAGCGTGCTGATCCCGACCGTCTTGATCTGGGTGTAGGTGTGCAGCGCCGCCAGGCCCTTGACCCGTCCGGTACCACTGTTCTTGAATCCGCCGAACGGCGCCTCGTTGCCGAGCCCGGCGCCGTTCACCGCGACCTGGCCGGCCTCCAGGCGGTTCGAGACACGCAGGGCACGGCCCACGTCGGATGTCCAGAGACTGGCCGCGAGCCCGTAGTCGGTGCCGTTGGCGATCTGCACGGCCTCGTCCTCGGTGTCGAAGGTGAGCACGCTCAGGACCGGGCCGAAGATCTCTTCCTGAGCGATGCGCATGTCCGGACGGACATCGGTGTAGATCGTCGGGGCGACGTAACGGCCGGCGTCGAACGGCGGCTCGGTCACCGCCTTCCCGCCCAGGCGCAAGGTGGCCTTCTCCTCACGCGCGATCTCGAAGTAGTTCATCACCTTGTCGAATTGGGCGGCGGTGATCAGCGGACCGAGGTTCTGCCCGGGCCGGAGGCCCGAAACGATGTCGGCCACGCGCTCGACCAGCGCGTCGTGGACCGGCCTCTCGACGATCAGCCGGGTGGCAGCCGAGCAGATCTGGCCCGCGTTGGCGGTGAATCCGCCGGCGACCTGGCGTGCTGCGCGGTCGAGGTCGGCGTCGGCGAAGACCACGTTGGCCGATTTGCCGCCCAGTTCGAGGGTCGCGGACACCACCCTCGCCGCTGCGGCGGCGCCGACCCGCTTGCCAGTGGCCACGGATCCGGTGAACGCGACCTTGTCGACTCCGGGGTGGTCGACGAGCGCCGCGCCGGCCTCGGGCCCCAGTCCGGTGACGACATTGAGCAGGCCCGCGGGCAGTCCGGCTTCGGTGGCGACCCTGGCCAGCAGCAGCGATGTCGCCGAGGTGAACTCCGACGGCTTCAGCACGACGGCGTTGCCGACGGCCAACGCGGGGGCGATGTCGCGTGACGCCTGGTTGAGCGGGCCGTTCCAGGGGGTGATGACGCCCACCACTCCGAAGGGTTCATGCCTGATGTAGGCGTTGGCCCCCGAGCCGAGCTCGATCGTCTCGCCGTGAAACGCACGGATCACCGAGCCGTAGTAGGCGAAGTAGTCCGCGGACAGACTCATCTCCATCCGCGGTGCCGGCTTTCCGGTCTCCGCGTGCTCCAGCGCGCTGAATTCGTCGATGCGGTCACGAATGCCCTCGGCGATGGCCAGCAGGATCCGGCTCCGCTCCGCCGGGAGGCGATCGGCCCACGCGTCCTGCGCCTCCTTGGCCGCCGATACCGCGGCGTCGATGTCAGCCGCGGTGCCGCGCGCGGGGATCGAGACGACCTCGCCCGTGACGGGGCTCGTCAGCCCCTCGATGTACCGCCCGTCGGCCGGCGCTCGGTCCGCACCGCCGATCCAGTGGTCGTATCTCTCGGCCAAGTGACCTCTCCTTTGGCGCTCGATGCTGGTCCGTGCGGTCATGACGTCCTCGGAACCGTCACCGCGCCTGAAGGCGTCATGACACTCAGAGGCTAGCTGGGATACTGGATTCACGCTACTGTAGTCAGGATACTGGATCCACGATAGAATCGTCTGCACGGTAATGCGGACTGTCCGTTGAGCAATGCGACAAAGCTGAAGGGAGCCGACATGACTGTCAGCCTTCTCGACCCGGCTGTCTTCCACGAGGCGGTGCCGCACGAGGAGTTCGATCGCCTACGACGCGAAGAGCCGGTGCTCTGGACGCCGGCCGAGTTCGGAACGAACACCGATGGGTGCTGGTCGCTGACCCGTTACGCGGACATCGCCGCCGTAGGACGAGATGTCGCGACGTTCACGAACACGCTTGGGGCGAACTACCCGATCCTCCCGTCCGAGACCGCCCGCATGGCGGACAACGTCATGTTCAACGATCCGCCCCGTCAGACCGAACTACGTCGCTTCCTCGGTGCGGCCTTCACTCCGCGCATGGTGGCCCGCTTCACGGACTGGATCACCACGCAGGTCGATGCGATCATCAAGAACCTCGCCGGCCGCGGCGAATGCGACTTCGTACCGCTCGTCGCGGTCGAACTGCCCGCGCAGGTCATCTGCTCGGTGATCGGCGTACCGCAGGAGGAGCGGGCACGGGTGGTCGCCTGGGCCGACACCATCTTCGGCCGCCTGCGCCCCGACATCGGGCCGGAGAAGTCGGTAGCCGCGATCCAGGAGGTCATGGAGTACGCCCTCGAACTGCGTGAGTCCGTGGCGGGCGGCACCGAGGTCAACATGATCACCGAGCTGGCCAAGGCCGAGCGCGACGGCGTGAAGATCACCGACTCCGAGTACCGCCAGATGATCATGTCGCTGCTGATCGCCGGCTTCGAGACCACGCACACTCTGATCGGCCAGGGGATGCGGCTCATCCTCGAGAACGCCGACATCGAGGCTCAGGCCCGCGCGGCCGCCGAGCGCGGAGACACCCGGCAGCTGGTCGAGGAGTTCCTGCGGTTCGTCACACCGGCGATGCTCATGGTGCGGCACGCCACGCGCGACGTGGAGCTGCACGACAAGGTGATCAAGAAGGACGAGAGCGTCCTGCTGTGGTTCGCCGCCGCCAACCGCGACCCGGCGGTCTTCGAGAACCCGCACACGTTCGATGCGAGCCGGACACCGAATCCGCACCAGACCTTCGGAGGCGGTGGGCCGCACTTCTGCATCGGTAACCATCTGGCCCGCCTGGAGCTGCAAATCCTGTTCCGCGACCTGCTCACCCGGGGACCGAGGATCACCCTCAACGGCCGGCCGGAACGCGGGTGGAGCATCCAGATCAACCAACTGCGGTCATTGCCGGTCGCATGCGAATAGGACCCGGCAACGCGCATAGTTTCGAAAGGTGAGCATTTGTGGAGATCGCCGTCCGCGTGCCCCCATGTGTTCCGATACCCGAATACGTCGACTTCGCCCGCCAGATGGAGGCCGGCGGCATCGACCGCATCGCCGTGCCCGACTCGCAGCTGCTCTGGCGCGATGTCTGGGCCGTCCTGGCGGTCCTGGCGGTATCGACCACGGAGCTGAATCTCTCCGTGGCCGTCACGAATCCCACGACCCGCCATGCCGCGGTGACGGCCGGTGCGACGCGCACCATCGCCGAACTCGCGCCCGACCGTTTCCACGTCGCCGTGGGCGCGGGTGAGAGCTCCGTATCCTCGATCGGCATGCCGCCCGCTCGCAACAAGGAACTCGAACGCGCGGTCAGCCAGGTACGCACGCTACTGAGCGGTGCAGAGGTCGACGACCCGGTCCAACCTTGGCGGCTGCACGACCCTCGGCAGGTGCCGGTCCTCATCGCGGCCAACGGGCCTCGCAACCTCGCCTCGGCCGGACGCGTCGCGGACGGCGCCGTCATCACCGGCACCGACTGGAAGCGCGACCGGGACATGGTCCGAGACGCCGCGGTGGCGGCCGGACGCGATCCCGAGTCGCTGGACATCATCGTGACACGGCCGTGCGTGGTCACCGACGACCCCGAGCGCGACAGCCGGTACTTCATGCCCTATTGCCTTCGCATGGCGCAGTCGCCGGCCGGAGCGGCCTTCTTCGGACGAGCCGGCATCGAATTCGAGGTGCCGCCGCCCGACAAATCGCTCGGAGACCTCAGGCATCCGGACAACTGGGACGCACTCGTCGACATCGCGTCGCAGTGGGTGCCCGTCGAGGCGGCCCTGTGGTTTGCGCGCAAGCGCACCCTGTTCGGCAGCCCGGCCGAGGTTGCGGCCGCGATCGCCGACCTGGCCGATGCGGGCGTCACGCGGTTGGCACTCGCACACACGGGTGCCTTTACGTTGCCGACCGCCTTGGTGTCCGCGCTCATTGACAGCGTCTTGCCGGCGTTGCGCTCTCTTAAGAAAGGTGCATGACATGACGTGCACAGGACCGGCTCATCCGCGAGTGGCAGGAATTCTCCGATGACCGCTTCGCTGTCAGGAGCCACCGTCCTCGTGACCGGGGCGGCCACCGGGGTCGGCCGCGCTCTGGCGCTCGAGGCCGCGCGCCGGGGGGCCGACCTGATCGCCGTCGATGTCACCGATCCGGCAGAGACGGCCGACATGATCCACGCCGCCGGTGCAACCGCGCGATCGTGCGTGGCCGACGTCCGCGATGCCGAAGCGGTACGCGCGCTCGCCGACGAGCTTTTCGACGACGGCACTGTCGACGTCGTGTGCGCGAACGCCGGCACCGGCATCGGCGGCACTGTCGACACGTTGGCCAGCAGCGATTTCAGCAATGTGCTGGCCGTCAACGTCCTCGGCGTCTTTCACACGGTTCAGGCCTTTCTGCCTGCGCTGCGACGCACGCGCGCCGCGGGCCGGCCCGCCTCGGTGCTCATCACCGGCTCTGAACACTCGCTCGGAGTGCCGCCTTACGTGCCGCCGATGACCGCGTACACCACTTCCAAGCATGCGGTGCTCGGGTTGGCCGCGTCCCTCCGGCGCGACCTCGCCGAAGATGACATCCAGGTCTCCTTGCTGTGCCCGAGTTACGTGCGGACGGAACGGCTGGCGGACTACGCGTCGAAGGACCCGGCATTCGCGTCCATTCTGCAAACCTACGGGCAGGACGCCGATGTCGTGGCCGCGGCGGCATTCGACGGGCTGGCCGCCGGGCAGTTCGTCGTACCGACCAACGCGGTGAGCCGGGACTTCGTTGTCGACCTGCACAAGACTCTCATCGACGCGATGGAGGCGGTAACGGCGACGGGCCGACCGGCGAGCTGAGCGGTCGACCCTGTGCATGCGCAGGTTTGACGGGGCCGCTGAAAGCAGCAGTCCCCCTTCGTGATGTGCCCAGACGTCGGGCGACTCGTCGGCCAACAAGCACCTGGCCGGACGTGCAGACCGCTGACGGCTGCGGGTTCTGTGCTCTGACCAGGCCGGTTACTTCACCGGCCAGTCCCTTCAACGGAGGAATGGTGATGTGATGACCACGGCGATCGACCCGCCGATCACGCCGGAACGGCTCAGCAGACTCGCGGCCCTGGCGAACGACGACGGCGAGACACGCGTGAACAGCCGGGACTGGACCGGCTCGATCACGTTCGAGATCCAGGGCGAGGAGCACCGGCTCCAGGTGCGTTCCGGCGTTTTCACCCCGATGGACGCTGACGCGGCCGGGCTTGCCGGCACCCATGTCGTCGCGCGCGGCACCGCCGAGCACTGGGCGAAGGTACTTCTGCGCGTCCCACCGCCGGGGTTCACCGACGTCTTCGGCGGCGCCTTCCTCGGGATGACCGTCGAGCCCGCGCACCTGAGCGCCGACCTGCACCTGGCGGTGCGCCGGCTGGTCGAGTTGCTGCGGCACCTCGTCAACGGCACCGATCCGGCACCGCAGCCTGATACGGCACGGCGTCCCCACGGCACGCTGGACGCCGCAGTCGGTCGCTACATCCACCTCGACATCGACGGGCGCGATCACCGGCTCTACTTCGAGGAAGCCGGATCAGGCATCGGCCTCCTCTGCCAGCACACCGCCGGCGCCGACGCGCGGCAATGGCGCCACCTGCTCGAGGACGAACGGATCACCAGCCGGTTCCGGGTCATCGCCTATGACCTGCCCTACCACGGAAGGTCGCTGCCGCCGACGGGCGTCGCCTGGTGGGCGGAGGAGTACCGGCTGACGCGCGACCACCTCATGCAGATCCCGATCAGGCTCGCCGAGGCGCTGGGCGTCGAGCGTCCGGTCTTCATCGGCTCGTCGGTCGGCGGGATGCTCGCCCTCGACCTCGCCCGCTTCCACCCCGACCGGTTCCGCTCGGTCATCTCGTGTGAAGGCGCCCTCCATCTGGGGCCTGAGGGCCCGGAGGAACGAAATGCGACCGGCGACGACCCGGCCGAACACGCCGCCGCGATGATGTCGTGGATGGGGGCGACCGCTCCCGAGGCGCTCCGGCAGGAAACGCGGTTGCACTACGCCCAGGGCGCACCCGGCGTCTTCGCTGGGGACATCGCCTACTTCAGCGGCGATCACGACCTCCGCGGCCAGGCCCACCTGATCGACACCGCGAGGTGCCCGGTGCACATGCTCACCGGCGACTACGACTTCGTCACGGTGCCGGCCTCCGAGCGCGCGGCGGCCGCGATACCGGGCGTCACTCTGACGCTGATGCCCGGCCTCGGGCACTTCCCCATGTCGGAGGACCCCGAGCGCTTCGCCGAGTACCTGATGCCCGTGCTCGACCGCGCCGCCGCATGCCCCTGACGTATCACTCCACCCCAGCGAAGAACGGATCGCCCGATGCCAGTGGATCTTTCCGACGCGGAGGTCTTCCATGACGCGGTGCCTCATGAGGAGTTCGAGCGGCTCCGCAACGAGACGCCCGTGCACTGGACGCCGACCGAGGACGGCGCCGCGAACGGCGGCTTCTGGTCGCTGACCAGATTCGCCGACATAGCAGCGGCAGGCCGTGACACCTCGACCTTTAGCAGTTCGCTCGGTATCTGCTACCCGGCGAACTATGCGGAAGCGCCGCTGATGGTCGACAACGTCATCTATAACGACCCGCCACAGCACGCCGGGATCCGCCAGCTCGTCGGCGCGGCGTTCACCCCGCGGGTGGTCGCGCGGTTCTCCGACTGGATCACCGAGCGGGTCGACATATCCTCGACGGGCTGGCCGGTCGAGGAGCGTGCGACCTGGTGCCGCTCGTCGCCGTCGAGCTGCCCGCCCAGGTGATCTGCTCGGTCATGGGCGTGCCGGACGACATGCGCGGGCAGGTCGTGCGCTGGGCGGACGAGATCTTCTCGCGGCAGCGCACCGAGGACGGCCCCGAGCGGGCGCTGGCGGCGATCCAGAACGTGATGCAGTACGCCCTCGAACTGCGCGACGCCAGCCGAGGCGCCACGAACGACAACATGCTCGGCGAGCTGGCCGAGGCCGAGCGCGCCGGCGTCAAGATCACCGACGGCCAGTTCATGCAGCTGTTCATGTCGCTGCTGATCGCCGGCTTCGAGACGACGCACACCCTCATCGGGCAGAGCCTTCGCATGGTCCTGGAGGATCCGGACGTCGCGGCGCAGGCACGGGCCGCGCAGGCGAACGGCCAGATCCGCGAACTGGTCGAGGAGTTCCTCCGCTACATCACGCCGGCGATGCACATGGCCAGGCACGCGACCCGGGACGTCGAACTGCACGGCACGCGGATTCGCAAGGGCGACATGGTGCTTCTCTGGCATGTGTCCGCGAACCGCGACGCCTCGGTGTTCGACGACCCGCACCGCTTCGACTCGCTCCGGAAGCGCAACACCCACCAGAGCTTCGGCGGTGGCGGACCGCACTTCTGCATCGGCAATCACCTGGCCCGGCTGGAGGTGCAGATCCTGTACCGCGAACTGCTGTCGCGGGATCTGAAGATCACGCTGAACGGCCGGCCGGAGCGCGGCTGGTCGGTGTTCATCGATCAACTCCTCTCCCTTCCGGTGGTGTGCGAGTGACCGGCGCCGACTCCAGAAGCGGCAGGGAACACCGAGCAGGAAGGCTGAGGGTCACGACCGTGGAGATCATCGTTCGCGTCCCACCGTGCCGGCCCGTCCGGGAACTTGTGGAGTTGACGCAGCACATGGAGGACCTCGGCGTCGACCGCGTGTCCTTTCCGGACTCGCAACTGCTGTGGCGGGAAGTGTGGTCGACAGTGTCGGCCGTCGCGGTGTCGACGGAGCGGATCGGGCTCGCGGTGTCGGTCACGAATCCGGTGACGCGGCACCCGACGGTGACGGCCTCCGCCGCGCGCTCGATCGCCGAAATCGCGCCGGGGCGGCTCACGCTCGCCGTCGGAGCGGGCGACAGCGCCCTGACGCACATAGGTGAGCGTCCGGTGCGAAGCCAGACGCTCGAGCACGCGGTCGGCGCGATCCGCACCCTGCTGGCAGGAGAGGAGGTCGCCCACGGCGTCCACCCGTGGCGGCTGCACCATCCGGTCGCGGTCCCCGTGACCATCGGCGCCTCAGGGCCGCGCAACCTGGCGCTCGCCGGGCGGATCGCCGACGGCGCCGTGATCCCCAGCATGGCGTGGGACCGCGACACCGGCATCGTGCGCGACGCCGCCAAGGCCGCCGGACGCGATCCGGACGACCTCAGCTACACCATGACCCGCTCCTGCGTCATCACCGACGACCCCGAGCGTGACGCCGTGGTGTTCAAGCCGATGTGCCTGCGCTTGGCGCAGCTCGGCGGAGCCGAGCTCTTCGCGGCCGCCGGCGTCCCGGTCGACGTCCCCGACCACGACCTCGAGCTCGGCGACCTCGGGCACCCGGAGGACTGGGACGAGGCCGTCAAGACCTGTTCGGCGTGGATCTCGGACGAGGCCGCGCTCTGGTTCGCTCGGACACGTTCCCTCTTCGGCACGCCCGATGAGGTCGTCGCGCAACTGCGCGAACTCGAGCGGAACGGCGTGCGCAGCATCCTGCTCTCCCATCCGGGTGCCTTCTCCCTGCCGAGCGACCTCATCGAGACGCTCGGCGAATCGGTGTTGCCAAGCCTGCGACGGTCAGGCTCCTGATCCATGTCCAGGTGGCAGAGCGGAGCCGCCCCGATAGGAACGCCGCACATCGAGGTGCAGGACATCACCCGCGCCGTCGCCTTCCTGACGAGCGAGGAGGCACGGTACATCATTGGCGCCGTGCTCGCCGTGACGGCCGACAAGTCCGGCAGCGCGACCGGCTGAGCTCGGATCCTGCGGCTTCGCGGGACGGTGCTCGTCCGCCCGGGCACCGTCCCGCGACTCATCGCTCCTGCCAGGCTCCGCTCAGCACACGCCCGGCCTTCAGCCCAGGGAAGTGGCAGCCCACACCAAGGCCGCCGTTGCCTTCGAGATCGCGCAGGAACGCTTCGCGTGTCCGGCGTGCAGCGACCGGATCCACGTCACTGGACGCCTCCCAATCAACCTGCGTCAGCTGCTGCGGGCAGTAGAGCGCGTCCCCGAACAGCAACGCACGCTCGCCCGCATCATGTACTGCGTAGATACTGTGCCCTGGAGTATGGCCGGGCGCAGCCAGCCTGGTCAGTCCGGACACGATCTCGTCGTCCCCATCGAGCAGCGTGACCCTGTCTTGCTCGGCCATGGCCGCCAGCGCATGCCGGACGTGCTCTTCCAAGCCCAGACCGGCGCCATCCGGAGCCATGAAGTAGTCCCAGTCCGCTCGTCCCACGACGACTTGTGCGCTGTGGAAGAGCGGCCTGCCCTCGGCGTCCGCCAGCCACCCGGTGTGGTCCGGATGCAAATGACTCAAGGCGATCACGTGGATGTCGTCAAAGCTCAAGCCGTATCGGCTCAGCTGCCCCGGCAGCATTCCGCCCACCATTATTCCGCGGCCGCCGTGATCGTTCGGGCCGAAGCCGGCATCGATCAGCGCGTTCCGTTCTCCAGGCCAGACGAATGCACCAATGGGCATGCGGACCGTATCGTGACCTGCCGCGCGCATTTGCTCGTAGAATCCGTGCGGATCGTCCGGCGACCCTAGAAAATGGGGAACCGAGTTCAGCGCGAAGAAGCCGTCCGACAGGGCGAGCATGGTCCTGTCGCCGATGCGCAACTCCTCGGCCGCGAGAGTGGACACCGGGTCCGCTCGCAGTGCGTATCGCGACAATGCCTGCCCGTCCTGGTCGCCGCCGCACTGTGCCATGGACGCCATCTCTTGCCTTCCGCGTCGGGGGGTTCCTGCGACATCCAGCGTCCGCGGTTCCTGAGCGCCGAACAGCTTCACCGCGCCGGGAAGAAGGAACGACCAGGATGCCTTCTCGCCATTATTGCATCCAACATCCAGGATCGGAAGGCCTTTGGGCTTCCTTCAATGTTTCGCCCGCGCAAGTAGCGCAAGGTTTCCGTCCGGTGGGACGGAGACGCCGGACTCAGCGGAAGAAGGGCTCCACGAGAGCGTGGATGTGACGATGGAAGCGCTCGACCATCACAGGATCGGGCGACTCCTGGCCCACGCCGTAGGGAATTCCGTTGAAAAAATTGTCGATGGCGGACATCAGCGTCCATGTCATCAACTCAACGTCGACCTCTGGGCGGAGAGCGTCACCAACGAGGCGAGCGAAGGCATCGAACGCCGGCTTGGCATAGCTGTCTTCAACGCCCTGAATATCCGAGGCATCGCCGATCGAGCGCTGCCTCCATATCGCCGCGCCCTCGCGGTCCCGACTAAAATATTCCAGCAACTCGTCCAGCAGTCTGCGGAACCTCCCCCTAGCCGACAGGCCTTCCTCTGCAAGCAGAGATGCCAGCACTTCTTGCGCGCGATCCCGGATCTCTTGGACGATCCTCCGATAGATCTGCTGTCTTCCGCCACATTCGTCGGTGACGAACGACATGGGGACCCCGGCGGACCGTGCGATCATCTCACTCGTCGTCTGATCGTATCCGAGATCAGCAAAAAGTCGTTTCGCCACGGCCACGACCTGGTCACGGTTCGAACCAACGCCAAGATCCAATGAGATCACCTCGCCCTCAAGGCGAGGATAGCAAGAACCATTTCCTTCAAATGGTCATGTTCGAGCCAAAAGAGGGTGAGGGCATGAGCCCTGGTTACGGGAAGGGAAAACATTGGCACGATCGACATGCGGGCCGGCCGCCCCGACGGCCGGCCCGCATCGTAACCGCGTCACTTTTGCCGGTCTCTGCACGCAACCGCTACCCACCAAAGACGCAGATGGGTTACCCCATGCACGTCCGTGCGCTAGGCGGCCGCTGCTGCCCGAGGCTCAGATGCCGTCCGCGCTGATCGAGAGCTTCTCCCACTCCGCCCAGGTCAGCAATCGGTCAGCGTAGAGCTTCTTGACGATTTGAGTCGGCATGGCGCCGAACAGCACCCGAAGCGGCGGTTCCTCGGCATCGACCACCTCCAACAGCGCCTTGCCCGCGGCCTTCGGGTCACCCGGCTTGGCCTGGCCGCGCCGGGCCCGCATGGCATCTCGCATCGGCTGGTAGGCGTCGATGGGCGCGGCGTGCGCGGCGGATGAACCGGCCCAGTCCGTGGCGAACGAGCCCGGTTCTACCAGCGTGACCTTGATCCCGAAGGCGGCGACCTCCTGGGCGAGCGACTCCGTCAGTCCCTCGAGCGCCCACTTCGAGGCGTGGTAGCCCCCCAGAGAGGGGAACGCGGCTATGCCGCCGATGGTCGAAATCTGAACGATATGCCCGCTCTGCTGTGCGCGAAGGATCGGAAGCACCGCCTGGGTGACCGAGAAGGCTCCGAAGAAGTTGGTCTCGAACTGATCCCTGACCTGTTGCTCGGTCAGTTCTTCGACCATGCCGAACAGGCCGTAGCCGGCATTGTTAACGATCACATCCAACCTGCCGAACCGTTCGTGGGCCGCCTTCACCGCCGCGTGTACCGCAGCTCGATCGGTGACATCGAGTGCTTGCGCGAAGACTGCGTCGCCATGTGCCTCGACGAGGTCGGCGACGGCGCCGACGTCACGGGCGGTCGCCGCGACCTTGTCCCCCCGAGAAAGTGCTGCCTCGACGAACTCCCGACCGAATCCGCGCGACGATCCTGTGACGAACCAAACCTTGGCCATGCCCTACTCCCTCTTGATGAAGATTCGAAGAACCTCGGCGTCGCATGCCGGACTGCAGTTTTCCGCGGCGCGACGGGCTGCTCGAAGGTTTTTTGACCGCAGGCAGTCACCCGTTCGTCACCCGCGGGAAGTCGAACAACTCCCTCGCGTTCGACTCGGCGATCCTGGCCGCGTCCGAGTCCGCGACTCCCGCAAGTGCCTTCTCCAGGTTGTTGCGACTGTCGGGCCATTCCGAGTCATTGTGCGGGTAGTCACTCTCCCACATCAACTTGTCGACTCCGATGTGCTCGTAGACGTCCACCGCGAACTGGTCAGATATGAAGCACGTCCAGAAGTTGCGGGCGAACAGTTCGCTCGGGGCCATGTCACGGTTGACGTCGACCCGCGTGCGCTTCCAGGTGTAGTCCATGCGCTCGAGAAGGTAGGGCACCCAGCCCGACCCGCCCTCGGACAGCGCGATCTTCAGGCCCGGGAAGCGCAGGAGCATCCCGGAGAAGATGATTTCCGCCATCGACGCCATGGAGTTCAGCCCGCACAGGGAGATCGGAACGGCCTCGCTCGAATCCTCCGAGGGGACCACCAGTTCCCCGGAGGTGCCGATGTGCATGCACAACGGCAGGCCCGTCTCCTCAATGGCATGAAGCATGGGAGCCCAATGGTCCGTCTTCCACCACGAGGGCAGGCCCAGCGGTGCCGGATTCTCGGCCATCGAGACGGCCCGCGCGCCCTTGGCCGCGCATCGACGGATCTCACCGGCGGACGCGACCGGGTCCCAGAGCGGCACTATGACCGTTGGAATGAACCGGTCCGGCGCCGCAGCGCACCACTCGTCGAGCATCCAGTCGTTATAGGCGCGGACGCACAACGCGGCCAAGCCACGATCTTCACCCTCCAGGAACCGGGTGCCGGCGAAGCGCGGGAAGGTCGGGAACGGCAACTGGACCGCGACGCCGTCTTCGTCCATCGCCCGCACGCGGGCCTGCACGTCGTAAGCACCCGAGACCATGTCGTCGTAGTGACGGGCGAAGAAGTCTTCACCGGTGCCGTCGCTCCTGAAGATGCGCGTGCGCGGGCTTCCCTGGAGATGGATGGGGTATTCGCGGCCCGCGTAGTGCCATGCCTGAGTATGCCCAGGTCCGTCGACGATGCGAGGGCCTTCCTCGCGCATCGCGGCAGGAAGGCGATCACTCCAGACTCCGGGCGGCTCGATCACGTGATCATCGACGGAGACCAGTTGGACGTCTTCGGCAAGCGGCATGGAAGCTCCCGTGGCTGCTCGTAACGCCGTGTCCTGAATCCAGGATACCATAGTCCATGCTGCTCCAGTCGACCACCCCGCAGCGCGGGTGGTCGCGAAACAGCGCTCATGTAGAAGCCGCTTGACAAGTAGAATCCCGGATTCAACATACTGGTCTCATCTGTACCTCAGGAGGGGCTGACGGCATGGTGAAGGACGACCGGGCAAGCCAAGAAGATCGAAAAGGTGCCGCGGAGGCGGACCTGCTCTCCACGGTCATGGGCGACGACGCCGCTCGCGAGCGGTTCCGTCCCATGCTGCAGTCCCCCGTGACCGCTCCTTGGCTGGCCGTGTTGCGCCGAGCGAACGACGACCTGTGGTCGCGCGAAGTCCTTCCGGCCAAGACCCGGGCCTTGGTCAATTTGGCCACCCTGGCCGCGGTCAATCGTCCCGACGAGCTCGCCGTCCGGATACGGGGTCTCCTGAGAGGCGGCATCACCCCGGAGGAGATCGCGGAGGTCTTTCTGCACACCGGCCTGTACTGCGGGTTCCCTGCAGGGGTCGAGGCCAACCTCCTCCTGGCCGAAACGGTCGAACGACTCCACGCCGAAGGGCTGCTCCCAACCCCGGCAGAACCGCACGAGGCCATCCCTACCTTGGAGACGCATCGTGACGCCACCCGGACGGATTGATGTCAGGGCCTGCGATCCAGCGCCTTCCGAGGACGATCTCGCGCTGGCCACCGACCTCCGCCTGGCGGTCGACAGGCTCAGCCGCCGGCTTCGCCAGGTCGGGGGACACCACATCCCCCCACTCCAGCGAGCGACGCTGACCACGCTCGCCAGGCACGGGCCGCTACGCCAGGGCCAACTCGCGAGAGCAGAGGGAGTCGCGCTGCCGACGATGTCCCGGACGGTCGACGCACTCATCCGTCAAGGTTTCGCGACACGGGAGATCGAGGTCGACGACGCACGAGCTCGCCGCGTTTCCCTGACACCCGAGGGGAAGGCCTCTCTCGCCGCCGCCGCGGCGTGCGACGTCGAAGTCCTGCGCGAGCGACTCGCCCGCCTGGCTCCCTGCATGCGCCGCGCCATAACGGCGGCCGTCCCCGCTCTCGAAGCGATGGCGACCGACGACGTCACGGGACATTAGGTTCCGCAGGCGATCCGCAATCGCCTCGTCGCACTCCTCGAACCTCACGGCTCGCCGCCGCAACTCGATGTCGATCCAAGCACCGTCCTGGCCACGAGGTAGTACAGCGGATCGTCGCTTCCCCTCACGCGGGAAGTCCCAAAGTTCTGCGATCGCCTCAGATGCTCTTACACTTGAATCCGAGATTCAGGATACGCAGCCCTGGTAGCATGAACCATTGCCACGGCGGACGAGAGCGATATGTCCCAGGCATCGAATATTCCCTCCGGGCGGCCGATCAGGCGGCGAACCCACGTAAGGAGCGACCTCATGAAGACCTCCGAGACCGGTGGGCAGGACGGCCGGACGCCGACGAGAATCGATCCGACGATTCCGAGCATCGCCCGGACCTATGACTACCTGATCGGCGGAAAGGACAACTTCGCCGCCGACCGGGCCGTGGGCGACATCATCAAGGCGCAGCTTCCCGGCGCCGTGACGATCGCCGTCGACAACCGGAAGGTCCTTGGCCGGGCCGTACGCCATCTCGTCCAGAGGGCCGGGATCCGACAGCTCATTGACATCGGCAGCGGTCTACCCACGACAGAGAACGTCCACCAGGTCGCTCATCGCCATCTTCCCGACGCCCATGTCGTCTATGTCGACAACGACCCGATCGTTCTCGCCCACGGACGCGCACTGCTCGACGAGAACGACAACACGACCGTGATCCAGGCCGACATCCGACAACCGCAGTCGATCCTCGACAATCCCGCCACCCGGCGTCTGATCGACTTCGACCGTCCGGTCGGCGTCATATTGTGCGCCATCCTGCACCACCTCCTCGATGAGGAGGATCCGGGCGGCATCATGGCCGTCCTTCGCGATGCCCTTCCCTCCGGCAGCTATTTCTTCATCACCCATTTCTATCGGGAGAACAGGCCCGAGGCTCAAGAGATCGAGGCGAAGCTGCAGCAGGCATTCGGTCGCGGTCGCTGGCGGGAAGCTGACGAGATCGGCGCGTTCTTCACTGGCCTCGAGTTGATCGAACCCGGCATCGTACCGCTATGCCAATGGCACCCGGACGAGCCGGCCGACGACGAGCCCAACGTTTGGCAGCGGCTCATCGTCGGAGGGCTCGCTCGGAAACCGTGACCCGGCTGCGACAGCCTTCCGTGATCAGCGCAAGGGCCGATTGATCGCCACATCCATACGCCGGGCTCATGGTCATCAGGGTCTGCGAGCGACGAACCTTACTTGATCGCCGACGCTTTGGTAGGTGCCCCCATAGTCGATGACCACGCCGGTGAAGCTGGCCGCTTCGAGGCGGGCGGGGAGGGTTTCCGGGTCGATGGGCAGAAACGTGTCGTCTTCGTGTGCAGCGCGGATTCGCTCGGTGTCGAGGGAGTCGACACCGATCAACGTGCCTCCGGAACGCAAGGAGCGCTGGGCGGCTGCGAGCAGATCGTCCTGCTGGCGGACGGAGGGCACGTGATGCAGCATGGACAGGCAGAGAGCAGTGGAGAACCGGGCTTCGGGAAGCGAGACCCTGCTCGCGTCCCCCGCGATGACATGGACATTCGTGCCGACGAGCCGCTCGGCGAGCGCGGCGGCCAGTTGCGGGTCGACTTCGACGGCGGTCACGGACGCGGCATTGGCGCGCAGCATGTCCGTGGTGAGACCCGGGCCGGGGCCGATCTCCAGCACGTCGCCGTTGAGATCCCCGGCCTCCATTAGCCATGGCCGGAGCCGGGACCGCAGGAATTCGGCCCACTGTGGTCCGGCGAGGTATTCGAGGTGGCGTTTGTTCACCATTCATGAGTACCATCGCCGGTCATGACCGTCTCTGCGGCAACGGTCACCTCTGCCGCTTCTCCGGCCATGCCACGCCTGGTGCCATTGCGGCCGCCCGCCTCGCCGGTGAGCGCAGGAACCTATCCGCACATCACCACCGACTTTGTCTCGGGATGGCATGTGCACGACGAGCATCAGATCGAGTACGCATCCGAAGGTGCGGTGCAGGTACAGACCGCCACCGCTCGATATTTGACACCGCCCCAGCAGGCCGTATGGATTCCTGCCGGCCTCCCCCACAACACCATCCTGCGCAAAGTGCGCACCGTATCGCTGTTCTTCGATCGGGAGCTGATCAGCGGCATGGCGGACCAGGCGCGAGTGTTGAGGGTGGAACCGGTCTTTCGCGAGATGATCCTCTTCGGCGCCCGTTGGCCCATCGACCGGACCTGCGAGGATGCTCTTGCGGTGTCGTACTTCACGACCTTGGCGGGTCTAGTCGAACGCTGGTTGGAGAACGAGTCTCCGTTCTATCTGCCGGTGAGCGAGGACCCGGTCGTAGCGGCGGCAATGCGCTTCACCGACGATCACTTGGGCACGGCGACGGTCGAACGGGTGGCCGTCGCGGTGGCGGTGTCCGAACGCACGCTGCGCCGGCGATTCGCGACCGTCGCTGGAATGACCTGGCGGACCTATCTCCGACGTAGCCGGCTGATCCGGGCGATGGCGTTGCTCGACGATCCGAAGCGGACCGTCCTCAGCGTGGCCGCCGAAGTCGGTTTCGACAATGCCGGCGCGTTCGCGCGAGCCTTCACCGATTACACCGGACAGAGCCCCAGCCGGTACCGACACTCATCGTCCGGTCACCGCGGGGCCTGAGCGGCTTCCTCGTTAGAGCCGACCAGAGGAACGTGCGGCCGCGCCGAAGCGAGGCGGCCGCACGTCGTCCACGGACCGGATCAAACCGGCCCGGCGGTGGCGTCGAGGATGCGCGCAAGGTCACGCAGGCGCCGCTCGCAGTCTGCTGCGATCCGCCGCGTGATCTCGCCCGCCGGGCGGAGTTCAGTGAATCCCCCGACGACCTGGCCGATGAAGAAGGTCTCCAACTCGATGGGCTTCCGGTCGCCCTTTTCGGCTGCGGCGTCGATGCGATCCCAAGCATCGTTGACGAGCAGCGGCTGCAGGGGCATCGCGCGTCAGTCGGTGGTGACCTCGATCGCCCGCTCGGGGCATGCGGCGGCGCCTTGCCGAGCCAGGGCCTCCTTGTCCGGCTCGATCTCGACGGTGCCCATGACGTTGTAGCCGTCGTCGTCGATCTCGTAGACCTCGGGCGCGACGGCGTTGCACATCGCGTGCCCCATGCAGCGGTCGGCGTGAACGGTGACCTTCATCAGCAGTCTCTTCCTTGTCGTGAGACAGATCAGGCGGCACCGAGCAGCAGGTGAAGGCTCTCGGTGCCGCGCTCGAGCCCGGTGTGCCGGCGGGAGGGACGTGCGGGATCGGCGCGGTAGTGCGGGAAGGTCGCGTGGATCTCCTCGAGCGCGACGCGCAGTTCCATCCGCGCGACATGCGAACCGATGCACCGGTGCAGCCCGGCACCGAACATCAGGTGCTTCTTGACCGGCCGGTCGAAGTCGATCGAATCGGGATCCTCGTAGACGGCGGCGTCGCGGCCGGCGGAGCCTGTCAGCGTCACGACGTGGTCTCCAGGACGCATCGCCCTGCCACCGACGGTGACCTCGCCCCGCACCAGCCGTGCCTGCGCAACGATGGACTCGTAGCGCATGAGCTCCTCTAGCGCCTCTCGGATGACCGATGGATCTGCCACCAGGCGGTCGCGCAGATCCGGGCGAGCCGCCAGGTGCACCATCGTGTTACCCAGCACGTTCGCGGTCGTGTGCAGGCTGGCGTTCCACATGGTCACGCATATGTTGGCCATCTCATCGAGCTCGAGCTCCCGCTTGTCCTCCCCCACCCGGGCCGCAACGAGCGCGTCCACCATGCCGACCAGCCCATCGGCAGGCGCGATCGGTTCGGCCCTCCGGGCCGCCGTCAGGTCGGCGAAATAGCCGAGAAGCTTCACCCGCACCGACGCCGAGGCCCGCTTGCGAGCGTCCAGGTCGCTGGTGCCCGACCGCATCTGGTCGTCCCAGCCTCGCAGCAGGTCAGCGTCGCCGGGCGGTAGCCCGAACGCCACTGCCATGGCGCGGAACGGCAGCGGCACCGCGACGGACGACATGAACTCCAATTCGGAGCGACCGACATGGGGTGCGAGCAGGTCGCGCACGATGCCGCGGACCGTCGGCTCGAACCGGCGCGTCCACTGCGGGGAGAAGAAGCCGGCGAGCATCCTCTTGTAGAGGCCGTGCTCCGGCGGATCCAGCTCGATGGGGATCCGCCTGCCGGACGGGTCTCTTGTCGGCGGAACGAAGAGATGTTCGTTCGAGAAGTTGACCGCGTCCTGGAGGACGGCCAGGACGTCGTCGTATCGGGAGATGACGTAGTAGCCGCCGAGGCGGTCACTTCGCCCGATGGGGTAGCTGCGCAATTCGGCGTACTGGGGGTACGGGTCACGGTGAAGACCCTCGTCAGTCCAGATGTTGAGGTCGCGCACCCAGGCCGGGCAATGTGCGTGAGCGGTTCCTTCAGTTTCCGCGCCCGCACTTACTGCCCAGCTCGTCGCCCCGGCCGCTTCACGCGGGTCCGTCTCAGCCATTGAGTCTCCACTTTGCGATGGTCCAAAGCATTGACGCGGGGGTAGCGAGACCGATCAGGTCGCTAACCACTACGCGCGGCGTCCACCTTCGCCCTGCGCTCGCCCGTAGGCGCTCCGCCGTTGACGGCGAGACACTGCCCGCTGATGTAGCCGGCACGATCGCTTGCCAGGAAGCAGACCGCTTCAGCGACGTCCGCGAGCGTCCCCGTCAGCCTCGACTCAGGTGGCATGTCCAATGCGAGAAGGTCGTCCGCAAGGTGCCCGGCGACCACCTGGTTGACCCTCACCCCGTGAGCGCGCTCGATGGCGGCGATCTCCCGCAGAACCTCGTCCAGGTCGCCCTTCGTCTCACTCGCGCACTGCGAGGACGTGACCACCAGGACGCTGCCCTGCGCGTGCCTCAACCGGGGCAGCACGGCGGTCAGCAGGTCCAGGAGCGCGCCGATGTCCGGAGTTCGCGTTCGCGCGAGGGCCACGAACGTGTGGACCTCGGAGCCCGGATCGAGCTGCGCCAGGGCGTCACCCCAAGATCGCCCCTGCACGACCCTCGAACCGCGGTCGGCGAACTTCGTGGCGATGGTTTCGGCGACCGGATCGTTCGCACCGATCACCACGGCCGTCCCCAGCCGGAAAAGGAAGTCTTGCATCGTCGCTCCTCACCCCGCCGCGACCACGCGGCCCTCTCAGATGGCGAGTCGTTCTCGCCGGTTCCGCACCCAGTCCACGATCTGGGCCATCCCGGCGCCCGGGGTGAAGATCTCCCCGACGCCCATTTCCTTCAGCCGCGAGACGTCTGCCTCCGGGATGATGCCGCCCCCGAAAACGACCACATCCTCGGCACCGGCGTCTCGCAGCAGCTCCAGCACGCGACCGAACAGGGTCATGTGCGCCCCGGAGAGCACCGACAGCCCGACGAAGTCGGCGTCCTCCTGCAACGCCGTCGCCACGATCTGCTCGGGGCGCTGATGAAGGCCCGTGTAGATCACCTCCATCCCGGCGTCGCGAAGGGCGCGGGCCACCACCTTCGCGCCCCGGTCGTGGCCGTCCAGCCCCGGCTTGCCGACCACCACCCGGATCGGCCGCTGCCCACCGGTCATCGCCATCCCTCCATCGAATGCATCCAGGATCCTAGTTATACCAGGGTGCAATTGAATCCAGGATGTAGCATGCCTTCATGCTCACCGATGTCGGCCTCGCACCACCGACCGCCGCCTGACATGCGCGCCTTCCAAGTACTCGCGCCCGGACGTACGGAACTCGTCGAGACGGACGATCCCGCACCCGGCCCCGGGGAGGTCCTCCTGCAGGTGGCCGCCACCGGCGTATGCCACAGCGATGTGTTCATCCGACAGGCCCCGCCGATGCTGGGCATGTCGCTTCCCGTCACGCTCGGACACGAGATCGTCGGCGTCGTCCGCGAGGCCGGCCCCGGCGGCGACTGGGCCGCGGGCTCCCAGGTCGCCGTCTACGTGTTGCGCGGGTGCGGTTCTTGCTCGGCATGCAAGCGCGGTGCCGACAACCTGTGCCGTACCGGTTATCGCGGCATCGGCACGCACACCGACGGCGGCCTCGCCGAATTCGTCGTCGTGCCCGCGCGAAACCTGGTCGACGCCTCCGGCCTCGATGCCACCACGGCAGCCCCGCTGACCGACGCCGGGCTGACCGCGTTCCACTCCGTGCGATCAGCCGCATCACTGACCGACGACTGGTCGCGCACGCTGGTGATCGGTGTCGGCGGCTTGGGCCATCTCGCACTGCAGATGGTCCTCGCCACCACCGAAGCCGAAGTCATCACCGTGGACGCCCATGAGGGGAAGCTCGAACTAGCGGCCCGGCTCGGCGCGCACCATGTCGTCCCAGCGGGCGCCGCCGCGGCGAACGCGGTGAGAGATCTGGTGCATGGGCGGGAGATCGACGTCGTACTGGACTTCGTCGGCGCGGACGACACGCTGGATCTGGCGGCACAGGTCACCAACCGCGGCTCTGCGATCGTCGTCGCGGGGCTCGGCGGCGGCGCGCTCGGCTTCGAAGCTACTTCGGCCGGTCGCCTCATGCCCGAGGTCGCGCTCCGGCGTGTGTCCGCGGGGTCGCGGACCGAGTTGGCGGAGCTGTTCGAACTCGTACGCCGCACCGGAATCCGGCCGGAGGTGAAGTGCTATCCCCTCGATCGAGCGGCCGAAGCCGTCGACGCGGTCGAGGCGGGACGGATCCTCGGCCGAGCCGTCGTCCTCCCTTAGCCGGCCGGTCGATGCTCCCGCGACCGGGCACGCAAAGGATCCTGGATGTAGGATTGCCTTGAAATCGGTGAGGAGGGGTCATGTCGTCGGCGGAGAGGACCGTCGAAGGCATCGGTCAGGCGGCCGTCCAGCCACCGCATCGCGAGGCCGCGCCGTTGACTCCCTGCCGAACCGAGCGGAGCCCGAAGGAGAACGTGATGGCCATGGCGAACAGCGGCGGTGTCGACCAGAGGGTCGGCCTCGACGCCCGGCTCCTGATCGGCGGCGAACTCGTGCCGGCGGAGGGGAACGCCACCTTCGACAACGTCGACCCCTATAGCGAAAAGGTCCTGGGCGGCGCACCGGACGCGAGCACCGCGGATGCGGAGCACGCCGTGGCGGCCGCCCGTGCGGCGTTCGATGACGGCGCGTGGGCGGCCGATCCGGCATTTCGCGCCCGATGCCTGCGTCAGCTCCAGCAGGCCGCCCGGAAGGCGGTGGAACGCTTCCGCGCGGTCCTCGTGGCAGAGGTGGGCTGCCCGATCGTGATGACCCGCGACCTGCAATTGGAGACGACGACCGAGGAGATCGAGTACTGGGCGGGCCTGGCCGAGGGCTACCCGTACCGGACCTGGCTGGACCCGGTGACCACCGCCGCGGGTGTCAGTGACCGCCTCGTCATCCGCGATCCGGTGGGCGTGGTGACGGCCATCACCCCCTACAACTACCCGTACCAGCAGATCATGCTCAAGCTCGGCCCGGCGCTGGCGGCGGGCAACTGCGTGATCCTCAAGCCGTCGCCGCTCACCCCGTGGACGGCTAACCTGTTCGCGCAACTGGTGGCTGAGGAGACCGACATCCCCGCCGGTGTGGTGAACGTGCTCACCGGCTCCTCCGACGAGCTCGGCCGGTTCCTCGTCGCCGACCCGCGTGTCGACATGGTCACCTTCACCGGCTCGACCGCGGTGGGCAGGATGATCGCGGCTTCGGCGGGCCAGACCGCGAAGAACGTGGTCATGGAGCTCGGCGGCAAGTCGGCGAACATCCTCCTTGACGATGCCGACATCGCCGCGGGGGTCCGGGCCAACGTCCTGCGCATGTCCCGGCACGCGGGCCAAGGATGCTCCAACCTGACCCGGCTGCTCCTCCCCCGTTCCCGCTACGAAGAGGGACTGGAAGTCGCGGCGGAAGCGGCCGCGGCCGTCCCGTGGGGCGACCCCTCGGATCCGACCACGCACATGGGCCCGCTCATCAGCGACGCACAGCGCGACAAGGTGCTCGGCCATATCGAACGCGGCATCGCGGACGGAGCGCGCCTGGTCGCCGGTGGACGCCGGCCCGACGCACCACACGGCTACTTCGTCGAAGCCACCGTCCTGGCCGACGTCCACCCAGACTCCTATGTCGCCCAGGAGGAGGCCTTCGGCCCGGTCCTCGCGGTCATCCCCTACTCCGACGACGACGAGGCGGTGGCGATCGCCAACAACTCGCGCTATGGCCTCGCCGGCGCCGTGTCGTCCGCCTCTCCGCAGCGGGCCTTCGAGGTGGCGCAGCGCATTCGCACCGCGATCGTCGACACCAACGGCGCCAAGTACTACGGCGTCGACACCCCTCGCGGTGGGATGCGTGAAAGCGGCGTCGGCGACGAATACGGCGTCGGCGGGTTCGAATCGTTCACCGAAGCCCGCGTCATCAGCGCCCCGGCAGGCGCCATCAGGCACTGATGAGAAGAGAAGGAAGGATCTGATCGTGTCTGCAGCCCAGGAGGGACAGGCCGCCGATACCTGCCCGGTCACCGCTGCCGACCGCATCGCGAGTTTCTCGCCCTACGCCCCGTGGTTGCAAGCCGATCCGATTCCGGTCTGGGAGGAGATCCGCGAGTCCGCGCCGATCGTCCGTTCCGAGGCCCATGGCGGGTACTGGATCCTCACCAGGCATGAGGACGTCGCCTGGGCCGCGCGATCACCCGAGTATTTCTCCAACCTCGAGCCGCTCATCCCCTATCATTCGATCTTCGAGAAGGGCGAACGGCAGATCCCGCTCGAGCTCGACGGCGACGACCACCGGGCTTGGCGGCTGACGCTCGCCGAGGCCTTCAACCCCGGAGCGATCGCCGCGATCAGCGACGGGATCCGCGCCGTCGCCGTGGAACTGGTCGACCGCATCGCAGGCGGGGACCGTTGCGAGGTCATCGCCGACCTGGCGGAGACCCTTCCCGCCGAAGCGTTCCTGCTCCATTTCGGCATCGAGCGGGAGAAGCTCTCGGAGTTCATCGCGTTCAAGAACTGGTTCGTGCGTGACGCACTGCCCAACGCCCAGACCGACGCGGAGGTCGTGGCCGCCTCGAACCCGGTGCGTCAATTCTTCGCCGACATCGTTGAGGAGCGCCGCGCGGCAGGTGGCTCGGGCCCGCCGGGAGTGCTCGCGCATCTCATGACCGGCACCTACCGGGGACGTCCGCTGACCCTGCCTGAGATCACCAACGCGGCCATGGTGACGATGATGGCGAGTCTCGACACGACCACGAGCGCGCTCGGGCTGTCCTGGGCCTGGCTCGCGGAGCATCCCGAAGAGCGCGGCCTCATCACCACGAAGCCGGAAGTGGTCCCCCGGCTGGCGGAAGAGCTGCTCCGGCACGAGCCGGTGCTGACCACGGCACGGCTCGTGGTGAAGGAGGTCGAACGCCACGGGGTCACGTTCCGGCCCGGAGACAAGGTCATGCTCGCGTGGGGCATGAGCGGCCTCGACCCGCGCGCGCACGAGGACCCCGACAAGCTCGATCTGGAGCGCATTCGCGGCGGGCAGCTCGCCTTCGGCGTGGGACCCCATCGGTGCCTCGGCATGCACCTCGCCCGCCGCGTCCTTGCCATCGCGCTCGAAGAGTGGCACGCCCGGATCCCCGACTACCGGCTGGATCCCGCGGCGCCCCCGAAGTACCGGTTCAGCTCCGTCCGCGGCGTCGACCGGCTCAACTTGATCCTGGCCTGAGGCCGGGCATGGCAGAAGCGGAGGGTCAAATGGTCGCCGCAGGGCGGGACAAGATCTACGTGGGCGGCAGGTGGGCCGCTCCCGCGCCGCATGAGCACATCGACCTCGTCGATCCGAGCACGGAGCAGGTCTTCACCCGTGCGCCGCTCGGCGGGGCCGACGCGGTGGACGAAGCGGTCCGGGCGGCGCGCGCAGCCTTCGACTCCGGGCCGTGGCCGCGCATGTCGCGCGCAGAGCGCATGGACGTCCTCCTTAGCCTGGCCACCTACCTCGAGGAGCACGCCGCCGAGTACGGTGAGCAGCTGCTGCAGGAGATCGGGCTGCCGAGGGCCTTCGCGGTGGGCGGCGTGCTCGGCGCGGCCGGCCACGCCCGGTACCTCGAAAGCGTTTACCAGGACTATCCCTGGACTGAGCACCGGCAGGGCGTCACCGGCGTCAACACGCTGCTGGTGCGAGCGGCGATCGGTGTGGTCGCGGCGATCGTGCCGTGGAACGCGCCCTTCAGCCTCGCCGGGAGCAAGCTCGTGCCGGCACTTCTGGCGGGATGCACCATGGTGCTGAAGGCGTCCCCGCTCAACGCGCTCAGCCTGCTCGCCTTCGGCGACGCGGCCGAGCACGCCGGACTGCCGCAGGGAGTGCTGAGCGTGTTCGCGGCCGACACCAAGGCCTCCGAACGGCTCGTGCGCCACCCCGGGGTGGACAAGATCGCGTTCACCGGCAGCGATGTCACCGGTGCCGCGATCGCAGCGGCCGCGGCGCCGCTGTTCAAGCGCGTGACGCTCGAGCTGGGCGGCAAGTCGGCGGGAATCGTGCTGCCGGACACGTCCCTGGACCGGCTGCGCGTCGCGGTCCCGCCCGCTTTCACGCTCAACAACGGGCAGGCCTGCGCCGCGATGACCCGGCTGCTCGTGCCGCGCGACCGGGCCAAGGAGATCACCACTGCCGTCGCCGAGGAGGTCGGCAGGCTCGTCGTCGGTGATCCGCGCGACGCCGGAACCGACATCGGTCCGCTCGCCGGCAAGGCGCAGTACGAGCGGGTGCTGGGCTTCATCGCCTCCGCCCGCGACGAGGGAGGGCGCGTCGTCTTCGGTGGAGAGCGCCCAGACGGTATCACGACGGGCTACTACGTCCAGCCGACCATCGTCGACGGGGTCAAGCCGGACGCGAGGATCGCCCAGGAGGAGGTCTTCGGCCCGGTCCTGACGGTGCTGCCCTACGACGATCTCGACGAGGCCGTCGCCATCGCCAATGGAACGCGCTACGGTTTGTCGGCCGCTGTGTTCGGCGAGGACACCGACCAGCTGAACGCCGTCGGCAAACGGCTGCGCAGCGGCTCGGTGCACTTCAACAACGGCTTCACCGTCGACATAGGGATTCCGTTCGGCGGGTTCAAGGCCTCCGGCGTCGGCAGGGAGTTCGGCCCGGAGGGGATCGACCCTTACGTGGAGAGCAAGGCCGTCTTCCTGGACGGCAAGCCGTACGTCGCGAGACCCTGACCGCGCGAACGTTGCGGGCCCCGGAGGAGTACTCTCCGTGGCCCGCAGTCGCCTGGACGGATCAGACGGCTGCCTTGCCGGTCCCGCCCTTCGCCTCAAGATTTTCCAGGAACTTGATCGTCGTCCGGATGTGCTGGATCGCCGCACGCTCGGCCGCGCGCGCGTCTCCGGCCACGATCGCGTCGAAGATCTTCAGATGGTGCTCGTCCCCCGCCCTGACCGCGTCGTGCAGGGCCGACGCTGACTGGCCGGTGTCGTCGCGCTGCAGGAGCTGGATCACCTGCACCTGGCTGGAGATGCGGACCATCGGCTCGTACTCGCTGAGCCTGGAGTTGCCCGAGGCCGCCATGATCGCCAGATGGAACTCCGCGTGCGCCTCGCTGTGCGCGGCGATGTCGAGCGTCGAGCAGGCCGCCGATTCCATCCTCTTGATCGCCTGCTCGATCCGGTCCCGCTGCTCGCCGGACAGTTCGCGGCGGGCCGCCAGCCGGGCCGCCAGCCCGTCGATGACCTCCCGCACCTGGTAGGTCTCGATGAGCGGCTCCTTGCCGAGCTCGACGACCTCCACCGTCTTGTTGCCGTTGGAGATCCGCAGCAGGCCGTCCCGCTCGAGTATGCGGAACGCCTCCCGCAGCGGAGTCCGGCTGACACCGAGCCGTTCGGAGAGCTGGATCTGCAGCAGCCGGGAGCCGGGTTCCAACTCGCCGCGCAGGATGAGGTCCCGCAGAACGTGCGCGACATCGTCGGCCAGCCGTGTCTGCGCGCGCCCCAGCAGCTTCACGGGAAATGGGTCGCGTTCTGTCTCGGCCACGTCTTCGGCTCCTCATCCAGCACCGACGGATCCGGCCAACATTACCGCCTGCACTGGATGAGGCATCCCAGTGCGTCCCCGCCGAGTCGCGACCCCCGCCCGTCAGAACTCGATCACTCCGCGCAGGTTCTTGCCGGCGTGCATGTCCTCATATCCGGCCGCGATCTCGTCGAGCGAGTACTTGCGGGTCACCATCTCGTCGAGCCGCAGCGAGCCGGAACGGTAGAGGTCGAGCATCGCATTGACGTCCGCCGCCGAGTTGGTCAGTCCGAACACGACACCGATCAGAGACTTCGCCGACAATAGGAAGGGGCTCAGCGGCAGGCGCGGGCGGTCGTCGTCATGGCGGGCGACGGAAGTGAGCACGATCTTGCCGCCCTTGGCCGTCAACTGGTCGGCAGGGGCGAGCATCTCGCCGTCGAGCACGCCGACGGTCAGCACCACGGCGTCGGCCATCACGCCCCGGGTCAGGTCCCGGACCAGAGGCGCCGCCTCCTCCATCGACTCGGCGGTGTGCGTCGCCCCGAACTCGAGCGCCTGCTCGCGCTTGAACGGCTGGGGGTCGACGGCCACGATCCGGGCGGCGCCGGCGATCCGGGCCCCCTGCACCGCGCTCATGCCGACGCCGCCCGCGCCCACCACTACGACGGTCTGGCCGGGGCGCACCTGCGCCGCCCGGACGGTCGACCCGTAGCCCGTGACCACGCCGCAGCTCACGATCGCGGCGCACGCGTCCGGGATGTCGCGCTCGTAAGGCAGCAGCTGCGTCTGCCGGACGACGGTGTGCTCCGCGAACGTGCCCAGCTGCGCGTAGGCACCGATCTTCCGGTCCCCCGACGCGAACGGCGCGCTGCCGTCGGGGCGCAGGCCGGCCAGCACGTCGGCGTTGGCGTCGCACAGGTAGCTGCGTCCGGAGGAGCAGAACCTGCACACGCCGCATGCCGGCGTTGCCAGCAGCATCACCGCGTCACCGACCGTCACCCGGTCGACCCCCTCGCCCGCGGCGACCACCTCACCGGCGCCCTCGTGCCCGCCCACCAGCGGCGCCACGCCGGGGAAGTCGCCGGTCACGTTGTGGTCGTCGCTGTGGCACAGACCCGCGTAGGTCATCTTGACCAGGACCTCCCCGGGGCCTGGCTCGGCGACGTCCACCTCCTCCACGCTCCACGGTTTGCCAGGCTCCCAGAGGACGGCGGCCTTGGTCTTCATGAGCGGCTCCTTGGTCGAGTTGGTCAGCCGGGATGGATCGGGAGATAGGTGGCGTGGCGGTCACCAGCACCCGCGTGCCTTACGATCGGCCGCCCTTTCACACGGCGGAGTGTATCCAGGACTCAGGACGCAATCAATGAGGACCTGGGACGAACCCGCTGGTCCGGGGTCCGTGCATGCCATCGGCGCTGTCGCGGCAAGAGTCCGGAGAGCATCTTCCGGCTTGACGGATCCTGGATACTAGAATTCAATTCGCGTTACCCGCTACGACGGCGGTGAGGTCTCACGAAGGGCTGTGCTGTGACTCAACTTTTTCGCAACGACGCGCTGACGGGCCGGCGGGCCCTCGTGACCGGCGCGAGCCGCGGGATCGGGGCGGCCATCGCGTCGCGGTTCGCCTCGCTGGGCGCTGAAGTGGTTTTGGCCGCCGACGATGCCCCCGGGCTGGAGGACACCAAGAACGCGATCATCGCCGCGGGTGGCTCCGCGACCACCGAGGTCGTCGACCTCACCGACCAGGAGGCGATCGCCGACCTCGCCGGACGGCACGACGACGTGGACACCCTGGTCAACAACGCCGCCCCGGCGCAGCAGCCCTTCCCCCTGCTCGACGCGCCGGACGAACTGTGGGACAAGATGTTCGCGCTCAACTTCTGGGCGCCGCTGCGGCTGATCAAGGCGATCGTGCCGTCGATGATCAAGGCCGGCGGCGGCTGCGTCATCAACATCTCCTCGATCTCGGCCCGCAACCCCGCTCCGCGTGTGGCTCCCTATGCCTCCAGCAAGGCGGCGTTGGAGATCGTCACCCGTGTCGCGGCGATGGAGCTCGGTCCCAACGGGATCCGGATCAACTCGATCGCCCCGTCGATGGTCCGCACGCAGCGGACGCAGGCCATGCTCGACGATCCGGCCTTCGCCGCGTCCGCGGTCGCCCGCGTCCCGATGGGCAGGCTCGCCGAGACCGAGGACGTGGCCGGCGCCGCCGCGTGGCTCGCCTCGGACGCGGCGTCCTTCGTCACCGGCCAGGTCCTCGCCATCGAGGGCGGCTCCTCGGTGGGCACCTACAGCCACGTGCCGCCGAAAGCCCGCTGACGACCGATCCCTCTGCACGAAAGGACGGGACCACGGTCGACATCCCCCGCATCATCTCGGTTGACGATCACGTGATCGAACCTCCCGATCTGTGGACGTCGCGGCTGCCCGCACGCTACGCCGACCGCGCCCCGAAGCTCGTGCGGGTGTTCGGCAGGCCGGAGCCCGCGTGCGGCGGCTACCGCATGGTCGAGGACCCGGATCTGCCGGGTGCGCGGTGGGCCGACGAGTGGCGCTACGACGACCTCCGCTCGGTGATCCCGGCCGGCATGGTCCAGGTCCACGAACTGCGTTCGGAGCACTACCACGAACCCGTCACCTACGACGAGATGGCCCCGGGCGCTTGGATCCAGTCCGAGCGGCTGAAGGACATGGACCTCAACCACGTCGAAGCGGCACTGTGCTTCCCCACGATCTCGCGCTTCTGCGGGCAGGCCTTCCTCGAGCGGGAGGACAAGGACTTCGCGCTCGTGTGCCTGCAGACCTACAACGACTGGATGATCGACGACTGGTGCGCGGGTGAGGGGCGCGGCCGGCTCGTCCCGCTCACGCTCATCCCCCTGTGGGACGCGGAGTTGGCCGCGACGGAAGTGCGTCGCTGCGCGGACAAGGGCTCGAACGCGATCGCGTTCTCCGAATGCGCGCCTTACCTCGGGCTGCCGAGCATCCACTCGGGCTACTGGGACTCGGTCTGGCGCGCGTGCGAAGAGACCGGAACGGTCGTGAACATGCACATCGGCTCGTCCTCGACGTGGCCGAACACCGGGCCCGACTCCCCCGCTCTGGTCCCGAAGTCGCTGAGCTTCCAGAATGCCCAGGCCGCCTTCACCGACTGGCTCGCAGCGAGCAGGAGACCTACCAGCTCATCCGCGGCAACGCCATCGAGTTGTACGACCTTCAGCGCTGGGGGATCACGCGCTGAGCCGGCAGCGGTCGGCCCTGTCCGGCGCGATCCGCCGGACGGGGCCCGTGCGACGCACCGGCGCGTCCACCGCCGCACGGGACAGGATATTTATTCTGGTATCCTGCATCCAAAGACCAGGATCGAGGAGGGATCGTGCCGGACTCCGCCGCCGACCTGCCGGCCGGCCTCGTGGCCAGGCCGCAGACCCGCCTCGCCGATGAGGTGGCGCACGTCCTGCGCGACCTCATCCTGCGCGGACAGCTGGCACCCGGCACCCCCCTGCTGCAGATACAGCTGGCCGAACGCCTGGGCGTCAGCCGTACCCCCCTCCGCGAGGCCTTCCGCACTCTCGAGCGGGACGGGCTGCTGCGGATCTCCAACGGGAACAAGACGGTCGAGGTCATCGAGCTCGATGGCCGACACCTCATCGACACCTACCAGATCCGCGAGGTCATCGATGGCCTCGCCGCGCGCCTCGCCGCGAAGCGGACGCTTCCCGAGGATGCCGTGCAGCAACTCGAACGATGCATCAACCGGATGGAGACCGCCAGCGGACCGAAGCTCGACGCGGCCGAGTACGGTGAGGCCCACGCGGACTTCCACCTGTCGGTGCTCGACGCGTCCGGCAACTCGCGCATGCGCGAGTTCGCCCCGCTGGTGCGGCTCTCCTCCCACATGCTGCTCACCCGATTTCTGCAGCAGCATCTCGAAGGGGACGTCGAGGAGACGCTCCGGCGCGTGATCTGTCTGGGCAACGACAACCACCGCGGCATCTTCACCGCGATTCGCAGCGGTGACGCGGTTGCCGCCGAGGAGGCGGCGACCAGGCACATCCGAAAGACGATGAGGTTCATCTCCAGCATCTCCGTCGACGGTGCACCGGCGAACCGGCAGCCGGCATGAGCGGCACGCAACCCAGGCGGCCGGCCGGGCTTTCCCGAGCCGCCGTGCAGGACCTGGTCGACCGATTCACGGCCGGAGACCGACGCGCGCTGGCCCGTGCGATCAGCCTCATCGAGCGGGAGGGCACGCAGGCCGCCGACGTGCTGGCCGCGCTCCGCGCTGTGGCCGGCCCCCAGCCGCGTCGTGTCGGCCTCACCGGTGCGCCGGGCGCCGGCAAGTCCACCCTCCTCGGCGCCATGATCGGCGCCGCCCGGCGCAACGACCGCACAGTCGGCGTGCTCGCGATAGACCCGAGCTCGCCGTTCTCCGGCGGCGCGCTGCTCGGCGACCGCCTGCGAATGCACGAGCACATCCTCGACACCGGCGTCTTTATCCGCAGCATGGGTGCGCGCGGGCAACTCGGCGGGCTCGCCCCCGGCACCGCGGAGATCGCCTGGACGCTCGGCGCACACGGTTTCGACGAGGTCATGATCGAGACCGTCGGCACAGGGCAGTCGGAACTCGATCTCTCCTTCCTCGCGGACACCACGATCCTCGTACTGAATCCGCATGCCGGCGACGACATCCAGCTTGAAAAGGCGGGTGTGCTCGAGGTGGCAGACATCTACGTCGTCAACAAGGCCGACTTGCCCGGCGCGAAGTCGCTAGTGCGTGAACTGCACAAGATGCTGGCGATCGGAACCCGGACCGCCTGGACCCCCAAGGTCGTCTCGACGGTCGCGAACCGCCCGGACGGCTCGGTCGACGAGCTCTGGGCCGCGGTGGCGGAACACCGACGATTCCTTGACGAGCACCCCACAGGCCGCGCCGAGGACGCCCGAAGGAGCCGCGAGGCCACAGCGGCGCTGGTGGCCGCCCGTGCACACGCGTGGGCGCTGGCCGAGTACGACCAGGACCCCAAGCTCGCCGGCCCGGGCACCGAGCGAGCGCCCCACGTGATCGCAGAGCGCCTTCTCGCACGCGCGGGTCTGAACTAGGGCGCCACTGACCCCGGGCCACCGGCCACCGCTGCCGCAAGGGTCCCGAGTGATATGCCATCACCGGGCGTGACATCACCACCGCCGCGAGGCCGGCCTCGCCGCAGCACTCGAGCTCGATAGTCCGTGCGGCAAGCCGCGGATGCCCCTTCGACATCGCTCCCGCCCGGTGTCTCGCGGTACGAGGGGCCCGCTTCCGCCGATGAGGTACTGCAGGTGATCGCGCAGTACACTGAGGCAGGTGTCACGGAACTCGGCCTCACGCTTGCCTGGCGGACCGCGGACGAGTTCGTGGCGCGGCTGGAATGGTTCGCCGCGGAGGTCATGCCGCACGCAGAACCGTGTGGCCGGCGTGCGTGCTCGGCGGCCCGTCGCGGGCCGCCGAGCGCTGGCGCCGTTCAGCTCTTGAGCGCTGTACTGCCGATCCGGCTCGCGAACCGCCAGCCGTCCGGCGTGCGCCGGTATTCATCGCTGTAGGAGCCGATGAAACTCGGCGGCCCGAGCGGCGCCGGACCGTCGCCCTGGTGGACGACGCGGTAGAACGTGAGGTACACCAGGCCCGTCGCGCGGTCGGCGTCGTGCACGTCGATGGTGATGTTCGTCGACACATGCCGGGACACGACGTCGGTCTGCTGCTGGCGCTTCTCGAAGAAGGCTCGGATCTGGTCGATGCCCTCGAAGCGGCCGGCGGACAGTTCGCAGACACCGTCGTCGGTGAACAGCTCCGCCACCTTCGCCGCCTGGCCGAAGTCCACGAACCGTCCGTAGTCGACGCTCAGCCGCGTGCAGTCCCGTTCGATGAGAAGTCTCTCCATGTCGTTCATCAGATCTCGATGTCCAGCATCAGCGAGGCGTAGCTCTTCCCGGTGCCGTCCACGCGCAGCGAACGGGAGTTGCCCCCGGCCAGCGCCGCGGTGAGGACGAAGTTGAGGCCCTGCAGGTTGGGCAGTTCGTATCGCGTCACGGTGCCCTTGATCACCGGGGCGAACTTGGCCGCCACGACCTCCGCCGTGATCTTCTCCTGCAGCAGCGGCCAGTCGGCCTCGTCGTGAGGGAAGAGGCAGATGTTGGCGAGATCGGTCTTGTCACCTTCCCGCGCGTAGGCGATATCGCGAAGCTTCATGATTCGAGCACCTCCACGTGCAGCGGGACGTTGGACCGGTCGAGCAGGGCGGGGGTGACGCCGATCGCCCGTGCGAGGGTCATCGCGCCCCGGCCGCCGCCGGCCGCGGGCCCGGAGATCGGCAGGTAGTCGCCCTCGTCGAAGATCGTCTGTGCCGCCGCCTTCGAAGCGGTCCTCGCGGCCACGCGCATCCGCACCTCGGCCGGGTAGCCCCGGCTGATCGCGGTGCCGAACAGCGAGCTCATTCCGACGAGGTCGGTGTGCCACTCGAGGATCTCGTCCCCCAGCGCCTTCTCGACGCGGGCCCGGAGCAGCTCGGCCGAGAACTGTGCGCGTTCGACGCAGCCGGGGCCGCCATAGGACATCTCCACGGTGACCTTCCAGCCCAGATCGAGACCGACCAGCACCTTCAGCGTCTCCGGGCGCTCCCGGCCGGACGCACCGGTGACCTCGACCCGGTCCTCCCCGACCTGGCGCACCGCGACCTGGCTGAAGTCGGCCGTGACGTCGGGCGTCAGGTAGGCGGCCGGGTCACCGATCTCATAGCCGATCTGGAGGCGAACGGTCTTCGTGCTGACCAGGCCCCCGGTGCCCGGAGTCTTGCTGACGACGATGCGGCCGTCGTCGACCTCCGCGTACGGGAAGCCGAGCTCCATCATGTCCGGCACGGGGTTGAACGGGGGGTCGGTGAAGTTCCCGCCCGTCACGTGCGTGCCGCACTCGAGCAGGTGGCCCGCAAGGGTGGCGAGTCCGACCTTCTCCCAGTCGTCGAGCTCCCATCCGTTCCGGAAGCAGATCGGGCCGACGTACGGCGACGGGTCGGCCAGCCGTCCGCCGAGGACGAACGTGGCCCCCTGCCGCAGGGCCTCCACGACCGGTTCGGCACCGATGTAGGCGTTGGCAGAGACGATCTTCTCGGTCATCTCCGAGATCCGGCGGTCGTACTCGGGCAGGTAGAGGTCCTGCTTGACCACCTGCTCCATGACGTCGTCGCCGGTGATCACGCCGACCTTCACGCCGCTCACGCCGGCGGCGCGCAGCCCGTCCACCACGGCGGCCCCGGCCCCCTCCGGATTGGCGGCGCCGAAGTTGCCCACCATCGTCCCGCCGGACGCCACGAACGGGGCGAACCCTTCGACGATCTTCGGAAGGCGGACGTCGAAGCCCGCGGCGGGTTTTTCGAGCCGCTGCATGTACCCGGCGTTCGGGTCCTCGAGCTTGCGCAGCTGGTTCAGCGCCATGGACCGCTCGGCCAGGCAGTCGAAGGCCATGTGGTCGACCGCACCGGAGTCGGCGAGGCGCACCGGCCAGTCGATGCGGTCACGTTCGAAAGCGCTGCCGCAACCGATCCGGATCACCGGAGGCCTCCGATCGCGTCCAATGAGGTCAGCGGCTTCGACATGCGAGCCTTCCTTTCGGGCAGAGGCGGCGACTCCGGGCCCGCGGCACGGGTCCCGCTCGCCACGGCGACGCTCGGCACGGCGTCACCTGCGCTCGGCCGGTAGGTCATGTCCCGGCCGACTGAATTGGATACAGGATACAAATACAGTCGCGGACTGTCGAGGCGGCGGCACGTTCAGCCGCGCTGCGCCGCCGCCTGGCGGGCACGGAACTCGGCGACCGTCCGCTCGAACTCCGGAGTGCGCACCTCGGGCGGGAACTCCCCCGGCCGCCCGCGGTCATGGGCGTAGAACTCGAGCAGTGTGCAGCCTTCCGGTCCCGCGATCGAGGGACCGTAGACCGCATCGGGCCGCAGGAGGCGGATCGTGCCCCGCGGATTCTCCTGGCCATCGACGATCATCGATCCCTCCACCACGGCGTCGCAGAAGGCCGACGGGTGGGAGTGGACGGGCAGCTCCGCGTGCGGCGCGAACTGGGTGATGACCAGCACGGGCGCGTCGGGGTCGCCCTGCTCGCCCAGACCGAACAGGGCCTGCCGCAGGTTGAACGGCAGATCCGTGAAGCCGGGGTCCTGCCAGTTGACGCGCCGGATCGGCTCGGTGTCGCTCATCCTTGCTCCTTCGCCAGAACTGGTTTCGAGGGCCTCGCCGCGAGGTGGCTCGCGATGTGCGGATAGGTGAGCACACAGGCCGAGCGCGCCCTGGACGCCGGCCGGCTTCGTCTGGAGCCCGGCGCGGAAGACCGCGGACGACAGCGTCGGCAGGCCGACCCAGGCGGCCCCGGCACGCAGGGCGAGTTCGGCCGCCGTCGGGTTGATCCCGCCGGTGGCGTCGCCGAGTACGAGCCCGCCCAGGAGGTCGAAGCCGGTCGCCGCGCGGGCGAGTTCGGCCCGGCCCGTCGTCTCGGCGAAGTGGTGCCGGTGCACGGCGGCCCGGTAACCCGCGCCGGCGCATCCGCTCGCGAGCCCGATGTCGTTGTCGTGCCTGGGGATCGGATCCGGACCGGCATGGACGTAGCAGTCGACCGCGCCGTCGAGCAGCGCGACCACCTCCGGACCGGGCGAAGCGCTCACCCGGCTACCTGGCCGCCGTCGACCGGAACCGTCGTCCCGGTGATGTACGAGGCCTGGGAGGAGCACAGCCAGACCACGGTGTGCGCCACCTCTTCGACGGCACCGGGCCGTCCCAGCGGAACCGAACGGCGCAGCTCGTCCTCCAGTTCAGGGCGGGCGGCGATCGCCTTCTGCACCATGTCGGTCGCGATCGGACCGGGCGCGACCGCGTTCACTCTGATGCCCGCCTCGGCGAGCTCCATCGACGCGGTCTTGGTCAGGCTGATCAAGCCGGCCTTCGTCGCGGCGTATCCCCCGGTGAGCGGGAAGCCGACGAGACCCGTGGCGGAGGCGGTGACGACGATCGAGCCGCCGCGCCCCTGCTCGATCATCGCGCGGGCGGCGTGCCGCAGGCAGAGCCACGTCCCGGTGAGGTTGACCGAGACCGTGCGGTCCCATGCCTTCTTGTCGATGTCGGTCAGGCGCGCCTGGCCGTGCCCGAGGCCGGCGTTGGCGTGCAGGATGTCGAGCCTGCCGAAGGTCTCCACTGCAACGGCCATCACCGCCGCGACCTGGTCTTCGTCGGCGATGTCGCAGCGGGTGACGGCGGCCTTCCCACCCGCGGCAATGATTTCGTCGGCGACGGGTCGCGCATCGTCGAGATCGGCCAGCACGACACTGGCGCCCGCGCGGGCCAGCGCGAGCGCACTGCCCTCGCCGATGCCGGTGGCGGCGCCGGTGACGACGGCGACGCGGCCGTCGAGGATCAGATCGGACATGGGTGTCACGGCTCCCTTCGAAGACCGCGGCCGGCGCGATGGCCGGACACGGTGGTCCTGGCGTGCAGGTCAGCCGTACGGCCTAGCATAAAATCCAGGATTCAAGAATCCTACCTGCTGCCCTGCGGGCGGCGGTTCGCGGTCTCGTGATCCTCCCTCGGCACGTGACGGCGTCCCCGCGGCCGTGTGCCCAGTGCCCGGCGGATCGACGGCCCAGCGAATGGGAGCAAGATACAGAACTCCCGAGTGGAGAAAACGCTCCGAAGACGCGTTTCAGTGCGACCACGACTCGATTGTCGTGGCCGCACTGAATCCCGTGCCAACGGTTGGCGTCAGCGGGCGTACGTGATGTCCACGTCCTTCTCGAAGCCCGACTCGCGCCACTGGTCGCAGAGTTCGATGTACTCGTAGGGGCCGCCGCCGTACCCGCCGGAGAAGATCGTCGTCCTGTCCTTCTGCCCCTCGTTGTTGAAGTACCCCGGGGTGCATTCCTCTTCGAACTTCTGGCGGTCGACCGCCTTCTCCGCCATGGTGGCGGCCCAGCCGTCCTCAGCCTCCTGGCGGACCTCCATCGTCTCGATGCCCTCGTCCAGGCAGCGCTTGACGAGCGCGGCGACATGCGCGCTCTGCTCGCCGAGGATGTGGGGAACGTTCGTGGTGAGCCCGGCATCCATCTTGTTCCCGACGATGAACATGTTGGGGAAACCGCGAGTGTAGACGCCGTGCAGCGACTTGCAGCCGTCGGCCCACTTGTCCGCGAGGTCGAGCCCGTCCCGGCCGGTCAGCGTGAATTCACCGGCCTGGTAGGTGGGGACGCCGACACGGAAACCGGTGGCGAAGATGATGCAGTCGACCTCGTGGGATTCGCCGCCGAACTCGATGGCGTTCTCGGTGATGCGGTCGACGCCCCGGCCGTCGGTGTCGACGAGGGTGACATTGGGCTGGTTGAACGCCTGGAGAAACTCGTCGCTGAAAAGGGGGCGCTTGCACCACAGGTTGTACCAGGGCTTGAGCGACTCGGCGACCTCCGGATCCGCCACGATCTCCTCGACCCTCGCCCGGATCTGGTTCATCTTCTCGTAGTCGGCGAGCTGCATGATCTCGGCGGGGTCGAGCTCGGCCCCCTCGCCGGCCGCCTCGCGCGCGAGCCGCGCGGCCTTCGCCCACACGTCGGTCCATCTGTCGTTGACGAGGTCCTCTTCCTGCGGCCGGCCGACGAGGATCGACGTGAAGTTCTGCATCCGCTCGCGCTGCCAGCCGGGCTCCAGGCTCGCGAACCACTCCGGGTCCGTGGGACCGTTCGCCCGGACGTCCACGGAGGACGGCGTGCGCTGGAACACGTAGAGGTGCTTCGCGTACTTCGCGATCTGCGGGACGCACTGGATGGCGGTCGCACCGGTGCCGATGACCGCCACCCGCTTGCCCTTCAGCCCCGTGAGGTTCCCGGTCTGGTCGCCGCCGGTGTACTCATAGTCCCACCGGCTCGTGTGGAAGGCCTTCCCCGCGAAGCTCTCGATGCCGGGGATGCCGGGGAGCTTGGCGAGATGCAGGCCGCCGCTGCCGAGCACGATGAACCGCGCCCGCATCACGTCGTCCCGGTCGGTCTCGACGATCCAGCGCGAGAGCCCCTCGTCCCAGTGGATCTTCGTGACCCGCGTCTGGAAGCAGGCGTTGTCATAGAGGTCGAAGTGCTTGCCGAGCATCTGGCAGTACTCGAAGATCTCCTGCCCGCGCGCGTACTTCTCCGTGGGCATGTAGCCCAGCTCTTCGAGCAGCGGCATGTAGATGTACGACTCGACGTCGCAGCGGATGCCCGGGTACCGGTTCCAGTACCAGGTACCGCCGAAGTCCCCGCCCTTCTCGATGACGCGGATGTCGCGCACCCCGGCCTGCCGCAGGCGGGCCGCGGTGATCAACCCGGAAAAGCCGCCGCCGAGGATGATCACTTCCGACTCGTCGGTGATCGGGTCGCGGGTGAAGCCCGGCTCGACGTACGGGTCCTCCGCGTACTCCTTAAACCTCCCGGTGAGGTCGATGTACTGGGAGAGGCCATCTGAGCGCAGCCGCTTGTCGCGTTCCTCGAGGTACTTCTTGCGCAGCGCTTCCGGGTCGAACGTGGGTCCCGGCGCTTGCGTCGTCGGCTCGGTCAAGCTTCCTCCCAATGCACCTGGCAGGGGCGCCACGGGCCAGGCCGACGGCGCTCCAATTGTCCGAAATCCTACATCCAGCATTCAGTTTCCGCCACACGCGGAGACTTCCGGCGGCCATTGACAGCCCCAGGCACCGGATCTACGTTCTTGGATCCAACATCCACCATCGTCTCGGGTCGCCCGAGCAAGCACCGACGAGGAGGCCCTCATGGCCCGGCCGAACCCCTTCGACCTCTCCGGCCAAGTCGCTGTCGTCACGGGAGGTGCCTCCGGGATGGGCCGGGCCATCGCCGTGCGGATGCGCGAAGCCGGCTCCCAGGTGGTCGTGGTCGACAAGAACCCGAACACCAAGCGCATCCTCAAGGAGAAGGGGCCCGGCGACGCGGCCGTGGTGATCGCGGACGTCAGCGAACCGCACGCCCACCAGGACATCCTCCGCCGTGCCGCAGAGCCGTTCGGGACCCCCACCATCCTGGTCAACGACGCCGGCATCTATCCCAACGTCGCCGTCCTGGACGCCACGCCGGAGTTCTTCGACCTGGTGTACGAGACGAACCTGCGCGGGCTCGCCTTGACGTCCATCGCGTTCAGCAAACTGCTGATCGCCGAGGGCGGCGCCGGCTCGATCATCAACATCGCCTCCGTCGACGGCCTCAAGGCCTCGCTGCCCAGCGGGCTCGCGCCCTACGCGGCCACCAAGGCCGGCGTCATGGCGCTGACCCGGCACATGGCGGTCGAACTGGGCCCGCAGGGCATCGCCGTCAACGGGATAGCCCCCGGCACCGTCATGACCGAAGGCGTGCTGACCGGCCTGGGCGGCCGCGAAGCCGCCCTCGAGAAGATGGCGCACCTCGTCGCCCGCAATCCGACGGGCCGGGTCGCGGAGCCGGACGACATCGCCAAGGTCGCGGTGTTCCTGGCCTCCGACGCCGCCAGTTACGTCCGCGGCCAGACCCTTGTCGTGGACGGCGGCGTCACGCTCAACTGAACCGCTGACGCGGCGTCACGCTCGACTGACCGTGACGCCGCGAAATACCGCCGACCAGTCCTCGCCGAGAAGGCGGCCCATGTAGTGACCGCTGCTCCCCCGGCGGGGCCGGTGTCGCCGGACCGGATTTCGACTCCCTGTGCGGCTGCGATCTCGTCGAGGTCGTCCGGCAGGAGGGCACTGTTCGGGGTCAGGTGCGCTACTCCCTTGTGGCGAGCGGCGTCCAGCAGAACGCCTCGCGCCACGACCCCTTTGACATCGACCTGGTCAATGCTGTTGCGCGCTGCGCCGCGGCTGCTCACCGCGCTCCCGGGCACGCCGTTGTACATCAGGTCCTCGTACCAGGCGTGGGACAGCGCGTCCCATTGCGTTCCGCACTGCAGCGGCATGATGATCATGTCGTCGGCGAACCGGAACGGCGTCTGCCAGATGTCGAGCAGCTGCTTCTCGGTGGGGCCGCCGTAGCCCGGGAGGAACTCCGCCATCGTGGCCGCATCGGCGCCGTCCACGGTCATCACGTGGACGGGGTTGCGGCGGAAGTTGTCCTGCGGCCAGATGAGCTCGGCGTTGAAGTCGACGCCCAGCGGGAAGATCGCTCCCTTGCGGACCAGCGACGCCGACTCCACCAGCTTCGCCGACTCGATGAAGTTGAGCGTGCCCAGCTGGTTGTCCTCGCCCCAGCGGCCCCAGTTCCGCAGCTTGTCGCCGACTTTGCGGAATTCCGTCAGCGTCGTCATGATTTGCCCTCACGCGCCCGGCCGGCTCGCACCGGCACGGCCATGCGGTCACGTACAGCGCTTCAGCGGAGAGCGGGTTCAACGTGGCCGCATGGCCGACGTCATCGTTGTCGGCGAGACCGGCGGGGGACTCAATGCCCGCGACCTCGACCGTCGGTGTCTCCTCGACACGGCGAGCAGACACCGGTCAAAGCGACGGCTTGATCTTGAGGATGCCGTCGGTGCCGTCCCAGGTACGGCCGGCCTCGGCGATCCGGTCGAAGAAGTCGCGCAGCCCACCGATCTCGATCAGTTCCACGAGAAGACCCTGCCGCTTCGGATCGGCGAGGTAGCAGAAGTGCACGCGGGGGCCGGCGTCTCCCCACTGCACGAGCTCCAGCCCCTTGTCCTGCTCGGCCTTGAGCGTGGCCTCGTAGTCGTCGACGAAGTAGCCGACATGGTGGAGCGCACCGGGCCCGTGGGGATGCATGTCGCGGTAGGCGCTCGGCGCGTCGTTGCGGAGCTGGACCAGCTCGATCTGGACGCCGCCTGCCTGTGCCAGGGCGGTGGAACTGACGACCGAGGTCTTCTCCCCACGGAAGAAGAGGTTCGTGGTCGCCGACCGCTCAAGATAGAAGAACGGCCCCACGCCGAGGACCTCGTTCCAGTACCTCATCGTGGCCTCGATGTCCTCGACCACGAAACCGAGTTGATCGACGCTTCCCTGCTTGCCCGACCCGGATCCGGTCACAATGCCTCACCGCTCTTCCCGCTTCGTCTGGCGGATGCCCGCCGATATGGAATCCGGTACCGACCGCGCCGGGGGGGCGGGCGCGACCGGTACCGGCGCTTCTCTCACTCGGAGACGGTCGACCAGTCGATCGTGGTCCGGTAGTCCCGCTCACCGGACGCGATGTCCGCGGGGACCTCGTGCTGGAAGAGCTTCGCCGCGTTCCGCCAGGTGATCTTCTCGGCCTCGTCCTTCGGGATGTCCTTCAGCAGCTCCGCCAGCACCGGCTGGCTCTTGGGCCAGCTACCGTCCGCGTGGGGGTAGTCCACCTCGATGGTGATCTTGTCCAGGCCGATGCGGTCCCGCAGTTGGAGGGCCGACGGGTCGTCGAACGTGCAGAACCAGAAGTTCCGCGCGAACACCTCGGCCGGCGTGTACTTGGTGTCCCGCCACCGGTCGAAGGTCGACGCCATGCCGGCGTGCGTCTGGATGTACTCGAGCCGGTCGAACATCATCGCGACCCAGCCGATGCCGCCCTCGGCGAGGCTGATCTTCAGGCCCGGGAACTTCGACGGGACGCCCGAGTAGAGCCAGCTCATCCCCGACAGTAGCGCGTACGCCGGGAAGAGCGCGACGAAGACGTCACGGCCGAGGTCGTCGTCCACGTCGTTCAGCATCCCGGACGAGCCGGTGTGCAGCGCGATGACGGTCCCGGTCTCCTCGCACGCCCTGAAGATCGGGTCGTAGTGTCCGCTGGCCAGGCTCGGCAGGCCCAGCTTCGACGGCACCTCGGGGAAGCTCAGGGCCCGCACGCCGCGGGCGGCGTTGCGGTAGACCTCCTGGGCGCCCAGCTCGCCGTCCAGCAGCCACGGCACCTGGAGGCCGATGATCCGGTCCGGGTGCGGAGACATCCACTCCTCGTAGTACCAGTCGTTCCAGGCCTTCGCGCAGGCCAGGCCGAGCTCCCGATCCTTCAGCTCGGCGAAACGCGCGCCGCCGAATCCGGCGACCTTCGACGGGAAGCACAGGGAGGCGTAGACACCGTTGAGGTCCATGTCGTGAATGCGCGCCTCGATGTCGAAGCAGCCTCGGCGCAGCTCTTCGAAGTTGGTGGGCTCGTCGTCCCACTCCTCCGGCGGGCGGCCGGCGACCGCGTTGAGCCCCATGTTGTGGAGTATCTGGTCCTCGACCTTCCAGGCCTCGACACCGTCCACGGTGATGATCTTTGGGCCGCGGTCGCCGAACTTCGACGGGATGCGGCCCTCGAACATGTTCGCGGGCTCGATCAGGTGATCGTCGGTGGAGATCACCAGGTGATGGAGCTTCTTCTCGGGGATCGGCTCCGGCAGGAAGGTGACGGAACGTTCAGGTGCAACGGTCATGACAAACCTTCTCCCACGACGGGTTCGACTCTTGATTCGGGCGTGCGGCGCCGGTACCGGCCGCCGCCCTCCCGATCAGCCGGTCTCGGCCGTCTCCTTCTTGTAGTTCTCGGCGACCTCGATCAGCGCGAGCATCGCCTCGGTCGCGAGCGGCATGCCCGCGTAGTTGGCCATTTGAAGGATCACCTCAGCGATCTCCTCTGGCGTATTGCCATTGCGGAGCGCACCCCGGATGTGGAACCGCAGCTCCCGCTCAACGCCCATCGCCGCGAGCATCGCCACGTTCACCAGGCAGCGTGTCTTGAGGTCAAGCTGCGGCCGGGCCCACACGTCCCAGGTGCGCTCGCCGCTCCACGCCAGCATCGGCTTGGCCAGCGGGGAATCCATCAAGGCCTGCACGGCGGGCGTGCGCTCCTGCAAGCCGCCGAGCACCTTCTCCCGGACCGCCCGGCGGGCGTCTGCGTCACTCACTTGCACTCCCGAATCCTGGATCCATGTTGGATCAGTATAAGTACGACCCAATGCCGACGCAATGGCCGCCCAACACTGCCTTCATCAGCAGAGTCCGCCCGCGGTGGTTCGGCTCCCCGCCGCACCCGGCGCGCCAGGGGTCAGACCCAGCGATCGTCGTCGAGCGGCAGGATCGGGTCGTCGGGCCGCCGCCGGGCGTCGAGACCCCCATCGACGAAGACGACCTGGCCGGTGACGAACCGGGCACGTCCTTCGGCGAAGTACGCCACCGGATCCGCCGCCTCGTCCGCCTCAGCGATCCGGTTCATGGGCGAGGGTGCGGCCTTCAGCAGGCGCTGCTCCCCCTCGGGGGTCGCGAAGTCCACGTCGGTCGTCGGCGTCTTCGTCACGCCGGGCGCGACGACGTTGATCGTGATGCCCGCGCCGGTCCATTCGGTCTGCCAGGCGAGCCGCCGGGCCATCGGGCCCAACGCGGACTTGGACGTCGCGTAGGCGGGACGCTGAGCGAACGGGCCATCGGCACGCGGATCCGCGGCCACCGCCTCCAGAGCACCGGGCTCGTCCATTTCCAGGCACGCTTTCAGCGCGCCGGGAACGCCCCAGGGGCGCAGCATCCCCGAAGAGGAGACGAGGGCCACGCCCGGCCGGTCGCCGCGGCTGAGCGCCTTCCTGAGCGCGAGCAGGGGTTCGAAGGCACCGAAGAAGTTCACTGCGATGATCTTGCGTTCGTCGCCGCTGTTGCGGGACAGCCCCGCGCAGGCCGCGTGACCGTCGACGACACCGCCGGCCAGATCGAGGATCTCCGACACGGCGCGTGCGCGCCCTCCGGGTTCGGAGAGATCGGCGTTGGCCTCGCAGTCGGCGAGGCCGACCCCGATGACGCGATGCCCGCCCGCCTTCCACCGCTCAGCGGTGGATGCACCGATTCCGGTCGCGGCACCGGTCACGACGATCGTTTCCATCGAATGCGCCTCGATGCCCCAGGACGAGGGGAAGAGTCCATTCAGGACGCCCGCGTCGCATACCGGTGGCCGATGACCGCACCGAAGCCGGCAAGGTCCACGCCGAGCTCGTCCTCGAAGACACCCAGGTCGTAGTAGTCACGCCAGCCGGCGACACGGTCGTCGCGCACCGTGAAGACGCTCGCGACCCGCATCAGGAACACGTCGCCCTTGGGGAAGAGCCCCGGCGGGAAGCTGTAGGAATCGACGCGCTCGTGCATGACGACGTCGTCGTTCTCCAGCTGGTTCACTATGTCGAACCTCTCGGCCTTGCCGACCGCGTAGAGCGCCTCGAGCCGGCTCCGGACCGCCTCCCGGCCGGTGACGATCTGGGCCGGAGGCTTCATGGGGACGTTCTCGAACACGATGTCCTCGGTGGCGAGATCGTCGAAGGCGTGCGCCAGGTCCCCGTCGCGCATCGCCCGAGTGAACTCGCGGACTACGTCGCCTGCTGATCGCGGCATGAACTCCTCCTCGATGACCGGCATGGTGGGCGGCGTCGCCGTTATGCGGCGCTGTGCACGGGCGCCGCAATGGGTTGCACGCTGAGGAGCTCGGCTCCGTCGGTGTCGGCCGCACTGATCGAGATGCTGTGGCCCGCGTCGACGTAAATCATCTGTCCGGCGCGCACCTCGCGCTCGTCCACGACCGCCGCGCCGGAGACCGCTAGAAAGAACAGGCCGTGCTCGCTGCGTTCCCACATCACCGGGGTCGTGGAGCGGAGATCAACCACCGCGACCGGCGGCCGGTCGCGTGCCTTCGGGCGCAGCGAACCGGTCGTGATCAGCCGCGCGGTGACGCGGACCACGGCCAGCGCGGCCACGCCGGCCAGCGCGAAGAGCAGCAGGCGCAGGGTGGGCGTCCAGGGCCAGCTCGAACCGGACGAGCCGAGGTCGGCGGAACGGTACTCCAGAATCTTGCTGGTCCACCGGGCCGTGGGCCTGTCGAACGTGCGGGCCATGGAGCGGAGCACCGGGTCGAACGCGAAGCCCGGCCGCCGGTGCGGGTACTCCAGCGGGACGCCGGCGCGGCGGGCGGCGGCCGCGATGCCGGGGTCGCGGTTCGCCGCGGCGGCGGCGCCGGGGACCATCAGCCGGTCGACGTCGTCGACCGCGCCGGCGAGGCGTTCGCGCGGAACGAAGGTCAGCCCGTGCCGTGAGCGCACGGTGGCCGTGGCCGCGATCGCGACCGTCCGGGCGGCCTTGACCTCGGCGTACGGGCTGAACACCGAGGCGAGTTCCAGTTCCCCGACACCGCCGGTGAGCACGACGCCGACCGTGCTGGTGTTCGAGCGGAACCCGAGGTTGAGCAGGTGCACGATCGCGTTGGACGGGGACAGCCGCGATTCGGGCATCCTCGCCGGAGTGCCGGGAGAGTACCGGCCCCAGCCGGCGGCCCGGGCGGCCGCGGCGGCGGTGCCGGTGCCGGCGAACCGCTCGATCACCCGCAGCGTCCCGTCCACCGAGGACAGCAGTCCGCCCGTGGTGATCACGTTCCCCTCGTCGAGGTAGCGGACCCCGCGCCGCCAGTGCACCGCCGGATGCGCGTCCTCCAGGCCGGAGAGCCGGTACCAGTGCGTGGTGGCCTCGCGGCCGTCGAGCAGACCGGCGTCGGCGACCAGCCGCGCTCCGGTGCACACGCCCAGCACCAGCCCGCGGCTCCCGGTGCTCCGCAGCCATCCGATGACGCGGCGATCGCTGTCCTTGTCGGACGGCATCTCCGGCACGACGGTCACGTCCGGCGCCCTGCCGCCCAGCCGCCCGCTCAGTTGCGCGAAGTCCAGGTCCGGGACCAGGTCCAGCCCTCCGAGCAGCGGCACGGGCCGGCGTTCGGGGGCGACCGTGTAGACGTTGAACCTCCCCGTGCTCGCCAGAAGGCCGTAGGGGACGAGCGTGTCGGCCACGTTGGCGCCCGCGTTGCCGACCACGACCGCCACGGTGGGCTTGCCCGGAGCATGCACGGGCGGAGCCACGGCCGGCGGACGCCCGGCCTCGGGCGGCGCGTACCGGTAGGAGGCGAAGCCTCGTGAGCCGATGAAGAACTCCACGCCCGGGACGACGAACAGGGCCGCGAGGACGACCAGCCCGCGGCCCAGGACCCGCACGACCCGTTCCTTTCTCAGCCGAGACATGACGGACAGTCGCATCGACCCACCCCCAGGCCGGCATCCGCGAACGGCCGGTGCCTTCCGCGTGTGACCTCACCATCGAAGGCCGATTCGCGGGCGGCAACGAAAAATGGTGACGATGTCCGGAATCTTGGTACGCCCGTCCTTGCGGCATAGGGTCCTGAGGGTGGACGAACGGCTGATGGTGGTCGTCGGATACGACCGGGCGCAGTTGCTCGACATCGCCTGCGTGACATCGACGCTGAACGAGGCGAACTGGGGCGCCGCCCCGCCTTACCGGGTGCTCCTGGCCACCCCGGGCGGGCGGGCGATCACCTGCACCGACGGGATGACGCTGCACGGGCAGGAAGCGCTCGAACGGCTCAAGGGACCGCTGGACACGCTGATCGTGTCGGGCGGGCTGGGCTACCACGAGGCCGCGGCCGATCCCCGGTTCGTCGGCCATGTGCGCCGGCTGGCCAAGGAGAGCCGGCGGGTCGCGTCGGTGTGCACCGGTTCCGCCGTGCTGGCCGCGGCCGGCCTGCTCGACGGCAGGCGCGCCGCCACCCACTGGATGTGGGCCGACAAGATCGCCGCACGGTACCCGAAGGTCACCTTCGACCCCGGCCCGATCTACATCCGCGAAGGCAACATCACCACCTCGGCCGGCGTCACCAGCGCACTCGACCTGACGCTCTCCTTCATCCAGGACGACCACGGGCCCGAGCTGGCACGCGGCGTGGCGCAGCTGGTCGTGACCTACCTGCAGCGGCCGGGCGACCAGGCGCAGATGAGCATGTTCGTCGCCGCCGCGGCGCACCGCGAGCACGGTGCCGTCCAGCAGATCACCGACCATGTCGCCCGCAACCTCGACGGCGACCTGAGCACCGCCGCCCTGGCCCGGCTCGCGGGCGTGAGCGAGCGGCACCTCACCCGGCTGTTCCTCCAGCACCTCGCGCACACGCCGGGACGCTACGTACGCCAGGCCCGCACCGAAGCGGCCGCCCACCTGCTGGCGACGACGACGCATCCGATCGCGAGCGTGGCACGGCGCTGCGGGTTCCGGTCGCCCGAGACGCTCCGCAAGGCCTTCGTCGACCAGTACGGCACCGCCCCATCGCGCTACCGCGCCACCCACTCGACGCGGCAGCGGACGAAGGTCTGGCCTCCGACTCTGATCGTCCCGGGCGGGCCGTAGCCCGGGTCGAGGTCCAGCAGCAGTTCCCGCGCCTGCCCCGCGGTCTCCGGGTCCGCTTCTGCGATGGTTCGCAGGTATACGGCTCGGGCGTCGTCGATTCTGCCGGGATCGATTTTGATGAGGCGCCGGTGGGCGCGCCACGCGGTGTCGCCCTGGAAAGGCGGCTCCATGGCTTGCAAGAGCAATCGGCACGCGTCCTCGGTCCGGCCTTGCCTGGCTTGACGCCTCGGCGGTCTGGTGATCGACCAGATGTTGGAGCGGGTCGAGGCCCGCGATCTGATCGCGGTGTCGCGCACACCGGGCACGCACGAGCGGCTGCGACGGCTCGGTGTGTCAGTCCGGTACGGCGATTTTCTCCCGTCCGGAACGTCCGTGTGATGCCGGGAAGTGCCGGCTCCCGGACGAGCAGGCCCTTCACCGCGGGCCGGGCCCGCCGCTTGCCTTTGACGTGCGGGTCAGGGGTTAGCGTCACCGCGCCGTGGCCGGCGCCGTGAGGGGCGCGGGCCGTCCGATCCAAGGAGCATCGCCATGCCGACGCCGCCGGAATCCGTCCGCGAGATCCGTGTCGCCGCCCTGCCCGACGGCCTGCCGAGGCCGGAGCACTTCACGATCGCGCGCACGCCGCCGCCGGTGCCCGGCGACGGCGACGTCCTCGTCCGGAACCGGTTCTTCCATGTCTTCCCGGCGCTGCGGACGCTCCTCGGCGGAGGCGTCCCCGGGGCGCCCTTCCCGCCGCTGCGCCCGGGGGACGTCCTGTTCGGGGCGGCGATCGGCGAGGTCGTCTCGGCGCCGCCGGGCACCGGCCCGCGGCCGGGCGACCTCGTCCGGCACTTCCTCGGATGGCGCGAGTACGCGGCCGTCCCCGCCGCGCAGTGCACGCCGGTGGACGATGCGCTGCCCGACCCCGTCGTGCACCTCGGGTCGGCCGCGATCGCCTACACGGCACTGACCAGGGACGCGCGCGTCCGCCCGGGCGACACCGTGTTCGTCACCGGCGGCGCGGGAGGCGTCGGCTCGATGGCGGGCCAGATCGCCCGGCTGCTCGGTGCGGGACGGGTCCTCGGCAGCACCGGCTCCCCCGCGAAGGCGCAGCGCCTGGTCGCCGAGCTGGGGTACGACGCGGCCGTGATCCGCGACGCCGGTGCGGGCGCCGGGCCCATCGCCGAGCAGCTCGCCGAGGCCGCCCCGGACGGTATCGACGTCCTGGTCGACAACGTCGGCGGCGAGCAGCTCCAGGCCGCCGTCGGGGCCGCCCGCACCGGCGCGCGCTTCGTGCTCGTCGGCACCCTCGCGGGGCAGCTGGCGCCCGGCCTGCCCGGCACCACCGGACCCGCCGAGATCGACACCTTCCAGCTGATCACCAGACGGATCGCGATGCGCGGCTTCGGGGGCCTCGACGACGACGGGCAGGGGCGTCCCGGCTGGGTCGAGCGCGTCGGCGGGTGGCTGCGGTCCGGCGAGCTGACGTTCCCGCATGTGCGGTTCGCGGGCATCGAAAGCGCGCCGCGGGCGTTGCAGGAGGTGATCGACGGGCGCCATCTCGGCGCGGTCGTCGTGGAGCTGTAGCCGGACGAGGTGGGAGGGCGGATGCGGATCGGTGACGCCGCCGCGGCGGCCGGGACGACCCCGCGGGCGCTGAGGTTCTACGAGCAGCGGGGACTGCTCCCCCCGCCGCCGCGCACGGCCGCGGGGCAGCGCGAGTACGGGCCCCGGGAGGTGAATCGGGTGCGCATCATCCGGGAGCTGCTGGCCCTCGGCCTGACCGTCGAGGACGTCCGGATGTGCGCGGACCGCCTCCACCTCCTGGAGGGCGACGCCCTCCCCGGCTACGGCGAGGCGGGCTGCCCGCGGACGACCGGGGTGGCCCGGCGCCGCCTGGAGGCTCTGGACGCGGAGATCGAGCGGCTGGTCCGGCTGCGCGACGACCTCGCCGCGCGGCTGGGCGTCCCGCCCCTGCGGGGCGAGCCCGCCCCGTCCCGCTGAGCGCCGCGATGTCGCGGCGGCGCGGGCCGCGGGCATCGGCGCGCTCGCCGCGCCGCCGCCGGCGCCGAGCAGCTCAGGCACGTCGCCGGAGTCCTTCGGGTCTTAGGAGGACGAGGTCAGCCGGTTCTATGGTTGGTCGGTGGTCGAGCTCGCGGGGGTCCGGGTGTTCACGTGGTCGATCGGCGCCGCCATGCGCGCGGTACGGGCCGCCGTGGTGCTCCCCGGGTTGTTCGCGCTGACCTTCGAGGGTCTCGGCAACGTGCAGATGGCCACGTTCGCGGCGTTCGGCGGGTTCGCGACGCTGGTGATGGCCTCGTTCGGGGGGCGGCGGCGCGACAGGGCCGTCGCGCACCTGGGCTTGGCGGTCGTCGGGAGCGTCCTGCTGACGATCGGCACGGCCGTGCACTCGGTGACCTGGCTGGCGGCGCTGGTGACCCTGCCCGTGGCGTTCGCGGTGCTGTTCGCCGGGGTGATCGCGCCCAACCTGGCCGCCGGAGCCACCGCCGCGCTGCTGGCCTACGTCCTGCCCGCCGCCTCGCCCGGCACCCTGGCGATGGTGCCGGACCGCCTCGCCGGCTGGTGGCTGGCCTCGGTGGTCGGCACGCTGGCGGTCCTGCTCATCTCACCGCGACCGCCGGCGGACGCGCTGCGGGACGCCGCGTCCGGGTGCGCCAGGGCGCTCGCCGACCTCCTCGGCGCCGGGTTGCGCGCCGAGGCCGGCCCGGACCGCCGGGAGGCGTCGGTCCGGGCGAAACACCGGCTGACCGACCAGTTCACCTCCACCCCTTATCGGCCGACCAGCCTCACCAACGCCGACCAGGCGCTCGCGGGCGTCGTCGGGATGCTCGAGTGGAGCACCGCCCTGCTGTGCGACAGCCTCAGCGAGTACGGCGACCTGCGCGACGTCCCGGAGGTCGAGCGCGACCTCTTCGCCGCGACGGGCGCCGTGCTGCGGGACGTGGCGGGACTGCTCGACGGCGCGGACACCGAACCCGACCTCGGCCGGCTGGACGAGGCGCTCGAAGCGAGCGTGACGGCGCTGCGGCACCTGAGCGTCGGCACCGGACACGCCTCCGCCGTCGACCTGTCGTTCCATGCCCGGACGCTCGGCATCGCCGTCCGCGCGGCGGCCGTCGACACGCTCGTCGCGGTGCGCCGGGCCGACCCGGAGACCGTCGCCGAATGGCAGGAACGCGTGTACGGCATCCCCGAACGCGCCGCGGGGGCCGAGCGGCGGCTCGGCGTGCTCGCCGCGGTGAGCGGCGTCGCCCTGCACCACGCCAGCCTGCGGTCGGTCTGGCTCCTCAACAGCGTCCGGGGCGCCGCCGGACTCGCCGCGGCGATCGCCGTCGCCGACGTCAGCGGTGTCCAGCACGGCTTCTGGGTCGTCCTCGGAACCCTGTCGGTCCTGCGCACCAGCGCCGCCTCGACCGGGGCCACCGTCTGGCGGGCCCTGCTGGGGACGGTGGCCGGGTTCGCCGTCGGCGCCGCCCTGATCACGGCGATCGGCACCGGTTCGGCCGCGCTGTGGGCGGCGTTGCCGATCGCCGTGCTCGTCGCCGGATACGCGCCGGGAACCGCCCCGTTCGCCGTGGGCCAGGCCGCCTTCACCGTCGTCGTGTCGGTCCTGTACAACCTGCTCGCCCCGGTCGGCTGGCAGGTCGGGGTGCTGCGCATCGAGGACGTGGCCATCGGGGGCGCGGTCAGCCTCGCCGTCGGGCTGGTCTTCTGGCCGCGCGGCGCCGGCCAGGTGGTCCGCACCGATCTCGCCGACGCGTTCCGGCAGAGCGCCGCCTACCTGAGGCAGGCGGTCGACTGGGCGCTCGGCATGAGGCCCCGCCCGCCCGAGGCCGCCCAGGCCGTCGCCGCGAAGATCCGGCTGGACGACGCGCTCCGGGGGTATCTCGCCGAGCAGGGCACCAAGCGGATGTCCCGCGAGGAGCTGTGGCGGCTCGTCGCGGGCACCACCCGGCTCCGTCTCACCGCCCGGTCGCTGAACGGGCTGCCGAGCCCGGACGCCGAACCCGATCCGGTCAGCCGCGCCCTCCGCGACCAGGCCGCACACCTGACGAGCTGGTACGACCGGCTCGCCGACGGCCTCACCGGCCGCGACCCGCGCCCGCCCGGGGAACTCGCCCCGCCGGAACTGACGGCCGTCGCCGCGACCGCGTCCGCCCCCGTCGTGGCCTGCACGCTCTGGGTGGAGCAGCACATCCAGCACATCAGGCCCCACCTGGAAGAACTCACCACGGCCGCGAACCACCTCGCCCAGCAGCGCACCCGGCCCTGGTGGCGGTAGCCGCTCGAAGCCCGCCGCACCGCCCGGCGGCGCGCTAGTGGCTGGTGAAGCCGCCGGTTCCGCCCACGCCGGTGCCGCCCGGCCAGTACGGGTCGGGACGCGGCGGCGCGGACCGCGGACCGCACGGCATCGGCCGCCCGCCGCGCTCGGCCGCGGCCCGGAGCTTCGTGCGCTCGTCGTCGTACGGACTGAGCCGCGCGACGCGCTCGCGGAGGTACCGCCCGTCGGGGTCGGCGGCGTCGTACCGCTCCCACTGGCCGGTCCGGTAGAGGAACAGCGCCAGGTCACGGGGATTGCCGGGCACGGGCACCAGGCCGGTCTCGGCGACCACCCGGACGGCGACGCCGACGCCGTCCACCGCCATCGCGCACAGCCGGTTGCCGGCGGCGCCGGGACCGATGGCGCGGAGGGCGGCGAGAGCGTGCTCGCGGGCGTCGTGAGGAATGGCGTCGTCGTGTGCGGTGGCCGGGTGCGGCTGTGCGTCCTGCTCCAGGATCCGGACGAGCCCCCCGAGGTTCGGGGCGGCCTCGTCCCGGACGAGGAAGTCCCGCAGGCGGCGTCCGTCCGGGTCGGCGGCCGCGAGCCGCTCCCACTGCCGGGTGAGCATCAGGAACAGCGGCACCAGATCCGGGTCGGCGGGAAGGTAGCCGGCGTCGGCCACGGCCGCGACGGCGTCGTCCTCGAAGTCCTCCATCGCGGCCTCGCAGAGGATCTCCCGCGCCGGGCCGTCGTCGAGGGCTCGCAGGGCCCGGCCGCAGGCCTCGTGGGCGGGTGTGCCCGGACGGTCCTCCATCACCGTCAGCAACTCGTGGACCAGCAGGCCCGGCGGGAAGCGGGCGAGCAGGTCGAAGCGGCCGCGCAGCGCGGCGAGAACCGCCGAGTAGGGCGTCGGGTCGTCCGCTTCGGCACCGGGTGGCCGGGGCACGTGCGGATTGCCGAGCAGCAAGGACAGCAGCGGCGTCGGGGCGCCGTCGGCGTCCCACAGTTCCGGCCGCTGCCCGAGGATCAGCTCGCCGCGGTCGGTCGCGTGGTTCACCCAGCGACCGAACGCCTGCGAGAAGACGTACTCCAGCGCGTCCAGCACGTGTGGTTCGTCGGTCTCGGCCACGACGGCGGCGCACCGGTCGCGAAGGGCGGGGTCGTCGGCGCGGAGGGCCAGGTCGAGCAGCAGGACGGCCTCCGACGCCGTGCCGAGGCCCAAGCCGGCGACCAGCCGGATCCGCGGGACGCGGGGGCAGTCCGGGTCGGGGCCGAAAAGGAAGCGCTCGGCCGTCTCCGGAAGGTGCATCCGGTCGCCGGCTCGGGAGCCGGACCGCCAGATGCCGGTCCACGAGACTCGCGGTGCGCCCGCGGAGCCGTCCGCCACCTTCGTCCATCCAGGGAGCCGGCGGTCGGGGCTGCTGGGACCGGACGGGGAGGTGAGCCGCTCCCGGAGCAGCCACCAGATGACCTTCCGGCGCTCGGGGCCGCCGTCCCAGAGCGCCTCGATCCGCGCGGCGGCCCTCCGCCTGGCGCCGGGATCGCGTGCCGACAGCGCCACGGCGAGCAGCGCGTCCGGGTCGGCCCCGGTGTCCCAAGGCGGTGGTGCGGCGGACATCGGGCGCAGGAATGGCAGCGCCAGCCGCCCCAGCGGCCGAAAGGCGCGAAGCGCCAGTCTGCGTGCCGATCCCATGCTTCAGATAATGCCCGGGGAAGCGACAGAAGACGAGAAAATAAATGCCCGCCGGCCGTACGGACTCTCCTGGTCGAACAGGTGAAAGCCCTGGTCGTCCTTGATGCGGCCGAGGCGCGCACTACGAACGGCCGGGTTCGTACCGAGCCGACCGGCGATATCGTGCTGAGGGAGGCGCTGATGAGCGACAGGTCGTCACGGCAGTTGGCCGGGGCAGTAGAGGAAGTTGCAGGGCCCCGCTCCGTTGACGGCGTCGATCGCCACGGGGCCGTCTTCCGTGAGCAGCACCAGGATGTTGTCGGCCAGCACGCTCGCGCGGCTCTCGGCGCGGTACTGCCACGCTTGGCCGCCGCCGGATGGGCGGTAGGCGTGCACGGCGTTCGAGGTGCCGAGCACGACGAGATCGGCGGAGGCCGCCAGGACATGCTGCGACTCTGAGGCGTAGGTGTCGTACTTCCGGACCTTGAGAGTCCGGACGGCCCGTCCCGTAGCCGGGTCCAGAACGGCCAACTGGTCGCCCTTCCACTGCCACAGACGGTGGTCGACGTAGTCCAGTGCCGCATATGTCCCGACCTCGTGCTGCCACAGCACTGCGCCGGAACGCAGGTCGAGCGAGGTCGCCAGATGGTTGTTGCCCAGGGAGTCGTCCGGCCCCAGGTAGAACAGTCGCGAGCCCGCTTGGAAAATGCGCGGCACTTCGAGATCTGAGACGGTCCGGTGCCAGCGCTCCCTGCCGTGCTGCGCGTCGAGGGCTCGCAGAGTGGTGACTCTGGCGGGCGACCGGCATACCGCGAGGAGCACCTCGGAGGTGGCGGCGAAGACCTCTTTCGTCGCCATTCCGCAGTGGTCCGGCCGCCACTGCCACCGCGTGGCTCCCGTAACCGCGTCAAGTCGCATCACGGTATCCGGCGTCTCGGCGAACACAGCGCCTTCCGCCGTGGTCACGCTCAGCCCTTCGGTGTTCACCGTGGGCAGGAGCCGGCGCTGCCATCGGACTCTGCCATTCGATGCGGACAGCGCGTACACCGTCGAATCGCTGGCGAGGTACACCACCGCGGAGTCGGCGGATACGGCCAGCTTGCCGGAGTCCGAAGTCATCATGGTCGGAGGATCGAATTTCCACGACCTGTGGCCCGTATTCCTGTCGATGGCCAGCAGGTTCGTGGAGGTGACCACGAAGAGCTTGGACGATCGGCCGCCGAGCGCAGGGAGCATGAAGCGGGCCCCGACGGTCTTCACGCGCCAAGGACGCCAGCCCGCCGGATGGGCTCGAGCGGCCACGGACCTGACCCCCAAGGGCCAGCCCTCCGCTGACACCACCAGGGCGGCGGCCACTACGGCGGCGGCCAGGACGGTGAGGCGGAATCGCCAACGGCGTGCCGATCCGGGCCACGCGAGCCGACGCCGGAGGCGTGTGCGTCCAAGGTCGGTCGACGGCTCCGGCTCCGGTTCCGGCTCCCGGAGATCAGAGGTCAGAACGACCGTGCCGCGCCGGTGCTCCTCGGCGAGTTCACGCAGCCGCGAAGCCATGACCTCCGCGCCGGCGGGCCTGTCCTGCGGACGCTTGCTGAGTGCCTGCCGGACCACCCGGGCGACGCCCAGGCCGGCCTCGGGGCGGAGCCTTTCCAGGTCGGGCGGCCGGTGTCCGACGATGGCGAAGAGAACCTCCGCGGGAGAGCGGCCGTGGAACGGCGTCTCGCCGGACAGAAGCTCGAACAGCATCGTGCCCACGGAGTAGAGGTCGGACGCCGGTTCGGCCTGGCGTCCCTCGATCTGTTCGGGAGCGATGTAGTGCGCGGTCCCGACCAGTTTTCCGCTCTCGGTCAGTTTGGTGGCATCCGGCATGGCGATCCGGGCGATGCCGAAGTCCATCACCTTGACCGACCCGGCGGAGGTGATCATCACGTTGCTCGGCTTGATGTCCCGATGGATCACGCCCCGCGCATGGGTGTACGCCAAGGCGTCGAGCACCTGGGCGGTCAGCTCGAGCGCATCGGGCACCGGCAGCCGCTCGCCGCCGGCGCGCAGCCGCTCCACCCGCTGCGCCACGGTCTCGCCCTCGACGTACTCCATGACCAGGTAGGGCAGGTCCTCGCCGTCCAGTGACGCATGCCCGCCGTCGTGGACGGTGACGATTCCCGGGTGCTCGAGGCTCGCGACCACCGTCGCCTCGCGCTCGAAACGGCGGCGGGAATCGCCCCTCTGCGCCAGCCCGGGAAGCATGAGCTTGACCGCCACCTGCCTGCGCAATGTGCGGTCGTACGCAAGGTGCACGGAGGCCATTCCGCCGGCGCCGAGCTTCCCTAATATCTCGTAGCGGCCCAGCAGTACGCGGCACTTCGCGTGGGGATCGAACGCCGAGCCCGCTTCGCCGCTGCTCACGGTCGGACTGTGCCCCGGCTCCCTGTCAACGGAATCCATGCCGACCTTGGCCCTGAGGCGGGGCGATCGGGCCGGTGATCACCTGCACATTCCTCCCGCGCCCCCGGTTCCAGCCCAAGAAGCACGGCCGGTGCGCCTGCACCCGAACCGTGCGGGACAAGCATTCCGTCCGGCACCGGGTGGGTCAAGCCGTTGTCCCGGTAGGCCGCTGTTCGGGCGGCCCACCGGGACGGCGGCTCAGGCCGGGTGGGCGACCGCCTCGCCGCCGCGCGCGGGTGCGCGTCCGGCGCGCATCGGGAAGGCGATGAAGAAGGCCACGACGCAGGGGACCACGCCGAGCAGCAGGTACGCCAGGCTGAAGCCGGAATCGGTGAAGACCTGCGGGACGTCGGAGACGACCGTGCCGCGCCCGGGCACCGTGGTGACCGTCTGGAAGGGGTGGGCGGCCAGGATGGAGGACAGCACGGCGCTGGAGACGGCGATGCCGACCGAGCCGAAGACCGAGGACATCGCCGTGACGATGCCCGTCTGCCGGGCGGGGACGGCGTCGATGAGGATGTTCGGGAAGGAGGCCAGGTGGAGTCCGCTTCCCAGGCCGAACACGAGGCCGATGGCGACCTGCAGCTGCCAGGTCGAGTGCCAGTCGATCCACAGCGCGCAGGCCACTCCGGTCGCGGCGACGCCGGTGATCAGCGGGATCCGGGCGCCGATCCGCCGGACGATCCAGCCGCACGCGAAGCCGAACACCATCGTGAACACCGCGGTCCAGATCGTGATGTGGACGGCCATGTCGAGGACCGAGAAGCCGGCCCCGTAACTGATGTCGCCCCGGAAATGCAGCACCTGGGAGATGACGGACACCGGGGTATGGCTCTTGGCGGCGGCTCCCTCCACTATCTGCTGTTTGAGCACGCCTTCCTTCGGCGTCTGGAACATGTACGAGACCAGGACAGAGATCTCCGCCTGCACCGAGGAGAGGAGGAAGGCCACGGCGTAGATGACCGCGACGGCCGGAATGCGGAGGAGGCTCAGGTCCAGCATCGGCGCGGCGGCCCTGCGCTCCCAGGCGAAGAACGCGGCGAGGATCACCAGGCCGGCGGCGAGGTAGGCCAGCGAGCTCGCGTCGCTCCAGCCCCAGCTGCTCCCCTCGCTCAGGTAGATGAGCGTCACGCCGATGCCGACCCCGAACAGCACCGCCCCCACGACGTCGAAACGCTGCCGTGCGCGCAGCGGTGACTCGGGGACGAGGACGGCGACGAGCACGGCCAGCACGACGGTGTAGATGGTGAGGAACCAGAAGACCGACCGCCAGCTGTAGTGGTCGGTCATCGCGCCGACCACGGGCGGACCGAAGATCGCGGCCCCGCCGATCCCGCCGCCGATGACGGCCACGGCGATGGGGACCCACTTGCGGGGCATGATGTCGCGCAGGAGGCCGTAGTTCACCGCGACCATCCCCCACGACACCGCCTGGATGCCGCGCCCGACCAGGAAGAGGGACCAGCTGGACGTCAGCGCGCACAGCAGCGAACCCGCGATGAACAGCACGGAGCACGCCATCAGCAGGATCTTCTTGCCGTACATGTCGGCGGTCTTGCCGATGATGGCGATGGTGGCGCCGCTGACGACGCCCTGGATGGTGAGGATCCAGGCGATGTTGTGACCGGAGTTCGGGAACGACTGGCCGATCTTCGGCATGACCGCGGCGACCATGCTCGACTGGAGCGGCACGATCTCGGTCAGCAGGACGAGCAGGACGAGGACGGCGACCAGGCGCAGCGGCGAGGCGTCGTTGAGCCGGCCGGCGTCCTCCTCGGCCGCCGAGGGCGGGCCGGGCTCGCGGCCCGTTTCCGAGGCTATTTCTTCTGTCATGAACTTCCTCCGCTCCTGCGGGAGATGACCGCCGAGGGGGTGCGGCGGCCTTCCGGGGGTGGGCAGCGGCGGGTCCGGCCCGCACCGGTCATCGGTGCGGCCCATCGCCCGGGCGCTCGGGAGCAGTCACGTTGGAGGACGCCGCGACGACGGTCGCGTCGCGGCCGGGAAACGCGGCGGTGCCCGCCGCGGTCGCGGGAAACCTCTGGTCCCTGGTCGTCATGCGCGGTCCGGATGCCGGGACGCCTGGTCCCCGTCTCCGGTTCCGCGCGGCCGTATGATAACTTCGATATCGACTTCGATATTGCTGGGCCGATGTTCCCACGTCAAGACCCAGCAGGCCACCACTTGAGCTTCGATCACCGGCGGCTGAGCACGCGTTCGCCTGCCAGGGGCCGCCCCCGTCCGAGACGAACCACCGACCGGGCGCGAGCCCGCGACCGCCCTGGAGGCCTCAATGGACATCGGTCTGCATCTCGGCTCCGTCAACCCGCGCTGGTGGGCGGAGGTCGCCGCGGAGGCCGACCGGCTGGGCTTCGAGTCCCTGTGGCTCCCCGAGCACCTCGTCGTCCCGCTCGGCGCCGCGGGCAGCCCCCACCGCGGTGCCGGCCATCCGCCCATCCCGCCGGACGTCCCGGCGTTCGACGTCTTCGGGGTGCTCGGCCATCTCGCCGCCCGGACGAGCCGGATCCGCCTCGGCACCTGCGTGTACAACATCGGGCTGCGGCATCCGTTCGTGACGGCGCGCGGAGCGACGACCGTGGACGTGCTGTCGGGCGGACGGCTGGCGCTCGGCATCGGCGCCAGCTGGCTGCGCGCGGAATGGGAGGCCGTGGGGCTGGACTTCGACCGGCGCGGCCCGCGGGTCGACGAGGCGATCACCGTGTGCCGGCGCCTGTGGAGCGAGAAGGTCGTGGAGCACCACGGTGAGTTCTTCGACTTCGAGCCGGTCGCGTTCGAGCCCAAGCCGGTCCAGGAGGGCGGCCCCGCCCTGCACATCGGCGGCGACGGGGCCGCGGCGCTGCGCCGCGCGGCCACCGTCGGCGCGGGATGGATGCCGATGAACCACGCCCTGGAGGACCTTCCCCGCTCCCTGGCCCGCCTGCGGGAACTGGCCGACCGGGCCGGAAGGCGCAGCCCGATCGAGGTCACCCTCGCCGCCGGCCGAGACGTCTCGCGCCTGGAGGACGTCGAGCGCCACCTCGAGGCCGGGGTCACCCGCCTGATCGTGACGCCCTGGGCCGCTTCGCGGGAGGCGTTCGACGGGATGCGGCGCTTCGCCGACGAGGTGCTCACCCCCTTGCAGACCCTGTCCTAGCCGCGGGACGGGGCGGGTTCACCGCGTGCCCCGCTTGATCTGGTTGAACGGGATCCCGCGGTCGGCGGCCTGCTCCCGCGGCATCCCGAGCAGCCGCTCGCTGATGAGGTTCCGCGCCATCTCCGAGCTGCCGCCGCCGAGGCTCCCGGCCTGGCGGCAGAGGTAGTGCAGCCCGACGTCCTCGAAGGCGTTCCCGGCGGAGGCCACGGCCGCCGACGCGCCGGCGGCCCGCACCAGGGCGTCGGCGTGCGCCTCGGTCTCCTCCGCGTGGAACAGCCGCGGAACCGACGCCGCCGCCGGGGGAAGGTGGCCGCCCTCGATCCCCGCGGAGACCCGCTCGACCAGCTGCTCGTGGACGGTCGACATCACGATCGCCTCGCCGACCGTGCGCCGCACATCGGGATCGGCGGCGCGTCCGGCGCGCCGGACGAGGTCGACGATGTCGGGGCGCGACCTGGTCGGCGGCTGGCCGTACCCGCTGGTATAGATCGAGCCGCCCCCGACGGCGGTGCGCTCGTGGTAGAGCTGCCGTGACGCCACCGTCCAGCCGTCGTTGACGCGGCCGACGACGTGCTCGGGTCCGAGGACGACGTTGTCGAAGAACTCCTCGCAGAACTCGTCCGTGCCGTCCGACATCCGGATGCGGTTCATCGTCAGGCCCGGCGCCCGCGTCGGCATGAGGAACATCGTCAGCCCGTCGTGCTTCGGCTTCTCGGGGTCGGTGCGCGCGAGGCAGAGGCCGTAGTCGGCGCCGTAGGCGAAGGTGCTCCAGATCTTGGCGCCGTTGATCACCCAGTTCTCCCCGTCCCGCTCGGCCCGGGTGATCAGTCCGGCGAGGTCCGAGCCGCCGCTCGGCTCGGACAGGAACTGGCACAGCACCTCCTCGCCCCGGATCGCCGCCCCGATGTGCTCGCGCTTCTGCTCCTCGCTGCCGACGTCCAGCAGCGTCGCGCAGCAGATGCTGAACGACGGGATGTTCAGCACGATCGGCATCTCGTAGCCCTCGGCCTCCTCGCTGAAGGCCTGCTGGTAGGCGTACGGAAGGCCGAGCCCGCCGTACTCCTCGGGGAAGCAGATCCCCGCGAAGCCGCCGGCGTGGAGTTTGCGCTGCAGCTCCCGCGCGCGCTCCCAGTGGGCGGGGTCGTCCCCGCTCAGCCGCGCCGCGTCCGCCAGACGCGGCATGTTGTCCGCGAGCCAGGCCCGCGCGCGGGCGCGGAACGACTCGATGCTCTCGGTGGTGTCGGTCATGTCTCCGCCTTTCCGGCGTCAGAGCCCGGCGAGGCCGGCGACGCGCCGTCGGTGCTCGTCGGGGGTGCCGTACAGCGAGTGGTCCGCCGTCGCGCGGCGCAGGAACAGGTGCAGGTCGTGCTCCCAGGTGACCCCGATCCCGCCGTGGATCTGGACGCAGTCCTGCAGGACGGCCAGCGACCGGTCCCCCACAAAGGCCTTGGCGACGCTGACCAGCCTCGCCGCATCGGCGCTCTCCTCCTGCACCGCCGCGGCGGCCGCGGACGTGGTGGCCTGGCATGCCTCGATCCACGTCCGCTTGTCCGCGAAGCGGTGCTTCAGCGCCTGGTAGGAGGCGATCGGGCGGCCGAAGGCGTAGCGGTCGAAGGCCCACCGCAGCGTCGCGTCGAACATGCGGACCAGTCCCCCGCAGACCTCCGCGCACTGGACGACCAGCGCCACCTGGAGCTGCCGCTCCACCGCCCGGTCGTCTCCGGGCCGCCCGACGAGCGCGGATTCCGCGACCCGCACCCCGTCGAACCGCACCGCGCCGAACGCGCGGGCCAGGTCCAGGCTCCGCTGCGGTTCGACCGTCACCCCGTCCGCCCCCGCGGGGACGAGGAACTGCGCGGTGCCGTCGGGCGTGGCGGCGGTCACCAGCAGCAGGTCCGCCTGCCCGGCCGCCTCGACGCGGTCCTTGGCACCCTCCAGCCGGAACCCGCCGCCGTCGAGCGGCGACGCGGTCAGCGCTGGAGCGAGCGGATCCCACTGCCCTTCAGGCTCGTACACCGCCCACGAGGCGATGCTCTCCCCCGCCACGAGGGCCTCGATCTCCGCGGTGTGGTCGGGCCCGGTGCCGTGCGCCGCCACCAGGCCGGCCAGCACCGCGTTCGTCGCGAGGAGGGCTCCCGGAGCGAGCCCCGTGCCCAGTTCCTCGGCGAGCAGCGCCAGGTCGCGCACTCCGTTGCCGGAGATGCTGCCGCCGCCCAGCTCCTCCGGGACGAGCAGCGCCGTCCAGCCCAGCTCCGCGGCCCGCGCCCACCAGTCCCGATCGAACCCGGTCGTCTCCTCACCGGTGCGGCGGATGCGGTCGAGCGGATAGTCCTTTTCCAGGAAATCCCTGGCCGTCGCCAGGAACAGCTTCTGGTCCGAGGAGAGCTCGAACTCCATGACACGATCCTTTCCGAAAGACTGCCCGCCCGGGGAGGGAGAAGCGCCGGCCATCGATCATCGGTTTCACCGGCCCGGCCCTTCTCGCGGTCAGGGGACCGCGAACGGCGCGGTCGCCGCCGACCGCGCCGCCGCGTCAGATGCCGGAAGGCATACGGCCTTTCACCCTCACACCGGAGTGAGCACCACCAGGGGGATCTGGCGGTCGGTGCGCGTCTGGTAGACGTCGTAATTGGGCCATTGAGCGGCCATGATCCCCCACAGCCGCGGCCGCTCGTCCGCCGTGGCCGTACGGGCCGTCACCTGGATGCGCTCCGCCTTCACCTGGATCTCGGCCTTCGGGTCGGCCTCCAGATTCCGGTACCACAGGGGGTGCTCCGGAGCGCCGCCCTGGGAGGCGATGACGAGGTAGTCCTCGACGTCTCGCCCGAAGATGAGCGCGGACGTCCGGGGCTGACCGCTCTTGCGGCCCGTCGTGGTCAGCAGAAGGGTCGGCACGCCATTCCAGATATAGCCGACCTCGCCATTGGTCTCCCGATACCGGCGGATGTGCTCGGCCCCGATGAGTCCGATGTCGGGTGCCTTGTAGCCGGGCTCTTTGTCGCTCATAAGCGCCTCTCTATCCGAACACCACGGGGATTTCGGTGACGCCGCGTTCGTACATGCCGATGTAGCGGGGCGGCTCGGCGTCCGGATCCAGGCGGAGGTTCGGGAGCCGGTCGAGCAGGGCCCCGATCCCGGTGCTGATCTCGGCTCTGGCCACATGCATGCCGAGGCAGATGTGCGGCCCGCCGCCGAACGCGAAGGACGCCCTCATCGGCCGGGTGATGTCGTACTCGTCCGGCCGGTCCCACCGGGCCGGGTCCCGGTTCGCCGCGCCCAGGCACAGGTGCAGGACCGAGCCCTCGGGGAGGCGCGTGCCCTCCAGTTCGACGTCGCGGGTCACGAACCGCGAGAACATCGGGTCGGTCGGCATCCAGCGCAGCGCCTCCTCGATCGCCGGGCGCAGCTTCGAGCGGTCGTCCTTGATCTGCGCCAGCAGCTCCGGGCGCTGGAGCAGGGCGGTGAGCGTGATGCCCATCTGCTTCCACGTCGTGCCCGACCCCGCGAACAGCAGGAGCAGCGCGAAGGAGTAGATCTCCGCGTCGCTGAGCCGGTGCGTGGTGCCGTCCTCGTCCTTGAGCTCGGCCTCGACCAGCACGCTGATCAGGTCGTCCTGGGGCGCCTCGCGGCGTGCGGCGACGACCGGCCGCAGCATCTCCACGATCTCCATCGGACGGTTCAGCGCCTCGCGCATGTCGAGCGCCTGCCCGACCGGGATGCCGAAGCCGCCGGTGATCGTCAGCACCGGGATGGCCGCGCAGAAGTCGACGTTCAGCTCGGCGCGGCCTTCGCCGGCGAACCCGTCGATCAGCGAGTGGACCGTCTCCTCGATCCAGTTGGTGATCCACCAGCGGGCCTTGGCGGGCACGAAGGACGGCTGCACCAGCGCGCGGTAGCGCCGGTGCTGGTCGCCGCCCATCGACAGCATGCTGTTGGTCACGCCGCTGACGGTGGTGGTGTCCACGGCCTCCGGCGAGGAGGCGAACACCTCCGGGTTGCGGTAGGCCTGGTCCAGGGCCGCGTGGCTGAAGGCCGAGTAGTGCGGCCGGTCGGGTTCCGGCAGCCCCTGGAAGAGGGCCGTTCCCGGGTAGCCCGTCAGCTCGTGGACGGTGCCCTCGTGCACCGGACCGCTCTCGCGCAGCCTGCGCCACGCCGGGTACGGGTCGGCGGTGAAGTCGCCGCCCGCGCGGGCGTTGTAGCTGCTGCGCAGGTCGAACAGCGTCCGGATCCGCTCGCGGTCCAGGACCTGGGTCTCGGTCATCGCGTCACCTCGCCACGTATCCGCCGTCGACCGGCAGCAGGACGCCCGTGACGTTGGCCGCCCGGTCCGAGACCAGGTAGACGGCGGCCTCGGCGCAGTCCTCGGCGGTGATCGGGCGGCCCAGCGGATGCAGGGCACCGGTGTGCTTGGCCGCCTCCTCCTGCGCGGCGGCGTCGCCCGTGCTCATGCCTCCCGCCGCCATGAAGTTGGTGTACGGCATCCCGGCCGGGCAGATCGCGTTCACCCGGATGCCGAACGGCGCGCCCTCGATCGCGACCGCGCGGGTCAGCTGGTGCACACCGCCCTTGGTGGCGCCGTACACCGTGCCGCCCCAGCCGACGAGGCCGGCCACGGAGCCGGTGTTGAGGATGACGCCGCCGCCCCCCTGCTCCTTGAACCGCAGGACGGCGTGCTTGCATCCGAGGAAGACCCCGCGCAGGTTGACCGAGGTCAACCGGTCGAAGTCCGCCACCGTGTGGTCCTCCAGCCGGGCGCCGAGCCGGGGCGTGGGGATGCCGACGTTGTTGAACAGGACGTCCAGCCGGCCGAAGCTCTCCACCGCGGCGCCGAGCATCGCCACGACGTCGTCCTCCGCGGAGACGTCGGCCTTGACCGCCACGGCCGTCCCGCCCGCCTCCGCGATCAGCTTCGCGGTCTCCTCCACGCGTTCGAGGCTGATGTCCGCGCAGACCACGCGGGCGCCCTCCTCGGCGAAGCGCAGGGCCGAGGCGCGGCCGACGCCCGATCCCGCACCGGTGACCACCGCGCTCTTTCCGTCAAGCAACATCCGCTTCACGCTCCGTCCTGTTCGGGTAGCAAGCTCAGGGCGCCCGTCGGGCACGCCTCGACGGCGGTCTCGACCACGTCGGCCGGGTCGCCCGCCGGTTCGCGGACGACCGCCTTGGCCTGGTCGTCGTGTTCGAAGGTGCCGGGCGCGTAGACCAGGCACATCCCGCTGCCGAGGCACAGCGCCCGGTCCACGGCGACGCGGGCCGCCATCCTCAGGCCCCCGCCTTGACGGGGGGCTCGGCGGGGGTGAACCGGTAGAGCCGCTCGGCGTTGCCGCGCAGGATCTTGTACTGCGTCTCCTCCGGCAGCTGGGCCATGGTCTTGCGCGCGACCTCGATGCTGTGGGGGAAGGTGGTGTCGGAGTGGGGGTAGTCGGTCTCGCACATGATGTTGTCCTCGGGGATGTCGCCGAGGGCGATGCTGGCGATCGCGTGGGAGTCCTCGATGATGCAGCCGAAGACGTGGTCGCGGAAGTCGGCCCGCAGGTCGAGCTTGTCGAGGTCGATGACCTCGCCGCTGCCGGCGTGGTCCATGAAGGTCGTGCCGCGCTTGACCCAGGCGCGCTGCTTGTCCAGCACCTGCTCGGCCCGCTCCAGGAAGTAGGGCATCCAGCCCGCCTCCCCCTCCGAGAGCGCGATCTTCAGCTTCGGGTACCGCTGGAACAGCCCGCTGAACAGGAACGACAGCATCGTCCCGGAGGTGCGGGTGGCGCCCCAGGTGAGGTTGGCCATGAACGGCGCGTTCGAGCAGATCTGCGGCAGCGTCGAGGACGACCCGACGTGCATCGACACGACCATCTCCAGGTCGTTGGCCGCGGCCATGACCGGCTCCCAGTAGCCGTCCTTGTCGTGGATGGTCGGCAGCCCGAGCGGCTCGGGGTTCTCGGAGAACGCGAACGTCGTGGCGCCCTTGGCGGCGCAGCGCTCCATCTCCTTGGCGGCCAGCTTCGGGTCCCACAGCGGGATGAGGATCAGCGGGATGTAGCGGCCGGGCACCGCGGCGCACCACTCCTCGATCATCCAGTCGTTGTAGGCCTGGAGGCAGGTGAAGCCGAACTCGCGGTCGCTCGCCTCGTAGAACAGCTGCCCGCAGAACCGGGTCACCGAGGGGAAGCAGAGCGAGGCCAGGATGCCGGCCCGGTCCATGTCCTTCGCCCGGGCCACGGGGTCGTAGCACCCCGGCGCCATCTCGCTGTAGGGGATCGGCTCGGGGCTGAACTCCTCCTTGGACTTGCCCACCACGGCGCTCAGGCCGGAGCTGGGCATCCGCTTGCCGTCGTAGACCCAGTAGTCCATGCCGTTGTCGTCGATCTCCATGTGCGGCGCGCGGTCGCGGTCCTTGCTCGCTACGCGGTCGGTCCACACGTTCGGCGGTTCGAGGATGTGGTCGTCGACGGAGATGAGCCAGTCGAGGTTGATCTCAGCGGTCATGGTCTTTCCTTCCTTCGTGCTGGTCAGTGCAGGTTGCCGATGGCCAGGTGCTTCACTTCCTGGAAGGCGCGGATGCCGTCGGGCCCGCGCTCGCGGCCGAGGCCGCTCTGCTTGTAGCCGCCGCTCGGCGCGTAGGCGCTGAAGACCGCCGCGTTGACGTTGACGGCGCCGGTCCGCAGGCGGCGCGCCACGGCCGTCGCCGCGGCGACGTCGCCGCCGTAGACCTGGCCGGACAGGCCGTAGTCGCTGTCGTTGGCCATGCGCACCGCGTCGTCGACGTCGCGGTAGCCGATGACGCCGATGACCGGTCCGAAGATCTCCTCCTGCGCGGCCGGGTTGGCGTTGTCGGGCAGGTCGAGGACCGTCGGCTCGAAGAAGTAGCCGCGGTCGAGGCCCGCGGGGCGCTTGCCGCCGAAGGCGACCCGGCCGCCGTTCTCCTCGGCGAGGGCGACGTACCGCTCGCAGCGTTCGCGCTGCCCGGCGCTGATGACCGGCCCCATGAGAGCCGAGCGGTCGGTGGGGGGACCCACCTTGATCTCCGCGTAGGCCCGCGAGACCGCCTCGACGACCTCGTCCTTGCGGTCCTGCGGCACGAGCATGCGCGTCGCGGCGACGCACGCCTGGCCCGCCGTGGCGGCCACGACCGCCATGGCGCCCGCGGCGGCCCTGTCGACGGCGTCGGGAAGGTAGATCTGCGCCGACTTGCCGCCGAGTTCCAGGGCCACCCGCTTCACCGTCGGCGCGGCCTGGGCGAGGATGCTCCGCCCGACCGCGGTCGAGCCGGTGAAGGACACCATGTCGACGGCGGGATGGGTGGTGAGCAGCTCCGCACCGGCGGCGCCCGGCTCCACCACCACGCTGAGGACGCCCTGCGGCAGCCCGGCCACCTCGGCCGCGGCGCCGAACATCAGCGAGGAGATCGGCGTCAGCGGGCTGGGCCGCAGGACCACGGAGTTGCCCGCCATCAGCGCCGGGATGATCTTCTGGACGCCCATGATGATGGCCGCGTTGTACGGCGTGATCGCCGACACCACGCCGACCGGCTCATGGCGGCGGATGCTCAGCGTCGCCCCGCCGCGGACGAGCTCGTCGACGGGGACGGGGTTGGACTCCTCATGCCGCATCGACAGGTACAGGTCGATCGTGTTCCGCGCGAGCATCATGGAGGCGCCGAACTGCGTCGACTCGGCGAAGAAGACCGGCTGCCCGGCCTCGGCGACGATCGTGGAGACGAGCGCCTCCCGGGTGTCCTCGATGTGGTCGAGGAAGGTGTGCAGCATGTCGGCCCGCTCCCAGGCCGGCATGTCCGCCCAGACGCCGCTGTCGAAGCTGCGGCGCGCCTCGGTGATCGCCCGCTCGACCTCGGCGGCGGGCAGCGCGGACACGTCCCCGACGGGCGACTCGTCCGCTGGGTTCTCCACGGTGAAGGTGTCGTCGCCGTCGACCCATTTGCCGGCCACGTACGAGCACCAATGAGGTATGGCTGCCACGGACTGGTCCTCTCTCTCCCACGGACGATCAGAACGGTTCGGCGCTGTACACGACGGCGCCGCCATAGTGCGGTGAGGACTGGCAGGCGACACCGACGGTCGCCTTCGGCCGCTGCCGTTCGCCGGCGCGGCCGGCGAGCTGGAGGTAGCACTCGAGCATCTGCGGGATGCCGTGCATCCGGCCGTTGCCGAGCGCCCCGCCGCCCGAGAGCACGGGCAGGCCGCCCGGTCTGTCGCCGTCGATCCGCCCGTCCTGGACGAACCGGTGGGCCTCCCCCGCCGGGCAGAAGCCGAGGACCTCGAGCCAGAACCAGATGAACGGCGAGAAGCCGTCGTAGAGCTGGGGCAGGTCCACCTCGTCCGGCCCCACTCCGGCGTGCTCCCACAGCCGGCGGGCGGTCTCGGCGCCGCCGTCCATGATGTCGTCGAGCGGCCAGTGCACCGGCAGGCGCCGCGGGGGCGGGGCGCTGTGCGCGTAGCCGCTGACGTACACCGGCTTGTGCGGCAGGTCGCGGGCGCGCTCGGCGGAGGTGACCACGAAGGCCGCGACGCCGTCGACGGGGATGTCGCAGTCGTAGCGGCAGACGGGGTCGACGAGCGTGGGCGAGGCCAGGTACTCCTCGGCGGTCAGGGGCTTCCCGTGCCAGTACGACCACGGGATCCGGGACCCGTTCTTGCGCGCCTCCACCAGCACGGCCGCCATCGACTCCCGGGTGGCTCCGTAGCGCTGGAGGTACTCGTTGTACGGCAGTGCGATCATCGCCAGCGGCCCGAAGTAGCCCGCGGGCGCGGTGTACTGCTGCGGGCCGTCGATGGTCTGCATGGTGTTGCCGTGGTAGCTGCCCCGGGGGTTGTGCAGCGCCCGGTAGAAGAGCACGTGGTCGGCGGCACCGCCGGCCACCGTGTTGACCGCCAGGGCCATGGCGCCCGAGACCTGGCCGATCCCCTGGAAGCCGGCGACATAGCGCGGTTCGGCCCCCAGATGCTCGGCCATCCAGCCGGCCGTCACCGTGCTGACCCCGTCCTGCACGGCGTGCGAGCCGGCGGTCGGGAACAGCGACGCGGCCACGATGCCGTCCACGTCCTTCAGCTCCAGCCCCGCGTCGGCGATCGCCCGACGGGCCGTGTCGACGGCCAGCGCGCCCAGCGGCCGGTCGGCATGCCTCTGCACCATGCTCTGGGCGTAGCCGGCGAGGGCGACCTTGTTGCTCGCCGCGAACCTTCCGCTCACTCGCCCGCCTCCCCGTCGCGCGCGGCGCCGAGCTCGAAGGCGGGCACGGCGACTCCGGGGGCCACGTCCTCGAAGGCGACGTCCACGGGAGCCCCGACGCGCACGGGCGCATCGGGACCGTCGAGGAGCCGGCCGATCATCCGCAGCCCCGGCTGCTCGGCCAGCTCGACGTCGACCAGCAGGTACGGAAGGTCCGCGTCGAAGCCGGGCAGGAAGGACTGGCGGACGACGGTCCACGACCTGACGGTGCCGCGGCCGCTGACCGGCACGAAGGCGAACGCCGGGTCGGTACTGCCGCAGTGGGGGCACGTCTGACCGGGCGGGATCGTCAGCGACTCGCACCGCGAGCAGCGGGCGAGGGCGAGGACATGGCGCGCCGCCGCCTCCCAGTAGGGGCTTGAGCTCTCGTCCGGTGCCGGGAGGGGACGTCCGGTGGCCTGGTGCGTCATCGTCACGGGATGGCTCCCGCGTCCTTCAGGGTGGCGATGTCCTCCCACGTGCGGCCGAGCTCCAGGAGCACCGTCTCGGTGTGCTCGCCGTGCTCGGGCGCGCGGCGCAGGTCCGGCGGCCGCTCGTCGAACTGCACGGGGACGGTCGGCAGCGAGTACGTCACGTCGCCCTCGGTCACCTGGCCGATGTAGCCGTTCGCCAGCACCTGCGGGTCGTCCAGCAGTTCCTCCACGGCCTGGATGGGAGCCCAGGGGGCGTCGATGCGGGCGAGCAGGTCCTTCCATTCCTCGAAGGTCCGTGCGGCGAACTCCGCCTCCAGTTCGGCGGCGCAGGCCTTCCGGTTCTCCCTGCGGGCGGCGAGGTCGACGAAGCGCGGATCGTCGATCAGCTCTTCGCGGCCGACCAGCCGGCAGAAGTCGGCCCAGTAGCGGTCCCCCTGGAGGAACACGAGCTGGATGTGCCGCCCGTCCTTCGTCCTGTAGGTGCCGACCAAGGGGTTGGGAGAGGCCTCCCTCCCCGCGGCGGCTCTCGGTTTCTGGCCCTGCAGCGCGGACAGCAGGTCGGACGACAGCGTCCACATCGCGGTGGCCAGCAGCGAGACGTCCACCACCGACCCCTTGCCGATCCGCTCGCGGCGCAGAAGCGCCGCGGAGATGCCGAACGCCAGGGCCATGGCGCCGTTGCGGTCGCCCATCGCCCCGCGCTGGCCGATCGGGTCCTCGCGGTCGGGGGGTGTCAGGACGTGGGCCATGCCGCCGCGCGCCCAGAACGCCGACGAGTCGTAGCCGGGGAGGTCGGCGTCCGGCCCCCGCGACCCGTACCCGTTGCCCCGCGCGTAGACGAGCCGGGGGAAGCGCTCGGTCAGCGTCTCGGCATCGAGCCCGAGGCGGGCCAGCGCTCCCGGCCGGAAATTGGTGAGGAAGACGTCCGCCGTCTCCAGCAGCCGGTCGAGGACGGCCCGTCCTTCCTCCCGCCGCAGGTCGAGCGCGACCGAACGCTTGCCGCGGTTGGCGAGCGCCATCGAGAGGTTGACCCCGCCGCTGTCGGCTCCGATGCCCTGGGTGGCGAGCCCCCGGTAGGGGTCGCCCTCGATGCGCTCGATCCGGATGACGTCCGCTCCCCAGTCGGCCAGCAGCGCGCCGGCGACGGGAACGAACACCCACTGCGCCAACTCGACGACGCGCAGGCCTTCGAACGCTTTTTGATCCACCAGAGACCTTCCTCTCCGTTGCATGCGGCAGGGCGGCTTCGCCACGGGGTGATGGCGCAGGTCCGTTGATCGGTGATCGCACGGGGTCTTGCCGGTTCGCAGGCGAGGCGGTGAGGCGAATCGCCCGGCCTCCATGCGCGGCTGCTCCGGCGGCGCGACCCCCGCGGTCCGTGTGCGGGTGGTCCAGAATTTCGGGGTGGAAGTGGGGGGTGGGTGTGCTAGTATTTGAGCACCTCTGATTAAATGGTAGCAACCTCCTCTGCGCATGGCTAGAGGATGTCGACGTCGAAAAGAGAGAAATGCCGGTCAATCCGTCTCCAGCCGTCCTCAGGGCCGGCCAGCTCCTCTGGCACATGGCCCGGCGGCCGTCCGAGGCGTACTCGGTCTCCGAGCTCGCCCGCATGGCGGGCATTCCGCGCGCCACCTGCGATTCCGTCCTGCAGGCTCTGGCCGAGCAGGGCCTGGTCGTCCGCCGCGAGCCCGAACTCCGCTACCAGCTGGGCGAATTCTGCGTCGCGCTCGGCGACGCGGCGCGCGAGGCGAACCCGATCCTCAGCGCGGCGAGCGTCGAGGCGGAGGAACTCGCGCGGAAGCTGAACGCCTGCGTCGCGGTCTCCGCGCCCGTGGCGGACGAGACCCGCGTGATGGCCGTGTTCGACTGGGGCCCGCCGCTCGGGATCCGGCCGCGCCGGGGGCAGTCCATGCCGCTCGTCCCGCCTTTCGGCGCCGTCTTCGTGGCGTGGGACGACGCCGAGGCGCGGACGTGGCTCGGGCGCGCCGGCGAGAACCTCGAGGACCACCAGCGCGACCAGTGGCGCCGGGCTCTGGCCGGCATCCGGCGCCGCGGATACGTCATCTCGCTGGTCAACGACCGCGCCGAGAACCCCGTGCCGGACTTCGAGATCCTGCTCACCACGCCGGACGCCGAGTACGCCCTGCGCCAGCGGGACGAACTGGTCGGCCTCATGCAGCACACCGAGTACTTCGCCGAAGAGATCGACGACGACGCGGCCGTGCGGTTGTCGCAGATCTCCGCGCCCGTCTTCGACTCGACCGGCCGCGCCGCGGCCTCCCTCATGCTGATGGGGCCCCAACACGGGCTCACCGGCCGGGAGGTGAACGCCCTCGGGCGGCAGGTGGCCGACGCGGCCCGGCGCGCCGGCAAGTCCGCCGGCAACGGCGCCTGACACGGCGGGCGCCCGGCGGGACCTGGGCGGCTCGTGTCCGGCCCTATCCGCCCGGGACGGGTTCGGCGCGCACGGCGGGAAGGACGTCCTCGAGCAGGGCGCGGACGACGGTGTCGGCGCCGCCGGGTTCGGCCGCCGGCATGAGAACGAGGTGCCGTGCGCCGGCGGCCACGAAGTCCCGCAGCCTGCGGGCCACCTCCGCCGGCGTGCCCGCAGCGGCGACCCGGTCGATCATGGCGCTGAGATCCTGGCCATAGGTGCCGCCGAGGGCGCGAGCCGCCGCGCGCCGGGCGGCGGCGCCGTCCCCGCCGACGTTGACGAAGACGAACGCGTACCACTCGAAGCCGTCGATCCCGCGTCCGGCCTCCGCGGCGAACGCCCGTATCTCCCGCACCGACGCGGCGTAGCGGTCGGGCGAGTAGAGGTAGGGCATCCACCCGTCGCCGATCAGCGCCGCCCGGCGCATCGCCGGGCGCTTACGTCCCCCGATGACGATGGGCGGTCCGCCCGGCTGCGCGGGCGCGGGGTAAATCCGCACGTTCTCCATCGGGTAGAGGGGACCGCCGTGCGTGATCTCCTCCGCCGTCCACAGCCGCCGCAGCAGCGGGACGGCCTCGTCCAGCCGCCGGCCGCGCTCGTGCAGCGGAACCCGGCAGGCGCGGAACTCCTGCGGGTACTCGCCGCCGGCGCCGACCCCGAGGACCAGCCGGCCCGCGGTGGCCCGGTCGAGATCCGCGACCTGCTTGGCGATGATCGCCGGCGGGTAGAGCGGCAGCAGCAGGACCGCGGTACCGAGGCGCACCCGCTCGGTCGCGGCGGACAGGCGCGCCAGCGCCATCATCGCCTCGGTCGAGGGGTTGCGCGACGCGATGTGGCCGCCGGTCCACAGCGAGTCGACCGGCTGCCGTTCGAGCCGGGCCGCCCGCCCGGGGTCGCCGCCGACGACGAACCCGACCTGCACCCCTGGTGAGCCGGTGCCCGGCGCGGTCGCGTCCCTCATGCGCCGACGGTAACACCTCAATGTCGATGTCGATATTGAGGTAAGGCTATGGGCCGGCGGCGGATGCCACGCTACAGTAACCTCGAAGTCGACGTCGATATTGCCGACGTCCCCGTCCGTCCCGGTGGGGCGGCCCCCGGTCCGCCCCACCCAGGTGCGTGGCAACGCGCGAGGAGCGCACATGCAGACGCTGAACCACCCCCAGCAGCCGGCCCCCCGCAGGCTGGACGACGTCCTGACCCCGGAATGGCTCACCCGAGCGCTCGGTGCCCGCCACCCGGGCATCCGCGTCACCGAGGTGACGCCCGGCCCCGTCGTCAGCCGGATCTCGACCAACGCCCGCTTCCACATCGAGTGCGAGGGCGGCGCGCCCGACGGCCTGTCGCCGGACCTGTGCGCCAAAGGGTACTTCTCGGAGATCGGCTGGCCCGGCCGCGAGACGGGAACGTACGAGGTCGCCTTCTACCGCGATCTGGCGGAGTCCACGGGCATGCGCACGCTGCGCAGCGTGTACGCGGCCATCGATTCCGAGACCCGGCACGGCGTGGTCATCACCGAGGACGTCGTCGCGCGAGGCGCCACCTTCCTCGACGGCACGAGCGAGTACACGCCCGCTCAAGCCGCCGAGAGCCTCGCGGAACTCGCCAAACTGCACGCATCGACGTGGGGCGACCCGGCGGTCCGCGCCGCGGACTGGCTGGCGCCCCGCCTGGAGGGGATCCTGGCGGGGCGCGGCGTCAAGGAGATCCGGGCCAACTTCGAGAGCGACACCGGGGCGGGCGTGCCGGCGGAGGTCCGCGACCCCGAGCTGCTGGTCAAGGCGTACCGGGCGGTCGTCTCCCTGGCATCGGCCGCGACGCCGTGGTCGGTCATTCACGGCGACTCCCATGTCGGCAACCTCTTCCTGGACGGTGACGGGCGGCCGTCGTTCCTGGACTGGCAGCTGGTGCAGCGCGGTCCCTGGTACCTGGACGTGGGGTACCACATCGCCTCCGCGCTGACGGTCGAGGACCGCCGGCGGGCGGAGGACGACCTGCTGCGCCACTACCTCGACGGCCTGCGCGCCGGCGGAGTCGAGGCCCCGACCTGGGACGAGGCGCGGCTCGGCGTCCGCCTCGGCATCATCCACGGCTTCTACCTGTGGGCCATCACGCAGAAGGTCGCCCCGGCCATCACCCGGTCCCTGCAGCACCGGCTCGGCACCGCGGCCGCCGACCACGACGCCTTCGCGGCAGTGGCCGCTTGACGCGGGACAGGACGCGGGAGAGGAAGGGCGCCGTCCCCGTCGGCGAAGCGTCCGGACTCCCGCGAAACGGCGCCGGCCCCGGCCGTGAACGGCCCTCCGGCCGGGCCGGGGCCGGCGCCCCGGGCGCGATCAACCTCGATATCGAGTTCGGTTATTGTGAGCCCTCGGAGGCCCCACTGGCGACCGGGGGACGAGGCGCTCGGAAGCCCACCACGCCACCTGCCACCGGAAAGGTTCAGCAATGACCGCGACCAGTAACCGCCGTACCGCGATGTCCAATGCCAGCAAGGGCCGGCGCGGAGGCGAGGGACGGGAGAAGCGCCGCGGCACGGGGCGCACCATCCGCGGCCGCCAGACGCGGGCGCAGCTGCTCGAGTCCGCCAAGAAGATCTTCGAGCGCGACGGCTTCATCCATGCGCGCATCGCCGACATCTGCGACGCCGCGGGGGTCTCCCACGGCTCCTTCTACACCTATTTCGTGTCGAAGGAGGAGATCTTCAAGGAGGTCGCCGACTCGGTCGAGGTCGACCTGCTCACGCTCGGCCCGGCCCCCGACGACGCGGACCCGATCGAGCGCATCCGCACGGCGAACGAGCACTACCTGACCGCCTACCGCGCGAACGCCAAGCTCATGCGGGTGATCCAGCAGGTGTCGACCATCGACGCCGAGGTCCGCGCGACCCGTCTGCAGCGCCAGGAGGCCTTCGCCCGGGCGATCGAGCGGCGCATCCGCCAGTTGCAGGAGACCGAGGTCGCCGACCCGGAGGTCGACGCCGTCTACGCCGCGCAGGCGCTCGGCGGCATGGTCGCGTCCTTCGCCGACTACCTCTTCAACACCGGCAACGCCTTCGGCTTCGACCTCGCCACCGCCACCGACCAGCTCACCCGCATCTGGATCAACGCGGTCGGCATCCGTCCCGGCGTCGCGGACCGCGCCGCGGACCGCGCCGCGCCGGCCGGCTGAGCGAGCGGGTCCGGCGCCCGGAGCGCCCGGAGCCCGCCCGTCAGCCATGGAAGGTGGAGGCGGTCGCCACGCCGGTGAGGCGGCCGCCGTTGCCGGAGTCGCGCAGCTCCGCCCGGGCGATCCCGCCGCGCAGGCTTGCGGTCGCGACCACGGGCCCGACCCGCGCGGCCTGGAGGTAGAGCAGGCTGAGCGAGCGGAGCGTGTCGCCCGGCGCCAGCGAGAGCACCGCCTCCTCGGCGGCCAGCGCGATGAGCCCGCCGTTGATGGTGCCGGAGGCGTTGAGGCCGTCCTCGCTGCGGGGAAGGACGGCCGTTCCCGCCTCGCGGCGTTCGCAGCCGGCGCGCTCGGCCAGCGGCACGGTCAGCCGCTCGTCCGACGCGGGCATGTCGATGCTGAGCGCCGACGGCATCCGCAGGCGGGGGTCCGGTGCCGTCATGAACAGGCCGTTGGCGATGGCCAGCGGTTCGCCGTCCACGGTGAACCCGACGTCCGCGACGAAGGTCGAGCGGCCGGCCTTGACCGTCCTGGCGATCCCCAGGAGGTCTCCGGTCGCGGGGGCGGGCCGGTACAGGTGCACGTCGAGCTCGAGCGTCACCGGCACGCGAGGGGCGATGACCCGGGCCGCGAGCAGGCCGACGAGGGTGTCCGCCCAGGTCGCCAGGACGGACGTCCGCAGGCGGGAGGCCCCCGGCACGTGCATCTGCGGGGTGATCGAAGCGGTGCCGTGCAGTTCCTCGCCGGCCTGCCTGATCGAGAAGCCGAGTTCCTTGAGGACGTGCCGCGGGGTCTCCTCCGCCGGGGCGGGGCTTGCGTTCACTCGGGTGTCTCCTTGCGTGCTCACGGGACCGCTCCTGGCCGTCGGGGTCCTCCTTCACCCGGCCGCCCACATAGTTCGATATTTGCAATACTATGGATTCACTGATCCGGATCGCAACCGAGGGCCGTGGACGGCCCACCACGGGCGCGGGCGAAGGAGCGCGAACATGAGCGAGACGACCGAGCCGGCACAGACCACACTGCAGCAGATGCTCGACATCTTCGATGTCGAGCCGGCCGACGACGGGCCCGACGGACCGCGCCGGTTCCGGGGGGACAGCTTCGACGAGGGGCGCCGGGTGGTCGAGGGCAGCCAGATGCTCTCCCAGGCCATCGTGGCCGTGAGCAAGGCCCTGCCCGGCCGCACCGTCCGCACCGCGCACGGCCTGTTCGTGTCCGTCGCCGACCCGGCGCACCCCCTCGACTTCACCGTCACACCGGTCCAGGCCGGCCGCTCCTTCGCCAGCGCCACGGTCGCCGTCACGCAGGACGACCGGATCCGCTCGACCGTCACCCTCCTGCTGGACCGGCCGCAGCCGGACGTCATCAGGCACGACCGGTGGACCGGCGAGCCGGTCGGGGGCCCCGGCTCGGCGAACCCCGCCCGCATGCCGCTGCAGGGCAGGGAGGTCCGCCTCGAAGGCGTCCGCGATCTCAACGATCCCGAGGAGGTCGGGCCGCCCGTCGTGGACGCCTGGCTGCGCTACGACAGCGTCCCCGAGCGCGACGACCTCCGCCGCGCGCTGCTGGCCCAGTTCACCGGGCCGCTGTCCATCTCCACCTCGATGCGCCCGCACAGCGGGGTCGGCACGGCCCAGGCGCATTACAGCCTCTCGACCGCGCCCATGGGCATCGGGGTGGCGTTCCACGAGCCCCTCGGCTGGGACGGCTGGATCCGCTACCACCACGAGAGCACCTACGCGGGCGCGGGCATGAGCCACGTGCGCGGCCAGGTGCTCACCGAGGACGGGCGCCTCATCGCCTCGTTCACCCAGGACGCCATGATCCGGGCCCTCTCGGTCAGCGGGAAGGCGGCTTCGGCGCCGGTCGAGTCGCGCTTGTGACACCCGGCGCGTCCGCCCGGGGGCCGGCGTTCCGCGCGACGCCGGGCCCCGGGCGGGGTCAGTCGAGCGCGGGGAGGACCTCTTCGGCGAAGAGCCGCGACGACTCGGCGCTTCCGAAGTCGTGGAACTGGCAGATGAACAGCTCCGCCCCGGCCTCGCGCTCGGGGCGCAGCGCCGCGGCGACCTCGTCCGGCGTCCCGGCGACCAGCCCGCCCCACGCCCCGAAGCGCCGCCGCGCGATCTCCACGACCTCGTCCCGGGCGGCGGTGGACGGGGCGAGCCCGACCGGGTGCTGCACCGACACGCGCGCCGAGCCGGCCGACGGGCGCAGTTCGGCGATCCGGTCGGCGGCGGTCGACGGGCAGTTCCACCAGTCGGCCGAGCGCGCGACCAGCGGCAGCGTGAGCGTGCGGCCCGACCCGCCGATGTGCACGGGCACCCGGCCGGAGACGGGGCGCGGACGGCAGATCGCGTCGCGGAGCGTCCAGTGCTTCCCGTCGAAGTCGACCGGCTCCCCCGTCCACAGCGCGCGGAGGATGTCGATCGTCTCGGCGAGCCGTTCGGCGCGCACCGACGGGCCCGCGCCGGTGACTCCGTAGTCGGTGAGCTCCCGGGCGACCGATCCCCACCCCAGCCCGAGTTCGAACCGCCCCCCGGAGACGACGTCGAGGCTCGCGGCCATCTTCGCCAGCATCGCGGGGTGGCGGAACTCGTTGCACAGCACGAGGTGGCCCACGTGCAGCCGCTCGGTCCGCACCGCGACCGCCGTGGCGACCGTCCACGCGTCGAGCATGGGCTGGTCGCGGGCGGCCGGGGGCGACAGGTGGTCCATGAACCAGGCGGAGTGGAATCCGGCCTCCTCCGCGGCCCGTGCGCGCGCCTCGATGGTCGCCAGGTCCATCCGCAGCTGCGGCAGGTAGATGCCCGCACGGGCCGGGCCCGTCACCGCCGGGCCTCCTCGAAGACCGCCGAGCGGCCGGCGCCGGACGCGATGAGGGACCGGTACCGCATGAACGGCTTGGGGGCGCCGAACGCGACGACGCCGCTCAGCGCGTCACCGGTGAAGTACCCGGCGACGGTGCCCTTGACCGGGCCTCCCTCCAGCCCCGAGCCGTGCAGGGCGACCACCTCGCCCGCGTTCCCCGTCCGGCCGGCGACCTGCAGCTTCAGGTCGAACTGGTCGGACCAGACGTAGGGCGGGGAGGGAGCCGGGAGCTCGGCCCCGAGGATGTCGCCGGCGACCCGCTTGGCCTGGTCGGTCACGGTGCTCCAGTGCTCCGCGCGGTGGTGCTCGCCGGTGACCGGGTCCCACCAGGCGGCGGCGTCGCCCACGGCCCAGACGCCGTCCATGCCGATGGCGCGGCCGCGGGCGTCGCAGCCGACACCGTCCTTGATGCGCAGCTCCGCGCCGCCGAGCCAGGTGAGGTCCGGGATGCCGCCGACGCTCGCCAGGACCACGTCGGCCGACAGCCGCGTCCCGTCCGCGAACTCGATCGTGCGCCCGTCGGGCATCCGCAGGATCCGCGCCCCGAGGCGCAGGTCGATCCCCGCCTCCCGGAAGAGGCGTGCCGCGAGCACGCCGACCTCGCGCCCGAGGACCCGCTCGCAGGGCGCCCCCAGCGCTTCGAGCACCGTGACGGCGATGCCCCGGCGGCGGGCCGCGCAGGCGACCTCCGCCCCGATGAAGCCCCCGCCCACGATGATCAGCGACTCGGCGGACTCGAACGCCTCGCGCAGGGCGAGGACGTCGTCGAGGGTCCGCAGGGACGCCACGCCGTCCGGCTGGTGCGGCATCCTGCGCGGGACGAGTCCCGTCGCGACGACCACGGCATCGCCGGTGACGCTCTCGCCGTCGTCCAGGTCGACCGTCGTCCCGCGCAGCGCCACGGCGCGGGTGCCCAGCCGTACCGCGACGTCCAGGTCCGCCAGGCCGGCGCGGTCGCGGAGGATCGCCCGCTCGGGCTCCCACCGCCCCTCGAGGATCTGCTTGGACAGCGGAGGCCGGTCGTAGGGCGGGTGCCGCTCGGCGCCGATCAGCGTGAGCCGCCCCTCGTACCCGCCCGAGCGCAGCGCCTCGGCCGTGCGCAGCCCGCCGACGCCGGCGCCGACGATCACCACGTGCCCGGGCACCGCCGCCCGTTCCACGGCCGCCATCAGTCGGACGCGGGGAGGGGTTTGGCCGACTTCTGCTCTACCGGCGCACCGTCGACCGCGACCGCGTGCCGGCCCCCGTGGGAGCACAGCAGCTCGATCTCCACGCCTTCCACGGTGTAGCGCTTGCCCAGCATCAGCCCCGGCCCGGCGTCCCCTTCGGCGGCCGGGACCGGCGCACCGGGCTGCTCCGTCATCTCGTGGCCGCCGCAGGTCACGGCGGTCTCACCTCCAGGGCTCTTGATCACGACCACCGAGGTCTCGTCCACGGCGCTCTTCAAGGTCTGTCCTACTCGCAATTTCATTGTGTGCTCCTCATCTCTGTTTCTCGTGCGGTCAGCCGTCGGCGCGCAGCAGCATGACCCCGCTGGGCGTGAGCCCTCCGCTGCTCACCACCGCGACCCGCGCACCGCCGATCTGCCGTTCCCCCGCTTCGCCGCGAAGCTGGGCGACGGCCTCGTGCACCAGCCCCATGCCGTGGGTCCGGCCGTGCGACAGCTGGCCGCCGTGGGTGTTGAGGGGCAGGACGCCGTCACGGGCGATGTTCCCGCCGCCGTCCAGGAAGTCCTTGGCCTCTCCTATCCCGCAGAAGCCCAGGGCTTCGATCCAGGACAGGCAGTTGAAGGTGAAGCCGTCGTACAGCTCGGCCACGTCCACGTCGTCCGGCCGCAGCGAGGTGCGCGTCCACAGGTGCGCCGCCGGGCCGAGGACCTGCGGTTCGTGCGTCGCCGTGCTCTGGTCCCACTCCATCCGCTCGACGATCTGGGTGCCGACCGCCTCCACGCGCACCGGACGCTTACGCAGGTCGCCGGCCGTGTCGGCGGCGGAGACGACGACGGCGACCGCCCCGTCGCAGGGGACGTCGCAGTCGTACAGGCCGAACGGCGTGGTGATCGTCCGGGCGTTCAGGTAGTCGTCCATCGTGAGCGGATCGCGGTAGACCGCGGTCGGATCGAGCGCGGCGTTGGCGCGCTGGTTGAGCGCGATCCACCCGAGCGTCTCCCTGGTCGCGCCGTAGCGGTCGAGATAGCGGCCGGCCGTCTGCGCCAGGACGTGCGCGGCCGAAGTCGCGCCGAACGGCATGCCCCACCCCATGTCGCCCGCGACGCGGCCGGACCCCATGGCGAGCCGCCCCTCCTGCAGCAGCCGGGCACGGGTCGCCTCCCAGACCGTGCGGAAGCACAGGACGTGGCGGGCGAGCCCGGCGGAGACCGCGAGCATCGCGGCGATCACCGAGCCGCCGGGACCGAACGTCTCACCGCCGCCGTTGAACCAGGTCGGACGCACGCGCAGCGCGGCTTCGAGCGCCGTGACGCCGCCCTCCCCCATGCCGTGCTCCAGCCCTCCGCCGGGATAGGTCGACAGGCCGTCGATGTCGTCCATCGTCAGGCCCGCGTCCGCCACCGCGGCCCGGCAGGCGTCGACGGTGAGGGCGAGCGGATCGCGCATCAGCCGGCGCCCGATCTCCGACCTGCCGATACCGGACAGGACGGCGTCGTCCTCGAACTTGCGCACGCCCCGCATGGGCCGGACGAGGGCGCGCGCGCGTTCGGGCGGCGTCTCCTCGGGCGGCGGCGGGGCGGGCCGCTCCGGCTGCCGCGCCGCCGGCCGGAAGAGCGGCAGCCAGACGTCCTCGACCTGCTCGAAGGCCACCTCCATGCGCATCCCGAGGCGCGGCTCGTCCGGCTCGCAGTCCACCAGGCGCGTGGTCAGCCGCACCCGCGGGTCCTCGTCGAGCGCGACCTGGGCGACGATGTACGGGGAGGGCACGCCCGGGAGATGGAACCGGTGGCTGACGGTGAACCCGAACAGCGTGCCGGAGCCCGACACCGCCCGGACCCCCATCTCGGAACCCGCGCAGTACGGGCACACCGGCTTCGGCGGGTGGACGAGCGCGGAGCACGACCCGCACTCCTTGATCCGCAGGACACCCTCGGACCCGGAGGTCCAGAAGAACGCGTTCCACGGCGTCACCAGAGGGAGCGGACGTCCTTCCGCGCTCATCGACCACCCCTCTTCGCACCGGCCGCCGGATGCACCACCGCACGCTCCCTTCAGATCGCCCGGGTCAGTCCCGCAGCTTCGCCCGCGCCTTGCGGACGGTGACCGGTTCGGCGAGGCGCTGCTCGTCGCAGATCCGCTGCATCCGCTCGAGCGTCTCGTCCAGGCCGGCTCCCAGCCGCTTCCCGGGCGTGAAGGTCGCCGGGAGGTGCTTCATGCCGTTGATGACGCCCGTCGTGTCGTAGTGGACGGCGCCGTCCGGATCGCACACGAAGTCCGGCATCCGGTCCAGCACCGCGGTGAGCATGGACTTGAACACCGCGCGCGCCACGTTGGACCCGATGCACCGGTGGATGCCCAGGCCGAAGCTGCTGTGCCGGTTCCCCTTCCGGTCGAGGTGGATGGTGTGCGGGTCCTCGAAGACCTTCGCGTCCCGGTTGGCCATCGCCCAGGAGAGCCAGAGCCGCTCGCCCTCCCTGAACTCCGTCCCGTTGACCTCGCAGTCCTGGGTGATCGTGCGCCCGTCGCCCTGGGCGGGGGTGTAGAACCGCAGGAACTCCTCGGTGGCGCTGTCGAGCAGCGTGTCCCGTTCGCGGCTCAGCCGTTCGCGCTCCCCGGGATGCTCCGACAGCCACTCCAGGGAGTGGGCGGTCAGCGCGGTCGTGGTGTCGAACCCGCCGCCGATGATGAGCATGATGACGCCGGCGATCTCGGTGTCGTCCGGGGTGCGGTCCCCCAGCTTCAGCGTGACCAGCTCGTTGATCAGCCCGGGGCGCGGCCGTTCCCGGATCCCCTGCATGACCTCCATCATGTGCATGCCCATGCGCATCTGGAGCTGGATGACGCGGGCGTGGTCCGGCGTGCCCGGCGGGGTGTAGACCGCGGCGTGGACGGGCTCGCAGTACACGTCCCAGTCCTTCAGCGGCATGCCGAGCATCGCCAGCGTGAACACCGCGGGCACGATGTTGGCCAGGTCGTCGACGAAGTCGATCCGGCCCGTCTCGATCTTCTCGTCGAGGCAGGCGCGGGTCAGCTCGTCGATCACCGGCTTCCACCGCTCGACGGCGGCGGGCGACAGGTAGGGGTTCAGCGCCTGGCGGTAGTACCGCTGGTCAGGCGGGTCCATCTCCAGGAACCCGCCCCGGGTGCGGTTCGCCTGGTCGCTCTGGGACGGGATGCTGATGCCCTGGTAGCCGCGGCCGGTGCCGTCGACGTCGTTCTCGTTGGACAGCAGGTCGGCCCGCCGCGCGAGGTCGAACAGCTCCTTGTTGCCGTTGGCGAACCAGTAGCCGCCGTGGGTGTCGTTCCAGGCGACGGGGCACCTGGCATGGAACTCCGTCGCGAGGCTCTCGAACTCGAGGCGGTACCGCGGGGAGTGCCGGTCCAGGCTGATGGTGGGCTTGTCTCGAGGATCGTCGTTGCTCATGGTCCCTCAACTGGTCGAGACGGGTCAGGACAGGACGATCGCCTGTTCGGGGCAGGTGCGGGCGGCGTCCCGGGCCAGGTCCTCCTTGCCGGCGGGCACCTCCTCGTCGACGGCGTACGCGTGGCCGTCCTCATCCCGGAGGGCGAACAGGTCGGGCGCGTTCATCGCGCACAGCGTGTGTCCCTGGCAGACCTCAGGGTCGACTCGTACCTTCACGGTGAGCTCCTCGGTCGGGGGTGGAATCAGTCGGGAATGCGGTCGTCAGGCGTGGAAGTCGTGGAACTTCAGGTAGGAGCCGGCGTCGACGCGCATCTGGAGGCCGGTGACGTAGCGCGACTCGTCGGACGCGAGGAAGACGACCGCGTTGCTGACGTCGAGCGGGTCGATGTAGGGGATCGGCATCGCCTGCTGCGCGGGGAAGGCGAGCAGCGCGTCCTCGCGGGTCGGGTTCTCCAGGTCGGGGCGGAAGACCCGGTACATGGGGTCGCTGTTCAGCATGCCGGTGTCGCAGTTGGTGGGGTGCACGGCGTTGGCGCGGATCATCCTCGGCGCGAGGTTGCGCGCCAGCTCGTGGATGAACTGCCCCACCGCGAACTTGGAGTACTGGTAGCCCGCGCCGCCGGGGTCCTTGCCCGGCTCGGCGACCTGCTGGCCGACCATGAACGCCGCGGCCGATCCGGTCGCGATGATCGAGGCGCCGTCCGGCAGGTGCGGGATCGCCACGTGGATCGCGTTGATGACGCCGACGAGGTTGGTGTCGACCACGTCCGTCCACGCCTGCAGCGGCGGGTCGCCGAACAGCGGCATGATCCCCGCCTGGGCGACCACCACGTCCAGCCGGCCGAGCTCCCCGACGCCCTGTTGCACGACCTCGGCCAGGCGCACCCGGTCGCGCACGTCCGCCTGCGCCGCCACGACCCGGCGTCCGGTGGCCTCGACCAGCCGGACGGTCTCCTTCAGGTCGTCGGCGCCGCTGAGCGGGTAGGTGTTGCTCTCGACGTCGCGGCAGAGATCGACCGCGATGATGTCGGCGCCCTCCTCGGCCAGCCGGACCGCGTGGCTGCGGCCCTGCCCTCGGCCGGCGCCGGTGATGAAGGCGACCTTGCCCTCGACTCGTCCCATGTCGCGACTTCCTTCCTGGGGTGGTGGGCGGGGGATGCGCATGTGCCCTCTGGCGTCGCCGGCGGGCCGGGGCCGCAAGCTCAGCCCGAGGCCGGAAAGGCGATGGTCTTGACCTCGAGGAAGTCCTCCAGCCCCGCGGTGCCCCACTCGCGTCCGAGTCCGCTCTGCTTGTAGCCGCCGAACGGCGACTCGACGTCGAACCACGCGGCGCCGTTCACGCTGACCGTCCCGGTCCGGAAGCGCCGGGCCAGCGCCATCGCCCGGTCCGGGGCCCCGAACACCGACGTCGACAGGCCGAAGATCGTGCCGTCGGCGATGCGGACGGCGTCGTCCTCGCCGTCGTGGGGCAGGATCACCAGCGCGGGCCCGAAGATCTCGTCCTGCGCGACGGGGGACTCGGGCGGCACGCCGGTGATGAGCGTGGGTTCGACGAAGTAGCCGCGGTCGAAGCGGTCGGTGGGCTTGCCGCCGAGGACGACGCGGCCGTCGCGGGCGGCGGCCGCGTAGTAGCCGAGGATCTTGCCGCGCTGCGCGGCGTTGACGACCGGGCCCATGATGTTCTCCGGGTCGGTCGGGTCGCCCCACTTCACCTGCTCCATCGCCGTCCGGGCGAGGCCGACCGCGTCGTCCAGCCGGGCGCGCGGGACCAGCAGCCGCGTCATCTGCGTGCAGCCCTGCCCGGCGTGGGTGCACACCGCGCCCGCCATGGCCGGGACGATCATCTCCAGGGGCGCGTCATCGAGGAAGACGGCGGCGCACTTGCCACCGAGCTCGAGGGTCACCCGCTTGACGGTGCCGGCGGCCGCGGCCATGACCTTGCGTCCGGTGGCGGTGGATCCGGTCAGCGTGACGGCGTCGACGCCGGGGTGGGACGCCAGCAGCTGCGCGGCACCGATGTCGTTCGTGGTCACCACGTTGAGGACGCCGGGCGGGATGTCGGTGTGCGCGGCGGCGATCTCCCCGATGGCCAGCACGCTCGCGGGCGTGTCGGGCGCCGGTTTGAGGACGACCGTGCAGCCCGCGGCGAGCGCGGCGCTCACCTTGCAGAGGCTCAGGTAGACGGGGTAGTTCCACGGCGTGATCGCCGCGACCACGCCGGCCGCCTCCCGCCGGACGATCCGGTCCGCGGGCATCCCGAAGATGGTCTTGGTGGGGATCGGCCGCTCCCACTCGTAGGCGTCCAGGAGCCCGACGTAGTGGTCGATGTAGCCGATCGCCTCCTCGAGCGCGATACCGGAGGTCTGGCTCACCGGCATGCCGCCCTCCGCCACGAGGAGGGAGCGGAGCTCCTCGACGTTCGCGCGCAGCGCGTCGCGCAGTTGCACGAGGCAGCGGCGCCGCAGGCCGGTGTCCGTCGACCAGCCGGTGCCGTCGAAGGCCCGGCGCGCCGCGCCGATCGCGCGTTCCACGCCGGCGGCGCCCGCCTCGGGGACCGCGCCGATGACGGCCTCGGTGGCCGGGTTGACGTTGTCGAAGGTGCGGCCGTCCGGCGCCGTCACCAGGTCGCCGTTCACGAGCATGCGCTCGCCGAGTGCGTTCACCGCGCGGCCTCCGTTCCGTTCGGGGTGGGGTGGCGGGGGTGCGGGGCGCTCACCGCGCGCGTCCCATCGCTTCCAGCGCCGCGTCGGCCGCGCCGAAGACCGTCGCCGCGTCGGCTCCGGCGGCCTCGGCCAGCTCGGCGACGATCCGCGCGTCCTTCTGCAAGAGCGGCCCGGCGTGCTCGGCGAGCGCCGCCAGCGAGAACTCCATGCCCGGCAGCAGGCTCGCGCCGAAGCTCGCGCCGGAGCCGTTCGCCAGGACGACGGAGAGCTCGGCCGGGTCCACGTCGATGCTCCGGGCCAGGGCGAACGCGCTCTCGGCGACCGCGAGGTTGGCGGCGAACAGCAGGTTGTTGACGAGTTTGGCGCGCTGCCCGGAACCGACGGGGCCGAGGTGGACGACCGGGTCCCCGTAGGCCTGGAAGACCGGCCGGCAGCGTTCCGCCACGTCCTCGTCGCCTCCGATCATCACCAGCAGGCGGCCCGCTTCGGCGGCGGGCCCTCCCCCGCTGACCGGCGCGTCCACCAGCGCGACGCCCCGGGCGGCGGCCGTCTCGGCGAGCCGCCGGCAGGTGTCCGGATGGACGGTGCTGTGCACCGCGATCGTCCCGCCGGGGCGCATTCCCTCCAGCAGGCCGCCGGGGCCCGCGACGACCTGCTCCACGCCGGCGTCGTCCACCACGCACACGCAGGCGAGGTCGCTGCCGGCCGCCAGGTCCGCGGCGGAGGCGGCGGTCCGCGCGCCGGTGCCGGCGAAGGGCGCGAGCGCCTCGGGCCGGCGGGCCCACAGCGTGAGCGGGAACCCGGCCTCGGCGATCCGGCGGGCCATGGGCCCGCCCTGGCTGCCGAGGCCGATGAAACCGACCCGCGGCCCCTGGCCGGCCGTCATGTCGCCGCCCCCGCGATCTTGAGGTTCAGCAGCTCCTCGTCGCTCAGCCCCAGCTCCCGCAGCACCTCGTCGGTGTGCTCGGCGAACAGCGGGCCGCGCGTCAGCTCCGGGGCCTCCCGGTCGAACTGGACGGGGCTGCCGACGAGCTGCCGGGGCCGGCCTTCCGCGTCGACCACGTCGGCGATCTGCCCGACGGCCCGCAGGGCGGGGTCGTGGCCGACCTCGTAGGTGTTCTGGACGACCGCCCACTGGCCTTCCATGCCGTCGAAGGCGGCGACCCACTCGTCCTTGGTGCGCTCCTCGATCGCCGCCGCGATGATCTCCGCGGCCTCGGCCGCGTTCGCCATCAGCTTCTCGGCCGAGTCGAACCGCTCGTCCGCGGCGAGTTCGGGGCGGCCGATCCGCTCGGCGAACTCCGGGAAGTACCGGCCGGGCTGGAGCATGGACAGCGAGATCCAGCGGTCGTCGGCCGTCCGGTACACGCCGGTCAGCGGGTTGCTGGCGCGCGCGGCGACCGGGTCGATCTTGGGCAGCGGGCCGCCGTTCGCCAGCGCCATGTTGACGCTCATCTGGTTCGCCCACGCGCCGACGCCGAGGAGGGAGATGTCCACGGTCGGCGCGACGCCGGTCCGGGCGCGGGCGAGCAGCGCCGCCGCGATCCCGCCGGCGATGGTCATCCCGCCGATGTTGTCGCCGAACGCGCCGCCCGGCTGGTTGACGAGGTACTCGGCGCCGGGCGCGGTGGCGGAGTCGGCGGTGCCGGCGCGCGCCCAGAAGGCCGTGGAGTCGTACCCGCCCTTGTCGGCGTCCGGACCGCTGTGCCCGAACCCCGAGCCGACCGTGTAGACGATGTCGGGGTTGACCCGGCGGACGGAGTCGGCGTCGATGCCCAGCTTGGCCCTGGCCCTCGGCAGGAAGTTGGTCAGGAAGACGTCGCTGGTCCTGATCAGCTTCTCCAGGACCGGTTTGGCCTCGGGCTTCTCCAGGGCCAGGCCGACGCTGCGCTTGCCGCGGTTGGGGCCGTCCATCATCGCCGAGAAGGAGTCGCCGGACCCGACGCCGTGGCTGAAGACCTTGACGATGCCGCGCTGGGCGTCGCCCTTCTCGGCGTGCTCGATCTTGATGACGTCGGCGCCCCAGTCCGCGAGGACGGCGCCTGCGGACGGCACGAAGGTGAACTGGGCGACTTCGAGGACCCGGATGCCCTCCATCGGTTTCACCACGGACGAGACCTCGGTTTCCGGTCGCTGGGCCGGCCGGGGGCCGGCGCTGACGGGCAAGAGCGGCGGGCCGCGTCCGACCTAGGTGTGACGGCGCGCACACCCTCGTTTCGACAGAACTATAACTATCAAAGTTATATCCGACAAGCGTCGCCGTCCCGCCGGCTCCGGTTCAGACGTTGAAGCGCAGCGCGCCGTCGATGCGGATGACCTCTCCGTTGAGGTAGTCGTTGTCGACGATGTGCATCGCCAGCCGCGCGTACTCGTCGGCGTGGCCCATGCGCTTGGGGTTCGGCACGCCCTTGCCCCACTGCTCCTGCGCCACCTCCTCGGTCACGCCGTAGGCGGGCGTGTAGAAGGTCCCGGGCGCGATGGACACCACCCGCACCCCGGTCGGCGCCAGGTCGCGGGCGGCGGTGAGGGTCAGGCTGATGACGCCGCCCTTCGCCGCGGCGTAGTCGGTCTGGCCGACCTGCCCCTCGTAGCCGGCGATGGACGACGTCATGACGACGACCCCGCGCTGGCCGGAGTCCAGCGGCTCGTTGCGGGTCATCGCGGCCGCCGTCTGGCTGAGCACGTTGTAGGTGCCGCCCAGGAACACGTCCGTGGTACGGCGGAACGTCTCCAGCGGATAGAACTCGCCCTTGCGGTTGACGATCCGGCGCGCCGCGGCGGGCCCGCCGTGGACCGCGACCCCGACGCGCAGCACGCCCAGGTCGCGGGCGGCGGCGACCGCCGCGGCCACGGAGTCCTCGCTGGTGACGTCGGTGGCCAGGAAGCGCACCCGGTCGGCCCCCAGCTCGGCTTCGAGCGCCTTGCCCTTGTCCTCCGCCAGGTCCGCGATCACGACCTTGACGCCCGCGGCCGCCAGCCGCCGCACGGTGGCGGAGCCGAAACCGCCGGCACCCCCCACGACCAGCGCCGATGCGCCTTCGAGTTGCATGTTCTCTCCTTGTGACGCTTCTCGAGCGAGGTGGCGGGCGGGACCCGCGAGCGGATCAGAGCGCGGCGGAATCGGGCTCCGCGACGAGCGCGACGAGTTCGCGGCGCAGCACCTTGCCGGTCGGGGTCGTCGGGAACTCGTCGACGAACTCCACCTGGTCGGGGGTCTTGGACCCGCGGAGCCGCTCGCGGACCCAGGCCCGCAGCTCCTCCGGGTCGACCTCGGCTCCCGGGCGGCGCACGACGAACGCGCCGATCCGCTGGCCCCACTCCAGGTCGGGCACGCCGGCGACGACGCAGTCGGCGACGGCGGGATGCGCGCCGAGGACGTCCTCGATCTCGGCGGGGGCGATGTTCTCGCCGCCGCGGATGATGGTGTCGTCGGCGCGGCCCTGGACGAAGAGGTAGCCGTCGCCGTCGAGGTGGCCGCGGTCGCGGGTGGGGAACCAGCCGTCGTCGCGGACGCGGCTGCCGGCCTCCAGGTACTCGCCGGCGACCTGGGGGCCGCGCACCAGGATGTTCCCGACGACGTGCGCGGCGCACGGCCGTCCCTCGTCGTCCTCGACGCGGATCTCCACCGACGGCAGCGCCCGCCCCACCGAGCCCAGCCGGGCCCGGACCCCGGGATCGGAGTCGCCGGCCGCGGCCCGGTGGTCGTCGGGGGTGAGCACGGCGATCGACGACGCCGTCTCGGTCAGCCCGTAGGCGTTGACGAACCCGGTGCCGGGGAACAGCCGCAGCGCCTCCTGGACGACCTGGGGCGCGATCTTGGCGCCGCCGTAGGACAGGGACTTCAGGCAGGCGGGTCCCTCGGTTCCGCGGGCGCGGAGCTCGGTGACGATGCGGGCGAGCATGGTCGGCACGACCATGGCGTGGCTGATCCGCTGCTCCTCGACGACGTCGAGCCATTCGCCGGGGCTGAACCGGTCGAGGTAGACGATGCGTCGGCCGCTGTAGAGGTTCGACAGCGCGTTGGCGACCGCGGCGATGTGGTACGGCGGGACGCTGACCAGGGTCGCGTCGGTGTCGGGCACCGACGCGAACTCCACCGACCCGAACAGGTACGCCGCCAGGTGGCGGTGGCGCAGCACGGCGCTCTTGGGCGCGGCGGTGGTGCCGCTGGTCATCAGCAGCACCGCCACCGCGTCCTCGTCCGGGTCCGGCTCCGCCGCGGGGGCGGGCGGCAGGGCCATGAACTCGTCCAGCCCGATGGTCCGCGCGCCGGGAACCCGGTCGGGGGTGTCGGTCACCACGAGCGGGTCGGCGTGCCGGCCCATCACCTCGGCCAGCTGCTCGGCGCCGAGCCGGTAGTTGACCGGCAGGTACGGGACCCCGGCCAGGGCCGCGGCGAACAGCGCCACCGGGAACTCCGGGCCGTTCGGCCCCAGGTACACCAGCGGACCCGCGCTCTCCGCGCGGATGCGCGCGGCGCCGGCCGCCGCCCGCTCCCGCAGGCCCGCGCCGGTCAGGCCGGCGGTGCGGTCCCCGAGCAGGACGCGGTCGGCCATCCCGTCGGCCACCATCCCCAAGACGATCGCAAGGTTCATCGAAGCGGCACCTCCTGCTGCCGTCGCACGCGCGTCACCGGCCGTTCCTGACCTGCTTGAAGGGAACGCCGCGGTCCGGGGCGGGCTCGCGCGGCATGCCGAGCACCCGCTCGCTGACGACGTTGCGGGACATCTCGTCGCTGCCGCCGCCGAGGCTGGCGCTCTGGCGCATGAGGAACCCGATGGCCGCCCGCCCCTGGATGCCCTCGTCGTTGCCGACACCGGTGGCGACCGCCGCCCCCGCGACCTCGACGGCGAGGTCGTGCTTCACGTGGGACGCCTCGGCGTGCAGCAGCCGCAGCAGCGAGGCGGCCGTGGGCGGCAGGTCCCCGGCCTCGATGGCCCGCGTGACCCGGGCGGACGTCTGCTCCGCCACCTCGTTCAGCGCGAGGTACTCGCCGACCATCTCGCGGACCCGCGGATCGGCCGTCCGGCCCAGCGCCGTCGCGACCTCGACCGGGGTCGCCCCGGGCATCATCGCCGGGTGCCCCGTGCCGGAGGTGTAGGGCGAGCCGCCGCCCATGGCGGTGCGCTCGTGGTAGAGCTGCTGGGAGGCGACCCGCCAGCCGTCGCCGACCTCGCCGACGACGGCCGACAGCGGAAGCCGCACGTTGTCGAAGAACTCCTCGCAGAACTCCCGGTTGCCGTTGACCATCCGGATGCGGTTGATCGTGACGCCCGGAGCCCTGGTGGAGACGAGGAACATCGTCAGCCCGTGGTGCTTCGGCACGTCCCAGTCGGTGCGCGCGAGGCACAGGCCCCAGTCGGCCGCGTACGCCGAGGTGCTCCAGATCTTCGCGCCGTTGAGGACGAAGTGGTCGCCGTCCCGGTCCGCGCGGGTGCGGACTCCGGCCAGGTCGGATCCGCCGCCGGGCTCGGAGAGGAACTGGCACATGATCTCCTCGCCGCGGATGGCCGCGCCGATCCGCTCCCGCTTCTGCTCCTCGCTGCCCATGTCCAGCAGGGTCGGCGCGCAGATGCTGAACGTCGGCGAGTTCAGCAGCAGCGGCATCTCGTAGCCTTCGCTCTCCTCGTTGAAGGCCTGCTGGTGCGCGGGCGTCAGGCCGAGGCCGCCGTACTCCTTCGGGAAGCAGATGCCCGCGAAGCCCCCGGCGTACAGCTTCTTCTGCAGTTCGCGGGCCCACTGCCACTCGTGGCTGTCGTCCTCGATGATGGGCGCCGGCTCCCGGCCGGCCGTCCGCGGCATGTTCTCGGCCAGCCACGTGCGGGCCCGGCCGCGAAAGGACTCGATGCTCTCGATCGTCATGGTTCGGCCCTTCGGCGCGTCACAGGGAGGCGAGGTCGGCGATGCGGAGGCGGTGGTCCCGGGGGGTTCCGTACAAGGCCCGGTCGAGGAGCGCCCGGCGCAGGAACAGGTGCAGGTCGTGCTCCCAGGTCACCCCGAGCCCGCCGTGCAGCTGCACGCACTCCTGGAGCAGCGGCAGCGACCGCTGCCCCACGAAGGACTTGGCCACGCTGGCCGCCCGGGCCGCGCCGGGCCCGCCGGCCTGGACGGCGGCGGCCGCGGCCTGCGTCGTGGCGTGGCACGCCTCCAGCCAGGTGCGCATGTCGGCGAACCGGTGCTTGAGCGCCTGGTAGGACGCGAGCGGGCGGCCGAACGAGTGCCGGTCGAAGGCCCACTGCACGGTCATGCCGAACGCCCGGTCCAGGACCGCGGTGACCTCCGCGCACTGGATCACCACGGCGATCTGGAGCTGGCGCTCGACGACCCGCCCGGCTCCCGGTTCGCCGACCAGGGCGCCGGCGCCGGCGCGCACGCCGTCGAACCGGACCTCGCCGAACGACCGGGACAGGTCGACCGTCCACTGCGGGGCGATCGACACGCCGTCGGCCCCGGCGGGAACGAGGAACTGGGCGGGTCCGTCCGGGGTCGCGGCGGTGACCAGCAGCAGGTCGGCCTGGTCGGCGTCCTGGACCCGGTCCTTGGTCCCGTCGAGGACGAAGCCGCCGTCCACCGGCGTCGCGGTGACGTCCGGTTCCGACGGCGACCACTCCCGGCCGGGCTCGTAGACGGCCCAGGTCGCGATGCTCTCCCCCGCCGCCAGCGCCTCGATCTCGGCGGTGTGGTCGGGGCCCCGCCCGTGCGCCTCGACCAGGCCGGCGAGCACGGTGTTGACCGGGATCAGCGGCCCGGGAGCGACGTCGGCGCCCAGTTCCTCCGCCAGGAGGGCCAGATCGCGGACTCCCTCACCGGACACGCTCCCGCCGCCGAGGTCCTCGGGGACCAGCGCCGCCGCCCAGCCCAGCTCCGCTCCCCTGCGCCACCAGTCCCGGCTCCAGCGGGGCTCGCCGTCCTTCATCTCCCGGACGCGGTCCAGGGAGTGCTCCTCCTCCAGGAGCCCTCGGGCCGAGGTCCGGAAGAGCTTCTGATCCGGCGAGAGCGCCAGTTCCATCGAGACTTCCTCTCACATCGTGCCTCGACCCCACTGAACACGATATTGAAAAAGTTGTCAATCTATCGAATAATCGTTCCGCAGCTCCGGAACGCGCGTGGCATCCCCCTCGCCGTCGACTACATTCATAGTTGGCGAATCCTGGAACCGTGCGGAGCAAGGAGGAGGTGTGATGCCTCGCGAGGCGATCGCCCCGACGGAGATCTTCAAAGCGCTGGCCGATCCGATCCGGTGGAGCATCATCCAGCAGGTGGCGCAGGAGGAGGAGTTCCCCTGCAGCGTCCTGGAGGACACCCTCCCCGTCTCCAAGCCCACGATCTCCTACCACACCAAGATCCTCACGCAGGCCGGGCTGATCGAGGTGCACAAGCGGGGCCGCAGCTACTTCTACTCGCTGCGCCGGGACATCCTCGGCGAGGTGATCGAGCAGCTATGGCCGCTGGCACCCGGCACGCCCCCCGCCGCGAGCACCGCCGGCGCCGCGGGCCGCCGCGCCGCCGGGGACCGGGAGGAACCGGCCGCCGCGGCGGAGGCGGACGCCGGCGCCCCTCTCATCACCTGGTAGCGCGCCGGCCGCTCGCGGCCGGGCCTGCGGTAACGTGTCCGCTCTGGCGGCAGAAGGGATCGACTGGTGGCGGCCGACTCCAGCGACGCGGTACTGCTGACCGAGCCGGGACCGGGCGTGCGCCTGATCACGCTCAACCGGCCGGGCCTGCGCAACGCGATGACCGAGGAGATGACCCGGGACTGGGACCGGGCCGTCGACGCGGTCGCCGCCGACAGGCGGACCCGCGTCCTCGTCGTGGCCGGGCGGGGCGGCTGCTTCTCCTCGGGCGCCGACCTGTCCTGGCTCACCCAGGACGAGGCCGAGGACGTCACCATCGACCGGCTGCGCGAGCGCATGCTGCCCTTCTACCGGAGCTGGCTGCGGCCGCGCGACCTTCCCTTCCCCGTCATCGCCGCCGTCGACGGGCCGGCCGTGGGCGCGGGGGTCTGCCTGGCGCTGGCCTGCGACCTGCGCTTCGCCGGGCCGGACGCGTGGTTCAGCACCCCGTTCGTCTTCCGCGGGACGCACGGTGGGATGGCGGCGACCTGGCTGCTGCCCGAGGCGATCGGGATCACCCGGGCCCGTGACATGCTCTACACCGGGCGCGAGGTCCCGGCGGACCAGGCGCTGGAGTGGGGGCTGGTGAACGACGTCGCCGACGACGGGCTGGAGCACTCGCTCACCGTCGCCGCCCGCATCGCCGAGGCCGCCCCGATCGCCACGCGGCTCACCAAGAACGGCCTGGAGCGGTCGGCGGTCGGCCTGGAGGCGTCCCTGCAGTGGGAGTCGCTCGCCCAGCCGATCACCCTCACGACCTCGGACCTGCACGAGGGCATCGCCGCCTTCCTGGAGAAAAGGTCGCCGCGGTTCCGCGACCGCTGACCGGGGCCGGCGCTCAGGCCGCCCGCCGGAGCTCGGACCCGTCCCCCGACAGCGCGGCGGGGGCGAAGCTGTGGATCACCTCGGCGTCGTCGACGTGCGCGGCGGTGTAGAGGCCCCGTACGCGCCACCCCTCGCGCACGACGACGGCTCCGGTCGTCTCGTCGACGGACAGCTCCTCCAGCAGGGAGGCGGAGGCCGCCGCGTCGCGGGACGCGCACCATTCGCGGACGGCCAGCTCGGGAGTGCGCCCGCCGCCGGCCGCCGGGTCGATCGCGCGCAGCCGGCGCAAATTCTCGGGCCGGGCCTGCGCTCCGTCGCCGAGGCCGCGCGCCACCGCCCACGCCGCGGGACCGACGAACTCCCAGTGGCGCGGGTCCATGGCGAGCACGACCCGCAGGCAGCCGACCTCGCCGACGTCGAACGACGACCGCCACACCGAGTCGGCGGCCCTGTCCAGGACGGACCCGAACCGCTCCGGCAGCCGGGCGTTCATCCTCCGCAGCAGGCGGTAGCCGGTGGAGGCGACGCCCCGGGACGGCAGCATCGCGTAACCGACACCGGTCACCTTCCCGCCGTCCATCACGAGTTCGTGGGCGCGGCAGTGCACCTGCACCTGGACCCCGACCGAGTGCACGGCGCGCCAGAGACCGGCCCGCAGCGCCTCGCGCGAACGGTCCGCCCGGGAGGAGACCAGCCTGCGCCTGACGGGAACGTCCTGGTCGAGAAGGAGGACGCGGGCCCCGGCCTTCGCCGACACGACCGCGGAGGCGAGCCCGCTCATGCCGGACCCGATCACCACCACATCGACAAGCCCGCTCGGCCCCATCGGCCAACCTCCTCGCAGCGCCCTCCTCCGGGGCCTGAGTCCCCGAAGGTCTTGGTCGGCCCGCCCAGCCTAAGAAGCCTCGTTGACGCGCGTCAACAGTTCCCGCGGTCGGTGACGCTCCGTGATCCGGTGCTGTCGCACGACCCGCCGGGCCGGAACGGCGGCTAGGTCGTCTCTCCGGGCAGCACCGCGAACGCCTCCTTCCCGAACACGGGCTCGTCCTCCCGAGACGCCGGGCCCCCGTAGGCCTGCGCGAGCGCGTACCGGAAGGGCCGCATCGCCGCGCGGACGTCGCTGCGGACCGTCGTCAGCCGGGGCGACACCACCTGCCCCACGTCGGCGCCCTCCATGCCGATGACCCCCACGTCGTCCGGCACCGCCAGCCCGAGCCGGCGGGCGGCGAACAGCAGGGCGAGCGCCACCTTGTCGTTGTAGCAGGCGACCCCGAACGGCGGCCGGTGCGCCTCGAGGAGGGCCTCCAGCGCCCGCTGCGCGCCCTCGGGCTCGATGGGCACGTGGACGTCGACGGAGGGGGGCATGCCTTCGGCCGCGCAGAACGCGGCGACGCTCGCCGCGCGTGCGCGCGCGTACGAGTCGTCGCGTTCGTCCGCCAGCAGGGCGTAGGCGATCCGCGCGTATCCGCGAGAGCGGAGGTGATCGGCCTGGAGGAAGCCGAGCCACTCGTTCACGTTGAAGGGCGGCTTGTCGGGCGGGAGCACCGGGCAGCCCGCCTGCGCGGCGAACTCCCGGTCCGCCCTGGTGAGCCCGCCGAGGTCGAGCACTCCCGCGGGCCGGAGGGTCTCGAGCAGGTGCCGCAGCCGGTCGGTCCCCGTGCCCTCCGGCCCGGCCACGCTGAAGTGGACGACCGCGGTGAACCCGAGCTTCTCGATGTCGGCGGAGAGCGTCTGCACGACGTCCTGGAGGCGGATGAAGGTCACGTTCGGGACGACCACGACGATGAAGTCGCTCCTGCCCAGCGCGAGGGCCCGCCCCGCCGCGGACCGGACGTAGCCGAGCGCGGCGGCGGCGCGGCGGACGCGCTCGACGGTGTCGGTGTTGAACCTCTCGACCTGGCCGTTCAGCACGTGGCTCACCGTCGCCCGGGAGACTCCGGCGAGCTTGGCGACGTCGACGCTGGTCGCCGGCCGGGACCCCGGCCGGCCGACCGGGCTCCTGCCCTCCGCTTGCCTGGGCACTCTCGTCTCCCGATCTGTCGAAGTCGTGTCCCCGGGGCGGGGCTCGGCCCATTCACCGTACGGCAGAACGGGTGGCCGGGCCCCGTGTCGCGGCACTTCGATATCAGAGTTCGACATGTTTAGTTCTTTGGAATTATATTGGAGGCCATCGCTCCGACGGTGCCCTCCACCGCTGGGCACTCGACCGTGACAGTGAGGTGGCCCCGTGCCCGAAGCCGTGATCGCCAGTGCCGTGCGGACCCCCATCGGCACCGCCTTCAAGGGGACCCTGTCGGAGACGCCCGCCGAGGAGCTGGCGACCCATGTCCTCCGGGAGGCCGTGCGCCGGTCCGGGCTCGCGCCGGGCCGGTTCGACGACGTCGCCTTCGGCGAGGTGATGTACGGCGGCGGCGATCTGGCCCGCTACGCGGCGGTCGCCGCGGGAATGACCCATGTGCCCGGCGTCGCCGTACAGCGGCACTGCGCCAGCGGCCTCGCCGCGATCGGCATGGCCGCGGCGGGCATCCGGGCGGGCATGGACCGCGCCGTCGTGGCGGGCGGCGTCCAGTCGAGCTCCACCGGCCCCGCCCTGACCTGGCGGATCCCGGGCGGCGACGGCACCGAGCAGCGCAACGCCCCCACCTTCCCGTACACCGGTGAGGCCACCGACGACGTGTCGCTGAGCGTCGGCTGGAACGTCGCCCGGCGCTACGAGCTCACCCGGGAGCAGATGGACGCCTGGGCGCTGCGCTCGCACCGGCGGGCCGTCGCCGCCACCGAGTCGGGCGCGTTCGCCGACGAGATCGCCCCGATCAAGGTGACCCGCCGGGACGGCTCCGTGGTCGAGTTCACGGCCGACGAGCACCCGCGCTCCACCACTTCCGCCGAGAAGCTCGCGGCGCTGGCGCCGCTGCACCCGGAGATCGACGGCTTCTCGATCACCGCCGGGAACGCCTGCGGGATGAACGACGGCGCGGCCGCGCTGGCGATCGTCGCCGACGACCTCGCGCGCGAGGAGGGGCTGCCGGAACTCGCGGTCGTGCGCGCCTGGACGGCGGTCGGGGTCCAGCCCGCCTACACCGGCGTCGGCGCGATCGACGCCGCGACCAAGGTCCTCGCGCGGGCCGGCCTGCGGGCCTCCGAGGTCGACCTGTGGGAGATCAACGAGGCGTTCGCGTCCGTCCCGGTGGCGGCCTGCGAGGTGCTCGGCCTCGACGAGGACCGGGTCAACGTCCACGGCAGCGGCTGCAGCCTCGGCCATCCGATCGGCGCCACGGGCGCTCGCATGGTGACCACGCTCGTCCACGAGCTGCGCCGGCGCGGCGGCGGGTTCGGCCTGGCGACCATGTGCGCCGGCGGCGGCCAGGGCGGCGCCGTCGTCATCGAGGTCCCCTGACCGCCCGGCGGGCCGTGCACGCGCGGGACCGGACGCCGCGGCGGCGTCCGGTCCGACCGCCCGCTCAGGACGCGCGCGACGCCTCGTACAGGCGGCGCCACTCGTGCTTGGAGCGCGTGGTGGTGTCGACGTCCGGCGACAGGGCGCGCAGCGCGCCGACCGTCGCCCGCTCCTTCGGGATGTCCTTGAAGGCGTCCCAGCCGAAGAACCGGCAGGTGTTCTGGTACGTGATCATGTTGATCTCGTGGTCGGGGACGCCCGCCTCGTTCATCTCGGCGAGCACGAACTCGGGGGCGTCGGGCCAGATGCTGTCCGAGTGCGGGTAGTCGCACTCCCAGGCGATGTTCTCGATGCCGATGTCGTGCCGGACCTTCAGCGCGGTGGGGTCGGTGACGTAGCAGGCGAGCGAGTGCTCGCGGAAGATGTCGCTGGGCAGCTTCCCGCCGAAGTCGTGCCCCAGCCAGCGCTGGTTGGTGTAGTGCCGGTCGCAGCGGTCCAGGTAGAACGGGATCCACCCGATGCCCGCCTCCGACCAGGCGATCTTCAGGTCGGGGTAGGCCGTCATGGCCCCGCCCCACAGCAGGTCCTGGGCCGCGAACGTGGACACCTGCGTCGCGAGGATGATCAGGTTGTCGATCGGGGCGTCCGGGGCCCCGTTGATGGCGGCGAAGCCCTGCCCGATGTGCAGGCACATGACGACGCCCGTCTCGGACGCGGCGCGGAAGAACGGGCCCCAGTACTCCAGGTCGTGGTAGCTGGGCAGGCCCTGCAGGTGGGGCAGCTCGGGCATGGTGACGGCCCGGACGCCCTTGGCCGCGACGCGCCGCACCTCCTCCGCGAGCTCCTCAGGGTTCCACACCGGCCCGAGCGCGATGGGGACGAACCGGCCGGGATAGGCCGCCGCCCACTCGTCGATGTGCCAGTCGTTGTAGGCCTTCAGCATGATCAGCGCGAGGTCCTTGTCGTCGGCCTCCTGGAAGAACCGCGCGCTGAAGCCGGCGAACGAGGGGAAGCACATCGAGGCGAGGATCCCGTTGCGGTTCATGTCCCGCACGCGCTCGTGGATGTCGTAGCTGCCGGGCCGCATCTCGGCGAACGTGGAGGGGTTCATCCCCCACTCCTCCTTCGGCCAGCCCACGACGGCGTTGAGGCTGGTGGAGACGCTGGGGACGCCCTGGAACCACCAGGTCTCATAGCCGTTCTCATCCATGATCGACTTTGGCGCCTGGTCCCGGTACCTGGCGGGCACGTGGTCGTCGAACATGTCGGGCGGTTCGATGACGTGGTCGTCGATGCTGACCAGGATCATGTCGTCGACGTTCATCCCGGTTCCCTTCCGTCGGTTCCTGTGCGGGTGTGCCGTGTCGGCCGGTGCCGTGTCGGCCGGTGCCGTGTCGGCCGGTGCTCTGTCGGCCGGTGCTCTGTCGGCCGGTGCTCTGTCGGCGGGTGCCGTCCGGGCCGCGCGCGCCGTCACCAGGTGGAGATCTCGGGGATCACCTTGGTGGCGAACGCCTCCAGCGGGGTGATCGCGCCGACGTCCGGCACGACGGTGAAGACCGTGGTGAAGCCGAGCTCGTGCAGCCGCCGGAGCTCCGCCAGCAGCCGGCCGGGGTCCGCGGGGACCTCGGCCGGGTTCGGCAGGACGGCGGTCCGCTCGATCTCGTCCGGGTCGCGTCCGATCCGCGCGCAGTGCTCGAGCAGCCGGTCCGCCTTCTGCCCGGCGTCCGTCCCCCCGTGGACGTTGAAGGCGTCGGCGTACCGCGCGGCCAGCCGCAGCGTCGTCCGCTCGCCTCCCCCGCCGATCAGGATCCCCGGCCGGGGCCGGCGCAGAGGCCGCGGCGAGTTGAGCGTGCTCGCGAGCCGGTAGTGCTCACCGACGTACGCCTCCTCGCCGGGGCCCCACATCCGGTCGCAGATCTGGACGGTCTCCTCCAGCCGCGCGAAGCGCTCGGCATGGGCGCCGAACGGCAGCCCGAGCCCGGTCGCCTCCTGCTCGTTCCAGCCCGCGCCGATGCCGAGCCAGGCGCGCCCTCCGGCCAGCACGTCCAGCGTCGCCACGATCTTCGCGAGCAGGCCGGGCGGGCGGTAGGTCGCGGCGGTGACGAGCGTCTGCAGTTCGATCGACCGGGTCTGCCCGGCCAGGTACCCGAGGGTCGTGTAGGCCTCCAGCATCGGCTCGCCCTGCTCGCCGAGCATGCTGATCTGCCACACGTGGTCGGTCAGGCTGAGGCGGGCGAACCCGGCCTCCTCGGCCGTCCGGGCGACGCGGGCGAGCGCCGGAGCCATCCGGTCGGGCGGGCCGAGGCTCGAGTAGTCGTTGATGTGCAGTGCGAGTCTCATCCGCCGCTCCGAACCACTGCTTCTCCGCCGGCCGACCTCGATGTCCGTTTATACATTTAAGCACATCGAATCGTCTGGCGGAGAGCGGCGGTGTCAGAGGTCCACCGCGGCGAAGGCGTCGTGATCGGCGGCGGCGGTTCCGAGCCGATGCTGCAGGACGGTCGTGATGGCGGGGGCGACCATCAGCGTGATGGCCCAGAGGTAGAAGCCGTGGACGATGCCCCGGCGGACGCCCTGCCGCGCCTCGTCCCACGACGGAGCCTCGACGCCCTCCGCGCGGAGCCTGTCCAGGTAGTGCCGCAGCAGGTCCTCTTCCGTCCGGCGCCGGTCCTCGACGCTGAGCGTGGACGCGATGTGGTAGCCGACGTCGAGGTACCAGGGCCCCCGCTGGACCAGCTGCCAGTCCAGGAAGGCGGGCCGTCCGTCTCCGTCGAGGTAGACGTTGCCGACATGGGGGTCGCCGTGGACGACCGTCCACGGCGCCTCCCAGGGCGCCTGCTCCGTGAGCGCCCGGTAGACGGCGAAGAGCCGCTCGGGATCGCGGACCTCGCTCGGCACCCCGGCGCCGATCTCGCTCTCGAAGTTGCCGCGGATCTCCTTGACCCCGCGCGCCCTCATGTGGGAGTCGAGCCGCGGCGCCAGCCAGTCGGCCGTGCCGAGCGCCGGGTCGGCCCAGGTCGCGGCGTGCAGCTTGGCGAGCTGCGTGAGGCTCTCGGCCGTCAGGTCCGGCGAGTAGTCGCTGGTGGCGTCGAGGAATGTGGCCCCTTGCGCGACGACGTCCTCGGTGATGACCACCCCGTGCCGGGTCTCCGGGGCGATGTCCGCGTAGAGGCTGCGCAGCGTGCGCACACCGGTCCTGGCCGCCAGGTGGCGGTAGAAGGACACCTCGTACACCCCGGTCGCGCGGGTCGGCCAGGTCGCCTCCGTGAAGTAGCCCTTGCCGCACAGGTCGGCGGGCAGGCCCGGCGGGAGTCCCCCCTCGGCTTCGATGCTGAACCGCGCGTTCGTCGACATGCGGCTGACCACCGGACCGGGGGTGACGCGGGAGATGCGGACGCCGGGGAAGCGGGCCCCGAGCGCCCGGGTGAGCCACTCCGGTGACAGGAGTGCGTCCAGGGTGTCGGGGACCGGCGGCGACTGCTCGTGCGTTGACGTCATGATGCCTCTTTCAGGGGGTGGGAATGTCGTCGCCCGGCACGGTCGGCCGGCGCGTCAGCCGCCGCGGGCCTCGACCATGGCCGTGCGGTTGACCTTCGTCGCCTCGCTGCGCGGGACGGCCTCGACGATCTCGACCGTCTTCGGCACCTTGTAGGCGGCCAGCCGCCCCTTGGCGTAGGCGATGATCTCCTCGGCCGTGGGCGGCGCGGCGGGGTCCGCGGGTTCGAGGACGGCGTGCACCCGGCGGCCCCACTCCGGGTCGCGCAGCCCGATGACCACCACGTCGGCGATCTTCGGATGGTCGATGAGCGCCGCCTCCACCTCGGCCGGGAACACGTTCGCGCCGCCGCTGAGGATCAGGTCCACCGCCCGGTCCTTCAGGTACAGGTAGCCCTCGTCGTCGAGGTACCCCATGTCACCGGCGCTCTGGAACCCGTCGGCGGTGGCGGCGGCCCGGGGGGCGTCGCCGAGGTAGGTGTAGTTGCCGCCGTAGGACGACCGCATGTACACCCCGCCGATCTCCCCCGTGGGCAGCTCCTCGCCGTTCTCGCCGAGGATGCGGATCTCGGTGTCGCGGAAGGGGCGTCCGACGCTGCCCTCGTGCGTCAGCCACTCGTCGCCGCGCAGGGCGGTGAGGCCGAACCCCTCCGTCATGCCGTACGCCATGATGATGCGCTCCGCGCCGACCAGGTCCACCCAGCGGTGCATCAGCGACGGCGGCATCGGCGCGGCGCCCTGGATGAACCACTGGATGCTGGACAGGTCCCGCCGCTCGATGCCCGGGACGTCGGCGATGCGCTTCAGCATCGTCGGCGTCGCGGTGAACGTCGACACGCGGTGCCGCTCGATGACGTCGACGACGCGCGCCGCGTCGAACTTCTCCAGGATGACGAGCGTGTCGCCGCCCAGCAGGTTCATCAGCGTGGAGAAGCCGTTGGTGTGGTAGAGAGGCGCCAGCACCATGATGGTGTCGGGCCGCGGAATCGGCCCCCAGGACAGGGCGAACGGAACGACCATCTCCTGCCGGAAGATCCCCGGCTCCCCGGGCAGGATCACCTTCGGCGTGCCCGTCGAGCCGCTGCTGCAGATGCCGTAGCGCTGCGGCGAGAGCGCGTCCGGAAGGTCGGGCACCGGGTCGCCGGCCGTCCCCCGGATCCACGGGATCTCGGAGACGTCCAGGTGCACCTTCGGGTCGACGACGTCGCGCAGCCGGGACAGCTCCCAGTCCGGCAGGTCCCACCGCACCGGGACGGGCACCGCTCCGAGCTTCCACGCGGCGAACGCGCCGAGGACGAACTCGGGACCGTTGCGCAGGCTCAGCGCGAGGCGGTCGCCGAGGGCCAGCCCGCGCGCGGCGAGGGCGGCGGCCAGCTGGCTCGACCGGTCGTGCAGCTCGCGCCAGGTGAACGCCGGCTCCGTTCCGTCGAGGAGGATGAAGCGCACGGCGAGGTCGTCCGGATGCTCGTCGGCCAGCTCGGCGAGGCGCCTGGCGTAGCTCTTCTCGGGGCTGTTCATGAACCGCCTTCCAGGGTCGTCCCGGATCACCGGCCGCCCCATCGCGGGCGGGCCGGCGCCGCCCGCGGTGGGGCGGAGAAGGCGCCGATGTCGATATCGACGTCGAGGTTAGTATGCAGCGGCGATCCGCTTCGCACCAGAGGGAATCGCCCCGCGTGCTCGCGCGGGCGGCCTCCGGAGCCGCGGCGGGCGCCCCGGCATTGACGATATTTCGATGGTTACCCTAATATCAAATAGTCGTTGATCGTCGGCGCGCGGAACGGCGGCCGCCGGCGCACCACCCCGGCGGGCCGCCCGCGTCATCGACCGCCCCGGACGCGTGCGGCGAGCCGCCGGACGGCTCGCCGCGGCGCCCCGGGCCGTCCGAAAGGTGGAAGTGATGGACGCCGACATCGCCCTGCTGCTCGTCCGTGCGGTGCTGGGGATCACGATGATCGCCCACGGCGCCAACCACTGGCTGGGCGGCGGCCGCATCGAGGGCACCGGCCGCTGGTTCGGCGGCCTCGGCCTGCGGCACGGGCGCCTGCAGGCCTGGATGAGCGTGATCACCGAGATCGGTGCCGGAGCCCTGATCGCGGCCGGGCTGCTCACGCCGCTGGCGTGCGCGGCCGTCATCTCGGTGATGCTGGTCGCGGGCCTCCTCGCCCATCGTCCCAACGGGTTCTTCGTTTTCAAGGACGGCTACGAGTACGTCCTCGTGCTCGCCGTCGTCTCGCTCGCCCTGGCCATGCTCGGTCCGGGCGGGCTGTCGGTCGACGACGCGGCCGGCATCGACGTGACGGGCTGGGCCGGCGGCGGCATCGCCCTCGGCGTCGCCGTGGTCGCGACGGCGGGGCTGCTGGCGACGTTCTGGCGGCCGAAGCTCAAGTGAGGGGAACGCGCATGGACCAGATTCTCTACAAGGCCGCCGACGGCGTCGCGGTCATCACGCTGAACCGTCCCGAGGCCGCCAACGCCCAGACCATGGGACTGCTGGACGACCTGGACGCGGCCTGGCGCCGTGCCGCAGACGACGACGACGTGCGGGTCATCGTGCTGAACGCGAACGGCAAGCACTTCTCGTCCGGCCACGACCTGAAGGCCGGCGGCCCGGCGCCCGCGAAGGTCACACTGGAGCACATCTACGGGATGGAGGCGCGCCGGTACCTGGAGTACTCGCTGCGGTGGCGCAACGTCCCGAAGCCGTCGATCGCCGCGGTGCAGGGCAAGTGCATCGCCGGCGGCCTGCTGCTGTGCTGGCCGTGCGACCTGATCGTCGCGGCGGAGAACGCCGAGTTCTCCGACCCGGTCGTGCTCATGGGCATCGGCGGCGTCGAGTACCACGGCCACACCTGGGAGCTCGGCCCGCGCAAGGCCAAGGAGATCCTGTTCACCGGCCGGGGCGTCACCGCCGAGGAGGCCGAGAAGGTCGGCATGGTGAACAAGGTCGTGCCGCTGGACGACCTGCAGAGCGCGACAATGGAACTCGCCGGGCGGATCGCGCAGATGCACCCGTTCGGCCTGCGGCAGGCCAAGCGCGCCGTCAACCAGACCCTCGACGTGCAGGGCTTCTACGCCGCGATCCAGTCCGTGTTCGACATCCACCAGACCGGACACGGCAACGCCCTCAGCGTCGACGGCTACCCCGTGCTGATGAAGCTCGACGGCATGAAGGAGCACCTCAAGGGCCGGTGAGCCGGGTCGGGCCGCCTCACGCGACGGGGCGGCCCGCTTCGGGCAACTCGGTGATCGCGTGCACCGGGCAGTCGAGGACGGCCCGCCGCACGCCGTCCTCCTCACGGGTCGGCACCTCGCCGGACCCCGCCAGCGGCGCCGCCAGCGACGCGTAACCCCACTCGTCGATCGAGAACGACTCCGGGGCATGGACGCCGCAGATGCCGAAGCCGTCGCACAGCGTCCTGTCGAGCTTGATCCTCACCCTGCCGCTCCTCTCACGTCCTCTGCGTCCTCTCACGGACCGTGCCCCGCCGGCTCCAGCGCGGCGGACGGCGGTTCGAGGCGCACGTCGCCGGCGGCGCAGGGGCCGCACCGGCCGTCGAGGTGGACGGCGACCGTCTCGGGGAACTCCCGCAGCAGCGCCGCCGCGACGTTCGCGGCGCCGTCGAGGGTTCCGCACGCGCCCCGGCCGCGCAGCCCGGTCGACCAGCCGCGCAACCGCTCGACGTCAGCGGCGGAGGCCTTGTGGTCCCGCAGCGACTCCAGCACGGCGCTCATGGCGGCGGTCCCGTTGAAGCAGGACCCGCACTGGCCGGCGTTCTCCCGGGCGAAGTACGCCATGACCGCCGCCGACGTGGCGACGGGGCAGTCGTCCCGGTGCAGCACCGCCACGGCACCGCATCCGAGGCCGCTTCGGAGGGCGGCGAACGCGTCGTAGTCGAGCGGCACGTCGAGCGCGTCCTTGCCGGCGACCCCCGCGAAGTAGCCGCCCATCAGGAAGCCCCGCACCGAGCCGACGTCCTCACCGGCCCAGGTCAGGACGGATCGCAACGTCGTCCCGAAGGGGATCTCGTGAAGACCTGTGCCGCCGGGCGACGTCAGGGTCATCAGGAAGGTCCCGGGACTGCGCTCCGTGCCCAGCGCGCGGTAACCGGAGGCGCCCAGCCTCTGCACCCACGGCAGGTTGGCCAGCGTCTCGACGTTGCCGACCAGCGTCGGCCTGCCGTCCACGCCCTCCTCGAACGGGCGCGGGGGCTTGTCGGTCGGGACGGCCGGCCCGCCGTTGACGGCCTGGACGACGGCCGTCTCCTCGCCCGCGACGTAGGCGGGCTCCACCTGGGTGACGGAGACCTCGATGGCGAACGCCGGGTCCCGGCGCGCCTCCTCCAGCGCCCGTTCGATGCTCTGCCGGCTCCGCGGGTCCGAGACGTAGACGTGGGCGTCCCTCGTCCCGGCGCCCAGGGCGGCGAGCCGCAGGCCGTCGAGGACGAGATGCGGCCGGTGCCGCATCAGCCACCGGTCCTTGACCGAGGCGGGCTCGCCTTCCTCGCCGTTGGCCACGACCACGGGCTCCGCGCCGTGGTCCCGCACGGCGCGGAGCTTGCGGCCCGCGGGGAAGGCCGCGCCGCCCCGGCCCCGCAGCCCCGACGCCTCGACCTCGCGGACGAACGCCTCGGCGTCGCCGAGCGGCCGGTAGCCGCCGCCGGACCGGTACGCGCCGATGTCCTCGTCCTCCGCGCCGGAGGAGAGCAGCCGAGGGGAGATGCCCGGGTAGGCGGTCGCGATCCGCGCGCCGGCCGGAACGTTCGTCCGCATCGCCGCTCAGCCCGTGACGACGATCTCGTCGCCCCGGATGTGCACCGGGTACGTGCGGATGCTCCACTCGGGCTTCACGGCCGTCGTGCCCGTCGCCAGCTCGAACCCCCACTGGTGCCAGGGGCAGTAGATGAACTCGCCGTCCCGGACCTCCGCCGCTCCCCCGGGGTTGCCGTCGTCGACGACGACCTGCCCGTGCGTGCGGCCGTGGCACAGCGGGCCGCCCTCGTGCGGGCAGTAGTTGGCGATGGCGTAGTACCTGCCGCCGACGTTGTAGACCCCGACGCCGTGCCGCCCGATCGGCACGATCATGCGCTCGCCCGGCGGGATCTCCCCCACGGTCGCGACGACGTGCTCGCGGCCCCGGGCGAGGCGGGCGGGACGTTCGGCGGCCGGCTCGGCCGTCATCAGAAGACCCGCTTCTGCCCGGCGAGGGCGGGCACCTGGCCGGGCAGGCCGAACAGGTCGAGCGCGTTCCCGAACATGATCTTCTCGCGCATCCGCCGGGGGATGTGCTTGACGATGTACGCCGGGTCGTCGAACGTCCAGTGCGGGTAGTCGGAGGAGAACAGGAGCAGCCTGTCCGCCTCCATCCACTCCAGCGCGTTGGTCAGCTCGAGCTTGTCCTCGGGGTAGTCCAGCGGCTGGGTGGTGAACCAGATGTGGTCCTTGACGTACTCCGACGGCTTGCGCTTGAGCCCGTTCTCGGGGCCCTGCGCCTTGTACATGGCGTCCATCCGCCACATGAGCGGCAGGATCCAGCTGAAGGCGTGCTCGATCAGGACGATCCTCAGGTCCGGGAACCGGTCGAACACGCCGTCGAAGATCAGGCTCATGATCTGGTTCGCCGCCAGCATCGAGTAGCTGACCATCAGGTCGTGGTTGTAGGTCATGAACCCGACCGGCGACATCGGCAGCTCGTTGAACCGGCCGCGGCCGAGGTGGCAGGCGACCGGGATGCCGTGCCGGGTCGCCGCGCGCCAGACCGGGTCGTACCGCGGGTCGCCCCACGCGGGGCGCATCTCGGCGTTGATGAGCACCTGGCAGAAGCGGGGATGCCCGGCCCAGTGCTCGATCTCCCTGGCCGCCGCCTCCGGCGCCTCCATCGCGGCGACGATCGAGCCGTAGAACCGCTGGTGCCAGTTGTTCACCGGATCCAGCCAGCAGGCGTCCTGCCAGCGGTTGGTCGCGACGGCGAGCGCGTGGAGCTCCTCCGCGGTCTGGCCGCTGGAGCCGTTCGTCGGGCCGAGGATCGCGATGTCCGAGCCGGCGTCCATGATCAGCTGCCGGAACGTCAGGTTCGGGTCGGAGCCGGCGAAGTTCCCGTCCTCGGGGAAGGTGTCGGTGCGCATGGCGTAGGCATGGGCGTAGTCCGGCGCGTCGTAGTAGATCATCTCGCCGGCCCGCTCGGCGCGCTGCGCGAACAGGCCGCGGAACGGCTCGGGGATGAACGGCTCGAGCTCCCCGCGCTTCGGCACCGGGTGGACGTCGCAGTCGACCACCCTGACCTGTTCCTTCTCGGCGGCCTTCTCGTTGGCTGCGGTGCGGGTGGCGTGCTGGAGGTCGATCGTCACGGCGTGCTCCTTTCGCTGCGGGCGGCCGGTGGGGTTCAGGCGGGGACGAGCCGGTCGATGCCGAAGAGGCCGGCGGCGGTGCCTCCCAGGACCTTCGCGCGCTGCCGCGCGCTCCACCCCGAGGGCAGGTCCTGCGGGGACGCGGTCTGCCAGTCCGGATAGCTCGAACCGAACATGACCATGTCCTCCTTGCCGGTCATGCGCAGCCACTCCGAGGCGTACTCCGCCTCCCCCGGGCCGTCGAGCAGGCCGTGCACGAAGTAGATGTGGTCCCGCAGGTAGTCGCTGGGCATCCTGGGCGCCCACGGGGTCTGCTCCAGGTGGGGCCGCCCGAAGGTGTCCATGCGCCACGTGAAGGGCGTGACCATGTCCCCCGCGCCGTCGGCCCAGATCACCCTCAGGTCCGGGAACTCCTGGAACACCCCCTCGGCGATCATGTTGAGCAGGTGCCAGATGTAGGTCATCGGCTGGTAGGCCGCATGGTGCGAGTACGTCCTGGTGGGGCCGGACGGCGTCGGCGGGTGGGTGATGCCGACGCCCATCTCCAGGTGGAAGGCCACCGGCATCCCGGCGTCGCACGCGGCCCGCCACAGCGGCTTGAAGTAGGGCCTGCCGTAGGGCGCCTGCGTCTGCACCGGCAGCCCGATCTGGACCATCCGCGGGTGGTCGCGCCATCTCTCGATCTCGCGCACCGCGCCCTCGACGTCGTTGGGGTTGACGCGGACGGTGCCCCGGAACCGGTCGGCGTACGGGCCCGATTCGAGCCACCGCTCCGCGAGCATCTGGTTCGTGGCGGCGTAGAGCGCCGTGCCGAGGTGCCAGTCGGGCAGGATCCCGGCGACCGACATGGGGTGCAGGACGGCGTAGTCGAAGCCGCGCTCGTCCAGGACCTGGCGTCCGACCAGCGCGGGGTCCGAGCCGGGGTGCGAGCCGTCCGGGCCGTCCGTGCCCTCGGCGTACTTGGGGCCGGGCCGCGAGTACCAGGCGACGTCCGGGTCGGGGAACCCCCTGCTCCGGAACGGCTCGCGCAGGTGGCGGCGCAGGTCGGCGCCGTCCTTGAAGAAGACGTGCACGCTGGCGTCGATCCTCGGGGGGCTCTGCGGGGTCATCGGTGGCTCATCCCGTTCTCCTCGAGTGGATCAAATCATTGCTCCGGTCGCGGGGCGTCGCCGGCACGTCGGACGAATCTAACGTTTGCTCACACGCTAACCGCGCGCCCGGCCCAGGGCAAGAGCCTCCGGCCCCACCTCGCGTCCGTCGAAGAAGTCGAGGAGGAGCGGCGCCGCCAGCCGCCAGGGATCGAAAATGCTGCCCTTGCCGGCGAACGACGCCTCGACGGCGCGCTCCCAGGCGTCCTCGGGCCACGGCGGGTCGACCAGGACCGATTCCTTGATCAGCGCGTGCACCTCGAACGACGTGCGCTTGGGGTGGTCGAAGTCCTTCTCCCCGCCGCGGATGATCAGCGTCGGCACCGCGATGTCCGCGAACTGCCAGTCGGGCACTCCCGGGATCGCCTCGTTCGGCTTCGGCACGTAGGCCTCCAGCCAGCGGGTCATCACCCGCTCGAACTCCTCGGCGCCGATCGCCAGCAGCCGGTCGCGGTTGCGCGGGTTCGCCTCCACCAGCTCGGCCCACCCTGGCAGTCGCAGCACGCCCTCGATGCCCGAGGTCCGCACCGCGCGCAGCTCGTTCAGGACGTAGACGCCGGCCAGGCTCATCGTGCTGAACGTCCCGCCCACGATCGACCAGACGGCGAGCCTCGTGACCAGCTCCGGGAACAGCATCGTGAACAGGATCGTGTCGCGGGCCCCGCCGGAGCCGCCCGCGGCGACCACCGGACCGACGCCCAGCTCCCGGACCAGCGCGCCGAGCGTCTCGGCGCGCATGTGGGACTCCGAAATCCCGAACAGCTGGACGTCGGAGGCACCGCAGTTCGGACGGTCCCACAGCAGGACCCGCCTGCCCCCCGCAGCCAGGGCCTCGGCCAGCTCGGGCACACCGCCGTGGTCCTTGCTGAAGCGGCCTCCCGGAGTCAGGACCACCACCTCGCCGTCGTCCGGACCCACGAACTCGTAGACCACCCGGCCGCCGTTGATCTCGATCTCAGCCACTGGTGACTCCTTCCATACCGGTGTCCCGGCGGGGCACGCGGGCAGGCTACCGGATTGAATATTTGCTCCGCTAGACGGCCGCTCCCGGGGCGTCTCCCGGGGCGTCTCCAGGGGGCATCGCCCGGCTTCGCCCGCGGCACGGTTCGCGGGCATACTTTTCCCATGAGCTCACAGCGGGCGACCGCTCGGGGCACCTCGGCCCCCATGCCGTCGAGCCGCACCGACGAGGTGCGGCTGGCGGCCGCCGCGCTCTTCGAGCGGCGCGGCTACGCGGCGACGACGATGACCCACATCGCCGACGCGAGCGGCGTCCTGCCCGGCAGCCTGTACCACCACTTCGGGTCCAAAGAGGAGATCGCCGTAGAGATCCTCAAGCGGTTCGACCGGGAGCTCGGCTCGGTGAGCGCGCGGCTCGCGGCCTCGGCGGCGGGCCTGGCGCCCGAGGACCGGTTCCGCCATCTGATGCGCGAGGTGGCGGTCCTGAGCTTCCGCCACGGAGGCGCCGTCGCCCTCAGGTACTTCGAGCCCCCCACGGTCGCGACCGCGCGGCTCCGCGAGGCCCAGCAGGTCCGCGCTCCCGTCCTGGAGCGCATGTGGAAGACCGCCGTCGACGACGTCACCGGAAGCGGGACCGGAGCGGAGAACGCGCGGCTGCTGCGCTTCGCGCTCAAGAACCTCTCCCTGGACGCCGCGGCCTACTTCCCGGGCCACCCCGATCCCGCCGCGGTCGCCGACGACGTGAGCGAACTGCTCCTGCACGGCATCGTCGCGGACTGCCCGAGCGACGACGAACTCGACCGCTCCGAGGCGCTCGAGGCGGTCGACGACGCGCTGTCCACCTGGCCGTCCCGCCCGGAGAAGCCGGTCGACGGCGATGTGCGCACCCGGATCATCGCCGCGGCCCGCACGGAGTTCGCGCGCCACGGTTACGCCGCCACGACCATCCGCGACATCGCGGAGCGCGCGGGCGTCCGGATGGCGACGCTCTACCGGAGGGTCGAGTCCAAGGAGGCCATGCTGGCCGACGTGGTCGACGCGTTCTCCACGAGCCTGGACAAGGCGTTCCGCGCGGCGCTGACCACGGGAGAGCCCGGGGCGGCCTCCCTCGACGCGCTGGCGAAGACGTTCGTGAAGGCACGGCGGCGCTTCCGGGAGGAGTCCGACATCCTGCAGATCGAACACGCTACGGACTCCGACCTCGCCCCGCTCAGCCGGTACGCCCGGCAGACGCAGGACCGCCTGCGGCTGCTCGAGAGCGTCCTGCAGCGGGGCATGGCCAAGGGCACGCTGCGCTCCTTCGCCGCACCGCAGGACATAGCCGACCCGATCCGCAGCGTGCTCTGGCTCGCCTACCAGGACTCGGGACGGACGAGCGAGGCCCGCACGCACGCGTTCCTGCGCCGCACCATGCTCCGCGGCTACATGACGCCGGACAGCTGACACCTGACGCCCGCCGCGGGCTGCCGGAGTCGTCCGCGATCCGTCAGTCCGGTGCCGCCACGATCCGGACCTCGCAGTTCAGCGCCGCTTCCAGCGCGGTGTGGAGACGGCTCTCGGGCACCCGGCGGCCGGCGTCCCGGGGGATCGCGACCGTGACGACCTCCTCGCCGCCCTCGACCGTCCGCTCGACCTCGCCCGACAGGCCGAAGCGGCGCAGGACCCCGAGGGCGTCGTCGTCGGTCCCCCGGCTGACGTAGGTGATGACGCCGAGCTCGGGTTCGAGGCCGAACGCGGTACGGCACTCGTCCAGGTAGGGGCCCGTCCGCAGCTCGCCGCCGCCGTCCTCGACGATCAGCTCGATCTCCCGCCGCCGCTCGGGAAGGCGCCCGGCGGGACTGGCGATCACCTCCAGCCCGGCGGACTCCAGCCGTCTGAGCCCTGCCTCGTAGGCGCCGGCGGCCAACCGCCCGTCGGGGTCGATCACGACGCGAACCACTGCTGTCGCCACGCGCCCACGGTATCCGCGCCGGTACTGTTGGAGCAAATAATTGCTCCGCTATGGTGTGCGCCATGCGCACCGAGGCGCGCCGGGGCCCGGCGCTGCTCGGACCGGCGTTCGTGGCGGCCGTCGCGTACGTCGACCCGGGGAACGTCGCCACGAACGTCACGGCCGGCGCGGACCACGGATACACGCTGGTCTGGGTCGTCCTGCTGGCCAACGCCATGGCGATCCCGGTGCAGTACCTCTCGGCGAAGCTGGGGATCGTCACCGGGCGCTCCCTCGCCGGGCATCTGGGGCACCGCCTCCCTCGCCGGATGCGGCTCGCCTACTGGCTGCAGGCCGAGGCGATCGCGATGGCGACCGACCTGGCCGAGGTCGTCGGCGGAGCCATCGCGCTCGCCCTGCTCTTCGACGTCCCGCTCGTCCTCGGCGCGATCCTCACGGTCGCCGTGTCGCTGGCGGTCCTCAAGGTCGGCGACGCGCGCGGGCAGCGGTCCCTGGAACGGCTGGTCATGTGCTTCCTGGCCCTCATCGCCGTCGGCTTCCTCGCGGGCCTCGTGGTCGACCCGCCGCCCGCGGGCGCGCTCGCCGGCGGGCTCGTCCCGGCCTTCGCCGGCGCCGACAGCGTGCTCCTGGCCTCCGGGATCATCGGTGCGACCGTGATGCCGCACGTCATCTACCTGCACTCGAGCCTCACCGCGGCGCGGTTCGACGAGCGAGGCCGCGGGCTCGCGGTCGCCGCGCTGCTGAGGGCGACCCGGGTGGACGTCGTCTCGGCGCTCCTGGTGGCCGGCCTGCTCAACCTGTCCCTCCTGGTGGTGGCGGCGACGAGCCTGCACGGGCTGCCCGGCACCGGCACCCTGGCCGGCGTGCACGACGTGGTGGCGTCGCGACTCGGCGGCGGGGTCGCCCTCGTCTTCGCGGTCGCGCTGCTCTCCTCGGGGCTCGCGTCCACCTCGGTCGGCAGCGCGGCCGGGGCGGAGGTGATGAAGAGCCTGCTGAAGTCCGGTGTGCCCGCTCCCGTCCGGCGGATCGTCACCGTGGTCCCGGCGCTCCTCATCCTCGGGACCGGCACGGATCCCACGGTGACCCTCGTGGCCTCGCAGGTGGCGCTGTCCCTCGGCATCCCGTTCGCGCTGGTCCCGCTCGTCGTCCTCACCGCGCGCCGCGACGTGATGGGCGAGCACGCGAACCGGCGTCCGACCACCATCATCGCCTCGGCCATCGCGGCGGTCGTCATCGGCCTCAACGGCGTGCTGCTCTACCTCGTCTCCACCGGCCGCTGAGGGGCCTGCCCACCACCGCAGGCATCCGCCGAGCCGCTCACTTCGATGAACCCTAGTGACATCCCCACAACATTTCGATAGATTTAGAACTACATCAGAACGCAGCGTCAGAGATGAGAGGTGGACGCAGATGCCCACGCGTGAACTGCCGTATCCGGTGTTCGATGCGGACAACCACATGTACGAGACCGAAGACGCGTTCACCCGCTACCTGCCCAAGGAGTACCGGGGCGCCATCCAGTACGTGCAGGTCCGCGGCCGGACGAAGATCGCGGTTCGCGGCCAGATCAGCGAGTACATCCCGAACCCGACGTTCGAGGTCGTGGCCCGCCCGGGCGCCCAGGAGGAGTACTTCCGGCGCGGCAACCCCGAGGGCAAGTCCTACCGCGAGCTCGTCGGCGAGCCGATGCGCGCCGTCCCCGCGTTCCGGGAGCCCGGCTCGCGGCTGGAGCTGATGGACGAGCAGGGCGTCCAGCGCACCCTGATGTTCCCGACGCTGGCGAGCCTGCTCGAAGAGCGGATGCGCGACGACCCCGAGCTCACCCACGCGGTCGTCCACGCGCTGAACCAGTGGATGGACGAGGTCTGGTCCTTCAATTACAAGGACCGGATCTTCTCCACCCCGGTGATCACCCTCCCGATCGTCGAGAAGGCCATCGAGGAGCTGGAGTGGGTCCTGGAGCGCGGCGCGCGGGCCATCCTGATCCGCCCCGCTCCGGTGCACGGGTTCGGCGGCCCCCGGTCGTTCGCGCTGGAGGAGTTCGACCCGTTCTGGAAGCGGGTGCAGGAGAGCGGCGTGCTGGTGGGCTTCCACTCCTCCGACAGCGGGTACGAGCGGTACGCCAGCGACTGGGAGGGCAAGCAGCGCGAGTTCCTGCCGTTCCAGCCGCAGCCCTTCCGGCAGGTCGGGCAGTGGCGGGCGGTCGAGGACACGGTCGCGTCGCTGATCTGCCACGGCTGCCTGTCGCGGTTCCCGGATCTCAAGGTCGCCTTCATCGAGAACGGCTCCGCCTGGGTCGGCCCGCTGCTGGAGAAGCTGGCGAACATCTACAAGAAGATGCCGCAGGGCTTCCAGGAGGACCCGGTCGAGCAGATGCGCCGGCTCATCCACGTCAGCCCCTTCATCGAGGACGACATGGCCGCGCTGGCCGACCTGATCGGCATCGACCGCGTGCTGTTCGGCTCGGACTACCCCCACCCCGAGGGCAAGGCCGACCCGATCACCTACGTCGACGACCTGGCCGCCCTCGACGAATCGGCCAGGGCCAAGATCATGGGCGGCAACCTCTCCCGGCTGATCCCCGTCTGACACCGGCCGCGCCCGGGGCCTGCCGCCCGCTCGCCGCGCGGCAGGCCCGAGCTGAACACGGGAGGGCATGGACAGCACAGGCGTCCTACCGCGGACGAGCCGGAAAGGCGCCGGGCTCCGCGTCGGCGCGTGGTCTCCTTCCGGAGATCACAGGGCGTTGTAGCGCAGCCACCTGGCCGCCCTTTCGGCCGGCCCCCGCTCCAATGCCGAGACGATGGCGCGGACGTCGTCGGGGCTCAAGGGAAAGCCGTCGGGGGCCTTCAAAACATAACGGAGCCTGTCCCCCGTCAGCGCATCACGGAGGATGAGCACCGGGAAATCCGGATCGCCTCGCATGTTGACGGAAAAGGTGCACCGGACCTTTCCGGGCGCCGCCAGATCGCACTGCCGCGGCCCGGAACGATCCTCGACGTTGAGCACCGTCCCCTGAAGCCAGGCCGTCTGCGAGCGCAGCAGGTCACGCGACCTCGCCAGGATGAACAGCAGTAGCGCGCCCCAGCCCGCCCACGCCCACACGGCCTCCCATTGGAGGCGGGCGGTGCATTGGACGGCGAACACCAGTAGAGCGATACCGAATACGGCGAGCCAGAAGGTGTTGAACGCTCTGGCGAACTCTTTCGGCTCCCTGTCGGAGGCACCGGAGGCGCGGCCCAGTTCACGCCTGTCGTCAGGCACACCCTTAGTATCGCGAGTAGCGGCTGCTATCGATCGCACGGCCCCACCGGATCCACGAACACCACTGACAGCGCCTCCCCGTAGTGGGTGCGCATGCTCTCACCGGCGGGAGGGTCCTGACGGCAGACGACCCGCTCCAGATGAGAATCGCCATAGCGCGAGTTGGGCTCGCCGTGGAGACCCTGGAACCCGATCTGATCGCCGATCTTCTCCGCTTCGAATCCGGTCTTCCCGACGACGTCGGGGACCGTGGGCCAGGACGTGACGTGGCCGTCGGCCGGGCATTGCACCTGCGGTGGGAGCACCCCGAACTCGACCGTCCTGCGTGCGGCGCTTTCTGCCTGGGTGCAGACGATCCAGCTGCCGGAATAAGACTCGCCGTCGAAGGTGTGGCCGTCGGTCAAGGAGCGGAAGACGGTGGTGTAGGAGGGGGCGGTTCCTTCCCGTTCCCTGCTGACCGCGTCGAGCGTCTTTCCCTTATAGCTGGGAAGGACCGCGGAAACCTGTGCTGTGGGGGCGTCGGCCGCCGGCCGGCGGGCTTTCCCATCTCCGGTCGTACAGGCCGTCAGGACGAGCATGGCCACCATGCCGACAATGGTGGAGATGGCGTGAGCTCGCATCAGTCACATCCCTCCGTGCTGTGAAAAGCGACACAACCGATGATCATGCCCGACAGGACGCCCTGATCGGGTCGATCGGAGGCCTCCGCTTCCCTCGATGGGCATCCGGGCCCTAACGTGTCCCCATGCCCATTATCTCTCTAACAGCGAGAAGCTCGTCAACTAGAGCGAAGTCGAACCGTGCGTCGCGAGCTTCAGGGCGCACCGGAGGCACCCGGCCATGACCCGGCGTCTTCGTCCCTCAGGCCGCACAGACGAAAGGACTCAGTGGTGGTGACGTCCGAGCACGGCGACCTGTTCGACTACGACGCGGAGCTTCGCCCGCACAACGAACTCCTCCGCGCCGCAGCCCGCGTCGGCCCTGACGATCGTGTCCTCGACATCGGCTGCGGCATGGGCCAGACCACGCGTGAGGCCGCCCGCGCAGCCGTCCATGGAAGCGCGGTCGGGGTCGACATCTCCGCGCCGATGCTCGAACGCGCCCGCCGGCTCAGCGACGCCCAGGGGCTGTGGAACATCACCTACCAGCGGGCGGACGCCCAGTTCCATCCCTTCCAGCCGGACCACTTCGACCTCTGCATCAGCAGGTTCGGAACGATGTTCTTCGCCGACCCGGTCGCCGCGTTCGCCAATATCGGGCGGGCTCTCCGCCCGGCGGCGCGGCTGGTGCTGCTGGTCTGGCAGGACCGCGACCACAATGAATGGGCCTCCATGATCCGCCGGCTTCGCGCGTCCTCTGAGCCCGCCCTCGACCCGGACCCGTTCTCCCTGGCCGACCCGGTCCTCACCGAAAGCATCCTGGCGGCGGCCGGCTTCACGGAAGTCGGCTTCACCGACGTGCGCGAGCCCGTCTACTACGGCCCCGACAGCAGCAGCGCCTTCGACAATGTGCTTCGCCTCTACGACAAAGACCTGCTCAACGCCCTCGACCCTGCGGCGGCCGAGCGAGCACGTGCGCGGCTACGGGCCGACCTGGCCGCTCACGACAACGGCAGCGGCGTGTACTTCGATTCGCGTGCCTGGCTCATCACGGCACGCCGTCGCTGACGCCCCCCTGCATCCAGCCGACCGGCCCGGTCGTGTGCTCACGACCGGCGGCGGTCGCCGCGGTGCCTTACCACCGGATCAGAGGACCGGATGACCGCACGGAGAGACGCAGGGTGGCCGCATTCGGCCGGAGAAGATGGGTGCGGGGACGGCCCGGTAGGGTTTCCCGGCGGCCATGATCATGATGGGGCGATGGGATGACGGTGAGACCGCTGGCGCCAGGAGATCCGCGGACGGTGGGGCGCTACACGTTGTCGGGCAGGCTCGGCAGCGGTGGCATGGGCGAGGTGTTCTTCGGCCGGTCTCCGGGCGGCCGGCCGGTGGCCGTCAAGGTCGTCCGGCCGGAGTTCGCGGCCGATCCGCTTTTCCGGCGGCGGTTCGGCCAGGAGGTCGAGGCGGCGCGGCGGGTCGGCGGCTTCCACACCGCTCCCGTGGTGGACGCCGATCCCGACGCCGACCCCCCGTGGCTGGTCACCGCCTTCGTCCCCGGGCCTTCGCTGATGGAGTTGGTCGCCGCGCACGGACCGCTGCCCGAGCCCACCCTGCGAGTGCTCGGCGCGGGGATCGCCGAGGCCCTCGAAGCCGTGCACGGCGCCGGCCTGGTGCACCGCGACCTCAAGCCGTCCAACATCCTGATCGCCGACGACGGTCCCCGCGTCATCGACTTCGGCATCGCGCGGGCGGCCGACGCGACCGCGCTCACCCGGGCGGCCGGCGCCGTGGGCACGCCCGGGTACATGGCGCCCGAGCAGGTCACCGGCGGGCCGGTCGCCCCGGCGACCGACGTGTTCGCCTTCGGGGCCGTGCTGTGCTTCGCCGCCGGGGTGCGGCCCTTCGGTGACGGGCCGCCGACAGCGCTGCTGTACCGCGTCGTCCACCAGGAGCCCGACCTGTCCGGCCTTCCCGACGCGATCCGCGGGCTCGTGGCCGGCTGCCTCGCCAAGGACCCTGAACAGCGTCCGAGCACCGACGGCCTCCTCGCCGCGTTCACCGGTACCGACCTCACCCGTGACTGGCTCCCGGGCCGCGCGCGAACCCTCGTGCTGGAACGAACCCAGACCGTGACCTCGGAGCAGCGGACGGAGGTGCGGAGTTCTCCGCACCGGCCACCCGCACGGGAACCCGGCACCACGCCCCGCCCGTCCGGAAGCGTCGTTCCCATTCGCGCGCCGCTTCCCAACCCGCTGCTCATCGTCGGTGCTGTCATGCTCATGGTGGCGGCCGTCGGGGCTGTGATCAACAGGCAAGGCATCGGGCTGCTGTTCATGGCCGTCGCCGTCCCGCTGTTCGTGCGCTGGTTCGTACGGTCGTCGAAGTACGATCCGGCCCGCGACGGTCTATGGATCGACGGCCAGGGCTTGGAACTGCGAACAGGCGCCAGCCGCGTTACCTACGCCTGGGACGACATCGACCAGATCGCCTTTGGGCGCATTGGCCGGCTCGGCCGGAAAAGTGTCGTCGTCCGACCTCTTGCCGCGGCGTCCGCGCAGCACAGAGCCCTGCCGTGGTTCCGGCAGGACCCGGAGACCGGCTGGGCGCTCCTCGTCGAGACCCGCCTGCTGGACGCCTCCGACCCGGTGCTCGCCGAAACCTTCGCCCGATACGCCGCACCGCACTGGAGGCCGGCCCCCTGACCTCGGAGGACACCCCCAGGATGGCAGTACGGGCCCGCGAACATACCGGTCTCGGAGAGCTCGCCGCCTCGTCGACACCGATCAGCGGAAGTCCGATTCTCCATGATGCCACTTCCCTGGCCCGACAATGTGCTCGGCACACCCGAATTTCCGGTGCCCGAGATAGACCGGTCCGAGGTTCGTGCGCGGCCCCCCTGGAGTTTCCAGCCGACTATCAGGAATTTCCGGGCTCCACCCGGCGCTGATCATCGATGAATTCCTTCGGTGGGTGATGACGTTCGTGACGTACGGCGAGTACAGGCGGTCGAGCCGATCGGCTCTGGACGAGGCGATGGCGCTCGCTTCAGGAGTGTCGATGACGAAGGAACGAAGTCCGGCGGAAAGGCGGGCGGATCGCCTCGCTCGCCACGAGCGGATCCTGGACGCGGGGCTTGAGACGTTCGCCGCCGAGGGCTACCGGGGCACGACCCTGGACGAGATCGCGGTCCGGGTGGGGCTCACCAAGACCGGTGTGGCGCACCACTTCCCCGCCAATGCGGCGGTGAAGGGCGGCTTCCTCACCCCCGGTGACGCCGCGACCATCGTGGCCAACGCCCGCAAGTCCTCGATCGGCCGCTGACGCCGGCGGTCCCGGCCCCTCTCCCCCGCGCCGCGCTGCAGACGGTGCGGAGGGCTGGGGGCCGGGGCCGTTCGAACCCGGGAGCCGCCGGCCGCGTACCGCCTGCCGTGGAATCCGGGTTCTGGCTGACGGAGCGCTACCGGCTCGTCGATCGCCTGGACGGCGGCGGGGCCAAAGAGGTCTGGCTGGCGCGGGACGAACTGCTCGGCCGTCCCGTGGCGGTGAAGGTGCTCACAGCGCCCGGCGGCGATCTGCAGGCGCGGTTCCAGAAGGCCGTCAACCGGGCGGCGGGCCTGTCGCATCCGGGGCTGGAGAAGATCTACGACAGCGACCGGACCCGGGACGCGTCCGGGCATCTGGTGTCCTATGTCGTCACCGAGTTCCTGGACGCCGCGTCCCTCGCCGGCGGCCTCGCCGCGGGCTCGCTCACCCCAGCCGAGATCGCGGACGTCTGCGCGCAGATCGCCCGAGCCCTCGCGGCCGCGCACGCGGCGGACGTGGCGCACGGCGACCTGACGCCGGACAAGGTCCTGCCGGCCTCCGAAGGCATCAAGATCGTCGACACCGGTATCGGCGCGGTCGCGCGGACCGCGCGGGCGACGACGGGCGGCACGGCGCCCGTCCCGCTCCGGCCGGCCCTGGACGACGCCAAGGCCGCCGACGTCCGCGCCTTGGGCGGCATCATCGCGGCCTGCCTCGCCGGCGGGCCGCCGCTGCCGGACCTCGCGATGCTCGCGGCGCGTTGCCTGGATCCCGATCCCGCGCTCCGGCCGTCCGCGATGCAGGTCGCGTCGATGCTGTCCTCGCCCGCCGAGCCGCCGGACCCGGTGCGGTCCGCGACGGTACGGCGGCCGTCCCCCGCCCCGCGGGACGGGACCGGGACGCTGCGCCCTCCCGAGTCCCGGACGCGGCGCGGCAAGGTGAGGCTCCTGGCCGCGGCCGCCATCGCGATCGCCATCCCGGTCACGGCCGTGGTGGCGGCGCTGGCGCCGTCGGCGCGCGAGCCGCTGCCCGTCGCGCAGCCGCAAGCCACGCGATCGACCCCGGCGGACACTCCCGCTCCGGCTCCCGCCTCCAGTCCGGGGTCCGGGCCGACGGCGTCACCGGTCCCTGCCGGGGTGAGCGACGCGCTCGGCCGGCTGCGTCCCATCGTGGACCGCGGCTCCGCCTCGGGAGAGATCAGGCCGGACGTCGCCCTCGACCTCGACAACGTGATCACCAATCTGGAGAACGATCTGCTCGCCCGCCGGCCGGTCGACGTGTCCGAGCGGATCGCCCAGCTGCGCGAGAAGATCCGCACACGGCTGCGCGAGCAGGGCCTGTCCCGCGAGCTCGCCGACCAGCTGACCGGCGTGCTGTCGGCCGTCATCGTCTGACGGCCTCCATCACCCGGCGAGCACACCGCTCGCGCACCCGTCCGAGAGCGATGGGCAGCGCTCACTCCTTGACAGATTTGCTATTGCATATATCTTGTGCGTGATGTGAGGGAGCCCGCAGCGGGCCCGTGACGGGTGAGGAGCACCAGGTGATCAAGTTCAGGATCGCGGCAACGGCGACCGCTGTCGCCGGAGTCCTCGCGCTGGCGGGTTGCGGCGAGAGCGGGAGCGGCTCCGCCTCGCCCCCGTCGTCGACCCCCTCGGCCGACGTCGGCACGCCGTCCGCGGTGACCCCGCCCGCCCCGGACGTGCTGGCCGCCGCCGAGAAGGAGGGGTCGGTCCTCCTCTACACCGACGCCGACGACCAGCTCACGGATCCGATCCGCAAGGCGTTCGAGAAGAAGTACCCGAAGATCAAGGTCAGGGTCCTCAGCCTCGAGAACGACCAGATCTTCCAGCGCTACCAGACCGAGACCGCGACCCACGCGCGCACGGCCGACGTGGTGATGCCGATGAGCCTCGCGACGATGCAGGAGTTCATCGAGCGCGGCGACTTCGTCGACTACAAGGACCCCAACCTGCCGAACCTGCCCGACTACGCCAAGACGGCCCCCGGCGTGACCGCCGTCTCCCTCGACCCGGTGATCGCCGTCTACAACAAGGCCCTGCTTCCCAAGGACAAGCAGCCGAAGACGCTCGCCGACCTGGCGAAGCTCTCCGCGACCATGAAGGGCAAGATCGGCACCGTCGACATCGGGAACCCGGTCGGGCTCGAGGCCACGCAGGTCTACGTCGCCAAGGGCGGCGACGCGGCCTGGGCCACGCTGAAGGAACTGGGCGCCAACACCACCGTCGAGTCCAACGTGGGCCCGCTGGTCCAGAAGGTGCTCCAGGGCCAGTACGCCGCGTCGTACTTCGTCAGCGGCGCCGTCCGCGCACTGATCACGTCCGACGCGGCGAAGGTGCTCGACTGGACCTACCTCAGCGACGCCACGCCGGTGCTCCCGCGCACGATCGCGGTGACCAAGGGCGGGCGGTCGCCGAACGCGGCGAAGGTCTTCGTCAACTACATGCTCTCGGTGGAGGGCCAGGAGGCCGCGTGCAAGGGCGGTTTCAGCCCCTACCGCGACGGCGTGCGGTGCCCGTTCGGCGTGCCCTCGATCAAGAAGGTCACCGGTACCGACAAGCTCGACGTCATGACCATCGACAAGGCCGCCGGCGGACGCGCCGCCATCGAGCCGCGGTGGAAGGCGGCGTACGGCCGGTGACCTCTTCCCTTCCGCCGAAGCGCGCGCTCGCCCCGGTCACCCTGGAGATCTGGTGGAGCCGCCTCGCCGCCTTCGCGGACGAGGCGGCCACCACCCTGCTGCGCACGGCGTTCTCCACGATCATCCGCGAGTCCAACGACTACACGGTCGTGATCATGAACAGGGCCGGCGAGACGGTGGCCGAGTGCCGGGCCGGCATCCCGGCCTTCGCCGCGCTGATGACGCCGCTGACCCGGGAGCTGCTCCGGCGCTACCCCGCCGACACCTGGCGGGAGGGCGACCGGGTCATCACCAACGACCCGTGGATCGGCATCGGGCACCTGCCCGACCTGGCCATGGTGGCGCCGGTCTTCCACCGCGGCGAGCTCGTCGGCTTCACCGGCACGGCGGCCCACCTTCCCGACATCGGCGGGGCGCCCAGCATGGGCAGGACCGAGCTGATCGCCGAGGGCCTGCTCGTCCCGCCGATGCGGCTCTACCGCGGCGGCGCGCTCAACGAGGAGGTCAGATCGCTCCTGATGGCCAACGTCAGGCTCCAGGAGCAGGTCTGGGGCGACATCCAGGCGCAGGTCGCGGCCAACGAGACGTGCCGGCGCCGGCTGCTGGAGTTCCTCGACGACATCGGCGCCGACGACCTCGAAGAGCTCGGGAGCGCCATCCACGAGGTCACCGACGCCGCCCTGCGGCGCAGCATCGCCGAGCTGCCCGACGGCGCCTACACCTCCACCGTCGAGGCGGACGGGGTGCCCGGGCGGCCGACCACGATCCAGTGCCGGGTCACCATCGCCGGCGACCGGATCGAGGTCGACTACACGGGGACCTCGCCGCAGGTCCCCTACGCGATCAACTGCACGCTGCCCTACACCCGCGCGTACACGATGAACCCGCTCAAGCTGCTCCTCGGGGCCGGCGCGCGCGGCAACCACGGGTCCTACCGGGCCCTGACCGTGACCGCGCCGGAGGGCTCGATCCTCAACCCGCGCTTCCCGGCGCCGGTGCTCGCCCGGCACCTCACCGGTCACCTGCTCTCCAGCGCGGTCTACCAGGCGCTGGCTCCGGTGCTGCCGGAGCGCGTCATCGCCGACAGCGGCGGCGCTCCGGCGTTCCGCGTCCAGTTCGCCGGAACCGGCCGGGACGGCGCGCCGTTCCGGCTCGTGCTGTTCGCCAGCGCCGGGATGGGCGCCTCGGCGCACGCGGACGGGCTGTCCACGACCGCCTTCCCGACCAACTCCGGCGGCGGCAGCATCGAGGCCCTCGAGGCGGCCTCCCCGCTGCTGTTCACCCGCAAGGAGTACCGCGCCGACTCCGGCGGCGCCGGCACCCACCGCGGCGGCCTCGGGCAGCTGATCTCGGTGCGGAACACCACCGGCCGTCCCTGGCAGGCGGCCCTCCTCGGAGACCGGGAGCACCACCCGCCGCGGGGACTGCTGGGCGGCTCGCCCGCCCTCGGCACCGCGGCCGCGGTCGACGGCGAGCCGGTCTCGTCGGTCAAGTCGGTCGTACAGCTCGCACCCGACGCGACGGTGGACCTCCTGTTCGCGGGCGGCGCGGGCTTCGGGCCCCCCGACCAACGCGACCCGGACGCCGTCGCCACCGATGTCGCCCTCGGGTACCTCACCCCCGAGGCCGCGGAACGCGACTACCCCGGCCACGCCCCGGAAAGGAACACCCAGTGAGGTCAGGCAGGACCGCGCGCATCGGCGTCGACGTCGGGGGGACGTTCACCGACCTCGTCCTGCACGACGAGTCGCGCCAGATCACCCGCACCGGCAAACTGCTCACCACTCCCGACGACCCCGGGCGCGGGATCCTCGCCGGCATCGAGCGCCTCCTGCGGGAGTCGGGGGCCGGATGGGACGACGTCGGGGTGATCGTCCACGGCACGACCCTGATCACCAACACCGTCCTGGAGCGGACCGGCGCCGAGATCGGGCTCATCACCACCGACGGGTTCCGCGACGTGCTCGAGATGGGGGGCGAGATCCGGTTCGACACCGAGAACCTCTTCGCCCGCCCCGCGACCGTCCTCGTGCCCCGCGACCGGCGCCTCGGGGTCCCCGGACGGCTCCTCGCCGACGGCACCGAGCACCTCGCCCTCGACGAGGAGGCCCTGCTCGGCGCCGCGCGCACGCTGCTGGAGGACCATCGCGTCGAGGCCCTCGCCGTCGCCTTCCTCCACTCCTACCGCAACCCGGCCCACGAGCGCCGGGCCAAGGAGGTCATCACCGCGGCCCATCCGGAGGCGCTGGTGACGCTGTCCTGCGAGGTGGCGCCGGAGATCCGGGAGTACGAGCGGATGAGCACCGCGTGCGTCAACGCCTACGTCCAGCCGCGGGTCCACGCCTACCTCGACCGGCTCGAGGACTCGCTGCGCGCCGCCGGGTTCGCCGGCCGCCTCTACATCATGCTGTCCGGCGGCGGGCTCACGACCGTGGAGGAGGCCAAGGAGTTCCCGGTGAAGCTGCTGGAGTCCGGGCCCGCCGCGGGCGCGATCGCCGCGGCCCACATCGCCCGCGCGATCGGTGAGGACAGGGTCATCTCCTTCGACGTCGGCGGCACCACCGCCAAGATGAGCGTCGTCGAGAACGGCGCGCCGGCCCTCGCCCACCGGTTCGAGGCCGGACGGCTGGAGAAGTTCAAGCCCGGATCGGGGCTCCCGCTCCGGCTCACCGTGGTCGACATGATCGAGATCGGTGCGGGCGGCGGCTCGATCGCCGGCCTCGACGACCTCGGCCTGCTCAAGGTCGGGCCGCGCAGTGCGGGTTCGGTTCCGGGCCCGGTGGCCTACGGACTCGGCGGCGCGCTGCCCACGGTCACCGACGCCGACCTCGTCACCGGGCGCCTCGACCCGGACCACTTCCTGGGCGGCGAGATGAACCTGGTCGGCGACGACGTGCGCGCCGCCTTGCGGGCGCACGTCGCGGGACCGCTCGGCATCGGGGTGGCCGAGGCCGCCGTCGGCGTCCAGAGCATCGCCGCCGACAGCATGGCCGCCGCCACGCGGATGCACCTGGCGGAGAAGGGCGCCGACCCCTCGGCGTACACGCTCGTCGCCTTCGGCGGGGCGGGCCCCGTCCACGCCTACGCGCTCGCGAGGCTGCTCAAGATCGGCAGGATCGTGGTGCCCATGGGCGCGGGCGTCATGTCGGCGCTCGGCTTCCTGGTCGCCGCCCCCACCGTCACCGACGTGCGCGGCTACCCCACCGAGCTGGCGGACGCCGACTGGGCGCACGTGAGCCGGCTCTTCGCCGAGATGGAGGAACGCGCCAGGGCGCTGCTGGCCGGCGCCGACGAGTTCGGCGACAAGGTCGTCGTCAGCCGTTCGGCCGACATGAGGTACGTCGGCCAGGGCTACGAGATCGAGGTCCCGCTGCCGGACGCGGCGTTCGGGCCCGGTGCCGCCGAGGCGATCCGCGACCGGTTCCTGGCGGCCTACGACGCCACCTTCGGCAGGACGATCTCCGGCGGACGGCCCGAGGTGATCAGCTGGCGGATGAGTGCGGCGCTGCCCGGCTCGCACATCGACCTGGCCTACCGGCCCGCCTCGGGCGACCCGGTGCGCGGCACCCGGCGCGTCCACTTCGAGGGGCACGGCGAGCTGGAGACCACCGTGTACGACCGCTACGCGCTGCCCGCGGGGACGGTGATCGAGGGTCCCGCCGTCATCGAGGAGCGGGAGACGTCCTGCGGCTTCGGGCCGGACGCGCGCATCACCGTCGACGCCCGGCACAACCTGGTCGTCGAACTCACATGACCGATCGGCGGCACGGCCCTCCGCGCCTCCCGACCCTCCGATAGGCTAACGGATATACCATGTGCCATAGCAGAGAGGTCGACCATGGGGGAGCTTGAGCAGCTCGCGCCGACGCCGACGATCGGTGACCGCGCCTACGCCGCGGTCCGCGAGGCGATCGTCTCGGGCACCCTCGAACGCGGCGCGAAGGTCACCGAGCGGGGCCTGGCGGACATGCTCAACATCAGCCCGACCCCGGTGCGCGAGGCCCTGCGCCGCCTCGAGCAGGACCGCCTGGTCGAGCGGGTGGGGCCGCGCTCGGTGCGGATCGCCCGGTTCGACGCCGACGAGCTGCGCAGGATCACCGCCATCGAGGACGCGCTGCGGGCGCTGGCCGCGCGCTTCGCCGCGGAGAAGGCCACCGACGGCCAGCTCGCCGAACTGCTCGGCCTGCTCGAGCGGGCCGAGCAGGCCGCCGAGCAGGCGAGAGCCGGTGACCGCTCCGCCGTCGAGGGGGCCCGGCAGGCGCTGCGCGACTTCCACTCCCTCATCGACCGGGCCAGCGGCAGCGCCACCCTGATCCACATGCTCAACATGGTCGACGCCTTCAACTACGAGGAACGGCGCGCCGTCCTCCTCGACCAGATCGAGCGCGAGCCGGGCGCGGTCGCGCGGCGCTTCAAGCAGCACCGCGCCATCTACGAGGCGATCGCGGCCCATGACGCCGATCGCGCCGAGCAGCTCATGCGCGAGCACAGCCACGCCGGCAACGAGCCGCGCCTGGCCCGCCGGGAGCGATAGGCCGCGCTCCGGCCGGGCCACCGCGCATCGCGGCGGGCCGGCCGGCGCCATCGGCCGCGCGATAGCGGCGCCTACCGGGGAGGCTTACGGCCCGTGCCGGGGACCGGATGCGCCGGTGCCTCCTGCGCCAGGAAGGCCAGCACGTCGTCGACCGCCATCGCCGCCATCGCACGGCGGGTCCTCGCCGTCGCGCTGCCCACATGGGGGGTCAGGACGACGCGGTCCCCCGCCGCGAGCAGCTCCGGATGGGCCGCGGGCTCGTTCTCCAGGACGTCGAGCCCGGCGCCCGCGATCACGCCCCGCTGCAGCGCCCGGCCGAGCGCGGGCTCGTCGATGAGCGAACCGCGGGCGGTGTTGATCACCACGGCCGAGGGCTTCATGAGCGCCAGCGTCGCGGTGTTGAGGAAGTGGCGGGTCTCGGCGGTGGCCGGAGCGTGCAGGGAGACGACGTCGGCGGCGGCGAGCAGCCGCTCCGGTTCGAGGCGGACGGCGCCGAGGTCGGCCTCGGCCGCGGCGTGGGGCCGGCGAGCGGTGTAGACGATCTTCATGCCGAAGCCGCGATGGGCGCGCAGCGCGGTGGCATGGCCGATCCGTCCCATGCCGACGATCCCCAGCGTGGCACCGGACAGGTCGAGGCCCATCGGCTCGTGGAGCAGCCGCCACGGGCCGCCGCTCTGCCGCCGCACCGCCCGGTCGCCCCAGAGCAGATGGCGGGTCACGGCCAGGATGAGGGCCAGGGCGAGGTCGGCCGTGGCGTCGGTGAGCACGCCCGGGGTGTGCGTGACGAGCACGCCGTGCTCGGCCGCCGCCGCGATGTCGACGTGCTCGTGGCCGGCGGAGACCGTCGCGACGTGAGACAGCGACGTCGTCTCGAACACCCTGCGCTCCACCTGGTCGGTGAGCTGGCAGATCAGGACGTCGGCGGTCCGGCAGGCGTCCGCGAGCTCGGCCGCCGACAGGCCGCGCGGCGACTCCAGCGCCGTGACCCGGTGGCCGCCGGCCCGCAGCCGCTCGAGCTGGTCGGCATGGATGGGCTGGGTCAGGACGATGTGCGCGCCCATGGACCACCTTTCTGAGCGGACGGCGAGGAGAAGGTGTACGGCTCTCGGATCCATCTTGACGTATTCACTATAGCAAGTAGCATCTAGCGAGACCGTTGCGATCGGTCGCGTCTGGAGGAAGGCCTATGGAGGGGTACGCCCGATGAGCGCGCTCACCGCTCATCGCGGAACCGCACGGCGGCGCCTGGCGCCCACCGGGGCGTCGCACTACCTGCTGTGGGGCGCGGCGCTCGTCCTGCTCGCCGGTCCCATCGTCCCGGTCGTCGTCGCCTCGCTGTGGTCGACGCCGCTCTACCAGGGCGGCGGCCACCTCACCGCCGCCAACTACCGCGACCTCCTCACCGATCCGGCGTGGTGGACGGCGGTCCGCAACAGCGTGTTCTTCGGGGCGCTGAACACGGCCGGCTCCGTCGTGGTCGGCGTGGCGTGCGCGGTGCTGTTCACCCGCACCGACATACCGGGGCGCCGCGTCTTCGGCGTCCTGCTGCTCCTGCCGGTGATGCTGCCCGGCATCGTGCTGATCCTCGGGTGGAGCCTGATGTGGGCACCGAGCGGGTTCGCCTCGTCCTGGCTGAAGCTGCACACCTTCCTGGCGATGCCCATCGACCTCTACAGCGTCCCCGGCATGGCGCTGGTCGGCATCAGCGTGGCCGCGCCGGTGGTCTTCCTGTTCTGCCGCGGGGCGATCGAGGGCATCGACCCGTCGTTCGAGGACGCCGCGCGCACCACCGGCGCGTCGCCGCTGCGGGCGGTGCTCTCGATCAGCCTGCCGCTCCTGCGGCCCGCGATCCTCAACTCCTCGCTGCTGGTCTTCGCGCTGTCCATCGAGGTCCTCGGCCTGCCGCTGGTGCTCGGGTTCTCCAAGAACATCGACATGATCTCCACCTACCTCTACGACAACTGGAGCGCGTCGTCGGCGCCGCGCCAGGGCCTGGTGTCGGCCGGCGCCGTCGTCCTGCTCGCCCTGGTGTCGCTGCTGCTCGCCGCCCGCAACCGGCTCGCCGGCGACCTCGGCCGGTACACCACCGTCACCGGCAAGCCGGCCGCGAGGCGCACCGTCCGGCTCGGACCGGCGCGCTGGGCGGTCAGCGCGGTGGTCGGCGCCGGCCTGCTCGTCATGGTCCTCGTGCCGCTCCTGGGCGTCGTGCTGTGCGCCTTCACGAGGATCTTCACCCCGCTGATCAACCCGTGGACCGTGCTCACCACGGCCAATTTCTCGGCGGTCGTCGGCAACGACCTCTACACCCGCGCGCTGACCGACAGCCTGCTGATCGCGACCGTCGGCGGCGCCCTCACCACGCTCGTGATCGCCGCGCTGTCGATGGTCGCGCACCGCTCGGAGTTCCGGTTCCGCGGCTCGCTGCAGCGGGGCATGGTCTGGCCCCGCATGATGCCCGGCCTGATCACGGGCATGGCGTTCTTCTGGTCCTTCGCGGTCCTCGACCCCTCCGGGCGGGTCCGCTCGAGCCTGTGGGGGATGGGCATCGCCTTCGCGGTGCGCAGCCTGGCGCTCGGCTACAGCGCCTTCTACCCGGCGCTCGCCGCCATCGGCCGCGACCTGGACAACGCGGCCCGGACCTCCGGCGCGACGTGGTGGCAGGCGATGCGCACCGTCGTCCTGCGGCTCGTGCTGCCGGCGATGGCGGCCTCCTTCGTGCTGCTGTTCGTCTCCATGCTCAACGACGCCGAGCCGGCCGTCTTCCTCGTCACCGAGAAGACCCCGGTCCTCGGGCTCTCGATGCTGCAGCTCGCAGCGACCAGCACCGGCGGGACAGTCGCCGCTCTAGGAGTGATTCAAATGGTCATCACACTCGTCGTCCTCGGCGCCGGGCGCGCGCTGTTCGGGGTGAGGCCCCGTGCCTGACCTCGTCCTGGACAGGCTGGCCAAGCGCTTCGGCGCCAACCAGGTCCTCAAGGACCTGAGCCTGACCGTCACCGACGGTGAGATCCTCACCCTCCTCGGCCCCAGCGGCTGCGGGAAGTCCACCACGCTGTGGTCGATCGCCGGCCTGCACCGTCCCGACTCGGGCACCATCCGCTTCGGCGACCGGGTGCTCTTCGACGGCCGCGGCGTCCATGTGGAACCCGAGCGGCGCGACTTCGGCGTCGTCTTCCAGTCCTACGCCGTGTGGCCGCACATGTCGGTCGCCGACAACGTCGGCTACCCCCTCAAGCTCCGCAAGGTCGGCCGGAAACGGCGGCGCGAGCGGGTCATGGAGGTGCTCGAACTCGTCGAGCTCGAGCGCTTCGGCGACCGCTACCCCCACCAGCTGTCGGGCGGCCAGCAGCAGCGGGTGGCGCTGGCGCGCGCACTCGCGCATCCGCCGCACCTGCTGCTGCTCGACGAGCCGTTCTCCAACCTGGACGCCAAGCTGCGCGACCGCGCGCGCGAGTGGCTCAAGGCGCTGCAGCGGCAGATCGGCGTGACGACGATCTTCGTCACCCACGACCAGCACGAGGCGCTCTCGATGAGCGACCGGATCGTGGTGATGGAGGCGGGCGCCGTCCGCCAGATCGGGACGCCGACCGAGGTCTACGAGCACCCGGCGGACCCGTTCGTCGCCGACTTCGTCGGTGCCACCAACCTGCTCGCCGGGACCGTTCTGCGGTCCGGCGCCGGCCCGGTCCTGGTGCAGGCGGCCGGGATCGCCCGGCCGCTCCAGGTCGCCGTCCCCGACGCGGCGCCCGGCCCGGTGGCGCTGTCGATCCGGCCCGAGTCCGTCCACGTGGTGGAGGCCGGCCGTCCCGGAAGCGGCGTCAACGAACTGACCGGGAAGGTGGAGGCGGTCTCCTACCTCGGCGACCACTACCGCTACACGCTGCGCGCCGACGATCTCGCGCTCACGATCGCGACGACCCGCCGGGTCGACGCGACCGAGGTGACCGTGGAACTCCCGCCCGACGCCCTACGCCTTCTGCCGGCGCCGGAGTCCGGCGACCGGTCGGGGGACGAGCCGGAACAGGTGCGCGCCGAGGTCCCCCGGCCGGGCGCGACGACAAGCCAGGAGACGACAGTTGAGTGAAGACGCGCAGTTCGCCGCCGACGTGCGGCTCCCCGCCAGGGTGAAGGTCATGGCGCCTTCGGGGATGCTCGGAGCCGGGATCGACCCGGCCACCGTCGCCAGGGGGCTGGCCCTCGGCGCCGACGTGATCTCGGTCGACGGCGGGTCGACCGACTCCGGGCCCTACTACCTCGGCAAGGGCGTCGCCAAGACGACCGAGGCCGCGATAGTGCGGGACCTGCGGATCCTGCTCGCGGCCGCGGCCGAGGCGCGGATCCCGCTGCTGATCGGCTCCTGCGGCACCTCGGGCACCGACTCCGGAGTCGACTGGGTCGCCGGCATCGCCGAGAAGATCCTGCTCGACGAGGGGCTCGACCTCAAGGTCGCCCGGATCTACACCGAGCAGAACGCCGAGGACCTCAAGCGCAGGCTCGCCGCGGGCGCGATCCACCCGCTCGCGCCGATGGGGCCGCTCGACGCGGCACTGCTCGAGGAGTGCACGCACATCGTCGGCATGATGGGCCACGAGCCGTTCGCCGAGGCGCTGCGGGCCGGCGCCGACGTCGTGCTCGCCGGCCGCGCCACCGACACGGCGTCCGCGGCGGCGGTCCCGCTGATGCGCGGCATGCCCGCGGGGCCCGCGTGGCACGCCGCGAAGATCGTCGAGTGCGGCGGCCAGTGCACGACCAACCCGCGCTCCGGCGGTGTGATCGCCACCATCGACGCGGACGGCTTCGAGATCGAGCCGCTCGACCCCGGCACCGCCTGCACGCCCATCTCGGTGGCCGCGCACATGCTCTACGAGACCGCCGACCCGTTCTCGATGCGCGAGCCCGCCGGGACCCTCGACGTCACCGGCGCCACCTACGAACCCGTCGACGACCGGCGCGTGCGCGTCGAGGGCTCGCGGTTCCTGCCGGCCGACCAGCTCACCGTCAAGCTCGAGGGCGCCAGGATCTCCGGCTACGAGACGATGTCCTTCGTCGGCATCCGCGACCCCGAGGTCGTGGCCCGCATCGACGAGTGGTCGGCGTTCATGGACCAGGTCCTGACCGACCGCGTCCGGCAGACCCTCGGTATCACGCGCGAGCAGTACGACTACGACCTGCGCCTCTACGGGCACGACGCGATCCTCGGCGCCGCCGACCCCGAGCGGCGCCCGGCCCGGGAGGTCGGCGTGATGCTGCTGGTCAACGCCGCCGACCAGGCCACCGCCACGGCGGTCGCCAAGGTCGCCAACCCCCTGATGCTCCACCTGCCGCTGCCCGACATGGCCTACCTGCCGAGCTTCGCCTTCCCGACGTCGCCGGCCGAGGTCGAGCGGGGGGCGAAGTACGAGTTCGTGCTCAACCACGTCGTCGACGTCGACACCGAGTCCGAACTGTTCCGGATCCACCTGGAAGAGGACGCCCATGCCTGAGACCCCGCGCCCCCGCCTGGCCGACTACGCGCTGGAGGTGAGGTCGAAGAACGCCGGCCCGTTCTGGGTGACCCTCGAGACCTTCATGCGCGACGAGGCGGGCTACCGCATCGCCTCCGACGCCGCCTTCCTCAACGAGGAGGTGATCGGCCGGCTCTACGGCGTCCCGGCCGGCGACGTCCAGATCTTCCGCATCCCCTCGCTCAACGTCGTCAAGATCTCCTTCCCGCGTCCGGTGTCCCAGGCGAGCCTGCACGACCGCGACGTCCACGCCGGCCAGCACCATGTGCCCCTGGCCCTGCTGGAGGTGCCCGACCGGCTGCGGGCGGAGGCCGCCCGTGCCTGAGCGGACCATCTCCGACGAGCAGTTCGCGCGGTTGCGCGCGCTGGACACCCCGACGGTGTGCAACGCGCTGGACCTGGTGGATCCGGACTTCGACCTGCACTACTTCACGACGCGGTCGCTGCGGTGCGTCTATCCGGACCTGCCGCCGATGGTCGGGTACGCGCGCACGGCCACGATCAGGGCCGTCCGCCCGCCCGGCGACAAGCAGGCCACCGCGAAGCTCAGGGCCGCCTACTACGAGTACGTCGCCGCCGGGGCCGGCCCGACCGTCGTGGTGATCGAGGACCTCGACGCCGACCGGGCCGGAGCCGGGTGCATGTGGGGCGAGGTCAACACCACCATCCACCAGCGCCTGGGAGCGCTCGGGACCGTCACCAACGGGTCGATCCGCGACGTGCCGGACAACGCGCCGGGCTTCCAGATCCTCGCCGGCGGCGTCGTGCCCTCGCGGGCCCACACCCATGTCACCGGGTTCGGCGGCACCGTGACGGTGATGGGGATGGTGGTCGACGACGGCGATCTGATCCACGCGGACCAGCACGGCGCCGTCGTGATCCCCTTCCCCCTCGTCGACGACGTCATCGCCGGCGCCGGCACGGTCACCCGGCGCGAGCAGGCGCTGCTGGCGTCGGTGCGCGAGCCGGACTTCGGCATCGACCGCCTGCAGGAGGCGCTCCGGTCCTCCAACGAGATCCACTGACCGCGAGACGGCGGCGGGGCCCCCCCCCCCCCCGGGGGGGGGGCCCCCCCCCCGGCCCAGGGCCCCCCCTGATGATTTTTGAGGGG
>NZ_WBMS02000003.1:0-222764 GCF_008923205.2 Actinomadura physcomitrii | reverse complement strand
CGGACGCCCCGCCCCCGGGCCCCCCCCCCCCCCCCCCCGCCGGGGGGGGGGGGGGGGCCCCCCCCCCGGGGGGGGGGGGCCCCGCCGCCGCTTTCACGGGCGCCTACTTCTTGATGTTCAGCGGCACCCCGTGGACCAGGTTGAGCGCGTCGGAGTCGAGGTAGTCGACGTAGTGCACGATCACCGCCTCCCACGTCTGCGGGAGATACCGCGAGGTGGTCGTGTGAACGATCACGTTGTGCACCATCTCCAGCGGCAGGCCCTTCTCCCACATCTTGTGCGCGCCGAAGAAGCCGTGCTGGACCAGATGCCCGAAGCGCGAGGCGCGCCCGCCGCTCTGCGAAGGCTCGAACTCGAGCAGCTTGCTGACATCGTGCAGGTTGGCGGCCGCGATCAGCAGATCGCGGTCGAACGCGATGCCCTGGACCCGCTCCGCCACCTCTGCCACCGCCACGGCCATCTGCGTCACCGACCGGGTGTGGTCGACCAGGGTCACGGTGGCCGGCACCTTGTAGGGGTGCTTCGGCACCTGCGAGACCGCTTCCCAGCCGCTCTCCTCCAGCACCTCCCGCCAGATCTCCACCACGGACGCCCGCAGCTCCTCGTCGCCGATGTCCCGCAGTTCGGGGAAGGTCTCGAGGATCTCCTCGGCGCTCGCCTTGGGTGTGTGCGACATGACCGGCCCTCCTGAGCGATTGCGAATATGCAATAGCATATTCCTTCCTATCGCCGACCCGCCATTGAGAATAGGATTCTCCAATGCTGTAACTTTTGTTCTTACACGAAGGCCGTGGTGAGGAGCGGACATGACGACACCAGCCACCGACGTGTGGACGGTGATGTCGACGGCGCGGACGATCCGCCGGTTCACCGGCGAACCGGTCGACGAGGCGACGCTGGGGCGCTGCCTGCAGGCCGCCACCTGGGCGCCCTCCGGCGCGAACGCCCAGGAGTGGCGGTTCATCGTGCTCCGGTCACCGGAGTCGCGAGCCGTCGTCGCCAAGGCGGCGGAGCAGGCGCTGCGAGTGATCGAGCCCGTCTACGGGATGACCCGCCCGGACGAGCAGGACGACAGCCGCCGCGCCCGAGCCGACCGGGCGACGTACGAGCTCCATGACCGTGCGGGCGAGTTCACGTCCGTGCTGTTCACCCAGAAGCGCTTCCCCACCGCGTCGGAGCTGCTGCTCGGCGGGTCGATCTTCCCGGCCATGCAGAACTTCCTGCTCGCGGCGCGCGCCCAGGGGCTGGGCGCGTGCATGACGAGCTGGGCGTCGTACGGGGGCGAGCCGCTCCTGCGCGAGGCCGTCGGAGTGCCCGACGACTGGATGCTCGCGGGGCACATCGTCGTCGGCTGGCCCCGCGGCAGGCACGGACCGGTCCGCCGGCGCCCGGTCGCCGAGGTGGTCTACACGGACCGATGGGGAGAGCAGAAAAACTAGAACACGTTCTTGTCAATGGCGGCGGTGCCGAACAGCGCCTGGAGCTCGTCGGCGCAGCAGAGCGCCTGGACGACCATCCCCATCAGGATCCCGTGCGTGGCGGCATCGATCAGCGGGTCGGCGGCGGTGGCGCGCTCGGCGAGCGGGCGCAGCCGTGCCGCGGGCTCGGCGGCGAAGGCCAGCCGCAGCACCAGATGGGCGAGCAGAGCGGGATGCTCGGGCGGCCGCCCTTGCCGCGCCGCCGCGACGACCGGCCGCAGCCGCTGCTCGGCCAGCGGGTGCAGCGCCGTCCGGAACGTGGTGAGCGTCAGGTAGTCGGCCAGCAGCGGCGCCATCGCGGGGTCGTCGGGCGTGAGCCTCGCCAGGGCCTGGTCCATCGCCTCGGCTCCGGCCCGGTGCTCGCCGAGCGTGAAGCGCAGTCCGCCCAGGGCGGTGAGGGCCCGGGTGCGGTCCGCGGACTCGCCCAGCAGCGCCAGGGCCTCGTCGATGTGCTCGGCGGCGGGCCGGCCGCACTGCATCTCGGCGTCGGCGAGGTCGAGCAGCAGCCCCGCCCGCGCGGCCGGCGGCGCCGCCGGCGGACGCACCGCCCGCGGACGATCCGTCCACCCGCGCGCCCTCACGCCGTCCCCGGTCATCGCCCATGCCTTCGCTCCCGCCCAGACCCCTCGGTGTCACCCGCCCGCAGCGGGCGGCAGCAGCCCGGCAAGATCTGGCGGAAGGAGTATCCCCGACCAACGCGACGCCCGCCAGAGATCCGCGCCCGGCCGAGCGGGTCATAATGGTGTCCCTACTGCGCTGGAGGAGCTGCGACGATGGGCGACGCCGGTCCGAAGCCGCGGTTGCGCGCGCCGGCGCGCAAGGCGCTGATCACCGCCGCGGCGGTGAAGATCTTCGCCGAGAAGGGGTACCACGGCACGTCGCTGGGCGAGATCGCGGCGGCCGCCGGGGTGGCGCGGACGGTGCTGTACGACCACTTCCCGTCGAAGCGGGTGCTGCTGCTGACGGTCATGCAGGAGGAGAACGCGTCGCTGATCGAGTTCGTCGGGGCCCGCATCCGGGCCTCGGGGACCGCCGAGGAGCGGATGCGTTCCACGATCGAGGCCTACTTCGGCTTCGCGCAGAGCCGCCCGGACGCCCGGCGCCTGCTGTTCGACCGCACGGGCGAGGACGATCCGGAGATCCGGATCGTCCGGCAGGGCATCCGCGAGTCGCGGACGCACGCGGTGACGGCGCTGCTGGCCGACGACATCCGCACGGTGGGCGTGGAGGCCGGCGAGCCGATCGCCGAGGCGATGGTCGAGCTGATCATCTCGGGCCTGGACGGGGTGGCGCAGTGGTGGGAGCGCCGTCCAGAGATGCCCAAGGTGATGCTGGTCGAGGGCGTGATGCGAATGCTGTGGACCGGGCTCGGGCATGGGGAGCACGGGGCCTGAAGGAAGGCTCCGCGCCCCCATGCCCGAGGCGTCCGGTGACCGCGCCCGGGGCGGGCGTCCCTCGCACCCGTTGAGCGGGCCCGGGCTCATCTCACGCTGGTGTCGTGGTGGTCGTACGGTGTGCCGGACACTCCCGAGCGGGCGGCGCGCCTGGCGGCGAGGGCGAGGCCTGTCCGCTGCCAGGCGTCGCCGTGGCGGGCGCGTGCGTTCATCCTGCGGCGGGCGCCGGGCAGGCGGTCGCCGACTCTGCGCACGGTCACGTTGAGGTGGACGAGGCGCTCGGCGATGGCTTGCCAGGGCTGGAGCCGCACCGTGGCGAGAGGTGATGCGCGCAGCAGGGCCCGCACGAGGGACTCCCCGGCGAGGGCCGAGACCAGGCCGACGACCGGGGCCGCGGCGTGGGCCTGCAGGCGCCGCAGGACCGGGTTGCGGCTGAAGACGTGGTCGGCGGCGGCCTTGACGGTGATGTCGGTCCATTCGGTGGGGCCGCCGGCGGTGAGGATCATGTGGTGGGCCATCCGCAGGCCGTCGACGGCGTTGCGGGGAATGAGCTCGTCGGCGACGCCCATCAGGTGCGCGATGTAGGCCCAGTACAGCATGACGTCGTCGAGGTCGTCCGGGCTGATCCGCCGGCCGTGGGCGTGGTCGAACAGCGGCGGCAGGAGGCCGAAGGTGACGGCGGCGCCCATGGTCATGGCGTTGGAGATCGGGTTGCCGTGGCGGGCGAAGTGGCCGTCTCCCCAGATGCGGCGGAGGGCGAGGCGTGCCTGGGCGTGCATCAGCCGGACCCGGACGATGCTCTTGAAGACCGGGGAGCGTCGGTCGGCGCCGCCCGGCCGGGTGACCTCGTAGAACCAGCTGACGGTCTCCAGTTCGCGGCGGCGGAAGTCGGCGAGGAACCTGCGGGTCTGCCCGGTCGCCGCGGACACTTCGGCGCCGACGAAGGTGCCCATGGCGTCGCTGAGCACCATGGTGAGCTTCCCGGCGAGGGAGGCGTTGATCCACAGGCGGCGGCCCCGTTCCCAGCGGCCGGCGTCGAACCAGCCGGGCGGGTCGTCCAGCTGCCGGAACAGGGCGACCAGTTCGGGCGGCGGGTCGGTGACGGCGTCGATGCCGTGGTCGAGCGCCCGGTCGAGCATCCGGCGGCCCCGCGCCATGCCGAGCCGGGTGAAGGCGAGGACGAGGGCGTCCATCAGTTCGTCGCCCTGCCAGCGGTGGTCGTCGAAGAGCCGGGTCAAGGGCGTCTGCACGGGGACGGGCCGCACCGTGATCCAGGGTGAGAACTGCTCGATGTGCGGTCTGGTCAGCCACAGGGGCGAGACGGCGGCGGTCTCGGGCGCCGGCCGCAGTTCCATGCCCGCGCGGTAGTAGTAGTCGTGCGGGTGCCGGGCGGCGCCGGGCTGGGCGGCGGCGGGGCTGTCGGCCATGGACATCGGATGCTCCAAGCTCGGACGGTGGGGGCCGCGCTACCAGCGTGCGGGGCCGGCGTCGCGGCGCTCGGGGCGGACGACGCGGTGTTCGGTGCGGGTGTCGCGGTGTTCGGTGCGGACGGTCGCCGGCAGCGGCCGCGCGGGCGGGGCCGTCGTCTGGGTCTCGGCGGGGTCGTCGTCGTGCAGGCCCTTGGTCTCGGTCTTGAGGATGCGGGCGGAGCGGCCGAGCGAGCGGGCCAGTTGCGGGAGTTTCGCCGAGCCGAACAGCAGCAGGACGACGGCGAGGATGATGAGCAGTTCGCTGGTGCCGAGGCCGGCCATGGGGTGTCCTTCTCAGTGTTCGAGGTGGTAGTCGACGGGGTCGAGGCGGCGGGTGCGGCGGCGGTAGCCGGTCATGGAGCCCGGCCAGTTGTTGGTGTTGCGGTGGTCGGCGTCGAGGTACCAGCTGTCGCAGCCGCCCTGGTTCCAGACGGAGGTGGACAGGCGCCGCTGGGCTGCGGCGTCGAAGCGGTCCAGGACGTCGGCGCGGACGTCCATGGAGGTGACGCCGCTCGCGAGGAGGCGCGCGGCCTGGACGATGTAGGCGGCCTGGCTCTCCAGCATGTGGACGATGGAGCCGGACCCGACGTTGGTGTTCGGCCCGTACATGAGGAAGAAGTTGGGGAAGCCGGTGACGGCGAGGCCGAGGTAGGCGCGGGCGCCGTCCTTCCAGGCGGCGTTGAGCTCGGTGCCGTGCGCGCCGACGACGCGCATCGGGGCGACGAAGTCCTGGGAGCGGAACCCGGTGGCCCAGATGAGGGTGTCGAAGGCGTGGTGGTCGCCGCCGGCGGTCCGGGCTCCGTGCGGGGTGAGCTCGGTGATGGGGTCGTCCACCACGGTGACGTTGCGGCGGTTGAGCGTCGGGTAGTACTCGCTCGAGGTGAGGATGCGTTTGCAGCCGGGTTCGTAGCGGGGCGTGAGGCGGCGCCGCAGCCGCGGGTCGCGGACCGAGCGCAGGGCGTACCGGCACAGCAGGCGGACGGGCGCCGACAGGACGCGGCGGCCGCGCGGGGCGATCAGCGCGGGGTTGAGGACGAGTTCGAACCACAGGAAGACGCCCAGCCGCGACAGCTTCTGCACGGCGGGGACGCGCCGGTTGAGGGCGTGCCGCCAGCGCGGGTAGAGGCGGTCGGGTTTGCGGCTGATCCAGTGGGTCTCGAGCTGGAAGACCGTCAGCCGCTCGGCGGCGGGCGCGATCAGCGGGACGAACTGGATGGCGCTGGCGCCGTTGCCGACCACGGCGATGCGCCTGCCCGCCAGGTCGTGGCCGTGGTCCCAGCGCGCCGAATGGAACATCGTCCCGCCGAACCGGTCCCGGCCGGGCAGGGCCGGCACGGCCGGGTTGGACAGCTGGCCGCACGCGGCGACGAACAGGTCGTAGTCGCGGGTCTCGCCGTCGGCGGTGTGCAGGCGCCATCGTCCGGTCGCGGTCTGGAACTGGGCGTCGGTGACGGTGGTGTTGAACCTGAAGTGCGGCATGAGCCCGTACTTGGCGGCGCAGTGCCGCAGGTAGGCGAGGATCTCCGGTTGCTCGGCGAACCGGCGCGTCCAGTCCGGCTTGGGTTCGAAGGAGTAGGAGTACAGGTGGGACGGGGCGTCGCAGGCGGCGCCGGGGTAGGTGTTGTCGCGCCAGACCCCGCCGGGGCCGTCGGCCTTGTCGAAGATCGTGATGTCGGTGAAGCCGGCCCTCTTCAGGGCGATGGCCAGGCCGATCCCGCTGAATCCGCTGCCGACGATGGCGATCGAGATGTTCCTGCGCGTCATGCGCGTCTCCCCGGCCGGGCGGGGCGGCTCGCCGCACGAGGAGCCGCTCCCGCCGCCTTCCTCTTTCCGACACTCATGTCGGTTAGGGTGGCCGGAACGGTGGAGCGGAGTCAAGACATGGACGGAACATCCAGAAGGGCTTGACGCCGTACCGCGGCGTGTTCATAGTGAGGGCCCATCCGCAACCGACGCTAGTGTCGGTTAGCACGCCACCCCCCAAGGAGTGCGCCGTGGAGGACACGACTCCATCGCAGAACGCGTCATCCCCGTCCGCGTCGGACGGGCCGGACGGGCGGCCGGGCACCGGCGGGCTCGACCGCCGCCGGTTCGTCACCGGGGCGATCGCCGCGGCCGGCGCGGTCGCCGCCGCCGGCGTCCTCGGCACCGGCCGCGCCCAGGCCGCGACCCCGGCCGCGCGCCGCGCCCCGCGCACCGGGCGCGCCGCCCAGGCCGGCCGCCGGGTCGCGATCTTCGGCGGCGGGATGGGCGGCCTGTCCACCGCCCACGAACTGGCCGAGCGCGGCTTCGACGTCACGATCTACGAGCGGAAGGCCTGGGGCGGCAAATGCCGCAGCATGCCCGTCCCGAACACCGGCAGCGGCGGACGCCAGGACCTGCCCGCCGAGCACGGGTTCCGGTTCTTCCCCGGCTTCTACCAGAACCTCCCCGACACCATGAGCCGGATCCCGCTGCCCGGCGGCGGCAAGGCCTTCGACAACCTCGTCGCCGGCACCGAGGTCGCCGCGTTCTACAACGGCACCAAGCTGGTGCTGCCCGCCCGCGGCACCATCGAGGGCACGCTCAGCCCCGACTCGCTGCTGACCTTCCTGTCCACCGGGCTCAACCTGCTCGGCACCGTCCAGGCGTGGGAGGTCGCCTACTTCCTGCAGAAGATGCTCGCGTTCGTCACCAGCGGCCCGCTGCGCCGCTACAACCAGTGGGAGAACATGAGCTTCTCGGAGATGGTGCACGCCGAGAAGATGGACAAGCCCTACAACGAGATGCTGGTCCAGCTGTTCACCGGCACGCTCGTCGCCGCCAAGCCCGACAAGGCCAACGCGCACACCATGGGGCTGATGGCCGAGGCGTGGGTCTACAGCACGCTCGGGCTCGGCGGCTACAAGGCCCCCGACCGGCTGCTCAACGCCCCCACCAACGAGGCGCTCATCGACCCCTGGGTCGCCTACCTCAAGACCCTCGGCGTCAAGTTCGTGGCCGACGCGGCCCTCACCCGCCTCGACGTCACCGACAAGAAGATCAGCGGCGCGCAGGTCACCGGATCCGGCGGCACCGCGGCCGTGGACGCGGACTACTACGTCCTCGCGGTGCCCGTCGAGCGCGCCGTCCCGCTGCTCAACGACCAGATCCTGGCCGCCGACCCGAACCTGAAGAACCTGGCGCAGATCACCACCGACTGGATGAACGGCATCATGATCTACCTGCGCCAGCCGATCAGCCTGGCCAAGGGGCACGTCGCCTACGCCGGCCAGCCCTGGGCGCTCACCTCCATCAACCAGGGCCAGTTCTGGAAGAAGAAGTTCGGCTCGACCTACGGCAACGGCGAGGTCAACGACTGCCTGTCGATCGACCTGTCCTCCTGGGACACCAAGGGCGTCCTGTACGGCAAGACCGCCCGCGAGTGCACCTCCGACCAGATCTTCAACGAGGTCAAGGAGCAGCTGCGCCGGGCGATCCCCTGGGGCGGGGTGGTGCTCAACGACGCCAACATCCACTCCTACTACATCGACCCGGCCATCACCGGCAACGGCACCCCGCAGGTCGCCAACGACGAGCCGCTGATGATCAACAAGCCGGGATCGTGGAACCACCGCCCCGAGGCCGCCACCGCGCTGCCGAACCTGTTCCTGGCCTCCGACTACGTCCGCGCCGACATCAACCTCGCGACGATGGAGGGCGCCAACACCGCCGGCCGCAAGGCCGCCAACGCGATCCTGGACGCCTCCGGCGCCGGCGGCACCCCCGCCAAGATCTTCAATCTGTACCTGCCCAAGGAGTTCCAGGGCTTCTACGACGACGATGATCGGCGCTACAGGGCCGGCCAGCCGAACGTCTTCGACCTCTACGACCCGGCCAAGCCGTAACGGCCGGGTCCCGCGGATCCCACCCCCGAGCCGCCGCCCGCGGCCCGGCCCAGCGCGCCGAACGGCCGGGTCGCGGGCGGCACGCAAGCCCCCGTGGGGATGCGTGCTCGGCCCGGACGGCGCACCGACTGTTGTTGAAAACGGATCGCTCACCTACGGGCGGCCATTCCGCACGAGACCGGTCCACGGTACCGTGCGGAAAGGCACCGCGAAGTCGTGCTACCTCCAGAGGAGAAAGTCCGACGGCCTGCGCGTCCGAGGCCGGGTGAGGTGGAAGACGCGGCGCCGCCGACGTGCTGACCAGGCAGGAGACCCACATCGCCCGGCTGGTCGCGGACGGCTCCACCTCCAAGGAGGTCGCCACCCGCCTGTTCATCAGTCCCCGCACCGTCGACGCCCACCTGCGCAACATCTTCCGCAAGCTCGGCATCACCTCACGCCGCCAGCTGCGCGGCTTCACCGGACCGCAGTCCGGTGGAGAACGGCTCGGAAAGGGGGAAGGGCCGGCGAGAGAACGCCGGCCCTTCCCGGACGGGCCGCGGCCCGCGTAACACGTCGATCCGGGTCAGCGACCCGAGACCACCGAGCTGCTCGCGCAGGTGAACGACGAGTTGGGGTTCTCGGAGCTGAGACCCAGCGCGCCGATGAGGCCGCCCTGCGAGTGGTTGATGGCGCTCTGGCAGTTCGGGACGACCGCGGTCGTGCCGCCGTCGTGCCCGCCGTTGCCGAGGTTGAAGTTCTGGTTGTCGTTGTCGGTGTCGCCACCGACGAGAAGGGTGGACAGCACGGCCCGCTCCGGCAGGACCTCGCCGGCCAGCTTGTCCAGCTCGGTGTAGCTGAAGGACTTCATGTGATTCCTCTTCTTGTCACACCCGGGTCCCCGATGGGGACACCGGGTGCCCCCTTCTCCACCCCGAACCAGGTGGAGTGACTCTACGTATAGCAGAGGTGATCGACAGTAGCCAAACAAGAGGGCGTCCCCGGCACCGGTCCTGGCACGGTCGGCTAGTGCGTCGGCACTAGGCCGCGGGGGCCGCTGGTCCGGGTGCACCAAGGGAAGACGGCGACGAGGGACGATGCCCGGCGCGGGCGCCGGAGGGAAGTGTGGGAGGCGCGCGGATCTCGCGCATCCCCCTTTCCCTAGCGGTGTCTGGAGTGATCAACAGGTGGCGGCATTTCTCTACCGGATCGGACGGTGGGCCTTCCGGAGGCGCCGGCTCGTGATCGGCCTGTGGCTGGGCGTCCTGGTGCTGGCCGGGGTCGCCGCCGCCACGGCGCCGGCCGGGCAGGACGAGGACCTCTCCATGCCCGGCACCGAGTCGCAGAAGGCGTTCGACCTGCTCGACGAGCGCTTCCCGCAGACCAACGCCCAAGGCGCCGAGGCCCGCCTGGTGTTCCAGGCCCCGGACGGGCAGCGGGTGACGGCCGCGGCGAGCAAGGCGGCCGTCGAGGCGGCGCTCGGCTCCCTCGACGGCGGCGACCAGGTCGCGTCGGTCACCGACCCCTACAAGACCGGCGCGGTCGGCGGGGACGGCACGATCGCCTACTCCACGATCACCTACACCGTGGACGCGGTCGACCTGAAGGAACCGGCGAAGACCGCGCTCCAGGACGCCGCGGGCAAGGCGCGGGACGCGGGGCTGACCGTCGAGATCGGCGGTTCGGCCCTGGACGCCGAGGAGGCGCCGGGCGGCACGACGGAGATCATCGGCGTGGTGGTCGCGGCGGTGGTGCTGATCCTCGCGCTCGGGTCGCTGGTCGCGGCCGGGCTGTCGCTGCTGACCGCCTTCTGGGGCGTGGCCATCGCCTTCGGCGCGGTCACCGCGCTGGCCGTGCCGCTGGGCCTGACGTCCACCGTCGCCATCCTGGCGCTGATGCTGGGGCTGGCCGTCGGGATCGACTACGCGCTCTTCATCACCTCCCGCTTCCGCGACGAGCGCACCCGGGGCGGCGCGCCGGAGGAGGCCGCCGGCCGGGCGGTGGGCACGGCCGGGTCCGCCGTCGTCTTCGCCGGCGCGACCGTCTTCATCGCCCTGGTCGGGCTGGGGGTCGTCGGGATCCCCGAGCTGACGAAGATGGGCATGGCGGGCGCGGGCGCCGTGGCGCTCGCCGTGCTCGTCGCGCTGACCCTGGTCCCCGCGCTGTTCGGCGCGTTCGGTAGGCGGGTGCTGCCGCGCGCCGTCCGCAAGGCGGGCGGGCCGAGCGGCGGGCGTCCGGCGGCCGGCCGGCCCGGGCTTGCCACCCGCTGGGCGCGGTTCGTGCTGCACCGGCCGGTGGCCGTGCTGCTGGTGGCGGTGCTCGGTCTCGGCGCCGTCGCACTGCCGGCGCTGAGCCTCGAGCTCGGGCTGCCCGGGGACGAGTCGAAGTCGGTGGAGACCACCCAGCGCCGCGCCTACGACCTGCTGTCCGAAGGCTTCGGTCCCGGCTTCAACGGCCCGCTGACCGTGGTCGTGGACCTGTCGAAGTCCGCGGACCCGGCGGCGGCCACCGACCGGGTCGTCCGGACGGTCCGGGGCCTGGACGGGGTCGCGTCGGTCGACGAGCCCGTGCTCAACCGGGCCAAGGACACGGCGGTCCTCACCGCCGTCCCGCGGACCGCGCCGGCCAGCGGCAAGACGAAGGACCTGGTGCACGAGATCCGGGACGCGGCGTCCGGCGTCGAGACCGAAACGGGCGCCGACATCTCGGTCACCGGCACCACCGCACTGAACATCGACATCTCCGAGGCGATGGCCGACGCCCTCCTGCCCTATCTGAGCGTGGTCATCGGCCTGGCCGTGATCCTGCTGGCGGTGGTCTTCCGCTCGGTCCTGGTCCCGGTCAAGGCCGCGCTCGGCTTCCTGCTGTCGGTGGGCGCCGCCTTCGGCGTCCTCGTCGCGGTCTTCCAGTGGGGATGGGCGGCGGACCTGATCGGGATCGAGCAGACCGGGCCGGTCATGTCGCTGATGCCGATCCTCATCATCGGGATCGTGTTCGGCCTCGCCATGGACTACGAGGTCTTCCTCCTCTCCCGGATGCGGGAGGCCTACGTCCACGGCGCGTCACCCGGCGAGGCGATCGTCGGCGGCTTCCGGCACAGCGGGCGCGTGGTGGCCGCGGCGGCGATCATCATGATCAGCGTGTTCACCGGATTCGTCGGGATGAGCAACCCGACCATCCAGACGATGGGCCTCGGCCTGGCCTCCGCCGTCGCGTTCGACGCCTTCGTGGTCCGGATGGCGATCGCGCCCGCGGTCCTGGCGCTCCTCGGGCACCGGGCCTGGTGGCTGCCGCGTAGCCTGAGGCGTGTGCTGCCGAACGTGGACATCGAGGGGGAGGCACTGACCCGGCGCGTCCCGCCCTCCCCGACCGTACCGGCCGCGAACATGCCGGCCGCGAACATGCCGGCCGCTACCGTCCCGGACGCGGGGGTGCCGCCGCTCCCCGTCGACGGGCGCTGAGCCGGCCATGACGGGCCCGGGCGGCGGCCCGCGGCCGCGCGCCGCGCGGTGGCGGGAGGCGACGATCACGGCGGTCGCGTTCGCGCTGTGCCTGTTCGGCGGCGCGCTGCAGGTCGACGACAAGGGGCTGGCGACGCCGCCGCTCGCCGCGTACGTCATCGCGCTGGTGTCCTGTGCCGTGCTGCCGGCGCGGCACAGGGCGCCCCTCGCCGCGGTGGCGGCCACGACCGCGTGCGGCGTGCTGGTGCCGCCCTTGCATCTCCTGCTGAGCCCGCCCATCGTGGTCCCCGCCGTGATCGTCGCGTACTCGTTCGCCGTCCGCGCCGAACGGCACGCGGCGGGCGCGGTGGTGGGGGCCTCGACGTCGCTGCTCGTCGCCGCCAACCTCGTGTTCGCGAACGGGGACCTGTCCTGGCAGGACGTGAGCCGGACGGCGGCGGTGGCGGCGTTCCCGCTGGTGGCCGGCATACTCGGGCACTCGACGCAGAACCGGCGGGCCTACCTCGCGGCCATGGAGGAGCGGGCCCAGCGGGCGGAGCAGAGCCGGGACAGCGAGGCGCGCCGGCGGGTGGCCGAGGAGCGGGTCCGCATCGCCCGGGAGCTGCACGACCTCGTGGCCCACCAGATCACCCTCGCGAACGCGCAGGCCACGGTCGCCGCCCACCTCTTCGACACCCGCCCGGAGCAGACCCGCGAGAGCCTGCACGAGCTCGTCGAGACCACCCGCGAGGCGCTCGACGACCTGCGGGCCACGGTCGGCCTGCTGCGCCAGACCGGGGACGCGGCCTCGCCCGCCGAGCCGGCGCCCGGGCTGTCCCGGCTCCCCACGCTCCTCGAATCCTTCCGCCGCGCGGGGCTGGAGGTGTCGGTGCACCACGACGGCAGGGCCAGGCCGCTGCCGCCGGGACTGGACCTCACCGCCTACCGCATCGTCCAGGAGGCCCTGACCAACGTGACCAAGCACGCCGGCACCGGCAGCGCCCGGGTGCGCCTCGACTGGAACCACGACCGGGTGACCATCACCGTCGCCGACGACGGAGGCGGCGGCGCCGCCGCGGGCGCGGCGGCGGACCGTCCGCCCGGTTACGGGCTGATCGGGATGCGCGAGCGCGCCACCGCGGTCGGCGGCCGGCTCTCCGCGGGAAGGCGCCCCGAAGGCGGCTTCGTCGTCTCCACCGAACTGCCCCTCCCGCCCGTCAAGGACACCGCGCGGAGGGCCGGCGGACCGGTGGCCGCCGAAGGGCGGACGGCCGGCGCCGAGGCCGGGGACGCACCGTGACGCTCCGCGTGCTGCTCGCCGACGACCAGGCCCTGCTGCGCGGCGCCTTCCGGATGCTGCTCGACACCGCCGGCGACATCACCGTGGTCGGCGAGGCCGCCGACGGCCGGGAGGCGGTGCGGCTCACCCGGGAGCTGCGCCCGGACGTGGTGGTCATGGACATCCGCATGCCCGAGGTGGACGGCATCACCGCCACCGCGCAGATCTGCGCGGACCCGGACCTGCGCGCCACCCGCATCCTGATCCTCACCACCTACGAGACCGACGAGTACGTCGCCCAGGCGCTGCGCGCGGGGGCCGGCGGGTTCATCGGCAAGGGCATCGGCGCCGACGAGCTGCTGGACGCCGTCCGCACGATCGCCGAGGGCGACACCCTGCTGTCCCCCGCCGCGACCCGCTCCCTGGTCGCCCGCTTCCTGGCCGCACCGGACGTCCCGCCGCAGCACCACGACGAACGGCTCGCCGCGCTGACCCCGCGCGAACGGGAGATGGTGGCGCTCGTCGCGACCGGCCTGTCCAACCAGGAGATCGCCGAGCGGGCGTTCCTCAGCCCCTTCACCGTCCGCGCCCACGTGCAGCGCGCCATGACCAAGCTGGACGCCCGCGACCGCGCGCAGCTCGTCGTCATCGCCTACCGGACGGGCCTGGCCCGGGCCCACCCCGCCCCCTAGGCTCGTCCGATGCCGGCTCCGGCACGGGTACGGCGACGGGGCGCCGCCGACGTCCCGTCCGTCCTCCGGCGAGGTCAACGGCCCTGTCCGGCGTCCTCGGCGAAAGCGCCGCGGCATACGCTGGGATCATCATGAGGACGCCGAAGGACGGCGTCTGGACGAGATCGTCCCGTTCGCGCTCGCCGCGGTGCCGGAGGCGCGGGTCGAGGTGGACGTCCCCGAGACCCTGCCGCCGGTGCTCGTCGACCCCGGTTTGCTGGAACGCGCGCTCGCGAACGTGCTGGAGAACGCCGTGCGGCACGGCGGCGGGCCCGTCCGGGTCGTCGCGGGCGGACCGTGCGAAGCGATCGAGGAGGGGCGGGTGGAGATCCAGGTGGTGGATGACGGGCCCGGCGTGCCCGATCGCGACAAGGACCGCATCTTCGGGTCCTTCCAGCGGCTCGGCGACGCGCCGAAGGGCGCCGGCGTCGGGCCGGGCCTCGCGGTCGCCCGCGGCTTCACCGAGGCGATGGGCGGGACGCGCACCGCCCGCGACACCCCGGGCGGCGGGCTGACCATGGTGTTCGCGCCGCCGATCGCGCAGGACGCACCGGCGGTGCAGGACCGATGACGCTCGTGCTCGTGGTGGAGGACGAACCGCAGATGGTCCGCGCGCTGCGGATCAACCTGAAGGCCCGCGGCTACGAGGTGCAGGCCGCGCCGGACGGCCGGACCGCGCTCGACCTCGCCGCGCGGCGCACCCCGGACGTGGTGATCCTCGACCTCGGCCTGCCCGACATGGACGGCACCGAGGTGATCCGGGGGCTGCGCGGCTGGCTCGGCGTCCCGATCATCGTGCTGTCGGCCCGGCACGGGTCGCCGGACAAGGTCGAGGCGCTCGACGCGGGCGCCGACGACTACGTGACCAAGCCGTTCGGGATGGACGAGTTCCTGGCGCGGCTCAGGGCGGCGATCAGGCGGTCCGCGCCGGCGGAGGGCGGCGGCGCCGTGGTCGCCACCGACTCCTTCACCGTCGACCTCGCGGCGAAACGCGTCACGCGGGAGGGCGCCGACGTCCGGCTGACGCCCACCGAATGGCACCTGCTGGAGCTGCTGGTGCGGCATCCGGGGCGGCTCGTGAGCCAGCGGCAGATGCTGCGCGAGGTCTGGGGCCCGGCGTACGAGACCGAGACGCACTACCTGCGCGTCTACTTCGCCCAGCTGCGCCGCAAGCTGGAGCGCGACCCGTCCCGGCCCCGCCATTTGATCACCGAGCCGGGCATGGGCTACCGCTTCGAGCCCTGACCGGCTCCCACCGTCCCGGCGGCGGCCGCTGCCGCCGGGCGGCGGGAACGGCGTTCAGGTGGTGCGGCGCCTGATCGATGCTTCGAGGTTGTCGAGCTCGTTGCCGCGGTGGGCGCGGTACTCCTGCGTCCAGGCCTCGTCGTGGAGGGGGTCGATCGTCATGACCAGCCTCGTGCGGTCACCGGCGGCCTCGACGTCGACGACCGTCAGGTGCTCGTACGGGTCGGTGCCGGGCACGAAGTCGATCCGCGACAGGTAGCCGAGGCGGGCGTTCGCCATCGCCGCCGAGCGCTGGCCGCGCGACGGGGAACCGGGGAACCCGACCGGGTGGCTCGTCACGACGGCGCGCAACCGGGCCATCGACCAGCTGCGCCGCCGGCGGCTGCTCGCCGAGAAGACCGAACTGCTCGCCGGCGACCTCGCGACGGGGCCGGGGCCACCGGAGGCGCTCATGGACGACGCGGCCGCCGTCCCGGACGAACGGCTCGAGCTGATCTTCGCCTGCCGCCATCCGGCGCTCGCCGCGGAGGCGCAGGTGGCGCTCCCCCTGCGGGCCCTCTGCGGCCTGTCCACCGACGAGATCGCGCTGGCGTTCCTCGTCCCGCCCGAGACGATGAGCAAGCGGCTGACCAGGGCCAAACGCAAGATCCGCGACGCGGGCATCCCGTTCGCCGTGCCGCCCGGGCACCGGCTGCCGGACCGGCTGGCGGCCGTCCTCTCGGTGGTCTACCTGAGCTCCAACCAGGGCTGGGGCGGCGGGAGCGTCGACCTCCCCGCGGAGGCGATTCACCTCGGCCGGGCCCTCGCCGCCCTCCTGCCGGACGAGCCCGAAGTGCTCGCGCTGCTGGCGCTGATGCTGCTGCACGACGCGCGCAGGGCGGCCCGCCTGCGCGACGGGCGGATCGTCACCCTCGACGGCCAGGACCGCACCCTGTGGGACGAGCGCCAGATCGACGAGGGGAGAGCGCTGCTGCGGCGGGCCATGGCACGGGGCCGCACCGGGCCCTACCTGCTCCAGGCGGCCATCGCCGACCTGTATCTGCGGGAGCCCCGCGACTGGCGGCAGATAGCCGCGCTGTACGGGACGTTCGCCCGGCTGACCGGCTCGCCGGTCGTCGAGATGAACCGGGCCGTCGCCGTGGCCGAGATCGACGGGCCCGAAGCCGGCCTGGCCGTCCTCGACCGCCTCGACCTCGAGCACTACCGGTACTTCCACTCCACCCGCGCCGAACTGCTGCATCGCGCCGGCCGCGGCGACGAGGCGCACCGCGCGTTCCGCCGGGCGCTCGCCCTGACCCGGACGGAGCCGGAACGGCGCTTCCTCGCCGGCCGGCTGGCCGAGACCGCCCCCCGCACTCCCTAGCGCCCTTGGGCACGGCCGGGCCGGAGGAACGCCGCCGCCTCCGAAATTCGTTCCGGCAAGGTGTCGTATGGAGGTCGGCGCCGTTCGTCTAGGGGGTGCAGGAGGCTCCCGACGACGCAAGGAGCGGATGATGAGCCCGACCATGAACACGATCGACCTGATCGTCACCGATATGGAGGCCGCGATCGCCTTCTACGGGCGCCTGGACGTCCATTTCAAGGTCGACCCGCAGTACCCCGACCACGCCGACGGCGACCTGGCGAACGGCATGCACCTCATGCTGGACACCGCCGGCTTCCGCGGCTCGACGACCCCGGGCTGGACGGAGCCCGCGGGCGGGCCGCGTACCTTCCTGGCGTTCGAGTTCGGCGCCCCGGCCGACGTCGACGCGAAGTACGCCGAGCTGACGGAGGCCGGGTACGAGGGGCTGCGCGAGCCGTGGGACGCGTTCTGGGGCATGCGCTACTCCAGCGTGCTCGACGCGGACGGCAACGGCGTCGACCTGTACGCCCGGCTCCCCGAGGAGACCGTGCCCTGCCGGGAGGAGAGCCGATGAAGTACGTGCTGCTGTTCGTCGAGACCGAGCGGTTCGCCCGCGACCTGGAGTCCATGGACGAGGAGGCCCGGCAGGCCGCCTACGACGCGGTCGGGCGGTGGTTCGCCGAGCACGCCGCGAAGATCACCCACTCCGCGCACCTGCGGCCCTCGCACACCGCCACCACGCTGCGGCTCGAGGGCGACGAGCCGCTGGTGACCGACGGGCCGTTCGTCGAGGGCAAGGAGGTCGTGTCCGGATACGCCGAGATCGAGGTGGCCGACCTGGACGAGGCGCTGGCCGTGGCCCGGTCGTGGCCGGCGTGCCCGGTCGTCGAGATCCGCCCGGTCGACTGACCGCGGACATCGGCTGACCGTGGACGACGCCCAGCGCGAGCTGGCCCGCGTGGTGCGCGAGCACGCGGGCCGGCTCACCGCCTGCCTGGTCCGGGTCCTCGGCGACTTCGCCGCCGCCGAGGACGTCATGCAGGACGCCGTCGAGACCGCCCTGCGCCGCTGGCCCGCCGAGGGCGTCCCCGACCATCCCGACGCCTGGCTGCTGACCGTCGCGCGGCGCCGCGGCCTGGACGTGCTCCGCCGCCGGGCGGTCTACCGCGACAAGCTCGCCCGGCTCGCCTGGCCGGTGCCCGCCGAGCCCGACGACCGGCTCAAGCTGATCTTCACCTGCTGCCATCCGGCGCTGCCGCGGCAGGCGCAGGTCGCCCTCACCCTGCGCACGGTGTGCGGGCTGACCACCGCGCAGATCGCCGCCGCGTTCCTGGTCAAGGAGAGCACGGTCGCGCAGCGCATCACCCGGGCCAAGCGCAAGATCACCGATGCCCGGATCCCGTACCGGGTCCCGTCCGACGCCGAGCTGCCGGAGCGGCTCGGGCAGGTCCTGACCGTCATCTACCTGCTGTTCAACGAGGGCTATCTGACCAGCGGCGGCGACCGGCCGCACGCCCGCGACCTCGCCGACGACGCCGAATGGCTCGCCGCGACCCTGGCCCGGCTGGTGCCCCGCGAACCGGAGGCGCTCGGGCTGCTCGCCCTCGTCCGGCTGCACCAGGCCCGCGCCGCCGCCCGCTTCACCCCGGACGGTTCCCTCGTCCTGCTCCGCGACCAGGACCGCGGCCGCTGGGACCGGCGTGCCATCGCCGAGGCGGGCCGGCTGATCGAACGCGCCGCCGCCCTGCGCCGTCCCGGCCCCTACCAGCTCCAGGCCGCCATCGTCGCCTGCCACGCGGAGGCTCCCGGCTGGGACGACACCGACTGGCTCCAGATCGCGCTGCTCTACGACATGCTCCTCGCGCTCGCCCCGTCCCCCGTCCACCGCCTGCAGCGCGTCATCGCCCTGCGGCACGCGCCGCCGCCCCGCGGCGGAGCCGCCGTCGCGCTGGCCGAACTCGACGCCCTCCCGCCCGGGGACCGGCGGACCCTGGACGGCTACCCGCCGTACCACGCGACCCGGGCCGAGCTTCTGCGCGCCCTCGGCCGGCCCGCCGACGCCGCCGCGGCCGACCGCCGCGCCCTCGACCTCACCGCCAACCCCGCCCAGCAGGCGCTCCTGGAACAGCGCCTCGTCTGGACCTGACGCGGCCATCGCCGGCGCCCGCCGCCCCGCTCGCATCGATGGGCGCGGGCCGCCCGGCGACCGGACGGCCCGCGCTTCTCACCGGCGGATCAGAACTTGCCCGCCTTGACGTCGGCGGTCCTCACCCGTGAGTTGTGGTAGTAGGTCATGCTGGGCTTGATGCCCGGGACCTCGCTGAGCAGGGCGACGGGCTGGCCCGTGCGGGCCCTGACGACCAGCGTCTCCTTGCCGTCGGACCAGCTGTCCACGATCGTGAGCGTGGGCTGCCCCGCGGTGCTGGTCTTGGTGACCCTGACCTTCGGCATCGTCGCCATGATGCGGAGCACACCGGCCCGGACCTGCGGGTTCTCCGGCACCGCCAGCAGCGCTCCGACGGCGTTCGACCAGATGTGGTTGTCGGTGATCTCCTTGCGCCGCTCGGCGGTCGGCGGCTTCGGCGGCACGTACTTCTGTCCGCGCGCCTTGGCGACGGCCTTGAGCTTCTCGGTCTTCGTCCGTTCCGCCTCCGTGCTCACGCCGAGCGGGGCGAGGCCGGCCTCGATCTCGAGCCAGATCCGGTCGCGCGCGTACAGGAACCCGCGCCAGGCCTCGTCCTCGAGCTCGCTCAACCGCACGGCCGCCATGCGGCGAACACTACCGTCCCGAAAGCCTGACTGTGCAGGCAGAGGGCCGGTCGAAGCATCTGTCCGCGCGGCTAGATCGTGATGACGACCTTTCCCGTGGCGTGGCCGTCCTCCTGGTAGGCGACGGCCGCCGGAATGTCGTCGAACGGGAAGGTGCGGTCGATGACCGGCGCCACCTTGCCGGCCTCGATCAGCTCGGTCAGCCGCATCAGGCTCTGCTTGTGCCCGGTGTAGGCGTACACGTCGGCCATGGCCGTCCGCTGGGAGACGAGCGGCGACAGCGCGGCCGCCGCGAAGACGTGGCCGACGGGCTGCAGCCACCGGCCCTGCGGGCCGCCGACGGCGACGTAGGTCCCCTTGGGGGTCAGCGCGCGCCGGCATGCCCGCGCCGAGCGGTTCCCGGCGACGTCCAGCAGCAGGTCGTGGCGCCGGTCCTGCCGGGTGAAGTCCTGCGCCGTGTAGTCGACGACCTCGCCGGCACCGAGCGAGCGGACCAGGTCCAGGTTCCGCGTGCCGCACACGCCGGTCACCGCCGCGCCGGACGCCGCGGCGATCTGCACGGCGAACGTCCCGACGCCCCCGGAGGCCCCGTTGACGAGGACCCGCTGCCCTGACCGCATCCGTCCCTTGCCGCAGAGGCCGTACAGCGCGGTGACGCCCGCCAGGGGCACCGCCGCCGCCTGCTCGAACGTCAGGTTCTCCGGCTTGCGGGCCAGCCGGTCCGCGGGGACGCACGCGTACTCGGCGAAGCCGCCCTGCGCGACGAGCGCGTACACCTCGTCGCCGGGACGGAACTCCGAAACGTTCGCGCCGACCTTCTCGACGCGCCCCGCCACGTCCGCGCCCAGGACGCCGATCTTGGGTGCGCGCAGGCCGAGCGTGCCCGGCATCAGCCGCGCGACGTACGGCTCGCCCCGCATGTGGTGCCAGTCGTAGGGCTGGACGGACGTGGCGCGCACCCGGACCAGCACCTCCCGGTCGCCGGGCTCGGGCCGGTCGACGTCGGTGAGGCGCAGGACTTCGGGTGGACCGTACGAGCGGACGACGAACGCCTTCATGACGGGTCCCTCCAAGGACGAGCCGTTTCGTACGTTGTAAGTCGTACGTCGTAAGGTACGTCTTACAGCGTAAGACGGTCAAGGGGCGGAGCGGGATCAGCCCGTTTCGCGCAGCCGGTCGAGGCCGTCGAGGATCACGTCGAGCCCGAACTCGAACTCGAACTGGTCGTCGCACCAGCCCAGCGTGGAGTCGGGGTCGTCGTGCGCGACCTCCATGAACATGCCGACGAGATGCGGCAGGTCGGCGGCCATGCCCGCGAGCGCGGCGGTGTCGTCCCCGCCGGCGTCGCCCGGGTCGAACAGCTCCTGGGTGAAGCCCAGGGCGCGGCTCCCCAGGGCGTGCAGGGCGTGGTGGCACAGGTCGTTGGAGAAGCCGCCGTCGCGCATGAGGCCGATCAGGCCGTCGTGGTACCGCAGCACCGCCGGGCCCATCGCGGTGCGGGACTCGAAGACGCCCGGCGCCCACGGGTGGCGGAGCAGGACCTCGCGGGCCGACAGGATCCGGCGGCGCACCGCCGCCTTCCAGCCGGCCCCGCGGGAGGGGGCGTCGAGCCGGCCGACGACCTCGTTGATCTCCTCGACGACGGCGTCCGCGATGCCGTCGAGGACCTCTTCCTTGTTGGCGACGTGGTAGTACAGCGACATCGCCTCGGCCCCGACCTCTTCGGCGAGCCGGCGCATCGTGAGCGCCCGGATGCCGCCCTCGTCGGCGATCCGTATCGCGGCCCGCAGCACGCGCTCCCTGCTCAGCGGGACTCTCGGCTCGGCTCCAGCCTTGTTCCGGGCGACCAACCTGCGCATCCTCCTCGCGCCCGATCGTACCGATTGCGGGGATCAGACGACGCGCGCGGTCAGGGGTCACGGCGTCACCCGCCTCCCGGACGGGGCCGGGCCGGCCGGCGGGCAGCGTCTCCCCCGTCATCGTGACGACCTGCCGGATGCGCTACGGCAACGCCCGGTCCCCGTGGCGGGGAACCGGGCGCGGACCTTCGGGGGTTACCGGGAAAGGACGTCCTGCGTGAGGTAGAGCGGCATCGAGTCCTCCCATTGGCTGTCGGTCAGCAGCCGCTTGTCGGAGCCGTCCGCCTTCATGCTGAAGATCTGGCCGTAGGGCTGGAAGGTGTTGTCGTACAGCGCGGCCTCCTGCCGGAAGCCGTACATCCCGCTGTTGTAGAGGATGCGGCCGTCGTGGTTCCAGACGGCGTGGCCGTCGTTGGAACCGCTGCTGGTCAGGACCCGCAGGCCGGTTCCGTCGGGCCGGATGGTGCACACGTCGAAGTTGGTGTCGCTCGTCCTGCGGGTGAAGAGGATGAGCCGGCCGTCCGCCGACCAGTCGGGCAGGTTGTCGGGCTCGGTGGTGAGGACGCGCGTCGCGCCGGTCGCGAGGTCGAGGACGCGCAGCCCCTTGGCGTCCGCGCCCCACACCCGGTAGACGATCTGCCGGCCGTCGGCCGAGTAGCTCGGGAAGCCCGCGTTGGCGGTGCCGTCGGTGAGCTTCTCGAAGCCCGAGCCGTCGCTGCGCACCCGCGCGACGACGGCGGTCATCTCCGCGCGCTCCTGGAACCAGCCGCCGAGGCCGAACGCGATCCACTCGCCGTCCGGCGACCACGCGGGCCGGAACGCGCCGGCCAGCCCCTTGGCGATCAGGACGGGGTCGAGGCCGCTCGTCGCGTTGTCGAAGACGACCCGCCGGTCCGTGCCGTCGGGGCGCAGGGTGACGATCGAGGAGTTGCCGAGCTGCTTCTCGGTGATCGCGAGGCGGCCCTGCCTCGACAGGACGGGGAACACGTCGCAGTGCCGGTACTCCCAGTCGGAGTCCCAGGTGTAGAGCGGCGTGTCCATCGGACGCGGGGTGAAGCCGACCTTCTGGTAGATCACCGACTTGCCGTCCGGCGTCCACACCGGCGAGCGCAGCGCCCGCTTCACCGCCGGGAGGGTCCCGCCCGTGTAGGCCAGGCCCTCGTCGGCGCCGCCCTTGACGAGGTACCCGATCTCGGTGGCGGTCACGTACTGGGGCGACACCTTCAGGTTGGGGCCGGAGGTGTGCTCGACGCGCGCGCCGGTCGCGACGTCGACCGAGACGATCTGCGACTCGACCTTCCCGATGCCCTCCGGGCGGTGCGCGAGCCAGGTGCCCTCGGTCGTGATCTCGTAGAACACGATCCGGGCGCCGTCCGGCGACCACTTCGGCGAGCCGAGGCAGTAGCCCGGCTTGGACGCGACCTGGCGGAAGCCGCTGCCGTCCGGCCGGATGACGTAGATGCTGAGCTCCTGCGTGTGCTCCCAGCCGCGGCCGTCGTCATGCCCGCGCCAGGCCGTGTCGCGGTCGCTGGAGAACGCGATCCACCGGCCGTCGGGCGACCAGGCCGGGCGGAAGTGCCCGTCGGGCAGGGCCGGGTCGCCGGCGACGCCCGGCCCGTTGGTCAGGCAGCGCAGCGCGCCGGTGCGCAGGTCCAGCACCCAGATCTGGGCTTTGCGGTCGCCGCGGGTGGAGACGAAGGCCAGCTTCGTGCCGTCCGGCGACAGCACGCCCCCGTCGTTCATGGCCCCGCTGACCACCAGGGGCTGGACGCCCGTGCCGTCGATCCGGGCGCGGTACAGGCAGGAGTTGCCGTCGCCCGTCCGTTCCGAGGTGAACACGACGGAGCGGCCGTCGGCGGAGACCGCCGCGTTGTAGTCGAACCCCGGGCTCGCCAGCAGCTTGCGCTCGTTCGTGCCGTCGCTGTCGGAGATGTACAGGTCCGAGGACGAGGGGCCGATGCGGTTCATCAGCATCACGCCCTTCTTGCCCGCCGCGGCCGCCGCCACGGAGAACGGCTCGGGCAGCAGCGTCGCGCCGACCGTCGCCGCGCCCGCCGCCAGGAACGCCCTGCGCCTCATGCTGGTGTTCATCACCGGGTCCTTTCGGGTTGACGTCGTCATGACTGGCCGCCGGCCGGCAGGTACTTGTTGGTCCAGTTCTCCGTGGTGACCTTCGCCCCGTCGGGAAGCGCCCCGAGCGAGTTGACGAAGGCCAGCGTCTTGGTCCAGCCGGCCTCGTCCATCGCGCCGCTCTTCGGCCACTCGACGAGCGTGACGCTGCTCTTCAGCACCGCGTCCGGGATGCCCTTCTGCACCTGCCGCGCCACGTTCATCACGGTCGGGTCGCCCGGGTGGGTCGCCAGGTAGTTGTTCGCCTCCTGGACGGCCGCGACGAACTTCTTCGCGGCGCTCGCGTGCCCCGACAAGTAGGACTTGGTCGCGACGACGACCTCGCCGTAGCCCGCCTGGGCGGCGGCCCACATGGGCGCCTTCTGCGGGTCGGCCACCACGATGCCGTCGCCCTCGTTCTGGACCTGGAGGGGGATCGGCTCGGAGGTGATGAACCAGTCGATCTGGCCGCTGCTGAGCGCGGCCTTGTCCGCGGACGCGCTCGGCAGCGTCACCCACTTCACCGAGCCGGGGTCGACGCCGTTCGCCTTGAGGAACAGGCCGGCCTCGGCCTTGGTGTTGGCGGAGCTGACGCCGCCCTTGGAGCCGGCGAGGGCCTGCGCCACCTGCGCCGCCGGGCTCGCGGCGGTCAGCTTGTGCGCGCCGGCGAACTTCTTGCTCACGACGAGCCCGAGGGGGTTCCCGAGGCCGGACACGGCGATCGCGACCTCCGGGACCTTCTTGGCGAGCGCGGAGGTGAAGCCGGTGGGGCTGTTGTTGAGGAACTGGACGGAGCCGGACTGCAGCGCGGAGGTCCCGGTGGACGCGGTCGTGGTGACGAACTTGACCTTCAGGCCCTGCTTGCGGAAGTAGCCGGCGGAGTCCGCCAGCTTCAGCGGCATGTCGAAGATGTTGCCGTTGCTGCCGACCGTGACCGTGGTCGACCCGCCGGAGCCGGAGGAGCCGCCGCACGCGGTCAGCAGCGCCGAGCCGAGCACCAGGGCGGCCGCGGGCGCGAGGGCCCGGATGCGGCGCCCGCCGCCGGGCGAGCCGCCGGCGGGGCCGGTAACGGTGGTGCGGTGTGTCATGGGGATCTCCTGTCACCGGGTTCGGGGTGGAGTAGTGACGTCGGGCCTGCGCGGGGTCTGGGTCATCGGTCGAAGAACGTGAGGCACGCGGGGGCGGGGAAGGGGACCGGGGCGCCGGCGGCGCTGAGGGTGCCCTTGCGCCGGTCCACGGCGAAGACGGTGACGGTGTCGCTCGCCTGGTTGGCGGCGAGGAGCCAGCCGCCGCCGCGGTGCAGGGTGAAGCTCCAGGGCTTGAGCCCGCCGCTGGGGACGCGCTGGACGAGCCTCAGCAGGCCCGTCCGCCCGTCGGCGGCGAACACCACCAGGACGTTCTCGCCGCGGCTGGAGGCGTACACGAAGCGTCCGTCGCCGCTCAGCGCGAGTTCGGCGCCGCTCTTGGCGCCGGTGAAGGCGCCGGAGTCGAGCGCCAGGCGCTGCCGCGGCGTCAGGGTGCCGTCGTGCCAGCCGAGGGTCTCCAGGTCGCCCGACAGCTCGTTCAGGACGTAGGCCGTCCGGCCGCGCGGGTGGAACAGGATGCGGCGCGGGCCGGACCCCGGGGCGGACGCGTACGCCCCGCTGCCCGGCGTGATGGCGCCCGTCGAGCGGTCGAAGCCGCGGACGAAGACCCGGTCGGCGCCGAAGTCGGCCACCAGGGCGCGGCGTCCGCTCGGGTCGATCGTCACGTGGTGGACGTGGGGGCCGTTCTGCCTGGGGTTCGGTCCGCTGCCGGTGTCCGCGACCACCGACGCCGGCGTCCCCGGCAGGCCCTTCGCCAGCGGCAGCGACGCGGCGAGACCGGCCTCGAAGTTGGCGACCAGCAGCGTGCGCGACGGCCGGTCCACGCCGAGGTAGGAGATGCCGCCGCCGGCCGTGCCGCCCCCGTCGGTGCGGACGGGGGTCCCCGTGCGGGTGAGGGCGCCGGTGGCCCGGTCGACCGCGTAGGTGTGGACGATGCCGCCGTCCTCGCTGCTGCCGACGTACAGCAGCGGCTTCGCCGGATGCGGCGCGGTCCAGTTGGACGGGGCGTCGCCGACCGGGCCGAGCGAGGTCAGCGCGCCGCTGCCCGCGTCGAAGCGGGCGCCGTAGATCTGCGTTCCCTTCCACGGGCTGACGAACAGCAGGTCGCCGCGGCGGGCGGCGGCGCGGGCGGCCGGGACGCCGGCCAGCAGGGGCGCCGCGGCGGCCGCGGCCGCCGCGCCGAGGACGGTCCGGCGGGACGGATGTGAATCGGGCATGACGGGACTCCCAGCCGCGGCCCGGGGCCGCGAAAAGGCGATGGTGGGGTGGGTGCGAGGGGCCGCCGCCCGGACGGCCCGTTCGCGGGTGGTGGCGGGCTCAGCCCTTGCGCCGCCGGCGACCGGCGAGGCCGAGCCGCTTCAGCGCGTACGCGTCCAGCCGGCTCAGGATCCCGTTGAGGATCAGCGTCATGACCACGAGGACGATGAGGCCGGCGAACTCGTTCGGGGCGTCCAGGTTGCTCGCGGCCACGAACAGCTCGTGGCCGACCCCTTCCGCGGACGCGATGAACTCGGCGCCGATAACGCCGAGGATGGCGAGCGGCCCGCTGGTCTTCAGCGCCGCGAAGAACGGCGCCGCCAGCGTCGGGACCGTGACGTAGCCGAGCACGTGGTGCCGGCGCCCGCCCATCACCTGGACGATCTCCACGAGCTCGCGCTGCCGCAGCCGCAGGCCGAGGTAGATGTTGTAGAAGACCACGAACGCCACGCCGGTCACCGCGATGGCGATCTTGGACCAGATTCCGATGCCGAAGAACAGCAGGAACAGCGGCGCCAGCGCGATCTTGGGGATGCCGTTGACCGCGGCGATCAGCGGCTCCAGCACCTGCCCGGCGAGCCGGAAGGAGCCGAGCAGCAGGCCCGCCGCCGTGCCGAGCGCCACCCCGATGCCGAAGCCCGCGAGGATCTCGATCGACGTCGTCTTGATGTCGGCCCAGCCCTGCGCGGACTGCAGGTACGTCCAGAGGGCGTCGACGACGTCCGTCGGCTTGCTGACCGCGTACTCCGGCAGGACGGGCCCGCTCAGCACCTGCCAGAGCACGCCGGCGAGGACGATCACGGCGACCCGCAGCAGCACCACGGCGGCCGTGCCCCGCCACCGCTCGCCCTGCCGCCGGGGCCCGGCCGCCGCCTCGGTCGCGCGTTCCGCACTTCTGGTCGCGGTTACCATGATCCGCTCCTCCTCATCCGTGTCCGGCGGCGTCACTGCGGGCGCCCGTCGTCGTGTCGGTCCGGTCGGGTCCGGCCGCCGCGCCCGCGGCGGCCGGCCGGTGCGGTCTCACCAGGGCTCCTGGGCCTGGAAGAACCGCTTCCAGAACGCGAGCCGGGGCGGGTCGGCGACCGGGATCGGCCCGAACCCGCCGCCGACCTCCATCACCGCCTCCGCCTCCGCCGTGCAGGCGGGCCAGTGCGGGAGTCCGGGGCCGTTCGGGTCGCCCGAGGCGACGAAGTTCGCCCAGTAGGCCGACATGGTCTCCGCGACCTCGCGGTCCTCGGCCGTCCACTCGGCGTCCTGCGGGGCGAGGTTGCCGAAGACGAAGTCGATCTCGGAGCCGTGCGAGGCGCGCCGGAAGTTGCGGCCCTGCGCGGCGGACCGGTGCGTCCAGAAGTAGGTGCGGACGGGCCGGGTCGTGTGCCGCGACCACTCCGCCGCCCACAGGCAGGTGGAGACGCGGGCGTTGTCGCGGATAGCCGCGCTGCTGGCCCGCAGCGCCTCCCGGTCGGTCGCGGCCGGGTAGAGCGCGAGGAACTCCTCGGCCATGGGGCCGAACTTCTCGTGCGCCGCGGCGACGAAGCCGTCCAGGGTGACGTACACCGCCGGCATCCCGGGGCGCCGGCTGCGCGGGCTCTCCGACCGGTACGCCTCGTACATGTCGTCCGGCACGGCGCCGGTCTCGTCGAGGTTGTTCCCGGCGAGGTAGTCGACGTCGTTCTGCAGGCCCGCCGCGTAGGTCTCGGCGTAGCCGGCGGGGAGCACCCAGCCGTCCACGACCGGGCGGAACAGCGGCGGCTTGCCGGAGCCGCCGGTGTGCACGGCCGTGTCGACGGCGGCGCCGCCCATCAGCTTCTGCCACGGCAGCTCGCGCAGCTTGGCGAGCGTCCTGGTGCCGCGCTCCTTGGCGAAGGCGGCGCCCGCCTGCTCCGCGTCGTGCGGCAGCCGGTACGACGTGGAGAGGTAGCGCAGCTCGGGGTCGCGGGAGTGGCGGGCGTGGCTCTGCGCGATCGCGCGCCGGAACAGGCCCGCGGCCAGGGGGGACATCGCGAGGAAGTTGACCGTCCCGGCTCCGGCCGACTGCCCGGCGATCGTCACCCGGTCCGGATCGCCGCCGAACGCGGCGATGTTGCGCCGCACCCAGTGCAGGACGGCGATGCAGTCGAGCAGCCCGTAGTTGCCGGACGCGCCGTGCGGGGACTCCGCGCTGAGCTCGGCGGTGGCGAGGAACCCGAACGCGCCGAGCCGGTAGTTGAAGGTGACGACGACCAGGCCCTTGCGGGCGAGGTTGGCGCCGTCGTGGCGGGGGTCGGCGCCGGTGCCGAGCCGGAAGCCGCCGCCGTGGATCCACACGAGCACCGGGCGCCGCTCACCGGGGGACGCGGCGCCCGTCCACACGTTGAGGGTGAGGCAGTCCTCGCTCATCGGGAGGTCGAGGCCGGCCAGCTCGCTGCTCGGCGGCTGCGGGCAGATCGGGCCGAACGCGCCCGCCGTGCGGACGCCCTCCCACGGCTCGGGCGGGCGCGGCGGCCGCCAGCGCAGGCCGCCGACCGGCGGGGCGGCGTAGGGGATGCCGCGGAAGACGGTCACCGACCGGTCCCGGCTCGGGATCCCCTCCACGAGCCCCGCCTCGGTCGCCACCGGTTGTCGCATCACGTCGTTTCCCGATCGGTGTTCTGCTCGGATGTGGATTCGCCGGTCTGGAGCAGCAGGGCGCGGCGGGCGGAGGCCACGTGGTGGCGCATCGCGGCGACGGCCGCGTCCGGGTTGCGGGTGACGATCGCCATGAGGATCGCCTGGTGCTCCTCCAGCGACCCGCCGCGCGGATGCCGCGCGGAGAGGTTGCGGTACTGCCGCATGACGAGCGGGTAGAGCAGGGTGTCGTACGCCCTGGCCAGCGTCCGCTGGTGGGCGGCCTCCTTCACCTGCTGGTGGAACCGGCGGTTGCACTGCGAGTAGGCCGCCTGGTCGCCGCGCGCCTTGCAGTCGACCATCTCGTCGAGGATGCGGCGCAGCGCCTCGATCTCCTCGTCGGTGGCCCGCTCGGCGGCCTTGCCGGCGAGCGCGGACTCCAGCGTCTCGCGCGCCTCGAGGATGTCGAGGGCCTCCTCGACGGTGAAGCTGCGGGTGCGGACGCCGCGGTTGACCTCGCTGGTGACGAAGCCCTCCTGCACCAGCCGGACCAGCACCGCCCGCATCGTGCTGCGCGAGACGTTGAACATCCTGGTCAGGTCGGCCTCGGTCAGCCGCGTGTCCGGTTCGATGCTGCCGGACAGCAGCAGCGAGCGCAGGCCCTCGTAGGCCTGGTCCTGCCGGGTCCGGGAGTTGCGGCCCGGCTCGGCCACGTCGTCGTACTCGCTGGAATCCATCATGATCACCCGTTCGTCTCCGCCTGCCGGCCGGGGCCGGTCCGATACCGCCCGCTATTGATCGGCCTTGCCGAGCCCGGGGTACAGGCGGCGCGCCGTGCCGGCGAAGATCTCTGCGCGATCGTGCTCGGGCAGCGGCGCGAGGACGTCCTCGGCGAGCCGCAGCAGCTCCGGCAGCGACTGCTCGGCGGCCGGGAGGTTCGACCCCCAGGCGATCCGGCCCGCGCCGAACGCGGCGACGACCGGCTCCAGGAAGTCGGCGGCCCGCTCCCCCGCGTCCGCCAGCCGCTCCAGGTTGCGGTGCGTCAGCTTCAGGTGGAGGCGCTCGTGCCGCGCCAGCGCGGCGACCTCCTTGCCCGCCTCCGCCGGGGACGCGGCGATGTCGGGGTAGCCGATGTGGTCGAGCAGCACCCGGACGCCGGGGAAGCGGTCGAGGACCTCCTCGGCCTGCGCGGTCGCCGGGCCGAGCCGCATCTGCAGGCAGACCGGCACGTCCAGCGCCTGCGCCTGCTTCCAGAACGCATGCGACTCGGGGGCGGCGAACCACTCGCCCTGGGTCCGCATCGTGCTGCCGGTGGTGAACAGCCGCACGCCCGACAGCCCGCCCTCGCCGACGGCCTCCTCCAGCGCCGCGGCGGCGTCGGGCCGCAGCGGGTCGAAGGTGCCGACCGCGACGAACCGCCCCGGTTCCCCGCGCGCGCTGTCGATCACGTACGAGTTGTCGTAGCCGTAGTTCGTGGTGGCCTGCACGAGGACGGACTGGGCGATGCCGGTCTCGTCCATGCGGGCGAGCATGCCCTCGGCGGTGACCGGCCGGGTCGCGGCCCAGCCGGACTGCTTGCCGCCGAGCGGCGCCCTGGGGTAGGCGTCCGGGTCGGCGGAGATGATGTGGCAGTGCGCGTCGACGACGTCCACGGTGATGTCTCCTGTCGGGTCGGGCGGCGGGGTCAGGCGTCCGGGTAGTCGCCGGCGGCGAAGAGCGCCTTCGGGTCGGCGGGGAAGCCGGCGTCGAGCAGGCCCTGCTCGCGCGAGTAGCGGACGAGCGCGGCGAGTGTCGGCTCGTTGCGGGCGATGCCGTACGGCACCGGGTCGCCGCCGATCTGCCGGGCCTGCTCGGCGAAGCGCTTCTGCTCCGTCCAGCCGGGGTCGGCGGCGACCTGGCGGCGCTTGGCGCCGGCGAGCGCGGCGTAGAGCCTGGTGGGCAGCTCCGGGTCCTGCTCGACGAGTTCGGCGCGCAGCGCGACGACCGAGTGCAGCGGGTAGATCCCGGTGCGGACGTAGTGGTCGACGCCGAGGACGCCGGCGTCGGGGAACAGCGGGTACGGGCCGCCGGACACGCTCCCGGGTTCGGCGGTGGCGGTCCAGCCCGCGCGGGGGGCGCCGGCGCGGCCGGTGCCGGCGTTGCCGGAGAACGCGGCGTCGATCTCGCCGGCCTGCAGCAGCTCGCCGAGCGACCGGCCGTCGGCGACCCGCTCCACGTTGGCGGGGGCGCGGCCCTCGACGTGGTCCTCGTCGTCGACCACCCAGGTGATCGCGCCGACGTTCACGCCGTACTCCTCGGCGAGGATGCCGCGCACCCACACCCCGGTGCTCACCGTGTAGGCGCGGACGCCGACGCGGCGGCCCTCCAGGTCGCGCGGCACGCGGACGCCGCTGTCCGCGGCGCACCGCACGTCGCCGTGGTGGAAGCGCCGGTTCAGGAACACCGGGACGGCGGTGAGCGGCACGCCGGCCTGCACCGCCATCAGGTACGACACGGGCGCCAGCTCGCACACGTCGAACTCCAGGTCGCGGATCATCCGCCGGTAGGCGCCGATGATCGGGCGCACCTCGACCGGTTCGACCTCGTAGCCGTCGACGTCGAGGCCGCTCGCCTGCGGGTAGTCGCCGAACGCGACCGTCAGCTTGTTCATTCGCAGTACTCCAGGAGAGAAAGGGGGAGGTCAGCCGCCGAGCCGGGAGGCGGGCACGCCGAGGGCGGCGCAGGACGCGTCCACCAGCTCGTCGAACTCGACGGGCCGCGGCAGCACGCCCTGGTCCAGCGCGTACGCCGCCGCTCGCGAGACCGCGCCGCGCAGCGCGGCGAAACCGACGGGGTTCAGGTCGACCGGCTCGCCGCCGCGCGGGAGGGACGCGATGACCTCGCGCATCGCGTCGTAGGCCGCGCACACGGCCCCGGAGTGCTCGCGCGCCGCCTGCTCGGTCACGCCGAGCACGTGGTTCACCGGGGCGAAGCCGTTGGCCCGCGACCACTCGGCGGCGGCCTCGCGGGCGCCCGGGATCGCGGTGCGGATACGGTCGTCGTCGGGCAGCTCGTTGCCCATGATCCCGAAGTCGAGGCGTCCGCCGAGGAAGTCGGCCTGGAGCTTGGCGCCCTCCGGCGCCCGCGCCACGAAGTCCGGGTCGCGCGCGCCGTCGACGTGCGCGCCCTCGTAGGTCGTCCAGGCGACCTTGCGCAGGTCGACGCCGTACTGCTCGGTCAGGAAGCCGCGCATCCACACGCCGGTGGTCTGGCTCCACGACCGGACCCCGGCGCTGCGGCCCTCGATGTCGCCGACCGTCAGCGCGCCCATCGTCACCAGCGTCTGGTGCTGGTAGCGGCCCAGCGCCGTGACCGGCAGCAGCACGACCGGCCGGCCGTGCGCGACGGCCTGGAGCAGCGTCACGATCGCCAGCTCGGCCAGGTCCACCGCCTGGTCGTTCACGAAGCTCTTGGACGCCTTGTGGACCGGCTTCACGGCGAGCCGCTCCGCGCCGGTGGCCTCGACCGCGGCTCGCGCCAGGTCGTCCCGTCCGATGACCAGTTTCATCAAATGCCCTTCATGCTCTGTGAGGCGCTCAGTGCCGGTGGAACCGCTCGCGGTGCTGCCGCAGCAGGTCGGCGCCGTAGTCGTTGCCGTTCGGGGTGCGCACGATGGTGTGGATGTGGTGCCGCATCGGCTCGTCGTTGTCGAACATCACGCCCCACTGGTGCTCGAACTCGACGAGGAGCACGGGGCTGTGCAGGCGGTAGTAGAAGACGTCGGCGGGGTCGCCGGCCCATCCGAAGAAGGTCTCGTGTTCGAGGACCTCGGCCATCCGCAGCTCGGCGTGCCCTTCCCCCGCCCGGCCGACGTAGAGGTCGAGGAGGTCGACGGCCTTCTCGCGCTGCTCGATGGTCAGGTCGCCGAAGGGCAGGCCCGCGTAGTCCATCTCCCAGTTGTCGCGGAACGCCCCGGCGTACAGGTCGCTCGGCAGCTCGTCGGCGATGACGGCCCGGTCCTGCTGTTCGCCGGTGAGGCCGGTGAACAGCGCGCGGCCGATGGCCTCCTCGCGGCGGAACGCGGAGGTCCCGGCGTACTTCCCGCCCTTGGCGATCACCGGCTCGGCGCCGAGGAACGTCGGGGTCAGCACCATCTGGTCGCCGACGAAGACGCAGTTGACGTTCACGTGGTGGCCGTCGAGCTGCCAGCCCCACGGGCCGCCGCTCTCCGGCTCGCCGTAGACGCTGAACCAGTACATCCACTCGTTGAGCAGGTGCTCCTCGCCGCGCAGCTCGCCGACGGTGAGGTTCAGGTGCATCAGGTCGACGACCTGCTGGTAGCCGTACGGGCTGAGGCTGCGGCGCAGGATCGCCATGATGGCGCGGCGCCTGGGCTCGTCCATGTCCTCCATGCACAGCCCGTGCCGCAGGAAGTAGCGGGCGCCGTTCGCCCAGTGCCGCCACGTCACGTCGTCCATCGCGAACCGGCCCTCGGCCAGCTCCTTGGGCGTGAGCAGGGCGAGGTAGTCCTCGGCGGCCTTGCGCTGCGGCTCCACGTCGAGACCGGTCTCGCGCAGCGGGAACAGGCCGCGCTGGATCCCCTCGGACGTCGCCACGCCGCGGAACGGCTCGGCGGCGGCCTCGCGGCGCCACGCCACCTTCGCCAGCAGCTCGGGCGTCCACTCGTCCGGCTCGCGGGTGTACGCGCCGGTGCGGTGCCTCATGCCGACCATCGGGCCGCTCCCCTCTCGATCTCGGCGACGTCGACCCGCGTGCGGACGAGGTCCTGTTCGAGGGCGTACCGGCCGCCGATCTCCAGGGCCTTCGCGAGCGGCTCGCTCCACCCGGCCGCCACCGGGGGCTCCGCGCCTGCGGTCGCCGCCTTCAGCGCCGCGTACAGGGCGTCCACCTGCTCCGGGTCCTCGTCCAGCGCGGCGTTCCGGACGACGACGACGTGGTTGACCGGGACGGTGCCGTGGCGTTCCGCCCAGGCGCGGCCCGCCGCCTCGGCGTCGCCGATCAGCGGGACGAGGCCCTCGCCCTGGCCGCCCATGGCGCGCGGACCGAGGACGGCCGCCGCCACGTCGCCCGACTCCAGCAGGTCCGCGACCTTCCCCGCGTCCGACCGCTCGACGAACGGGGGTTCGGTGTACTGCGCGACGTGCGGTTCCTCGGTGGTGACCCAGGTGACGTCCGCCGCCTCCACGCCGTACTCCTCGCGCAGGAATCCGCGCACCCACAGGCCGGTGGTCTGGCTGTAGGAGCGGACGCCGACGCGGCGGCCCCGCAGGTCGCCCGGCGCGAGCGGCGCCGCGTCCGGGAGGCGGGTCAGCGAGCGGTGGTGCGCGCCGCCGACCATGACGACCGGCAGCAGCGTGATCGGCACGCCGTGGTCCCTGGCCAGGAGGTAGGTCGCGAGGGCCATCTCGCAGACGTCGAACTCCAGGCTCCGGACCATCCGGGCGAACGCCGGCGGCAGCGGCTCGAACTCGATGAACTCGTGGCCGGGCAGCTCTTTGACGGCGCGGCTGTGCGGGTAGTCGCCGAGGACGACCTTCATCAGACGTCCTCCCCGTACCACAGGCGCCGGTAGGGGACGCTCAGCACCTCGCGCGTGATGCGGACGTCGATGACGAACGGGCGCGGGTCCGCGACGTACTCGGCGACGGCGGCCTGCAGTTCGGCCGCGCTCCGGACGGTGGCGCCGCCGCCGCCGAGAGCCCGCGCGACCCCGCCCAGCTCGGGGTTCGGGATGATCGCCAGGTCCTGGGTGAGGCCCTTGGCGCCCAGCTTGTGGTACTCGGCGCCGAGGCCCTCGTCGTTCATGACGACGACGAGCAGCGGCAGGCCGTAGCGGCAGGCGGTCTCGAACTCCGGCAGGTGCATCAGGAAGCTCGCGTCGCCCTCGACCACGAACGCGGGCCGTCCGGTCGCGACGATCTGGCCGATGGTCAGCAGCGGGGCCTGCCCGATCGCGCCGAACATGCCGTAGTTGGAGGTGACCTGCCGGGACCGCTGGAACAGCATCGTGCCGAAGTCGGTCTGGTGGCCGCTGCCGAGCACCAGGTCGAACTCGGGGGGCATCGCCGCGTCGAGCACCTTGATCGCCTCGCGCGGGTCGATCCGCCCCGGCTCGTGGACGTAGTCGACCGGCGCCTCGAGCCAGTCGGTCAGCCGGCTCCGGGTCTCGTCGGTGTGGAAGCCCTCGATGCGGGTCCCGGCGAGCACCTGGTTCAGCTCGGTGAGCGCGGTGACCGCGTCCGCCTGGACGTAGCAGTCGGCGACCCGGCCGTTGCCCATGACCACGTTCGGCGCCGAGTCGATCTGCACGTAGCGGGCCTCGGGATACAGGTAGCCGTGCTCGGTCGTGTAGTGGTTCAGGCTCGCGCCGACCGCGATCACGCAGTCGGCCTCCTGGAGCAGCTCCTGCGCGGGCTTGCTGCCGAACAGTCCGGACAGCCCGACGTGGAACTCGGTGCGGTCGCACAGCCAGTTCTTCGCCTGGAGCGTCGTGGCCAGCAGCGCGCCGGTCCTGGCCTGGAGCTCGAGGATCTCCTCGCCGGCTCCGGCGCGGCGGGCGCCGCGTCCGGCGATGATGACGATCCGCTTGCTGCCCTCGATCAGCTCGCGGGCCGCTTCGATGCGGGACGGGTCCGGCAGCGTCCGGCCTCGCGGGAGCAGCTCGTGCGACGGGACGTAGTCGCCGGGCTCGAAGTCCTGGGTCTGCACGTCGAACGGGGCGCTCAGCATGATCGGCCGGTTCTCGGTACGGGCCAGGTAGAAGGCCCGCTGCACCGCCTCCTCGGCCTGGTCGGCCTTCGACAGGTGCACGAACCCGCACTCGATCGCGGCGGCGAACCGGCGCTGGTCGAGGTACTGCACGGCGCCCTCGTCGCCCCACGCCGTCTCGCCGCAGAACGCGACCAGCGGCGTGCCCGCCCGGCTCGCGCACAGCATGGACGTGGCGAGCTGGGAGACGCCGGGGCCGCTGGTGGTGGTGACGACGCCCGGCCGTCCCGCCGCGCGCGCCCAGCCGTCGGCCATGCCGAGGCCGGAGCCCTCGTGCCGCACCTCGTACAGGCGCACGCCGCGCTCGGCGAGCGCGTCCATCCAGTGCATGTTGGCGTCGCCCATCATGCCGAAGACGTCGGTCGTGCCTTCCTTGACGAACGCCTCGGCCATGGCCTCATAGGCCTTCACTCGGTCACCCTCCTGGACTCCAGCCGGGGGAAGACGCGCAGGGCGTTGCCGCCGTACACCGCGGCGCGGTCCTCGCCGGTCATGTCGATGCCGTCGAGCAGGAACCTGACGTCGTCGAAGTTGCGGCCGGTCTCGGGGTCGACGCCGCGGACGGCGCCGATCATCTCCGAGGCGAACAGCACGTTCCCCGCCGGGATCACGTCGAGGAGCAGTTCCAGCCCGCGGCGGTGGTACACGCAGGTGTCAAAGAAGACGTTGCCGAGCACCGCCTCCTCCAGCGGCGGCAGGCCCTTGTCCTGCATGAACCCCCGGTAGCGGCCCCAGTGGTAGGGCACCGCGCCGCCGCCGTGCGGGATCACGAAGCGCAGCCCGGGGAAGTCCTTGAACAGCTCGGACGTGCACAGCTGCATGAACGCGGCGGTGTCGCCGGCGAGGTAGTGCGCGCAGGTGCCCTGCAGGGCGTCGTTGCGGGACATCGCCACGTGGATCATCGCGGGGACGTCCAGCTCGACCATCTTCTCGTAGAGCGGGTAGTAGACCTTGTCGGTCAGCGGCGGCGCCTGGTAGTAGCCGTCCGACGGATCGGGGTTGAGCAGGCAGCCGACGAACCCGAGCTCCTCGACGCAGCGCTCCAGCTCCTCGACCGAGTTGCGGACCGACGTCTCCAGCGCGTCCCCGGGCGACTGCGGGAGCTGGCACGCGCCGGCGAACCGGTCCGGGAACAGCCCGCAGACGCGGGCGATCAGGTCGTTGGCGACCCTCGACCAGTCGAGGCTGGTGCGCTCGTCGCCGTAGTGGTGGGCCATCTTGCCCGCGCCCGGCGAGAAGACCGTGAGGTCGGTGCCGCGCTCGATCTGCAGCTTGAGCTGCCCGTTCTCGATGGCGGCGCGGATCTCGCCGTCGGTGATCTCCAGCTCGTCCGGGCTCACCCGGCGGCCTTCGCGCAGCGCCGCGATCTGCCGCTCGCGCCAGGCGCCGAGGGCCTTCGGCGCCGTGGTGAAGTGGCCGTGGCAGTCGATGATCATTGCGGTCCTCCTCAGGCGCGGCCGGTCAGCTCGCGGCCCCGGTCGAGCCCCGGGTACGAGCGCACGGGCATGGTCATCAGGAAGCGGTAGCCGTCCTTGACGACCTGCTCGACGTTCCCGGCCGTCACGTGCGGGTGGCCGACGGCGACGCCGCGCTCGCCGCAGATCTCGAGAATGCGGCGCTTGCACTCGAGGAGCCTGGGGTGCTCGTACTGGCGGGGGATGCCGAGCTCCTGGCTCATGTCGCCCTCACCGATGATCACGAGCCCGATGCCGGGCACCCGGTCGAGGATGGCGGGCAGGTTCTCGATGCCGAGCCGGTCCTCGATCATGAGCGCGACGAGGATCTCGCCGTCCGGGTCGAGCGGCCACACCCCGCTCCTGGCGTAGTACTCGTCGTTGGTCAGGCCCCAGTAGCGGGCCGCGGCCGCCGGGCTGTCGCCGCGCACGCCCGCGGGCTCGTAGCGGTCCGCGTCCGGCAGCCGCGGGTAGCGGCAGGCGGCGACGGCGTTGTACGCCTCCTCCACCGTGGAGACGTGCGGCCACACGATGCCGTAGGCGCCGAGGTCGAGGGCCTGCTTGGCGTGCCACTGGCCCTTCTCCGCACCGTTGACCGGGATCCGCACCAGCGGGGTCACCGCCGGGGTGATGTCGCCCGCGGTCGCGATCTGCCTGCGGTTGAGCAGGTACTGGAGGCTGTCCTTGAGGCCGACGGCGTCCCAGGGCTTGTGCTCCATCTCGAAGACCAGCCCGTCGTACTTCGCGGTGCTGAACTCCAGGGCGGCCGCCGGGTCCGGCGGCGCGAAGGACGCGAACGCGTGCTCCCCCGCCTCCAGTGCCCGGATGACCCCGTTGAGCCTGGTCACGCCGTACCTCCTTGACTGGTGCGTTCCGAACGCCTGCTCCACAGCGCCGCCCACCAGGCGCGGATGCGGGCGACGAGAGTGGCGGGCGCCGCCGGTTCCGGCCGCGCGGCCGGCGCCGTCTCCGCCCCCGGTGCCGCCGGTTCGGCGGGGCCGGCGCACAGCTCGACCAGCCGCGCCGAGAAGTCCTTGGTCATGCGGGAGACCACCACCCCGGCGCCCGCCTCGATCAGCGAGGTGAGCTTGCCGGTCAGCGTGATCTCGCCGTCCATGGCGACCTTCGAGCCGGTCCCGTCCTCGACGACGCGGAAGGCCGCCTCGGCGGTGAAGCGGGTCGCCGCCTGGCCGTCCTTGCCGCGGGCGGTGAGCCGCCCCGCGTACCCGTCCTCGTCGAGCTCCAGGTGCACCCGCGCGCCGAACCTGACCCGGACGGCACCGAACTTGACGACGAGCGTCCCGTCGAAGGAGCCGTCCTCGTGCTCCTCGCCCAGCTCCGCGCCCGCGATGCAGGACACGACGTCGGCGGGACTGGAGACCACCTCCCACACCCGTGTCCGCGGGCTCGGGACGGCGATCGTCTCGGTGATCGATATCAACGTTGAACCTCGGTCTCTACGCGGTGGCGTCAGACATCTGCAGCTCGGACTTGAAGAGGCTCCACAGGTCGTTGTAGAGCTCCGCGAACTCGGGCGACTCCACCAGGGAGCCGATGGTGCGGGGCCGCTCGAACGGCACCTCCAGGACCCGCCGGACGGTGCCCGGGCCGCTGGACATGACGACGACCTCGTCGGCGAGGTACAGCGCCTCGTTGAGGTCGTGGGTGACGAAGACGAGCGTGCCGTTCTGCTCCTCCCAGAGGTTGAGCAGGTCCTGCTGGAGCTTCAGCCGGGTGATGGCGTCCAGCGGGCCGAACGGCTCGTCCATCAGCACGATGGACGGGTCGTAGATGAGCGCCCGGGCGATGGAGACGCGCTTCTGCATGCCGCCGGACAGCTCGCGCGGGTAGTGGTCCTCGAAGCCGGTGAGCCCGACCAGCTTCACCCAGTGGTCGATGCGCGCGTCGCGCTCGTCCTTGGGCACCTTGCGGAACTTCAGCGCGAGCCCGATGTTGGCCCGCACGCTCAGCCACGGGAGCAGGTTGGCCTGCTGGGTGACGTACGCCGCCGCGGAGTTCACGCCGCTGACGGGCTCGCCGGCGAAGTGCACCTCGCCCGCGGTCGGGGCCAGCAGCCCCGCGGCCAGGTTGAGGATCGTGCTCTTGCCGCAGCCGGACGGCCCGATCACGGCGACGAACCTGCCGCGCCCGACCCGGAGCGACACGTCCTCGATCGCCGGCCGGTGCGTCCCGGGGAACCGCAGCGTGACGTTCTCGAAGCGGAGGGCCTCCGCGGGTGGATGGCTCGACATCGTTCCCTCCCTGACCCCAGCCGGATTGTCCGACAAGCGATGCCGGGAACGTAACACGACAGACATTCGACGGCAAGGATTCGCCAGGAAGATGCCGAGATGGTCAGTCAACACTCAGGGGCCGTGCAGAAAATTGTTAGACAATGATGCTGGTCGGCGGGGTGACGCCACGCCAGGCGGCCGCGGGCCAGGAACGCGAGGTACACCGCGAGCGACGTGCCGGTGAGGGCGGCGGCGACCGGGAAGACCGAGCCCGTCCCGGCCTGCCCCGCGACGGCTCCCAGCGCCAGCGCGCCGACGGCCTGGGACAGGTCCATCGCCATGAAGAACGTCGAGTTGGCCCGCCCGCGCCGCTCCCGGCCGGCCGCCGGCACGGCCAGCGAGTTCAGCGTGGGCTGGACGGCCCCCATCCCCAGCCCGTACGCCGCGCCGGCCAGCATCAGCACCGGCAGGTTCGGGCACCACCAGACGCCGGCCTGGCCGAGGACGAGCAGCCCGATCCCCGGAGCGAGGACCCATGCCGTCCCCCACCGCCGTTCCAGGCGCCCGGCCGATGGTCGAGCGTGTACAGCGGGACCAGCGCGATGAGCATCTGCATGCCGGTCCGCAGCAGCCCGTTGGCGGCCATGAGCAGGACGAACGGGAAGGTGAAGATGCGCTCCCGGTCCGCTCCCGCCGCCTTGCGCGTGTCCGCCACCGCACCCCTCCGCTCGGCCCGGCGGAGAGGATAACTGATTAGTTACGTTAACAAAGCGTATCGATTGAGCGCCGACCGCGAGGCGGACGGCACTCCGGCGGAATCCCGCGAATAAGATCATGTTCGTCGGCGATGTCAGAGGGAGAGCAGAGTGTCGGAGCGTGCCCGGAAGGCGTGGGAGGTGCCGAGCGCAGTGTCCCGTCCCGTTGGCGAACCAGTGCGGATCGACACGACCGTCGCGCATTCGGCCCGGATGTACGACTACTACCTGGGCGGCAAGGACCACTACCAGATCGACCGGGACACCGCGGAGATCGCCGCGCGCAGCTGGCAGGCGGTGCGGATCGCCGTCCGCGAGAACCGGTCGTTCCTGGCCCGGGCCGTCCGCCACCTGGTCCGCGAGCAGGGGATCACCCAGTTCCTGGACATCGGCGCCGGCCTGCCCAGCGCCGGCAACGTCCACGAGATCGCCCAGGCCGAGGACCCCTCCTGCCGCGTCGTGTACGTCGACAACGACCCCATCGTGCTGGCGCACGCCCGGTCGCTGCTCATCGGCACCCCGGAGGGCAGGACCGCCTACGTCCATGCCGACCTGCGCGAACCGGCGGTGATCCTGGACGATCCCGCCGTCCGCGGCACCCTGGACCTCGACCGGCCGGTCGCGTTGATGCTGGTGGCGATCCTGCACTTCATCGTGGACGAGCAGGAGCCCGGCCGGATCGTCCGGCGGCTGATGGAGGCGCTGCCGTCCGGCAGCTTCCTGGTCGCCTCGCACGTCACCCCCGAGCACGACCCGGACGGGGTGCACGGCCTGGAGCAGGCCTACCGCGACGGCGGCGTCCCCGCCCAGGCCCGCACCCGCGACGCGTTCACCGCCCTGGCCTTCGACGGCCTGGAGGTGCTGGACCCCGGAGTGACCCTGGTGTCGGAGTGGCGGCCCGACGGCGACGGCCCCCGCCCGACGGCGGACCAGGTCAACTGGTACGGCGGCATCGCCCGCAAACCCTGATCGGCCCGCGCCCTGCCGAAGCGCACCGTGGAATGCCGCCGGTTCCGCGTAAGGGACCGGCGCTGAACCCGTCCGCCGTGGTGGTCTGTCAGGGCTTGCGGGCGACGCCGCTCCACATCGTGGACGGAGTGGAGGCGAGGGCGGGGTCGTCCGGACGCCATTCGGGCGCCCTGACCAGGCCGGGTTCGACGAGGTCGAGGCCGTCGAGGAAGGCCGCCACCTGGTCGCGGCCGCGCAGCGTGATGGTCTGCGCCATGGCCTCGTTCAGCCGGTCGGCCATGTTCGCCATCCTCGTGGCCTGGATGTCGGTGGCGGGGTGCGAGATCGCCACGTAGCTGCCACTCGGCACCGCGTCGACCAGGGTGCGGACGACGCCGTACGGGTCGGACTCGTCCGGTACGTACTGCATGATCGCGATCAGCATCACCGCGACCGGCCGGCCGAAGTCCAGGATCTCGCGCGCCGCGTCCAGGATGGTGCCGGTGTCGCGGATGTCGGCGTCGATGTAGGAGGTGGCGCCGGCCGGGGAGCCGGTCAGCAGGGCGCGGGCGTGGGCGAGCACCGTCGGGTCGTTGTCGACGTAGACGACGCGGCTGTCGGGGGCGGCGGCCTGCGCGACCTCGTGGGTGTTGTCGGCCGTCGGGATCCCGGTGCCGATGTCGAGGAACTGCCGGACGCCCCGCTCGGCGGCGAGGAAGCGAACGGCGCGCGCCAGGAACGCCCGGGTGTTGCGCACCGAGGCGACCATGTCGGGCAGCGCCGCGATGGCCTGCTCCGCCGCCTCCCGGTCGGGCGCGTAGTTGTCCTTGCCGCCCAGCCAGTAGTCCTGGATGCGGGCGATGTGCGCGACGCTGGTGTCGAACGGGGGCGTGTGCGGCGCCGCCTCGTGCGTCTCCCCGTCCGTCATGGGACCTCCAGACCTCGCGGCGCCGACCCGCCGCCCAGCCTAGACCGGCAAGATCGGCAAGGTGGGCGATTCGCCGATGACGCCGCGGCGTGCCGGGGCGCGAAGCGCCGGAAGGCAGATTCCTACTAGAGTGGTGGGAATAGGTCCATGGCGGGCGTCGGGAGGAGCGGGCGTGGCTTTCAGTCACCTTTCCCATCTGGAGTGCGGCTGGTGCGGGAGCGAGCGAGGCGCCGATGCCCTGCGGAACCTGTGCCCCGAGTGCGGGAAGCCGCTGCTCGCCCGCTACGACCTGGCGGCGGTCCGCGCGGCGGTGCGTCCGCAGGACGTCGCCGGCCGCGCGCCCGACCTGTGGCGTTACCACGAGCTGCTGCCCGTCACGGCCCCCGAGGCGGTGGTGAGCCTCGGCGAGGGGATGACGCCGCTGCTGCCGGTGCCCCGGTACGGCGAGCGCATCGGCCTGCCCGGGCTGCTGATGAAGGACGAGGGGCTGCTCCCGTCCGGCTCGTTCAAGGCGCGCGGCGCGGCCGTCGGGGTGTCGCGGGCGGCCGAGCTCGGCGTCGAGCGGCTGGCGATGCCCACCAACGGCAACGCCGGCGCCGCGTGGGCCCTCTACGGCGCCCGGGCCGGGCTGGCCGCCACGGTCGTGATGCCGGTCGACGCCCCGGAGATCACCCGGCGCGAGTGCGCGGCGTCCGGCGCCGACCTGCACCTGGTGGACGGCCTGATCAGCGACGCCGGGCGGATCGTCGGCGAGCTGGTCGCGGCGTCCGGGGGCCGGGTCTTCGACGCCTCGACGCTCAAGGAGCCCTACCGCATCGAGGGCAAGAAGACCATGGGCCTGGAGATCGTCGAGCAGCTCGGCTGGACGCCGCCCGACGCGATCCTCTACCCGACGGGCGGCGGCGTGGGGCTGATCGGGATCCACAAGGCCCTGACCGAGCTGCGCGAGCTCGGCTGGATCTCCGGCCCGCTCCCGCGCCTGGTGGCCGTGCAGGCGGAGGGCTGCGCCCCGGTCGTGGAGGCCTTCGACCACGGCGAGCGGGTGACCCGCGCCTGGGAGAAGGCGAGCACGGTGGCGTTCGGCATCAACGTCCCGAAGCCCCTCGGCGACTTCCTCATCCTCGACGCGCTGCAGGAGACCTCCGGCACGGCGGTCGCCGTGACCGACGCCGAGCTGCTGGCCGAACTCGGCGAGGTCACCGCGCTGGAGGGGGCGTTCGTCTGCCCCGAGGGCGCCGCCGCCTTCGCCGCCGCCCGCAGGCTGCGCGCTTCGGGGTGGCTCCGTGAGGACGACCGCGTCGTCGTGCTCAACACCGGGGCCGGTTTGAAGTACCCCGAGACCGTGCCGGTCGACGCGCCGGTCCTTCCGGCCGACGGCCGTCTCGCGTGAGCGCCGCGCCGTCGGAGTGCCGCGAGCCCGTGGACGCGGCAGCGCGGCGCGCGCGGGTCAGGAGCCGTTCTCCTTCTTCACGGTGTCGAAGACGGCGTCCCGCCAGTCGCCGGGGACCTTCTTGACGACGCCGACCTCCTTCATGAAGGCACCGATCTTCAGCAGCGCGTGCGGCGTGGTGGTGAACTCGATGCCCTTGTAGGTCAGGTACTCCTTGTACTTCGCCGGAGAGACCTTGCCCTTGTCGGACTTCGACAGGATCTGCGCGGCCTCGTCCGGAGAGGCGGCGATGAGCTGGTTGGCCTTGCCGATGTTGCGGTGGACGGCGTCGATGACGTCCTTGTTCTTCTCCGCGTACTGCTCGGTCGCCACCATGACGTTGAAGCCGTGCGGGCCGAACAGGTCGTAGCTGTCCACGAGCTTGCGGGCGCCCTGCTCGACGGCCTGGAACTGGAACGGCGGCGAGGTGTACGCCGCGGCGATCTGCCCGCCGATCAGAGCCTGCAGGGCGTCCGGATGCGCCATCGAGACGATGTTGCGGTCCAGCGCGTGCGCGTCGCCGAGCTGCTGCTGCGCGGCCTTCTGCAGCATCACCGACTGGATCGAGCCGGGCGCGATCGCGGCGATCTTGTCGGCGGGCCGGAAGTCCCGCAGGCCGCGCAGCCGCGGGTCCTTGGCGACCAGCCAGAGCGGCATGTCGTTGAGCGAGGACACGATCTTCCACGGGACGCCGGCGCCCCAGCCGATCAGGAACGGGCCGAGGCCGCTGCTGCCGAGGTGGAGCTTGCCCGAGACCAGCCCGTCCCGGGTGGCGTTGCCGCCGCTGACGGTCCGCCAGCTGATGGTGCGGCCGGGCAGGTCCTTCTCCAGCCACCCCTTGGCCTGCATGATGATCAGCGCGGCATAGCTGATCCCCGAGCCCTGGGAGATGACGATCTCCTTGCCGGAGCCGCCGGAGCCGCCGCAGGCCGACGCCATCGCCAGCGCTCCCGCGCCCACCGCGCCGAAGCGCAGGACGTCGCGCCGGCCGTAGCGGGGCCGTCCACCGGGAGGGGCCGAGGTCCAGGTCATGCGGATGCGCCTTCCTTCATTCCCCAGCGGACCACGGTCCGCCGCTCGATCACGTTGAACACCAGGTCGAGGGCGATGCCGATGAGGGCGATCACGACCAGCCCGGCGAAGACGTCCGGGATCAGCGCGTAGTAGCGCGCGTTGTTGATGAAGAAGCCGAGGCCGCCCTTGGAGCCCGCCGCGCCGAACACCAGCTCGGCGGCGATGATGGTGCGCCAGCCGAAGGCCCAGCCGGTCTTCAGGCCGGCGAGGGCGTGCGGCAGGGCGGCCGGCATCATCACGTCCCAGGTGAGGCGCCAGCGCCCGAGCCCGAGGTTGCGGCCGACCATGAGCAGCGTGGGCGGCGTGGTGCGCAGCCCCATGCTGACGCTGACGGTCATCGGCCACAGGACCGCGTTCGCCGTGACGAAGACCAGCGCCGTGTCGGTGAGCCCGAACCAGAGCATGGCGAGCGGGAGGATCGCCACCGACGGCAGCGGGTTGATCATGGACGAGACCAGGGTGAGCACGTCGTCCCCGAGCGTGGTGGTCACCGCCAGCACGGTCAGCACGACCGTGAGCGCGATCCCGATGGCCATGCCGGTGCCGAGCATGCGCAGGGTCGTCCAGGTGGAGGTGACGAGGTCCCCGCTGGACACGCCGTCGGCGAGCGCCTTCGCCACGTCCCACGGACCGGAGAAGACGAACGCGCTGACACCGGACGCCGAGGTGTAGAGCTGCCAGATCCCGATCAGCGCGGCGAACACGATGGTGCGCCGCAGCCAGGTCGGAAGGCGCCCCCAGGGACCCGCCGTCCGCCCGCCGTCCTCGGCCTCCCCCGGGGAGGGGGCGAGCGTGCCGGGGCTATTCGTAGACGCCGTCAAGGATCTCCCCCTCCTCGGCCAGCAGGGACCGCAGCCGGTGCCGGGCGCCGGCGAACCCGGGCGCGTCCGGGCCGTCGAGCGCGGACACGTCGACGATCTCCGCGACGTGCGAGGGCCGCCCGGCGAGGACGACGACGCGGTCGCCGAGCAGGACCGCCTCGTCGATGCTGTGGGTGACGAACAGCAGGGTCGACCTCGTCCGCGCGACGATCCGGGCCAGCTCGCCCTGGAGCCGTCCGCGGGTCTGCGCGTCGAGGGCGCCGAAGGGCTCGTCCATCAGCAGCATGAGCGGGTCGACGGCCAGCGCGCGGGCGATCGCCACCCGCTGCTTCATGCCGCCGGACAGCTGGTGCGGATGGCTGTCGAGCATGTCCTCGAGCCCCATGAGCCGCAGGTGCTCGACGGCGCGCCGCCGCGCGGTGGCACGGTCCACCCCGGTGACGCGCAGCGCGTGGACGACGTTGCCCAGCACCGTGCGCCAGGGGAAGAGCTGGTCGAACTCCTGGAAGACGACGGCGCGGTCCGGGCCGGGCCCGGGATCGACCCGGCCGTCCACGACGACGCGTCCCGACGAGGGGCGCAGGAAGCCCGCGACGGCCTTGAGGACGGTCGACTTGCCCGACCCCGACGGGCCCAGCAGCATGATCTTCTCGCCCCGGCGCACCTCGAACGCCGCGTCCGCCACGGCCGGGACGAAGCGGCCCCGCCGCCGGTAGCCGATCGCGACATGGTCGACCAGCAGCGCCGGCGCGTCCTCGCCGTTCACGCGCCGCCGCCCGCCGCGCTCCGGACGGCGCGTTCCAGCACGTCGGCGGCGATGCCGAGGGACGCCTCGTCGATGTCGAACTCGGGGCTGTGGTGCGGCGCCGGGCTGGAGGCGCCCACGACCGCGTACGTCGCCGTCCCGCCCCGCGCCTGCACGTCCCGCATCAGCAGGGTGGCGTCGTCGCTCGCGCCGAAGCGGTGGTCCTCGTGCACGGCGGTCACCGGGGCCAGCGAACGGGCCGCGTCGGCCACCGCCCGCACCGCGGCCGGATCGCAGACGGCGGTCGTGGCCGCGCCGATCCGCTCGACGTCCACCGCCACCTCGCCGCCGGCCCCGGCGGCGGCCAGCACGAGCCGGGCGCGGCGCTCCAGCTCGTCGCAGGCGCCGCCGTCCGAGGCGCGCAGTTCGAGCGCCATCTCGGCCCGTCCCGCGACGACGTTGGGCGCGGTGCCCGCGCGCAGCACCCCGACGTTCACCCGGGTGTCGGCGGAGGCGAAGCGGGGCAGCGCGTGCAGCGCCACCGCGGCCTGCGCCGCGGCGAGCAGGGCGTTGCGTCCCTCCTCCGGCGCGGCGGCCGCGTGCGCCTGCCGCCCGGTGAAGACCGCCCGCACCTTCGCGTTGGCGAAGAAGCCGTGCGTGCCCGCGGCGACCTCGCCGACCGGCAGGCCCAGCCCCAGGTGCAGCGCGTACAGCCGGTCGACGCCCGCGAGGGCGCCCGCGTCGAGCATCGCGCGGGCCCCTCGCCCGCCTTCCTCGGCGGGCTGGAACAGCAGGCGGACCCGCCCGGCGATCCCGCCGGACGCGAGGCGGCGCGCCAGTTCGAGTCCGACCGCGATGTGGCCGTCGTGTCCGCAGGCGTGCATCGTCCCGGGCGCGAGCGAGGCGAACCCGTCCCGCGCTGGGACATGCTCGGGCGCCGCAGACTCTCTGAGCGGCAGCGCGTCGATGTCCACGCGCACCGCGACCGTGGGGCCGGGCGCCTCGCCCTCGATGTCGGCGACCACCGCCGTGTGCCCGTCCCGGGCGGGGGCGAGGTCGTCCTCGCCGGCACCCCACGCCCGGGCGCGGGCGAAGGCCGCGTCCAGCTCGTCGCGGCCGGGCAGGGCCGGGACGCCGGACAGATCGATCGCGTCGCGCCCGGTCCGCACGCGCAGGCCGAGCCGGCGCAGCTCCGCCGCGACCGCGGCCGACGTCCACAGCTCGGTGAACGCCGTCTCCGGGCGCGCGTGGAACAGGCGGCGCCACTCGACGAGATCGGCGCTCACGGGCGCCCGATCGCCCGGGGCCGCGCCCAGGCGGGCGGCTCGCAGGGTACTTCACGGACCGGCAACATGATCAGGCAATTTAACCAGTATTTCCGACATGTCAAGTAGAGAAGGTTCTCTGGACGATCCCGCGCGCCACGGACGGATCCCGGCGCATCGCCGACGCGGCGTCCGGCGAGCGCGCCGCCCCGGCAGCGAGGAGACCGTCGCCGCCGAGGTCCGGCGCTACGTCGACGCCGGCGCGACCGAGGTCGTCCTCACCCAGACCGGCCTCACCGGCCCGGCCGATCAGTCCAGGACCTGGCAGGTCCTGGGCGGCCTCGCGCGCGCCTCGGCTTCCGCCACGGCCCGCTGAGCACGCCCGCCGGCGCGTGAGCGTCCGGCCGCCTCCTTCACTTCGGAACCCGCCGGCGCCGGACGGCGCCGTGCCCGCCGTTCGAGCCCGGCCACGCCTGTCTCTTGACGTTCCCACAGATCTAGGCGTAAACAAATGGAAACGGACGTGAAACGGCGGTGAACCAACAGTGAGCTGCGAACGGCGCCGAGGCGGTGGACGGTGATCGTCACGCTGACGCTGAACCCGAGCCTGGACCGGACGATCGACGTCGACCGGCTCGTCAAGGGGACGATGACGCGGACGAGGTCCGCGCGCATCGACCCGGGCGGCAAGGGCGTGAACGTGTCCCGCGCCCTGCTGGCCAACCGGGTGCCGACGGTCGCGGTCGTCACCTCCGGCGGCGCGGACGGCGAGCAGCTCGTCCGGCTGCTGGAGGGCGACGGCATCGCCGTGCACGCCGTGCCGGTGGCCGGGCGGACCCGCTCGAACGTCACGATCGTGGAGCCCGACGGCGTGGTCACCAAGCTCAACGAGCCGGGCGAGCCGCTGTCGCGCGACGAGCTGGGCGCGGTCGCCGACGTCGTGCTCGACGAGGCCGAGGGCGCGAGCTGGGCGGTGACCTGCGGCAGCCTGCCGCCGGGGGTGCCCGCCGACATCTACGCCCGGCTGTGCGAGTTCTTCACCTCCGCCGGGGTGCGGGTCGCCGTCGACGCCAGCGGCCCGGCGCTGCTGGCCGCCGTCGGCGCGGGCCCGCACCTGGTCAAGCCGAACCGGGAGGAGCTCGCCGAGGCCGTCGGCCGGCCGGTCGCCAGCGTCGGCGACGCGGTCGAGGCGGCCCGGGAGCTGCGCGAGCGCGGTGCGGGGACCGTGCTCGCGAGCCTGGGCGCCGACGGCGCCGTCCTCGTCGACAAGGACGGCGTCACGATCGGGACGGCGCCCGTCGCCGCGCCGCGCAGCACCGTCGGCGCGGGGGACGCGCTGCTCGCCGGGTTCCTCGCGGCGGGCGCGGACGGCGCCCCGGCGCTGGCCGAAGGGCTGGCCTGGGGAGCCGCCGCGGTGCGCCTGCCGGCCAGCCGGATGCCGGGCCCGGACGACATCCGGCGCGACATCGTCCGCATCGACGCCCGGCCGGACCTCGGCCGTTCGCTCATCGCCTGATCCTCACGCAGACCCCCGAACCCCTTGAGGAGGCCGAGATGGCCGCTGCGTACACACCAGCCGTCAGCGGAAGCGGGCTGAAAGCCGGAGTCCAGCGCCTGGGCGGCCATCTGGCCGGGATGGTGATGCCCAACATCGGCGCGTTCATCGCGTGGGGGCTGGTCACCGCGCTGTTCATCCCGACCGGCTGGCTGCCGAACAAGCACCTCGGTGAGCTGGTCGACCCGACCATCACCTACCTGCTGCCGATCCTCATCGGCTACACCGGCGGCCGGATGGTGCACGGCCAGCGGGGCGCGGTCGTCGGCGCGGTCGCCACCATGGGCGTCGTGGTGGGCTCCAAGATCCCCATGTTCCTCGGCGCGATGATCGTCGGGCCGCTCGCCGCCTACCTGCTGAAGAAGGTGGACGGCTACATCCAGGAGCGGACCCGCACCGGGTTCGAGATGCTGGTCGACAACTTCACCGCCGGCATCGTCGGCGGCGCGGTGGCCGTGTTCGGCGTCTGGGGCGTCGGCCCGATCGTCCGGCAGGTGACCAAGGGCGCCGGGAACGGCGTCGAGTGGCTGATCCACCACCACCTGCTGCCGCTCGCGTCGGTGCTGATCGAACCGGCGAAGGTGCTGTTCCTCAACAACGCGGTCAACCACGGCGTGCTCGCGCCGCTCGGCTTCGCCGAGGCCGCGAGGGACGGCAGGTCGATCCTGTTCATGCTCGAGTCGAACCCGGGTCCGGGGCTCGGGGTGCTGCTCGCCTACCTGCTGTTCGGCCCGCGGTCGCTGCGGCCGAGCGTGCCGGCCGCCATCATCATCCACTTCCTCGGCGGCATCCACGAGATCTACTTCCCCTACATCCTGATGAAGCCCCGGCTCATCCTCGCGGCCATCGCCGGCGGCGCGGCGGGCATCGCCACCTTCATGGCGACGGACGCGGGACTGGTCGCCACGCCGTCGCCCGGCAGCATCTTCGCCTACGTCGCCGAGACCCCCAAGCACGGTTGGATCGGCGTCTACCTGGGCGTCCTCGTCGCCGCCGCCGTCTCGTTCGCGGTCGGCGCGGCACTGCTCGGGTTCGGCAGGTTCGCCGAGAGCGAGCCCGGCGCGGAGACCGGTTCCGAGACCGGCGCGGAGCCGGGCTCCGAGACCGCCACCGGCGCGGAGGAGCCGGCCGGCGGCGCCGGCGAGCCGGCCGCCCGAGAGACCGCCAGCCCCTCACCCCAGGAGGCGTGACCCAGATGGACGGCAAGGACATCCGCAAGATCGTCGTGGCGTGCGACGCCGGCATGGGCAGCAGCGTCATGCTCGCGAGCAGCCTGCGCAAGGAGCTGAAGAAGGCCGGCGTCACGGTCGAGCACACCCCGGTGAACTCCATCCCCGCCGACGCCGACGTCGTCGTCTGCCACGCGGGCCTCGGCGCCCGCGCGCGCGGCAGCGCACCGGGCACGCCGATCGTCACCTTCCAGGTGTTCCTCGGCGACCCGGCGGTGACCCGCCTGGTGAAGGCCGTCAAGGACGGCGGCGAGATCGGTGCCTGACCTGCTGGCCCGCTCCGCCGTCCGCCTCGACGCGGCCGCCGCCGACCGGGACGACGCCGTCCGGCAGTGCGGGCTGGCGCTCGTTTCGGCCGGCGCCGCCGAGCCCGGCTACGTCGAGGCGATGCTCGACCGCGAGCGGACGGTCTCCACGTACGTCGGCGAGGGCGTGGCGATCCCGCACGGCACCCTCGCCGGGAAGGAGCTGGTGCACCACGACGCGCTGTGCGTCCTGCGGTTCCCCGGCGGGGTGGACTGGAACGGCGAGCGGGTCGCGCTGTGCGTCGGCATCGCCGCCCGCGACGACGGCCACGTGCGGATCCTGTCCGAGCTCGCGCAGATCCTGCTGGACCCCGGTCGCGCGCGGAGGCTGCGCGAGACCGCCGACGCCGACGAAGTGATCCGGCTGCTGCGGCCGGACGGAGAGGAGAACGCCCAGTGAAGGTCGCCCGCTTCCACGCCCCCGGTGACATCCGCGTCGAGGACGCGGCCGAACCGGAGCCCGGCCCCGGCGACGTGAAGATCAGGGTCCGCAACTGCTCGACCTGCGGCACCGACGTCAAGATCTTCCGGTTCGGGCACCACCACATCCGGCCGCCGCGGGTCATGGGGCACGAGATCGCCGGCGAGGTCGTCGCGACCGGCGCGGACGTGACCGGCTGGGCGCCGGGCGACCGGGTCCAGGTGATCGCCGCCATCCCGTGCGGGCGGTGCGAGGAGTGCCGCCGCGGCCACCTGACGGTGTGCCCGGACCAGGAGTCGATGGGGTACCACTACGACGGCGGGTTCGCCGAGTACACCGTCGTGCCCGCCAAGGTGCTCGCCGTCGACGGCCTGAACCGGATCCCGGACGGGGTCGGGTTCGCCGAGGCGTCCGTCGCCGAGCCGCTCGCCTGCGTCCTCAACGGGCAGGAGCTCGCGCGGGTCGGGGACGGCGACGACGTCGTGGTGATCGGCGCCGGCCCGATCGGGTGCCTGCACGTCCGGCTGGCCCGCTCGCGCGGCGCCGCCCGCGTGTTCCTCGCCGACATCAACGCCGAGCGGCTGGAGATGTCGGCCGGCCGGGTGCGTCCCGACGCCGCCATCACCGGCCCGGACCTGGTCGAGCAGGTGCTGAAGCTGACCGACGGGCGCGGCGCCGACGTCGTCGTCACCGCCGCGGCCTCGGGCGCCGCGCAGGAGCAGGCGCTGCGGATGGCCGCCCGGCAGGGCCGGATCAGCTTCTTCGGCGGCCTGCCGAAGGACGACCCGGTCATCGCCTGCGACTCCAACCTGGTGCACTACCGGGAACTGACCATCGTGGGCGCCAACGGGTCCAGCCCCGCGCACAACGCCCGCGCCCTGCGGCTGATCGCCTCCGGCGCGGTGCCCGTCGCCGATCTGATCACCCACCGGCTGCCGCTCGACGGCGTCCTGGACGCCATCGACACCGTCGCCCGCGGCGCCGCGATCAAGGTCACCATCGAGCCCTGACAGGAGCAGGCATGCCCCAGCGAACCGTGACCATCGCCTCCCGCACCGGGCTGCACGCGCGGCCCGCGAACCTGTTCGTCCAGGCCGCCGCGGCCCAGGACGTCCCGGTCCGGATCCGGGCCGGGGAGCGCACCGCGCCCGCCGACAGCATCCTCGCCGTGCTGGCGCTCGGCGCCGGACACGGCGCCGAGGTCACGCTGGAGGCCGATGACGGGCCCGGCGCCGACGCGGCGCTGGACGCGCTCGCCGCCCTGCTCGCCCGCGACCTGGACGCGGAGGAGCCGGCCGGCGCCTGACCCCGCCGGTCCCGGGCGTCAGACCCGGACGACCTCGGGGCCGGCCGCGGCGAGTTCCGCGGCCAGCCCCGGGTCCAGCCCGGTGTCGGTGATCAGCACGCTGATGTCGCCCAGGTCGGCGAACCGGGCGAGGTAGTCGTTGCCGATCTTGGTGTGGTCGGTCAGCACCACGCTGCGCCGGGACGCCCGGATCATCGCCGACTTCATCGCGGCCTCGGCCGGGTCGGGCGTCGTCAGCCCCGCCTCCACCGAGCAGCCGTTGGTGGCCATGAACGCCACGTCGACGCGCAGCCGGTCCAGCGGGCGCATCGCCCAGTCGTCGACCGTCGCCAGCGTCCGCCCCCGCACCCGGCCGCCGAGCATGATCACGCTGAGGTTCGACCGGGTCGCCAGCACCGCCGCCAGCGGCGGGGAGTTGACGATGACGGTCAGCTCGCGGTCGCCCGGCAGCACCTGGACGAGCCGCCCGGTCGTGCTCCCCGCGTCGATGACGACGGACCCGCCGGCGGGCAGTTCGGCGAGCGCGGCCTTGGCGATGCGCTCCTTCTCCGCGGTCATCACCGCGTCGCGGGCCGCGAGCGCCGGTTCGAAGCCGAGCCGTTCGACGGGGATCGCACCGCCGTGCACGCGGCGCAGCGTCCCCGCGCGCTCCAGGGCGGTCAGGTCGCGGCGGATCGTCTCCATCGTGACGCCGAAGTCCTCGGCGAGGGTCATGACGTCCACCCGCCCGGCCTCGCGCGTGCGGCGGAGGATCTCCTGCTGCCGTTCCTCGGCGTACATGTCGGGTCACCACCGGATCCCATGTTGTTTCATCTGTGCATAGCCCCGAATGTGTGGCCCCGTCAAACCGCCGGCATCCCGGCCGCTCCTCATTCCGGGGACGCCAGGCGCTCCACCGCGTCCTCGCCGTACAGCCGGTATCCGGACGGGGACCGATCGGCGGGCCGCAGTCCGGCGGTCTCGTAGAACCGCAGGGTGGTGGCCGGGACGCCGGAGCGCTCGGCGAGCCGGGAGATCCGCATCGTCGTCACACCGGGACGGTAGACCTTCGACCCGGCTCGAAGGTCAAGGCCGAGCCGTGGCACCGCGCCCGGACGTCCCTGCTACGCTAACGTACTAGTTCGTCCATAAAGAGGGGGCGTATCGCGATATGCGCAGGTCAATCGCGACCGTGTCGCTCAGCGGCTCGCTGGCGGACAAGCTGACCGCGATCGGCGCCGCCGGCTTCGACGGCGTGGAGATCTTCGAGAACGACCTGCTCGTCAGCGACATGTCCCCCGAGGACGTGCGGAGCCGCGCCGCGGACCTCGGGCTGGCCGTCGAGCTCTACCAGCCGTTCCGCGACTTCGAGGCGGTACCGCCCGACCTGCTGGCGGACGGGCTGCGCCGCGCGGAGCACAAGTTCGCGGTGATGGAGCGGCTCGGCGCGAAGCAGCTGCTGGTCTGCTCGAACGTCTCCCCGGCCGCGATCGGCGACGACGAGCTCGCCGCCGAGCAGCTGCGGCTGCTCGCCGAGCGCGCGGCCGAGCACGGGATCAGGATCGCCTACGAGGCGCTCGCGTGGGGACGGCACGTCGCCGACTACTTCCACGCCTGGCGGATCGTCCGCATGGCCGGCCACCCCGCTCTCGGGCTGTGCCTGGACAGCTTCCACATCGCGGCCCGGGACGTCGACCCGTACGCGATCCGGACCATCCCCGGCGACAGGATCTTCTTCCTGCAGCTCGCCGACGCGCCCTCGCTCCCGATGGACGTGCTCCACTGGAGCCGCCACTACCGCTGCTTCCCCGGCCAGGGCGACATGGACGTGGCGGGCCTCGTCGCGGACGTCCTGCGGACCGGTTACGACGGGCCCCTGTCGCTGGAGGTGTTCAACGACATCTTCCGGCAGGCGGCGGCCATGCGGACGGCCCAGGACGCCATGCGCTCCCTCATCGCGCTGGAGGAGCAGGTCGGCCTGCGCATGGACGGCCGGGCGGCCGGGCTGACGTCCCCGCCCCGGCCGGTCGTGCCGAGCGGGTTCGCCTTCGCCGAGCTGGCGGCGCCGTCCGCCGCCCCGCTCGGAGCGCTGCTGACGGCGCTCGGTTTCGTCCGCACCGGCGTGCACGCCGGCAAGCCCGTCGAGCTCTGGGAGCAGGGCGCCGCCCGCGTGCTGCTGAACAGCGGGAGCGCGGAGAGCCCGGACGGCCCGGCGCTCGGCGCGATCGGGCTGGAGTCGCCCGACCCGGCCGCGTCGGTCAAGCGCGCCGAGGCGCTGCTCTCCCCCGTCCTGCCGCGGATGCGGGGACCGCACGACGCCCCGCTCGACGCCGTCGCCGCGCCGGACGGGACCGAGGTGTTCTTCTGCGCGACGGCGCGTCCCGACCATCCGAGCTGGACCGACGACTTCTCCGCGGACCGGCGCGGCCCCGGGGCGGCGACCGGCGAGATCACCCACATCGACCACGTGGCGCTGACCCAGCCGTGGCACCACTTCGACGAGGCGTCGCTGTTCTACCGGAGCGTCCTCGGGCTCCGCCCGCACGAGAGCCTCGAACTGCCGGACCCCTACGGGCTCATGCGCAGCCGCGCGGTGTCCACCGAGGACGGCGGGGTGCGGGTCGCGCTCAACGTCGCCCACGTCGGCGCGCACGACGGGTCGCACGGCACGGCCTGGCAGCACGTCGCGCTGGCCAGCTCCGACATCGTCGCGACGGCGCGCCGGTTCCGCGCCGCGGGCGGCCCGATGCTGGCGATCCCCGCGAACTACTACGACGACCTCGAAGCCCGCCACGACCTCGGCGCGGACCGGCACCGGCTGCTGCGCGGCCTGGGCCTGCTGTACGACCGGGACGAGCACGGCGAGTTCCTGCACTTCTACACCGAGACGACCGGACGGGTCTTCTTCGAGATCGTCCAGCGGATCGGCGGCTACCGCGGCTACGGCGCCGTCAACGCGCCGGTCCGGCTGGCCGCGCAGCACGCCCGGCCGCGCCCGCGCGCGGGCTGACCCGGCGGCGGTCACCGCCCCGGGACCACTCGTGGTCAGCGAGCGGGGCGGGCGACCGGAGCACCATAGGATGTGTCCTCGTCCGCACCCCTCTGCTGGAGTCACATGCCGTCGCACTACGTCACCCCCGCCCCGGGAGAGCGCCAGCGCGACGCCGACCGCACCCGCGCGGAGATCCTGGAGGTCGCGCAGCGGGAGTTCGCGCGGCACGGCTACGCCGGCGCCCGGGTGGACGACATGGCGGCGCTCATGCGCACCACCAAGCGGATGATCTACTACTACTTCGGCGGCAAGGAGAAGCTGTACGTCGCGGTGCTGGAGAAGGCGTACGGCGAGGTGCGCAAGCTGGAGTCGACGATCGACGTGCAGCACCTGGCGCCGGTGGAGGCGATCCGCACGCTGGCCGAGCTGACGTTCGACCACCACGAGGCGCATCCGGACTTCATCAAGCTCGTCAGCATCGAGAACATCCACCAGGCCGAGCACCTGCGCAAGTCGGAGGCGCTGCCGAACCTCAGCGGCCCGGTGGCGGAGCTGATCTCGCAGATCCTCGACGCCGGGCGCGCCGCCGGCGACTTCGTCGCCGAGGCGGACGCCATCGACGTGCACATGATGATCAGCTCGTTCTGCTTCTTCCGCATCGCGAACCAGCACACGTTCGGCGCGCTGTTCGGGCGGGACATGACCGCTCCGGAGCACCGGGAGCGGCACCGCGAGATGATCGGCGAGATGGTCGTCGCCTACCTGACGGGCGCGGGCCGCAGGACGCCCGGCCCCGGTGCTCCCTGAGCGGCTCCTACTCGCGGGCGTTCGCCGGCCGCCGGTAGACGAACTGCGGCGCGGCGCCGCCGTCCCGTTCCGCGCGGACGGCGCGGTCGCGCACCAGGTGGTGGTCGGGCGACAGGGCGCAGGCCGGGTCCGTGCGGGAGGCGTCGCCGGTCAGCGCGTACGCCTGGCACCGGCATCCGCCGAAGTCGGTCTCGCGGCGGGGGCACTCGCCGCACGGCCCGCTCATCCACGCGGTGCCGCGGTAGGCGTTGAAGGCGTCGGAGCTCTGCCAGATCCAGGACAGCGGGTGGTCGCGCACGTTCGGCGGGCGCAGATCCGCCATCGCGTAGGCGGCCGGGCACGGCAGCGCCGTCCCGTCGGGCGCGACGGTGATGGAGCGCGCGCCCCAGCCGCCCATGCACGGTTTCGGCACGCCCTCGTGGTAGTCGGGAAGGACCCACACGAGCTCCGGCCCTCCGGGCTTCGCCCGGTGGGCGGCGACCGTCCGCTTCGCGCGTTCGAGCTGCTCCCGGGTGGGGAGAAGGACGTCGCGGTTGCGCAGGGCCCAGCCGTAGAACTGGGCGTTGGCGAGTTCGACGCGATCGGCTCCCCAGCGCTCGCCCATGGCGATGATCTCGGGCAGGCGGTCGAGGTTGTGCCGGTGCAGGACGACGTTGAGCCCGAAGGGGACCCCGGCCGCGCGGATGACGCCCGCGGCGCGCTCCTTCGCCGTGTGGGACGTCCGCCCGGCGATGAGGTCGGAGTTCGCCGGGTCGGCGTCCTGGACCGACAGCTGCACGCTGTCGATCCCGGCGCCGGTCAGCGCGTCCAGCCGGCCGGCGGTGAGGCCGAGGCCGCTGGTGACGAGCTGGGTGTAGACGCCGGCGGCGTGCGCCGCCGCCACGATCCGCTCCAGGTCGGGGCGCAGCAGCGGCTCGCCGCCCGAGATGTGCGCCTGGACGACGCCGAGGTCGGCGGCCTCGGCGAAGACCCGCGCCCACTCGCCGGCGGCCAGTTCGGTGCCGCGCCGGACGAGTTCGAGCGGGTTGGAGCAGTAGGGGCAGTGCAGCGGGCACGCGTGGGTCAGTTCGGCGAGCAGCGCCCACGGCGCGGCGGGCTCGGTCATCGCAGCCATCCCTCGGCACGGGCCCTTTCGATGAACTCGGGGACGTCCCGGTCGAGCGGGGCGTCCGGATGGTCGGCGGCGAGCGCGGCGATGATCCCGGCGACGGTGCGCCGCCCGTCGCAGAGCCGCAGGATGGCGCCCGCCTCCGGGCTGAGCAGGACGGCCCGTTCGGGCATCAGCAGCAGCTCGGCGCGGCGGACGCGGTCGTAGCGGAGCAGGACGGAGCGGGCGAGCGCGGGCCGGGTCTCCCGCGTGACCGCCGCCGTCATCGCAGCGGGTTCAGCGGGCATGCGCGCTCCCCGCGCTCCCCGCGGCGTGCTCCACGGCGTCCAGCAGGGACCAGAGCACGTCGCACTTGAAGGTGAACGCGGCCAGCACCCGTTCCTGGTCGGCGCGCGTCTCGGCCCACCGGTGCACGAGCGCGAGGGCCTCGTCCGCGTCCCGGCGCCCCTGCCGCACGCGGACCTGGAAGTAGCGCAGCCCTTCCGGCTCGATCCACGGGTAGTGGCGTTCCCACGCCCCGATCCGCGTCACCATCAGGTCGGGCGCGAACAGCTCGGTCAGCGACGAGGCGACCGCTTCGAGGGGCGTGGCGAGACGGCAGTAGTTCACGTAGCCCTCGACCGCGAACCGGACGCCGGGCAGGACGCCCTCCCCCGACAGCAGCAGCACCCGGTCCAGGCCGGCGGCCTCGCCGAGGCGCAGCCACCGCTCGATGCCTCCCGCGTCGCCGCCGGAGCCGCCGCCGCGATCATCGCCGTCGCGGCCGTCGTGGTCGTGGATGCGCCTGATCCAGCTGCGCCGCAGCTCCCGGTCGTCGAGCTTGGCGAGGATGAGCGCGTCCTTGATCGGGATGTGCCGCTGGTAGTGGAAGCGGTTCAGCACCCAGCAGCGCAGCTCCTCCGGCGTCAGCAGCCCGTCGTGCATGCGCAGGTTGAACGGGTGCCGGTGGTGGTAGCGCTCGGCGGCGACCGCGCGGAGCCGGTGCTCCAGCTCGCCGGGCGTCCACGGCAGCGGGCGGGCGGGCCGGCGCGGGGCGTCCGTCGTCGTGCTCACAGTTCGATCACCTGGCCTTCCGATGCGACCTCGATCCCCATTCCGGCGAGGGTGCGGTGGCCGTCGTGGCCGGGGTCGACGAGGGGGTTGGTGTTGTTGAGATGGGTGTAGAGGCGCCGCGCGGCGGGCAGCGCCGCGAGCCGCGCGGCCGTGCCGCCCGGGCCGGTGATCGGCAGGTGGCCCATCGCGGTGGCGGTCCGTCCGGTGAAGCCGGAGCGGCGCGGCTCGTCGTCGTCCCAGAACGTCCCGTCGACGATCACGCAGTCCGCGGCGGACAGGGCCCGCGCGAGCCCGGGCGGCCACCCGGCGAGCGCCGGCGCGTAGACCAGGCTCGCGCCGCTGCGCCGGTCGATGATCCGCAGCGCCACCGACCACGCCCCGTCCGGCAGGTCGAGGCCGGCGGCGTAGCGGGGGCGCTTGCCGGAGACCCGGACCGCCCGGACCTCCACGGCTCCGGCGGCGTCCAGCGGGACGGGCCCGTCCTCGGGGAGGTCCGACCAGGTCAGCGCGGTGTACGGGGCGAGGACGCGGTCCATCCGCAGGCCGCGCGCCAGCGCCTCGCGGACGGTGCCGGTCGCGATGACGTGCAGGTCCCGGGCTTCCCGCAGCCGGGGCAGCCCGAGCGTGTGGTCGAGTTCGGCGTCGGTCAGCACCACCCCCGCGAGCGGGGTGCGGCGCCGCTCCGGGCCCGGGTGCAGGTCGGGGTTCGCCTCGACCTGCTCGGCGAGGTCCGGCGTCGCGTTGACCGCGTACCAGCGTCCCGGGGACGCCTCGATCGCGATCGAGGCGTGCAGGCGGCGCCACGACGGGTGCGCGCGGGCGGCGGCGCACCCGTGGCACGCGCAGTTCCACTGGGGGACGCCGCCGCCCGCGGCGGTGCCGAGAACGCGCACCCTCATCGGCCCGCGATCAGATCTCGACGCCGAAGTAGGCCGTGACCTCCAGGGAGGTCTCCACCACCTGGTAGTCGGGCGTGGACCAGGAGGCGGCCGGCTGGTCGGCCGCGCCCTGCGCGGGGGCGTCGCGGACGTCGGTGTGCGCGGTCTCGGCGTGGGGGATGTGCTGGGTCATCTCTGCTGCTTCCCTTCGGTGGGGGGATCCGTACGGCCCGGGGCTCACGGCCCGGGGGTCACTGGACGACGATCTTTCCGGTGCTCTGCGGGAAGACCGGGTCGTTGTAGAAGTACTCGCCGCGCTTGGTGAACCGGTGCTTGTAGGACTCGCCGGGCTTCAGCCGCCCCGAGTTGAACGCGTGCTCGAAGAACGACGCGGCGCCGTGCGAGTGCTCGTTGCCGGCCGGGTTCACGAACGTGACCTCGGTTCCGACGGGGACGGTCATGTGCTGCGGCGACATCGCGTTCTGCGCGACCGTGTTCTCCTCGCCGCCGGGCGCGCCCGCCGCGGCGTCCCAGATCCGGCCGAGCGTGACGGTGTCGCCCGCGTCCGCTCCGGCGACGGCCGCGGTGCGGATCTGGTTGCGCTTGGACGGCGGGGTCGGCGCGGGCGCCGGGCCGACCTTCCCGTTCAGCTTGAACGCCCACAGGTGGTCGCCCTTGGGGATGTCGGGGTAGGGCAGCCAGCTGCCGCCGGCGAACACCGCGATGTACTGCTCGCCGTCGATCTCGTAGCTGACCGGGCTGGTGTGCACGCCGGCGCCGCACTGCCAGCTCCACAGGTCGCGGCCGGTGGCGTCGTCCATCGCGTGCAGGACGCCGTCCGGGCCGCCCTGGAACATGACGCGCCCGGCCGTGGTGAGGATCCCGTTGCCGTGCGCGAGGGACCACTCGCCCTCCTTGCGCCACACGGGCTTGTTGGTGCGCGGGTCCACGGCGACGATGCCGCCGGAGAAGTACTCGCCGAGCGGCCGCGCGGTGTTGACGCGTCCGCCGTTGGTGTTGGAGTAGGAGGAGTTGACCAGGCCGTACCCGACGTAGACGAACCCGGTGTGCGGGCTGAACGACATGTACGACCAGTCCGCTCCGCCGCCGGCACCGGGGAACAGGATCGTCGCGTCGTCCCAGAACGGCGTGAAGATCTCGCCGGTCGGGTAGTACGGGACGGGCCGCGTCGTGTCGTGGAAGCTCGGCGACTGGTGGACGAACGGCTCGCCGCCCGGGAACGGCTGCGTCGGCCACGTCTTCTGCCGCGGCTCCTGCGGGACGGGCCGCTCGGTGATGCCGTGCACGCCCTTGCCGGTCTCGCGGTCGAGGATGTAGAACATCCCGACCTTGCTGCCGTACACGACGACCTTGCGCGTGCGGTGGCCGATCCTCAGGTCGATCAGCACCGGCGCCATGACGTTGTCGAAGTCCCAGATGTCGTGGTGGACGGACTGGAAGTGCCAGCGCCGCTTCCCGGTCTTGGCGTCGATCGCGACCAGGCAGTTGGCGAACAGGTTCGTCCCGCCGCGGGTGGAGCCGTTCGTGCGGGGATAGGGGTTGCCGAACGTCCAGTAGACGAGGCCGAGCTCGGGGTCGATCGCCGGGTGGATCCAGCAGACGGCGCCGCCGGTCTTCCAGGTGTCGCCCTCCCAGGTGTCGTTGCCGTACTCGCCGGGTCCGGGCGGGCCCCAGAACGTCCAGGCGATCTCGCCGGTGCGGGCGTCGAGCGCGTAGGCGCGGCCGCGGGCGCCGGCGGTGCTGCCCTCGGTGCCGACGTAGATGAGGCCGTCGAAGTAGACGATGGCGCCGGCGAGGCCGCCGCGGTTGCCGCCGCACTGCCCTTCCTGCGGGTCGCAGGTCGGGTCGCCCTCGCCGGCGATGAGCAGTTCGCGCTGCCAGACGACGGCGCCGGTCCTCTGGTCGAGCGCGTAGACGATATTGGCGCCGGACGTGGTGAAGACCAGCCCCTCCCCCAGCCCGACGCCGCGCATGTTGGTCTGCTGCGAGCCGACGTTGGTCTTCCACTTGACCTCGCCGGTGCGGCCGTCGACGGCGAAGACGTTCTGCTGGCCGGTCTGGACGTACAGCACTCCGTCCTGGGCGACGATCGTGCTCTGCTGCGAGCGCGCCGACGTGCTGCCGCCTTCGAGGTTGGTGTGCCAGGCGCCGCCGAGGTGCCGGACGTTGCCGCGGTCGATCCTGCGCAGCGTCGAGTGGTTCTGGTTGCCGAGGTTCCCGCAGACCTTCGGGAAGTCGCGGCCGGTGGCGCCGAACGCGGTGGGCTGCGGCGGGACGGGCAGGGCGAGGCGGGACGAGGCGGCGTCGGCGTTCGCCGCGGGGGCGCGCAGCGGCGTGAAGGCCACGGTGCCGCCGACGACCGCGGCCGCCCCGGTCAGGAAGTTCCGTCGATCCATGCTCTCTCCCATTCCGTGGTCCACTAGACGGACCTTATGGTCCGATCGACGGACGACACGGTAAGCCGCCACGGCGCCCCTGGCAATAGCCGGAACCTCGAACGGTTCCCGCACATCAGTAATTTCACCAGTCATGACAGCGGGGTTCTCGTAATCCGGCCGGAGCGGGCCGCGCCGGGGGTATTGCCGACGGCCGATCCGCATGAGATCGTCCTAGAACCTCTAGACGGTTCAACTAGTCCGCTAGATGGACCGCTGAAGAACGCCGGAAAGGAACCCGCCCCATGAAGAGACCCCCGTCCCCGGTGCTGTCCGCCGCCGCGGCCGCCATCGGCACCGCCGCCGTCCTGGCCGCCGCCGCGCTGACCGGCGGAACGGCCACCGCCGGCCCCCTCGCCAAGCCGAGGAACGCCGGCGCCCAGCAGCTCGGCGACCCCGTCTACGGCGTCTGCCGCGGCACCGACCCCCGCTGCTACCACGACTGGGGCAACTTCGACCCGGCCAAGGGCTACAAGATCCTCGTCTACAGCCGCACCGCCGGCCCGCGGCACGCCAACCTCGGCCCCGCCCTCGGCCCCGGCATGAACCCGCCGCTCACCGACGCCAACGTGGCCCAGAAGGCCTTGGTCAAGATGGGGCAGGACAACGGGTTCGGCGTCGACTGGACCGAGGACGTGACGCAGCTCGCCTCGCCGTCGACGCTGCTGCGCTACAACGCCGTCGTCTTCATGAGCACCACCCGCGACGCCCTCGACGACGCGGCCCAGACCTCGCTGCGGCAGTACATCCGCGCGGGCGGCGGGTTCGTCGGCATCCACAACGCGTTCGGCACCGAGTACAACTGGCCCTGGTACGAGGGGCTCCTCGGCGGCGCCAACTTCTACGACCACGGGCACGCGCAGCCCGGGACCGTCCAGACCGTCGACCGCAAGGACGCCTCCACCTCCGGGCTGCCGTCCCGGTGGGACTTCACCGACGAGTGGTACAACCTCGTCCCGTTCCCGAGCGAGGTCCGCTTCCTCGCCACCGTCGACGAGAAGACCCTCGCCCAGGGCGTCACCGGCAACATGAACCATCCGGGGCACGGCTCGTTCCACCCCGTCGCCTGGTGCCAGTACTACGACGGCGGCCGTGCGTGGCTGACCACCCTCGGGCACGACGCCAGGGCGTTCAGCGACGACGGAACGGGCTTCGCCGGGGCGAAGCAGTTCCGGAGCCTGGTGCTGAACGGCATCGAGTCGGCGATGGGCATGAAGCCCTTCTGCCGCTGACCGGCGGCGCACCGCACCGCCACCGGGCCGGGCTCGGACCGGACGATCAGGACGAGCCCGGCGACGGTGCACCTAGAGGCCCAGGTAGATGCGGCGGACCTGGACGTCGTCGCGCAGCTCGCGGGACGTGCCGACCATCGCGACCTCGCCGTTCTCCATGACGACGCAGTCGCTGGTCGCCTCGAACGTCAGCTTGGCGTTCTGCTCGACCAGCAGCAGGCTCAGCCCCTCCTCGCGCAGCCGCACCAGCACCGCGAGGATGTCCTCGACGAGCTTGGGCGACAGGCCCATGGACGGCTCGTCCAGCAGGATCAGCCGGGGCCGGGCCATCAGCGCCCGGCCGACCGCCAGCATCTGCTGCTGGCCGCCGGACAGCGCGCCGGCGAGCCGCGACCGCATCTCCCCCAGCACCGGGAACAGCTCGTACACCTCGGCGAGGGACCCCTTCGTCTCCGCGCCCCGCCACGGGCGGGCGTACGCGCCGAGCATCAGGTTCTTCTCGACGGTGAGGCCCGGGAACACGTGCCGGCCCTCGGGGACGTAGCCGATGCCGTGCCGGACGATGTCGCGCGCCTTGACCCTGGTGAGGTCCGTGCCGCCGAACGTGACGCGTCCGCCGCTGCGCGGGACGAGCCCCATCAGCGCCTTGAGCGTCGAGGTCTTGCCCGCCCCGTTCGCGCCGATGATCCCGACCGACTGCCCCGGCCGCACCGTGAACCCGATCGAGTTGACGGCGCAGACCCCGCCGTAGTGGACCGACAGGTCCTCCACCGTCAGGGTCGCCGCGTCCGGCGCCGTCCCGGCCCCGGCCTGCTCGCCGCCCTTGGCGGCCGTGCCCGCGTTCATGATCTCACCTCGGTGCTGTCCGGCAGCGGCATGTCGGCCATCGCGGAGTCGCCGAGGTAGGCCTCGATGACCGCGTGGTCCGCGACCACCTCGGCGGGGGTGCCCTCGGCGATCACCGATCCGCCGGCGAGGACGGTGACCCGCTCGCACAGCGACATCACCAGGCCCATGTTGTGCTCGATGAGCACGACGGTGACGCCGCTGTCGCGGATCGAACGGACGATCTCCGCGAGCTGGCGCACCTCCTCGCCGTTGAGCCCGGCGGCGGGCTCGTCGAGCAGCAGCAGGCGCGGCGACCCGGCCATCGCGCGGGCGATCTCGATCCGGCGCTGGATGCCGTAGGGCAGCGCGCCGGGCGCCGCCGCGGCGAACTCGGTCAGCCCGAAGCGGCGGAGCAGGTCGTCGGCCCGCCGGTGCAGGCGGCGCTCCTGCCGCCAGATCCCGACGGGCCACAGCGCGTACCGCCAGATCGCGTACGTCCGGGAACGGTCGAGGGCGACCAGCAGGTTGTCCCGGACGCTCAGCTCCCCGAACAGCCGCAGGTTCTGGAAGGTGCGGGCCAGGCCGTGCCGGGACAGCCGGTACGGGCGGGCCCCGGAGACGGCCCGCCCGTCCATCAGGACGCGCCCGCCGGACGGCCGGTAGAAGCCGCTGATGACGTTGAACAGGGTGGTCTTCCCCGACCCGTTCGGGCCCACGATGCCGCGGATCTCGCCGCGCTCGACCGTCAGGGAGACGTCCTTCAGCGCCTTGAGCCCGCGGAACTGCTTGGCGATGCCGTCGATCTCCAGGATCGGCCGGGATGCTCCGGCCGCGGCCTCGTCACCGGCATCGGCGGCGGCCTCGTACGGTTCGAAGGGCCGCAGGACGGACCGTTCCGCCGTCCTGCCGAGCCGCCGGTCCAGCACGGCCTTCAGCCGGGCGGGGACGCCGGCGAGCCCGGTGGGCGCGAACACCACCATGAGGACCACGACGACGCCGAAGCCGAGCTGCGCGTAGGTGGGGTGGTCCACCAGCTTCTCGCGGATCAGCGTCAGGCCGACCGCGCCGACGACGCAGCCGACGAGGCTCTGCCGGCCGCCGATCACGACCATCGCCAGCAGCAGGAACATGTTGGCGATGTTGAAGGTGTCAGGCGCGATGTAGCGGATGAGGCCCGCGTACAGCACGCCGGCGAGGCCGCCGAACAGGCTCGACAGCATGAACGCCGTCATCCGCAGCAGCGGGATCTCCGCGCCGACCGCGCCCGCGGCGAGCGGGTCGTCGCGCATCGCCATCATCCGGCGGCCGAGCCCGGTGCGCACCACGAACAGCCCGAACGCCAGCGCGACCGCGAACACGACGACTTCGAGGTAGTAGTACAGGTACTCGCTGGACAGGTCGACGCCGAACATCGGCGGGACGGGGATCGCCGAGATGCCCTCGGCGCCGCCCGCGATCTCGGCGTTGGTGGTCCAGTTGATGAAGCCGAGCGCGAGCCCGAGCGTGACGATCCCGAGGTAGTGCGACTGCATCCGCAGCGCCGGGATACCGACCAGCAGCCCGATCAGCGCGGACGCGACCAGCGCCAGCGCCGCGGCGGGCCAGAACCCGAGCCCGTTGTGGGTGGTCAGGATCGCGGTCGCGTACGCGCTCACCCCGAAGAAGGCGATCTGCGCCAGGTTGATCTGCCCGGCGATGCCCATCGCCAGCCCCATGCCGATCGCCAGCAGCGCGAACACCAGCGCGATGTCGACGACGTGGATGGCGTAGCTCCCGACCGTGTACGGCAGCAGCCAGGCGATGACGGCGAACGCCGCGAGGGTCCCGAGCTTCGGCGTGTACCGGTGCCTGAGGAGTGTGTTCATGCCCTGCTCACCGTCGTCTCGCCGAACAGGCCGGTCGGGCGGATCATGATGGCCACCGTGAAGACGAGGAACACCACGAGTTCGGAGTAGCCCTGGAAGTGGCCGGCGGCGAAGGAGTCCAGGACCCCGATCGCGAAGCCGCCGGCGATGGCGCCGGGGATGTTGCCGCAGCCGCCGAGCATCGCGGCCGCGAACCCCTTGATGCCGATGGTGCCGCCCATCGTCGGGTTCACGTACAGCAGCGGGCCGACGAGCCCGCCGGCGAGCGCGGCGAGCCCGGCGCCGATCGCGAACGCGATCGCGTTGCTGCGGCCGACGTGGATGCCGACGGCGGTGGCGGCCTCGTGGTCCATCGCGACCGCCTGCATCGCGGCGCCCAGCTTGGTGCGCTGCAGGAACGCGACGAGCAGGAACACCGCCACCGCGGCGATGGCGAGCACGACGAGGTCGTAGGTGCGGACGCGGAGCCCGAAGAACTCCAGCGGGGCGCCGCCGACCGGGGTCCGGACGGCGCGTCCCGTCGCGCCCCAGATGAGCACGGCGACGGCCTGCAGCACCATCCCGAAGCCGATCGTGCCGATCAGCATCAGGGTGAAGTCCTTGTTCTCCAGCGGGCGCAGCACCCGCTCGATGAACAGCCCGATGAGGCCGGTCACCGCGATGGCCAGCACCATGGCCAGGGCGAACGGCAGCTTGGTCGACATGTAGAACGTGGACGCGGCGTAGGCGCCGATCATGAGCACGTCGGCGTGCGCGAAGTTGACCAGGCCCATGGTGCGGTAGACGAGGGAGAATCCCATCGCCACCAGGGCATAGATCGCGCCGAGGCTCAGTCCGCCTATCAGTGTCTGAAGGAAGACCTGCATGGTTCTCTTTCTGCGCGGCCGGCGTCGGAGCCGGCGGGGACGAGGGCGGGGCGGCCGGGCCCGCGGGCCCGGCCGCCCTCGGTCGTCCGGGTGGTCCGCCGTCAGCCGTCGGCCTTGACGACCGTCCCGTTCTTCATGATCCCGATGGAGGTCGCCTTGATGCCGACCCCTGTCTCGTCGTACTGGAAGTCGCCGAGCAGCCCCTGGTACCGCACGGCGCGGATCGCGTCGGCCAGCTTCTCGCCGGTCGCGACGCCGCTGTTCTTCAGCGCGGTGAGCAGGATCGACGTGCCGTCGTAGGCCTTGGCGCCGTGCAGTTCGGCGTCCTCGCCGTAGGCGGCCTTGTAGGCGGCGGCGAACTTCTTGGACGCGTCGCTGACCTCGTTGCTGAGGTAGGGCGAGCTGACGATGGTGCCCTCGACGTTCTTCACGCCCGCGGTGTCGCGGTACACGGGGGTGCCCTGCGGGGCGGCGCCGGCGAACGGCGCGTCGATGCCGAGGTCGCGGGCCTGCTTGACGATGAGCCCGGACTCGACCTCCTCCGAGCCGATGAAGACCACCTCCGGCGACTTCTGCCGGATCTTGGTGAGCTGGGCGCTGAAGTCCTTCTGGTCGGTGGTGACGACCTCGTCGGCGACGGGCTTGACGCCGCGGTCGGCCAGCGCCTTGAGGAACGCGTCGTGCTCCCCCTTCCCGTAGGAGCCGTTGTTGCTGATCATCGCGATCTTCTTCATCTTCTTGGTGTCCACGACGTACTTGGCGAGGGTCTCGTCGTAGGTGGTGGACGTGGGCCCGTTGAGGAACAGGAACGGGCTCTTGAGCGCGACCATCCCGTTGGACTGGCCCGAGGCGATGTTCGGGATCTTCTCCTGGCGCAGGGTGGGCGCCATGGCGATGGTGACGGCGCTCTCGGCGGTGCCGACCATCGCGATGTAGTGCTGGCTGCCGATCTTGCGGGCGATGTTGGTGCCGACGGTCGGGTCGCCCTGGTCGTCGAAGACGTCCAGCTTGATGGTGCGGCCGTTGATGCCACCGGCCTTGTTCCATTCGTCGACGGCGAGCTTGGCGCCCTTGTACTCCCATTTGCCGAGCGAGCTGAGCTGCCCGCTCTGCGCGTCGACCACGGCGATCTTGATGGGGCCGCTGCCGCCGGAGCCGGAGTCCTTCGACTCACCGGGGGCGCCGCAGGCCGCGGTCAGGCCCGCGGCGAGGACTCCGGCGGCCAGGGCGGAGACACGGAGTCGGGGGATGGTGCGCATGGATTCACCTCGGTGGGTGGGGATGTCGGGGTGGGTGGGGTCGGCTCGGAGGGCGGGGCTCAGGGGGCGGACGGCGAGGGGTGGCCGCCGTCGCCGGGGAAGACACCCTGGTAGATGTCGTTGATGTTCCAGTGCCCGGGTGTGGGCACGGGCTCGTTGACCATCGGCACGTCCAGGACGGCCGGGCGGCGCGCGGCGACCGCCGCGCGCAGCGCGGGCGCCAGGGCGTCCGGTGCGGTGATCTGGTATCCGTCGGCTCCGCACGCCTCGGCGAAGGCGGCGAAGTCGGGGCTGTAGGGGCGGCCTTCGGGGTCGCGGAACTCGCAGCCGTGGCTCGCGCCGAAGTTGGCGGCCTGCAGGTCGGCGATCGTGCCGTGGGCGCGGTTGTTCATCACCACGAAGAGCACCGGCAGGCCCTGCTCGACGGCCATGGGGACGGCGGGCAGCTGCGCGCTCATCCCGCCGTCGCCGACGAGCGCGACGACGACGCGGCCGGGCGCGCCGATCTGCACGCCGACCGCCGCCGCCGGGCCGAACCCCATCGTGGACGCGCCGCCGGGGGTGATGAAGCGGCCCTCGGCGGGCAGTTCGTAGCACTGCGCGACGCCGTTCTTGTTCCAGCCGACATCGGTGACCAGCACCGCGTCCGCCGGCAGCGCGTCCCGCAGGTCGGCGAGGATGCGCTCGGGCCGGAGCGGGAGATCGGCGGAGCGGCCGCGTTCGCGGCTGCGGCCGAACAGCTCGGTGCGCGCCGCGCGGATGCGCTCGCGCAGGCCGGGGCGGTCGACCGGATCGGGGTGCAGGTCCAGCACCGCCTTGCCGATGGCCTGGACGGCGAGGGTCACGTCGGCGACGGCGCCGATCTCCACCGGGTAGTTCCGGCCGATCTCGGCGGCGTCGATGTCGATCTGGATGAGCCGCCCGTGCGTCTCCGGGGCGCCGGGGCCACCGAGGTTCCAGGTGTAGCGGTCGTCCCACGAGCTGGCGTCGGTCTCGGCGAACCGCGTCGCCAGGGCGAGGACGACGTCGGCGTCGCGCGCGTAGTCGTTGGTGGTCTCCAGCCCCCAGAAGCCCGGCATGCCGAGCAGCAGCGGGTGGTCGTCGGGGACGGCGCCCTTGGCCATCAGCGAGTGGACGATCGGGACGTCGAGGTGCTCGGCGAGCGCGAGCAGCGCGTCGCGGCCCGCGTCCCCGCGCAGCCCGCCGCCGAGGTAGATCAGCGGGCGCTCGGCCCCGGCGAGCCGCGCCGCGATCCGCTCGGCGACCGGGGCCGGCAGGTCGGGGGCGGAGCCGTGCTCGGGCAGCGGATGGTCCGCGGGGGCGACGGGCCGGGAGAACAGGTCCATCGGGACGTTCAGCAGCACCGCGCCGGGGCGTCCCGACGTCGCGGTCCAGAACGCGCGCTCGGTGAACCGCCCGAGGTCCGCGGCGCGGTGCACGTGCCAGGCGCGCTTGACGAACGGCCGGTAGATCGCGGTCTGGTCGGCGTCGTTGTGGAGGTTGACCTCCTGGTGCGGGTGCCGGCCCCGGTAGTAGGACGGGACGTCCCCCGCGATGGTGATCAGCGGGACGGAGTCGAGCGCGGCGGTGGCGACGCCGGTGACGGCGTTCATCATGCCGGGGCCGACGTGCACGAGCAGCACGCCGGGCCGCCCGGACGCGCGGGCGTAGCCGTCGGCGGCGTGCGCGGCGGCCTGCTCGTGCCTGGCGATGACGAACTCGATGGGGCTGCGGCCCAGCGCGTCCAGCAGGGCGATGTTGGTGTGGCCGCAGGTCCCGAAGACGTACTCGACGCCGTAGCCTTCGAGCTGCCGGACGAGCGCCTCCGCCGCGGACACCGTGACGGCGGGGTCGCTCTGGGGCTGGACGTCCACGGTCATGAGGGGCTCTCCTCGGTTCGGGGCATGCTGATCCAGGTCTTGCCGGCGATCTCCGCGGCGCGCGCGAACGCCTTCGGCGCGTCGGCGAGGTCGAAGCGCTCGCGCAGGATCCGGCCGGGGTGCAGGCCGGTCCCGGCGAGCGTGGCGATGGTGCGGGGGAAGTCGGCCGGGTGGTCGTAGATGAGGCAGCCGCGCACGGTCAGGCGCCGCTGCACGAGGGAGAAGGTGGACAGGCGGGCGGGCCGGGCGCTCTGCCCGACGGCGATGAGGACGCCGCCGGGCGCGGTGCGCTCGAGCGCCTCCTCGAACGCCTCGGGCGCGCCGGACGTCTCGATCACCACGGGGTAGGCCGTCCCGGAGGCGGCGTCCCGGGCGCCGAGGTCGAGCGCCAGCGCGCGCCGCCCGTCGTGCGGCTCGACGACGAAGGGGACTCCCCCGGCGTGCGTCACGGCCATCGAGACCAGCAGCCCCTGCGAGCCCGCGCCGACGACCAGGCACGCGTCCCCCGCGTGCAGGCCGCTCATGCGGACGGCGTTGAGCGCCACCGTGAACGGCTCGACGCACACGGCGTCGGCGTCGTCCCAGGAGTCGGGGACGGGCCAGGTGAAGCGGGCGGGGACGGCGACGCGCTCGGCGAGCAGCCCGGGGTCGGTGATGCCGGCGGCCCTGCGGTTCGCGCAGCCCGCGGTGGCGCCGGCGTGGCAGGACGGGCACGCCAGGCACGGGTAGTTCGGCTCGACGACGACGCGCTGCCCGGGGAACCGGTCGGCGACCTGCGCGCCGGCGGCGGCGACGACGCCGAACGCCTCGTGCCCGAGGACCCACGGCAGCGCGGGCACCGGGCGGTGGCCGGAGACGACGGCGAGGTCGGAGCCGCAGAGCCCGACGCCGCGGACGGCGACGACGACGTCCCGCGGCCCGCAGGCCGGCTCCGGCAGGTCGTCCACGACGGCGACCTCGTCGGGCGCGGCGAGGACGGCCGCCCTCACTCGGCACCCCACAGCGAGGTGCCGCGCAGCGTCATGGTCTTGACGACGGTGTAGTCGTCGATCATGCAGCGGGGCGACTCGCGGCCGAAGCCGGAGTCCTTGACGCCGCCGAAGGGGACGTGGTCGAGCCGGAAGTTCGACGACCCGTTGACGACGAGCCCGCCGACCTCCAGGTCGCGCCACGCGGTGATGATGCGGTCCAGGTCGCGGGTGAACAGGCCCGCCTGGAGCCCGTAGCGGCTCGCGTTGCACTCCTCGATCACCTGGTCCAGGTCGTCGAAGGGCAGCACGGCGACGAGCGCGCCGAACACCTCCTCCCTGACGACCGAGCAGGTCGGGGGCGGGCCGGCGACGACGGTGGGCAGCGCGGTGGCGCCGTCGCGCTCGCCGCCGAGCAGCACCCGGGCGCCGGCCCCGGCGGCCTCCGCGGCCCACCGGACGACGCGTTCGGCGGCGTCCTCGTCGACCATCGAGCCGACGTCGGTGGCCGGATCGAGCGGGTCGCCCACGGTCAGCTCCTTCACCTGGCCGGTGAACGCGTCGAGGAACTCCTCGTAGCGGGCGCGCTGGACGTAGACGCGCTGGACGGAGATGCAGCTCTGCCCGGAGTTGCTGTAGCCGGTGCGCGCGCACACGCGAGCGGCTTCGGCGATGTCGGCGTCCTCGCACACGATCGTCGCGGCGTTGCCGCCCAGCTCCAGGACCAGGCGCTTGGCCCCGGCCGCGCGGGCGACCGCGTTGCCGGTCGCGGCGCTGCCGGTGAAGCTGATGACGGCGACCTCGGGGGCCGCGCACAGCTCGGCGCCGACGGAGCCGTCCCCGTGCAGCAGCTGGACGGCCTCGCGCGGCATCCCGGCCTCGACGAGCAGCGCCACGATCGCCGTGGAGACGGCGGGCGCCTGCGGCGGCGCCTTGACGATCGTGGTGTTGCCGGCCGCGAACGAGGCGCCGAGCTTGTGCGCGAGCAGGTTCGCGGGCGCGTTGAACGGCGTGATGGCGAGGGCCACGCCCGCCGGGGCCCGGTAGGTGAAGGCGGTGTTGCCGGCGCCGCGCGCCCAGCCCGCGACGGGGAGCGTGTCGCCGCCGATCTGGCGCGCCTCGGCGGCGCACACCGCGAACGTGTCGGCGACCCGGTCGATCTCGCCGCGCCCGTCCTTGAGCGGTTTGCCCAGTTCGAGGGCCAGCAGCCGGGCGAGGCCCTCGCGGTGCCCGGCGGCGGCGCGCGAGGCGTTCTCCAGGATCGCGGCCCGGGAGGCCGGTGCCGTGCGCGCCACCGTCCGGGCGAAGGCGCGCGCGTGGCGGCGGACCGCCTCGACGTCGGCCGGGCGGGCGGCCGGGGCCCGGCTGACCGGCCGGCGCAGGTACGGCCCGACGCGTTCGCTCTGCGGACCCGCCGGTTCCCAGCGGCCGCCGACCAGCGCCGCGGCCTGCACCGGCGCGTCCTCGGCCGCAGCCGCGAGCAGCGCTTCCAGCATCCATTCCTCCAGATCCACTAAGCGGACCATTAGTGCCATCATGTGGACTTCGAGTCAACGTACGGGGCCGCGCCGCGCGCTGACAAGGGTCGGCGGCGAGAAAGTTGGAGGCGGAGAGCCGCCGGAACGGTCGGTCGCACGGCCCTGCCACCTCCTCGGCCGCCCTCTAATGTTCGAACCAGTGAGTTAGTTATAGGTGACGGCGCTCACCAGGGGAAGAGCACGGCGGAAAGTTCCCAGAACCGCCCAGACAGACCGACTGACGGTCCAACTAGACCACTGTATGGACTCCGTGTAACGTACGAGCCGTCCCCGGCCGCACCGGGCACGGCCCCGCGCCGGCTCCCGCTCCGCATCCGCGGCCGAGCGCAGCACGCCGGGTTTCCCGGACCCTACCGCCGACATCGGGGAGATCGAGGACCAGTGAGCCCAGCCAAAAAGCCCGCCGCCGACGCCCAGTCCGCCGCCGACCACCAGGGCGTCCGCAGCGTCCAGCGCGCCGTCGAGATCCTGTCCCTGCTCAGCGAGGAGCGCCCGGTGATCTCGATCCGCGAGATCACCGAGGCGACCGGGCTGGCGAAGACCACGGTCATCCGGCTCGTCCAGACGCTGGAGCAGAACGGCCTGCTGTGGGCCGCGCCCAACGGCTACCTCCCCGGCCCCGGCCTGTGGCGCTGGGCCCACCTCGCGCGCAGCAGCTGGGAGCTGCCCCCCGAGACCCGCAAGCACATGCGCGACCTCGGCGCCCGCCGCCGCGAGACCGTCAACCTCTACATGCTCCGCGACATCTACCGCGTCTGCGTCGCCCAGCAGGAGAGCCCGCAGCCGCTCCGCCACGTCGTCCACGTCGGCGACGAGCTCCCCCTCTGGGCCGGCGCCTCGTCCAAGGCCCTCCTGCGCGACGCCCCCGACGCCCTCCTCAGGCGGATCGCCGTCAGCTCCCCCTACGGGGAGGGCCACGTCAAACGGCTGCGCGAATGGATCGACGAGGCGGCGCACCGCGGCTGGGCCGTCAGCCACGGGGAGCGCGAGGACGGCCTGTCCGCCGTCGCCGTCCCCGTCCTCGGCCGGTCCGGGACCGTCGTCGCCGCGCTGTCCCTCAGCGGCCCGACGGTCCGCTTCCCGGACGACGTCGTCGAGCAGTACGCCGCGGACCTGCGCCAGGTGGCCGCGGAGATGTCCGAACGCGGCTTCGACCACCCGCTCAGCCCCGCGCGCTGACCCGCGGCCGGGCCCACTCCCGGACCCGCGGCGTGACCTGAAGGAGCAAATGCGCATGTCAGAGCGACCGCTCAGCGGTGTACGCGTCCTCGACCTCACCAACGTCCTCGCCGGCCCGTACTGCGGCTACCAGCTGATGCTGCTCGGCGCCGAGGTCGTCAAGATCGAGGTGCCGGGGCAGGGCGACCTCGCGCGGCACCTCGGCCCCGACGCCGAGTTGAACCGGTCCGGGATCGGCGCCTCGTTCCTGGCGCAGAACGCGGGCAAGAAGTCCGTCGAGCTGGACCTCAAGGACGCCGCCGGCCGCGCCGCCTTCGCGGACCTGGTCCGCGGGGCCGACGTGCTGGTGGAGAACTTCCGCGCCGGCGTCCTCGCCCGGCTCGGGTTCGGCTGGCCGCGGCTGCGCGAGCTGAACCCCCGGCTGGTCTACTGCGCCATCTCCGGCTTCGGCCAGACCGGCCCCATGAGCCAGGCCCCCGCCTACGACCAGATCATCCAGGGCCTGTCCGGCATGATGAGCATCACCGGCACCAGGGAGACCGCCCCGCTGCGGATCGGCTTCCCCGTCTGCGACACCGTCGGCGGGCTCACCGCGGCGCTGCACATCTCCGCCGCCCTCGCCGGCCGCAACCGCACCGGCAAGGGAACGTTCCTGGACGTCTCCATGCTGGAGTCGGCCGTCTCGGCGATGGGCTGGGCCGTGTCCAACTACCTGGTCAGCGGCGTCCCGCCGGAGCCGATGGGCACCCAGAACGCGACCGCCGCGCCGTCCGGCACGTTCCAGGCGGCCGACGGCCCGCTCAACATCGCCGCCAACCGGCAGCAGCAGTTCGAGACGCTGTGCGGCCTCCTCGACCGGCCCGACCTCCTCGACGACCCGCGCTTCGCCGACCGGGAGCGGCGCAAGCTGCACCGCGACGAGCTGACCGGCGAGCTCAATCGCGCCCTGAGCCGGCGCACCGCCGGCGAGTGGGAGCGGATCCTCGGCCCGGCCGGCGTCCCCGCCGCCCGCGTCGTGACCGTCCCCCAGGCCGTCGGCCTCGACCAGCTCGAGCACCGCGGCTTCTTCACCGACCTGCCCTTCCCCGACGGCTCCGGACGGGTGCTCAAGGTCGCCGGCGGCGGCGTGCTGCACGACGGCGAACCGCTGCGCCCCACCGGGCCCCCGCCGCTGCTCGGCGACCAGAACGCCGAGCGCGCCGCCCTCGCGGACCGCTGGAACGGCCGGGCCGAGGACGCCGTCACCCCATGACCGACCGCCCAGCGCAGGAGGCTCCCGTGACCGAGATCGACCCGACCGGCGCCGTCGCGGACTGGTGGGCGACCGCCGTCTCGCACATGGAACCCGGCGTCATCGAGCTGCGCGGCCGCCCGGTCCAGGACCTCATCGGCACGACGAGCCTGACGTCCGTGATCTGGCTGATGCTGCGCGGCGACCTGCCCGCGCCCCGCCAGGCCGCGCTGCTCGAGGCGGCGCTCGTCGCGGCCGTCGACCACGGTCCGCAGGCGCCGTCCATCGCCATCGCCCGCATGGCCGCCACCTGTGGCGTCGGGCTCAACAACGCCGTCGCCAGCGCCGTCAACACCCTCGGCGACGCGCACGGCGGGGCCGGCGAGCAGTGCGTCCGGCTGCTGGACGACGTCATCCGGCGCGAGGACGCCGGGCTCGGCCTGCGCGCGGCGGCCGAGCAGGCCGTCGCGGACGGGCCCCGCTACCTGCCCGGCTTCGGCCACCGCTTCCACCCCCGCGACCCGCGCCGGGACCCGCTGCTCGCGCTGGTCGAGGACGCGGTGCGGGACGGCGTCGTCCCCGGCCGCCACCTGCGCGCCGGCAAGGCGATCGAGGCCCGGCTCGCCGAGGGGCGCGCCAGGCCCGTCCCGATGAACATCGACGGGGCCACCGCCATCATCTACGCCGAGCTCGGCTTCCCCGCGCCGCTCGCGCGGGGGCTCTTCGTCCTCAGCCGCAGCATCGGCGTCCTCGCGCACGCCTGGGAGGAGAGCCAGAGCGGCCGGCGCAACAAGGGCCCGATCCCCCGCGCCGTCCTCCCGGCCCGCCTCGACTGAGCCCGGCGCCCCCCGGCCGGGGCGCCGGACGCGGGGCGGACGGCACAGCGATGGGCGGTTTGTCGGTAACGTGCAGATGTGCTCGCCGAACCCGCGCCCGCCCTCAGCGACCTCGCGCTGGGGGTGGTCGTGGTGGTGCTCGCCGTCCGGCTGGGCCGCTCGCCGGCCGCGCACCGGCACTGGCGCACGTCCTTCGGGTGGGCGGGAGCCGCCGCCCTGGCCGGCTTCGTCCACCACGGCGTGGTGAAGCACTCCGCGCGCTGGACCGGCCCGAGCTGGGCCGTCATCAGCGCGATGGTCGTCATCGCGGTGTCCTACCTGCTCGCCGCCACCGTCGCCGAGGTGCTCGGACCGCGCCACCAGCGGACGTTCTGGCTGCTGCGGTCGATCGGCATCGCGGCGTACGCGGTGCTGGCGGTCACCGGGCACGCGGGCGTCGACGCGCTGCTGGCCTGCGAGAGCCTGACGATGCTCAGCATCATCGCCCTGTGGGCATGGGCGGCCCGCCGCCGCCACCCGATGGCCGGCCCGGTGATCATCGCGCTGGTCGCCGACGGCGCCGCCGCGGCGGCCAAGGCCATCGACCCGGACGTCACGCGCCGCGTCGCGCTGGACCCGACGTCGCTGTACCACCTCGCCCAGATCGTGGGCATGGTGCTGCTGTACGCGGCGGTCAGCGCGCCGCGCCGCCCGGATCCGGAACCGCGCGCCCTCGCGCACTGACGCTCGCGGCGGCGGGGCGGGCAGGGGCGGGGTCAGGGCGCCAGCAGGGCGTCCACTTCGGCGGCGAAGAGGCGGGCCGGGTCGAAGCCCATGCCGGTGAAGTGGCCGGCGAGCTCCAGGGACAGCACGCCGTGCAGCCGGGTCCAGATCGTCAGCGCGCGGTGCAGGACCGCGGGCGGGGCGGGGTGGTCGCCGGCCCAGGCGCGGTGGTCGGCCAGGTGGGCGTCGAACGGCGACTCGAGACGGCCGGGCGGCAGCGCCGCGCAGGCGTCGAGCAGGAGCGCCATGATCTCGGCCGCGATGCGGGTGATGTCGTCGGGCGCGTGGTAGCCGGGCACGGGGGTGCCGTAGATCAGCAGGTAGCGTTGCGGGTCGTCCAGGGCCCAGGCGCGCAGCGCGCGGGCGAGCCCGGCGAGGCCGCCGCCGGCGGCTGAGCCGAGGGCGTCGGCGAGGCTCCGGTAGGCGTCCCCGACCAGCTCGGTGATCAGTTCGTCGCGGCCGGCGTAGTAGCGGTAGAGCGCGGGCCCGCTCATGCCCATCCGCTTGGCGATCGCGTTGAGGGAGAGGGCGGACGCGCCGGTCTCGGCGATCTGCTTCCACGCGTGCTGCTTGATCTCCGCGCGCACCTGGGCGCGGTACCGCTCGCGCGGGGTCCGCGTCCCCGTCTCCGCCATGCTCTGCCGCCCTTCCCGCGCTTCGCGCCGCAGCCCCGACGATCCAGTTAGAGGCTATCACGAACCCTATTGACTCTCGCGCGAACTCGGTTATAGCTTCTAACAGAAGCAAGAAGGCGTCACGAAGTGGAGGACGGTATGAACACCGAAGAGCTCGTCGAAGTCGTCCTGCCGGGCGAGGTCGAGCCGGAGGGGCTGCGGATCCGGCGCGGGGCCGTCCCCGCGCCGGGGCCGGGCCAGATCGTCGTGCGGATGGAGGCGACCGGCGTCTCCTTCGCCGAGCAGCAGATGCGCCGCGGCCGCTACTACGACCAGCCCGCGTACCCGTTCGTGCCCGGATACGACCTGGTCGGCACGGTGCAGGCCACCGGACGCGGCGCCGACCCGGGCCTGGCCGGCACGCGGGTCGCGGCACTGACCAAGACCGGCGGCTGGGCCAGCCACGTCGTCCTCGACGCCGCGGACGCGGTGCCGGTCCCCGCCGGGATCGGCGCGGCCGAGGCGGAGACCCTGGTCGTCAACGGCATCACCGCCTGGCAGATGCTGCACCGCAAGGCGCGCGTCCGCGCCGGGCAGACCGTCCTGGTGCACGGCGCCAACGGCGGGGTCGGCTCGGTCCTGGTCCAGCTCGCCCGGGCGGCGGGCGTGAAGGTGATCGGCACGGCGTCGGCGCGCCACCACGACCTGCTCCGCGAGCAGGGCGTCGCGCCCGTCGACTACCGCGCCGGCGACGTCGCCGCGCGGGTCCGCGAGATCGCGCCCGGCGGGGTGGACGCCGTGTTCGACCACGTCGGCGGCGCCGGCATCGTCGACTCGTGGCGCCTCCTCGCGTGCGGCGGCACGCTCATCTCCTACGGCAGCGCCTCCACCCGCGACGACGAGGGGTCCAAGCGGTGGCCCGTCGTCAAGCTGCTCGGACGCGTCTGGCTGTGGAACGCGCTGCCCAACGGGCGCCACGCCTGCTTCTACAACGCCTGGGCCGGACGGGCGCTGTCCAAGGACCGCTTCCGGGCGCGGCTGCGCGCGGACCTGACCGAGGTCTTCGCCGCGCTCCAGCGCGGGGACATCACGCCCCGCATCGCCGCGCGGCTGCCGCTCACCCGCGTCGCCGAGGCGATGCGGCTCGCCGAGTCCGGCACCGTCGCCGGGAAGGTCGTCCTGACGCCGTAGCCGCCGCGCCACCGGCCGCCCGGCCTACGCTCCCCCGGACTCGACCGGCAGGCCCGCCGCGACCCAGTCCTCGATGCCCTCGGCGTAGAGGCGGACGTTCCGGTACCCGAGCCGCTTCAGCTCGGCGGCCAGGTCGGGGCCGCGCGTGCAGGAGGTGTCGGTGGAGTACACGACGATCCGCGCGGCGCGGTCCGGCAGGACGCCGGCGGCGGACGCGGGCGCGTCCTCGGCGGTGAGGTTGAGGGCGGACGGGAGGTGCCGCCGGTCGTAGGCGGGCGCCGGAAGCGCGTCGACGGCGACGGCCGTCCCGGCGCCGATGGCGGCGCTGAGTTCGGCGCGGGAGATCGTCGCGGCGTCCGCGGGCTCTGCCGGGGGCGCCGGCGGCTGCCGGAGCGGGCCGCTGAGCTGCAGGTTCGCGATCGTCCAGCGGTCGCCGTCGCGCACCGCGACGAGCGTCAGCCGGAACGAGCCGCTGGCGTCGTGGCCGCGCGCGGTGGTGCGCTGCCGCTGGACGGCGGTGACGATCGCGGCGTCCCCGTACAGGCGAACGTGCGGGTCGATGATCTCGAAGGCGTGGTTGGTCAGGTCGTCGTGCCGGCCGGCCCACTGCCGTCCGTCCAGGACGAACCCGACGGGCCCGATGCCGGTGAAGTCGGGGCCGAGCAGCCGCTCGTAGGCGGCCTTGTCGCCGGTGAGCTCGGCGTCGGCGAAGCGGTGGACGAGGTCGAGGATCTCCTGGCGGCTCATAGCGCCGTCCCTTTCGTTGCGGTATGTGTGGACGAATCCCTCCACTTGACCGTGGCACGTCGCCCCGAGGCAGGCAAGAGGAAGCGGGGAAATTTTCTCCGCTTTGCTGCTACCGTGGTCCCCACGAAGCAAGGAGGTGGACGATGACCAGGCCGATGCGGGCCGACGCGCGGCGCAATCTCGAGCGGATCCTGGCGGCGGCGCGGGACATGATCGTCGAACGCGGCCCCGACGTCCCGCTCGACGACGTCGCCCGCCGCGCCGAGGTCGGCAGCGGCACCCTGTACCGCCGCTTCCCCGACCGCGCCACGCTGCTGCACGCCGTCGCCCTGGACGCGCTGACCGGCACCGTCGAGGCCGTCCGGGACGCCTGCGCGCGGGAAGCCGACCCGTTCGAGGCTTTGGCCCGCTACCTGCGCCGGACGCTGGAGCTGCGCGTCTCCGCCGTGCTTCCGGCAGTGCTCGGCAGGGTCGATCTCGAGGGCGACCCCGAGCTGTCGCCGCTGCGCGCGGAGAGCCTTCGCCTCCTGGAGGGCCTGGTCCGCGCGGCGCACGCGGCCGGCACCCTGCCCGGGGACGTCACGTTCGCCGACATCGGCATGATGGCGGTCCGCATCGCCCGCCCGCTTCCGGGCCCGCTACCGCCCGAGGAGAAGCAGGCCCTCGCCCGCCGCCACCTCGACCTGTTCATCCGCGGCCTCCGCGCCGAAGCCCGCACCTGACCCCGGCGCCGCACTGACCCCGTTCCCCGCGTGTCACAGGCCGGCGGGCTGTGTCGTCTCGGGTCCGACGACGGGTGCCGAGCAGGACGCACCCCTTCCGAGACAGGGAGCCGGATATGAGCGAGCAGGACGCACACCGTAAAGTCGCGCTGGTCACGGGGGCGAACAAGGGGATCGGGCGGGGGGCCGCGGCGCAGCTCGCCGCCCTCGGCATGACGGTCCTGGTCGGCGCCAGGGATCCGCGGCGCGGCGAGGAGGCCGCCGCGGCGCTGCGCGAAGCGGGCGGCGACGTGCACGCGGTCGCGCTGGACGTCACCGACGCCGCGTCCGTCCGGGCGGCGGCGCGGCAGGTGGAGGAGCGCTTCGGCCGCCTCGACGTGCTGGTCAACAACGCCGGCATCAGCGGGTCCGGGCCGATCTCGCCCGACAAGGCCGTCGACCAGGTCCCGAGCACCGTCGACCTGGACATGGTGCGGAGGGTGTTCGAGACGAACGTCTTCGGGGTGATCGCGGTGACCAACGCGATGCTGCCGCTGCTGCGGCGGTCGCCGGAACCGCGCGTCGTCAACGTCAGCAGCCACGCCGCGTCGATGACGATCTTCGCCGACCCGGACGGCCCGATGGCGGCGCTGCTGCCGTCGGCGGCGTACTCGCCGTCCAAGAGCGCGCTGAACGCGCTGACCGTGCAGTACGCGAACGAGCTGCGCAAGGACGGTGTGCTGGTGAACGCCGCCGCACCCGGCTTCGTCGCCACGGACAGCAACGCCCACACCGGTGTCCTCACGGTCGAGGAGGGCGCCGAGGTCCTGGTCCGGCTGGCCACGCTCGGCGCGGACGGGCCGACCGGCGGTTTCTTCGGCGCGGAGGGCCCGGTCCCCTGGTGACCGGCGTCAGGCGCGGCGCGGGGTGACGAGGCCGGACTCGTAGGCGAACACGACGAGCTGGGCGCGGTCCCGGGCGCGCAGCTTCGTCATCGCCCGGCTGACGTGCGTCTTCGCGGTGGTCGGGCTGATCACCATCCGGGCGGCGATCTCGTCGTTGGACAGCCCGCGGGCCACCAGCGCGGCGACCTCCCGCTCCCGGTTGGTCAGCACGTCGAGGGCCTGGGGGGCGGGCTCGGGACGGCGCGCGACGTACTCGGCGATCAGCCGGCGGGTGATCGCCGGTGACAGCAGCGCGTCGCCCCGGGCCGCGACCCGCACGCCCTGCAGCAGGTCGGCGGGCTCGGTGTCCTTCACCATGAAGCCGCAGGCGCCGGCGCGCAGCGCGTTGAAGACGTACTCGTCGAGGCCGTAGTTGGTGAGGATGACGACGTGCACGCCGGCCAGCCGCTCGTCGGCGGCGATCAGCCGGGTCGCCTCGATGCCGTCCATCACCGGCATCTGGATGTCGACGAGGGCGACGTCGGGCCGGTGCTCGCGGGCGAGCGCGACGCCCTGCTCGCCGTCGGCGGCCTCGGCGACCACCTCGATGTCGTCCTCGATCTCCAGCAGGGCGCGGAAGCCGCCGCGGATGAGGGCCTGGTCGTCCATGAGGAGCACGCGGATCACGCGGCTCCCTCCAGGGGCAGCTCGGCGCGCACGACGAAGCCGCCGCCGGCGCGGGGCTCGGCGCGGAGCCGGCCGCCGAGCGCCGCGACGCGCTCGCGCATGCCGAGCAGTCCCTTGCCGGGCACCGGCGGCGCGTCCGGGTCGGCCTTCCCGTCGTCCTCGACCTGCACGACCAGCGCTTTGTCCGCGTACTCGACGCACACCGCGGCGGCGGCTCCGCCGGCGTGCCGGGAGACGTTGGTGAGCGCCTCCTGGACGATCCGGTACGCGGCGCGGTCCACCTCGGAGGGCAGGTCGCGGCGGGTCCCGGAGATCGTCACCGTGGCGTCCAGGCCGGTGGAGCGGGCCCGTTCGACCAGGTCGCCGAGGCGGTCGAGGCCGGACGCCGCGGCCTCGCCGCCGGAGCCGTCGCCGCCGTCGGAGTCGCGCAGCACCTCCAGGGTGGCGCGCAGCTCGCGCATGGCGTCGCCGCTGGCCTCCTGGATCGCCAGCAGCGCCGGCGGGACGTCCTCGCCGCGCCGGTGCGCCAGGTGGACCGCCACCCCGGCCTGGACCTTGATGACCGAGATGCTGTGGGTGAGGGAGTCGTGCAGTTCCCTGGCGATGCGGAGCCGCTCCTCCCCCGCGCGGCGCAGGGCCGCCTCCTCGCGGGTGCGCTCGGCCTCGGCGGCGCGCTGCTCGGCCTCCTCCAGGTAGGCCTGCCGGTGCTGGATGACGGTCGCCGCGACGCCGGCCGCCACGAACCAGCCGACCAGCAGCGCGACGCTCTGGAGGTTCTCCCCGGTCCCGTCGGCGCCGGGCAGGTTCACCGCCACGGCGATGCCGAGGAAGGCCGCGCTGACCAGCGCCGCGGCGGCCCGGTGACCGGCGCGGACCGCGGCGAACACCGCCACCATGACCGGGTAGGCGGCCGCCGGGCCCGGCTGGGTGCGGGCGGCGACCACGAGCATGAACGCCGCGCTGCCGAGCAGCGCCACCAGCGGCGCCCGCCGCCACGCGACCAGCACGAGCGAGCCGGCGACGCCCGCCGCGACGTCCAGCGCGCCCGCGCGCGGCGAGTAGAGCATGACGACCGTCAGCAGGACGGCCATCGCCGCGGCGAGCAGGCCGTCCTCGGCGAGCGGCCGCCTCCCGTCCAAGAACCTCATTCGGGTAGGTTATGCGCCTTTTTCTCCGCAGTCCTCCGCTGCAGGAGGTATCAACCGGCTACTCCCGGCGTTGTAGACGGGGCGCGCCTACGTCCGGGGCGTCAGGCGAAGGAGTCTTCCCCCGCACGATGACCGGCGACCAGCACGAACAGCACCATTTCCGGCATGTACACGATCCGGAAAACGTCCCGTGGACGGGCCGCCGCCGAACCGGCCGCCCGGCCCGGGCTCACGCTGGCCGCGGTGGCCGTCGTGCAGTTCATGGTGTCGCTCGACCTATCGGTCGTGAACGTGGGGCTCCCGCGGATCGCGTCCGGCCTCGGGTTCAGCGCGGTCGGCGTGACGTGGGTGATCCACGCCTACGCCCTCACGTTCGGCGGGCTGCTCCTGCTCGGCGGCAAGGCCGCCGACCGGTACGGCCGCAAGCGGGTGCTGCGGCTCGGCCTCGGCCTGTTCGGCCTCGCCTCCCTCCTCGGCGGCCTCGCGCAGGAACCCGGCCACCTGGTCGCCGCCCGCGTCGCCCAGGGCGTCGGCGCCGCCGCGCTCGCGCCGGCCGCGCTGGCGCTGCTGACCGCGACGTTCCCGGCCGGACGGGCCCGCGTCCGCGCCTTCGGCATCTGGAGCGCGATGAACGCCGCCGGCGGCGCCTTCGGCGTCCTGCTCGGCGGCCTGCTCACCGAGTACGCCGGCTGGCGCTGGGTGATGTTCGTCAACGTGCCGATGGCCGCCGCCGCGCTCGCCATGGCCTGGCGGGGCGTCGCCGCCGACCCGCCCCCGGCCCGCCGGGGCCGCCCGGACGTGCTCGGCGCGGTCCTGGCCACGGCGGGCATGACCCTGCTGGTGTTCGGCATCGTCCGCACCGACCGGTACGCGTGGACGTCGGCGGTCACCGTGTCGACGCTGGCGGCCGCGGTCCTGCTGCTCACCGCGTTCGTCCTCGTCGAGCGGGCCACCGCCCGGGAGCCGCTGATCCGGCTCGGGATGCTCGCGAACCGCTCGGTCGCCGGCGCGAACGCCTACAACCTGCTGGCCGGCGCGGCGCTGTCGTCGTCCTTCTACTTCATGTCCCTCTACCTGCAGCGGGTCCTCGGCACGGAACCGGCGCTGACCGGGCTCGAGTTCGTTCCGTTCGCGCTCGGCGTGGTCGTCGGCTCCTTCCTCGCCGTGAAGCTCGGCTACCGCCTCCCCGCCCGCACCCTGCTGATCACCGGCGGGCTCATGACGGCGGCGGCGTTCGCCTGGTTCGGGCGCATCGGCGCGGACGGCACCTACCTGGTCGACGTCCTCGGGCCCTCCATCGTCGCCAGCGTCGGGTTCGGGCTCTGCCTCGCCCCGATCGTCTCCACTGCCACCACCGGCGTGGCGCCCCACGAGGCCGGCGCCGCGTCGGGGCTGCTGAACAGCGTCCGGCAGATCGGCGCCTCGCTCGGGCTGGCGGCCCTCGGTACCGCGGCGCACGACCGCACCGGCGACTCGGTGACGCCCGCGTCGCTCAGCGACGGATACGCGCTCGGCTTCAGCCTCGGCGCCGTGCTCCTGCTCGGCTCCGTCCTCATCGCCGTCACCGTGCTGCGCCGCGGCGGCCCGCCGGCGCCGGCCGGGCGGACCGGCGACCCCGCGCCGGCCGCCGCCGCGGACTGACCGCCGCTCCCCCATCGGCCTCTCACCGCAGGAAGGACGGCCCGGCATGCCCGTCACCCCGATCGACCTGTTCACGTCCCTGCTCCACCTCCGCCAGGGCGGCACGATCCACGCCGCGAAAAGGACAGTGCGCACCGGCCACGACGGCTGGCAGCTCACCGCCTTCCACGCCAAGACCGACGCCGACGTCCACGGCGGCCGCTGGGAGGTGCATCCGGAGGCCGAGGAGGTCGTCTCGTGCCTCATCGGGAAGATCCGCCTCTACCTGCGTCCGGAGGAGCCGGGGCAGGAGGAAGAAGAGATCCGGCTGCACGCCGGGACCGCCGCGATCGTCCCGCGCGGGCGGTGGCACCGCATCGCGCTGGACGTCCCCAGCAGCATCATGGCCGTCACCCTGCCGGCCGGAAGCCGGACGGAGGCACGCCGATGACCGCCACCGGCGTCACCCGAGCGAGACCGGCGCCGCCTGCCGAGGCCAGTCCCGCCGCGGACCCGGACGATCCGGCGGCCGGGCTGCTACGCCCCCACGTCCGCGGGTTCGCCGCGCTCGTCGCCCTCCAGGTGGTCGGCGCGGTGGCGGGCCTGGCGCCGCTCCTCGCGGTCGCCGAACTGGGCCGCGCCCTGCTGGCTCCCGGCCCCGCCGACCACGGCCGCGTCTGGACGGCCGTGGCCGCGGGCGCGGCCGGGCTGCTCGTCCGGCTGCTGTGCACCGCCGCGTCCTCGGGGATCGGGCACCTGCTCGACGGCCGGGTCCAGCTGGCGTTCCGGCGGCGGCTGGCCGCGCGGCTCGGCCGCGTCCCGATCGGCTGGCTGGCCGGCCGCCGGACCGGTGAGCTGACCAAGCTCGTCGGCGACGACGTCAGCGCCGTGCACCCGTTCATCGCCCACGCGCCCGGCGAGCTCACCTCCGCGTTCGTCGTGCCGCTCGGGTCGCTGGCCTACCTGCTCGCCGTGGACTGGCGACTCACGCTGATCACGCTGGTCCCGGTGCTGCTGGCAGTGGCGCTGGTCCCGCTGATGATGACGCCGGGCCGGCGGCGCGAGCAGCGCGGGTTCGACGCGGCGCAGGGCCGCATCGCGAACTCCGTCGTCGAGTTCGTCCAGGGCATCGCGGTCGTGAAGGCGTTCGGCGGCGGCGACCGCGCCCTCCGGCGGTTCACCGCCGCGGTGGAGGAGTTCGTCACCGCCTTCTACCGGATGGTGCGCGCCCTGTCCGGGGTCGCCGCCGCGATTCAGCTGGTGCTGTCGCCGCCGTTCGTGCTGCTGGCCGTGCTGACCGGCGGCGCGGTGCTGATCGCGGACGGCGGCCTGGCCCCGGCCGACCTGCTGCCGTTCCTGCTGCTCGGCCTCGGGCTGACCGCCCCGGTGGGCGCGCTGTTCCACGGCTTCGACGACCTGCAGGGCGCGCGGCGCGCGATCGGCCGGATCCGCGAGGTGCTCGCGGTGCCGCCGCTGCCCGAGCCCGCGGACCCGGTCGCCCCGCGCGGGCACCGGGTGGAGCTGCGGAACGTCCGCTTCGGCTACGGGCCCGACCGCGAGGTGCTGCGCGGCATCGACCTGGTGCTGGAGCCGGGGACGGTCACCGCGGTCGTCGGGCCGTCCGGCGGCGGGAAGTCGACACTGGTCCGGCTGCTGCCAAGGTTCTTCGACCCGACCGGCGGCGCGGTCGTCCTCGGCGGCGCCGACCTGCGCGAGATCGCCGCCCGCGACCTCTACCGGACGGTCTCGTTCGTGTTCCAGGACGTCCGCCTGCTGCGCGCGTCGGTCGCGGACAACATCGCGCTCGCGGTCCCGGACGCGTCCATGGACGACATCGTCCGCGCCGCCCGGCGCGCGAACGTCCACGACCGCATCGCCGAGCTGCCGCGCGGATACGACACGGTGCTCGGCGAGGAGGCCGCCCTGTCGGGCGGCGAGGCGCAGCGGATCTCGATCGCCCGCGCGCTGCTCGCCGACACGCCCGTGCTCGTCCTCGACGAGGCGACCGCGTTCGCCGACCCGCAGACCGAACTGGCCGTGCGGCGGGCCCTGACGGCGCCGGGCGGCGACCGGACCGTCCTGGTCATCGCCCACCGGCTGGAGACGGTCGCCGACGCCGACACCATCGTGATGCTGGAGGACGGGGCGGTCGCCGAGCGCGGCGCGCCCGCCGAACTGCTGGCGCGGGACGGAAGGTTCGCCGCGTTCTGGCGGTCCCATCTGGCGGCGGGCGGCGGCGCGGCCGCGTCCCCGCGCGGCGCCCTGCGAGGAGACGACCTGTGATGATCTCGATGCTGTTCCGCGTGCTGGGTCCGCGGTACGCCCGGCCGGTGCGCCGCACCGTGGCGCTGATGACGGCGACCGCGGTCGTCGAAGGGCTGTCCTACGCGCTGCTGGTCCCCATCCTCCGGGCGCTCTTCGGGGGCGCGCCCGGAGACGCCCGGCCCTGGCTGATCGCGTTCGGCGCCGCGGTCGCGGTGTACGGGGCGCTGCGGTACGTCAGCGACCTGTCCGGGTTCCGCGTCGGCACCACGCTGCTGCACGGCATGTACCACCGGCTCGGCGACCATCTGGCCCGGCTGCCCGTCGGCTGGTACGGGCCGCGCCGCGTCGGGGAGGTGTCCGTCCTCGCCGGGCGCGGGCTCCTGCAGGCGATGAGCGTGATCGCGCACCTGCTGGCGCCGCTCGTGTCCGCCTGCGCGACGCCGCTCACGATCGTCGCCGTGATGATCGGCTTCGACTGGCGGATGGGCCTGGCCGCGCTGCTCGCCGCACCGGCGGTGGCGGCGGTCCAGGTCGGGACGGGACGCGCGATGGCCGCCGCCGATGCCGAGCGCGCCGACCGCGACCACGAGGCCGCCGCGCGGGTCGTCGAGTACCTGCGGGCCCAGCCGGTGCTGCGGGCCGGCGGCCGGACCGCCGAACGCTTCGGGATGCTGGACGACGCGCTCCGCGGTCTGCAGCGCGCGTCCCGGCGTTCCACGCTGGCGGCGCTGCCCGGCGTCCTCGGCCTGACGCTCACGGTGCAGGCGGTCTTCACGGCCCTCCTGGCCCTCGGCGCCTACCTCGCGCTCGGCGGGGACATCGGCACGGCGGACGTCCTGGCGCTCCTGGTGCTCGCCGCCCGCTGCGCCGACCCGCTGCTGTCGCTGTCGGAGCTCGGCGGCCGGCTGCGCGGCGCGCGCGCCGAACTGGCCCGGCTCGACGCGGTGCTGCGCACCGAGCCGCTGCCCGAGCCCCGCGAACCGGTCCGGCCGGCGCACGGCGGCGTGGAGTTCGCGTCCGTCACGTTCCGGCACGGCGACCGGACTGTCATCGACGGCGCGTCGCTGTCCGTGCCGGAGGGGCGGCGCCTCGCCGTGGTCGGGCCGTCGGGCGCGGGCAAGAGCACCCTGCTGCACCTGATCGCGCGGTTCTACGACGTGGACGCCGGCGCGGTCCGCGTCGGCGGCGCGGACGTCCGCGATATCGGCACCGAGGAGCTGATGGCGCGGATCGCCGTCGTCTTCCAGGACGTCCACCTCTTCGACGGCACGATCGAGGAGAACGTCCGCCTCGGCCGCCCGGACGCGAGCGACGCGGAGGTGCGGGCCGCGGCGGGCGCGGCCCGCCTGGACGAGGTGGTCGAGCGGCTGCCCGGCGGCTGGGCGGCGAACGTCGGCGAGGGCGGCGAGCTGCTGTCGGGCGGCGAGCGCCAGCGCGTGTCGATCGCGCGGGCGCTGCTGAAGGACGCGCCCATCGTGCTGCTCGACGAGGTGACCTCCGCGCTGGACCCGGTGAACGAGGCGGCCGTCCACGACGGCATCGAGCGCCTGGTCGCGGGCCGGACGGTGGTGATGGTGGCGCACCGGATGCGGACCGTCCGGCGCGCGGACCGCGTCGTCTTCCTGGACGGCGGCCGGATCGTGGAGGAGGGCTCCCACGACGAGCTGCTGCGGCGCGGCGGCCGCTACGCCGGTTTCTGGGCGCTCTCCACGGACCCGGCCCCGACCGGGGCGCTGTGACCGTGCGGCTTCCCGATCACCGGGACGGGTGAATCAGCGGCGGCGCAGGGGGCATTGGACGGTCACCCCCCGGACCGGCCGGACGGCGCGCATCGGGGGGAACATGGCGGGGCGGTGGACGGCGAGCCGGCGCGGGCCCGGTGCGCTGCTCGGGGCCGTGGCGGTCCTGCTGGCCGGGTGCGGGGACACCGGCGGGCCGCCGTCCGGCGGCACGGTCCGCCGGACGGCGGTGCTGGGCAGGTCCGTCCAGGGCCGTCCGATCGCGGCGGTCGAGCTGGGGGACCCGCACGCGGCGCGGCGGGTGCTGGTCGTCGGCTGCGTGCACGGCGACGAGCCGGCCGGAGCGGCGGTGGCGGACGCCCTGGCCGCCGGCCCGCGCCCGGCGCACGCGGACCTCTGGATCGTGCCCGTGCTCAACCCGGACGGGATGGCGGCCCGGACGCGGGGCAACGCCCGCGGCGTGGACCTCAACCGCAACTTCCCGGCGGGCTGGCGGCCGATCGGCGCCCCGGGTTCCGCCCACCACTCCGGTGCGGCGCCGCTGTCGGAGCCGGAGTCGGCGGCGGCCGCGCGCCTCGTCCGGCGCGTGCGGCCGACCGTGGCGATCTGGTTCCACCAGCATCTGGCCGTGGTCGACGGCTCGCAGGGGCCGGGCGACGTCCAGCGCCGCTTCGCCCGCGACGTCGGGCTTCCGCTGCGCGCGCTTCCCGTCTACCCGGGAAGCGCCACGAGCTGGGAGAACACGGTCGTCCGGCAGAGCGCGTTCGTTGTCGAGCTCCCCGGCGGGAGACTCCCGGCGCCGACCGTCCGCCGGTACGCGGGCGCCGTCCGCCGCATCACGGGGAGCTGACCGGGCGGGCTACCCGGTGACCATCCGGAGCAGGGCGCGGCCCAGATCGCGGACGGAGTCCTCGGCCTCGTGCAACGCGCCCCGCAGGTCGCCGCCCTCGTCTTCGCCGCCCCCTGCGGGCTCCTCGGAGCGGCCCCGGTCGGACGCCCCGGCACCGGAATCGGCCGGCTCGGCGTCCTCGCCGGAACGCTCGCCGGTGCTCTCCACGTCCTCTGCGGTGTCCGCTGCGCCGGCGCCGGCGTTCCCGGCGCCCTCGACGGCCCCCTCGGCGACCTTTCCTGCACCCTTGCCCGCGTCCTCGGCCGCGGCACCGGCTCCCCCGCCCACGCCGGCGGCGGCGTCGCCCGCTCCCTCACCGACCTTGCCGGCGGCATCTCCCGCGCCCTCTCCGACGTCCTCTACCGCACCGCCGACGCCCTCGCCGATCCCGCCGGCAGCGCCGCCGGCGCCCTTGCCCACGTCCCTGACCGCGCCGCCGGCGCCCTTCCCGACGTCCTCGACCACGCGCCCGGTGCCTTCGCCGACGTCCTCGACGGCGACCCGGGCGCCCCGGCCGACCTGGCCCACCGCCTCGCCGGTGCCGGTCCCGACGTCGCGCGCGAGGGCCTCCACGCCGCGTCCCAGGTGCTGAAGGATCTCCGGGTTGCGGTCGAGGGTGGTCAGCACGCGGTCGAGGATCTCGGCCACGTGGTCGAGCCGGACCTGCAGCAGCGCCTGCGCCGAGACGCCCTTGATCCCCAGCTTGACCCGGCCGAGGAACACGTCCGCGCCGACGCTCAGCCTGAGCAGGTCGAGCACTCCGGCGTCCAGCGAGACGTGCGCCTCCAGGTCGTCGACCTCCAGCGAGATCTCGTCCACCTTCAGCTCCGGAACGTTGAGGTGGACGTCCGGACCCTCGGGGGACGGCCGTTCCCCGTCCGGCGGGATGATCCGCCCGGTCCTCTCCTCGACCTCGCCGGAGCCGCTCCGGTCGTCGTGCTCGCGGTTCGTGCCGTCGGCGTTCTCGGCCATCGCTCCTCCAAGCCGGGAATCGGGGCGGGCGCGGGTCAGTCCTTCGCCGCCTGCTTCTCTTCCTTGACCGCGTCCTCGTGCGTCCTGACGACCTCGCCGTCGCGGATCTCGCCGCGCCAGCCCTCGATGTCGTCGCGCTCCAGCAGGGTCCGCGTCATCATGTGCCGCTCGATGTGCTTGAAGTCGAGGCGGAGCCGGCGGCCCTGCGCACGCCACAGGTTCGCGGTCTTCTCCAGGAAGCCGTCGGGATGGTACTCGGCGACCAGCAGGATCCGGGTCAGGTCGGGGGACAGCTCGTGGAACGTGACCGCGCCGTCGACGTAGCCCTTCGGCCCCTCCGACTTCCACAGGATCCGCTCGTCGGGCACCTGCTCGACGATCGTGGACTCCCAGTCGCGATGGGACAGGAAGATCTTGGCGCGCCAGTTGAGCTTCTCGTCGGACTCCTGCTCGACCTTCTCCACCTTGCTGGTCATGCTCGGGAAGTCGGAGAAGCGGGTCCACTGGTCGTAGGCCACCCGCCGGGGCAGCCCCACGTCGAACTTCTCGACGATATTGATGACCTTGGCCTCGTCCTCGCCGCCGCCCTTGCCGCCGCCCCCGGCTCCGACGGCCTTCTTGGCCGTCTCCTTCGCGCCCGTCATGCCCGCCTTGAGGCCGGCCTTGAGCGGGGACTTGCCTTCCTGGAGGCCTTCGGCGCCCGCGGCGACCATCTTCGCCTTGGTGCCGCCGCCGTCCCCGCCGTCGCCGCCGGGACCGCCGAGCCGCTCGGTCATGTGCTTCACCGTGCCGCTGGCGCTCTTGAGGGCCTTCACCATCAGCGCCTGGACGAACTCCTGCCCTGCCTCCTTGAGCTGGTCGACGGGAAGGCCGTCCACCGCACCGCGGGCGGACTCGCGCTTGTCGGCGGTGCCAGTGTCGGGAGGGCTGGTTCCAGCCATTGTCACCACTCCGTCTCGCGTCGACTTCATCCCTTTTTGCGAACATAGCCGGGCGGGCCGCCGACCGGTGTACAGAAACGTACTGACCTGCGAAAACAACGATCTACACCGGCGGGATCCGATGCCGCCGGCCGACCGCGAGTTCAAGACCCCATAAAGCACCGGAAAAGCCCCGCGGATCAGCGGCGGGCACGGGCACGCGCGGGGGTCGGGCCCGGTCCGCACACGTCCGCAGGAAGAGGCGGAGCCCCCGGCCGGGGGGCGTGGGGGGCTGGCCCCTCACCGGGGGTGCCCGAAGCCCGCAGCGGAGCGCCAGCGGAGCGGAGTGGCGCCGGGCACCCCCGCTCCGGGGGGTGTGGGGGGTCGCCCCCCACAAAAGGGGGGTGTTGGGGGCGGAGCCCCCACCGGGGGGCGTGGGGGGCAGGCCCCCACCGGGGTGAGGGGCATCTGCAGCGGAGCGCTAGCGGAGCGGAAGGTGCCGCTCACCCCGCAGCGGGGGGCTGTGGGGGGTCGCCCCCACACACACAGAGTTTCCCGAGCCATGAAGGGCCCCTGAGAGGGCATCGGCGCGGCGGGGGAATCAATCCCCGGTGAGCACACCGATGTACACGACGGACCGCATCCCGGACGACCAGGAAGGGGTCACCACGCTGGGGATCAGGGCCGGCCAGCCCGCCTCGAGCCCCGAGTCCGCATTCACCAACCTCGAACGCGCCAGCGCCGACCTGCGGCCCGACGCCGTCCTGGGGGTGTGCCTCCTCGCCGTCCCGAACGTGGTGGGCCGCACCGACTTCACCACGACCGACGTCATGCGCATCCACACCGAGACCCAGTACGTCGCGTACGGCACCTGCGTCCGGTTCGAGACCTGACGCGCTGACCCGCGCGCGGCCGCCCGGGATGATCACTTGGCGGCCACGCGCGCGTCACCGGCCGCGCCGATCATGACCGCATAAGACGTCCCCTTCGCGCCGCGGCGCTGTCCGCCGCCGCGGCGGCCGCGTTCGCCGCCCCCACCGCAGGCTCCGCGCACGAGTCCGCCGCGCACGCGCCCTCCCTCCCCCTCGGCCCCTCCGGCCTGCACGTGCTGGACGGCGAGCCGACCAGCGAGGCGAACAACGGCCGCACCGCGATGTCCTGCCGAGCGGCGGACGCGGCGTGCGGTTCGCGCGGCTCCGCACCGACCTGGGCGTCCGCGCGCAAGACCGGGCGACCCGCGAGCTCGACGGCGTCGACCGGCACGGGCGGCTGCTGATGGTCGCGGCGGACGGCCGCGCGGCGATACGAGCTTCCTTCTTTCACGATCGCGATCCGCGGAGCGCCGGTAGCGTTGTGCGGGGCCTCAGCAGAAAAAGCAGTGCCACGAGTTCGCGCACGTCGCTCCAGCCGTCCGGGTTTCCACCGCCACTTACGGTAAGCCAGATGTTCCTTGCACCCGGTGACCGATCGATAAACGATGACGTGAACCACGCGAAAGGGGATGATTCGAGCGGCGCGAAATGATCCGCCGCAGTGCCCGGAAACCGAGGCGGCCACCGCGCCCGACCGCCGGAACCTCCAGCACCGTCAGATCGAACCATGAGAGCCGACGCCATGATGAATGATCTTCTGTCTCTGTCGACGAACGCGTTCATCGCCGGCATCGAGGCGACCGCTCGCCGATTCGACACCGCGACCTACCCCCAGCAGAACCTGCCCGCCGACGATTGGACGCTGCTGACCAGAGCCGGCGTGCTGCTGCCGACGCTGCCGAAGGAGTACGGCGGACGCGACGACCACGTCGAGATGTGCCGTGCCGTCGAGGCCGTCTCCGAATGGAACCTCCCGGTCGGCATGTACGTCACGGTCATCACGGCGGTGGCGTTACGCCCCATCGTGCTGTGGGCCCGCGAGGAGGCCAAGCAGGAAGTGCTGCCGCTGTACGCCGGAGGCGACCCCGCGATCTGCGGGTTCGCCTCCACCGAGCCCGGCTGCGGCTCGGCGATGTCCGGCATGCGCACCACCTTCGAGGAGGTCGAGGGCGGGTACCGGATCCGCGGCCGCAAGCACTGGCAGGCGTTCAGCATCAGCGCCCACTGGTGGCTGGTCAGCGCGAAGAACGACAAGGACGGCCGCGAGTACGGCTATTTCATCGTCAAGCGCAGCGAAGGATTCCGCACCCTGCAGCCGTACGAGCCGCTGGGCCTGAAAGCGATCGACTACGGGCTCAACGAGATCGACGCGGTCGTCCCGCGGCACCGGCGCATCCCGGCCGACGGCAGGAATCTGCGGCCGATGGTGGAAATGCTCATGGCGTCGCGCGCGATGATGGCGGCGATGGGCTGCGGATTCCTGCGCCGGATCAGCCGCGAGGCGCACGCCTACGCCGATCGCCGCAAACTCGGTCCGGGGCCGCTTTCGGATATCCGTTTCGTGCGGTACCGGCTGGCCGCCATCGACGCCTCCTACACCGTGTGCGCGGCGCTCAACCATTACTTACAGAACGACCTGGACATGAAGGAGAGCATGATCGGCGCTTTTCCCGCCGTCCAGGCCATCAAGACGGTCGCCACGGAGCGGATGCTCAGTTCGGCGCACCATTACCAGCAGCTCGCGGGCGGCGAGGGATACCGCTGCGGGTCGCCGACCAACATCTCCGGCCAGGCGTTCCTCGACGCCCGCGTCTACACCATCTTCGACGGCACCAACGATCTGCTCAGCCAGCAGCTCGCCGAGCACTGCCTCTCCCGGACCGCCGGGCGGCCGCTCAGCCGGTTCCTGGCCGGATGGCCGCTCACCGCCGCCGCGGTCGCCGCGCAGCGGCTGGACCTGTCGTTCCTCGACCGGAAGCTGCGCCAGGAGCACCTCGTCCTCGCCGGCCGCGCGATCGGCTACGCCTTCGCGATCGGCCAGGTGATGCGGTGGGCCGCCGAGACCGGCGCGGACCCGCGCCGGGCGCGCACGGCGATCGAGTTCCTGAAGGCCGACATCGCCCGCGTCGCCACCGAGTTCGGCCTGCTGTCCACCGGCGTCCTCGGCCTGGAGGACGGCGTCGCCGCCACGGCGGGCGCACCGCCGTCGCGGTCGATCCCGACGGCGCCCGAGGCGTGGCCGGGGCTGCCGCGGCGGTCGTGACCGCGCGCCCCGGGGTCAGCCCAGCGGTTCCTCCCGCCGGCGGATCACCTGCATCAGGTCCGCGGCCCGCTCCTTGATGAGGTCGAGCCCGGCATGGCCCCAGGGGCGCGGCTCGCGGTCGATGACGCAGATCGTGCCGAGCACCGTCCCCGTCCGGTCGATGAGGGGAGCCCCCACATAGGTGCGGATGCCGAGCTTGTCGACGACCGGGTTGCCGGCGAACCGGGGGTAGTCGCACACGTCGTCCAGGACCAGCGCCTTGCGCCGCACGACGACGTGCGGGCAGTACCCGTGGTCGAGCGGCACCTCCCGGCCGAGCTCGACGGCGTCGGCCGGGTCGGCGCCCGGCGCCTCCGGCGCGTACAGCCCGCCGAGGTACTGCCGATCGGTCACGAAGTTCACCATCGCGAACGGCGGCAGGTCGGTGCCGACGAGGTGGCGGGCGGCCTCGGCGAGCTCGCGCGCGAACGCGTCGAACTCGGCGTCCGGGGCCTGCCCGAGCCGCAGTTCCCGCAGCCGGACGACCCGTTGGGGCACGTCGGGGTCGACGGGCGTCAGCAGGTGGCCGGGCGGCTCGTACAGCGGCTCATGGATCACGGGGGCTCCTGGGTGGCGGGTCTGTGCCGGCGGACGGCGGGGTCAGACGGAGGCGGACGGGACGGCGACGAGGAGATGGCGGATCAGCGCCCGCAGCACCGCGGTCGCGGAGCCGCCGTCCCGCGCGTCGCACAGCACGATCGGCACCCGCGGGTCGAGGCCGAGGGCGGCGCGGACCTCGTCCGGGTCGTAGCGGAACGCGCCGTCGAACTCGTTGACCGCGACGAGGAAGCGGGTCCCGCGGTTCTCGAAGAAGTCGACGGCGTCGAAGCAATCCTCGAGCCGGCGGGTGTCGGCGAGCACGATGGCGCCGAGGGCGCCCGCGGACAGCTCGTCCCACATGAACCAGAAGCGCTGCTGGCCGGGCGTGCCGAACAGGTACAGCACGATGCCGTGCTGCTCGATCGTGATCCGGCCGAAGTCGAGCGCCACGGTGGTGGTCGTCTTGCCCTCGATCCCGGCGAGGTGGTCGGAGCCGGCGCTCGCGGTGGTGATGAGCTCCTCGGTGCTCAGCGGGTCGATCTCGCTGACCGCGCCGACGAACGTCGTCTTCCCGACGCCGAACCCGCCCGCGATGAGGATCTTGACCTGGGTCGGGGACGGCGCGGACGGGTCAGGCTCGTTGAAGGCCATCGAGCAGTTTCTCCAGGAGGGCTCGGTCGGTGGGGTCGGCCGCGGTGTGCCGCGCCTGCGTGGTCATGGCGCGGCAGTCCAGCAGGTCGGCGAGGAGGACCTTGGTGATGGTCACCGGCAGCCGCAGGTGCGCCGCGACCTCGGCGACCGACGTCGGCGCGCGGCAGCACGCGAGCGCCTCGGCGTGCTCGGGGGCCATCTCCCGGGGCCGCCGGCCGGTCGCCACCACCAGCGACAGCAGGTCGAGCCGGACGGTCGGGCGGGTGCGGCCGGCGGTGACCGTGTACGGGCGGACGAGCGGCCCGGCGGCGGCGTCGACCCAGACCTCCTCGTCACCGGCCGTCATGGCGAGGCCGCTCGGTCGCTCGCCGCGGCTGCCGGACGGGCCGCGGTGTGCAGGAACGGCCGGACCGCGCGGATCAGCCGGGCCATCTCGAAGCCGACGAGGGCCGGGTCGGCGTCCGCGCTCGCCATCACCGCGAGGACGGAGTTGAAACCGGCCCAGGAGATGAACAGCTGGCTCGAGCGCAGCTCGGCGACGACCTGCCGCACCTCGTTGCTCCCGTCGAACCTGGTGCCGGCGCTCCGGGTGATGGAGAACAGGCTGGAGGCGAGCGCCGCCATCTGCTCCGCGCTGGTGCGGTCGAAACCGTGCGCCGCCTTCAGCATGCCGTCGGCGGACAGCAGCACGCTGCCGCGAATGGCCGGAACCTCGTCGCCCAGCCCCCGCAAAAGCCAAGCAAGGTCCCGGGCCTCGTTCGGAGACACAGCATTCAAGGGGAGCTCCTCGTCATTTCGTGGTGGCTCGTCATTTCCCGGTGTCCGGGGCGTCCGCGGCGCCGTCATTCTCGAGCGCGCTGCGCATGCCCTTCTGGAATGCCGCCATCAGTCCCGGATTGTGTTCGGCCTCCTGGTCGGGCTCCTGGCGCGCGGGGGCGTTCGCCAGTTCCGGGAACAGATGCTTCTGCGCCTGCCGCCGCGGCAGTTCCGGCCTTTCCCCGGACGGCGGCGGGACGGCGGGCCCGGCGGCCGGGCCCGGTACCGGCGGCTGCGGGCCGGTCTCCCAGGTGGGCGCCGCGGGCCGGTGGGGCACCGCGGGCCGGCCGTGTGTCGCGGGCGCGGCGGGCCCCTGCGCGAACACGGGGGCGGCGCCCTGACCGTCATGGGCGGAGCCGTCCTGCGGAAGGCCGTCGTACGCGGGGTCAGGCCGCGGGGGCGCGGCGTGCCGGGGACCGGGCGGGGGCCCTGCCGGTGCGGGGGCCGGTGCGGGGGCCGGTGCGGGGCGCCCGGCCTGCGCCGGCGCCTCGGTCTCCTCCTCCGCGCCGCCCGTCAGCTCGGTCGGGATCACGACGACGGCCTGCGTGCCGCCGTAGACGTTGGTCTGGAGCTGCACGCGGACCTTGTGCCGGCGGGCCAGCGCGGAGACGACGTGCAGCCCGATGCGCCCCTCGCTCAGCAGCTCCTCGGTGTGCCCCCGCTCCTGGTCGGCGAGCAGGTCGTTCAGGCGCCGCTGGTCCTCGCGCGGGATGCCGAGGCCACGGTCCTCGACCTCGACGGCGAGGCCGGCGGCGACGCTCTCGACGCGGACGAGCACCTGGGTGTGCGGCGGCGAGTACTTCGTGCCGTTCTCGATCAGCTCGGCGAGCAGGTGGACGATGTCGGCGACCGCGCTGCCGTGCACGCTGCCCTCGGCGGGCGGCACCACCTTGACCCGCTTGTAGTGCTCCACCTCGGCGATGGCCGAGCGCAGCATCTCGTACACGGTGACCGGCCGGGTCCACTGGCGGCGGGACGCGGCTCCGCCGATCACGGCGAGGCTCTCGGCCTGCCGGCGGGTCCGGGTGGCGAGGTGGTCGACCTTGAACAGGCCCTTGAGCAGGTCAGGGTCCTCGACCTGGTTCTCCAGCCCGTCCAGCCCCTGGATGGCGCGGTGCGACAGCGACTGCATCCGGCGGGCGAGGCTGACGAAGACGCCGACGCGCCGGTCGCCCGCCGGTCTGCGGCTCGCGGCGTCGAGCACGGCGTTCCACGCCTCGCCCTGCGCCCGGCGCAGCTCGCAGGCGAGCTGCGCGGCGGGGTCGGCCGGGTCGGCGGGCGGCGGCTGCTCGCTCCAGCGCCCGACCTGCTCGCCCGCGCCCAGCCGTTCGGCCATGTCGTGCAGCTCGCGCCGGCCGCGCGCGGCCAGGAACGCGAGCTCGCCGAGCCGCCGGCGGACGGCCTCCTGGTCGCGGCCGGCGCCCTGGGCCCGCTGCCGCTCCACCCGGCGGGTCGCCGCGTCCGCGGCCCAGGCGGCGGCGAGCAGGACGGCCACGGTGCCGAGCGCGGCGACGGCCAGTACGGCGCGGGCCGGCCGGGGCGGGGCGCCGCCGTCGTACAGCACGGCCGCGGCGACGGCGCCGAGCAGCCCGACGACGGCCGCGGGGAGCACGGAGATCGACAGGTGGACGACGCGCATGCCGGTCTGGCGGTGCCTGCCGTAGGCCGGGGCCCTGTCGTGGCGCTGGACGTCCCGGCGATCGGCCCCGGCGGCGGGTTCGAAGAAGTCAGGCATCGGCGTCCTCGGTGCGTCGGACAGTGAAGATCAAAGAACTGAGCAATACGGACTCGTATGCCTACAGCCGTATCTAGGCTGACACAACGCCTCACCGAGGACGCGCGGAATGCCGAGATTCCAGGGTTCCGGACGCGATTTACAGTAAATAGTCCGCAATGTCCATCTCAACCGCGGGCCGCGGATTACTCGCCCCGAAAACACCGCCCAACTTATACGACGAACGGAGAAGCGCAGAACAGACCGCATTTGGAATGGTCCAATTCAGCCGGGGAGGCCGCGGGTCAGCCGGCCGCCCGGTCCCGGCGCACGCGCGTCCAGGGCCAGGTGATGAGCGCCCAGCCGGCCAGGATGATCACGACCTCGGCCAGCACGTACCAGGGCCACGGGCCGAGCAGGTCCAGCACCGAGCCCGTCACCGGCTTGTCGTTGAGGTAGCCGTAGTTCGTCCCGGCGATCTCGTTGAAGGCGAACGTGCCGGCGGCCCACGCCACCGTGACCGCGACCGCGAACCGGTAGCAGCGCCAGTCCGGGCGCATCCCCAGCCCCCAGGTGAGGTACACCGCCGCCCACACGATCACCAGGTGCATGCCCCAGAACGCCAGGTAGTCGATGTCCGGATAGTCGCCGCCGTCGAGCGCCGGCGTGAGGAGCCCCTGCACCGACAGGGTGAGCCCCCAGTAGTACGTCAGCGCGTACCAGCGGCGGCGGAACGTCCACAGCGCGCCGGCCGCGGTCAGCCACGCCACGTCGCACAACTGCAGGGGCAGCGACCCGCCGAGATCCCACTCCCGGGGCAGCAGGGCGTGCGCCTGCGTGCCGATCATCACGAACAGGACCGCCAGCGCGTAAGCCCGGCCGAAGCCCTTCGCCTGCTCCCCGGAGCCGGGCTCCGTCCCCGGCGTCCGCTGCGCGCGGCCGAGCGCCACCAGCACCGCGCAGCCGATCGCGAACAGCCCGAGGGCCGCCCAGTGGGACGGCCCGTACGCGTGGAAGCGACCGGCTGCGATCAGCGGCATCCGGTGATGCTAACCGCTGGGGATCCGCCGCCGCCCGAACCGGCTCCGCGCGAGTGTCGGCGGGAGCCGTTAGGTTCCGGGGCCATGAGCGAGACGGTGGACATTCCGGTCGAGTGGCGCGAGCACCTTCACCCCCGGCACGGCGGCGTCGCCGGGCCTGAGGCCGTCCTGGACGAGGACGCCGCGCGGCGGGCGCGCGAGTGGGAGCAGGAGGCGCGGGCGATCGCCGAGGAGATGGCGGAGCACGAGCGCACCGACCCCGACCTCGCCAAGGCGCTGCGCGCGCGGCTGGACGGCGGGGCCGACCCGGCGGGCGCGGCGGTCCTCGCCGCCGTCGCGGTGAAGCACCTGGACGGCCTCGGCGGCGCGCCCTTCGTGGACGCCTGGGTCCTGGACCACGGGCTCGCGTTCGCCGCGTGCGCCCTCACCGAGGCGTCCTCCATCGCGCTCGGCCCGCCGCCGGCGCAGGCGAGGCCCGGCCCCGACCGTGTCATCCGCCTCGTGGCCTACAGCCACGCCGGCGCGCCGCGGGGATGGCGCGGCGAGATCCGGCGCGCGACGTCCCGCGACCACTTCGCCCGCACCCTGTGGATCGCCGAGGACGCCGTGGCCAAGCGGCTCCGCGCGCTGCTGGCGGCGGCCCCCGAGGACGAGTACCGCGACGCCGTCGCGCGGCTGGCGGCGCACCGCGGCGACGCGGCGCGGCGCTCCACGGCGTCCTACCTGGCGCCGACCGAGACGGCCTGGGTGGACGAGACCCTCGACGACCCGTCCGGCATGGGCGTCCTCGGGCACGAGCACCTGCTGTGCTCGCTGTCCACCGCCGCCCACGCCGACCGGTTCGGCTGGATCCCCGTCGTGCCCGACGTGCTCGCGACGCTGCTCGACGGTCTCGGCGCGGACGCCCTCCCGCTGCTCGAGACCGCCCTCGCCTACCGCCACGGGGACTCCGACGAGATACGTCCGCTCGTACTAAAAGCGCTGCTCGGGATCGCGGACGAGCGGCTCTTCCCCGCACTGCTCGGCCGCATGGGGATCAAGGGCGTGCCGGCCGCGCTGCAGGAAGCGGCGAGGCGGCATCCGGTGCAGGCGGTCCGGGCGCTCGCGCCCTTCGTGCAGGAACAGACGGTCCGGAGCCTGCAGGCGGCCGGGCTGGTGCGGAGCCTGTTGCACGCGAAGCCGGAACTCGCGGAGGCGCTCCCGCCGGGGACCGCCGAGGATCTGCTGCCGCGTCCCGCCGTCCCCGACTGCGACGACCTGCCCGCCGCGCTCACGGGCCGGGCCACGCGCAGCGCGAAGACGGACTGGGCGGACCCGGCGCTGCTCCCCCGCGTCCTCACCCGCGGCCGCGACCGGGCGCTTCCCGAGGACGCGACGAGGCGCCTGCTGGCGCTGCTCGCCAAGAAGGCGCCCGAGGCGGCGGACGTCCGCGGCTTCTGCGACCGGCATTCGCTGGCGGAGTTCTCCTGGGCGGTGTTCCAGCGCTGGTACGCGCTCGGGGCGCCGTCCAAGCACAACTGGGCGCTGGCGCAGCTCGGCGTGATCGGGGACGACACGACGGTGCGGCGGCTCGCGCCGCTGATCAGGCAGTGGCCGGGCGAGGGCGGCACCGGACGGGCCGTCGCCGCGCTGGACGTGCTGGCCGCGATCGGCTCCGACGTCGCCCTCACCCACCTGTTCGAGCTGACGCGCCGCGGCAAGTACAAGGGGCTCAAGGCCAAGGCGGCGCAGCGGATCGACGAGATCGCCGCCGCGCGCGGGATCACACCGGACGACCTCGCCGACCGCGCCGTCCCCGATTTCGGGCTGGACGAGCAGGGCACGCTCGTCCTGGACTACGGCCCGCGCCGGTTCACGGTGACCTTCGACCAGCAGCTCGTCCCGCTGGTCGTGGAGGCCAACGGCAAGGTCCGCAAGAGCGCGCCCAAGCCCGGCCCAAAGGACGACCCGGCGCTCGCGCAGGCCGCGCACGCGCTGTTCACGGGCCTGCGCAAGGACCTGCGGACGATCGCCGACCAGGAGATCAAGCGCCTGGAGAAGGCCATGACCGTCCGGCGGAGCTGGACGCCGGACGACTTCCGCCGGCTGTTCGTCGACCATCCGCTGCTGCGGCACATCGTCCGCCGGCTGGTGTGGATCACCGACGGCGGCACCGCGTTCCGCGTCGCCGAGGACCGCACCTACGCGGGCATCGACGACGACGCGTTCACGCCGGCACCGGACGCCCGGATCGGCATCGCCCACCCGCTGCTGCTGGGCGACGACCTCGGCGCCTGGGCGGAGCTGTTCGCCGACTACGAGATCCTGCAGCCGTTCGAGCAGCTCGGGCGGCCCGTCCATCGGCTCACGGACGCCGAGCGCACCGCGCACAGGCTCGCCCGGGTGGAGGGGCTCGTCCTGCCCTACGGCAAGGCGAAGGGGCATTCGCAGGGGCGCTGGGAGTCCGTCGACGCCAACGGCGACTTCACCGGCGCCTGGCTCGCCCGCCGCGACCCGGCCGGCCTGTACGTGGTGGCGAGCCTGAGCCCCGGCCTCGGCTACTACATGTACGGCGAGGGCGAGGACCAGCGGATCACGGCCCTGTGGGCGGGTCCGGAACCGGCCCGCGCGCCGCAGGGCTCCGTGCCGCTCGGCGAGGTCGATCCGGTGACGATGAGCGAGGCCGTCCACGACCTCCTCCGCAGCGGATCCTGACCGCACGCGGAGTCTCAGGGCGCCCATAGAAGGAAGGATCACGGCATGGACGAGATCGTGCGGCAGGCGCACGCGGCCCTCGCCGCCCGCGACTGGGAGGCGGCGCGGCCGCTGCTGCACCCGTACCTGCACTGGACCGGAGCCGACGGGCGCACCCTGCGCGGCAGGACGAAGGTCCTCGCGATGCTGGAGGAGGCCGCCCAGGCTCCGGCTCCGCCCGCCTCCGTCGAGCTGCGCGACGGGCAGATCTACCGGTGGCGCGCCTGAGACCGGGCATCATGCCTTCGCCCCGGGCGCGAGCCAGGAGTCGAGCGTGTAGTCCTTCTTGACGAGCTTCTGCTGCACGAGGAAGGTCTTGGTGCCGTCGAGCAGCTTCAGCCCGTCCGCGGGGAAGGGCTCGTCGGGCAGCTGGTCCTTCAGCGTCGTCTTGAGCGTGACCTGCGGCGCGTACCCGCCGGTCTTGGCGACGTACGCGGTGTAGGCGGCCCAGTTCGCCTTGGCGACCTGCGAGGCCTTGGTCTCGGCCTGCTGCCACGCCTTGACGATGCCCTTGTGCCCGGACAGGTACTTCTCCGTCACGACGGTGACGGATGTGCCGAGCAGGTCGGGATGGTCGCGGGAGGCGACGTCGATCGACCTGTAGCCCTTCGCCTCCTCGGCGACCTGGTCGGCGGAGACCAGGCCGCCCGCGTCGATCGACCCCTTCTCCAGCGCCGCGATGATCGCCGGCGTGTACATGTGGATGATCTGCTTCGGCTTCACTCCGGCCTGCCGGAGCGCGCCGAGCAGGTAGCGGTGGATGTAGGAGCCGGTCTGCACTCCGATCACCTTGCCCTGCAGATCCTTCAGGGACGCCGGCCCGCCGTTCTTCCTGGCGACGATCGCCGCGTCCAGGCGGACCGAGTTGAGCGACAGCAGCCGGGTCGGCAGCCCCTGGCCGCGCCCGATGAGCGCGGGGGTGTCGCCGTACATGCCGATGTCGAGGGAGCCGCCGGCGAGCGCCTGGTTCAGGTCGGGGCCGTTCTGGAACGTCGCGACCTTGATCCTGGTGACGCCGGCGGCCTTCAGCGCGGGCAGCAGCTCACCGCGCTCGTCGAGGAACCCGACGGCGCGGGTCAGCTTGTTGCCGACGGCCGATCCGATGACTCCGACGCGCAGCGTCCCGGAGCCGCCGGCGGCCGCGGACGAGCCGCACGCCGCCGCGGCGAGGACGAGCAGGCCGGCGGCCAGCATCCGGGGAATTCTCACGTTGACGCCTTTCAGGGGGTGCGCAGGGTTGCGCCGTACTAGGAGGTGAGGGGCGCGCCCGCGCGGTCCAGCGAGGGCCCGACCGCGAACCGGGCGCCGGGGGTGCGCCCGCGGCCCCAGCCGATCCGCTCGCGGTAGCTGCCGAGGAGCCCGCCCGCGGCGAGCGCGGCCTCGTCCGGCGGCTCGGGCAGCGGGTGCGAGCGCGGGTCGACGAACAGGGCGTCCACCGGGCAGTACGCCTCGCACATGAAGCAGGTCTGGCAGTCGTCCCGCCGGGCGAGCACGGGGATCCCGTCCTCGCCGCGGTCGAAGACGTTGGTCGGGCAGACCGCGATGCACTTGTCGCAGGAGATGCACCGGTCCCGCGAGACGATCTCGATCACGACGCCACCGCCAGGGCGCCGGTCTCCGGCCGCGTCCACACCTCGTCGAGGCCGCCGGTGACGAGCCGGCGGCGCTGGGCCGGGTCCTGCTCGGGCAGGTCCAGCCGCTTGTGCATGCCGCGCGTCTCGGTCCGGGCGAGCGCCGCGTTGTACATCCAGCGGGCGTGCGCGGCCATGGCCGCGGCCGACCGCGCCCGCACCACCCCGGCGCCGTCCTCGCGGAGCGTGCCCCGCAGCTCCCGCCACGTCCCGTCGAGCGACGCCAGCGCCGCGCCGAGGCGGTCGCCGGTGCGCAGCAAATTCTTGTCGTAAGGCAGCACCTCCGCCTGGACGGCGGCGACGTACTCGGCGTGGCCGCCCGCCGCGGGACCGGACGGCCGCACGCCCGCCTCCCCGAGCGCCCGGACGGGACGCGCGGCCGCCCGTCCGCCGAGCCCGGCGGCGTAGCGCGCGGCTCCCCGCCCGGCCCAGGTGCCGGACGACATCGCCCACGCCGCGTTGTGGCTGCCGCCGCCGGTGAAGCCACCGCAGATCAGCTCGCGGGTGGCGGCGTCGCCCGCCGCGAACAGGCCGGGCACCGTCGTCGAGCAGTCGGCGCCCGCGATCCGGATGCCGCCGGTGCCGCGGACCGTCCCCTCGGCGAGGAGCGTCACGGGGAACAGGTCCGTGAACGGGTCGATGCCCTGCCGGTCGAACGGCAGGAAGAAGTTCGCCTGCGCGAGCCGCATCGCGCGCTGCTGCTCGGGAGTGGCCCGGTCGATCCGGCACAGGACGGGCTCGCTGAGCAGGGTCCGGGCGATGACGGACCGGCCGCGGCGGCTGCCCGCGCCCTCCAGGACGCTGCCGTCCGACCGGTAGAAGGTGGCGAAAGAGTAGAACGCCGTCTTCGTCACCGACGTGAACGCCGGGGCGATCGCGTAGGCGTTGGAGAACTCCATCCCGGACAGCTCCGCGCCGGCCTCCGCCGCGAACAGCGCCCCGTCGCCGGTGTCGACGTCGCAGCCGAGCGCCTTGCTGAGGAACGCGCACCCGCCGGTGGCGAGCACGACCGCGCCGGCGCGGACGCTGAACGGCCGGTCGTCGCGCAAGTGGTACCCGGCCGCGCCCGCGACGGCTCCGGACCCGTCCGCCAGCAGCTCGGTGACCGGGCTGTGGTCGAGGACACGGACCCCGGCGCGGCGCACCCGCACGCGCATCCGCCGCATGTACTCCGGGCCCTGCAGCCCTCGCCGGATCTGCCGGCCGTCCTCGCCCACGGGGAACGGGTACTTGGAGATCTCGGCCAGCTCGTTCATGTTCGCGTACGTCTGGTCGAGGACGCGGGCCATCCACTCCCGGTCGGCGAGATGCCCGCCGAGGCCCTCCCGGCTCGCCATCGCGGTCTCGCGCGCCTCCGGTTCCGGCTCGACGTACCAGACCCCGGTGCCGGCCGACGCCGTCGCTCCGCTCGTCCCGAGGTACCCCTTGTCGGCGAGGACGACGCGCGCGCCGGCCTCCGCGGCCTTCACGGCGGCCCAGGCTCCGGCGGGTCCTCCGCCCGCGACGAGGACGTCGGCGGTCAGTTCGTTCATCGAGACTCCTTGGCTGTGGCGACGGCCCGCACTCCGAGGCCGTCGAGCAGGTCGCGCCGCAGCGCGATGAATTCGGGGTCGTCCAGGGACCGCGGCCTCGGCAGGCCGACGGTGTACTCCCGCGCGATCCGGCCGCCCGCGAGCAGCAGCGCGCGGTCGGCGAGCAGCAGCGCCTCCTCGACGTCGTGGGTGACGAGCAGGACGGCGGGCCGGTGCTCGGCCCACAGGTCGGCGACGAGCGCCTGCGCGTTGAGCCGGGTCAGCGCGTCCAGCGCCCCGAACGGCTCGTCGAGCAGGAGCAGGTCGGGGGTCCGGACCAGGGCCCGGGCGAGCGCGACGCGCTGCGACTCGCCGCCGGACAGGGTGAGCGGCCACGCGTCGGCGCGCGCCGCCAGCCCGACCTCGGCGAGCGCGGCCTCGGCTCGTTGGCGCAGGTCCCGGCCGCGCAGGCCGAGCACGACGTTGGACCACACGCGGCTCCACGGCAGCAGCCGGTGCTCCTGGTAGACGACGGCGCGCCCGGCGGGGACGTCGACCGCGCCGCTCCCGCTGCCGTCCAGCCTGGCGAGAGCGCGCAGCAGCGTGCTCTTACCGGACCCGCTCGCGCCGAGCAGCGCGACGAACTCGCCGGGCGCGATGTCGAGGTCGACGCCGTCCAGGACCGTCCGGTCGCCGAACACCCGCCGGAGGCCGCGGACGCGCACCCCGTTCCGCAGGACCGCGGTCACCGCGCCACCAGTCCCTTCCGCCAGGCCAGCGCGCGCCGTTCGATCAGCCGGACCAGCAGGTCCGTCGACACGCCGAGCACCGCGTACAGGACGAGCACCAGGAACACCGTGTCCATCTGCATGAACTGGGTGGCCTGGTTGATGAGGAAGCCGATGCCGCTGGCGGTCGCCGACTGCTCCACGACGACGAGGGTCAGCCACGCGACGCCGAGCGACAGCCGCAGCCCGACGAGGATCTGCGGGAGCGCGCCCGGCAGGACGACCTTCCGGACCAGCCCGAGCCGGCCGAGGCCGCAGGTCCGCGCCGACTCCACCAGCCGCTCGTCCACGCCGCGGATGCCGTGGAACACGTTGATGTAGAGCGGGAACACGACGCCGACCGCGATGAGGCCGACCTTGGACGTCTCGCCGATCCCGAACCAGATGATGAACAGCGGCACGAGCGCCAGGTGCGGCAGCATCCGGACGGCCTGGACGGGCGCGTCGATGATGTCCTCGCTGATCCGGAACAGTCCGGAGAGCAGGCCGAGCACGAGTCCGAGCGGCAGCCCGATCGCGAGTCCCTTCAGCACCCGCAGCAGCGACACGCCGAGGTTGGTGAACAGCTCGCCGGACGAGGCCATGTCCCAGCCGCGGACGGCGACGTCGCTGAGCGGCGGCGTGGTGCTGCCGAGCCAGCCCGCGCGGGCGCCGGCCTCCCAGAGGACGAGGACGACGACGAGCCCGCCGGCCTTGCGGACGCGGCGCAGCAGCGACAGCGCCGCGGCGCCCGACCGCGCCGCGGCCGTCGGCGCCGCGGCTCCGGGCAGTGAGGAGCGGGGTGGATCGAGCAGATCGGTGGACACGCGGCACCTCCAGGACAGGGGTGGGCGGAAGGAAAGGCAGAGGGGGGATCCGTCGCGGCGGCACTGCCGGGCGGTGGAGGAGAAGAGGCGGCCGGTCATCGGCCGTGATGTGCGGATCAGCGGTTCAACAGGACGCGCTGCACACGCGGAGGAGGTCGATGTGGCGCCTCGCCACCAGTACCTCCGTCGCGTTCATGTCCCCAAGGATGCACACGGAACCGGGTCTTGGGAAGCCCGCCGAAAGCCCGCTCGACCTGCACAGACGTCGTCGCGACCGAGGAAAACCTATAAAACATACCGATTTATCAGGGAATATGCCGGAGACGGCCCGCGCCCTCACCGTCGGCAAGGTTACGCAGATCACACCGTCCGGCCAGGCACGCGCCGCCCGCCCCGGTCCGGTCGGTGCCCCCGGCGCGCGTGAGATGCTGCGGTCGTGGTGACGACCGGTCCGGAGGGATCCGCTCCGCGCCGCCGGCGTGGCCGTCCCGGCCACGACCAGGCGGCGATCCTGCGCGCCGCCGTGGACCTGTTCAACCGCAAGGGCTACGACGCCACCAGCATGGGCGACCTGGCCAGGGAGCTCGGCCTCACCAAGCCCGCGATCTACCACCACGTCTCGGGCAAGGAGCAGCTGCTCGGCCAGGCCCTCGACGACGCCCTCGACGAGCTCACCGCCGCCGTGGCCGAGGCGTCCCGCGCGCGCGAGGGAACGACCGCCTACGAGCGGCTGCGCGCGGTGGTGCGGCGCAGCGTCGAGGTCCTCGTCGCGCACCAGCCGACCGTCACGCTGCTGCTGCGGGTGAGGGGCAACAGCGAGGTGGAGCTGGCCGCGCTGGAGCGCCGCCGGTGGATCGACGACCGGCTGGCCGAACTCGTCGCCGACGCCGTCGCCGAGGGCGCGCTGCGCGGGGACGTGCCGCCGGTGCTGGTGAGCCGGCTGCTGTTCGGCATGGTGAACTCACTGGTCGAGTGGTACCGGCCGGGCGGCGCCTACGACACCGCGACCGTCGCCGACGCCATCACCGCGATCGCCTTCGACGGCCTCGCCCGCAACGAGACCCGCAACGCTCCAGGGCAGTTCGATTAGGCGTCGTAGTCGACCGTGACGGTGTCGGCGGCCGGGAACGACTGGCAGGTCAGCACGAACCCGGCGGCGACCTCGGACGGTTCGAGGGCGTAGTTGCGGCGCATGTCGGCCTCGCCCTCGGCGACGCGGGCGCGGCACGTCCCGCAGACGCCGCCCTTGCAGGCGAAGGGCAGGTCGCCGCGGGTGCGCTGGGCGCCCTCCAGGATCGTCGTCTCGCGGGACACCCGGGACGTGGTGCGCAGGCCGTCGAGCACGACGGTCAGCTCGGCCGTCGCGCCGGCGACGGTGTCGTCGGCGCGCCTCGGCCGCGGCGGAGGGGCGTCGACGTAGAACAGCTCGACGTGCACCCGCGCGGGGACGGCGAGGTCGGCGAGGACCTTCCGCGCGTCCTCGACCATCGCAAGGGGCCCGCAGAGCCAGACGTGGTCGAAGACCTCGGCGGGCACCAGGCCGGTGAGCAGGCGGGCGAGGCGGTCGCCGTCGAGGCGGCCGGAGAACAGCGCGACGTCGCGCGGCTCGCGGGACAGCACGTGGGCGAGCTGGAACCGCGGCCCGTACCGGTTCTTCAGGTCGCCGAGCTCCTCGGCGAACATCACGGTGCGGCTGGTGCGGTTGCCGTACAGCAATGTCACCTGCGCACTGGGGTGGGTCAGGACGGTGGAGGCGACCGACAGCATGGGGGTGATGCCGGAGCCGGCGGCGATGCACAGGTGCCGTTCGCCCGCCTCCGGGTCGGCCTGCCAGGAGCCGGTGGGGGTCTGCACCTCGAGGCGCGTGCCCGGTTCGACCTCGTTGACGAGCCAGGACGAGAACAGCCCGCCGGGGATCTCCCGGACGCCGATGCGCGGCGCGGCGCCGGCGGGCGCGCAGATCGAGTAGGACCGGCGCTCCTCCCGCCCGTCGACGAAGCGCCGCAGGGTGAGGGACTGCCCGGCCCGGAAGGCGTAGGCGTCGCGCAGGCCGGCGGGGACGTCGAAGGTGATCGCGGCGGCGTCCTCGCAGAGGCGGTCGACCGCCGCGACGGTCAGCTCGTGGAACACCGCCGACCGGGCCGGTGCGGCGCCGGGCGCGAGGGTGGTCATGTCAGATCTCCTTGACGTGCTCGAACGGTTCGAGGCAGTCGGTGCAGCGGTACAGGGCCTTGCAGGCGGTGGCGCCGAACTCGGAGGTCAGCTTGGTGGCGGCGGAGCCGCAGCGCGGGCAGGCGGGGGCGCGGCGGACCGGCCCGAGCGTGAGCGCCACCGGCCCGGTGCGCCGCGGCGCCGGACCGGGCGGCGACAGGCCCGCCGCCCGCAGCGCGGCCCGCCCGCGCTCGGAGATCCAGTCGCTCGACCACGGCGGGTCGAGGACCACCCGCACGTCGACCCGTCCGAATCCGGCGTCGTTCAGCCGGTGGACGAGGTCGTCGCGCATGGTCGCCATGGCCGGGCAGCCGGTGTAGGTCGGGGCGATCGAGGCGACGACGACCTCGCCGCCGTCCGGACCGGGCTCGACGTCGACGCCGCGCAGCACGCCGAGGTCGGCGAGGGTGAGCATCGGCATCTCCGGGTCGCGTACCCGCCCGGCCGCTTCGCGGGCGCGCTCGCGGGCCGTCGCGAGGGCGCTCACCAGCGCCCGCCCGGGTGTGCGCGCGCGACGACCTGCATCTCGGCGAGCAGCCGGCCGAACGCCTCGGTGTGCATGCCGTCGCGGCCCGTCCGCCCGCCGACCCCGGCGAGCGGCGCCCGGTCCGGGCGGTCGACGCCGCTGACGGCGAGGACCTGGCCGAGGACGGCGTCGACCTCGTCGCGGACGGAGGCGGGATCCACGCCGACGCCGACCTCGGCGAGGGACGTCTCGAGGGGGTGCGCGGTGACCGTTTCCGGGTGGAGCGGCCACAACGCGTCGAGTGCCGCGACGAGCCTGCGGCGCGACTCCTCGGTGCCCTGCGCGAGGGTGAGGAACCAGCGTCCCGCCCAGTCGCGGTGGTAGGTGACCTCCTTGACGCCCTTGGCCGCCACCGCCGCCAGCACCTGGTCGGTGCTCGCACGGAGCCGCTCCAGCAGCGCGAGCCGGGCCACCGAGAACAGCAGCAGGCGGACGACGATGTGCGCGAAGTCGCCGTTGGCCACCTCGGCGAGGCGGACGTTGCGGAACTCCCCGGCCTCGCGGAAGAAGGCGAGCGCGTCCTCGGCCGGCACCGGGGAGCCCTCGGGGAGGGCGGGCACGGCGGCGGGGTCGGCGGCGGCCGCCCGCGACAGCAGCAGCCGCGCCTGCCCGAGCAGGTCGAGGGCCATGTTCGCCAGCGCGATGTCCTCTTCGAGGTCGGGAGCGCGGCTGCACCACTCCGCCAGGCGCTGCGACATGATCAGTGCGTCGTCGCCGAGCATCAGGCAGTACGCGGCGAGATCGGCGCGGTCGACGCCGTCCGGCACGGTGGTGTCGACGCCGGCGAGGGGGTCCTCGAAGCCGGTGCCGAACGCCCACTGCGAGGACTCGCCGCCGGCCAGGCCGTCGAACACGCCGCCGAGGTCGCTGTTCAGGAGGTCGTCGCTCATCGGTGGTCCGCCTCACATGTGCGGGACGTCGCCCGGGATGTCATAGAACGTCGGGTGCCGGTAGACCTTGTCGCCGTTCGGCGCGAACAGCGGGTCCTTCTCGTCCGGGCTGGACGCGGTGATCGCGTCGGCCCGCACGACCCAGATGCTCACGCCCTCGTTGCGGCGCGTGTAGACGTCGCGGGCGTGCCGCAGCGCCATCACGTCGTCGGGGGCGTGCAGCGACCCGACGTGCACGTGGTTGAGGCCGCGCTTGCCGCGCACGAACACCTCGTAGAGCGGCCACTCCCGCCGGTCGCCGCTCACCGGGAACCTCCCCGGGCGGACTTCTCCGCGAACGCCGTCGCCGCCTCGCGGACCCAGGCGCCGTCCTCGTGGGCGGCGCGGCGATGGGCCATCCGCTGCGCGTTGCACGGGCCGTCCCCGCCGACGACCCGGGCGAACTCCTCCCAGTCCGGCTCGCCGAAGTCGTAGTGCCCGCGCTCGGCGTTCCAGCGCAGGTCCGGGTCGGGCAGCCTCACCCCGAGCACGTCGGCCTGCGGGACGGTCATGTCGACGAACTTCTGCCGCAGCTCGTCGTTGGAGTTGCGCTTGACGCCCCACGCCATCGACCGCGCGCTGTTGGGGGACGCGGCGTCCGGCGGGCCGAACATCATCAGCGACGGCCACCAGAACCGGTCGACCGACTCCTGCACCATGGCGCGCTGGGCGTCCGTGCCGCGCATCATCGTCATCAGCAGCTCGTAGCCCTGCCGCTGGTGGAACGACTCCTCCTTGCAGATCCGGATCATCGCGCGGCCGTAGGGCCCGTAGGACGTGCGGCACAGCGGCACCTGGTTGCAGATCGCGGCGCCGTCCACCAGCCAGCCGATCGTGCCGACGTCGGCGTACGACAGCGCCGGGTAGTTGAAGATCGAGGAGTACTTCTGCCGGCCGGACAGCAGCATCTCCGTCAGCTCGGCGCGGGAGACGCCGAGGGTCTCGCACGCCGAGTACAGGTAGAGCCCGTGGCCTGCCTCGTCCTGCACCTTCGCCAGCAGGATCGCCTTGCGGCGCAGCGACGGGGCGCGGCCGATCCAGCCGCCCTCCGGCTGCATCCCGATGATCTCCGAATGCGCGTGCTGGGCGATCTGCCGCACCAGCGTCCGGCGGTAGTCCTCGGGCATCCAGTCGCGGGGCTCGATCCGGTCGCCCCGCGCGATGGTCGCGTCGAACCGCTCCTGCGCCGCCTCCCGCGCCGCGGGGTCCGCGGAGGTCGTCGTCATGTCCGCTCCCTCACCGGTCGAACGAATTACTTATCGTTCGGTCAGTAATAAGGTCGCACGGGACGGCGCCCCAGCGCAACACCCGCCCGGCCGGGACCCGCCACACGGGACCGCCTCCTCCGCGCGCCGGGCCCGCGGGCTACGGTGAGGTGGCCCGGACCCGGCCGGCCGCATCCACCCTGGAGGACCGCATGCACCGCCTCACCGTCCAGTACTTCTCCCCCGCCGACCCGGCGGCGTTCGACGAGCGCTACGAGCGCGTGCACGTGCCGCTCGTGCACGCGCTGCCCGGCCTGAAGTCGTTCACGCTGACGCGCCCGCAGGCGCTCGGCGCCGGCGCGCCCTACCTCGTCGCCGAGCTGTGGTTCGCGGACGGCGACGCCCTCGCGGCGGCGCTCGGCAGCCCGGAGATGGCCGCGGCCGCCGAGGACGCGGCGAAGTACGAGGTCGCCTCCACCACGATGTTCTCCGGCGAGGTCCACGAGACCCTCGGCTGACCCGCACGGCCCCGCCGCCGCCCCCTCGTCGCGGACGAGGCGGGCGGCGGCCGCGTTCACGCGCCCGGGACGGCGCCCCACGCCGCTCCCCGCCCGCGGGCCTCGTCGAACACCAGCCACGTGCGGGTGGCGCGGACGCCCGGGATGTCCTGGACGCGCTCCAGCACCACGTGCCGCAGCGCCGCGTTGTCCGGGGCCCTGACCAGGGCGAGCACGTCGTAGTCCCCGCCGACCATCGCGAAGTGCTCGACGTAGGTGATCTCCTTCAGCCCGGCCGACACCGCCCGCCAGGAGTTCTGCTCGATCGTGATCGAGACGTACGCGCTGGTGCCGAGCCCCGCCCGGTGCGGCGCCAGCTCCGCCGTGAAGCCGGTGATGACGCCGTCGTCCATCAGCCGGGTGAGGCGCGCGTAGGCGTTGGCGCGGGAGACGTGCACGTTCTCGGCGAGGGCCCGCACCGAGATCCGGCCGTCGCGCAGCAGCTCGGCGATGATCGCCCGGTCCACCGCGTCCAGCCGTCCGGCAGAACGTCCCGGCCAGGCGCCGTCCGCGGCGTCATCGTTCGACATTTGGCCATCCTCACGCCCCATCGGTAACCACTTGTCGCTCATTATCCGGCATGTCTTGAACAGATGGTCGTCCGGGCGGACGCTTTGGTCGTCAAGCGTCCAGAGAAAGCGAGGCGCGCCATGCCAGTGCGAAAGGGCGGGCCAGTGCGAAAGGGCGAGCCCGTGCGGAAGGCGGGGCCGGCGCGGACACCGAGGTCCGCGCGGAGACCCGCTCGCGATCACCGGCCGGCGGTCGAGGAGCTGCTCCCGTCCGCCGTCCCGGTGCGCTTCGTCGCCGAGGACGGCACGGCCGCCGAGCCCCCGGCCGGACGGACGGCGCCCGGCGACGGCGAGCTGCTGGAGGGGTACCGGCGGATGGTCCTCGGGCGCCGCTTCGACCGGCAGGCGACGGCGCTGACCCGGCAGGGCCGGCTCGCGGTGTACCCGTCGAGCCGCGGGCAGGAGGCCTGCCAGATCGGCGGCGTGCTCGCGCTGCGCGACGGCGACTGGCTGTTCCCCACCTACCGCGACTCGGTGGCCCTGGTCGCCCGCGGCCTCGACCCCGCCGAGGTGCTGACGCTGCTGCAGGGCGGCTGGCACTGCGGGTACGACCCCGCCGCCGTGCGGGTCGCGCCCCAGTGCACCCCGCTGGCCACCCAGACCCTCCACGCGGTGGGGATGGCCGAGGCGCTGCGGCGCAAGGGCGAGGACGGCGTCGTGATGGCCTTCGTCGGCGACGGCGGCACGAGCGAGGGCGACTTCCACGAGGCGCTCAACTACGCGGCGGTGCGGCGCGCGCCCGTGGTGTTCCTCGTGCAGAACAACCAGTACGCGATCTCGGTGCCGCTGGCCAAGCAGACCGCCGCGCCCGCGCTCGCCTACAAGGGCGTCGGCTACGGCGTCCGCTCCGAGCAGGTGGACGGCAACGACCTCGTCGCCGTGCTGTCCGTCCTGGGCACGGCGGTGGAGCGCGCGCGTTCGGGCGGCGGCCCGTCGCTGGTGGAGGCGCACACCTACCGCATGGACGCCCACACCAACGCCGACGACGCCACCCGCTACCGGCGGGACGACGAGGTCGCGCGCTGGGAGGCCGCCGACCCCATCGCCCGGCTGGAGGCCTACCTGCGCGGCAGGGGCGTGCTCGACGACGAGGGCGTCGCCGCGGCGGACAAGGCCGCCGAGGAGTTCGCCGCCCGCGTCCGCGACGCGCTGAACGCCGACGCCGAGCGCGCGCCCGCCCCGCTGGAGCTGTTCGAGCACGTCTTCGCCGAGCCCACGCCGCAGCTGCGCGAGCAGCGGGCCCAGCTGGCGTCCGAGCTGGCCGCCCTGGAGGACTGACATGACGACGATGACGGGACGCACCACGCAGATGACCATGGCGCAGGCGCTGAACGCCGCGCTGCGGGACGCGCTCGGCGCGGACGAGCGGGTCCTGGTCTTCGGCGAGGACGTCGGGCCGCTGGGCGGCGTCTTCCGCATCACCGACGGGCTGACCGCCGAGTTCGGCGAGGACCGGTGCTTCGACACCCCGCTCGCCGAGGCCGGCATCGTCGGGCTGGCCGTCGGGCTGGCGATGGGCGGGTTCCGCCCGGTCGTGGAGATGCAGTTCGACGCGTTCGCCTACCCGGCGTTCGAGCAGATCGCCTCGCACGTGGCGAAGATGCGCAACCGCACCCGCGGCCTGCTGCCGCTGCCGATGGTGATCCGCATCCCGTACGCGGGCGGCGTCGGCGGCGTCGAGCACCACTCCGACTCCAGCGAGGCCTACTACGCGCACACGCCCGGCCTGAAGGTGGTCACCCCCGCCACGCCGGACGACGCGTACCGGCTGCTGCGCGAGGCCGTCGCCGATCCCGACCCGGTCGTCTTCATGGAGCCGAAGCGGCTGTACTGGTCCTCGGGCGAGGTCTCGCGGGGCGAGCGGCACGGCGCCGGGATCGGGCGGGCCGCGGTGCGGCGCGCCGGGACGGACGCGACGCTCGTCGCCTACGGGCCGAGCGTCTCGGTGGCCCTGGAGGCGGCCGAGGCCGCGGCGGCGGAGGGCCGCTCGCTGGAGGTCGTGGACCTGCGGTCGATCGTCCCGTTCGACGACGAGACCGTCATGGCGTCGGTCCGCAGGACGGGCCGGTGCGTGGTGGTCCAGGAGGCGCAGGGGTTCGCCGGCGTCGGCGCGGAGATCGCGGCGCGCGTCCAGGAGCGCTGCTTCCACTCCCTCGCCGCGCCGGTGCTGCGCGTCAGCGGGTTCGACATCCCGTACCCGCCGCCGAAGCTGGAGCGCTCGCACCTGCCGGACGCCGACCGGGTGCTCGACGCGGTCGACCGGCTGCAGTTCGACGACGCGCCCGACACCCGCTACCTGGCGGCGGCGGAGCCGACGGACGCGGGGGTCCGGCCCCTCGCCGGCGGCGCGATGCGGGAGGCATCGTGACGACCGCCGTCGCCGCGCGGGTGTTCCGCCTGCCCGACCTCGGCGAGGGCCTGACCGAGGCCGAGGTCCTGGAATGGAAGGTGGCGGTCGGCGACACCGTCGAGGTCGACCAGGTCGTGGTGGAGGTGGAGACCGCCAAGGCCGCCGTCGAGGTCCCGGTCCCGTTCGCCGGGACGGTGCTGAAGCTGCACGCCGGAGCGGGGGCCGTCCTCGGCGTCGGCGAACCGCTCATCGAGGTCGGGTCGGCGGGGACCGCGCCAGGGACCTCGTCCGGGGACCCGGCCGCGGTCCGGTACCGCGAGGAGGAGCAGGCGGGCTCGGGCAACGTGCTGATCGGTTACGGCACGGGCGGCGCGCCGGGGACGCGCAGGCGGCGCGGCCGGGCGCGTCCCGCCCCCCAAACGGCCGGCGCCGAAGCGGGCCGCCCCGGCGCGGCCGTGCCCGCCGCACGCCCGGCGACGGCCGCGCGGGCGGCACGGCCGGGGCCGGCGCCGCGCGTGATCTCGCCGCTGGTCCGCCGGATCGCCCGCGAGCACGGCGTGGACATCGCCGCCGTCACCCCGACCGGCCCGCGCGGCGTCATCCTGCGCCGCGACGTCGAGCAGGCCATCGCCGCGGCCGGGCCCGAAGAGCCGGCGACCGCCGCCGCGCCCGGTCGCGCGGCGCCCGGCCTCGCGGACGAGCGCATCCCGCTGCGCGGCCTGCGCCGGGCGGTGGCCGACAAGCTCACCCGCAGCCGCGCCGAGATCCCCGACGCGACCACCTGGGTGGACGTCGACGCCACCGGCCTGGTCGAGGTGAAGGACGCGCTGCGCCGGGCCCGCCCGGACCTGCGCATCGGCCTGCTCGCGCTGCTCGCCCGCATCTGCGTGTCGGGGCTGCGCCGGTTCCCGGAGCTGAACTCCTCGGTCGACACCGCCCGCGGCGAGATCGTCCGGCACGGGCGGGTGAACCTCGGCTTCGCCGCGCAGACCGACCGGGGGCTGGTCGTCCCGGTCGTCCGGGACGCGCACCTGATGACGACCGCGGACCTCGCCGCCGAGCTGGCCCGGCTCACCGGCCTCGCCCGCGCCGGGAAGCTGCCGCCCGAGGCGCTGACCGGCGGCACGTTCACGCTCAACAACTACGGGGTGTTCGGCGTGGACGGCTCGACGCCCATCATCAACCATCCGGAGGCGGCGCTGCTCGGCGTGGGCCGCTTCGCCGACCGGCCGTGGGTGCACGACGGCGCCGTCGTGCCGCGCAAGGTCGCGCAGCTGTCCCTGACGTTCGACCACCGGGTCTGCGACGGCGGCGCCGCCGGCGGGTTCCTGCGCTACGTGGCCGACTGCGTGGAGAACCCCGGTGTCCTGATCGCGCACAGCTGAACCGGCGCCGGTCAGACGTGCCGGCCCGGCCGGTACGGGCCGAGCGCCGCGGCGGGACGGCCGTGGACCTCCTGGTCGATCAGCTCGGCCAGATAGGGGCCGAGCGTGATGCCGCTGTGCGCGACGGCGGTGTAGAGGCCGGGGAGCTGCGGGCCGACGAGCGGGTAGCCGTCGGTCGGCAGGGGCCGCACGCACCGGCGCACATCGGTGATGTCCGTGCTCAGGCCGGGGACGAGGGCACCGGCGCGGGCGAGGAGCTCGGTCCCGGCGGCCTCGATCCGGTCCGCCGGGACCGCGTCGTCGATGCCGGCGTCGATGTCGACGGCCTCCAGGACGAGCCCCCCGTTCTCCGCCGGGCGCATGGACAGCTCCGGCCCGTGCACGAGCCCGGTGAGGACGCCGGGCACCGGCGTCGTGGTGGCGACCAGGCACGGCGCCGGCGAACCGGGCACGGACGGGTCGGCCAGCGGCAGGACGATCCCGGCGGTGGCCAGCAGCGCGGGCGCGTCCCGGCCGGCGGCGCAGATCGTGAGGTCGGCGTCCAGGTCGCGGCCGTCGTCGAGGCGCGCCCCGGTGACCCGGCCGCCGTCGACGTTGAGTCGGACCGCGCGGCGCCCGGTGACGACGCGGGCACCGGACTCCTGCGCCCGCCGCGCGAGGGCCTCCGCCGCGAGGCCCCCGTGAACGAAGCCTTCGTCGGGATAGTGCGCGACGAGCGCGCCGCGCGGAACCCGGACGGCCGGTTCCAGCGCGCGCAACCGGTCGCCGCCGATCACGTGGGCGGCGTAGCCGAGGCGGGTCAGGGCGTCGACCCGCGCGGCCAGCTCCGCCTTGGCGTCCTCGTCCACCGCCCACGCGATGTTGCCCACCGCCCGGTACCAGGACGGGCCGCCGAACCCGGCGGCCACGTCGCGCCAGGTGCGCAGCGCGTCCGTCCGGAACCGGTGGTAGGCCGGGTCTTCGGGGTCGTTGGCGTTGAACCAGGCGTAGCTGGTCCCGGACGTCCCGGCGCCGGGCCGCCGCTCCTCGACGACCGTCACCGCGTCGCGGCTCCCGGGCGGCCCGCCGTCCACCCGGCGGGCGAGCCGGTCGGCGAGCGCCGCGCCGATGATGCCCGCACCGATGACGAGTATCCGCATCACCTCAGCCTGGCATCCCGCCCGCCGGGCACCAAGAGCGATCCCGGGCCGGACCGGGCCGACGGCGGGTCCGGCCAGGCCGGCGCGGTGGCCGGGCTAGGCCAGGGCCGGGGCCAGGCGGCGCCATTCCTCGCGGGGGAACGCGTTGCCGTCGGCCGTGAGCACCTGCACGCAGACGTGGTCGGCGCCGGCGGCGCGGTGCTCGTCCACCCGGCGCCGGATCGCCTCCTCGTCGCCCCAGGCGATCAGGGCGTCGAACAGCCGGTCGCTCACCGTGTCGACATCCTCCTGCGCGAACCCGACCCGCAGCAGGTTGCCCGCGTAGTTCGGCAGGCTCAGGTAGGAGCGCAGCCAGTCGGTCCCGATGGTGCGCGCCTCGTCCCGCGTCGAGCAGAGGATCACCGTCTGCTCCGGGAGGACGAGCGGGCCCTCCCCGACGGCCTCGCGGGCGAGCCGGGTGTGCTCCGGCGGGACGAGGTACGGGTGGGCGCCGCGGGCCCGCTTCGCCGCCGTCTCCAGCATCCGGGGGCCGAGCGCGGCGAGCACCCGGCTCTCCCGGGGGACGGGGCGTTCGGCCGCGTCGAGGCCGTCGAGGAAGGCGGACATCGCCGCGAGCGGCCTGCGGTAGCGGCCGGGCTCCGAGGCGTCCACGAGCGGGGCGTGGCTCACCCCGATGCCCATGAGGAAGCGGTCGCCGTGCTCGGCCGACAGCGACGCGAACGACGCGGCGGCGTCCTCGGGCGCGTGCATCCACAGGTTCAGGATGCCGGTCGCGACGACCGCGCGGCGGGTCGCCGCGAGGAGGTTGCCGACCGCGTCGAACACCGGTCCCCCGATGTCGGGGATCCACATCGCGCGGTACCCGAGCTCCTCCAGTTCCGCGGCGGCCTCGGCCGCCTCGGCGGCGTCCCCGTAGCGCAGTTGCTGGCTCCACACACCGACGCCGGACAGCTCCACGGCGCTCTCCTCCCGGTCGTGCCGCACGGGCGGGCGAGCGGACCGCCCGCCGTCCGGCCGTCGTCCTTGATCTTCCAGGAGAGCGTAGCGGGGGCGCGCCGGACGGTGCCCGGCCCCTGCCGCGGCCGCCCCACCATGACGATGATCGGGCGGTGAGCGGCGTTTGACGTGGGCTTTCTCGGGCTAGTGCCCGGTGTAGGCACGGCGGCGGGAGGGGGCCACGGATGACGGCGGTCGAGGAGGCGGCCGACACCAGCGCGGAGGAGGCGCTGCGGCGGCACGGCCTCGGGAAGCGGATCGGCGACGTCCTGGCGACGACCGACCACAAGGTGGTCGGCTACATGTACCTGACCACCTCGTTCGCCATGTTCCTGATCGCCGGGCTGATGGCGATGCTGATGCGGTCCGAGCTCATGAGGCCGGGCCTTCAGGTGATGGACAACCTGCAGTACAACGAGCTGTTCACCATCCACGGCACCATCATGATGCTGCTGTTCGCCACCCCCCTGTTCCTGGGGTTCGCCAACGTGATCGTGCCGCTGCAGATCGGCGCGCCCGACGTGGCGTTCCCCCGCCTGAACGCCCTCACCTTCTACCTGTTCGCGTTCGGCTCGCTGATCGTGCTGGCCGGGTTCCTCGCCCCGCTCGGCGCCGCCAGTTTCGGATGGTTCGCCTACGCCCCGCTGAACTCGGCCGTCTACTCACCGGGCCTCGGCAAGGACATGTGGGTCATGGGCCTGATCCTGTCCGGTGTCGGGACGACCCTGACCGGCGTCAACCTGATCACCACGATCACCGCCATGCGCGCGCCCGGCATGCTGATGTTCCGGATGCCGATCTTCACCTGGAACGTGCTGCTGACCAGCCTGATGGTCATCGTCGCGTTCCCGGTGCTGGCCGCCGCGCTGTTCGCGCTGGAGGCCGACCGCAGGCTCGGCACGCACATCTACGACCCGCACAACGGCGGCGCGCTGCTGTGGCAGCACCTGTTCTGGTTCTTCGGCCACCCCGAGGTCTACATCGTGGCGCTGCCGTTCTTCGGGATCGTCACCGAGATCATCCCCGTGTTCTCCCGCAAACCGATCTTCGGGTACCTGGCGCTGGTCGCCGCCACCATCGCCATCACCGGGCTGTCGATGGCGGTGTGGGCGCACCACATGTTCGCCACCGGCCAGGTCCTGCTGCCGTTCTTCTCGATCACCTCGTTCATGATCGCCGTGCCGACGGGGGTGAAGTTCTTCAACTGGGTCGGCACCATGTGGAAGGGCGAGCTCGTCCTGGCCGCACCGATGCTGTGGGCGATCGGCTTCCTGGTGACCTTCCTGTTCGGCGGGCTGACAGGGGTGATCCTGGCCTCGCCCGCCATGGACTTCCACCTCACCGACTCCTTCTTCGTCGTGGGGCACCTGCACTACGTCCTGTTCGGGACCGTGGTGTTCGCGATGTTCGGCGGGTTCTACTTCTGGTGGCCGAAGATGACCGGCAGGAGGCTCGACGAGACCTGGGGGAAGATCCATTTCTGGTCGCTGTTCGCCGGCTTCCACACCACCTTCCTCGTCCAGCACTGGCTCGGCGCCGCAGGCATGCCCCGCCGCTACGCCGACTACCCCCGGGAGTTCGCGACGCTGAACCTGGTGTCGTCGATCGGCGCGTTCGTCCTCGGCGCGTCCACCTTCGCGTTCCTGTGGAACGTCTACCGGACGCACCGGCGCGGCGAACGCGTCGGCGTGGACGACCCGTGGGGCTTCGGCAACTCGCTGGAGTGGGCGACGTCGTGCCCGCCGCCCCGCCACAACTTCACGCAAATGCCGCGGATCCGGTCGATGCGGCCGGCGTTCGATCTGCACTACCCGCCGCTGGAGCCGCCGGAGGAGGCGGAGATCGCCACGCCCCCGCCGCCCGGCGGCCCGTAGCGGCCCCGGCGGACCAGCCGGTCAGGCCACCGGCTCGGTGGACGGCTCGGCGGGCGCGGCCTCCCGCGCGGTGGCGGCCGCGCGGCGGCCCGGGATCGTCGTGGCGATCAGCGCGGCGAGGACGGCGACGCCGCAGCCGATCGCGAGGCCGGTGCGGAACCCGTTCTGCGAGGGCAGCGCGTGCCCGCCGAGGCTGATCGTCATCTGCGACAGCACGGCCCCGACGACGGCGGCGGACACCGACGTGCCGATGGAGCGCATCAGCGTGTTGAAGCTGTTGGCCGAGCCGGTCTCCGACTGCGGCACCGCGCTCATGATGAGGGCGGGCATCGCGCCGTAGGCGAGGCCGACGCCGCCGCTGCAGATCGCGGTGAAGAGCATCAGGCCCCAGGCGTGCCCCAGCAGGACCTGCGCCGACCCGTACCCGGCCGCGATCACCAGGGCCCCGCTGATCAGCGTGATCTTGGGGCCGCGGGCGGCCGACAGCCGCGCGCCGAGCGGGGACACCGCCATCATCACCAGGCCGGAGGGGACCATCCACAGCCCGGCGGCCACCATCGACTGGCCGAGGCCGTACCCGGTCTGCTCGGGCAGTTGCAGGAGCTGCGGCGCGATCAGCGACTGGGCGTACATGGAGAAGCCGACCACGACCGACGCGGCGTTGGTGAGCAGCACCTGCGGCCGGGCGGTGACGCGCAGGTCGACGAGCGGGTCGCGGGTGCGCAGCTCCCACCACCCCCACGCGAGCAGGACGATCACGGCGGCGGCGAACAGGCCGACGGTGGTGCCGCTCGCCCAGCCCCAGTCGGCGCCCTTGGACACGGCGAGCAGCAGGCAGACGAGGCCGGCGCCGAGCCCGGCCGCGCCGGGGGCGTCGAAGCGGCCCTTGGCCTGCGCGGGCACGGCGGGCACCAGCAGCCAGATCAGCACGGCGACGAGGACGCTCAGCGCGGCCGATCCCCAGAAGAGCACGCGCCAGCTGGTGTTCTCGGCGACCAGCGCGGCGATCGGCAGCCCGAAGGCGGCACCGATGCCCATCGAGGAGCTCATCAGCGCGATGGACGAGCCGAGCCGCTCGGGCGGCAGCAGGTCGCGCAGCGCGCTGATACCGAGCGGGATCATGCCCATGCCGAGGCCCTGCAGGCCGCGGCCGATGATCATCGGCCAGAGCGAGCCCGCCAGCGCGCACACCACCGAGCCGGCGATCAGCGGCACCATGCAGGCCAGCATCAGCCGGCGCTTGCCGTACAGGTCGCCGAGCCGGCCGATCATCGGCATCGCGACCGCGGACGCCAGCAGCGTGCCGGTGATCACCCAGGTCGCGTTGGAGGCCGTGGTGTGCAGCAGCTTCGGCAGGTCGGCGATCAGCGGCACCACCAGCGTCTGCATGAACGCGGCGACGATGCCCGCGACGGCGAGCACCGCGACGATGCCGTTCGGGCGGACGGTGGACCGGGAGTCGTCCACGTGAGTCTCCTCTTCGAGAAACGGGGCGGCTCCGCGGTGGCGGAGCCGTCCATATGCACGATAAATACGATATGGGCCATACACAAAATGTGTATGGCCCATAAACATTGTGGAAAAGCGAGCGTCCCTGGCCGCGGCCCTGAACGCTCCTTCTTCCCGCCCGGTCACTCCGCCATCTGGGCGGCCATGCGGGCGATGTCCTCGCGGTCGAGGTGGACGAAGTCGCCGGTCGCCTCGACCGTCACCCGGCCGCGCTGCAGGAGCCGCCCGACCGTGCGCACCCGCTTGCCCTCGCGGGCCTCGACCTCGCCCTCGAACAGGCACGGCTCGCCGAGCAGGGTCGGCCGGCGGTAGGCGATCTCCAGCCGGGCCGTCGGGCCGGCGACCCCGGCGATGAAGTTCGCCGCCGCGCACAGGATGTCGAACGCGCCCGCGATCACCGCGCCGTGCACGCAGCCGGGCGGCCCCTCGTAGGGGCGGGTGAACGTGCCGCGCAGCAGCGCCTTCGGCGGCTCGAACGCCACCTCCAGCGGGAGCGCCATCGGGTTGTGCCGACCGATGACGAGGTCGTAGGCCATGCGCCCGGCGAGGTCGGGCCGGCCGTCGCCGGACATGTGCAGCATCGTCTTCGGCAGCGGCGGGTCGGGGACGTGCCGCTCCAGCGCGTCGGCGACGGACTCCAGCTCGCGCGCCGCCGCCAGCGTCTCCTCCGCGGGCGCCGTCGTCGCCGTGGCGACCGCGATGAGCCGCCGGATGGCGTCCATCAGCGCCGCGGACTCCGCTTCGCGGCCCACCAGCGCGGGATGCGGGGATTCGGACGTGTTCGTCACATGCACCTCAACGGTCGTCGCTCATGCCGCCGGGCGGGCGGCCGGGCCGCGCCCGTGCCGGGCGGGCCCTCCCGGCGCAGGCGCCGGGACGCTCTCAGGGCGCGGCGGGCTCCGCCTCCGCGTCCGGCCGCTCGAACATGCCCCGGCCGCGGAACAGCCGGACGACCAGGTCGCCCTGGCCGCGCAGCATCGCGACGTACTCGCGCTCCGCGGCCTGCGCGTCGGCCTTCTTCATCGCGCGGACGATCGCGGCGGTGCCGCGCTTCTCCGCGGCCGGCACGCCGGGCACCAGCTCGAAGACGTTGCCGGGCACGATGCCGGTCATCTGCTTCAGCATGTTGCGCAGCCGCGGCGACTGTGCCGCCTCCACGACCAGGCCGTGGAAGCGCGCCGTCAGCTCCTGCAGCGCCTCGGCGCCGTCCGCCGCGGCGATCTCCTTCTGCAGGGGCGCCAGCCGCTCGCCCAGCTCGGCGCCCTGCCGCTCCACCGCCCGCCGGGCCCCGAAGCCGTAGAACAGCCCGTACAGCTCGTAGTGGTCGCGGACCGACGGCTCGTCGAGCGCGTTCACGAACGCGCCCCGGTGGGCGATGATCGTGATCCAGCCCTCCCGCTCCAGCGCGATCAGCGCCTCGCGGACGGGGATCCTCGACACCCCGAGCGCGCGCGCCACCGCGTCCTGCGGGACCCGCTGCCCCTGGCGCAGCACGCCGTCGAAGATCAGCCGGCGCAGGTAGAGCCGGACCTGCTCGCCGCTGGTCAGCCGGGACAGGTTCTGCCCCGGGAGCGCGCCGGCGCCGTCCGTCATACCGGCGGCCCGCAGCTCGGGTTCCTGGCTCCGCGGGATCGCTCTCACTCCTAGGTCCGGTGGGCGGTCCGACACCGCCCGGCACGCAACGCAAAGCTAGCAGCGCGTACTCCCCGCGTCCGGCGGCCCGCGGACCCGGCGCGTCCGCCGGGGCGGTGCGCCGCCGGGTACGGCACGCAAAAAATATATTGTAGCCGGTATCAGATCGCATGCCCGCGCCCGGTGGCCGGCGGGTCCTCCAGGAGCCGCTTGATGACCTTGCCGGTCTCGTTGTAGGGCAGCGCGTCGCGGAACTCCACGCGGGCGGGCACCTTGAAGGGCGCCAGTCCCGCGGCCACCCAGTCGCGCACCTCCCGCTCGGTGAGACGCGCGCCACCGCGCGGCACCACGACGGCCTTGACCTCCTGGCCGAGGACGGTGTGCGGGACGCCGACCACGCACGCGTCGGCGATACCGGGATGCTCGACGAGCCGGTACTCGATCTCGATCGGGTAGACGTTCTCCCCGCCCCGGATGATGAGGTCGCGCATCCGGCTCTCCAGGTACAGGACGCCGTCCACGATGCGGCCGAAGTCGCCGGACCGGTACCAGCGGCCCGGCATGAGCGCCTCCGCCGTCGCCTCCGCGTCGCCCCAGTAACCGAGGAACACCCCGGCGCCGCCGATGTGGACGCGCCCGACCTCGCCCTCGGGTAGCGGCTTGCCGTCCTCGTCGCGGACCTGCACGCGGATGGTGGGCGCGGCGGCGCCGACCGAGGCGGGATGCCCGTCCATCTCGCGGCCGTTGAGGAAGGTGCCGGTCCCGGTCGTCTCGGTCATCCCGTAGCCGTTGGTGATGCCGACGCCCGGCAGCCTCTCCTCGAACAGCCGCAGCAGCTCGGGCGCGAACGTGGCGCCGCCGCTGCCGATCGTCGCGACCCGCGAGGTGTCGTACTCGGCGAACCGCGGATGGGTGAGCATCTGCCAGAAGTGCGTCGGGACGCCGGTCCACTGCGTCAGCCCGTGGTCGTGGGTCAGCTTCAGCGCGGCCTCCGCGTCCCACCGCCCCGGCGGCGGCAGCACCAGCTTGAGCGCGAACAGCGGCGCGTTCGCCAGCGCGAGGCACGCGCCGGAGACGTGGAACAGCGGGTTGGCGAACACCGAGGCGCGCTGCACGCCGTCCGGGACCTGCCGCCGCCCCGGCGGGCCGGTGAGGGCGGCGACGGCGCCGCCGAGCCCGCCGAACAGCCCGAAGTGCACGAAGTTGCGGTGCGACAGGGTGGCGCCCTTGGGGCGGCCGGTCGTCCCGCTGGTGAACATGATCGCGGCGGGGTCGTCCTCGTGGATCCCGGTGCCGGGCAGCGCGCCGGACGGATCGGGCAGGGACGCCGCGGCGGCGTGCAGCTCGTCCAGCGAGACGACCGGGACGCCGCCGGCGGCGGCGCGGGTCTCCGCCAGGCGCACCAGCGGCTTGCCCGCGCCGAACAGCACGGACGGCCCGGTCAGCCCGATGCCGTGGTCGAGCTCGCCCGGCGTCCACCAGCCGTTCAGCCCGACCATGATCGCGCCGAGCGACAGCGCGCCCCACCACAGCAGGACGTGCTCCAGGCCGTTCGGCGCCGCCACCGCCACCCGGTCGCCCCTGCCGATGCCGTACCGGGCGGCGAGGACGCGGGCGTACGCGGCGGCGAGCCGGTGCGCCTCGGCGAACGTCACGGCGCGGTCCGGCGCATCGGCGAACGCGAGGTAGGTCTGATCGGGGGTGTTCGACGCGGCGGCGGCGAGCATGGCGGGGACGTGCGGCGCCCGCTGCGCGAACACCTCGGCCGGCGCGCCGAGCACGTCCTCGACGCGGCGCTCGAACATGGCGCCCGGGCCGCACAGCAGCGCGCGCATGCCGTCGTCGAGCAGCTCGTCGCCGTGCCACTCCAGGGTGAGGGGGGCGGGCATGGATCACTCCCGTCGGCCGGGTTGGCTCACCCCTTGTATATAACATCAAATCTACGAAAAGATGAGACGGCAGTCTCATGTCGATCCGTCGGGCGCGAACCGCACACGCCGGGCCGGGCCGCCGGCCTCCCGCCACCGCTGGAGGAGCACGATGCACGAGTCGATCAACCTGGTCAGCGGCGAGTTCTGGGGCCGCGACCCGCACGAGGAACTGCGCTGGATCCGCGAGAACGAGCCGGTGTACCGGGACGAGAACGGCGGCGTCTGGGGGATCTCCAAGCACGCCGACGTCAAGGCGGTGTCCCGGAACCCGGAGGCCTTCTCCAGCGCCCACGGCATCCGGCCCGACAACGCCGCGATGCCGATGATGATCGACATGGACGACCCCGAGCACAAGATGCGCCGCAAGCTGGTCAGCGCCGGCTTCACCCCGCGCCGCGTCGCCGCCCAGGAGGACTACCTGCGGCGGATCTGCGACGAGATCCTCGACGGCGTCTGCGAGCGGGGCGAGTGCGACTTCGTGCACGACATCGCCGCGCAGCTCCCGCTGATCGTGATCGGCGACGCGCTCGGCTTCGCCCCGCGGGACCGGCAGACGCTGCTGGCCTGGTCGGACGACATGCTCCGGGCCCTGACCGGCGGCGACGACCTGGAGCTGATGGTCAAGGCCGGGGAGGCGTTCGCCGGGTTCAACGAGTACGCCGCCCGGGCCGTCGAGCGGTGCCGCGCCGAACCGGGCGACGACCTGCTCAGCATCCTGGTGCACGCCGAGATCGACGGCGACCACCTCGACCTCGACTCGCTGCTGCAGGAGTCGCTGCTGATCCTCATCGGCGGCGACGAGACCACCCGGCACGTCATCTCCGGCGGCATGTACCAGCTGTGCCTGCATCCGGACCAGCGGCGCAAGCTGATCGACGACCCGGCGAAGATCCCGGCCGCGGTCGAGGAGATGCTGCGCTGGGTCTCCCCCATCAAGAACATGAACCGGACCGCGACCCGCGACGTCGAGCTCGGCGGCCGGACGATCCGCGAGGGCGACAAGGTGCTGCTGCTGTACCCGTCGGCGAACCGGGACGCGGACGTGTTCGACGACCCGTTCCGCTTCGACGTGGAGCGCGCCCCGAACGACCACATCGCGTTCGGCAACGGGCCGCACTTCTGCCTCGGCAACAGCCTCGCCCGGCTGGAATTGAAGGTGATGTTCGAGCGGCTGCTGGCCCGGCTGCCCGACATCGAGCCGATCGAGGACGGCGAGCCGGCGCACCGGTCCGCCAACTTCGTCTCCGGCTACGAGTCGTTCAAGGTCCGGTTCACGCCGTCCGCACCGCTGGGAGCCTGACATGCCGGACATCAACGACCTGCCGGAACTCGGCTTCTACGGGCTCGCCGGGCACTCGTCCTCGCCCCGGGACCTGCTCGGCCAGGTGCGCGACGGCGAGCGGCTCGGCCTCGGCTCGGTGTTCCTGTCCGAGCGCTTCGCCACCAAGGACGCCGCGACCCTGTCGGGCGCCGCGGGCGCGGTGAGCGAGCGGCTCGGCATCGCGACCGCGGCCACCAACCACAACACGCGCCACCCGCTCGTCACCGCGACGTTCGCGGCGACGATGCACCGCCTCACCGGCGGCCGGTTCGCGCTCGGCCTCGGCCGCGGGTTCGACCTGCTGTTCGACGTGATGGGCCTGCCCCGCGTCACGTCCGCGCAACTCGAGGACTTCATCGGCATCATGCGCCGGCTCTGGCGCGGGGAGCCGGTCATCGACCACCACGGACCGGCCGGCGACTTCCCGTACCTGAACCAGGACCCCTCGTTCGACGAGGACATCCCGATCCTGCTCACCGCGATGGGCGGGAAGACGCTGGAGTTCGCCGGATCGGTCGCCGACGGCGTCGTCCTGCACACCTTCTTCACCGACGAGACGCTGAGCCGCTCGGTGGAGGCGGTGCGGCGCGGCGCCGAGAAGGCCGGACGCGATCCGGCGGACGTCCGGGTCTGGTCGGTGCTCGCCACGGTCGGCGACCATCTCGAGGAGGAGCAGCGGCTGCGCAAGCTCGTCGGCCGGTTCGCCACGTACCTGCAGGGCTACGGCGACCTGCTCGTCCGTGTCAACGGCTGGGACCCGGAGCCGCTCGCCCGTTTTCGCGCGGACGACCTCGTCGCCGGCTTCCCCGGCGCGTTCGACGCGATCGGCACGGCGGAGCAGCTCGAGCACGTCGCCACGCTCATCCCGGACGAGTGGCTCGCCGCCTCGGCGACCGGCTCGGCCGCCGCGTGCGCGCGCCGCGTCCTCGACCAGTTCGACGCGGGCGCCGACGGCGTGATCATGCACGGGGTGACGCCGGCCGAGGTCGAGCCCGTCGTGGCGGCCTACCGCGACGTCAGGCCCGCCGGTCTCGCGAGCGGCGCGCGGCGCAATCCCGGCCGGAGCTGAGTCCCATGCCCTTCATCGACGGCCCGTCCGCGCTCACGCCGGCGGCGCTCAGCGAGATCTTCGCGGCGTCGGTGACCGCCGTGCGGTGGGAGAAGGTCGGTTCCGGCCAGATCGGGGCGTGCTACCGCCTCAGGCTCGAGGGCGCCGAGGGCGTGCCGCGCCGTCTGGTCGCGAAGCTGGCGGCCGAGGACGAGGCGTCCCGCGCGTTCCTCGCGCCCGCGTACCGCGCCGAGGTGTCCTTCTACCGGGACGTCGCCCCGACCGTCGCGGTGCGGACGCCCCGCTGCCACTACAGCGCCCTGTCCGACGACGGGACCTCCTTCGTCCTGCTGCTCGACGACCTGCACCCGGCGGCGCAGGGCGACCAGATCGCGGGATGCACGCCGGAGCAGGCGGCCGACGCCGTCACGAACCTCGCGGGCCTGCACGGCCCGCGCTGGTGCGACCCGGCGCTGACCGGCCTTCCCTGGCTGAGCGCGGTCGGCGCGGACGACGCGGCCACGCTCGCCGAGGTGTACGCGCCCGCCGTCGAGACGTTCGCGGACCGGTTCGCCGGCGCGCTCGACGACCGGGACGTGGGCACGCTCCGCGACACCGCCGCTGCGATCGCCGCGTGGATGACGGCCCGTCCCGACCGGTTCGGCCTCGTCCACGGCGACTACCGCCTGGACAACCTGCTGTTCCCGCCAGCGCCGGAACGAGGCGCCACGGCGGTCGACTGGCAGACGCTCAGCCTCGGCCACCCGCTCCGCGACCTCGCCTTCTTCCTCGGCACGAGCCTGGACCCCGCCGGCCGTGCCGCGCACGAGCGGTCACTCGTCGCGGCCTACCACGCCGCCCTGACCGGGTACGGGGTGGACGGCTACGACCTGGACGAGTGCTTCGAGGACTACCGCTTCGCCGCCCTCCAGGGCCCGCTGATCACCGTCCTGGGCTGCGCGTACGGGACGCGCACCGAACGCGGCGACCGCATGTTCCTGACGATGGCCGCCCGCTCCTGCGCGGCGATCCGGGACCTGGGCTCGCTCGATCTCCTCTGACGCGAGCCCTCATCCCGCTTCGACGCTGAGGGTCCGCGCGACGGACCGGCGGGCCGCGAGGCGCGCGGGCACGGCGGCGAGCTTGAGGTGGAACTCCGCCAGGTTCGGCTTCGGCCAGCTCACCTCGCCCAGCCAGGCGGCCACCCGCCGCTGCCCGGCCGGCGTCAGCGCGTACACCTTGCGGTCCGGCCGGTCGGGCAGCCCGCCGGCGCGTTCGGACGCGACCAGGCCCTGCTTCTCGAGCCGGGCGAGGGTCACGTAGACCTGCCCGGCGTTCATCGACTCCCCGAGCGGCCCGAGGGCCTTGCGGAGCCGCTCGCGCAGCCGGTAACCGTGCGACGGTTCCTTCGCGAGCATCGCCAGCACCGCGTCCTGCATCCATCACCCCTAACGGCTAGCCAAATGAGTAGCGGTTAGCCATCAAGGGCGTAAAGCCGGAGCCGCCGGACGGCGGATCCGGCGGCCGGGAGGAGGCGGGAAGGGAGGCCGGCTATGCGGGGTCGCAGATGACGACGGGGATCTCGCGGTCCGTCCAGGACTGGTACTTGTCGAAGTCGGCGTAGACGGAGACCAGGCGAGGCCAGAGCGCGGCGCGCTCCTCGGACGAGGCCGTGCGGGCGCGCATGCGGCGGACGTCCCGCTTCACCTGGATGGTCACGCGCGGGTCCGCGCGGATGTTGAGGTACCAGAGGGGGTGCTTGGGCAGGCCGCCCTGGGACGCCACGATGATGACGCGTTCCCCGTCCGGCATGTACAGCAGCGGCTGCGTGCGCGGTCGTCCCGTCTTGCGCCCCTTGGTGGTCAGCAGGCAGATCGGCACGCCCTTGCGGAAGGCGCTGCCGACCCGCCACGTCCCGCCGACGCGGCCGCCGGTCGCGCGGTAGGCGGCGATGTTGAGCCGTGCCATGACCTTGAGGATCTTCGGCACGATCGGCGAGTCCATGCCCTTGGGCGCGGCGCTGGTCTTCGGCGGCATCATTCCCTCATCTCGAAGTCGGGCAGGCCCGGCAGCCGCCCGGCGGCGAGCGCCTCGGCCTGCTCGGCGAGGCCCGGCTCGTACTCGGGGTGGGTGAGGACCGCTCGTCGCCGACGTCGGTGACGTGCGTGACGACGATGGCGCCGGGGCCGAGGGCGCGTTCGGTCTCCGCGAGGGCCGCCTCGTCGAGGTCGGCGAGCGCCAGGCGCACGCCCTCGCGCGCCAGCCGGACGGACAGCGCGCGCCCGATGCCGCTCCCGGCGCCGGTCACCGCCGCCGCCCTCCCGTGCAGGTCCCGCACGGCGCCCTCCAGGGTCGGCCCGCCGGCACTGTCGGCGGGATCGGAAGCACGCTAATCTCAAAGTCAGATCGCATCAAGTATCAAATATTCGGAGGGCTCATGACCGTGCCCGCCCCCTCCCCCGGCACCGCCGTCGTCGTGACCGGCGCGGCCTCCGGCATCGGCGCCGCCTGCGCCCGCGCCCTCGCCGACGTCGGCCGCCCCGTCGCCCTCTGGGACCGCACCGACCCCGCCGGCGTCGCCGAGGCGATCGCCGCCGGCACCGGGACGGCGACGCTCGCCGTCACCATCGACGTGACCGACGCGGCCGCCTTCCCCGCCGCGATCGAGCGCAGCCGCACCGCGCTCGGCCCGATCGGCGGGCTCGTGCACGCCGCCGGGATCTCCGGCCCGGCCGCGGTCGGCGACCTCGACGAGGCCCGCTGGGACGCCGTCCAGCACGTCAACCTGCGGGCGCACGCGCTGCTGTCCCAGGCCCTGCTCGGCGACCTGCGCGCGCAGGAGGGCTCGGCGATCGTCGGGATCGCCTCGATCGAGGCGTTCGTCGGGAGCCTGTTCATCCCGTCCTACTGCGCGTCCAAGGCGGGCATGCTCGGCCTCACCCGCTCGATGGCGCACCTGCTCGCCGGCGACGGCGTCCGCGTCAACGCCGTCTGCCCCGGATACATCGACACGCCGCTGCTCAGCAGGGACGTTCCGGCGGAGATGCGGCCGCTGTTCGAGGCAAAGGCCCCGGTCGGCAGGCTCGGCCGCCCCGAGGAGGTCGCCGCGGCGGTCCGGTTCCTCATGAGCGACGAGGCGTCCTTCATCACCGGCACGCACCTGACGGTCGACGGCGGCACCACCGCGATCGACCGCTGAAAAGGAGACGACATGGGAGCTCTCGACGGCACGGCGGCGCTGGTCACGGGCGGCGGCAGCGGGATCGGGCTCGCGTGCGCGGCCCGGCTCGCCGACCTGGGCGCGGCCGTGACCATCTGCGGGCGCACCGAGGACCGGCTGCGCGAGGCGGCCGAGAAGACCGGCAAGGCCATCGGCTACGCCGTCGCGGACGTCACCGACGACGCGCAGGTGGCGGACGCCGTCGCGGCGGCGGCCGAGCGCGGCCCGCTGCGCACGGCCGTGGCCTGCGCCGGCGGGTCCAGCTCCATCGGCCCGATCGGGGACCTCGACCTCGACGCCTGGCGCGCGACGATGGAGCTGAACGCGACCGGCACCATGCTGACGATCCGGCACGCGTCGCGGGCGATGGCGGGCGCGGGCGGCGGGTCGATCATCGCGATCTCGTCCGTCGCCGCGTCGAACACGCACCGCTGGTTCGGCGCGTACGGGGTGTCGAAGGCGGCGGTGGACCACCTCGTCCAGCTGGCGGCCGACGAGCTGGGCGGCGCGGGGATCCGGGTGAACGGGGTCCGCCCGGGGCTGACCCGCACCGAGCTGGTGGCGGGCATCGCCGACACCGGTCCCGTGCTGGAGGACTACCTCGCGTGCATGCCGCTCGCCCGGGTCGGCGAGCCCGCGGACATCGCCGCCGCGGTCGGGTTCCTGGCGGGCCCGGACTCCTCGTGGATCACCGGTCAGATCATCAACGTGGACGGCGGCCACCACCTGCGCCGGGGCCCCGACTACTCCGCGGTGTTCGAGCCGCTGTTCGGCGCGGCGGCGCTGCGCGGCACGCCCGCGCGGGAGTGAACTCTGCGGGTCAGCCGAGCCGGGCGGCGATGCGGCCGTCCGCGCCCGCCTGCCCGAGCAGTCGGGCGAACGCGGCGTCCTCGCGCTCGCGCGCGCGGCGCACCTCCTCGCGCCGCGGCGCGAGGATCAGCTCCTTGGTCGCCACCAGCGACGCCAGCGGCTTGGCGGCGATCTCGCGGGCGATGCCGCGCGCCTCCTCCAGCAGCGCCTCCGCCGGGACGGCGCGCAGCGCGAGGCCGCAGCGCACGGCCTCCTCCGCGGTGACCCAGTTCCCGGTGAACAGCGCGAGCGCGGCGTGCTGGTGGCCCATGCGCGCAGGTAGCAGGTAGCTGCCCGCCGCCTCCGGCACGACGCCCATCGCGGCGAACGGCGCCATCAGCCGCGCGTGCTCGGCGATGAGCACCACGTCGCAGTGGCCGAGCATCGTGATCCCGAGGCCGACGCCGGCGCCGTTCACCGCCGCCATCAGCGGCTTGGTGAACTCGGCGAGCGCGTCGACGAGCGCGACGAATCCGCCGCCCATCTCCTGGTCCGAGCGGCCGGCGGCGTGGTCGCGGGCGATCTCGGCCATCTCCTTGATGTCGGTCCCGGCGGTGAAGGCCCGGCCCTCCCCGGTCAGCAGGACGACCGAGACGGCGTCGTCGGACGCGGCGTCCCGCAGCGCCCGGGCGGCGGCGTGGTACAGCTCCTCGTTGAAGGCGTTGGCCGCCTCCGGGCGGGCGAAGACCAGCGTCCGCACCGCGCCGTCGTCCTCGATCCGCAGCGTCTCCGTCATCGCCCGGTCCTCCTCGAGATCTCGGCCTGGAGATACTTGATACAATATTCGTCACCCGTCCGCAGAGCCGGGGCCCGCTGAGCGGGACGCGCCGCGCAGGTCGCGCAGCGCGACCGGCAGCGCCGCCGCCAGCAGCACCGCGGTGAGGACGAACGCCCAGGGGTAGCCGGTCCGGCCCGCGACGACGCGGGCGGCGCCCGCGACGACGGCGACCGGCGTGTACCCGAAGTGCCGGACGGACCACACGCCGAGTGGCGGCGCGCCGAGCGCCGGGGCGCCCGCCACGATGCCGACGAGCGCCAGCCCCTCGCCACGCCGCCCGTCCGGGATCAGCGCGGCGGTCGGCGCGCCGCCGGCGACCACCGTGAGCGCGAACCCGAGCCCGCGCAGCAGGCGGACCAGGACGATCCACGCCATGCTCGACGACGCCGTCAGCACGAGGGCGGGCGCGCCCAGCAGCACCAGCCCGGCGCCCAGCGCGGCCCGGTAGCCGTACCGGCTCACCAGCCACGGGGTGCCGAACTCGCCGCACACGGTGGCGAACATCAGCGCGTCGTCGCGCGAGCTGGCCCGGACGCTGGGGATCTCGCGCGGCCTGGTCCAGGAGTGCTACGCCCAGCTCCGGGCGGAGGGGTATCTCGTCACGCGGGGCGGCTCGGCCACCCGCGTCGCGGCCGGTGCGGCGCCCGCCCGGTGATCATCGAGGACGACTACGACGCCGAGTTCCGCTACGACCGCGAGCCGGTCGGCGCGCTGCAGGGGCTCGCCGCCGACCGGGTCGTGTCGATCGGCACGGTGAGCAAGTCGCCGGCGCCCGCGCTGCGGCTCGGCTGGCTGCTGGCCCCGCCGTCGCTCGCGGCGGCGGTCGTGGAGTACAAGCTGCTGAGCGACCGCGGTTCCCCGGCGCTCGACCAGCTCGCGCTCGCCCGGCTCGTCGAGTCGGGCCGCTACGACCGGCACCTGCGCCGGATGCGGGCGGTGTACGCGGCGCGCCGGGCCGCGCTGCTCGCGGCCCTCGCCGAGCACGCGCCCGGCGTCCGGGTGACGGGCCCGGACGCCGGCTTCCACGCCGTCGCGCACCTCGACACACCTGGAGGGGAGGCGCCGGTGATCGAGGCGGCCCGCGCGCGCGGCGTCGGCCTGCACGGGATGAGCGTGTGCCGGGCGGACGGCTCGGACGCCCCGCCGCAGCTCGTGCTCGGGTTCGGCAACACCGGCGAGCGGGCGGTGCGGGCGGGCATCGCCGCCGTCGGCGACCTGCTCGCGCCGCCGCTCACCCGCCGCCGAGCAGCGAGCGGACGAGCCGCTCGTCCTGGTCGGTGAGGGACTCGACGAACCGCGCGAGCACGGCGGCGCGGTCGGGCCGCCCGTCCATGGCCTGGTACATGCGCCGGGCGACGAGCCCGGGCTCGTCGCTGACCGGCATGTACCGGTAGGCGCGGCCGGACTTGCTCCGTACGAGCAGCCCCTTGCCGTGCATGCGGGTGAGGATCGTGACGACCGTGGTGTAGGCGAGGTCGCCGTCGAGGCGCTGCCGGACGGCGGCCGGGGTCAGCGGCTCGGCGGCCCGCTGCAGCACGGTCATGATCTCCGACTCCAGCGCGCCCGCGGCCCTGCGTGCGCGCGTCATGGGCGCCCCCTTGCGAAGCCGGCCGACCGCCCTTCGGTTCTCGGTGCGGCGCGCAGGCCGCTCATCGCACCCGACGGTGCGCGCCGCGCGTGCCCGCCGGACGGCGCGGCGGCACCTGGACCGCGTCCCCCGGCGCCCGTACCCGGGAGCCGGCGTTCTTGCGGCGCGCCTTGAGCAGTTCGAGGGCGACCGGGATCAGCGACAGCGCGACGATCACCGCGACGGCCGGCAGCAGGTAGTGGTCGACGTTCGGGATCGAGGAGCCGAGCAGGTAGCCGCCCAGCACCAGGCCGAGGCTCCACACCAGCCCGCCGGCGATCTGCCAGAGCGTGAACACCCGGACCGGCACGTCCAGGGCGCCGGCCAGCGGGTTCAGGACGGTCCGGACGACCGGGACGAACCGGGCCAGCACGATGGCCTTGCCGTGCCCGTACCGGGCGAGGAACTCCTCCGCCCGCTGGACCCCTTCCAGCAGGTGCCGGTTGCGGGTGCGGGCGAGCAGCGCGCGCCCGCCGCGGCGCCCGATGACGAAGCCGGTCTGCGCCCCGGCCAGCGCGCCGAACGCGGCCGCGAGCATCACCCAGGGCAGCGACAGCCGGGTGTCGCCGTGCGAGCTCGCCGTGCACAGCAGGCCCGCGGTGAACAGCAGCGAGTCGCCCGGCAGGAAGAAGCCGATCAGCAGCCCGGTCTCGGCGAACATCACCACGGCGATGCCGATGGCGCCGAAGGCCGCCAGCAGCGACCCCGCGTCCAGCGGGTTCACCACCGCGGGCAGCGCGCCGAAGGCATCGATCATGGGATCCCCCGTGTTCAGGAGGGACCGGGCCCGCGCCCGGTCCGGCGTCCCCGGAATCTACACGCTTGTAGACGGGGGTCGCGACCGCGTCGCACGCAATGATCATCGCACGGCGGGGCGGGCCGGCGGGCCGGAAGCGGGATCCCCGCGCCGATCTCCCGTCCGGCCGGACGCCGTCCCGCCGCCGGCTCCGCTACCGTCGCGTCCATGCGGCTTCATGTGGGATGCGCGATGTGGGCGCACGCGCCGTGGCAGGGCCGTTTCCTGCCCCATCCGCTGGCTCCGGCCGAGCGGCTGCACGCCTACGCGTCGTGGTGCAACGCCGTCGAGGGCAACACGACGTTCTACGCGACGCCCACGCGGGCGACGGTGGAGTCGTGGGCGCGGCAGACCGCGCCGGACTTCCGCTTCCTGCTCAAGCTGCCGAAGACGATCACGCACGAGCGGCGGCTCGCGGACCCCGGCGAGGACCTGCGGTCGTTCCTGGCGGCGATCGAGCCGCTCGGCCCCCGCGTCCACGCCCTGTGGGTGCAGCTGCCCGGCTCGTTCGGTCCCGGCGACCTCGGCGCGCTGGCGGCGTTCCTGCGGGGCCTGCCGCCCGTGTACCGCTACGCCGCCGAGGTCCGGCACCGGGCGTTCTTCGAGGACGGCCGGGCCGCGCGCGACCTCATGCGGGTCCTCGGCGGTGCCGGGGCCGAGTGGGTGCCGTTCGACACGACCGTGCTGTTCCGCAGCCCGCCGACGAGCGACGCCGAGCGGGACGCGTGGACGAAGAAACCGCGCGTGCCGCGCCGGGCGCCCGCCCTGACCGACCGGCCGGTCGTGCGCTACCTCGGCCGCGACGACCCGGCCCGCACGGTCGAAGGCTGGCGGCCGTGGGCGGAGAAGGTCGCCGGGTGGCTGCGCGAGGGGCGCTCGCCGACGGTGTTCGTGCACACCCCGGACAACGCCGAGGCGCTGCCGCTGGCCCGCCGCTTCCACGACGAGGTGCGCGCCCTCGTGCCCGGGCTGGAGCCGCTGCCGGACCCCGTCCCGGCCGAGCCCCCGACCCTCTTCTGACGATGTTCCCGGCTATGACGGTGTGCCTGGCAGCGACAGGGCCACCCGCGCGGGGTACCGGCGCGGCGGCGCGGCTGGGAGAATCGGGCGGGTGGACGGCTACAACGGGCTCGGTGACTTCCTGCGGCCGCGCCGTGCGCGGCTGCGGCCGGCCGACGTCGGGCTGCCCGAGGGGACGGGGCGGCGCCGCACCCCCGGGCTGCGGCGCGAGGAACCGGCCGCGCTGTCCGGGGTGGGCATCGACTACTCCATCCGGCTCGAGCAGGGCAGGGAGACCAACCCCGGCGGCGCCGTGCTCGACACGCTCGTCGGCGACCTCGCCCTGGACTACGAGGTGCTGCGCATCGGCTCGACCGGCCAGCGCCTGTCGCTCTACCAGGCGGCGCCGGGGACGCCCGCCCATGACGCCCTGACCTTGCCGTCCGTGTCGGCGGAGCCCGCCGGCACCGGCCGGGACCGGCGCCGGTCGTGACCGCCGTGCCCGACTACGACGTCGTCGTCGCCGGTGGCGGCCACAACGGTCTGGTCGCCGCCGCCTACCTCGCCCGCGCAGGACGGCGCGTGCTGGTCCTGGAGCGCCTCGGGCATCTCGGCGGCCTGGCCGTGTCCGCGCGTCCCTTCGCCGGTGTGGACGCGCGGGTGTCGCGGTACTCCTACCTGGTCAGCCTGCTGCCGACGAAGATCGTCCGGGATCTCGGGCTGCCGGTCGAGCTGCTGCGGCGCCGGTTCGCCTCGTACACGCCGTCGGGCGGGACCGGCGTGCTGGTCGACGGCGCCGACGAGGCGCGCACCGCCGCGTCGTTCGCGGCCGTCACCGGGGACGACCGCGACTTCACCGCGTGGCGGCGGTTCTACGGCCTGGCCGGGCACGTCGCGCGGCGGGTCGCGCCGACCCTGCTGGAGCCGCTGCGCGACCGCGCCGGCCTGCGCGCACTGGTCGGCGACGACGAGGCGTGGCGGACGTTCTTCGAGCGCCCGATCGGCGCGTCGGTGGACGAGCGGTTCCGGCACGACACGGTGCGCGGGATCGTGCTCACGGACGCGCTGATCGGCACCTTCGCCGACCCGGCGGAGGAGTCCCTGCTCGCGAACCGCTGCCTGCTGTACCACGTGATCGGGAACGGGACCGGCGACTGGAACGTGCCGGTCGGCGGCATGGGCGCGGTGACGGAGGCGCTCGCGAACGCGGCGCGGGCGGCGGGCGCGGAGCTGCGGACCGGGATGGAGGTCCTCTCGATCGACCCGCCGTCCGGAGAGGTGGCGTTCCGCGACGCGGACGGCGCCGAGCACGCGGTCACGGCGCACCGGATCCTCGCGGCGCTGCCTCCGGCGGTGCTGTCCCGGCTCCTCGGCGAGGCCCCGCACGATCCGCCCGAGGGTTCGCAGCTCAAGGTGAACATGGTGCTCGCTCGCCTGCCCCGGCTGCGCGACCCGTCGGTCCGTCCCGAGGAGGCGTTCGGCGGCACCTTCCACATCAACGAGGGGCGCGACCGGCTCGCCGCCGCCTACGCGCAGGCGGCGGCCGGGACGATCCCGGACGTCCCGCCGGCGGAGGTGTACTGCCACTCCCTGACGGACCCGTCGATCCTGGGCCCTGACCTGCGCCGGTCCGGGGCGCACACGCTGACCTTGTTCGGCCTGCACATGCCCGCGCGGTTGTTCCGCGCCGATCCGGTGCGGGCGCGGGACGAGGCGCTGCGCGCGACGCTCGCCTCGTTCGACTCCGTGCTCGCCGAGCCGATCGAGGACTGCCTGCTGCGCGCGCCGGACGGCACGCCCTGCCTGGAGGTGAAGACGCCCGTCGACCTCGAACGGGACGCGGGCCTGCCCGGCGGTCACATCTTCCACCGCGATCTCGCCTGGCCCTACGCGGAGGAGGAGGCCGCGGGACGGTGGGGCGTCGAGACGGCGCACCCGCGCCTGCTGCTGTGCGGCGCGGGCGCGCGGCGCGGCGGAGGCGTGAGCGGCATCCCCGGCCACAACGCCGCCCGCGCCGTCCTGGAGGGCCGCTAGATCTGGAGCTGGTCGGCGAGGCGGGCGCGGTGCGCGCTCGGAGGACCGAACAGCAGCTCGGAGCTCTTGGCGCGCTTGTAGTACAGGTGCGCGTCGTGCTCCCAGGTGTAGCCGATGCCTCCGTGGAACTGGACCATGTCCGTCGCCGTGCGGAAGTAGGCGGGCCCGATGTAGGTCTGCGCCAACGCGGCGGCCGTGGGCAGCTCGGCGATGTCATGGTCGGCGGTCCAGGCCGCGTAGCGCAGGACGGACACCGCGAGCTCCCACGCGCTGTACATGTCGGCGCAGCCGTGCTTGACGGCCTGGTACGAGCCGATCGGGCGGCCGAACTGCACGCGCGCCTTGGCGTAGTCCACGGTCAGCTCCATCGCCCGCCGCATCCCGCCCGCCTGCTCGGCGGCCAGCGCGACGGCGGCGAGGCCGGTCACCGTCTCCAGTGCGGCGCCGGGATCGGCGCTGACCAGCCGGCGGGCCGGGGCCGCGGCGAAGTCGATCCGCGCGAGCCGCCGCGTCGGGTCGAGGCCGGTCAGCGGCGTCCGGGTGACGCCGGGCGCGCCGCCCTCCACCGCGAACCAGCCGGGCCCGCCGGACGTGCGCGCGTAGACGAGGACCAGGTCGGCGGAGTCGCCGGCGAGCACCGGGGCCTTGGTGCCGGTCAGCTCCCAGCCGCCGTCGCGCTCGGCCGCCGCGGTGGCGCCGCCCGCGAGGTCCCAGGCGCCGTCCTCGGCGGCGGCGACCGTGCCGATCAGCTCGCCGGCGGCCAGCCGCGGCAGGTGGTCGCCGCCGGCGCCGACGTCGTCGAGGGCGAGCAGCGCGTCGGTGGCGAGCACGGCCGAGGCGAGGAACGGCGACGGCGTCAGCGCGGCGCCGAGCTCCTCCAGGACGACGGCGCGCTCCACATGGCCCGCGCCGGCGCCGCCGAACGGCTCCGGCACCACCAGGCCGAGGACGCCGAGGTCGCCGAGGGTGCGCCACAGGTCGCGGTCGAACCCGTCCGGCGACTCCATCGCCTCGCGGGCCTTCGCGCTCGGCGCCCGGTCGGCGAGCACCTTGCGGACGGTCGCCCGCAGCTCCTCCTGCTCGGGGTCCAGGACGAGTCTCATCGGGGGTCCTCCGTCCGCTGCGTGCCGACCTTGAGGTCGCGGACCGGGACGTCCCGGTCCACCTGCGGCTCCTTCGGGAGCCCGAGGACGCGCTCGCCGATGATGGTCCGCTGCACCTCGTTGGTGCCGCCCGCGATACCGGTGGCGGGCGCGGAGTTGATGCCGAGTGCGAGGTCGTCGCCGTGCCGGTCGCCGGGCTCCCACGCCACCGCGCCCGCGCCGGCCAGCTCCCCGGCGACCTCGATCGCGCGGCGCAGCTGGAGCGCCCCGGCCAGCTTCGCGACCGAGCCGCGCGCCCCCGGCGGACGCCCGGCCTGCGCCTCCTGCCGCATCCGTGCGTTGAGCAGCTCCAGCGCGCGTTCGTGCGCGTACAGGCCGGCGAGCCGCTCGCGGTGCGCCGGCACGTCGGTGGCGCCCTGCCGGCGGGCCAGGGCGAGCACCGCGTCGAAGCTCAGCGCGCTGCTGCGGGACGGCCGCGACGAGCCGATCGACACCCGCTCGTGCCCGAGCATCGTGATCGCCACGCGCCAGCCCTGCCCGACCTCTCCGATGACGGCGCCGGCGGGGATCCGCACGTCGTCGAGGTAGACCTCGTTGAACGGCGCCTTGCCGGACATGTCCTTCAGCGGCCGGACGGTCACCCCCGGCGCGTGCATGTCCACGATGAACATCGTGAGGCCCGCGTGCTTCGGGACGTCCGGGTCGGTGCGGGCGAGCAGCGCGCCGAAGTCGGCCCACTGCGCGTTCGTCGTCCAGACCTTCTGCCCGTTCACCGCCCAGCCGCCGTCGTCGCGGACGGCCCTGGTCTGCAGGCTCGCCACGTCCGACCCGGCGCCCGGCTCGGAGAACAGCTGGCACCAGATCTCCTCGCCGCTGAGCAGCGGGCGCAGGTAGCGGCTCTTCTGCTCGGGCGTGCCGAGGTCGACCAGCGTCGGCCCGCACATGCCCATGTTGACGATGAACGGGTAGGTCGGCAGGTCGTACTCGGCGGCCTCCTCGGCGAAGATCTGCTGATCCGCCGTGCCGAGCCCCTGCCCGCCCCACTCCTTCGGCCAGGTGATGCCGGCGAAGCCCGCCGCGTACAGCGCCGCCTGGAACCGCTTGGCCGCGCTCAGGTGCTCGGCGGGCGGCAGGCCGCCGACCGGGCCGGGGTCGTTCGCGGCCAGCCACGCGCGGACCCTCGCGCGGTAGTCCTCGGTCATCGCGCGGTCGTCTTCGGTCATCTCGTCTTCACTCCTCGACGTCCCCGCTCGTCAGATCTCGTCCCCGCGCAGGCCCGCGCGGGCCTTCTCGGCCAGCTCGATCCCCAGGTCCGCGCGCTCGCGGGCCTCGGCCAGGTACCCGTCCTCGGCCATGTGGCCGGCCAGGTAGCGGGCCTGCACCCCGGCGCCGATGCACGCCGACCGCCAGTGCGCGAACGCCACCCAGTACGGCAGGCCGGACACGTCCCGTCCCGACACCCGCGCGTACCGCCCGGCCAGCTCCGCGCGGGACGCGAAGCCCGGCACCGTCGTCGGCCCGGGCGGCGCGGCGCCCGCGGGATCCCCGGGCTCCTGCCAGTTCGACACGAGGTAGCCGAGGTCGGCCAGGGCGTCGCCGGAGGTCGCCAGCTCCCAGTCGAACACCGCACGGACCGTCCCGTCCGGGCCGAACGCGAGGTTCCCCGGACGGTAGTCGCCGTGCACGACGCCGGTGCCCTGCTCCGGGACGCGCGCGGCCAGCATGCCGTGGACCTCGACGAGCAGCGGCAGGTAGTCCGCGCCCGACTGCCGCGCCTGGTGCAGCCAGCGCCGCAGCTGCCGCTCGGCGAACCCGGTGCGGCGGACCATGTCGCCGAGCCCGACCTCGTGCGGGTCCAGCGCGTGCAGCGCGGCGAGCACGTCCACGAGGTTCCCGCACGCGGCCGCCCTCGCCGCGGGCGCGAGCTCCTCGGCGGCGGCGCGGTCGGCGAGGACGGTCCCGTCCACGAACCCCATCACGTAGAACGGCGCGCCGGTGACGGCGGCGTCGGCGCAGAACGCGAGCGGCGGCGCGACGGGGACGGCGGTCCCGGCCAGCGCGGAGATGAACCGCCATTCCCGCCCCATGTCGTGCGCGGTCTCCAGCACGCCGCCCGTCGGCGGGCGGCGCAGCGCGTACAGGGAGCCCGCCGCGTCGGTGACCCGGTAGGTGAGGTTGGACCGGCCGCCCGACACCAGCGCGAACCGGACCGGGGCGGCCAGCCCGGGGACGTGGGACGCCAGCCACTCCCCCACCCGCCCGGCGTCGATCCCCGGGGTGCCGGGGCCGGCGGCGCGCGCGTCCGGCATCGGCGTCAGCCCTTCCTCTCGGCGCGGCGCGCCCGGTTCGGGCCGGCGAAGCCGAACAGGTAGCCGGCCACCCTGCGCATCTGGACCTCCTCGGCGCCCTCGGTGATCCGGTAGCGGCGGTGGTGGCGGTAGATGTGCTCGAACGGGGTGTGCCGGGTGTAGCCGAGGCCGCCGTGCACCTGCATCGCCCGGTCGGCCGCCTCGCACACGAACCGGTTGGCGCGGTAGTTGCACATCGAGACCTTGTCGCTGATCTCCAGGTGCGGGACCCGGTCCAGCTCCCACGCCGTCTTGCGGACGAGCCCGCGCAGCATCTCCGCCTCGGTCTGCAGCTCCACCAGCGGCCACTGGATCGCCTGCCGGGCGGCGAGCGGCTGCCCGAAGGTCACCCGCTCACGCGCATACTCGACGCTGCGGTCGATGCAGTACTGGCCCGCGCCGACGCCGGACGCCGCCTGCCGGATCCGGTTCTCGTGCACGAACGTCTGCGCGACGGCGAGCCCCTCGCCGACCTCGCCGAACACCGCCGAGTCCGGCACCCGCACGTCCCGGATGGTGACCTCCGCGTGGTCGGTGGGCATGTTGAGCGTCCACCAGTGGAAGTCGACGGAGAAGCCCGGGGCGTCGGTCGGCACGAAGAACGCCGTGATGCCGCGCGCGTCGCCCGGCTCGCCGGACGTGCGGGCGAACACCACGTCGTGGGTGGCCGAGTGCATGCCGGAGTTGAAGCGCTTGGCGCCGTTGAGGACCCAGTCGCCGCCGTCGCGGACGGCGGTGGTCTCCATCCAGGTCGCGTCGCTGCCGTGGCCGGGCTCGGTGAGCCCGAAGCCGATGCGCTTCTCGCGGGTGAGCATCGGCTGCATGAACTCCTCCTTCTGCTCGTCCGTCCCGAACTCCAGCAGCATGTGGGCGAACGGGAAGTTCCCCACGACCGAGGACTCGTTCTGCAGGTCGTTGTGCAGGCCGAGGCCCTTGTGGGCGAGGTGCTCGCGGATCACCGCCATGTCGAGGTTCGTGCCGTCGGACCCGCCGAGCGACTCGGGCAGGCCGTAGCGCAGCCAGCCGGCCGCGTCCGCCCGCCGGAACATCTCGCCGAGCAGCTCCTCCCACTCCCGGCGCGGCACGCCGCCGTTCTCGAAGTCGGTCCGCGCGTACTCGCGGCGGTGGTCGAAGAAGCGCTCGTTGTCGTCCTGCGCCTGCAGCGGCGCGATCTCCCGCTCGATGAACGCGTCGAGATCGGCCAGCAGCCCGGTCAGCTCCGCGGGCAGCTCGAAGTCCACACACCCTCCCTAACGCTTGTTCAGTTCAGCTTGGCACCGGAGGCGGCTCCCGGGAAAGCCGCGCTCCGGCTCGCCCCCGGGGCAGCCGCGCCCGGTCAGCCGATCTTGGTCTCCTTCGACTCCCAGTACGGGTCGCGCAGCTTCCTTTTGAGCGCCTTGCCCGACGGGTTGCGCGGCACCTCGGCGATCCGGTCGTACCCGCGCGGCACCTTGTAGGAGGCGAGGTGCTCGCGGCAGAACGCGTCCAGGTCCGCGTCGGACGCCTCGGCGCCCGGGCGCACGACGACCGCGGCGTGCACGGACTCGCCCCACTCCTGCGACGGGATCCCGAACACGGCCGCGTCCGCGATCGCCGGATGCGCGGTCAGCACCGCCTCGATCTCGGCGGGGTAGATGTTCACCCCGCCCGAGATGATCATGTCGGTGCGGCGGTCGCAGATGTAGTAGAAGCCCTCGTCGTCGCGGTAGGCGATGTCGCCGACCGTCAGCCACTCGCCGAGCCTCGCGTCCTCGAACTTGCGGTCCGCCTTGTAGTAGGCGTCGAACGTCGCCTTGCTGCGCACGTACAGGTCGCCGGGCACCCGGGGCTCCTCGACGCGCTCGCCCTTGTCGTCGAACAGCGCGATCTCGATGCCGGGCGCGGGCCGTCCGCAGCTGCCCGGCTTGCGCATCTGGTCCTCCGGCCGCAGGACCGTGTCCACGCCCAGCTCCGTCGACCCGTACACCTCGAACAGCGACCCGTCGCCGATCTTGTCGACGTAGCGGCGCTTCAGCTCGAACGGCCAGGGCGCCGCGTTCGCGATGAACCGCCGCAGCGAGGACAGGTCGCGGGCGGCGATCACCTCGTCCGGCAGGTCCAGCACCCGGCGGATCGGGGTCGGTGCCGAGAACGTCGCCGTCACCTTGTGCTCCTCGACCAGCTCCAGCCAGCGCTCGGGATCGAAGTCGCGCATCACCACGACGGTCCCGCCCATCTGCTGGACGATCAGCATGAAGCTCATCGGGCCGGAGTGGTAGAGCGGGCCGGTCGTCAGGTAGACGTCATCGGGCTGGTAGCCGATCTCCGTCACCAGCCCGATGACGATCTCCGGGTCGGGCTGCCCGCGGACCACGCCCTTCGGCTTGCCGGTCGTCCCGGAGGTGTAGAACATCGCGGTGCCCGCCGCCGGGTCGTCGCCCGCGGCGGCCGGCTCGGTCTCCGGGCTGCCGGCGGCCCGCGCGTCCAGGTCGGCCGCCCAGTCCGGCACCCGCCCCGTTCCGCTCCGGAACGCCAGCCAGCCGCGGACGCCCTCGGCCTCGCGCGCGGCGAGCTCCAGCTGCGGCGCCTGCTCGACGTCGAACAGCACCAGCGCGCTGTCGGCGTTCGAGACCACGTACGACGCCTCCTCCGGGCTCAGCCGGTAGTTCAGCGGCACGCCGACCGCGCCGGCCTTGCGCAGCGCGGCGATCAGTGCGACGACCTCGGTACTGTTGCGCCCGCACCAGGTGACCTTGGTGCCCGCCCGGACGCCGAGGCCGACGAGCACGTTGGCGTAGCGGTTGACCAGCGCGTTGAACGCGGCGTAGCTCAGCCGCCGGTCCCCCTCGATGATCGCGGTCTTGGACGGGTGGGCGGCGGTCAGCGCCGCCAGCGGATCGGGGACGGGTGCGGTCACGGTGTCACACTCCCGGTAGCCGGCTGGGGTGGCATTGAACGAATGTACGTTGGAATGCAGGCGGAATCCAGAGGAGGATCTTCGTGGACGATGACGAAGGGGGCGTACCGCAGCGCGCGCCGCGCGGGCGCGGGACCCCGGCCCACCGCACGACCGCCGACGTCACGCCCACGTCGAGCGACGCGCTGTCCCTGCCGACCGACACCCCCGGCACCCGGATCCTCATCGCGGCGGCCGTCGAGACGATGTCGGAGAAGGGCTTCAACGGCACGTCGGTCCGCGACATCGCCGACCGCGCCGGGATGAGCCCCGCCGTGCTCTACCACTACTTCGGCTCCAAGCACGACCTGCTCGTGGCGATCATGCACCGGACCATCGACCACCTCACCGAGCGCTGCGCGGCCGTCCTCGCCGACGGCCCCGCCGATCCCGCCGCCCGGCTGCGCCGGCTCGTCCGCGAGCACGTCCTCGTGCACACCGAGCTGCGCCGCGAGGCCGTGCTCGGCGTCGGCGAGATGCACAGCATCGAGCGGCGCGAGCGCGCCCTGCTCATCGCCAAGCGCGACCGGCACGAGCGGATGTTCCACCGCGTCGTGAACGACGGCGCCGCGTCCGGCGCGTTCGGCACGCCGTACCCGTCCGAGGCCGTCCGCGGCATCCTCACGATGGCGACGGGCGTGTCGGTGTGGTTCCGCGAGGACGGCCCGCTCCCCGCCGCCGAGGTCGCCGAACGCTTCGGCCGCCTCGCCCTGGCCCTGGTGGAGGCCGATCCCGGCGCGTGACCCCGCCCGTCAGCAGTCCTGTGGCGGCACGGTGCCGGTACCGGTCGTGCAGCGGACCTGGTCCAGCGAGCGGAGGATCCGGTCGAGGCGCTGCGCGGTGGGGTCGCTGACGTACTCCAGGACGGCGTGGTCGAACGCGGCGGCCATCACGGTCGGCATCGAGTCCGAGGCGTCGAAGCGGACCGTCGCCGCGCTCGCCAGCGTCTGCGCGATCCGCCGCGACAGCGGGTCGGGGTAGACGCTCGGCGGCACGGACCGGTTGAGCGAGAACGCGCCGCTGCCCGGTCGCTCGATCCACGTCTCCTGCGCCTTCGCCGTGGTCAGGTAGGCGACGAGCTTGCGTGCGGCCGGGGTAGCGCGGAACATGCCGAGCAGGTCGCCGCCGATCTCGACCGCCCGCCCGCCGGGGAACGGCACGAAGTCGTAGTCGCGTCCCGCCTGCGGGCGGCCGGGGGCCTGCCCGTAGAAGGCGGTGATGAACGACGCCTCGTGGTCGAACAGGCACCCCGGCGGGTCCGCGAACATCGGCGCGCCCGCCTTGCCGTAGCCGGTGAGCAGGACGGCGTCCGTACCGGAGCGGGTGCCGGCGACGACCGTCCCGAACGTCTGCCACGCGTTGCGGATCGGGTCCGACGTCCACGCCAAATTCCCCGACACCCACTGGTCGTAGACGCCGGCACCGGACTCGTGCAGCACGACGTCCTCGATCCAGTCGGTGCCCGGCCAGCCCGAGTTGGACGTGTCCTCCAGGCCGAGGCACCAGGGCTTCGCCGCCGCCCCGGACGCGATCTTCGCCAGGTCGTCGAAGGACGCGATGGGCTGCGCCAGCCGCGCCCGCGTCGCCGCCGGCAGGGACCGCGGCGCGTACCAGACCAGGCCCTTCACGGCCGCCTTCACGACGATGCCGTAGGGGCGGCGGACGCCGTCCGGGCCGGCCGCGCCGGTCAGGTCGCCGCCGATGCCCTGCTGGGCGCCGCCGACCGGCGCCAGTTCCCCGGCGGCGGCGTAGATGCGCAGGTCGCCGGGCGTGGCGAGGACGGCGGTGTCGGGCGGCGTGCCGTCGTGCAGCTCGCTGGCGAGGATCGCGCGGGCGTCGCGGGTGCCGGTGTAGTCGACGTGGATGCCGGTGCTCTTCTCGAAGCCGGCCAGGACCGCGCGGAACGCGTCGCCCTCGGCGCCCGTCCACGAGCCGAGCACCGTGACGCTCTGCCCGGAACCGGCGCCGCCACAGGACACGGTGGTGAACGCGCAGAGCAGGAGGAGCGCTGCCAGAAGTCGCACGGTCATCTCCCGTACTCGCGTAGCCGGATCCACACGCCGAGGGCGGCGAGCCCCGCGACCGCCAGCGACAGCAGCGGCAGCCCGACGTTCAGGCCGCGGGTGTCGGTGGCGTCGGACAGCTCCGCCTCCAGGGGCCGCTGCGCCTTGTCCGCGGCGGCGACGTCCAGGCCGCCGCCCTTCGGCGCGGGGCGGCCGGCGCGGAGCGCGCCGGACCCGGCGTCGGCGTCGCGGATCTGCGCCTGCAGCGTCCGGTCGAAGGCGGGCACCCCGTGGTCGGACGCGTCCGCGAACGCGTGGTCGACGTGCAGGAACGTCAGGGACGTCCAGACCAGCAGCCCGGCCAGGACGGCGCTCGCGGCGGCCAGCGGCGGGTTGACCAGCCGGCGGAACCGCCGCGCCATCGACACCTGCGCGTAGCCGAGGACGCCGAGCAGCACCACGCCGGCGGCGGCGCTGCCGAGCGCGAGGCCCTCGCCGGCCCACGCCGAGTCCCGCTCGCCGTGGATGCCGCGCAGGTCCCGGCGCGCGATCTCGTCGATCCGCGACAGCAGCCCGCCGTCGCCGTGCAGCAGGCCGGAGGCGTAGCCGAGATAGGCGTACCCGAGGTCTTCGAGCCCTTCCCGATAGGTGGCGTCGGCCTGCTCCACCAGCCCCTGATAGGTGACGACCTGCGCATTCACCGCGCGCAGCAGATCGCGTCCGGCGGCGCCGCCGAAATCGAGCTCGGCGAGGTGCGCGAGATTGTCGCTCGCCGTCGTCAGGTCGTCCCGGAACTGCTGGCCGGGGCCGATGAGCTGGGCCGCGCCGGAGCGGAAGCTCTGCCAGGCGGCCCGGTCGGCGTCCGACAGCGCCGCGTGCGCGGTGCGGGCGCTGACGTAGGCGGGGGCGCCGCCGTCCTTCACCGACGACACCGCCGAACGGCTTCCGACCAGCACCGCCGTCGCCGCCAGCCAGGACAGCACCGTCAGGCCGACGGCCGCGGCCAGCACCGTCCACAGCCAGCGGGGGGTGCTCCACCTTCTCGGCACGGCCCGGGCCGCCAGCGCAACCGACACGCGGCACATCGTAGGCCGCGACCGTTGACATTTCCCTTACATTTATGCCGGGGATGTCGTTTCCGCGCGTTATCCGGCTGGCCGGTTCAGGTCAGTACCGCGAGGTGTCGCCGCAGTTCATTCCGTTTCGTAGGCGAGATTCGGGCGCAGCCACCGCTCGATTTCGGGAAGGGCGAGCCCGCGCCGCGCCGCGTAGTCCTCGGTCTGGTCGCGGCCGATCCGCCCGACGGTGAAGTACCGGGAGGACGGATGGGCGAAGATCAGCCCGCTGACGCTGGCGGCCGGGGTCATCGCGTACGACTCGGTCAGCCCGATGCCGAGCCGGTCCGCGCCGAGCAGCTCGAACAGGTCCTTCTTCTCGCTGTGGTCGGGGCTCGCCGGGTAGCCGAGCGCCGGGCGGATGCCGCGGAACCGCTCGGCGTGCAGGTCCTCCAGCTTCGGGTCGGCGTCCGGCTCGAACCAGTCGCGCCGCGCCCGCAGGTGCGCGTACTCGGCGAACGCCTCGGCGAGCCGGTCCGCGAGCGCCTTCACCATGATCGACCGGTAGTCGTCGTTGTCGGCCTCGAACTGGGCGGCGAGTTCCTCGGCGCCGAGCACGGTGACCGCGAACCCGCCGAGGTGGTCGCCGGACGGGGCGATGTAGTCGGCCAGGCACCGGTTGGGCCGGCCCTCCGGCTTGGCGGTCTGCTGCCGCAGCATCGGGAAGCGGGTGCCGTCGCCGGTGTCCAGGACGATGTCGTCGCCCTCGGAGTGCGCGGGCCAGAACGCGTAGGCGCCGCGGGCGCGCAGCAGCCCGTCCGCGATGATCTTGTCGAGGAGGCCGTTGCCGTCGTCGAACAGCTCACGCGCGACCGGCTGGTCGAGGATCGCCGGGTACTTGCCCTTCAGCTCCCAGGCGAGGAAGAAGAACTGCCAGTCGATCATCGCGCGCAGTTCCTCGAGGGCGGGCTCGAGGACGCGCACCCCGGTGAAGGCGGGCACGGGCAGGTCGTCGAACGGTACGCTCTCGCGGTTGGCGCGGGCCTGCTCGATCGCCAGCATCGGCGCGCGCTGCCTGCTCTCGTGCTGCTCGCGTAGCCGCTGCTGCTCCTCGGCGTTGGAGGCCGCCAGCGCGCTCGCGCGCTCGGGGTCGAGCAGGTTCGACACGACGCCGACGACGCGGGAGGCGTCCAGCACGTGCACGGTGGTCCGGTCGTAGGCGGGCGCGATCCGCACCGCGGTGTGCTGGCGGGACGTGGTGGCGCCGCCGATCAGCAGCGGCAGCTCCATGCCGCGGCGCTGCATCTCGGTCGCCACCGACACCATCTCGTCCAGCGACGGGGTGATCAGCCCGGACAGCCCGATCGCGTCGGCGTTCTCCGCGACCGCGGTGTCGAGGATCTTCGCGGCGGGCACCATCACGCCGAGGTCGACGACGTCGTAGTTGTTGCAGCCGAGCACGACGCCGACGATGTTCTTGCCGATGTCGTGCACGTCGCCCTTGACGGTCGCCAGCACGATCTTGCCCTGGCCGCGGTCGTTCTGGACGCGGCCCTCGGCCAGCGCCTTCTCCTTCTCGGCCTCCATGAACGGCTCGAGGTAGGCGACCGAGCGCTTCATCGCGCGGGCGCTCTTGACCACCTGCGGCAGGAACATCTTGCCGGACCCGAACAGGTCGCCGACGACCTTCATGCCGTCCATCAGCGGGCCCTCGATGACGTCGAGCGGGCGCGGCAGCTTCTGCCGGGCCTCCTCGGTGTCCTCCTCGATGAAGTCGACGATCCCGTGCACGAGCGCGTGCGACAGCCGCTGCTCCACCGGCGCCTCGCGCCAGGACAGGTCGACCTCGCGCTTGGTGCCCTTGCCCTTGACGTTCTCGGCGAACGACACGAGCCGGTCGGTGGCGTCCGGACGCCGGTCGAACAGCACGTCCTCGACGAGTTCGAGCAGGTCGGCGGGGATGTCCTCGTAGACGGCGAGCTGCCCGGCGTTGACGATGCCCATGTCCAGCCCGGCCTTGACCGCGTGGAACAGGAACGCCGAGTGCATCGCCTCGCGGACGACCTCGTTGCCGCGGAACGAGAACGACAGGTTGGAGATGCCGCCGCTGGTGCGGGCGCCGGGGCAGCGCTCCTTGATCCGCGGGAGCGCGTCGATGAACGCCTTGGCGTACCCGTTGTGCTCGGCGATGCCGGTCGCGACGGCGAGCACGTTCGGGTCGAAGATGATGTCCTCGGGCGCGAACCCGGCCCGCCGCGTGAGCAGGTCGTAGGCGCGGCCGCAGATCTCGACCTTGCGGTCGGCGGTGTCGGCCTGGCCCCGCTCGTCGAACGCCATGACGACGACGCCGGCGCCGAAGTCGCGGATGCGGCGGGCCTGCTCCAGGAAGGGCTCCTCGCCCTCCTTGAGGCTGATCGAGTTGACGACGCCCTTGCCCTGGACGGTCTTCAGCCCGGCCTCCAGCACGCTCCACCGCGAGCTGTCCACCATGATCGGGATGCGGGCCACCTCGGGCTCGGTCGCGATCAGGTTGAGGAACGTCGTCATCTCCCGCTCGCTGTCGAGCAGGTCGGCGTCCATGTTGACGTCGAGCAGGTTCGCGCCGCCGCGCACCTGCTCCAGCGCCACGTCCACGGCGGCCTGGTGGTCGCCCGCCTCGATGAGCTTGCGGAACCGCTTGGAGCCGGTGACGTTGGTGCGCTCGCCGATCATGACGAAGCCGGTGTCGCGGCCGATCTCGAACGGCTCGAGGCCGCTGAAGCGGGTCGCCCGGCCGGGGCGGGCCACCTCGCGCGGGGCCGTGCCGCGCACGGCCTCGGCGATGCGGGCGATGTGCGCGGGGCCCGTCCCGCAGCAGCCGCCGACGGCGTTGACCATGCCGGCCGCGGCGAAGCCGCCGAGCTTCGCGCCCATCTCGTCCGGCGTCTGGTCGTAGCCGCCGAACGCGTTCGGCAGGCCCGCGTTGGGGTGGCAGGCGGTGTAGGTGCCGGCGAGCCGCGCCAGCTCCTCGACGTGCGGGCGCATCTCCTCGGCGCCGAGCGAGCAGTTCACGCCGGCGACGAGCGGCTCGGCGTGCTCGATCGACCGCCAGAACGCCCCGACGGTCTGCCCGGACAGCGTCCGGCCGGACAGGTCGACGATCGTGACGGAGATCCACAGCGGCAGCTCGGGCGCGACCTCGCGGGCCGCGGCGATGGCGGCCTTCGCGTTCAGCGTGTCGAAGATCGTCTCGATCAGCAGCAGGTCGACGCCGCCCTCGGCCAGCCCCGCGATCTGCTCCGCGTAGGCGGCCTTGACCTGGTCGAACGTGACGGCGCGGTAGGCCGGGTCCTCGACCCGGGGGGACAGCGACAGCGTGACGTTGAGGGGGCCGACGGACCCGGCGACGAACCGGTTCCCGTACTCGTCGGCGGCCTGCCGGGCGAGCCGGGCGCCCTGCACGTTCATCTCGCGGACGAGGCCTTCGAGGCCGTAGTCGGCCTGGCCGATGCTCGTCGCGGTGAAGGTGTTGGTGGTGGTGATGTCGGCGCCGGCGTCGAGGTACTGCCGGTGGACGTCCAGGATCACGTCCGGCCGGGTGAGGTTCAGCAGGTCGGGGTCGCCGGTGACGTCCTTGGCGTGGTCGCCGCCGATGCGGTCGCCCCGGTAGTCCTCGGGGGTGAGCCCGGCGCCCTGGAGCATCGTGCCCCACGCCCCGTCGAGCACCACGACCCGCTCGTCCAGAAGCCCGCGCAGCTCTTCGGTCCTGCCCACCAGCCACCTCCCGTGTCGTTGGGAGGCGCCCTTGCGTGTACCGGTCCCGGGCCGAGCGTGGCGGACGCCCGCGCGTCCGTTGCAGCGCCTCTCGGCCCGACTCCGAGGTTACCGAATGGACCCGGCGCCTGTGAAACTCCCGTCCCTTTTTTCCGCGCAACCCCAGGCGAGCGCGGTGGAAGGGTCAGGGACGGCCGCAGGCGCGGCGCAGCGCGGCGGTGAACGCACCCGGATCGGGGTCCGGGAGGACCGCGGCGAGGTGGCCGTCGGGCCGGACGAGGTGGACGGTGCCGGGGCCCGCCTCCAGCGCGGTACGGACGGCGCCGGTGGTGTCGATGGCGTCCAGGGCGTGCACCGCGACGGGGACGCCGCCCGCCGAGCCCTGGATCCGTGCGCGGCCCGCCTCGTCGGCGGCGAGGGCGACGAACTCCGTGCCGAACAGCCGGCGCAGGCGGGTGGCGCGCCCGTCGACGACGCAGGGCCCGTCGGGGCACAGGACGCCGGGGACCGGCGGGCGGGCCGCCCCGGGGGCGCGCGGGAACCCGCCGGCGGCCCCGGACGGGGTGGTCAGCGGCGAGTCCAGGTACCAGTACGGCTCGGCGAGCTTCCCGGAGTCGATGCGGGCGCGGGCGCCGGGGTCGGTGAGCGCGGCCTCCAGCGCGGCCAGCCGCCGCGCCCTCCCGGCGGGGGTGTGCGGGACGAGGAACTCCATGGTGCGCGTGGTGACGGCCAGGTTCTCCAGCGCCGCCGCCCGGCGCTCGGCGTCGTAGCTCGCGAGCAGGCCCGCGGAGCCGTGGCCGCGGCGGACGAACGCGATCTTCCAGGCGAGGTTCTCGGCGTCCTGGACGCCGGAGTTCAGCCCGCGCGCCCCGAACGGCGCGTACAGGTGCGCCGCGTCCCCCGCCAGGAAGGCCCGGCCGCGGCGGAACGTCCCGGCGCACCGCTGGTGGAACCGGTACACCGACGCCCACACGATCTCGTAGGGCACGTCCCCGGTGATCTTCCGGATGCGCGCGTCCAGCGCCCCGGACGCGCGGTCGGCCTCCAGGTCATGACCCGCCGGCAGCTGCCAGTCGATCCGCCAGGTCCGGTCGGGGCACTGGTGCACCAGGACCTGGCGGCCCGGGTTCCACTCCGGGTCGAAGTGGAACCGGCGCTCGTTCGGGAACGGCAGGTCGGCGCGGACGTCGCAGATGAGGAACCGGTCGTCGAACGAGCGGCCGGGGAACCCGGCGCCGATCAGCCGGCGGACCGCGCTGTGCGGCCCGTCCGCCCCCACCAGATGGCTTCCGGCCACGGTGACCTCGCCGTCCGGGGCGTCCGCGCGGACCCGCACCCCGCCGGCGTCCTGGTCGAGGCCGGTGACTCGGTGCCCGTACCGGACGTCCACCAGCGGATCGGCGTCCACCAGGTCGCGCAGGTACCGCTCCACCTCGGCCTGCGAGATGTTGATCCAGGGCGGGACGTCGCCGCTCCCGGCGGCCGGGAACGTGACGGCGAACAGTTCGGTGCCGCGGTAGTAGGTGCGGCCGGTCGTCCACGTGACGCCGCGCGCGATCATGGTCTCCGCGCAGCCGACCCGGTCGAGCACGTCGAGCACGTCGCGCTGGAAGCAGATCGCCTTGGACCCGGCCGGTTCGCGGCGGCCGGCGGCCTCCAGGACGACCGAGGGCACGCCGAACCGCGCCAGCAGCAGCGCGGCGACCAGGCCCACCGGACCGCCCCCGGCCACGACGACCGGGTCCGCGGGTCCGGGGTCAGCCCTGGAGCTCATCCCAGACGGCCCGGTCGCGCTCGGCGGTCCAGATCACCGGGCGCTCGACGCCGGACAGCTCGTCCCACAGCCGCGACACGTCGAACGGCAGGCAGTGCTCGAAGATCGGCCATCGCCCGTACTCCGGCTCCAGCTCCGCGTGGACCGCCTCGAACGCCTCCTTCAGCGTCCCGCCGCGTCCCTGCACGGCCGTCACCTCGCGGATCATCACCTCAAGGAAATGCCGGGTCTGGCCGATCGCCGCGTCCACCGCCTCCCGGCCGGCCGCCACCGCGCCGCGGCCGCCCACCAGCGCCTCGGCGCCGAGCGCCGCCACCCGGTCCAGCGTCCCGGTCGCCCAGTCCCGGTGGAAGGCGTCCCCGGTGTACAGCGCGGCCTGCGCCTCCACCAGGTCACCGGCGAACAGCACCCGCTGCCGCGGCAGCCACGCGACGATGTCGCCCTCGGTGTGCCCGCGCCCGCAGTACCGCAGGACCAGCTCACCGCGGTCGCCGCCGAGCTGGATCGTGAAGCGGTCGCTGAACGTCGCCGTCGGCCACGTCAGGCCCGGGATCGACTCGGGCTCCTTGAACAGCCGCGGCATCCGCCCGAGCTCGGACTCCCAGTCCTGGCGCCCGCGCTCGGCGACCAGCTCCCGCGTCTTCTCGTGCGCCACGACGACGTCGGCGCCGAACGCGCTCGCGCCCAGCACCCGCACCGCGTGATAGTGCGACAGCACCAGGTACCGGACGGGCTTGTCGGTGTGCTCGCGCAGCATCGACAGCCACTCGCGCGCCGCCACCGGCGTGGCCAGCGCCTCGAAGCACACGACGAAGTCCTCGCCCTCGACGGCGCCGACGTTCGGATCGCCCTCGGCGGTCAGCGCGTACACGCCGTCCGCGAGCACCTCCAGGCTCCGCTCCTTGTCCGCCAGGTCGGCCGACGACGCGAACGGTCTCATCCCAGATCCCTCCCCCGCGATTTCGCGGATTCGGCCACCCTGGTGTCCTGCCCGGGGAACGCCGGGGCGGAACAACGGACCCCGGCGTCCCGGCGGTCCCTACTCGCCGATGAAGCCCTTCGACTGCAGCCACTTCTGCGCGACGTCGGTGGCCTCCTCGCCCTTGATGTCGACCTCGCCGTTGAGGGTCTGCAGGACCGAGTCGCTGAGCGCCGCCGCGATCGGGTTCATGATCTTCTCGATGGCCGGGTGGTCCTTGTAAACGGAGTCGCGCAGCGTCAGCGCGGGGTTGTAGACGGGGAAGAACTTCTTGTCGTCGGGGATCGAGGTGAGGCCGAGCGCCTTGATCCGGCCGTCGGTCGTCGCGACCTCGCCGAAGTCGCACGGCTTGCCCTTGCCGATGGCGTCGTAGATGGCGCCCTCGGCGAGGGTCGCGACCGACGACTTCGGCAGCGTGAACCCGTACGCCTTCTGCAGTCCCGGCCACCCGTCGCTGCGTCCGGCGAACTCGCTGGCCACGCACGTGGACGCCTTCGCCGGGTCGGTGCGCGCCAGGTCATGATCGTGGCGACCCGGACGCCGGTGAGCACGACCGGCCAGGCGAGCGGCAGCCGGATCCGCAGCATCCGGCTCGCGCGGCCGAGCCCCATGCCCCGCGCGGCCTCCTCGACCGCGCCCGGCACCGACTCCAGGCCGGTGATCGTGTTGCGCAGGATCGGGAACACCGCGTACAGCACCAGCGCGGTGATCGTCGGCGCCAGGCCCAGCCCGAACAGCGGGATCAGCAGGCCGAACAGCGCCAGCGACGGGACGGTCAGCATGGTGCCGGTGACGCCGAGCGCGAGCCGGCTCAGCCGCGGCCGGCCCTCCACCGCGATGCCGAGGCCGATCCCGATCACCGCGGCGATGCCGACGGCGATCAGCACCACCTCGGCGTGCTCGGCCATCTGCCGGGCGATCGTCGGCCAGCGGTCGGCGAGGTAGTCGGAGAAGCTCACGGGCGCCTCCCGTCGTTCGGCGGTGGCGGCGGGGGAACCGGGGCGAGGACGGTCGGGCAGGCGTCTCCCATACCACAAGAGGCTGCCTACGGATGATCAATAAGGCAAGAGTTGACGGGGACTCAGCCCGGTTCGTCCCGCAGGTGGCGGAGCAGCAGCGCCAGGTCCAGCCGCAGCCGCCCGCCGGGCGCGTGGAAGGAGAACCCGAGGCGCCGCTCCGCGTGCGACAGCCGCGCCGCGATCGTGCTGTGGTGGCGGTGCACGCGGGCGGCGGCCTTGCGGGTCGAGCCCGTCGCGCAGAACGCGACCAGCACCGCGAGGACGTCGTCGCCGTGCGGTTCGGCGGCGAGCCGGTCCAGCGCCGCCACGTCCGCGACCTGCGCGATGTCCTCGGGACGCAGCCGCGCGGCGATCGCGGCGAGCCCGCCGAGCCGGTCGTGGCGCACCACCGCGGCGAGCCCGTCGCCGAGCGTCGTGAACCGCAGCGCGGACCGGGCCAGCCGCCACGACTCCGGCGCGCCGGCGCCGGGCAGCGCGGGGCCGATCCCGATCCGGGTGCCGTCCGGCGTCCGGTGCTCCAGGTCCGCCGGGACGTCCCGGGCCAGCACCGCGTGGACGTGCCCGAACGCGGCGGCGCGGGCGTCCCGGCCAAGTGCTGTGAGCACCGCGGCCGCGTCGCCGCCCGCGACGGCCAGCACGTGCAGCGGGGCGGACGGATCGAACCGCAGTGCCCGCAGCGCCCGGGACCGCTCGGCCTCCGCGGCGTCCGCCGACACCACCAGGTCCACCAGCGCGGCGTCGTCCCGGTCGTCGCGCTCGCGCTCCAGCAGGACCGTCGCGGCGAAGGCGAACCGTTCGAGGACGATCTCGTCCAGCGGGAGCGGCGCGCCGGACCGCTCCAGCCATACGAGCCCGGTCTCGGCGAACTCCCGGACGGCCCGCTCCCCCGGCGCCGCGCCGGGCTTGGAGCGCAGCGAGATCCCGCGCGCCGGGTCGGCCAGCCCGGCGGGGCACTCGGCGAGCGCGGCGGTGGCGCGCACCAGCGCCTGCGGGCTCGCGCGTCCCGCGATCAGCCGGTCGAAGAACCCGATCACCCGGACGGCGTTCTCCGCGTCGGCGTCCAGCCCCGACAATCGCAGGAGCAGCCCTTTCATGGACGGATCGTACGCCACCCGACGATCGGCGGATTCCGGCCGGCGATCCCCGCCGGTCGGCGGCTGGGCGGGGCCGCGGATCGCGGCGAAACTGGTGGTCAGCCGCCGAGAGGAGCCGGACCGTGCCGTACGCCTTCGACCCGGAGCTCGCCCCGTGGATCTCCATGATCCCCGAGATCACGCTGACCGACCCCGTGGCGATGCGGGAGGCCGACGACCGGCTGCTCGCCGACCGGCCCCGGTACGAGCCGTCCGTCCCGGTCGACGTCCGCGACGTCGCCGTCCCCGGCCCGGACGGCGCCCCGGACGTGCCGGTGCGGATCTTCACCCCGGCCGCCGCCGAGGGCCCGCTGCCCGGCCTGCTCTACATCCACGGCGGCGGGTTCGTCCTCGGCACCGTCGACGCCTTCCACGACGACGCGCTGTGCATCGCGGCGGAGGTCGGCGCGGTGGTCCTGTCCGTGGAGTACCGGCTCGCGCCCGAGCACCCGTTCCCCGCCGGTCTCGAGGACTGCTACGCGGCGCTGACCTGGACCGCCGCGAACGCCGCCGATCTCGGCATCGACCCGGGCCGGCTGGCGGTGGGCGGCGAGAGCGCGGGCGGCGGCCTGTCCGCCGCGACCGCGCTGCTGGCCCGCGACCGCGGCGGCCCGGCGCTGTGCTTCCAGCTCCTCGGCGTCCCCGAGCTCGACGACCGGCTCGACACCCCGTCGATGCGCGCGTTCACCGACACCCCGATCTGGAACCGCCCGAACGCCGAGCTGAGCTGGGACTACTACCTCGGCAAGGGGGTGCGCGGCACCGCCGGGGTCTCGCCCTACGCGGCGCCCGCCCGCGCCGAGGACCTCACCGGCCTGCCGCCCGCCTACGTCACCACCTGCGAGTTCGACCCGCTCCGCGACGAGGGCCTCGGCTACGCGCTGCGGCTCGTCCAGGCGGGCGTCGGCACGGAGGTGCACCACTACCCGGGGACGTTCCACGGCTCAGGTCTGATCCCGGACGCCGCCGTCTCCCGCCGGATGGCCGCCGACCGGCTCGACGCGCTCAGCCGCGCGCTGGGCACCGCCGAGCAGCGCGCCTAGACGCCGGGGGCGCGCGGCGGACCTACCGGGTCGCGGCGCGCGCCCGCGCCGCCGCGGCGATGCCGGCGCGGCGGCCGAAGAACGAGCCCTCGCCCAGCTGGGTGCCCGAGCAGTACCCGGCGCCGTCCTGGGCGATGTTGGACGCGCAGGCCCCGGCCGCGTAGAGCCCGCCGATGACCGACCCGTCGGGCCGCCGCACCTCGCCGTCGACCGTGGTGGCCATGCCGCCGAGCGTGAAACCGGCGTACAGGGCGGTGCCGAGGGTCAGGTCGTAGACGCCCCATGGCCCGTTGGTCTGCGGCGCGAGCCAGTCGGGGTGCTTGTGGAAGTCGGGATCCTCGCCGCGCGCGGCGTGCTCGTTGTAGCGCGCCATCGTCGCCGTCAGCGAGCCGGGGGGCAGCTTCAGGCCGGCCTCCATCTCCTCGATCGTCTCGTAGCCGTCCTTCAGCGGGACGAGCGGCATCCGCTGCTCGTCCATGTGGTCGCTGTCGGCGATGAGGTACGCCGCGGCGCCCGGCTGCTTGAGCACGAAGTACGAGGTGCGCGCGTGGTAGCTGTCCTCGGCCACGAACCGCTCCCCGCGGTTGTTCACGATCAGGCCCTTGACCAGCGACGACGGCGGGTAGAACGGCGCGGTGATGAACGGCTCGTCCATGTGCTCCAGCGCCGCGCCGGCGGACTGGCCGAGCCGGATGCCGAGCCCGTCGTCGTAGGTGCTGCCGAGCGTGAACAGCTTCTCGCCGAGGGCGGGCGTGTAGGCGGCGACCATGTCGGCGTTCATCACGAACCCGCCGGCCGCGAGCACCACCGCGGCCGCGGCGACCGCACCCGTCCGGTCGAAGTTCCGCCAGGCGACGCCGGTGACCGTACCGCCGGCGTCCACCACGAGGTTGGTCGCGCCGGTCTCGTAGCGGACCTCGACGCCGGCCTCCTCGACCCGGTCCCGCAGCAGGTCCATCACGATCTTGGTGCCCTCGGTGTCGCCGGGCACCGGCACCTTGTGCCCGCGCGGCGCCGGGGCGACCTCGTCGCGGAAGGGCCACACCTTCTCGTTGCCGGTGAACATCAGCCCTTCGGTGCCGGGCTGGATCACCGCCTTCCCCGGGAAGTAGGACCGCTCGAACTCGAACCCGAGCGCCTCCAGCCAGTCGAAGTGCGCGACCGATCCCGCGCAGTAGGCCCGGATCTTCTCCTCGTCGGGATCCTTGGTGCTCTCCATCAGGTAGCGCGCCATCGCCTCGACGGTGTCGTCGTGGCCCGTCGCCTTCTGCACGGCGGTGCCGCCGCCGAGGTAGAAGTGGCCGCCCGACATGCTCGACGTACCGCCGTGCACGGCGGCCCGCTCCAAGAGCAGCACCCGGGCTCCCGAGCGCGCGGCCTCCAGCGCCGCGCACCCTCCGGCGATCCCGAAGCCCACCACCACGACGTCGAACCGCTCGGCATCGGCGGGCAGGTCCGCGGCCGGCACCACCGGGGGGACGGCCATTCCGGCCGGGGTCTGTGCGTTCATCGGTCCCTGCTTTGAATCGGTGCGTCTCGAATCGGCGCCGGCCGTGCGGCCGGGCTCACTTGTGCGGGATCTGGTTGACGGTGCCGCCGTCGATGACGAACTCCGAACCGGTGGCGTAGGAGGACTCGTCGCTGGCCAGGAAGACCACGAACGACGCGACGTCCTCGGGCACGCCGGGCCGGCCGAGCGGCACCGGGATCATGTCGTCGGGGATGCCCTCGGTGAGCGGCGTCCGGATCAGGCCGGGGTGCAGCGAGTTGACCCGGACGCCGTGCGGCGCCAGCTCCATCGCGACCGACTTGGTCAGGCCGCGCAGGCCCCACTTGGACGCCACGTAGCCGTGCGCCCAGGACGTGCCGCGCAGCCCCTCGATGGACGAGGTGTTGATGATCGACCCGCCGCCGGCCGCGATCAGCGCGTCCGCCGCCGCGCGGATGCCGAGGAACGGGCCGGTGAGGTTGATGTCGATGATCTTGCGCCACTTCTCCAGCTTGAAGTGGTTGATGGCGGCGCCGTTGGCGATCCCGGCGTTGTTGAACAGCACGTTCAGCCCGCCGAACTCGGTGACGGCGGTCCGCACGGCGGCGGTCCAGTCGTCGGGGCTGGTCACGTCGAGATGGACGTAGCGGGCGGCGCCGCCCAGCTCGTCCGCGACGGCCTTGCCCTCCTCGTCGAGGATGTCGCCGAGCACGACCTTCGCGCCCTCGGCCACCAGCGCCCGCGCGCTCGCGGCGCCGATGCCCCGCGCGCCGCCGCTGATCAGCGCGATCTTCCCGTCCACGCGTCCCATCGGATGTCCTCTCTCTCGTGTGCGTTGAGTTGTGGGGGGGGGGGGGGGGGGGGGGGGGGGGGGGCGCGCGCCCGCCTGGGGGGCGCTGTGGGGGGGGGGCGTCGTTACCCCCCCCCCCCCCCCCCCCCCCCCCCCCACAACTCAACGGGGCAGGGCCGCCGCGAAGACGCCGCGGGCGGTGTTGAACGGCAGGTCGAGCGGGGTTCGCAGGCCCGGCGGCGCCGCGACGACGTCGGGGATCGCATTGACGATGCGTCCGGCGCCCGCGGCGATCGCGGCGTGGTTGTGGTCGCCCTTGGCGCTGGTCGGGCACACGTCGACGCGGTAGGACGGCTCGCCGGTGATCTCGAGCCGGTAGGAGCCGCCGTCCTGCGCGGGCCGCGGCCAGTCGGGGCGCAGGTCGCCGCGCAGCCGGGTGGTGTGGTCGATGACCAGCACCTCCTTGCCGGCGGAGACGCCGGTGATCTGGAACCGCATCGCCGCGACGCCGCCCGCCGGGATGTGCCCGGCGGCCACGTCGAACGCCTCCGGCGCCGGTTCCCGCTCGTAAGACTCGGTGATGTCGTCGAGCTCGAAGCCGAAGCCGCGGGCCATCATCCGGAGGCTGACGCCCCAGGACGCCGCGAGGATCCCCGGCTCGAACATGCGCGGCAGGTCGTCCAGCGGGCGTCCGAAGCCCATGAAGTCGAACATGACCGGGCCGCCGTCGTAGGTCGCGTAGTCGGCGATCTCCGAGCAGCGCACCTGCTCCACCCGCTGGCAGGTGCTCGCGATCGCGAACGGCAGCAGGTCGTTGACCCAGCCGGGGTCGACGCCGCTGGCGAACAGGCTCGTCCCGCCGGCCTCGCAGGCCTTCTCGATCGGGTCGATCATCCGGTCGGGCAGCAGCCCCCACGGGTAGATCAGCGGCACCGGCGACGACGCGGCGACGTTGCTGCCCGACGCGAGGATCCTCTCGATGTCGGCGAGCGCCTCGCGCAGCCGGGTCTCCCCGATCGCGCAGTAGGTCGTGCAGTCCGGCCGCGCCGCCGCGAGGGCGGCGTCCAGGTCGCCGGTCGCGGTCACGCCGGTGACCGTGCCGAGTCCGGCGAGGTCCCCGGCGTCCCGCCCGACCTTGGCGGGGTCGGACACGACGAGGCCGGCGAGCTCGAAGCGGGGGTCCTCGATGAGCTGCGACAGGGCGATGCGGCCGACGTTGCCGGTCGCGACGTGCAGGACGCGGATGGCCATGGTGCTCCTCAGCCCTGCTTCCCGGCGGCCCGCGCGGCCTCCCGCGCGGCCTTGCGGGCCGCCTTGGCGATCGTCTCCTCGACGATCGAGTTGAGCCGCGCGCCGTTCGGCCAGCCCGCGTAGTGGCTGAGGAACACGACGATCTCGCGCAGCGCCTCGTCGTCGAACTCGCCGGCGGCGTACGCGGCGGGCACCTGGATGCCGAGGACGTCGGCGGCGCCCTGCCCGGCCAGCAGCCCGAACAGCAGCAGGCGCCGGTCCCGGTCGGACAGGCCGGGCCGCTGCCAGACGTCGCCGAACAGGTGGTCGGCGGTGTAGCGGAAGAAGTCGCCGGTCCCGTCGGCCATGTCGAACCCGTAGACCTGCTCCATCTTGCGCAGGCCGCGGGCCCGCGGCTCCGGGAGGTCGTCGAACTTCCCGGTCTTGTCGTCGCTCATCGCTGCTCCTCGGGAAAGCCCAGGCCGGGCGCGAGCCGCTCGCGCGCGATCCTGGCCATCGGTACCTCGACGCCGAGCTCGTCGGCCAGCGCGATCGCGAAGTCGAGGTCCTTCTCCGCGAGCTGCCTGAGGTGGCCGAAGGTGGTGAACCAGAACGACCCCGGCGCCATCTCGGCGGTCGTGTCGCGGTACATGATCGCTCCGGGGCCGCCGGTGAGCGCGTCGGTGTGCCGGACGACCTCGCCGAGCGCGACGATGTCGAGCCCGGCCGCCTCGGCCAGCCGCTGCGCCTCGGTGGCCGCGGTGAAGGCGGCGTAGTGCATCAGGTTGCGGGCGAGCTTGAACCTCGTGCCCGCGCCGATCGGCCCGGCGTGCACGACCTTCTTCGCCAGGACGTCCAGCACGGGGCGGACCGCGGCGAAGGCCTCCTCCGTCCCGCCGACCATGATGGCCAGCTCGCCGGTGCCCGCGCCCATCACGCCGCCCGACACGGGCGCGTCGACCAGCCGGACGCCCTTCCGCGCGGCGAGCTCCGCCAGCTCGGCGGGCGTCCCGGGGGCGACGGTCGAGTGGACCGCGACGGTGAGGCCGGCGGGGGCGGCGGCGAGCACCTCGTCCAGCACCGAGCGGACCTGCTCGTCGTTGTTGACCATGACGCACAGCACGTCGCTGCCGGCGGCGAGCGCGCCGGCGCCGCCGGCCGCCTTCGCTCCCGCCGCGACCAGCTCCTCGACCGGCGCGGCGGCCAGGTCGAACACGCCGAGGGCGAGCCCGGCCTCGCTCTGCTGCGCGGCCAGCCGGGTCGCCATCGGCTTGCCGATGTCGCCGAGCCCGACCCATCCGACGCGGACGATGTCGCTCATCGGTTTCCTCCTCGTCCCCGCCTAGCCATGGAGTGCTAGGCCGGTTCGGCCGTGGTCTTGGTCTCGAGGTACTCCTCGAACCCGGCCACGCCCATCTCGCGGCCGATGCCGGACTGCTTGTAGCCGCCGAACGGCGCGTCCGCGCCGAACCACAGCCCGCCGTTGACGCCGATGGTGCCGGTGCGGATCCGGGCCGCGACCGCCTTGGCCCGGTCCAGGTCGCCGGAGTCGACCGAGCCGGACAGCCCGTACGGCGACTCGTTGGCGATCCGGACGGCGTCGTCGTCGCCGTCGTGCGCGATGACGGTCAGCACCGGCCCGAAGATCTCCTCCTGGGCGACCCGCGCGGTGTTGTCCAGGCCGGCGATGACGGTCGGCTGGATCCAGAACCCGCCGGCGAGGTCGCCGTCCTGCTCGGCGACGCCGCCGCCGGTCGCGAACCGCCCGCCCTCCTCGGCGGCCAGGTCGAGGTAGGACTTCACGCGGTCGCGCTGAACGGCGGAGATGACGGGGCCGCAGATGGTGCCGGGGTCGGCGGGGTCCTTCGCGCCGAGCGAGCCCATCGTGGCGGCGGCGATCTCCACCGCCTCGTCGTAGCGCTCGCGGGGCACCACCAGGCGGGTGGTGATCGCGCAGCCCTGCCCGGCGTGCACGCACGCCGCGAACGCGGTGGTGCCGACGACGGCCTTGAGGTCCGCGTCGTCCAGCACGATCGCCGCGGACTTGCCGCCGAGTTCGAGGAACAGCCGCTTGAGGGTCGGCGCCGCGGCCGCCGCGATCGCCCGTCCGGTGGCGGTCGAACCGGTGAAGGACACCAGGTCGACGCGCGGATCGGTGGTCAGCAGCGCCGCCGCGCCGTTGTCGCGCGGCGTCACGACGTTGAACACGCCGGCCGGGACGTCGGTGCACTCGGCGAACAGCCGGCCCAGTTCGGCCGCCAGCCACGGGGTGTCGGGCGCCGGCTTGAGCACGACCGTGTTCCCGGCGGCGAGCGCGGGCCCGATCTTGGCGAGGTTGATCTGGTTGGGGAAGTTCCACGGCGTGATCGCGGCGACCACGCCGGCCGGCTCGCGGTGCACGGTGCGGCGCGACCGGATGCCCATCGTGGTGCCGACGCCGAGGTCGGTCTCCCACGCGTAGCCCTCGGCGAGGTCGATCGTCCACTTCAGGCTCTCGACCGGCGTGTCGAACTGGGGGCCGCTGACGAAGAACGCCGGCGCGCCGGCCTCGGCGGTGGTGAGCGCGCGCAACGCGTCGGCGTTGTCGAGCAGCGCCTGGTGGAACTGGCGCAGCACCCGGATCCGCAGCGCGCGGTCGGTCGCCCAGGCGGACTCGTCGAACGCGCGGCGGGCGGCGCCGATCGCGGCGTCGACGTCGGCGGCGGTGCTGCCCGGCGCGCGGCCGATCTCCTGCCCGGTCGCCGGGTTGAGGATCGGGTACGACGCGCCGCCACTCGCCGCGCCGAGCTCGCCGTCGACGTACTGCCGCGCCGGCGGACTCGTCGGAACGCGCTCGGTCATCGCGCCGCCTCCGGCGCGTCCTTCGGCGCCTGGGTGATGTGGTCGCCGCGCTCGACGGGCGGCGGCCACAGCGTCGAGGGCATCTCGTCGTAGTGGTAGTGGCCGGGGACGCCGTGGCCCGCGACCTTCATCCGCGCAAGCAGCGTCTCGGGCGCCTTGCCGGATTCGATGATCTGCATGAACGTGTGGACGGTCGACGGCATGTCGAACCAGTCCCGCTGCCAGGCGATCTTGATCTGGCCGGCGTCCGCCCCGGCGGCCTGCCGCTCCACGCCGAACCACGAGCCGCCGATGCCGAGGATCTCGTACTCCCCGCCGGTCGCGTCGTTCGTGATCCCGGACTTCTGCTTCCAGAACCCGACGATCATCGACTTCTTCTCGTCGATGACGGTGGCCTGGTAGTCGTAGTGCCAGCCGTCGAGGCCGTCCATCTCGATGCCGATCGCCCAGTCCCGGATCTGGTCGCGGCCGACCGCCATGAAGTGCTCGTCCGGGGCGTACATCCAGCCGTACGTCGCGTCCTCGGCGTACCACTCGGCCATCACCCGCCAGTCGCCGGTCCGCTCGGCCTCGCGGTTGACCGCCAGCCAGGAGTCCCAGAACCGCTCGATCTCGGCGCGGGTCAGCCCGCCCTCATCGCTCACGTCGTCCCCTCCTCTTCGATGGAAAGCGCGAAGGCCGGGCAGTACTTGACGGCCGTGGCCACGTCCTTGCGGCGGGACTCGTCCGGGTGCTCGTCGAGGACGACGACGACGTCCTCGTCCGCGTCGAACCCGAACACGTCGGGCGCCTCGCCCTGGCACAGCTGGTGCCCCTGGCAGATGGTGGTGTCGGCGACGACCCGCACCGCGCTCACCTCCCCGCCCGCCGCCGGTACCGGACCCGGCACGGCTGCTTGAGCTGGATGACCATCTTGGTGAAGTCGTCCTGGTAGGAGTCCAGGGGCTGGGCCGCCTCGAACGTGTAGTCGCGCAGGACGACGGAGAAGATCGCCTTCATCTGCATCATCGCGAACGCGTTGCCGACGCAGCGGTGCCGGCCGGCGCCGAACGGGATCCACGTCCAGCGGTTCTGCAGGTCCTCCTGCCGGGGGTCGATGTAGCGGCCCGGGTCGAAGTCCGCCGCCTTCGGGAAGTCCTCCTCGATCCGGTTGGAGACGCGCGGCGACGCCGCGAGCATCGTCCCCGCCGGGACCGTCCTGCCGAGCACCTCGAAGTCCGCGCGGACGAGCCGCATCAGGATGATCAGCGGCGGGTGCAGCCGGAGGGTCTCCTTCAGCGCCGACTCCAGCACCGGGATCGACCGCAGCGCCTGGAACGACACCTCGGTCCCGTCGGCGTAGAGCGCGTCCAGCTCGGCGACCACCTCGGCGAGCACGTCCGGGTGCCGCAGCAGCTCGATCATCGCCCAGGACGCGGTGCCGCTGGAGGTGTGGTGCCCGGCGAACATCATCGAGATGAAGATGCCGGTGATGTGGTCGGCGCTCATGTCCAGCGAGATCAGCACGTCGAGCAGGTCGCGCTGGTCGCGCGGCACCTTCCCGCGCTCCTTGCGGCGCTCGATGATGCCCTGCACCAGCCCGACCAGCTTCTCCCTGGCCGCGTCGCGCAGCCGGAAGCTGTCGATGTCGGCGTAGGGGTCGACGTAGGCGATCGCGTCGGTGCCGCGCTCCAGCTCGTGGTAGTGATCGGCGAACGAGGCGTCCAGCTCGTCGCGGAACGGCTTGCCGATCAGGCACGCGGACGTGGTGTAGATGGTCAGCTCGGCGAAGAAGTCGAGCAGGTCGATCTCGCCCTCCTCGCCCCAGCCGGCGACCATCCGGCGGATCTCCGCCTCGATCGTCCGCGCGTGCCCGCGCATCATGTCGCCGCGCAGCGCCTGGTTCTTCAGCATCTGCTGGCGCTCCTCCGGCGAGGCGTCGAACACCACGCCCTTGCCGAAGATCGGCGTCATGAACGGGTACGCGGCGGCCTGGTCGAGCTGCTCGTCCGGCGCCCGGAAGAACGCCTCGTTCGCCTCGGCGCCGCTGACCAGCACGACGTCCTTGTCGGCGAGCCGGAACCGGCCGACGTCCCCGCACTCGGCGCGGACGCGGTGGAACAGGCCGATCGGGTCGACCCGCATCTCCGGCAGGTGCCCGGTGCCCCGGATGATCTCCGGCACCTGCGGGCTCTGATCGTCGAGGACCGTGCTCACCTCGGGGATCGCGGCGAGCCGGTGCCTCTCGGCGGCGGTCATGGCTTCTCCTCCACGGGCGCTTCGGGATTGACGTCGAGCAGGCTCAGATGCACACCGCGCGGCGCGCCGACGATCGTCGCGATCGCGTCCGCGTGCGCCCTGGCCTTGAGGAAGTGGGGGTGGCGGGCGAGTCCGAAGCGGACCCACTGGTCGAGCACGAACGCTGCGTCCTCGGTGTCCCAGTCCGTGCCCATGCCGCTCCACGTCGGGCCGGGCCGGATGATCGAGGCCCGCACGCCGGTGCCCTCGAGTTCCATCTGCAGCGCGGTGACCATTCCCTCCAGGCCCCACTTGCCGGCGGAGTACGCCGACATGAACGGCCGGGGCCGGACCGCGACGTCGGACGAGACGAAGACGATGTCGCCGCGCCGCCGCTCGGCCATCGCGGGCACGAACGCCCGCGCGATCCGGTGCGCGCCGACGAGGTTCAGGTCGATCTCGCGGGCGAAGCGCTCGGAGCTGACTTCGATGGTCGCGCCGGGCGCCACCAGCGCGGCGTTGCTGACCACGACCTCGATGTCGCCGAGGTCGGCGGTCGCCTTCGCGGCGAACTCGGCCACGGACGCGTCGTCGGACACGTCGAGCGCGTGCGCGACCGCCTCGCCGCCGCCGGCGCGGATGGCCGCGGCGATCTCCTCCAGGACGCCGACCCGGCGCGCCCCGAGCGCCACCGGATGCCCCGCCGCGGCGAGCACTTTGGCCGTCTCCGCGCCGATGCCGGACGACGCACCGGTGATCACCGCGGGGCGGCGTTCGGGATGCCGGTACTTCTCGGACACCTTCAGTCCCTCCCAGGCCCTGCGCCTCAGCCCTTGCGCAGGGTGAAGCTCGTCGGCAGTTCGGCGAAGCCGCGCACGCTCGTGGAGTGCACGCGCACCGCCCGGTCGGCGTGCACCTCGACGTCCTCGACCCGCCTGACCAGCTCGTTCAGCACGACCCGGGTCTCCAGCCGGGCCAGGTTCGCGCCGAGGCAGAAGTGCTTGCCGGAGCCGAAGCTGAGGATCTGCCCGAGCTCGGCCTTCGGCCGGTGGACGTCGTAGACGGTCGGATCGGTGAAGACGCGCTCGTCGCGGTTGGCCGAGCCGAGCAGGACCAGCGCCTTCGACCCGGCCGGGATCGTCGTGCCGTGCATCCGCACGTCCTCGACGACGTAGCGGGCGAGCATCTGGCTGGAGGTGTCGTGCCGCAGCGTCTCCTCGATCCACGGCGTCACCAGCGCCTCGGGGTCGCCGGGGTCCGCGAGCACCTCCGCCTTCTGGTCCGGATGCGCGGACAGGTGGAACAGCGCGTTGCCGAGCAGCTTGGTGGTGGTCTCGTTGCCGGCGACCACCATGAGGAACAGGAACGCGATGATCTCGCCGTCGGTGAGCCGGTCGCCGTCGATCTCGGCGACGGTGAGCGCCGCGGTGAGGTCCCTCGCCGGCTCGGCCGCGGCCCGGCGCTCCTTCACCATCGCCGCGTAGTAGGTGATCAGCTCGCCGGCCGCCGCCATGCCGGCCGGCGGGACGTCGCGGACGCCGTCCTCGCGGTGCACGACCAGGTCGGCGAGGCGCCGGACCTCCGTCCGGTCGACCTCCGGCACGCCCATCATCTCCGAGATGACGTCCATCGGGAGCTTCCCGGCGAAGTCCCCGATCCAGTCGGCCTCGCCGTGCTCGGCGTTCACCGCGAAGGTCCGTTCGAGGTAGTGGTCGGTGAGCCGCTGGATCTGCGGCTGCAGCTCCTTGACCCGGCGCGGCGTGAACGCGGCGGACACCAGCCGGCGCAGCCGGGTCTGCCGCTGCCCGTCGAGGGCGAGGAAACTCATCACCCGGTGCGCCTCGGGGCTCCACGCGCTCGCGTCGAGGGAGACGCCCATCCGGTTGGAGAACGTCGCGTCGTCGCGGAGCACGTCGAACACGTCGGCGTGGCGGGAGATCACCCACAGGTCGTCCCGCTCGGCGTGGAAGACGGGCGCCTCGTCGCGCAGGCGCTGGTAGAGCGGGTACGGGTCCTCGTGGAAGTCGTAGTCGTAGGGATCGAAGGCCAGGGGTCCGGCCGTCGCGTCAGCCGAAGCGCTCATTCGTTGCCCCTCATGATCACTTCCACGGCCGAGGCGAGCCGGTCGGCGATCTGGTCGTAGGTCAGCAGGCCCATGCCGGCCTGCAGCAGCGCGCCGGTGAAGGTGAGGACCAGCACCTCGAGCACGGCGGCATCGGCCGGTTCCCCCGGCCGCCGCTCACCCGGCCGCCGCTCACCCGGCCGCCGCTCTTCCGGCCGCCGGCCGGTGAGGGCCGTCTCGAACCGGGCGTAGAACTCCCCGCCGATGCGCCGCCGCAGCCGCGCGACGTCGGGGTCGCCGCCGAGCAGCGCCGGCGTCACCGCCGCCGCCAGCTCCGGTTCCGCGACGATCCGGGCGGTCAGCGCCCGGACGGTCGCCTGCAGGCGCTCGGTGGCGCGGGCCCCGGCCGGCGCTGCGCCGCCGTCCCCGCCGAGGTGCCGCCAGAACAGCTCCGCGAAGAGGTGGTTCTTGGACGACAGGTAGGTGTAGGCGGTCGCCGGGGAGACGCCCGCCCGCTGCGCCACCGTCCGGATCGTCAGCACCTCGTGGCCGACGGCGCGCAACTCCGCGAGCCCGGCGGCCATCAGGTTCTCCACCGTCTCGGCCTGCCGGGCGTTGAGCCCCTGCCGCAGCGCGGGACTGGTCACCTGACTGGACATGTGTCCACCGTAATGCGGGCCGGAGATCGCCGCAATAGCCGGATCCGCATCGACTTCTCCTTTTCCGGGCGGCGGGCCGATCCTCCGGCAACGCGTTCGGACAGCTGTCCAGTCACTATTCCAGTGAGCCTAGAACACGTTCTACTATGACGCCATGCGCAACGGCATCGTGCTCTTCACCTCCGACCGCGGCATCACGCCGGCAGCCCTCGCGAAGGCCGCGGAGGAGCGCGGCTTCGACACCTTCTACGTGCCCGAGCACACCCACATCCCGGTGCGCCGCGACGCGCTGCACCCCACCGGCGGCGAGGACCTGCCCGACGACCGTTACATGCGCACCCTCGACCCGTGGGTGTCGCTCGCGACCGCCGCCGCCGTGACCGGCCGGATCGGCCTCGCGACCGCCGTCTCGCTGCCGGTGGAGTCCGACCCGATCACCCTCGCCAAGACCCTCGCCACCCTCGACCACCTGTCCGGCGGCCGGCTGACCATCGGCGCGGGCTTCGGCTGGAACACCGACGAGCTGGCCGACCACCACGTCCCCGGCGACCGGCGGCGCACCGCCCTGAAGGAGTACCTCGAGGCCATGCGCGCCCTGTGGACCGAGGAGGAGGCGTCCTACGACGGCGAGTTCGTGTCGTTCGGGCCGAGCTGGGCCTACCCCAAGCCCCCGCAGGGCCGCATCCCGGTGATCATCGGCGCCGGCGGCGGCCCGAAGACCATGCGGTGGATCGCGCGCCACGCCGACGGCTGGATGACCACCCCGATCGAGACCGGCATCGCCGAGAAGGCCGCCCTGCTGCGCAAGGAGTGGGCGGGCGCGGGCCGCGCCGGCGAGCCCGACGTGCGGATCCTCGTCGCCAAGCGGCCCACCCCGGACGACCTCGCCGAATGGGCCGCCGCCGGCGCCTCCGAACTGATCTGGGGCGTCCCGGACGCCGACGAGGCCACGGTGCTCAAGCACCTGGACAAGACGGCCGCCCGGCTCGCGGGCTGACGACGAGAACACATTTCACCTTCGAGGAGATCGCAGATGACGCACCCCCGCGCGATTCCGCCCGGCCGATACGCCGCCCTGTCCCGGGAGGAACTCGCGGTCACCGTCCCCGAGCTGCTCCTGATCGGCCAGCTGATCGACCGTTCCGGAATGGCGTGGTGCATCTCCGCGTTCGGGCGGGAGGAGATGGCGCGCATCGCGATCGAGGAGTGGGCCGCCGCGAGCCCCATCTACACCCGGCGGATGCAGGACGCCCTCGGCTACGCCCCCGAGGTCCCCGGGAAGGGCGACGTCCCGACGATCTTCAAGGGCCTGCAACTCGACATCGGCGCCCCGCCCCAGTTCATGGACTTCCGCTACACCGTCCACGACCGGTGGCACGGCGAGTTCCACCTCGACCACTGCGGCGCGCTGATGGACGTCGAGCCGATGGGCGAGGCCTACGTCCGCTCCATGTGCCACGACATCGAGGACCCCACCTTCGACGCGACCGCCGTCGCCACCAACCCGAAGGCCCAGGTCCGCCCGATCCACCGGCCGCCGCGCTCGCCCGCCGACCGGCACCCGCACTGCGCCTGGACCGTGGTCATCGACGAGTCCCACCCCGACGCGCGGGGCATCCCCCTCCTCGCCGACAACGAGCGGTCCCGCGCCGCGACCCTCGAACTCGCGCCCATCGACCCGTCCGACGACGGCCTCGCCGACTACACCGGCCCCCTCCTGTCCGACCTCGACTTCGCCGCCTTCTCCCGCTCCGCGCTCGCCCGGATCGCCGACGAGGTGTGCCTGCAGATGCATCTGCTCAACCGGGCCTTCACCCTCGCCGTGGCCCAGCGCGCCGACGCGGACGGCCTGCTCCGGATCCGCCGCAGGCAGCTCGTCGGCATCGCCGGCATCGCCGCCGAGCGCCTCGCCCGCGCCCTCGGCCTGCCGGCCACCCCGCAGGGCGCGGCCCGCCTCCTCGCCGTCCACCCGCTGCTGAACCCCGCGGCCTACGTCGACGCCTCTGTCGACGGCGCGACCGTCAGCGTCCGCCCGTCGCCCGCGCACGAGGACGGCGCCTGGATCTCCCTGTGCGGCCCCGGCTGGACGGCCGCGCTCCAAGCCGTCGTCCGCGCCGCGGACCCCTGCCTCGACACCGAGGTCACCGGCACCGGCCAGGACTGGCGGCTCACCGTCGTCCGCCGCGACCGGCCCGCCCCCGAGCCCGACGAGGTGTCCGTCGTCCGGTTCAGCACCGGCTCCGCCTTCGCCTTCGAGCCCCGCCGCTCCCTCCCGATCACCCCTGTCTGGCGCGCGGGACGCCGCCGACCTGGTTAAGGCGGTTTGTTCAGAGTTCCAGGACCAGGCGCGGGCCTCGGGCGCGGGAGACGCAGATCATCATGAATCCGCCGTCCGCGCGCTCGTCGTCGGTGAGCACGGAGTCGCGGTGGTCCGGTTCGCCGTCCAGGACGGGCGTCTCGCACGTTCCGCACGTCCCCTCGCGGCACGACGACAGGACCGCGACGCCCGCCTCCTCGACCGTCTCCAGAATCGACCGCCCGGGCTCGACCTTCAGCGTCCGGCCGCTGAGCGCCAGCTCGACCTCGAACCCCTCGGCGGGCCCGGTGACGGGCTTCGGCGAGAAGCGCTCGGTGCGCAGCGCGCCCCGGACGCAGCGCTCCTCGACCGCCGCGAGCATCGGCTCGGGCCCGCAGCAGTAGACGAGCGTGCCCTCCCCCAGCCCGGACAGCGCGGCGTCGAGGTCGGGCAGGCCGGACTCGTCCTGCGGACGCACCTCGACCCGCTCCCCATAGCGGTCCAGCTCGTCGAGGAACGCCATCGCGGTGCGCCGCCGCCCTCCGTACAGGAGCCGCCAGTCCGCGCCCGCCGCATCCGCCGCCGCCACCATCGGCAGGATCGGCGTGATGCCGATGCCTCCCGCGAGGAACAGGTAGCCGGGCGCGTCCTCCAGAGCGAAGTGGTTCCGTGGACCGCGCGCAACGAGCTTGTCGCCGACGTTCAGGCCCTCGTGGACGAACGTCGAGCCCGGCCCTTCCTTCAGCACGCCGAGCCGCCACGTCCGATCGTCGGCCGGATCGCCGCACAGCGAGTACTGCCGCACGAGCCCGTCAGGCAGCACCACGTCGATGTGCGCCCCGGGCCGCCAGGAGGGCAGCACGCCTCCGTCGGCGGCGCCCAGCGTCAACCCGACGACGCCCTCCGCCAGGTCCGTCCGTTCCCGGACGACGACCTCGGTCTCGACGGCGCTCTGCTCGGTCACGTGCCCCCCTCGCGGTTCGTGGTCGCCCCGACCATCGCCGCTCCCGCCACCGCACGGCACCCCCGCTTCCGCCGAACGGAAGACCTCCCGGCCCCGCCGCCATCCGTGCGCGCCGGCTTGTGCGGTCCGGGCGTCTCGGCGACGGTTCCGCGTGGAGGACGCGTTTCGCCGCCACCGGCGGCGCTCTCGGTGCGCCCGGCGGAGCGGACTCGCCGGTGAGACGAGTTGTTAGGCTCCTTTCACGCTGGGTTCGTGGGAAGGGGGACGGATGGACGTGCTGGAGCGGCTCCGGGAGATCTGCATGCGCATGCCGGAGGCGACCGAGAAGCCGTTCGGGGGTCACACATCGCCTTCCTTCCGTGTTCGCGACAAGCTGTTCGTGATGACCAGCGAGGACGGGTCGTCCATGATGTTCAAGGCGGGCCCGGGGGTGCAGGAGGCGCTGGTCGCGGAGGGCCCGGAGCGGTTCTTCGTCCCGAAGTACGTCGGCGCCAAGGGATGGGTCGGCGCCCGTCTGGACGTCGAGCAGGACTGGGACGAGCTCGCGGAGCTCATCGAGGACAGCTACCGCCTGATCGCCCCCAAACGCCTCTCCGCCCTGCTGGACTGAGCCCCGCAGCCCCTGCCACCCTTACGCCCCGCGGATCCGCTGCCGGCGAAGGTCAGCGGGGGCGGCGGGAGAAGGATGCCAGGCGGGCGGCGATCCGCGCGGCGGTGCGGCGGGCGATGACCGCGTCGTGCGGGAGGAGGCTGGAGAGGGCGGCGGCTCGGGTGGTGAGGGACGTGCCGGTGCCGGGCGCGAAATGGACGCCGGGCCGACGGGGACGGCCGGGCCGCCGGCGGTCCGCCTCCAGGTGATGCCGAATCCGTTCATGCCACCGATGATGCCGACCCCGCCGGCGCCCCGTAAGGGGCGCGCGAAAATGTGGATAACCTCCTGTCAGCGCAGCTCAAAGCCGTTTTCCGGCGAGGAGAACCGCGGTGAGGACGGCTCCGCAGAACGCGACGGCGGCCGCGGTGGCGAAGAGGGCGTCGAGCCCGTCGGTGAACACCCGGTGCCCGCTCAGGAGCGCCCCGTACACCGCGATCCCCACGGCGGAGCCGACCTGCATGACGGTGTTGTTGACGCCGGACGCCATGCCGAGCCGGGACCGGTCCGCGACGTCCACGGCCAGGCCGCCGAGGGTCGGCAGCGCGATCCCGCACGCGAGGCCGGCCAGCGCCATGCCGGGGGCCAGGTGGGTCCAGGACGAGCCGGGCCCCAGCCCGCGCATGAGCAGCATCGCGAGGCCGAGGAGCGCCAGCGAGCCCGCGACGAGCGGTCCCTTGGGGAGGCGGTCCATGACGGCGCCGGCGATCGGCCCGGCGACGAGGATGGGGACGACGAGGGGCAGGAAGCACAGCCCGGTCTCGAGCGCGGAGAGGCCGAGCTGATCCTGGAACCACAGTGACACGTAGACGAGCAGGGCGAACACGCTCGCCTGGACGGTGAACGACCCGATCTGCGTGCCGCTGAACGCGCGGTCCCGGAAGAGCGGGAGGTCGAGCATCGGGTCGGGCAGGCGGCTCTCCACGGCGAGGAACGCCGCGAACGCGACCGCCGAAGCGCCGAGGACGAGCCCGGTCCGGGCGCTCCCCCATCCGTGGTCCTCGACCCGCAGCAGACCGAAGACCAGGAGGGAGAGGGAGACGGCGAGCAGGCACGGCCCGGTGAGGTCGATGCGCCGCCGTTCGGGCTGCGTCTCCTCGCGCGGCAGCGATCGGGCGCCCATGGCGAGGGTGACGGCGCCGACCGGCGCGTTCACCAGGAAGACCCACCGCCAGCCGAGCGCTGAGACGAGCGCGCCGCCGACGACGGGGCCGAGGACGACGGCGAGCCCGGCGGCGGTGCCGCGGACGCCGAACGCGACGCCGCGGGCCCGTCCCGTGTAGCACTGCGCGATGAGCGCGAGGGTGGTCGCGAACATGAGCGCGCCCGCGAGTCCCTGGACGGCGCGGGCGGCGATGAGGGCCGCGGCGGTGGGCGCCAGGCCGCAGGCCACGGACGCCGCGGCGAACAGGGCGACGCCCGCGAGGAAGGAGCGGCGCCGTCCCCTGCGGTCGGCGAACGCTCCGGCGGTGAACTGGGAGGCGGCCATCGCCATCGTGTACGCGTTCATGACCCATTGCAGGTCGCCGAGGCCTGCGTGCAGGTCATGGCTCATGTCCGGGAGTGCGACGGTCACCACGGTCGCGTCCAGCATGAGCATGAAGACGGCGGCGACGATCGCGGCGAGAGGCCACCACCCGGCGCTCCGGTCCTGGTGGCCGGCGATCTCGGCGGCCGGTCTCTGATCGACCATGCGACTCCTTCCCTAGCACTGCTAGAGGAAATCTAGCAGTGCTAGGGACAGCCTTGCACTGCTAGATTGGCGCCATGGAGATGCTCTGATGGCCGGCCCCGGCCACGGCTTCGCGCGCGGGGAGGAGACGTCCGCCGCGCCGCGGCTGGACCGCGCGGAGATCGTGCGGGCGGCCCTGCGGCTGCTGGACGAGGAGGGGTTCGACGCGTTCAGCATGCGCCGGCTCGCGACGGCGCTCGACATCAAGTCGCCGTCGCTGTACTGGCACGTCCGCGGCAAGGACGAGCTGTTCGACCTGCTCGTCGACACCGTCGTCGGCAAGTGCCCGCTGCCGGACGGCGACGGCGGGAGGCCCTGGGACGAGCGGCTCATCGAGATCGGCCTCGGCCTCCGCCGCGTCCTGCTGGCGCACCCGGCGGCGACGCGCCTGCTGCCGGGGCGGCCGCCGTTCGGCCCCAACGGGCTGCGCCTCGCCGACCATGTGATCGGCATGCTGCGCCGCGCCGGCTTCGACGACCGCATGGCGGGCTACGGGTACCTGCTGCTGATGTTCTACGTGACGGGGTTCGCCGTCCAGGAGATCGCGTTCGGCAAGGGGCCGGACAACGGGGACCGGCTGGCGGAGGTGTCCCGGTACCTGGAGGGCCTGCCCGCCGAGCGCTTCCCCGACCTGGTGGCGGTCGCGGGCGAGCTGCTCGCCCCGCGCCTCACCGACCGCTTCGAGTTCGGCCTGCGCAGCCTCGTGGACGGCCTGGAGGGCAAGCGCCGCCCGGATTGACGGCCGGCACCACCGGCATGGGGGTCAGAGCGCCGCGTCGGGGCGCATCGCGATGGCGGACGCGGCGGCCCAGGCGCCGATGCGGTGGATGAGGTCCGGGGTCGCGGCGACCTCCGCGTGCCCGAAGCCCGGTTCGATCCACAGTTCCTTCGGGTCCCCCGCGGCGTCGTACAGCTGCCGCCCGTGCTCGGTGGGGAAGAACGCGTCGGCGTCCCCGTGGACGATCAGCAGCGGCACGGGGGCGATGCGCGCGGCGACCTCGTGCGGTGCCTCCGGGACGGGGTCCCAGCCCTTCGCGGCGATGCGCGTCCCGCGCGCGAGGCGGACGGCAAGGCGCCCGAGGGGCCGTTCGATGACCCAGTGGACGCGGCGCATGGGGACGGTGTCGCGGTAGTACCAGCGGGCGGGCGCGCTGACCGAGACGACGGCGTCGACGGCGCCGTGCAGCGCGGCGTGCCGGATGGCGACGGCGCCGCCGAGCGAGAAGCCCGCAACGGCGACGCGCCGGTATCCCCGGGCGCGCGCCGCGGCGACCGCGGCCTGCACGTCGAGGACCTCCAGGTCGCCGACCGTGGAGCGCCCGCCGGACCGCCCGTGACCGCGCAGGTCCAGGGCGAGGACGCCGCCGTGGCGGTGGAGCACCGCGCCGATGCGGCGCAGCGCGGGCTGCCGCCACGAGCAGGTGAAGCCGTGCGCGAGCACGAAGCAGAGGTCGCCGTCGCCGCCGAGGTGTCCCGCGTCGATCCGCACACCGTCGGCGGCCTGAAGCGTCAATGGCTCCGGAGTCACCACCCCTCCATGATCGGTCATCGCGCTCCGGCCGCCCACCCCGCCCCCGGTGACGGATGCGGCGGGTGGGGCTGAACGTGCGGGCGGGTGGGTAGGTAGCCGGTGTGTCGGGGGCGCTGGTGGAGCCACGGGCTCGCGGGTCGGAGTGGCCGGTATGGGCGGCGAAGAGCGCGCGCTGCGCCTGACGGCGCGCGAGGAGCCGCGGCGAGCGCCGCAGGGACGGGCGAACGAGCGCCCGCCGGACGACCGGGCGGGCGATCGCGGTCCGGAGCGCCGGGCGAACGGGCCGCGGGCCCGCGAGGTGTCGCGTTCGCGTACCGGGCGTTCGCCGCGCCGCGGCGCCGGTGAGTACGCGCTGCGCTCGATGCTGTCCTCGGCGTGGGCTCACGACCGGGCGGCGGACTGGCTGGAGGACCTGGCGGCCGTCGATCCCGAGGAGGCCCTCGCGCATCTGGAGTCGGCCGAGCGGCACCGCCGGTGGGCCGACGCTGACCGGGACCTGGCGGAGCGCTACGGGACCCGGCACCAGGATCCGGACGGTTTGTGACGCCCGCCGCGGGATGCGAGGCTGGGAACGGCGGTCATGGGGGACCGCAGGCGAAGGATGGGGAGATGACCGTCGATCCGGATGCGCTCGGGACGACGCGCCGCTCGCTGCACGGTGTCGCGGAGCTGCTGCTCGCCGGCCCGCAGCACCGCGAGAGCGGGACGATCCGGCTGCGCGTGGCGGAGGGCGGGTTCGGGACCGTCCGGGCGCCGCGGCTGCGGGTGGCGGGCGCCGAGCTGGTCGCGGGCGGCAGGGCCATCCCGCTGGACGGCACGACGTGCCTGGAGCTGGCCGCGGCGGCGGGGATCGAGGCGGGCGCGCCGCAGGGCGTCTACAAGGACGGCAGCGGGGTCGGACCGGACGAGACGCTCGGCGTCGACGCGGGCGCCGCCGCCCACATCGCGGAGTGCTTCGCCCGGGGCCACGAGGCCCTGGTCCGGTTCGCGCCGGGGGCCGCACCCGTGCTGTGGCCCGAGCACTTCGACCTGGCCCTCACGCTGGACGAGGTCAACTACGGCGTCTCCCCCGGCGACGGCTTCCTCGGCGAGCCGTACGCGTACGCGGGGCCCTGGGAGCCCAGGCAGGGGGCGTTCTGGAACGCCCCGTTCGGCGCGGCGCGGCCCGTCCGGCTCCTGCCCGGCGCGACGGCGCTGCACGACTTCTTCATGGAGGCGCGGGACCGGGCCGCCCGCGACCCCGCCCGGCGCCCTTGATCACGTTCTGTGCGACGATCGGGACGGACGCAGACCAGGGAGGTCCTTGTGCGCATCGGCGTTTCCCTCGGTGAGCGCGGCGGTCCCGACGCGCTCGGCAAGCTGGCCGACGACGTGCGGCGCGCCGCCGACGACGGCTTCGCCTCGGCGTGGATGTCGAACATCTTCGGCGTGGACGCGCTGACCGCGCTCGCGGTGGCGGGAAGCCGGGTGCCGGGCATCGAGCTGGGCACCGCCGTGGTGCCGACATATCCGCGGCACCCGGCCGCGCTGGCCCAGCAGGCGCGGACGGTGGCGCTCGCCCTCGGCGAAGGGCGGCTGACCCTCGGCATCGGCCTGTCGCACAAGGTCGTCATCGAGGACATGTACGGGTACGACTTCGGACGACCCCTGCGGCACATGGACGAGTACCTTTCGGTACTGCTGCCTCTGCTGGACCATCAGACCGCCTCGTTCGCCGGGGAGACCCTGCGCGGCCAGATCGGGTTGACCGTCCCGGACGAGGGCCGGGTCCCGGTGCTGCTCGCGGCGCTCGGCCCCAAGATGCTGAAGCTCGCGGCCGAGCGCACCGACGGGACCGTCCTGTGGATGACGGGTCCCGCCACCGTCCGCGACCACATCGCGCCGACCATCACCGCGGCGGCCGAGGCGGCGGGACGTCCCGCTCCCCGGATCGTCTGCGTCCTGCCGGTGTGCGTCACCGGCGACCCGGGGCGGGCGCGCGAACGCGCGGCGCAGGCGTTCGAGGTGTACGGGACGCTGCCGTCCTACCGGGCGATGATGGACCGGGAGGGCGCCGAAGGCCCCGCCGACCTCGCCATCGTCGGCGACGAGGACGCGGTCGGCGCGCGGCTGGAGGAGCTGGCCGAAGCGGGGGTCACCGACTTCGTGGCGGGCGAGTTCATGCCGGGCGAGGACCGGACCCGCACCCGGGCGTTGCTGAGGTCGCTCGCCGGTTGACCGGCCCGCGCCGGGCCCGTCCGGCGGCGCGTCAGGACGAGATGAGCTCGTAGAGGTTGCCGCTGGAGTCGGAGAAGTACAGGCCGCGGGCGCCGAGCGGATGGGCGGTGTCGATGCGGCCGTTGTCAGGGTGGGCGGGCTGGTCCCCGTAGGGGATCTCGCGGGCGTCGAGGCGGTCGACGACCGCGTCGAACGTGGCGGCGTCCACGTCGAAGGCCAGATGGTGGCCCTGCGGGAACGCGACGGTCATGAAGTCGAGGGTGAGGCCGCCGTTGACCTTGATCGGGACGAAGTGGCGGGCGTGCGGGTGGGGCCCGGTGTAGTCCAGGCCCATGACGGCGGCGAAGAAGCGCGCGGCCTCGTCGTTGTCGGCGGCGGTGACGATGGTGTGGTTGAGCGTGATGGTCATTCGGGGCTCCCTTCGGGGGTCGTGCCGGTGAGCGCGCCGTGCAGGAAGACGTCCAGGTACTCCTCGAGCGAGGGCGCCGGGGTCTCGGGGCCCGTGGGCGGGCGGCTCCAGGTGAAGACCAGGCCCATGAACATCCCGGCGGTCTCCTCGACCGGCAGCCGGAGGCGGTCGCGGTCGGGCTCGAACAGCTCGGCGAGCGCGCCCCGCGTGCGGGCCATGGCGGACGCGCGGTCGATCGCGGCGTCGGCCGCCTCGCCGCCGCCGTGCGAGCCGCGGCCGCGGCGTCCGGTGGCGTGCAGGGCGCCGAGGACCATGCCCATGCGGCCGAGGTAGGCCTGGATCGCCGCGGTGGCCTCGGCGAGCCGGCCGGCCAGCGGCTGGTCGAGCGGGATCTCCTGGATCTCGGCGAGGACGTGGTCGGTGCGCAGCGCCTCGGTGACGCAGGCGTCGAGGAGCTCGTCCTTGTCGGCGAACACGCGGAAGATCGTCGCCTCGCCGATGCCGGCGGCGCGGGCGATCTGGCCGGTGGTGACGGTGCTGCCGTGCTCGGCGACGAGCGGCAGGGCGGTCCGGACGATCATTTCGCGGCGCTGCTCGGGGCTCATCCCGGGGGCGCGCCGGCGGCTCTTGGCCTCCATGCCGGCCACTGTACGGAGTGAGGTCTCACTCCGTCAATGGCGGAGTGAGGTTTCACTCCGGTCCCCGAGCGAAACCGGATAAGGCGGCTGATAACGTTGCACTTCAAGCGCGCCCTGGAGCGAAGTCCGGTGCGAACCCGGCGCTGTCCCGCAACTGTGGTGCCCCTGTCGAAGAGGCCGAGCCAGGTCGCCTCCGCGCGCGCCGACGACTCTCGACCTCGTGGAAGGGCGATCCGTCATGACGGGCCGCGGCTTCCCGGCAGCCAGGAGGCTCCTGTGAGACCCGTGCGCGTCCTCGGCGCGGCCATCGTGACCGCCGCCGTGACGCTCGCCGCCGGATGCGGCGGCGACGGCGAGACCAAGTCCTCGGACGGCGGCGCGCAGACCGTCACCGTCCAGGCCGGCAACGGCGCGGTGGCCGTCCCGGCCCACCCGAAGCGGATCGTGTCGCTGTCCCCCACGCACACCGAGACCCTGTTCGCCATCGGCGCCGGCTCCCAGGTCGTCGCCGTGGACAGCCTCTCGGACTACCCGGCCGGCGCCCCCCGGACGCAGCTGTCGGCCTTCAAGCCGAACGCCGAGGCCGTCGTCAAGTACCGGCCCGACCTCGTCGTGCTGTCCAACGACATGGACGGCATCGTCAAGGCACTGGAGAAGGTCAAGGTCCCGGTGCTGCTCGAACCGGCCGCCGCCAAGCTCGACGACGCCTACGACGAGATCACCGACCTGGGGCTCGCCACCGGCCACGCGGCGGAGGCCGAGAAGGTCACCGACGGGATGCGCGCCGACATCCAGAAGACGGTCGCCGCGTCCACCAAGGGCAAGGGCCTCACCTACTACCACGAGCTGGACAACCAGCTGCACACCGTGACGTCCCAGACGTTCGCCGGGCAGGTGTACGGCCTGTTCGGGCTGCGCAATGTCGCGGACGCGGCGGACAAGGCCAGCGGCGGCTACCCGCAGCTCTCCCGCGAGTACCTCGTCAAGAAGGACCCGGACCTGATCTTCCTCGCGGACACCAAGTGCTGCGGCCAGAACGCCGCCGCGCTCGCCAAGCGGCCGGGCTTCAACGACCTCAAGGCCGTCAAGGACGGCGGCGTCGTGCCGCTGGACGACGACCTCGCCTCCCGCTGGGGCCCGCGCCTGCCGCAGTTCGTGAAGGCCATCGGCGACGCGGTGCAGAAGACGCGTTGACCGCCGCCCCGCAGAGCGCACGCCGGTGACGTCCCCCGACCGCGAGCCGTCCCCGGCCGTCCCCAAGGACGCGCCCGGGGCCGTCCCCGCACGTCCGAAGGACGTCCCGGACGTCCCGCCGGACGCGGAGGACGTCCCGCCGGACGCGGAGGACGTCCCGGGCAGGACCGAGGACGTCTCCGTGCGCGGCTCGCAAAGCGCGCGCGGGACAGGGGCCGCGGCGGGGCGGCGGAAGGACGCCGACCACCGGGTGCGGGGGCGGCTGCGGGCGCTGCCGCTGGCGGTGGCGCTGGCCCTGCTGGCCGGGTCGCTGCTGGCGGGCCTGGTGGTGGGGGCGGCCGGGCTGCCGGTCACCGGGATTCTGGAGGCGCTCGCCGACCGGATCCCGTTCGTGCACGTCGACAGCGGGTTCAGCGTCGTCGACGAGAACGTGCTGTTCCAGCTGCGGGTGCCGAGGGTGCTGATGGCGGCGCTGGTCGGCGGGATGCTGTCGATGGCCGGCGCGGGATACCAGGGGGTGTTCCGCAATCCGCTGGCCGATCCCTACCTGCTCGGCGCGGCTGCGGGCGCGGGCGTCGGCGCGACGCTGGTGATCGTGCTGGTGCCGGGCGACCCGGGGTACGGGGTGCCGCTCGCGGCGTTCGCGGGCGCGATCCTGGGCGTGGCGATGGCGTACGCGCTGGGCAGCGCGGCGGGGCGCGGGAACCGGGCGGCGACATTGGTGCTGGCGGGGGTGGCGGTGTCGTCGTTCCTGTCGGCGGTGCAGACGTTCCTGCAGCAGGTGAAGGCGGAGGAGCTGCAGCGGATCTACTCGTGGATCCTTGGCGGGGTCGGTTCTGCGGACTGGCACCAGCTGGCGCTGGTCGCACCGTACTCGCTGGTGTCGACGGTGGTGCTGCTCGCGCACGGGCGGCTGCTGGACGTGCTGAGCGTGGGCGACGAGGAGGCGGCGTCGCTCGGCCTGTCGGCGGCGCGCGTCCGGTTGACGGTGCTGGTGGCGGCGTCGCTGGCGACGGCGAGCGCGGTCGCGGTGAGCGGGCTGATCGGGTTCGTCGGGATCGTGGTGCCGCACGCGGTGCGGCGGCTGGCGGGCGGGTCGTACCGGGTGGTGCTGCCGCTGTCGCTGCTCGGCGGGGCGGCGTTCCTGGAGCTGGCCGACCTGGTGGCCCGGACGGTGATCGCACCGGGCGAGCTGCCGCTCGGCGTGGTGACGGCGTTCGTCGGGGGCCCGTTCTTCGTCGCGGTGCTGCGGGCGAGCCGGCGGCAGGTGGAGACGTGACGGTCGCGGTGCGGGGCCTGGACGTGGCGCTGGGCGGGCGTCCGGTGCTGAAGGGCGTGTCGCTGGAGGTTCCGGCGGGGTCGTGGACGGCGGTGATCGGGCCGAACGGGGCGGGGAAGTCGACGCTGCTGCGGGCGGTGCTCGGGCTGCTGCCGTGCGGCGCGGGTGAGATCGCGGTGGCGGGCGCGGACCTGGCGGCGCTGAAGCCGCGGCAGCGCGCCCGGCTCGTGGCGTACGCCCCGCAGAGCCCGAACCTCCCGGTCGGGATGACGGTGTTCGACTACACGCTGCTGGGCCGGTCCCCCTACATCCCGCATCTGGGCCGCGAGAGCGCCCGCGACCGGACCATCGCGGGCGAGGTCCTCGACCGCCTTGACCTGACCGGCCTTGCGGACCGTCCGCTCGACCATCTGTCCGGCGGAGAGCGTCAGCGCGTGGTGCTGGCGCGCGCGCTGGCGCAGCAGACGTCGGTGCTACTGCTGGACGAGCCGACGACCGCGCTCGACATCGGCCACCAGCAGCAGGTGATGGAGCTGATCGACCAGCTCCGGCTGTCGGACGGGCTGACGGTCGTCACGACGATCCACGATCTGACGCTGGCCGGGCAGTACGCCGACGACCTGGTGCTGCTGTCGGGCGGCCGGGTCGCGGCGGCGGGGACGCCCGGCGAGGTGCTGACCAGGGCGGCGATCCAGGAGCATTTCGACGCCCGCGTGCACGTCCTGCCCGGCCCGGACGGCCGGCCGCTGCTGTCGCTGGAGCGCCGGTGAACATCGAGCTGGTCTGGCGGGACGAGGACGGTGCGCGGCTCGCCGCGGCGGTGTGGCGCGCGGGCGGTGGGTGGCGGGCGGTGTCGTCGGCGATGCTCGGCGGCGGGATCGGGCCGCTGGGCTGGGTGCTGAACGCGCAGGTCCGGGGCCGGTACGCGCGGACGGACCCGGCCCTGCATCTGCGGGAGCTGGCCGCCTCGCTCGGGCTGGACGGCCCGGGGGTCGGCATGCTGACCGCCGCGTCCGTCGCCCGGACGATGCGCCGCGAGGACGGCGGCGTCGCCGTCTCGGCGACGGTCGGGCTGCGCGTGCCGACATGGGCGGCGGCGCCCGAGGGGACCGCCGATCCCGAGCTGGTTCCGCTCGACCTCGACGTGCCGCCGCCGGCGCAGGAGCCCGCCGCGCAGCGGCCCGCACCGCCGCGGCCGGGGACGGTGAACATCGTCGTCGCGGTGCCGGTCGCGTTGAGCGATGCCGCCCTGGTGAACGCCGTGGTCACCGCAACGGAGGCCAAGACGCAGGCGCTGCTGGAGGCGGGCTACCCCTGCACGGGCACCGCGTCGGACGCGATCTGCGTGGCGGCGCGGGCGTCGGGCGCGCCGGAGCCGTTCGCCGGGCCCCGTTCGACGTGGGGCGCCCGGATCGCGCGCGCCGTGCACGCGGCGGTCCGCGCGGGCGCGGAGGACTACACCGAGTACCTGCAAACGAACCGGCCCTGACCGGCGTACCGGCCGCCCCACCACCCCGGTGCGGTGCGGGCGGCCGGTTCAGGGCCAGTGCCATGTGGTGAAGGGCCTCACCTCCTTCTCGTCGCCGGTACGCCGGCCGATGGTCAGCCGGCGTGGGGAAGGCGGTGGCCGTTGACCGCGAGCGGGTCGGTGCCGTCCAGCGAGGACCCGCCCCGCCCGGACCCGTTCACCGACGACCCGTTCAGCGGGGGCAGGGGGTGCAGGCCGGTCGGCGGCTCCCGGTCGACGGCGCGCCGGCCGTCCGGCGGCGGGTCGGCCAGGCGGGTGAGCGCGTCGACGCGGCGCCGGGCGCGGTCGGCCTCGGCGCGCGCGGCGTCCCGTTCGGCGGTGAGGGTCTGGACGGCGGCGCGCAGCTCCTCGTTGGCGCGCGACAGGTCCCAGTTGCGCTCCTCGGTCTCGCGGGCGCGCGCCTGGATCTGGTCGCGGTCGGCGACGGCCTGGCCGCGCTGGGTCTCGGCGTCGCGGACGGCCGCGCGCAGGTCGTCGGCGGCGCGCCGGGCCGCGTCGGCCTCGATCCGCTGGCCTTCGACGACGGTCTCGGCCTCCGACAGCCGGCCGTGCAGGCCGACGAGCTCGGTCCGGGCGGTCTCGAGCGCGGCGAGCAGCTCGCCCTCGCGGGAGGCGATCCGGTCGCGTTCGCGTTCGGCGGCGAGCTGGGCGGCGACGGCGGCGTCCGCGGTGTCCTTGGCCTCCCGGCCCTCGCGCCGGGCCTCGTCGCGGTCGGCGGCGGCCTGCTCGGCATCGGCGCGGGCCGCGGCGGCCTCCTCCTCGGCGGCGTCGGCGCGCGCGCGTGCGGTCGCGGTCTCGCGCCAGGCGGCCTCGGCCTGCCGCTGGGAGGCGTCCCGCTCCCGCTGCGCGACGGCGACCTGCCCGGCGGCGTCGGCGCGGGCGTCGGCGACCCGCCGCTCGACGCCGGCGACGCCCAGCTCGGACACCAGCGACCCGGCGAGCCGGTCCGCGACGGCCTCGAGCCGCTCCACCATCTCCCACGTCCAGGCGACCTGGCCGGTGAGGCCCGGCGCCTCGCGCGCGCGCTCGCGTTGTTCGTGCGCGGCCCGCTCGCACGCGCCGCCGGTGTCCTGGCAGTAGCGGACGGTGCGGGCGCCGCGCACCGGCTGCGGTACGGGCCTGCCGCAGCCGGCGCACGGCCAGACCGCGACCGGGTCGCCGACGCGGGCGATCCCGGCGCGGGGCACGGTGTCGATCCCCGCGCGGGGCACGGTGTCGATCCCGGCTCCGGCGCCGTCGCCCGCGGGCGGCGGCGCGTCCTCCGGCGGGACGCTCTGCGCGGCGTACGCCGGGTCGTTGTAGAAGCCGGGGTCCGTGATCACTGGAAGATCGGTCAACGTCGGGGCGGCAGGGGTCGGGGCGCTGTCGAACGGGGCGACCTTGTGGTCTTCCATGTGCCGTTGTACGCGGCGCGGCACGGGAACGTTCGACGGTCTCGCCGGCGACTTGCGGCGCCTTTCCCCCACGCGCCGCGCGCGACCGCCTAGCCCGCCTGTTCCCGCAGGTAGGCGTCGCGCACCCGGCCGCGACTGAGCTTGCCGGACGGGGTGCGCGGCAGCTCCGCGCGGAACTCGACCCGGCGCGGGTGCTTGAGCCTGGCGAGCCGGGGCGCGCAGTGGGATAGCAGCTCGGCGGCGAGCGCGTCGCCGGGGTCGGCGCCGTCGGCGGGTTCGACGAGGGCGACGACGCGCTGCCCCCAGTCCTCGTCCGGGACGCCGATGACGACGGCGTCGCCGACGGCGGGATGCTGGAGCAGCACGGACTCGATCTCGGCCGGGTAGATGTTGACGCCGCCGGAGATGATGAGGTCGGTGCGGCGGTCGCTCATGTAGAGCCAGCCGTCCGCGTCGAGGTGGCCGAGGTCGCCGGGGGTGTAGAACTCGCCCCGCATGGTGGAGGCGGTCTTGTCCGGGTCGCCGTGGTACTCGAAGCCCGGCTGGCCGGCGGCGTAGATGAGGCCGGTCTCGCCGGGCGGCAGCTCCGCGCCCTCCGGGTCGAGGATCTTGATTCGCACGCCGTCGACGGCGCGGCCGACCGTCCCGGGACGGGCGAGCCAGTCCTGCGGGGTGGCGACGACGACGGCGCCGCTCTCGGTGGAGCCGTAGTACTCGTAGAGGACGGGCCCCCACCAGTCCATCATGCGCTGCTTGGTCTCGACGGGGATCGGGGCGGCGCTGTGGTAGACCTGCCGCAGCGACGACAGGTCGTACCGGGCGCGGACCTCGTCGGGCAGGGCGAGCATGCGGTGGAACATGGTCGGCACCATGAAGGAGTTGGTGACGCCGTGCCGCTGGATCAGCTCGAGGGTCTGCTCGGGCCGGAACCGGGACGCGACGACGACGGCGTGCCCGAGGTTGAGCGCCATCATCGCGTGGACGCAGGGCGCCGAGTGGTAGAGCGGTCCGATCGCGAGGTGCACCTCGTCGCCCGGTTCGAGGCCCAGGTGGCTCATGAGCGTGGAGCGCATGATGTCGAAGAGCAGTTCGGGCGGGACGTCCAGGAGCGGGCGCCGCACGCCCTTGGGACGCCCGGTCGTCCCGGACGTGTAGAGCATGATGGAGCCCATCCGGCGCTTGGCGGGCGGTGCGGCGCTGCCGGACGCGCACAGCCCGGCCATCGAGCGGTGGCCGTCGGCCGGGTCGACGCTGATCCGCAGGCCGGCGGCGATCCCGGCGTCGTCGGCGGCGCCCGACACGGCGCGCGCGAGGGCGCTCTCGGTCACGACGGCCCGGGCGCCGGAGTCGGCGAGGATGTAGCCGATCTCGGGCGCGGTGAGGTGGCGGCTCACGGGGACGAGGTAGAGGCCGGACTGCATCGCCGCCAGCAGCACGGTGAGGAACTCGGGGCGGTTGCCGAGGACGGTCGCGACCGCGTCGCCGGGCCGCAGGCCGAGCCCGTCGAGGCCGTTCGACAGCCGGTTGACCTCGGCGTGCAGCTCGCCGTAGGAAACGGGGACGCCGGGGGCCAGGATCGCGGGGCGGTCCGGGTCGTTGGTCGCGATCTCGTAGAAGCCGACGCCCTCGACGCCCATGCGGCGCTCCTCTGCTGCGGGTGGGATGGCCGGTGACCTTTCACCCCATCTGACCCATTCGAGTGTCGGCGCGTCAAGATCACGGACCACCCGGAATCCGGCCGGGGCGGGCCGGGCGCGGCCCGGCCTCAGGCGGCGTCGAGGGCGGCGCGGGCCATGGTGTGCAGAAGGTCGCCCATGGCGTCGCGGTCGAGGCCGGCGGCGCTGCGCGGGGTGGAGTTGAGCAGGCCGAAGCAGGCGTGGACGGCGGCGCGCGTCCGCCCGTCGGGCAGGCCGGGGCGCAGCCGGCGCAGCACGCCCACCCATTCCTCCACGTAGGCGCGCTGCAGCCGGCGGACCTCGTGGCGCTGCGGCTGCGGGACGTTGTCGAGCTCGCGTTCGTGGACGGTGATGAGCGCGGGGTTGTCCAGCGCGAACGCGATGTGCCAGCGCAGCAGCGCGTCGAGGGCCCGGCCCGGGTCGGGATCGGCGGCGCGGCGGACGCCTTCGGCGTGCAGCCGCTCGCTGATGTCGACGAGCATCTCGGCGAGAACGGCCTCCTTGCCGCTGAAGTGCCGGTAGAGCGCGGGTCCGGTGAGCCCGACGGCCCGTCCGACGTCACCGATCGACGCCCCGTGGTAGCCGCGGGAGGCGAACAGCTCGGCCGCGGCGGCGAGGATCTCGGCGCGCCGCGGGTTCACCGCGGCGAGCGGCGGCCCGCCGGCCGGGTCGCCGGGCGCCGGGGCCGGGTAGGAGGTCATGGGGAGAGTCTAGACTAGGGTTGTTAACGAGCATTAACATCTCCGACATCGGCCGTTGTTAACGAGCGTTAACTGGGAAGGGGACCATGACCGGACCCGAGATCGGCAGCCGCGCCGACGTCGCCGGCGAGGCGTTCAAGGCGAGCGCCGCGCACAACGAGGCGCTGGTCGCCGAGCTGCGCGACCGCGTCGACCGGGCCGGCCGCGGCGGTCCCGAGCGGGCCCGCGAGCGGCACGTGGCGCGCGGCAAGCTGCTCCCCCGCGACCGGGTCGACACGCTGCTCGACCCCGGCTCGGCGTTCCTGGAGCTGTCGCCGCTGGCCGCGAACGGCATGTACGGCGACGAGGCGCCGGGCGCCGGGATCATCACCGGCGTCGGCCGGGTGTCCGGCCGCGAGTGCGTGATCGTCGCCAACGACGCCACCGTGAAGGGCGGGACGTACTACCCGATCACGGTCAAGAAGCATCTGCGCGCGCAGGAGGTGGCCCTGCACAACCGGCTGCCCTGCGTCTACCTGGTCGACTCCGGCGGCGCGTTCCTGCCCCGCCAGGACGAGGTGTTCCCCGACCGCGAGCATTTCGGCCGCATCTTCTACAACCAGGCGACCATGTCCGGGCGCGGCATCCCGCAGATCGCGGCGGTCATGGGCTCGTGCACGGCGGGCGGCGCCTACGTCCCGGCGATGAGCGACGAGGCGGTGATCGTCCGCGGCCAGGGCACGATCTTCCTCGGCGGCCCGCCGCTGGTGAAGGCCGCGACCGGCGAGGTCGTCACGGCGGAGGAGCTGGGCGGCGGCGAGCTGCACTCCCGCACGTCCGGGGTGACCGACCACCTCGCCGAGGACGACGCGCACGCGCTGCGGATCGTCCGCGACATCGTCGGCACCCTCGGCCCGCGCGCGCCGCGCCCCTGGGACGTGGCGGCCCCGGAGGAGCCGGCGGTCGACCCGTCCGAGCTGTACGGGGTCGTCCCGCCCGACCCGCGCACCCCCTACGACGTACGCGAGGTCATCGCCCGGATCGTGGACGGCAGCCGGTTCCAGGAGTTCAAGAAGGAGTACGGCGCGACGCTCGTCACCGGGTTCGCGCGCGTCCACGGGCACCCGGTCGGGATCGTCGCCAACAACGGCATCCTGTTCAGCGAGTCGGCGCAGAAGGGCGCGCACTTCATCGAGCTGTGCGACCGGCGCAGCGTCCCGCTCGTGTTCCTGCAGAACATCACCGGTTTCATGGTCGGCCGCGAGTACGAGGCGGGCGGCATCGCCAAGCACGGCGCGAAGATGGTCACGGCCGTGTCGTGCGCGCGGGTCCCGAAGTTCACGGTCGTGATCGGCGGGTCGTTCGGCGCGGGCAACTACGCGATGTGCGGCCGGGCCTATTCGCCCCGGTTCCTGTGGATGTGGCCGAACGCCCGCATCTCCGTCATGGGCGGCGAGCAGGCCGCGAGCGTCCTCGCGACGGTCCGCCGCGACCAGATGGACGCCCGCGGCGAGGACTGGCCTGCCGGGGACGAGGAGGCGTTCAAGGCGCCGATCCGCGACCAGTACGAGGCGCAGGGCAACCCGTACTACTCGACGGCCCGGCTGTGGGACGACGGGGTGATCGACCCGCTCGACACCCGCCGCGTCCTCGGCCTCGGCCTGTCCGCCGCCGCCAACGCACCGCTGGAGCCGGTCGGCTACGGCGTCTTCCGGATGTGAGGCACGTGATGTTCGACAGCGTCCTGGTCGCCAACCGGGGTGAGATCGCCGTCCGCGTGTTCCGCACGCTGCGGCGGCTCGGGATCCGCTCGGTCGCCGTCCACACCGGCGCCGACGCGGGCGCGCGGCACGTGCGGGAGGCCGACGAGGCGCTCCGCATCCCCTCCTACCTGGACATCGACGCGGTCGTCGGTGCCGCCCGCGCGGCGGGCGCGGCGGCCGTCCACCCCGGGTACGGGTTCCTCGCCGAGAACACCGCGTTCGCGCGGGCCTGCGCCGGCGCGGGGCTGGTGTTCATCGGACCGCCCGCGTCCGCGATCGACGCGATGGGCGACAAGATCCGGGCGAAGCGGACGGTCGCGGCGGCCGGCGTGCCGGTCGTCCCCGGACGGGACGAGCCGGGCCTCTCGGACGCCGAGCTGGAGGCCGCCGCGCTGGAGGTCGGCCTTCCGGTGCTGCTCAAGCCGTCGGCGGGCGGCGGCGGCAAGGGCATGCGCCTCGTCCGCGACGCGGCGGACCTGCCGGAGGCGATCGCGTCCGCCCGCCGCGAGGCGCGCGGCTCGTTCGGCGACGACACGCTGCTCGCCGAGCGGTTCGTGGAGAACCCCCGGCACATCGAGATCCAGGTGTTCGCCGACGCCCGCGGCAACGCCGTGCACCTGGGCGAGCGCGAGTGCAGCCTGCAGCGCCGGCACCAGAAGATCGTCGAGGAGGCGCCGTCGCCGCTGCTGGACGAGGCGTCCCGCGCGCGGATGGGCGCCGCCGCCGTCGCCGCCGCGCAGGCGGTCGGGTACGTGGGCGCGGGGACGGTCGAGTACATCGTGTCCGCCGACCGCCCGGACGAGTTCTTCTTCATGGAGATGAACACCCGGCTGCAGGTCGAGCACCCCGTCACCGAGCTGGTCACCGGCCTCGACCTGGTCGAACTGCAGCTGCGGGTCGCGGCCGGGGAGCCGCTGCCGTTCGGGCAGGACGAGGTCCGGCTGGACGGGCACGCGATCGAGGCGCGCGTCTACGCCGAGGACCCGGCGCGCGGCTTCCTGCCGACCGGCGGCACGGTCCTGGCGCTCGCCGAGCCGGGGGGCGCCCGCGTCGACTCGGGCCTGGACATCGGGACGGAGGTCGGCGGGGCCTACGACCCGATGCTGGCGAAGGTGATCGTCCACGGCGCCGACCGCACCGAGGCGCTGCACCGCCTCGACCGCGCGCTCGCCGGCTACACGCTGCTGGGCGTGCCGACGAACGTGGCGTTCCTGCGCGCGCTGGTAAAGCACCCGTCCGTCGCGTCCGGCGACCTCGACACCGGCTTGGTGGAGCGCGTCCTCGACGAGCTGGCCTCGGGCGGCGGCGTGCCGCCGGAGGTGCTCGCCGCCGCCGCGCTGGACCGGATGCTCGCGCTGGAGCCCGCCGACGGCGACCCTTGGTCGATCCCGGACGGCTGGCGTCCCGGCGCGCACGCCTGGGCGCCGTGGATCATCACCCCGTCCGGCGGCGAGCCCGTCGAGGTCCGCGTGCAGGGCCGCGCCGCGTCCGCGCGGGTCGTCGTCGGCGAGGGAGAGCCGGTGGCGGCGTCGCTGACCGGCTCGACCCTCACCTACGGCGGCCGGACGGTGTCGTTCACCGCCGCCCGCGACGGCCGCACGCTCTGGCTCGGGCGCGACGGGCACGCGTGGGCGCTCGCCGAGCACGTCAAGGCGGAGGGCGGCGCCGCGGCGGAGGCGTCCGGCGACGGCGTCCTGCGCAGCCCGATGCCCGGCACCGTCCTGGCCGTCAAGGTCGGCGAGGGCGACCGGGTGGACGAGGGCCAGCCGATCGCCGTCGTCGAGGCGATGAAGATGGAGCACACCGTCACCGCGCCGCGCGCCGGCGTCGTGGCGCAGCTGCCGGCCCGCGCGGGCGCCCAGGTCGCCCTGGACGCGGTGCTGGCCGTGATCGAGGAGGCATGATGGCGACACCGCTGCCCGGCCTGCCCGACCGCGTCACGATCTACGAGGTCGGGCCGCGCGACGGGCTGCAGAACGAGAAGGCGGTCGTCCCGGTCGAGGTGAAGTCGGAGTTCGTCACGCGGCTCGCCGCCGCGGGGCTGACCACGATCGAGACGACGAGCTTCGTCCACCCGAAGTGGGTGCCGCAGCTCGCCGACGCCGAGGAGCTGCTCGGGGTCCTGCCCCGCTCCGGCGACGTCCGGTACCCGGTGCTGGTGCCGAACGAGCGGGGCCTGGACCGGGCGCTCGCCAACGGCATCACCGAAATCGCGATCTTCGGCAGCGCGACCGAGTCGTTCGCGCGCCGCAACCTCAACCGGACCGTGGACGAGTCGCTCAAGATGTTCGCGCCCGTCGTGGAACGCGCGCGCGCCGAGGGGCTGTGGGTGCGGGCCTACGTGTCGATGGCGCTCGGCGACCCGTGGGAGGGCGACGTCCCGATCGGGCAGGTGGTGTCCGTCGCGTCCCGGCTGATGGACCTCGGCTGCTCCCAGCTGAGCATCGGCGACACGATCGGCGTCGGCACGCCCGGGCACGTCACCGCGCTGATCGAGGCGCTGGGCGCGGCGGGCATCGGCACCGACCGGCTCGCCGTGCACTTCCACGACACCTACGGGCAGGCGCTCGCCAACACCCTCGCCGCGCTGCGCGCCGGCGTGACCGTCGTGGACGCGTCGGCGGGCGGCCTCGGCGGCTGCCCGTACGCCGAGAGCGCCACCGGGAACCTGCCCACCGAGGACCTCGTCTGGATGCTGAACGGGCTCGGCGTCGAGACGGGCGTCGACCTCGACGAACTCGTCGCCACCAGCCGCTGGATGGCCGGCCGGCTCGGCCGCCCGAGCCCGTCGCGCGTCGTCCAGGCCCTGTCACCGGAATCGGAGTAACTGATGATCGACTTCAAGCTCACCGACGAGCAGGAGGAGCTGCGCCGCACCGTCGAGCGGTTCGCGCGCGAGACCGTGGCCCCGGTGATCGGGGACCTGTACGAGCGGGGCGAGTTCCCATACGAGATCGTCGCGGCGATGGGGAAGATGGGGCTGTTCGGCCTGCCGTTCCCCGAGGAGCACGGCGGGATGGGCGGCGACTACTTCGCGCTCTGCCTGGCGCTGGAGGAGCTGGCGCGGGTCGACTCGTCGGTGGCGATCACGCTGGAGGCGGGCGTCTCGCTCGGCGCGATGCCGATCCACCGGTTCGGGTCCGCCGAGCAGAAGGCGCGCTGGCTGCCGATGCTGACGTCCGGCGAGAAGCTCGCCGGGTTCGGGCTGACCGAGCCGGGCGGCGGCTCGGACGTCCCGGGCGGGATGCGCACGACGGCCCGGCTGGACGGCGACTCGTGGGTGATCAACGGGTCGAAGGCGTTCATCACCAACTCCGGCACCGACATCACCGCGTTCGTGACCGTCACCGCGTTCACCGGCGACGGCGAGATCTCCACGATCCTCGTGCCGAGCGGCACGCCCGGCTTCACCGTCGGCCGCAAGTACTCCAAGGTCGGCTGGTCGGCGTCGGACACCCGCGAGCTGTCGTTCGACGACGTCCGCGTCCCGGCGGAGAACCTCGTCGGCGAGCGCGGCCGGGGCTACGCGCAGTTCCTGCGGATCCTGGACGAGGGCCGGATCGCGATCGCCGCGCTGTCGGTGGGCCTCGCGCAGGGCTGCGTGGACGAGTGCCTGCGCTACGCGGGCGAGCGGCAGGCGTTCGGCAAGGAGATCGGCCGCTACCAGGCGATGCAGTTCAAGATCGCCGACATGGAGGTCCGCGCGCACACCGCCCGCCTCGCCTACTACGCGGCGGCGGCGAAGATGCTGGCCGGGGAGCCGTTCAAGAAGGAGGCGGCGATCGCCAAGCTCGTCGCGTCCAACGCGGCGATGGACAACGCCCGGGACGCCACGCAGATCTTCGGCGGCTACGGCTTCATGAACGAGTACGCGGTCGGCCGCTTCTACCGCGACGCGAAGATCCTGGAGGTCGGCGAGGGGACGTCGGAGGTGCAGCGCATGCTGATCGCCCGCGCCCTCGGCCTGCCCCCGGCCTGACCGCCGTCCCTCCGGCAGCGGCGGGGGAGCGCAATCCGACGAAGCGGCCACGCCCGGGCCGCGCTGTTCATAGCGTGGGTCGCAGGCCGTCCACGAGGGCGCGGCCACGACAACGGGAGGCGCCCGCCGATGCCGCACCCACCGGCCAAGATCCGCCGCATGTTCGAGCTCGTCGAGCCGATCGCCACCATCACCTTCTCCGAGGTGCCGAACGAAGCCTTCCTCGCCCTCGGCATGCGCAACTACTGGGACGGGTACTTCGCGGGCCGGGCCGCGCCGCTGGGAACGGCACCGGCCGAGGTGGTGCACGCGGTCTTCTACAACTTCGCCGACGGCGAGGTGGCGCGGCACATCCCGTGGGTGTGGGGGAAGGTCTCCCCGCAGGAGGCGCTCGCCGTCCGCGAGCGGGGCAGCGCCGCCGCGCTGCGGCAGGTACTCGGGGACCTCGCCGGCTCCCCCGGTCTGGTACGGGCCGCCGGCCTCGCCACCCGGGCGGCGGTCAGCGCGCCGACCGAGGGCCGGGCGCTGTACGCCGGGCTCCGGGCACTCGACGTGCCCGAGGACCCGGTCGCCCGGCTCTGGCACGCGTCGACGCTGCTGCGCGAGCACCGCGGGGACGGCCACAACGCCGTCCTCCTCGCCAACGGCATCGGCGGCACCGAGGCCCACGTCCTCCTCGCGCTCTCCCTCGGCATGCGGGCGGAGGAGTTCGGCCGGATCCACCACCTGCCCAGGGCGCGCTTGGACGCCGTCATCGACGGGCTGCGCGCCCGCGGCCTCGTGGACGCCGCGGGCGGGTTCACCGACGCCGGCCGGGAGACCAAGGAGCGGATCGAGGCCCGCACCGACGAGCTGGCGGCGCCTCCGTACGATGCGCTCACCGCGGACGAGCTCGACGAGCTGATCACCCTCCTGGAGCCGATCGCCGCCGCTGCCGCCGACGACTGAGCCGTCGCACCGCGGGGATCACTGGACGATGCGGTCGAGGACGGCGAACGCCCTCAGGACCGTCTCGCGCTCCTCCTCGGTGCAGCGGTCCTGGAGGGCGCGGCTCAGCCATTCGTCGCGCGCCTGCCGGGAGCCCTCCACCCATTCGCGACCGGCGTCGCTCGGCGTGACCAGCTGGCGGCGGCCGTCCTCGGGGTCGGGGTCGCGGCGGATCAGCCCGCGCTCCTCCAGCGCGGCGAGCGTGGCGGCCATCGACTGCGGGCGGACGCCCTCGGCCGCGGCGAGCCCGCTCGCGGTGGCGGCGCCGTCCTTGAGCAGCCGGCTCAGCACCGCCGTCTGCGACGGTGTGAGATCGTGGGCTCCGCCGATCTCGCGCAGCCTGCGGCGCAGCCGGCTGAACACGACCCGCACCTCCCGGGCGGCGCGGGCGGCCGACGGGGAGATGGCCTCGACGCTGTCGCTCATGGCCCCAGTGTAATTTATGCAGTTCAGACTGTCCAGTTGGGACTGATCAAATCAGCGAGGCGGCCGGAGCGCTTGACGGCGGCGGATCGCGGTCCGACGATTCGATCATGGCGACGGAAGAGGGCGGCGCGACGGCGGACGGACCGCGCGCCGGGACGGGGCCCGGCGAGATCGCGGACGACGGCTCGGCGGTCGAGTTCTACGCGGCGCTCCCGCCGGACGTCGCGAGCGCCGCGCTCGTCCACACGACGATCCCGGCCGGCACGCCGATCCTGGAGCTGGGCGCTGGGGCCGGCCGGGTCACCCGCCCGCTGCTCGAGTTCGGCCATCCGGTGACGGCGGTGGACGCCTCCGCGGCGATGCTCGCCCGGATCCAGGGCGCGCGGACGGTGCGCTCGGCGATCCAGGACCTCGACCTGCCCGACCGGTTCGGCTGCGTGCTGCTCATGTCGTACCTGGTCAACTACGGCGACCGGGACGCCCTCCTGGCGGCCTGCCGGCGGCACGTCCGGCCGGACGGCGTGGTCGTGATCCAGCGCGACACCGACGCCCTCTGGCGCGACGACGCCCCCCGGGAGTGGACGCGCGACGGCGTCCGGTACCGGAAGGCACACGTCGAGCACCCCGAGCCCGGGACCGTCGTCGCGACGCTCGAGTACCGGATCGGCGAGCACCGCTGGACGCACACCTTCACCACCCGGCGCCTCGGCGACGAGGACCTGCCCGCGGTGCTGGAGGCGGCGGGCCTGCGCCTCGGCCACTTCCTGGACGACGACGGCGCCTGGTTCACCGCCCGCCCCCGCTGAGCCCGCTCTGTCCGACCCGTGCGCGACAGTGGTCCGCGGACGCAATCGATGTGCGGGAGGACGCATGGACGAGCGGGCGTGGTGGGCCCTGATCGAGGACGCACGGGCCGAGGCCGGCGAGCACGCCGACGACCGCGACTCCCCCGACGACCCGCTGATCGGCCTGGTGGCCGAGCGGCTCGCGGAACTGGACGGCCCCGGCATCGTCGCGTTCGACGCCATGCTGACGCGCGTCCTCGACTCGGCGTACCGGCGGCCGCTCTGGTACGCCGCGTACCTCATCGAGGGCGGCTGCGGCGACGACGGCTTCATGGACTTCCGCGCCGGGCTCGCACTGCTGGGACGCAAGGTGTTCACACGTGCCGTCGACGACCCCGACACCCTGGCCGACGTCCCGACGGTGGTGCGGATGGCCCGGGAGGAGAAGGGCTGGATCGGCGCGGAGGGCCTGCACTACGCGGCGCGCAACGCCTACAAGCAGGTCCTGGGAGAGACCGAGTCGTTCGACGCTTCGATGGAGTCGGCCCTGCGGGCGATGAAGCGTCCTGAGCATCCCGTGGGCGACGACTGGGACGTCGAGGACGACGAAGAGACCCGCCTGCACCTACCCCGCCTGGCCGCCCTCTTCCTCTGACCACCCTTTCACGTTGCAGCCTGCCTATAGCTTGACAGCTAATGGCATTAGCCATAGCGTTGTGGCTAACGCTATTATCCAGGAGGCAGGTCATGAGCACCATCACCGCGCACACCGCCCGCAAGCCCTTCGTCCCCACTGCCGTCCGCCGCACTGCCTGGGCCGCGAACGCGGTGTTCTGGACCGCGTTCGCCGTCCTCGAAGGCGTCAACCACGGCTGGCTCGCGGCGCTCCTGGCCGCCGCGTTCTTCATCGCGCCCGACCTCACCTTCCTGGCCGGGATCCGCGACGCGCACACCGTCGAGCGCGGGCAGCTGCCGGCCCGCGCCGTCCCGTACTACAACGCCGCGCACCGCGCGCTGGTCCCGCTCGCACTCATCGCGCTCTACACCGTCGCACCGATCGCCTGGGCGCCGATCTTCGCGGGGTTCTGCGGCTGGCTGGCTCACATCTCCTTCGACCGCGCCCTCGGCTACGGCCTGCGCACCAAGGACGGATTCCAGCGGCGCTGACCCCCTCCCCCGTCGCCGGACAAGGGCACCGCTACGATCGCGGACGGCGTGAACTGACGCGAGGTGCCCCTCGGGGAGAATCGGGAAGCCGGTGCGAATCCGGCACGGGCCCGCCGCGGTGACCGGGGAGCCGCCGCCCATGCGCGTGCAGCGCGGCCACTGGCCGGAAGGCCGGGAAGGCGGGCGGTGAGGCGTCGATCCGGGAGTCCGAAGACCGGCCTCGCTCCGACGGCCGCCCGCCCGGGCGGCCCGACCGCAGCGGGAGCCTGCCCATGAACCTCTACGACGTCATCCACCGCCGCCGCGACGTGCGCGCCGAGTTCACCGGCGCGCCGGTTCCGGACGACGTTCTCGACCGCGTCCTCACCGCCGCGCACGCGGCCCCGAGCGTCGGCCTCTCCCAGCCGTGGGACTTCGTCCTGGTGCGCGACCCGGACGTCCGCCGCGCGTTCCACGACCACGTCCGGACCGAGCGCGACGCGTTCGCCGCCACCCTCACCGGCGACGCCGCCGCCCGCTTCGCCCGCATCAAGATCGACGGCGTGCTGGAGGCCGGCCTCTCGATCGTCGTCACCTACGACGCCGAACGCGGCGGACCGGCCGTCCTCGGCCGGCACGCGATCGCCGACGCGGGCCTGTACTCGGTGTGCCTGGCCGTCCAGAACCTCTGGCTGGCCGCGACGGCGGAGGGATTGGGCGTCGGGTGGGTGTCGTTCTACCGCGAGCCCTACCTGCGCGACCTGCTCGGCATACCGGAGGGCATCCGCCCGGTCGCGTGGCTGTGCGTCGGGCCCGTCACGCACCTGGAGACCGTCCCGGACCTCGAACGGCACGGCTGGCGCCACCGCCGCCCCCTGGACGCCGCCGTCCACCACGACCGCTGGTGAGCACAGCGTTGGGTTGTGGGGGGGGGGGGGGGGGGGGGGGGGGGGGGGGGGGCGGCCCCCCCCCCCCCCCCACCGCCCCCCCCCCACAACTCAACGGACCACCGCGTCAGCGGGTGAGGTCGAGGGAACCGGCCTTGACGTCGGCGAGCAGGGACTTCCACCCGGACGGCGCGACGGCCAGCACCGCCCCGTCCGGATCCTTCGAGTCCCGCACCGCCACCCGCCGCTCCGCAGCCGCCACCTCGACGCACTGCCCCTCGCCTCCGCTGCTGTGGCTGCTCTTCCGCCACGCAGAGGCGACCTCGACACACGAGGACCCTTGACTCCCGCTGTAGCTGCTCTTCCGCCACGCAGAGGCGACCTCAACACACTCCGAACCCCCGCCTCCGCTGTGTCTGCTCTTGCGCCAGGGGGAGAAGACAAGCTGCTCACTAGTCATGACTCTGACAGTAGCTGTTCGATCAATGCGCGGGAATCCGATGGCGGAAGAGCTTTTGCCATCTGTTGATCAAAGACCATCTCGTATTGGCCTATCTCGAAGGGGTCCTCCAGGTACCAGCCGGTTGTGAGGCTCTCAACCAGAACCACCGACAGATCGTTCGTTGTCAGAGTGGTGAACGACCCGTTGAGGCCTGGGTGCGTCCCAGCTGCGAACGGGAGGACCTGAAAGGACACGTTCGGCAGTTCAGCAAGCTCGATGATCCTCCTTAGTTGCGCTTGAGTCACTTGCCTGCCACCGAACTGCTGACGGATTACAGCTTCGTGGACCACAACCGATAGGTGAGGCGGCTGTGGCTGAAACAGGACCTGCTGGCGCCGCATGCGCACCTCCACAAGCCCATCAATATCAGGTTCACCCCCCAGCGCACTGGCAGATGCAATGACCTCGCGGGCATACTCTTCGATCTGCATAAGTCCAGGAACAAGGTGGAGTTCTTGGCTCTTCAGCGAGATCGCTTCGGCCTCCAAGGCGATGTAGTCCAAGGCCGAAGGGGCCAATCTGCCCTCGTACCGCCGCCACCAGCCCTTCTCAGCGGCATGGCTTGCCAGGTCGTACAGAGCTTGGCGCTCGTCGAGGTCACTGATCTCGTAGCGGTCGAGCATGTGCTCCAGGGCGGGGCGGCGGATGCCGCGTTTGCCGGTTTCGAGCTTGCTGAGCGAGGACGGGGTGCGGTTGAGCAGGCGGGCGGCCTTCTGGAGGGTGAGCCCTCGCTCCTCGCGGATGGCGCGAAGGCGCTGGCCGAGCTTGCGGCTTCGCATGGTCGGGCGCTGCGCGTTCTCCATGGAGTAATCATGCCTTGACTTTGCGTGACGTTGAAGGTTTCCAACGAAGGCGGCAACAGTGCCTCAGTCAAAAGTGACTGGGGCACTCTTGCCCGAGGACCTGCGGACGAGGGCGGCGAACGCATCGATCGGCGGAGGACGTCCGGCTCATTCTTTTCGGCGACAGCGATACGAAGGGAGAGGGCGATGACTGCGCCGACCATGAGGTTCGACGCGCTTCTGTTGCCGGGGATGGACCGGGCGGTAGGGCACGCGCGGCGCTGGCTGCGCGACGTGCTGGGCCAGGAGCATCCCTGCCTGGACGACGCGGCGCTCTGCATGAGCGAGCTGCTGACGAACGCGCTGCGCTACACCGAGTCGGGGCGGGACGGGCAGATTCGCCTGGAGGTGACCCACTCGGCGCGGGCCGTCCGGATCGAGGTGATCGACGACGGGCGGGCGGCGACCGTCCCGCACGTCGCCGAGGCGGCCGACCTGGACGTCACCGGCCGTGGCTTGCGCATCGTCGCGTCCATCGCGAAGAACTGGGGCATCGCGCCACGCGCCGAGGGCCACGTCGTCTGGTTCGAGCTCTAGGCGGCCGGCCCGGCGCGTGCCATGATCCGGGGACGACCGGGAAGGACGCCCACCGTGCCGGACGAAGCATTGCAGCACGTCATCGACGGGTTGCTCCCGACGTTCGGACGGCGCGCCGGATGGACCGGCCCGCCGTCCGCCGGTGCGTACGAACGGGTGGAGGCCGCACGGCTGCGGCTCGGCGAGGCGATGGCCGACCAGCCTGCGCGCACCGCCGAGTACGCCGACGAGATATTCGAGGCCGTTCTCCTGGACCGCGGTACGACGGGTCAGCTGGTTCATCCGCTGATCGACGCGATCGGGCGGCGGCCGGTGCTGCGGCGGCTCACCCGGGCGGTCGAGAAGGGGCCGTGGAGACAGAGCGCGAACGCGGGTTCGGCCGCCTACTGGGTGCGCTGCTGGCCTCCGCTTCCGAAGTCCGTCCCGTCAGGAGTGCGGACGAGGGAAGACCTCGCCGCGTACGTCCGGGAGCGGGAAGCGCGCAGAGCACGGTCGGAGAACCGGGTGGACGACCTTTGGCCGCCGTTCTGGCGTGCCTGCATGACGGTGTTCGTCGCCTGTGACGATGACGATGTCCGGCGGGTCCTGGAGACGACCTTTCCCCTCGCTCCGGAATGCCATCCGCCTGAGGCGGCCGGGCTCGTGGCGGCCGTCCGGGCGATCGTCGACGCGTCGCCGGAGAAGTACCCGCGGCTCCGCGACGGGACGACGGGTTACGGGCACGCGATCTGAGCCGGCGAGCGCAGCGGGATCAACGGCGGACGGCCTCGGCGAGCCGGTTCGCCGTGACCGTCTTCACCGCCGGCCATTCGGCGGCGATCACCGAGAACATCGCGGTGTCGCGCAAGTCGCCTTCCTCGCCGGGCACCCACGACTCCGAGTAACTGCGCAGGACGCCCTCGAAATGCGCGCCGAGCCGCTCGATCGCCCGCCGCGAACGCTCGTTCCGCGCGTCCGTCTTGAGCTCCACGCGCGCCACGCCCAGCGTCTCGAACGCGTAGCCGAACAGAAGCCGCTTCGCCTCGACGTTGATGCCGGTGCCCTGCGCGGACGCCGCAAGCCACGTCCAGCCGATCTCGACCGCGCACAGCCGGTCCCGGCCGGGCCACGGCCGCGGATGCAGCAGCGCGGTATGCCCGACGGCCTTCCCGTCCACCACCCTGACCTGCGCGAACGGCATGAGCTCAGGACGGTCGAGCTTGCCGGAGACGTACGCCTCCATGCCGGCCGCGGAGGGCACCGGCGTGAACCCGTAGGACGACCTGTCCTCCTCCGCGGCCTCCGCCAGCCCCGGCACATGCCCCATCGACAGCGGCTCCAGCCGTACCAGCGTCCCGCCCAGCACCGGCGCAGGCCCGGGAAGCCCGTTCACCTCGCGACGGTCTCCGCGAGCCGGTTCGTCATGGCCGCCTTCACCGACGGCCACTCCGACTCGACCACCGAGAACATCGCCGAGTCTCGCAAGGTGCCCTCCTCACCCGGCGCCCACGACGGCGACCAGTTCCGCAGGACGCCCTCGAAGTGCACGCCGAGCCGCTCGATCGCCCGCCGCGACCGCTCGTTCCGCGCGTCCGTTTTGAGGTCCACGCGCACAACGCCCAGGGTTTCGAACGCGTAGGTGAACAGGAGCCGCTTCGCCTCGACGTTGATGCCGGCGCCCTGCGCGGACGCCGCCAGCCACGTCCAGCCGATCTCGATCGCGCACAGCCGGTCCGTGCCGGGCCACGTCCGCGGATCCCACAGCCCCGTATGCCCGACCGCTTTCCCGTCCGCCACTCTGACCTGCGCGAACGGCGTCAGCCCGGGCCGTGCGAGCTGCCCGGCGACATACGCTTCCATGTCCGCCGCCCCGGGCACGAGCGTGAACCCGTAAGACGACCGGTTCTCCTCCGCGGCCTCCGCCAGCTCCGGCACATGCTCCAACGTGAGCGGCTCCAGCCGGACCAGCGACCCGGCCAGCACGGGAACATCAAGGCGCACGCCCATGAACTCTCCTCATCGCTCCTGGCATTGGCACCTTGCCGCGAAGGCAGGTTGCCGGACCATCCCAGGGCCAGGTCCCTCAGATCCTCTAGATGATCAATACGCCCCGCATCCTGCCCCGGACCGCCACCCCCCGTCAACACGTTTCGGGCGGAGCCCGCCGGTGCCGAGCGGGCTCGCCGCCGCCAACGCAGGCCCCCGAGTGGCCGGGTCGCCGTCCGCCGAATGACCGTCTCACAGTGGGCCATCCGAAGCGATCGAGATTCTCACTTTAATGTGTGTGCTCGAAAATATCCTACTGGTCACTTATTGGCGGCAGGCGGTATCGGCTCCGCCGGATCCCCCCAGATTCACCGCCCTCCCGGAGGCGACCGAGCAAAGTGTTGCTTTACCCCGAACTGTCCGGTTTTCCCGGGTTAGGGACCATGTCGGGAATGTTGCTGCAAACACCCCCAGAGTCGACGGTTTGCTCGCTACCCTCGGTCTCGAACCCGCGATCCGCGGGCCGCTGGGAGAAAGGACCCCCGCATGCCCGGACGGGCGGACGACGACGCGACCGGCTCGGCCTTCGATGCACGGGCGAACGCGTGGCGCAAGAGCGGCAGATGCCAGGAGACCTGCTGCGTGGAGGTCGCTCGTCATCCTGACGGCATCGCCGTACGAGACTCGAAACAAGGAAATGCGAGCCCCGTCCTCGTCATCTCCCGTGCGGCTTTCCGGGCATTGCGGAGGCTCCCGGACCAGACCGATCCTCGACGCTGATCACGCGTCCGCGCAGCTCCCCGGGCCGGATCCTCCCCAGTGCTCCGCGGCCCGGGATATCCGGAGCAGCGATTCGTCCGCGGAAAGGCAGACCGACCTGAGCGACTCCCAGCAGAGCCGGTACATGTGCGTGACGTCGTCGCGCTGAAGAACCGCCGTGGTCGAGAGACTCTCCAAGTAGACGACGTCCGGAAAGGTCACATCGTACGCGGGGGCGAAATCCAGAAGCGTGAAGTCGTCCGCGAAGATCGGCTCTCTTTCCACGCCCAGCGGAAGAACGTGGACGCGTACGTTCGGCAGAGCGGCCGCTTCGAGGAGAGCGAGCATCTGCGCTCGCATGACGTCCCGGCCTCCGATGGCCCGGAGGAGCACCGACTCGTCGACCACGGCCGAAAGGCTCAATGAATCGTCGCGGCGCAACACTTCTTGACGGCGCATGCGCAGGTCCAGGCGGCGCTCGATCTGACGCGGCGTGGAAACGGCGATGGCCCGCCCACTGCTCAGAATCCGGTGCGCGTAATCCCGGCTCTGCAAAAGCCCTGGCACCGCGTACGTCTGGAAGGTGAACGCGGTACGCGCCTCGTCCTCCAGCGCGACGAAGGTGCCGAACTCGCCGGCCATGACGTCCCGATACTCAGCCCACCAGCCCTGTTCCGTCGCGGCCCGCGCGAGGGCCAGCATCTCTCCCTTGTGCCCCTCCCCCACCCGGTAAAGCTCCAGCAGCAGGCGTACATCGGAGACGCGGACGCCGATCCGCGCGTTCTCGATGCGGCTCAGTTTCGAAGGGGACCAGTCCAGCCGGGCCGCGGTCTCCTCGACCGTGCCGCCGAAGCGTTCGCGGAGCCTCCGCAACTCGATGCCGAGGCGACGACGGCGGACGGTCGGGGCTGCAGCCACCCTGCCTCCCGGCGCATCGGTTCGGCCTTCCGGCCCGGGCCGATCTGCACGTTGCAGGGCAACGATAACCGCGCGCTCCCCGGATCACCAGACCTCGCGGAAAAGCGGTTCCCCACCTTTGACATCATCCTGTCTCACCGGATGTCGTCAACCTGGCCAGATGGATACAGAGACCATCCACCGGCCATGCATGTCGCCGTGCACCTTGCACGGCTCCGAGAACCGGTTGCAGACTATTGCCGGAGGATCTAACAGCAGAGCGAAATTGGGGGCGCTCAGGTGAGCGGCAACCCGGTGCACAGAAGCATTCTGGCCGTCGATCTGGAGAACTCGACGGGGGTGCTCCGCACGAACCCGATCAAGGAGGAACTGCGGAGCCAGATCTACGGCCAGGTGAAGCGGGCCATGGCGTCCGCGGGCATCGACGAGCGGTGGTGCGATCCGTTCGAAGACCGCGGAGACGGCGTCCTCGCCCTGTTCCATCCGGTCGACGAGCTGCCGAAGACCCGGCTGCTCTCCCGTCTCGTCCCGACCCTCGCCCGGCAGCTGGCCGACTACAACGAGTCGATTTCGACGGCGGAACGGCCGAGCAGGTGCATGCGCCTTCGAGCCGTCGTGCACGCGGGCGAGATCCACCGGGACGAGAACGGACCGTTTGGCGAGGCCATCGACCTGGCCTGCCGTTTACTGGACGCCCCGAGACTGAAGAAATGTCTGCGGGCGACCAGCTCACCGCTCGTTCTCGCGGTCTCCGAGGACATCTACTGGGGAATCGTCAAGCATGGATACGACGGGATATGTCCTGCGGCGTACCGCCCTGACCTGAGGGTTTCGGTCGCCTCGCGACGGCGCCAGGGATTCGTCCATATACCGCAAGAGGCTCCGAAAACGCACGAGGACCGGACAATGGCGGTCGCGTGAGACGGCGTTCTCGCCATAATGGCTCATCCGGGTGAAGCGGAGGTGCCATGTCCGTCGAGGTTGCCGCTTTGCGGGTGGGGGCATCGGTGGCGCGGCTGGCCGTCGGGCGATGGCTCGCCGGACGCTCCACCCGGGACGCCGCCGGCAAGGACCTCACCGAACTGATCAGGACGGGTTTCCCCGACGAGCTCAAGCGGCGGCGCGTCCAGCGGCAGTTCGAGGGCATCGCCGATTCCGTCGCCGAACGGCTCCTGACGTTCGCGGGCAACGAGTTCGGCGGGCTCACCGACGGCGACCGCGACGCCGCGCTCTTCGAGGTCGTCCGCACGCTCGACAACGCCGACCTCTCCGACGACGCCTTCTTCGCGGCGGACGCCGACCCGGTCAAGCTCGCACGGAACCTGCGGTCACGGCTCCCGGCGCGCCGGGCGGAATTCGAACTGGGCGAGGCGGGCGCGCACCTCTACGAGGTCGTGCTCGACGAGTGCTGCGACTGCCTGGCGCGCATCGTCGTTCATCTACCGGAGTTCGGGCCGCGCGCGTCCGCCGAGATGCTCGGCCGGCTCAGCGGGCTCGCCGACCAGGTCGCGGCCGTCCTGACCCGGCTTCCGGCGCGGACGCTCACCGCCCCCGAGGGCGAGGCCGACGACGCGGAATTCACTCGCCGGTACCTCGCGTCCATCAGCGAGTCCCTCGACACGCTGGAACTCTTCGGCATCCGATTCGAACGGTTCACACGCCCGCAGACGACGTTGAGCGTCGCCTACATCAGCCTGAACGTGTCCGATGAGAGCGCGCGCAACCGATCTCGGGCACCGCATGCCGTCCCGCTGAGCGAATGGCGCGACCAGGTGCGGACGGGAGCCGTCCGCGTCGAGGCCGCCTTGGGCGAGCACCGGCTGATGCTGCTGCGCGGCGAGGCGGGCGGCGGCAAGAGCACTCTGCTGCGCTGGATCGCGATCACGGCGGCGCGCGGATCCTTCGCCGGGCCGCTCAGCGACTGGAACGGCTCCGTGCCGTTCCTCATCAAGCTGCGCAGCCATGCGGGCGGCGCGCTGCCGCGTCCGGAAGAGTTCCTCGACGACGTTGCCGGCAACCTCGCCGGGATCATGCCGCGCGGCTGGGTGCACCGGCGGCTGTTGTCCGGACGGGCGCTGCTCCTCGTGGACGGGGTCGACGAGGTGACGAGCGGCCAGCGGCAGACCGTCCGGCAATGGCTGCAAGGACTCGTCACCGAGTTCCCCGGCATTCGCGTCATCGTGACCTCCCGCCCGGCCGCCGCCGCTTCCGACTGGCTCCGTGCCGAGGGGTTCGCGACCGCCTTTCTGGAACAGCTCAATCCGGCGGATGTGCGGACGCTCGTCCAGCACTGGCACAACGCCGTCCGCGACTGCCCCGACATCCCGTGCACGCCGGAGCGGCTGCCCGCGTACGAGGCCCGGCTGCTGGCACGGTTCGAGGCCGCCCCGCATCTGCGGACCCTCGCGTCCAGCCCCCTGCTCGCCGCGATGCTCTGCGCGCTCAACCTCGACCGCGAGGCGCTCCCCCGCAACCGCATGGGCCTCTACACGGCCGCCCTCGACATGCTGTTAGAGACACGGGACACCAAACGCGGCATCCCGAGCGTGCTCGAACGCGACCAGAAGATCCGGATTCTGCAGGACATCGCCTGGCAGCTCTCGACCAGCGCCCGCGTCGAACTCCCCAAGACGATGGTCGAACGCCTCGTCGCCGACCGGCTCTCCTCGATGCCGCAAGTCCGCGTCCCGGCTGAGACGGTACTGGACGAACTGCTCCAGCGCAGCGGCGTTCTCCGTGAACCGGTGCCCGGACGCATCGACTTCGTGCACCGGACCGTCCAGGAGTACCTCGCCGCCAAGCAGGCCGCCGACCTCGGCGACATGGATCTCCTCATCCAGAACGCCCACCGCGACACCTGGCGCGAAACCGTCATCATGGCCGCCGGCCACGCCAACGAACCCCTCCGTGAGGAACTCCTCACTGGCATCCTGAGCCGAGCCCGCACGGAGAAGCGTCGCGCCCGCACGCTCAAACTGGTGGCCGTCGCCTGCCTGGAGACGCTCCCGTCCGTCCCCGACGACCTGCGCGAAGACCTCGATCGTTGCCTTGACGACCTGATCCCGCCGCGCGACGAAGCCTCCGCCCGCTCCCTCGCCACCGCCGGCGACCCCGTCCTACGCCGCTTTCCCAGAAACCTGGACGGCCTCACGGAGGCGGTCGCAAAGGCCACGGTCCACGCTACCGGTTTGATCAACGGGCCGGAAGCTCTGGACGTGCTCGCGCGATACGCCTCCGACATGCGGTGGGAAGTGCAGGAACAGGTGGCGAGGGCATGGGAGTACTTCGATACCGAGGAGTTCGCCGACCGCGTCCTACGGAAATTCCCCGACGCTGGGCGACTCATCGTGGCGCGCCCCCAGCAGTTGGACGCCGTAGCCAAGGCACCCCCGCTGGCGGACCTCGCGATCGACGCCGCTCCCGTTCTCCAGTCGCTCTATCTGAACCGATGCGACTGGGTGACAGGCCTCCGGGCGGTCGCGCGACTTCCCCTCAGGTACTTGTCTCTCGATGGCTGCCGTCATGCAGGAGACTTCGATGCGATCGCATCGCTGACCAGGCTCACGTACCTGAGCTTGGACGGAACCAGCATCAGCGATCTCGAGCCAGTGCGGAATCTTCCCCTGGTCACCACGCTCCGGCTTCGGAGATGCAACCTTCTGACCGATCTTCGACCGCTCGCGTCGCTGGCCAGCCTTCGAGTCCTTCACCTCGCACATGCCGCGCCGGGGCTGGATCTGTCGCCGCTGGCCGCCAATCGGAGGCTGACCGTCCACATCGCCGCAGGGCAGGAGGTGCGGGGTGCCGAGGCGTTGGGGCGGCGGCTGAAGGTCTCCTGAGGGACAGGCCGTCAGCCTGAGCCGAGCGGGGGCGGGGCGGTTACGGAAAGTTGTGGGGAAATTTCGGCGTACGGGCGATGAGTTCTTCGTGGTGTGCCGGTCTGCCTGTGCGTCCGCTTCGGAGCGCCGCGGGAAGGGGGAGACCTCGATGTCGGATGCGTCACACTGTGTTGACCTCGAGCGCGGTCGAGGTCGGACGGTGGAGGCCGGGGAGCAGCACAGACCCCGGCCGGACCGCTAGACCCTCTTGGAATAGTTCCGAAGGCCGCGAAGTTTACTTGTTGGCGAAAGTGTCAGTCTCTGCAGTATTTTGCTGCGGTATCCCCGAGAACGTTCCCACGGTCCCTGCGTGCCCGCGTGCACGGGCCCCGACGATTGGAAGAGAGTTGACCGCTCCCGCGTCTTCGCAGACGGCGGACGGCCCGCTGGAGGACTCGCCTCCAGGAGGCGGGCTGGACCGCGGCGTCCTCGCGGTGGCCATGTGCGTCGTCCTCGGCGCCATCATGTCCATCCTGGACGTCACGGTCGTCAACGTCGCGATCAATGACCTGACCAAGGAGTTCGACGCCCCGCTGGCGACCATCCAGTGGGTCGCGACCGGATACACCCTCGCGCTGGCCACGGTGATCCCGATCACCGGCTGGGCGGCGGCGCGGTTCGGCACCAAGCGGCTCTACATGATCTCGATCGGGCTGTTCGTGATCGGCTCGATGCTGGCCGGGCTGGCCTGGTCGGCGACCTCGCTGATCGTGTTCCGGGTGCTGCAGGGCCTCGGCGGCGGCATGATCATGCCCGCCGGCATGACGATCCTGACGCAGGCCGCCGGCCCGAAGCGGGTCGGCCAGGTGATGAGCGTCGTCGGCATCCCGATGCTGCTCGGCCCGATCCTCGGCCCGATCCTCGGCGGCTGGCTGGTCGACGACGTGTCGTGGCGGTGGATCTTCTTCATCAACCTGCCGATCGGCATCGTCGCGCTGGCCCTGTCTGCGCGGATCCTGAAGAAGGACCAGCCGCAGCGGACCGAGCGCCTCGACGTGCTGGGCCTCATCCTGCTGTCGCCCGGCCTCGCCTCCCTGATCTACGGCCTGGCCAAGGGCGCCGAGCTGAAGGACTTCACCAAGCCGGACGGGCTCATCCCGACGGTGATCGGCGCCGTCCTGGTCATCGCGTTCGTGTTCCGGGCGCTGAACGCCAAGAGCCCGCTGATCGACCTGCGGCTGCTCAAGCGCCGCTCGGTGGTCGCCGCGTCCGGCACGATGGTGCTGTTCATGGCGGCGTTCATGGGCGCGATGCTGCTGCTGCCGCTGTACTACCAGACGGTGCGCGGGCAGGGCGCGCTGCACTCCGGCCTGCTGCTGGCCCCGCAGGGCCTCGGCGCGATGGTCACGATGCCGGTCGGCGGCAAGCTGACCGACCGGATCGGGCCCGGCCGGGTGGTCCTGGTCGGCATGGTCGTGGTGGTGCTGTCGGTGGCGGGCTTCGCCGCGATCCTGGAGGCCGACACGTCCTTCTGGGCGCTCGGCGGGGTGCTGTTCGTGATGGGTCTCGGCATGGGTCTGACGATGATGCCGACCATGGCGGCGGCCATCCAGACCCTCGAGCACGACGAGGTGCCGCGCGCCAGCACGATGCTGAACATCATCCAGCAGGTGTCGACGTCGCTCGGCACCGCGCTGATCTCGGTGCTGCTGGCCAACAAGCTGGCGTCCAACCTCAAGCCGTTCGGCGGGGGCGGCCAGACGAAGCCCGGGCAGAAGATCCCGGAGGCCGCCATGGACAAGATCGCCGGGCCGATGGCGGACGCGTTCCAGCACACCTACTGGTACGCGGTGGCGCTGCTGGCGCTGGCGTTCATCCCGGCACTGCTCCTGCCGCGCAAGCGGCCGGACGCCACCGCGGCTGCGGAGAAGGCCGAAGTGCCGATCGCGATGCACTAGGGCGTCCCTGACGTCCGCGAAGCCCCGGTTCGGGAACCTGTTCCCGGATCGGGGCTTTCTGCCGTTCCCGGGCCGCTCAGCGCCGTCTGTGGACTGTTCCAACGGCGCGGTCAGGCGGTCGTGGCGCTCTGGTCCTTCCAGTACTCGTCGCGGAGCAGGCGCTTGTAGAGCTTGCCGGTGGGGTGGCGCGGCAGCTCGGCCCGGAAGTCGACGGAGCGCGGGCACTTGTAGTGGGCGAGGTGGCCGCGGCAGTAGGCGATCAGCTCGGCCTCCAGCTCCGGGCCCGCGTCGGCCATGGACGCCGGCTGGACGACGGCCTTGACCGCCTCCCCCATCTCGGCGTCGGGCACGCCGAACACCGCGACGTCGGCGACCTTCGGGTGCACCGCGAGGACGTTCTCGGCCTCCTGCGGGTAGATGTTCACCCCGCCGCTGATGATCATGTAGGAGCGGCGGTCGGTGAGGTAGAGGAAGCCGTCCTCGTCGACGTGGCCGACGTCGCCGAGGGTGGTCCAGCCGTGTCCCCAGGGGTCGCGGGACGCGGCGGTCTTGGCCTCGTCGCCGTGGTACTCGAACTCCGGCCCGCCGCCGAAGTAGAGCGTGCCGGGCGTGCCCGGCGGCTGCTCGGCGCCGTCCTCGTCCAGGACGTGGACCTCGCCGAGGATGGGGCGCCCGACGGTGCCCTTGTGCGCCAGCCAGTCCTCGGAGTCGGTGTAGACGAAGCAGTTGCCCTCGGTGCCCGCGTAGTACTCGTGCAGGATCGGGCCCCACCAGTCGATCATCCGCTCCTTGACCGGGACGGGGCAGGGCGCGGCGGCGTGCACGGCGCACACGAGGCTCGACAGGTCGTACTTCGCGCGGACCTCGTCCGGGAGCTTCAGCATCCGGATGAACATGGTCGGCACCCACTGGCTGTGCGTGACGCGGTACTTCTCGATCGCGGCGAGGGCCTGCTCGGCGTCGAACTTCTCCATCACCACGACGGTGGCGCCGCACCGCTGGAAGACCAGCGAGTAGCGCAGCGGGGCGGCGTGGTACAGCGGCGCCGGGGACAGGTAGACCGAGTCCTCGCCGGCGCCGAACAGCCCGGTGATGAGCATGTGGAGCGGGCCGGCGGTGCCCATGGGCGCCCGGGTCAGCGGCGGTTTCACGCCCTTGGGGCGGCCGGTCGTGCCCGAGGAGTAGAGCATGTCCGAGCCTTCGCACTCGTGCTCGATCGGCTCGGCGGGGTGCGCGGCGACGCGTTCCTCGTAGGAGTCGTAGCCCGGAGCCGTGCCGCCGAGCATGAGGCGCAGCGGCACGTCCGGCGGGTCCTGCGCGGCGGCCTCCATGGCCGCGCTGGTGATGAAGGCCTTGGCCTCGCAGTTGCCGACGATGTAGGCGAGCTCCTCAGGCTGGAGCCGGGAGCTGATGGCGGTGTAGTAGAGCCCGGACCGCTGGGCGGCCCAGGCGATGGCCAGGTAGAGCGGGTGGTTCTCCAGCATGAAGGCGATGTGGTCGCCCGGCCGGAGCCCCTCCGCGTGGAGCAGTCGCGCGAGCCGGTTGGACGCGTCGTTCAGTTCCCGGAAGGTGAGGACCCGGCCGGAGCCCGCCATGATCACGGCGGGCTTGTCGGGCGTCTGTGCGGCTACCTGCCCCAGGTGCATGGCCGCACGCTACCGGGCCGGACGGGAGAATGGAATCCCGTTCGGTATTGGACGGTCAGACCAGCATGTGGTCGAAGTCGCCGTCCTTGGCCCCTCCCACGAACGCCTCCACCTCCTCGCGCGTGTAGACGAGCACGGCCCCCTCCGGGTCCCGGGAGTTGCGCACGGCGATCTCCCCGTTCGGGAGTTCGGCCATCTCGACGCAGTTCCCGCTGGGATTGCTGCGCCGGCTCTTCTGCCAGACCAGCCCGTCGCGCCACTCCGGCATCTGGTGGCCGTTCATCGTTAGTGCCCCCTCAGGCGTCTCAGCCTCCCCCGACGGGAAGGCCGCGATCTCGCCCCACCCCACACCATGGTACGAGATGCACGTGCATTCGTTCTTGCATTCGTTCATGCAGACGGTCTTGCATCTGCACGACTTGGGGAGCAAGATAGCGAACGCTCGCCGGTACCGACCCAGCACGCCTTCGAGGTTCGAGAAATGACCGTTGACCAGGCAGACGACATCGCGGCCCGCGCCGCCGTGGGCGGCCGCGGACCGCGGCACGCCGTGCACGCGCCCTGGCAGGACGCCCCGCAGGCGCCCGCGCGCCCGAACGCTCCCGCGAGCGCCCCGGCGACCGCGCCCGGGTTGGCCGGACTGTGGCCGGCCGCCCACGCGGGCACCCCGCGCACCGCCCGCCGCGTCCTGCCCGCCGAGATCACCGCGCCCCGCACGGCGCGCGAGTTCACCCAGGCCACGCTGCGCGAGTGGGGAGTCGGCGAGGGCGCCGAGGACGTCATGGTCGCCGTCTCCGAACTGGTGACCAACGCGCTGCGGCACGGCCTGGAGGGGCTGCCCCATCCGCTGCCGCTGTGCCCGATCCAGGTCGTCCTCGTGGGGCACCCGCGGCGGCTCGTCGTCACGGTGACCGACCCGGGGGCGCGCGCGCCCGAGGCGCTGCCCAACGACCCCGACCGCTTCATCGAGGGCGGCCGGGGGCTGCTCGTCGTGGGCGGCGTCAGCGACGCGTGGGGCTGGGCCCGGCTGTCCACCGGCGGGAAGGCCGTGTGGGCCTCCTTCGACCTGCGGGTCAGCCCTCCGCGACGCTGACCGGCGACGGCACCGACCGGACCGGGCGCTCCAGCTCGCTGAGGAAGTCCTGCGCCCAGCGGTCCACGTCGTGCTCGATGACGCGGCGGCGCATCGAGCGCATCCGCCGGGCCTGCTCGCCGGGCTCGGCGTTGAGCGCGGCCAGCAGCGTGCCCTTCAGCCCGTCGATGTCGTAGGGGTTGACCTGGAAGGCGCCCCGCTTCAGCTCGGCGGCGGCGCCGGCGAACTCGCTGAGCACCAGCGCGCCGCGCAGGTCGCGGCGGCAGGCCACGTACTCCTTGGCCACCAGGTTCATCCCGTCGCGCAGCGGTGTGACGACCATCACGTCCGCCGCCAGATACAGCGCGGTCAGCTCGGAACGGTCATACGAGCTGTGCAGATAGTGGACGACCGGAAACCCGATCTCGCCGTACTCGCCGTTGATCCGGCCGACCTGCTGCTCGATCTCCTCGCGCAGCAGCTGGTACTGCTCCACCCGCTCCCGGCTCGGCGTCGCGATCTGCACGAACACCGCCTGGCCCGGCTTGAGGTGGCCGTCGCCGAACAGCTCGCCGAACGCCTGCAGCCGCTGGGTGATGCCCTTGGTGTAGTCGAGCCGGTCGACGCCGAGCAGCACCGTCGCGTCCCCGAGGTCGCCGCGGATCTCCTGCGCGCGCTCGATCACCTCGGGCCGCCCGACCAGGTCGTTCAGCTCGCCGACGTCCACCGAGATGGGGAACGCGCGGGCCCGCACGACCCGGTCGTCCCAGAACACGTCCTGCTTGGCGTAGCGGGTGTCGAGCAGCCGCCGGCACAGCCGGACGAAGTTCGCCGCCGCGCCGGGCAGCTGGAAGCCGACCAGATCCGCGCCGAGCAGGCCCTCGAGGATCTGCCGCCGCCACGGCAGCTGCCAGAACAGCTCGACCGGCGGGAACGGGATGTGCAGGAAGAAGCCGATGCGCAGGTCGGGGCGGAGCGCGCGCAGCATCGCCGGGACGAGCTGGAGCTGGTAGTCTTGCACCCAGACGATCGCGCCGTCGGCCGCGACCTTCGCCGCCGCCTCCGCGAACCGCCGGTTCACCCGCACATAGGCGTCCCACATGGTGCGGTCGTAGACGGGCGGGGCGACGACGTCGTGATAAAGCGGCCACAGCGTGGCATTGGAGAACCCCTCGTAATAGAGCGCGACCTCCTCCGCGGACTGCGCGATGGGATGCAGCGACATCCCGTCCTCTTCGAAGGGCTCCAGCTCCTCGCCGGGCGCGCCCGTCCAGCCGATCCACGTGCCGTTCCTGCGCCGCATCACCGGGGCGATGGCGCTGACGAGCCCGCCCGGGCTGCGCCGCCACGCCGGAACCCCGTCCGCCCCGACGCTCCGGTCCACCGGAAGCCGATTGGCCACCACAACGAACTCACTACCGCGCGACACCAGCGACCCGCCTCTCCAGGAACTCTCGGCCATCACCATGCCCAGAAACGGTCATCGGGAACATTGTGTCACTTCGACGTAAAGACCCGGTGACAGCAAAGCGGGATGTCAGGAAGGCGGGGCGCCCTGGGCCCGGGTTTTGGACCGGACCATATCCCTTTCCAGCCTGGTGACGGTTGTTTACCGGAATGTCACCTTCCCTCCGAATCGCACAGCAAAAGTTGCGTAGATCACATTTTGGGGACAGTGGCCGCGGCGCGCAGGCTCAGATGACCGCCCGGCGGCTGCGGAACCGTCTGGTAGCGGCCTTCCGGAGCGCTTTCCAGCGCCGCGAGCTGCGCCGCCACGATGCGCATGGCGTTCCCCTGGGCGCGCGCGGGGTCGGGGTCGCGTCCGTAGGCGCCGATGCCGGTCGGCTCGTGGAGCACTCGCAGCATCGTCGTTTCGGGCAGGACGGTGACGTGCGCGGTGGCGGCGCCACCAGGAGTGCGCACCGTTCGAAGCCCGCCGCCGTCCTTCAGCACGGACCAGGGGCCGGGCCCCTGCTCCCCCGCCGCGATGCCCAGCGTCGCCCAGTCCGGTGGCGGGTCGTTGTAGAGGTGCTCGACGCGCCAGCCCCTCGCGCGCGCCTGCTCCCGATAGGTCTCCACGACGGCCTGGACGGGGCGGCGGCGATCGCCCGCCTCCGCTTCGATCAGCACGATCACGTCGTAAGGGTCGAAGGGATCACGGGCGGCGACGGCGGCGCTCAGGTCCGCTCGCAGAGACGCCGCCTCACGTTCGATCCGGTCGACCTCGGCGCGCCAGGCGGGGTCGGCGGCCAGGTCCCAAGCCTCGCGCAGATCGCCCAGAAGCGACCGGAGGCGCATCGCGTCCTCGTGGAGCGGCCGCAGCGCCTTCAGGCATCGGCGCAGCCTGCGCGCGCGCCGGAAGTCCTTGTGGACGCCGGGATCGGCCAGCCGCGCCTCCAGACCGGCGTATTCGGCCGTCAACGCCTCCCACTCGTCCATGGCGCCATCCTGACGCTCCGGAGGTCCGCGCGCATGGAAATTACGCAGAGGGCCCGCCAGAGGACGAATCAGACGCGCGCGCTTCCGGGGAGTTTCGTTCAAACGCAGACCATCTGAAAACCTCGACTCGGATCCAGGTCAACTAGGATCACCGCCATGACGGACGCGGCGGACGCCCTCGGCCCGGCCGAGCTGCGCGCCTGGACGGCCTTCCTGGCCGCCGGCCACCTGCTCGACCACGAGATCGAGCGCCAGCTCAAGCAGGACGGCGGGCTGTCGCACGCCGAGTTCGAGGTGCTGGTGCGGCTGCGCGGGGCGGCCGGCGGCCGGCTGCGCATGTCCGACCTCGCGCGCGAGGTGATGATCTCCAAGAGCCGGCTCACCTACCAGATCACCCGGCTGGAGCAGGCCGGGCTCGTCAAGCGGACCGGCTGCGAGTCCGACCGGCGCTCGGTGTGGGCGGAGCTCACCGAGGACGGCGCCGCGACCCTCGACCGCGTCCGCCCCGGCCACCGCGAGGTCGTCCGGGAGGCCCTCATCGACGTCCTCACCCAGGCGGAGATCGAGCTGCTCGGGGACGCCCTGACGCGCGTCGCCGACCGCCTCCGCGCCCGCTGAGCAGCGCCTCGACCGCAGAAGGGGCACAGTGCCCGAACCCTTGGCGGGGTTCCCTGGGCGGCGGCGGGGCTGGGACGCTCGGTTCCATGCGGGACTTCGGCGGGATCGTGGAGCGCGCACCGGCGCGGGTGGTGCGGCCGGCCGGCGCGGACGAGGTCGCCGAGGCGCTGCGGGAGGCGCGGGCGCGGCGGCTGGAGGCGGTCCCGCGCGGGTGCGGGCACTCGACGTCCGGCCAGTCCCTGACCAGCGGGATATGCCTGGACATGCGGGGCCTCGCGGGCGTCCGGGACGTCTCACCCGGGCACGCGGTCGCCGGCGCCGGGACGACGTGGCGCGAGGTGCTGGCCGCGACGCTCCCGCTCGGCCTGGCCCCGCCCGTGCTGACCGACTTCCTCGACGTGACGGTCGGCGGGACGGTCTCGGCGGCCGGCGTCGGCGGCACCTCCCACCTGCACGGCACGCAGGCCGACAACGTCGTCGCCCTCGACGTCGTGCGGGACGGCCGCGTCCTCGCGTGCTCGCCGAGCGTCCGGCCGGAGCTGTTCGACGCGGTCCGGGGCGGGCTCGGCCGGCACGGGGTGATCACGACCGCGACGCTGCGCCTCGTCCCGGCCCCGGAACGGATACTGACCTGCACGATCCCCTGCCCGGACGCGGCCGCCCTGCTGCGCCTGCAAGGCGGGATCGCGGCCGACGACGTCTCCGGTCAGGCCAAGCCGTCACCGGACGGGTGGCGGTACGAGCTGAAGGCCACCCTGTACGGGGACGGCCCGGTCCCGCCGGGCACCACCGAGACCGAGGAGGCGCCGTTCCTCGCGTTCGCCGACCGCATGCGCCCCGACGTCGAGGAACTGGTCGCGCTCGGCGAGTGGGCGCGGCCGCACCCGTGGGTCATGGTGTTCCTGCCGCGCGACCGCGCCGCCGGCGTCATCGAGGCCACGCTCGAGGAGATGACGCCGCGCGATCTCGGGTTCAGCGGCGTCGTCCTGGTCAAGGCGCTGCGCGTCGGGCACGTGCCGATGCTCGCGGCGCCGCCGGAGCCGGTGCTGTTCAGCGTATTGAAGACCGCCTCCCCCGGCTGCGCGCCCGTCGCGGAGATGCTCGCCGCCGACCGGGTGCTGCTCGACCGGGCCCGCGCCGCGGGCGGCACCGCCTACCGGGTCGGCGCGATCCCGGACGGCCCGTCTACTGCGCCAGGGCGATGACCTCGGCGCCGGGCAGGCCGGCCAGGGCCTTGCCGGGCAGCAGGATCTTGGACTTGCGCAGGCCGCTGCCGATGACGACGCGGGGCGCGGCGGCGACCGCCTCGTCCACCAGGATCGGCCAGCCGGCGGGCAGGCCGACCGGGGTGATGCCGCCGTACTCCATCCCGGTGAGCGAGGTGGCCTGGTCCATCGGCGCGAACGAGACCTTGCGGGCGCCGAGGTGCCTGCGGACGACGCCGTTCACGTCGGCGCGGCCGGTCGCGAGGACCATGCACGCCGCGTACGTCACCTCGCCGCCGCGCTTGGCCGCGACGACGACGCAGTTGGCGCTGACCTCCAGCGGCACGTCGTAGCGTTCGCAGAACGCCGCCGTGTCCGCCAGTTCCGGATCGATCGCGGCGGCCTCGGCGTCCGCGACGCCGCCGATCGCGGCCGCCACCGGGTCCGCCAGCAGGTCCGTCCGCCCGGCGGCGGGTTCCCAGTCGAGCGTGCCGACCATGGTCGTCTCCTCCCGTGTCATCGGCTCTCAGGAGCCGAGGTAGCGCAGCACCGCCAGCACGCGGCGGCTGTAGCCGGCCGCGTGCGACAGGTCCAGCTTGTCGAAGATCGCGTTGACGTGCTTCTCCACCGCGCTCTGCGACACGTGCAGGTGCGCGGCGATCGAGGCGTTCGTGGGCCCTGGGCCATGTGGTCGAGGACGTCGCGCTCGCGCGGGGTCAGCCGCGACAGCGGGTCGGCGTGCGTGCTGTGCGCCAGCAGCCGCCGCACCACCTCCGGGTCGAACGCGGCCCCGCCGGCGCCGACCCGGTCGAGAGCGTCCAGGAACTCCTCGACCTGCGCGACCCGGTCCTTCAGCAGGTAGCCGACGCCGGCGGTGTCCGCGCTGATCAGCTCGGCGGCGTAGCGCTTCTCGACGTACTGCGACAGGACGAGGACGCCGACGGCGGGCCGGCGGCGGCGGATCTCCAGCGCGGCGCGCAGGCCCTCGTCGGTGTGCGTCGGCGGCATCCGGACGTCCACGACGACCACGTCCGGCGGGCCGGCCTCGACCGCGGCGATCAGCGCGTCGCCGTCGCCGACGGCCGCCGCGACCTCGTGGCCCTCCTCGGCGAGCAGCCGCACCAGGCCCTCGCGCAGCAGCGTGGAGTCCTCGGCCAGCATCACCCGCACGGCAGCTCCGCGGTGATCACGGTGGGGCCGCCGGGCGGGCTGTGCACGGCGAACGTCCCGTCCAGCGCGGCGACGCGGCGGGCCAGCCCGGCGAGCCCGCCGCCGGACGGGTCGGCTCCGCCGGTCCCGTCGTCCTCGATGCGCACGCCGATCATTGTCCCGGATCCGGCGACCTCGACGCGTACCCGCCGGGCGCCGGAGTGCTTGGCGGCGTTGGTGACGGCCTCGCAGACCACGAAGTACGCGGCGGTCTCGACGGCGTGCGGTCGCGTACGTCGTCTCGATCATGTCCCCGACGCTAGGAACCGGGCGCCGCCGCCACCATGGAGCGCACCGCCGGGCCGTCCGGTCGCGCGCCGCAGGCGCGCCCCCGCGGAAAACCGCACCCCGTGCCAAAAGTGCGGGCAAAGCCCCGAAAACCCCGCCGGGCACAGCGGAGAGGCCTAATCTTGGGCCATCTCGTTCCGCCCCGACGCGTCCGCCGCGGGGTCCAGTAGAAGGAGCCGCAAACGTGGCCGACGAACTCCCGGAGAGCGCGCCTCCCGGCATCGACACCTCCACGCCGACGTTCGCCCGGGTGTACGACTACTTCCTCGGCGGCAAGGACAACTTCGCCGCCGACCGTGAGGTGGCCGACATGGTGATGGAGCTCGTCCCGGAGGCGCCGGTCGTCGCGCAGGGGAACCGGGTCGCGATCGGGCGGGCGGTGGAGTACCTGGCGGGCGAGATCGGGATCGACCAGTTCGTGGACATCGGGTCGGGGCTCCCGACGTCGTCCAACGTGCACCAGTTCGCCCGGTCGGCGAACCCGGACGCCCGGGTGGTGTACGTGGACAACGACCCGATCGTGCTGGCGCACGGCCGGGCCCTGCTCACCGAGCAGGGCGTCGCCACGTTCATCCAGGGCGACCTGTACGAGCCGGCGAAGATCTTCACAGACCCGGCGCTGACCGGGCTCATCGACCTGGACCGGCCGGTCGGGCTGATCCTCGCCGCGATCATCCACCACGTCCCGGACGAGCGGGACCCGGCCGCGGTCGTCCGGGCGCTGCACCCGTTCCTGCCGGCGGGCAGCCATGTCATGCTCACGCATCTGCACGACTCGGGCGACGACCCGCGGGTCGAGGAGGCCAAGCGGATCCTGCAGTCGGGGCTCGGCGGGTCCTACTTCCGGCACTCCTCGCAGATCGAGGGGTTCATGGAGGGGCTGACGATCCTGGAACCGGGCGTGGCGAACGTGACCGAGTGGCGCCCGAACGGGCCGAAGGGCCCGCTGGAGCACCCGCTGCACAGCCAGATGGTGGCGGTGATGGGACGCAAGGACTGATCATCGGCGCGGCTCCCGGCGTGGCGGCGGGAGAGGCCGGATTCAGCGGAGAGTGAAACCGGCGGCGGCGTCCGCGCGGCCTCGGCGACGCTCGGACGCCCCGGTTCCCGCAGGCCGCACGGGTTCCGGACGGTACCCGAGGCGGGTTTCGGTCCCGTGCCGATCATGGTCCAGGCGAAGATTCTTTTCTGATCGACTTTTCCGTTAAGAGCCTTTCTTGTACCGTTCGCAGGGTTTTGTGAAGTGAATTCATGATCGGACCTTCCCGCCACAAGATCATGTAAGGACGCCGCGATGCCCCTGGCGACTGGCCTGGCAGCGGCCGCGCTCCTCGGCCTGCTGACCCTGCTGGCCACCGCGCGGCGTGCCGAGCGCCGACACCGCCCGCGCGACGAGCACCCCGAGTCGCTGACGGCCGTGCTCGCCCCTGGAGAGGAGGAGTACCTGGCCTGGCTGGCCGACCACCACTGGCCGGGCGACGAGTACCTCGACCTCGAGCACGAGTGGCGGGACGAGCTGGGCCTCCCCGACCCGGCCGAGCACTACGAGTCGCCGCTGTGCCCGCAGTGCGACCGGCGCTGCGAGGACGTCTGGCCGTGCCCGACCTGCGGGCGCCTGCTGCACTCCTCGTGCGGGCACGGGATGCGGCGCCGCTGGGTCGACCGCCCCTACCGGGCGCACGGGATGAACTCCGAGGCCGTCATCGCCGAGTGGATCTGCACCGGATGCCTGTCGGTGGTCGGGCTCGACGTCGACCACGGCGGCGAACCGGACGAGGGTCTTCTGCGCTGAACGTCCCAATATGCCCCAACTTGTCCGGCGCCACACGCGATGAACGGTAAAGAATCCCCCATCGACTTGCATATTTCGGACGAACGGCGGCAGGCTTCCACTATGTCCTTAATCACAGGGACGTCCGTGGAGGAACCCGTGACCGACCAACGCGCCCCGTCCTGCCCGCACCAGCCGCCGTGCCCTCGGCCCGACGCGCTGGACCGGGAGGCCGCAAAGACCGTCGCCGCCCACCCGGAGCAGGGCTGGAGCCTGCTCTGCAACGGCATCGTCGTCTTCGAGGACACCGGCGAGCTGCTGCCCGACGGCCGCGTGATCGCACCGCACCGCCCGACGACCGCCGCCTAGTACTACATAGCTAGATCTGGATGACCTGGAGGCGCAGGCGCTGCGTGAAGTGGTGCCTGCGTGCTGCGGCTTGATGGCCCCGTCCGCTGGTGCTCGGCGAGGACGACACCGTGCGGCGCCTTCCGCAACCGGCGCACGCTGAGCCCGCCGCGCCGGCCGAGGAGCCGGCGCAGCCCGTACCAGTCCCCCGCCGGGCCCGTGCGCAGCAGCGCGTCCGCCAGGAACCGCGGAGACGGCCGGACGCCCAGCCGGTGCGCGAGCCGCTGCAGCGGGAACGCGCCGACGCCGAGCCCCATCCGGCGCGCCAGCGCGTCGATGATCTCCCACTCCTGACGGGCCTCCCCGCGCGGCGCGACGACCGGCTCCGTCCACGCCCCGTACGGGGTGAGGTGGTTCTGCAGGAACGGCAGCCTGCCCCAAGGGCATCGCGATGACCGAGGTGCAGAACGAGATGCTCCCGGTCGGGGCGGATCCGGACGACCTTCCCGTCCTCGACGGTGGCCTCCAGGCCGCAGAGCGGTTCGCAGATCCGGCAGTAAGTGGCCACTGACGCCATGCGTCCGATTGTGCCACCGTCACCTGATCACGTGCCGGTCGTATCCGAGCCCCACCAGCTCCTCGTACGCCGCCCACACCGCCGCCGGAACCGGCATCGGCACCTGGAACCCCAGCTCGGCGTACACCTCCATCCGCTGGAGGTCGCCCACCATCAGCTCGATGAACCGCCGCTCGTCGTCCCCCGCCCCGTACGCCTCGTACCCGAGGTCCGGACACGCGGCGATCCAGGTCACTTCGGGCCACTGCTTGCGCGCCGTGGCGAGCGCCCGCCGGGTCATGTACGGCTTGGCGACCAAAATCCCGCTCCGCAGATCGAGCCGTCCGTCAAGCAACCGTCTCGTCGCGGTGATGTTCTCCCCCGTGTTCGCAGCGGTCTCCTCGAGCAGCAGAGCCGCGTCCGGAACCCCCTCCGCGCGCGCCACACGCGCGAAAACCCGCGCCTCCGTCTCCGTCCACCCCGAAGTGATCTTGCCCCGCCCGCCGGTGACGACCACCACCGGAGCCCATCCCGCACGCCAAAGCCTCGCCGCGTGCGCCGCCACCCGCGTGTCGTGGCACCCCAGCGCGAGTATCGCGTCAGCCTTGGAGAGGGGGCCGGTGAGCACCAGGTGGTCCCAGACGACGCGGGCCAGCTCGCGGGCCCGCGCGTCGACCGCTCCGTGCGACTCCACCGCGCCATTGTCTCCGGCGGCCCGCATGTCGGCTCCCATCCGATAGGTCGTCCAGGTAGCGTTCAACTGTTTTGCTACTTACGTAAGAGTCATGTGGAACTCGACCGCGAAAGGACGGGGTGGTGTCGTGATCACAGTCCTGGTCCTGGTGTCAGTGGCCGCCCTGTTCGGCCTGTGCCTGCTCCGTCCCGCGGCGCCCCCGGCCCCGGACGAGCCGTCCAGAGCCGACCCCGCCACCGCCGAACCCGCGGCGGACGCCGGCCCCGGCCGCGTCCACCCCGAGTCCATGACCGCCGAACTCGACCCGGGCGACGAGGAGTACCTCGCCTTCCTCGCCAACGAGCTCTGGCCCGAGGACGAGTACCTCGAACCCGAGCACACGACCGACGGCGAAGAGGAGTCCGGCGGCAGCGACATGCTCCTCTGACCCCGCCCGCCGGGGGTCAGGGGTGGGGGTTCTCGAAGAGGGCGCTCACGGACTCGCCGTTGTGGATGCGGCGGACGGCCTCGGCGAGGGCCGGCGCGATCGACAGGACCCGGAGCTTGCCGCCGCGCTCGCCGGCCGGGACGGGCACGGTGTTGGTGCAGACGATCTCCAGCACGTCCGGCTCGGCGGACAGCCGCTTCAGGGCACCGGCGGCGAACAGGCCGTGCGTGCAGGCGATGCGGATCGTGCGGGGGCCGAGCTCGCGCAGCCGGTCCAGCAGTTCCAGGACGGTGCTGCCCTTGGCGATCTCGTCGTCCAGCACGATCACGTCCCGGCCCGCGATCTCGCCGATGACCGAGCTGATCTGCACGCGGTCGTCGGAGAAGCGCTGCTTGGCGCCGGCCGCGACCTGGACGCCGAGCAGCCGGGCGAAGGCGGCGGCCTCCTTGGCGTTGCCGAGGTCCGGCGAGACGACGGTGGTGCGCGACAGGTCGTACCGCCGGAAGTGCTCGGCGAGCTCGCGGAGCGCGTGCAGGTGGTCGACCGGGACCGAGAAGAAGCCGTGCACCTGCGGCGAGTGCAGCGTCATGGCGAGGACGCGGGACGCGCCGGACGCCACGAGCAGGTCGGCGACGAGGCGGCCGCCGATCGAGATGCGCGGCGCGTCCTTCTTGTCGGAGCGGGCGTAGGAGTAGTGCGGCATCACGACGGTGATGCGGCTCGCGGACGCGCCGCGCGCCGCGTCGCACATGAGGAGCAGCTCGACCAGGTTCTCCTGGACGGGCGCGACGAGCGGCTGGATGAGGAACACGTCCCGCTCGCGGCAGTTGGCCTGGAGCTGGACCTCCAGGCAGTCGTTGGCGAACCGGGAGACACGGGCCGGGCTCAGCGGCACGCCGAGATGGGCGCAGACCTCGGCGGCGAGCTCGGGGTGGGCGCTCCCGCTGAACACGGCGATCTCGTGCACGAACCGCTCCTCACAGGTGGACTCCGGCGGCTTCGATCATGCTAATCGGCGCGGGCCGCCGGCCCCGGAGCGGCCGGCGTCACGGGGTGAGGGGCGCGCGGCGCGGCCGGATCGTGCGGTGGCTGATCAGCCAGCGGTCGCCGTCGCGGACGAGGGTGTCCTCGTAGGCGGCGCTTCCGCAGCGGCCGTCCGCCAGCACGGCGATCGCCTTGGAGACGGCGTGCGCACGGTCCCCGTCGCCGCCGGTGACGACGACGTTGGTCACGTGGTGGGCGAGCGGGTTGCCGTCGCCGAGGTCCAGGGCGGCCTGCTTCAGCGCGGCGCGGCCCTCGATGCGGTCGAAGCCGAGCGCGGTGACGTCGTGGACGACGTCCTCGGTGAACAGCTCCGCCATGCGGTCGAGTTCGCCGCCGTCGGCGTAGTGGCCGTGCAGCGAGATGGCGTCGGTGATCGCGAGCCGGTCCTCGGTGGTGAGGGGCATGAGGTTCCTTCCGGGGAGATTAAACGGGGAGGTCCCCGTTTATCGGCCGGCGTAGCGGCGCCGGGCCGCCTTGCGAACCCTGGGACACGCCGTGCCGCGCTGGGCTAGCGTTCGTGGGAAACGCCCGACGGTCGTCCGCGCGAAGGAAGGCATGAGCACAGTTGCGGCCGAACAGGCCGGCGGCGGCTTCCACGAGGAGTGGGAGGCCGGGCCCACCGTGGCCAGGATGGTCCTCGGCGCCCAGCTGCGGCGGCTGCGCGAGGCCGGCGGCCACAGCCTGGAGGACGCCGAGGCCGTGCTCCGGCGCCCGCGGGAGTGGATCAGCCGGCTCGAGCTCGGCCGGGCGGTGCTGCGGCTGCGCGAGGTCGCCGACCTGTGCGCCGCCTACGGCGGCGCGGACCGGGACGCGCTCGCGACGCTGCTCGGCCTCGCGCGGCAGGCGAACGCGCCCCGCTGGTGGGCCGCGTATCGGGACGTGGTCCCGCCCTGGTACGAACCGTACCTGGAACTGGAGCAGTCGGCCGGCCTCATCCGCGCCTACGAGGCGCAGGTCGTCCCGGACCTGCTTCAGACCGAGGCTTACACGCGCGCGCTCCTCGAGGACCACCGGCCCGCCGGGGAGGCCGAACGGCTCGCCGCGCTGCGGGCCGTCCGGCGGCGGATCCTGCACAGGCCGTCGCCCGCGCGGCTGTGGGCGGTGATCGAGGAGGCCGCGCTGCGGCGCGGGCGCGGCGGGCGGGCGGTCGCGTTCGCGCAGTTCGAGCACCTGCTGGACGTCTGCGACCTGCCCCACGTCACCCTGCAGGTGCTGCCGCTGGCGGCGGCCGAGGCGCCGCCCGTCGCGGGCGGCTCGTTCACGCTGCTGCGGCCGCCGCAGCCCGAACTGCCCGACGTCGTGTACGTGGAGCGGCTGAACGGGGCGGTGTACCCGTCCGGGCCGGACGCGGTGCCGTACTGGCACACCATCAACCGGCTCGTGCTGACCGCCGCGCCCGCCGCCGCGACGCAGTCGATCCTGTGGCGGATAGTGCGCGACCTGTGATGGCGATACCGGCCACGGCGGGGCCGTCCGGCTGGCAGCATGAAGGCGGACAGGTCAGATCCCTGCCGGCAAAGGCGACCTACATGATCGACGATGCCTCGCGGCCCGCCGGGCCGGACGACTTCATCGGCGCGCTCAACGCGCTCTACGACTCCTGCAACCGCCCGCCGTACCGCAAACTCGCGGAGGTCTCCGAGCACCTCGGCGAGCTGTACGGCCGCCGCGACCTGCCGTCGCTGTCGACGACCGGGATCTTCGACGTGCTCGCCGGGCGGCGCAAGCGGCTTCCCTCCGCCGCCTGGGTGGCGAGCTTCGTGCTGTGCTGCCAGCGGCGCGCCTGGCAGACCGGCGTGCGCTCGGACGATCCGGGCACCGCGTCGCTGCCCGGCTGGCAGGCCCGGCTGCGCGCCGCGCGGTCGGCGGTCCGGGACGACGTCCCCTCGCCCCGGTCCGCGGACCGGGAGGCGCCGGAGCGCGCGCTCGCGCCGCCGGACGGGGAGCCGGCCAGGCCGGTGCGGCTGACGGAGTCGCAGCGGGCGACCGTCGCCGGGTACGGCCCGCACGGCCGGGGCCTGCTCGGCCGCGCCGCGGCCGGGGACGCCGACGCGCTCTACCGGGTCGCGGTGCTGCTCGGCACCGACCCGGCGCGCGGCGGGGAGGCCGTCCCGCTGCTGATCGAGGCCGCGGCGGCCGGCCATCCCGGCGCGCTGGACCTGCTGGACGCCTCGCCGGACGGCCTCGACGCGCGGGAGGCGGCCTGCCACGCCCACCACCTCGGCGACCGGGCGGGCCGGAGCGGGGACAGGGCCGGCGGGGAGGTCGCGCTCGTCTACTACAAGGCCGCCGTGCAGGGCGGACGGCTCGACGCCGCGTTCGCGATCACCGAGATCCTGCGGCACGCGGACGGATCCCCCGGCGGGCGGGGGCCGGGCGGCTAGGGCTTGCGGCCGACGCCGCCGTAGGCGTCCACGGGCTCCGGCTCGGTGCCGACGGTCACCTCGGGCCGCCACTCGTTCACCGGGACGACGCCGGGCTCCAGCAGTTCCAAGCCGTCGAAGAAGCGCCGGATGCGCTCGGGCGTGCGCAGCACGAGGCCGGCGTTGCCGGAGGCGTTCCACACCTCGACGATCCGGTCCGACGCCTCGCCGTGGACGACGTTGGTCCCGTCGTACATGGCGAGGTAGCTGCCGGACGGCGCCGCGTCCAGCAGCCGCCGGACGATCGAGTACGCCTGCTCGTCGTCGGTGATGAACTCCAGGATCCCCATCAGCGTGAACGCGACCGGACGGTCGAAGTCGACGGTCTCGGCGGCCTTCGCCAGGATGCGCTCCGGGTCGCGCAGGTCGGCGTCGATGTAGGCGGTCACGCCCTCGGGGGTGCTGGTGAGCAGCGCCTGCGCGTGCGCGAGGACCAGCGGGTCGTTGTCGACGTAGACGATCCGCGCGCCGGGCGCGGCGCGCTGCGCGACCTCGTGGGTGTTGTCGACGGTGGGCAGGCCCGTCCCGATGTCGATGAACTGGCGGACGCCCGCCTCGGCGGCCAGGTGCCAGACGACCCGGTTGAGGAACAGCCGGGAGGCGCGGGCGAGCCGCGCCACGTCCGGGAGCATCCCGAGGATCTGGTCGCCGACCTCCCGGTCGACGGGATAGTTGTCCTTGCCGCCCAGCCAGTAGTTCCAGATGCGCGCCACGTGCGAGACGCTCGTGTCGATTTCGGGCGCGGGGCCGGTTCCGCTCATGCGCACTCCCTTTGTCCGGGATGGACCACCGGACCCCCATCCTGACGGCACTCCCGCGGCGGCGACAGCCCTTCGCCGTCACCCACCCGCGCCGGCCTCGAAACGCGGAGGGGGAGGCGGGGCGTCGCGGGGCTACTTGAGGAGTTGGCGGGCGATGACCATGCGCTGGATCTGGTTGGTGCCCTCGTAGATCTGGGTGATCTTGGCGTCGCGCATCATCCGCTCCACCGGGAACTCCCGCGTGTACCCGTACCCGCCCA
>NZ_WBMS02000029.1:79578-118163 GCF_008923205.2 Actinomadura physcomitrii | reverse complement strand
GGCGGGGCGGAGGGCGCGTCCGGTTCCGCCTCCCCCCGGAGATCGTGCCCCGGCAGCAGGCCCCTCAAGACCCCGGCCCGGACGAGCCGGGCGCGCAGCGCCTCCGCGCCCGCCGCGGCGGGGACCAGCAGCAGCCCGCCCGGGATGTCCACCACGTAGTGCGCGGCCGTCGCGACGATCACCAGGCCGGTGACCACCAGGTGCAGGGCGCACAGGCAGGCGACGGCGGCGCCGCAGCGGGCGCGGACGGCGGCGACGCCGATCCACGCCACCCAGCCGATGTGCAGGCTGGGCATCGCCGCGTACGGGTTCGCGCCGGCCGAGACCGCGCCGGTGCCCCAGGTGGCGGGCGGATGGTGCAGCGCGATGATGTCGGTGTACCCCTCGCCGGGCAGCAGCCGCGGCGGCGTCGACGGCCAGGCCGCGAAGCAGCAGATCGCGATCAGGGTGATCCAGATCAGCATGTTGCGGGCCCACGGGTAGGCGGGGCTGCGCCGCCACCACAGGTAGCCGACGAACCCGAAGGTGGCGAGCACGTACGTCGTCGCGTACTCCCACGCGGCCAGCGCGCCGAGCCACCCGTGCCGGATGAGCACGCCGTTGAGCTGGTGCCCGACGTCCAGGTGCGCCCACCGCTCCAGGGCCAGCAGCGACCGGCCGTGGGCGTCGCTGACGGCCCGCGCCCCGGCGAACGCGTGCGTGAAGGCCAGGTACACCGCCAGTACGGCCAGCCCCGCGGCGATCTCGCGCGCGGCCGCGGCCGCGCGCCCGCGCTCGTCCTCGCGCGCACCGGACGGGGCCGCCTCGCACCGGGTCACGCCGCTCCTCCCGCCTCTGCCATCGCACCACCCCCTACCGATCATCCTCCCCACGATCGTTCACGACGACCATGAGGGGGTGGTCGATCGCCGCCTTTTTCGCGGCAAGAACCCGGGAACCGCCCGCGCCTGGGCATTACGGTGAGGTCGATGGGCGGCCGGCGCGCGGGGCGTCAGGCGAGGGGGACGCGGAGGCCGACGGTGCCGCGCAGGTCGAGCCAGGCCGTCCCGTTCCCGAGGACCAGCCGCAGGACGACGTGCTCGCATCGCGGGCACCGGGCGACGGCGCCCGGCGCGTGCGTGTAGACGCGCAGGCGCGGCAGCGGTCCCGCGAGGCCGCACGCGGTGCACCGCACCGCGGCCCTGGTCACGTCCACGCCGAACACCTCGCTCAGGGGCCCGGCGAGCGCGTTGCCGTCCTGGTAAGCGCCGGTGTCCTCGTAGACGACGGCCTCCGCTCGCGTGCCCGCGCCCGCTCCCGTGTCCGGTCCCATGTCAGCCTCCCGTCGGCCCGAAACGCTCGGTCTTGATCCGGCGGGGGTCGTGGCCCAGCGCGACCAGCAGGTCGGCCGCCGCCTCCACGAAGCCGGTGGGCCCGCACACGAAGCAGGCCGGGTCGAACTCCGGCGGCCAGGCCCACGCGGCGAGGTCACCCTTCGCCAGCCGCCCCGGCGGCCTCGGCCAGCCGTCCGGCGCGGCGCGCGTGTACAGCGGGAAGACCTCCACGCCCGGGTCGGGGCGCCGCAGCTCATCGGCGTACCACCGGTCGCCGGGCGTGCGGACGGAGTACACCAGGCGGAACGGGACGCGCGATCCCGCCGCCCGCCGGGACCGCACCATCGCCATCAGCGGCGCCGCCCCGGCCCCGCCCGCGACGAGCGTGACGGGCGCCGGGGCGTCCGGCCGCCACACGAACCAGCCGCCGACCGGTCCGCGGATCTCGACCGGGTCGCCCGCCGCGAAGACCCCGGTCAGGTACGGGGAGACCTCGCCGTCCGGGACGTTCTGCACGGTCAGCTCGACGCGGTCGCCGTCCGCCGCGGCGGCGAGCGAGTAGCTGCGCTGGGCGCTGTACCCGTCGGCGGCGGTGAGCCGGACGTCGACGTGCTGGCCCGCGAGGTGGCCCGGCCAGCCGGGGACGTCCAGCACGAGCGTCCGCGCGGTGGGCGTCTCGTCGCGGGTCTCCGCGAGCCGCGCCACCCGCCACTCCAGCCGGGTCAGTCGCCCTGGTACCGCTGTTCCAGCCATGGGTCCCCGTAGTCGTGGTAGCCGGCCGTCTCCCAGAAGCCGGGCTCGTCCTGGGTGAGCAGGTCGAGGCCGTGGACCCACTTGGCCGACTTCCAGAAGTACAGGTGCGGAACGAGCAGCCGCACCGGGCCGCCGTGCTCGGGGTGCAGGTCCTCGTCGTCGAAGCGGTACGCCAGCCACGCCCGCCCGTCCAGCAGGTCCTCCAGGGGCAGGTTGGTGGTGTAGCCGCCGTAGGACCGGGCGAGCGCGTGGTCGGCCGCCGTGTCCATGTCCGCGAGGAGGGTGTCCAGGGAGACGCCCGTCCAGGTGGTGCCGAGCTTGGACCACTTGGTCACGCAGTGGATGTCGACGGTCGGCGTCTCGGACGGGAGCGCCCGGAACTCCCGCCAGGTCCAGCGGCGCCGGTCGCCGGTCTCGGTGGTGACGACGAACTCCCACTCGTCCCGGTCGATCCGGGGCGTCGGCCCCGCGGACAGGACCGGGAAGTCGTCGGTGAGGTACTGGCCGGGCGGCAGTTTCACGTCCCCCTGCCGCCGCCTGCCGTGGAATCCGGGCGAGACGATGCCCATCCCCGCTCCCTGTTCGTCCGGACGGCCCGTTCGCCCGCTTCCTTCCCGGTCAGGAGCGTTCAACCCTCGGGCGGCGCGCAGTTCCAGGGCGGCGGAAGATCTTGATCCGGCGGCGGACGTCCCGCCGGGCCGCTAGGCTGCGCTGCGGCAAGGCCGTAGCGCAGAGGTCGTCGCGCCTTACAGCGGGCTGGAGGACGTCGGTTCGAATCCGACCGGCCTTGCCACCCCAGCCTCGGTCCGCGCCGGGCCGCGGGGCACGGCGCGCGGGAACGGGGGACGCGGTGACGGTGATCGGCACGCGGGCGGCCCCGCGCGCGTTCCGGCCGGACGAGGCGTCGCGGCTGCGGCGGATCCGCCGCTACGCGGTCCCCCGCTGGATGATCGAGCGGGCCACCGAGCGGCGGCTCGCGGGCGACTGGCGAGGGGCGTGCGCGGCGGCGAACGTGGACGTCGCCTTCGACCTCGCGGACGTCGCGCGCGAGCACGGCGGCGAGGTCGCCGCCGCCCTGGAGGACGACCTCCGGCACCTGGCGCCCGACCTGCTGCGGTGGCACGCGCCGCGGGCCGGCCGCGGCCGGACGACGCTGGTCCCCGACCAGGCCCTGGTGCTGTCCGCCGACCCGGACGACCGCCGCCGCACCCTGCACGTCACGACGCCGCGCCAGCTCGTCCACGGGCCGCAGCGGCTCACCCTCCGGTTCGGCGCCGTCGCGACCGACGACTGGCCGTACCTCAACACCGACCTGCCCTACCTGTCGGTGTGGCACAACGTGCGGCACCAGTGGGACACCGCCCGCCATCTGTGGGACGTCCGGCACGCCGGCGAGCTGCGGGAGCGCTGCGGCGGCGACGCCCTGCGCGCGCCGTTCCTGCAGCCGGACGGAACGCCCCGCCCGCCGGGCCTGCTGCCGTCCGCCGACCCCGGCCGGGACGACCCGGCCGCGCACGCCGAGTGGGCGGTCCTGCTGCACGAGGCCGGCGACGTGCCGGGCGCGTGCGCCGCGGCGGGGATCGCCGTCGACGAGTCGGGCGTCGAGCTGGCGGAGTACCTCGGCGGCGGCGTCGTGGAGACGGTCGACGTGCTCGCCCGGCTGCCGCTGGCCCCCGCGCGGCTCGCGGACGAGATCGGGCGGCTGGCGGAGCGCGGGCACGGCGAGACGTTCTGGATCCCGGCGGACCAGCACGTGGGCGTCGTCCTGCGCCTGTCCGGCGGCGGGCTCGGCGTGGAGCTGGCGTCCCGGGCCGACCTCGGCGACGGGACGCCGGTGCTCGCCGACGCGGCGTGGCGGATGCCGCCGGACGTGGAGGCGCTGCGGCACGGCGCCGTCCCGGCCGAGGAGCTGCATCCGCTCGTCCGCGAGGCGCTCGCGCCGGCCCGCGCGTTCACCGGCCCCGGCGGCCCGCCCGGGCCGGACCTGCCCGGCCCGGTCCGGATCCGGTGCCGCGGCGAATGGCACGAGGTCGCCTTCCGCGACGGCGAGCTGCGCGTCCCGCACGGCGACGGCGAGCGGCGGCGCGAGCGGGCGCTGCTCGCGCTGGGCGGCGCGGTCGGCGGCTGCGAGGCGGCCGACCGGGCATGGCGGGCGGGCGGCCGCCTGCCGAAGGCGCTGGACGCCCAGCGGCGCGAGCTGCTGGCGCGGGTCCAGCACGGCGACACCCCCGCCGTGCTCGCCCTCCTGGACGCCGGCGTCGATCCCCGCGTCCGCGACGCGCGGGGCCGCACGCTGCTGCACGCGCTGCCGATGCTCGACTGGGAGCCGCTGCTGCCCCGGCTGCTGCCCGTCCTCGACCTGGAGGCCCGCGACGGCTGCGGGCGGACGCCGCTGCACGTGGTGGTGTTCGAGGACGGCCCGCCCGCGCTCGTCCGGGCCCTGCTGGACGCCGGCGCCAGGATCGACGTGCTGGACGAGGACGAGATCTCCCTGCTGCGCGTCATCGGCTGGCGCCGCTCCGACCTCGGCTTCCTGGAGGAGCGGATCCGGGACGAGCACCCGGACCTCGACGACTGGTGAGGGCCCGCCGCCGTCCCGCGCGGGGGGCGGTCCGCGCGGAGACGGCGGCGGGGTCGGTCAGCCCCCCGCCGGGACGCCGCTCGCGGGCGCCTGCGGCTGCGGCGCGGTGTACGGCTGGATGGGGCCGTCGCCGTCGTCGGTGGTCAGCGGCTGCCCCTGCGGGACGACCACGTCGCCCTTGATCACGCCGATCTGCGCGCCGGTGTACCCGGCGTGCGACTGCGCGCTGAACGCGAACGGGATGAGGCCCGGGCCGGTCAGCTTCGTCTTCTCGAGGCCGTCGACGAGGCTCTTGCGGGTCGGGTTCCGCCCGGCGTTCTGCAGCGCCTGGACGAAGGTGTAGGCGGCGGACATGCCGTACACGATGTTGCCGTTGAACGGCAGCTTCGGGATGTACTGGTCGTGGATCTTCCTGAACAGCTGGATCCAGCTGTTGGACGCGTCGCCCGGCGACGACAGGTACCCGTCGGTGACCATGCCCTGGATCAGCGGGCTGCCCTGCAGCTTCGTCCCGCCGGACTTGGCGAAGCTCTCCAGCAGGCCGTCGAGGGTGATCGGGTCGGAGCCGACGTTGCTGACCACGAACGTCGGCTTGTAGTCCAGCTTCAGGGCCGCGAGCCGGAACAGCGCGGTGTAGGTCGGGATGCTGAACAGGACGACCACGTCCGCCTTCGCCTGCGCGATCGCCTGCACCTGCGCGCTGACGTCGGTCGCGCCCGGCTGGTAGCTCTGCCGCGACACGACCTGTCCGGACGGGACGTACTTGTCGAGGCCCTTGACGCCGTCCTGCCCGAAGTCGTCGTTCTGGTAGAAGTAGGCGACCTTCTTGCCGGGGTAGGTCTTCTGGATGTGGTCGCCGAGGATCTTGCCCTCGCGGATGTAGTCGACCTGCCAGCCGAACGTCTGGGGGTGCTTCTTCGGCTCGTCCCAGCAGCCGCACCCGGACGCGACGAACAGGTCCGGGACGCGCTGGGCGTTGAGGTAGTCGACGACCTTGGAGTGCGTGGGCGTGCCCAGCCCGTTGAAGACGGCGAAGACCTTGTCCTGCAGGACGAGCTTCTGCACCACACTGACGGTCTGGGTCGGGTTGTAGGCGTCGTCGACGTACTTGTAGACGATCTTGCGGCCGTGCACGCCGCCGTGGGCGTTGACGTAGTCGAAGAACGCCTTGGACGCCGCCGAGTTCGCGCTGTAGCCGGGCGCGGCGGGACCGGTGAGCGGCTGGTGGCTGCCGATGGTGACGGTGGTGGCGGTGACGCCCGGAGCGGACGACCCGCTGTCGTCGCCGCTACCGCCGCAGCCGCTCGCCGCGGCCGCCAGCACCGCCGCCGTCATCGTCGCGACCGCCCGCACCCTCAGGGTCCGGGTCCGGGGCGCTCGCCTGGTCGGTGGTCGGCTCATCTGCTCCTCCTCGGTGCGTTGCCGGGACCCCCGGTGCGCCGCCGCCCGGCGCGAACCGCCGGAGGGACGGCGGGAGGCGGCGCCGGGCGGCGCCGCCGATGTCGCGCAGGCCGCCCTGGAGGCCGCGCGGGAAGGCCAGCGTCACCGCGATGAGGACGAGGCCGTAGATGGCGAGGGGCAGGTTCGAGGCGACGTCGTGCGACAGCCCCGACGAGGAGGCCGCGTCGGACGCCCACGACGGCACGAAGACCAGGATCAGCGCGCCCCACACCGCGCCCGGCAGGGTGCCGAGCCCGCCGATGATGACCGCCGCGATGAGCTGCAGCGACAGGGTGAGCGGGAACGCGCCGGGCGCGGCGAGGCTCGCCACGACCGCCAGCAGCCCGCCGGCGAGGCCCGCGCACGCCGCGGACACGACCGTCGCGGCGATCCGCAGCCGCGCGACGCGCAGCCCGCACAGCGCGGCGGCGATCTCGTCGTCGCGGCCGGCCCGCAGCGTCCGCCCGAACCGGCCGCCGGTGAGGTTGGCGAGCAGGAACAGCGTGATGACCGCGCCGGCGCAGGCGATCCACGCCTGCCAGCGCTCCAGCGGAAACGTCTCGCCGAGCGCGGCCGGCGGGACGGGCGGGGTGACGGTCAGCCCGTTCTGGCCGCCGAGCAGGCCGGTGAGGTGGGAGTAGTTCGCCAGGCCGGGCAGCCCGACGGCGAACGCGAGGGTGGCCCCGGCCAGGTAGGGGCCCTCGAGCCGGGCGGCGACCGCGCCGACGAGCACCCCGGCGAGGGCGGTGACGACGGCCGCGGCGGCGAGCATCGCGGCCAGCGGCCAGCCCCAGTGCGCGGACACCAGCGCGGCCGTGTACGCGCCGACCGCCATGAACGCGCCGTGCCCGAGGGAGATCTGCCCGCCGAGCCCGGTCAGCACGGTCAGCCCCGCGACCGCGCAGGTGAGATAGGCGGCCTGCGCGATCTGCAGGTCCCGGTACGGGCCGACGGACGTCGTCAGGACGTACAGCGCGACCAGGCCGGCCGCGGCGCCCGCGAGGTGGCGCACCAGCGTGAGGCGGAAGGCTCCCATGGCGTCACACCCTCCGTCCGGTGCGGGCGGCGAACAGCCCGTTCGGCCGGACCATCAGCACCGCGATCAGCGCGGCGAGCGCGCCGAAGGTGACCAGGTCCGAGCTGATGTAGCCGGACACGTAGCTGAGCGCGCAGCCGAGCAGCAGCCCGCCGACGACGGCGCCGGCGGGGCTGTCGAGCCCGCCGATGACGGCGGCGGTGAACCCGAACACCAGCATCGCGTCGAACTGGGACGGCCCGACGAACACCGACGGGGCGATCAGCACCCCGGCGAGCGACCCGACGAGCGCGGCGAGCGCCCAGCCGAGGGTGAGCATCCGGCCGACCCGCACCCCCTGCAGCCGGGCGATCTCCGGGGCGAACGCCGCGGCCCGCAGCTTCAGCCCGAGACCGGTCCGCACGAACAGCACGGTCAGCGCCGCCATCACCAGCGCGACCGCGCCGATGACGAACAGGTCGAACGGCGACAGCAGCAGCCGCGTCCCGCCGGCCGTGAGCCCCTTGATGGTGAACGCGGGCGGGTAGGAGTGCGGGGTGTCGCCCCAGATCATCCCCGCGGCCGCCTGCAGCAGGACGTACAGCCCGAGCGTGACGATCACCGCGTTCAGCGGCGGGCCGCCCTCCACCGGCCGCACCAGCACCCGCTCGGCGACGGCGCCGATCACCAGCCCGGACGCGAGCGCGACGCCGAGCGCCAGCCAGTACGAGCCGCCGTCGTGCACGACCGTCCAGGCCAGGAACGTGGTGAACATCAGCATGCCGCCCTGCGCGAAGTTCACCACGCGGGTGGCGCGCCAGATCAGCACGAGGGCCAGCGCGACCGCCGCGAACACCGCGCCCTGGGTGATCCCGGCGAGCGTGAGATTGACGAAGCGGACCATCAGAACCCCAGGTAGGCGTGGCGGAGCCGGGAGTCGGCGGCGAGGACGGCGGCGGGCTCGTCCGCCACGACCGTGCCGAGGTCGAGCACGAGCGCGCGGTCGGCGACCGACAGGGCGCTGCGCGCGTTCTGCTCGACGAGCAGGACCGTGCGGCCGTCCTCGTCGCACAGCCGGCGCAGCACCGCCATGAGCCGGGCGACGACCCGCGGCGCCAGCCCGAGCGACGGCTCGTCCACCAGCAGCAGCCGGGGCGCGCCGGTGAGCGCCCGGGCCAGCGCCAGCATCTGCCGCTCGCCGCCGGACAGCGTCGCCGCGGCGCGGGACCGGCGGGGCGCGAGCGGCGGGAAAAGCTCGTACATCTGCGCCACCCGGCGGGCGAGCGCGCCGCGGTCGCGCCGGTAGAGCCCGCCGAGCCGCAGGTTCTCCTCGACGGTCAGCTCGGTGATGACGCCGCCGCTCTGCGGCACGTGCGCCACGCCGAGCCGGACGATCTCCTCGACGGGCAGCCGCGCGAGGTCCCGGCCGTCCAGCGCGATCCGGCCCGCGCGCGGCCGCAGCAGGCCGGACACGGTGCGCAGCAGGGTCGTCTTGCCCGCGCCGTTGGCGCCGAGCACGGCGGTGAGCGAGCCCTCCTCGACCGTGAGGTCCACCCCGTCGAGCGCGCGGACGGCGCCGTAGCCGGCGGTGAGGCCGGCGACCTCAAGCATCGCGCACCTCCTCGCCGAGGTAGGCGTCCAGGACGGCCGGGTCGTCGCGGACCTCGGCGGGCGGTCCGGCCGCGATGACCCGGCCGAAGTCCAGCACCACGACCTGGTCGCACACGCCCATCACCAGGTCCATGTGGTGCTCGACCAGGACCACGGCGGGGCCGCCGCGCAGGCCCCTGATCAGCGCGGCCAGCTCTTCGATCTCCGCGGCCGACAGGCCCGCGGCCGGCTCGTCGAGCAGCAGCAGGTCAGGGTCGGCGACCAGCGCGCGGGCCAGCGCGACCCGCTTCTGCGCGCCGTACGGCAGCTCGCCGGGCCGCCGGGCCGCCTCGCCCGCCACGCCCAGCTCGTCCAGCCGCGCCATGGCCCGCTCGCGCAGCGCCGCGTCGTCGCGGTCGGCGCGCGGCAGCGCCAGCAGGCCGGAGACCAGACCGGCGCGCGCGTGCCGGTCCGCGCCGACCATCACGTTCTCCAGCACGGTCAGGCCGGGGAACAGCCCGAGCCCCTGCAGGGTGCGGGCGATGCCGAGCCGGGTCAGCCGGTGCGGCCGGTGCCGGACGAGCGGGCGCCCGCGCCAGCGCACCTCGCCCGACCGCGGCCGGACGAACCCGCACACGACGTTGAACAGCGTCGTCTTGCCCGCCCCGTTCGGCCCGATCACGCCCGTGACCCGGCCCGGCGGCGCCGACAGCGACACCTTCTCCAGCGCGACCAGCCCGCCGAAGCGGACGGTCACCTCACGTAGTTCCAAGGGTTGGGACGGGCCGCCGGACATGTCGCCTCATCTCGCCGGACGATAACGCTCGACTTCCCCCGAGGCCATTTGCACATACCGACTGGTCGGATTTCCCTGAAGATAGAATCGGGGGGGCGGCGCCGTCAACAGCCGGATTCCCCCCGCCTCGGCGGCCGCCGTTCTTGGACCGGGTTCCCGCCCGGTAGGCTGACGGCTGATCAGGGGCGACGGCGTTGCGGCGCGGGGCCCGGCCCCGGACGGAGGTGGAGTCTTGACACAGGCCTCAGTGGGGCGGCTCTCCGACGACGTGCCCCTGCCCGACCGGCTGCTCGCCGTCGCCACCCGGCTGTTCGCCGAGCGGGGCTTCGAGGGCACCTCGGTCCAGGAGATCGTCAACGCCGCCGGCGTCACCAAGGGCGCCATGTACCACTACTTCGGCTCCAAGGACGATCTCCTCTACGAGATCTACCACCGGCTCCTCGGCCTGCAGATGCGCCGGCTCGAGCAGATCGCCGACGGCCCCGGGCCCGCCGGGGAGCGGCTGCGCGCCGCCGCCCTCGACGTCCTGGAGACCTCGTTCCTCTACCTCGACGACTTCACCGTCTTCTTCCGCTCCACCCACCTGCTGTCCCGCGACCGCCGCGAGGCCGTCCGCGCGGAACGGCGCCGCTACCAGGAGCGGTTCCGCGACCTGGTCGAGGAGGGCCAGCGCGAGGGCTCCTTCCGCACGAGCATGCCCGCCGACATCGCCGTCCTCTTCTTCTTCGGCACCGTCCACCAGATCGGCGCCTGGTACCACCCCGGCGGCCGCCTCAAGACCCGCACCATCGCCGAGCACTACGTCGACCTGTTCCTGAACGGCATCACCCAGGGGGGCGAGTTTCCCAGGGGGGACGCCCCCCCTGGAACCCCCCGTCACGGTTGACAGGCTGTTTCCCGCTCCGCAAGAGCTCCGCGCGAAACGGCCCCTCCGTCGCCGGGCAGGCCCGCTGCGCTCGCTGCACTCGCTCCGCGTGCCTGCCCGTGTGGGGGCTGGGGTCTGGCCTTCCGTCGGCGTGTTCAGCCGGGCCTACAAGGCGCTAGGAATGGTCAGCGGTCGATGTGTTCGATCTTCAGGTCCTTGCTCTGGTGGCGGGTGCGGAGGGGCTTCTTGTCGAACTTGCCGACCGTGGTCTTCGGGATCTCGTCCATGAAGGTCCAGTACTCGGGGACCTGCCAGCGGGCGACCTTCCCGGCGAGGTGGTCGGCCAGTTCGGCGGCGGTCGCGGTGGCGTCCGGGCGGAGCACCACGCAGGCGAGCGGCCGCTCGTCCCAGCGGGGGTCGGGGATGCCGATGACGGCGGCCTCGGCGACCGCCGGGTGGCCCATGAGGTGGTTCTCCAGCTCGACCGAGGAGATCCACTCGCCGCCCGACTTGATGACGTCCTTGGCGCGGTCGGTGATCTGGTAGAAGCCGCGGTCGTCGATCGTGCCGATGTCGCCGGTGCGCAGCCAGCCGCCGTCGAACTTCTCCGGCGCGGGGTCGCGGTGGTAGGAGCCGGTGATCCACGGGCCGCGGACCTCGATCTCGCCGACGGACTCGCCGTCCCACGGCAGCTCGCGGCCCGCGTCGTCGACGATGCGCATCTCCACGCCGGCGGCGACGCGGCCGGACTTCAGCCGCCAGTCCATCTCCTCCGGCGTGCCGGGCTCCACCTCCGGCGGCGGGAACGCCATGCCGCCGAGCGGGCTGGTCTCGGTCATGCCCCAGCCCTGGATGATGCGCAGCCCGTACCGCTCCTCGAACGCCTCCAGCAGCGAGCGGGGCGCGGCGGCGCCGCCGGACGTGCCGGCGCGCAGCGACGACAGGTCCAGCTCGTGCTCCTCGCCGTAGGCGAGGATGCCGTTCCAGATGGTGGGGACGGCGGACGCGAGCGTGCTGCGCTCCCGGGCGACGAACTCGGTGAGGTGCTGCGGCTGCATGAACGGTCCGGGCATGTGCAGCGTCGCGCCGGACAGGAACGCCCCGTACGGCAGGCCCCAGGCGTTGACGTGGAACATCGGGACGATCGTCAGCACCCGGTCGGCCTCGGTGATGCCGACCAGCGACGCCGACTGCACGGCCATGGCGTGCAGGAACGTCGAGCGGTGCGAGTAGACGACGCCCTTCGGGTCGCCGGTGGTGCCGCTGGTGTAGCACATGGACGCGGCGGACCGCTCGTCCACCTCGGGCCACTCGTAGCCGGGCTCCTCGGCGGCGAGCAGCTCGTGGTACCGCAGGACGGGGGCGCCGTTGCGGTTGGCCTCGAGCGGCGCGCCGTCGCCGTCGCCGACGATGACGAACGCCTCGACGGCGGGCAGCTCGTCCACCACCCGGGCGAGCAGCGGCACGAGGCTGTCGTCGACGATGATCACCTGGTCGTCGGCGTGGTTGATGATGTGGGCGAGCTGCTCGGGGAACAGCCGGATGTTGAGGGTGTGCAGGACGGCGCCCATGGCGGGCACCGCGAAGTAGGCCTCCAGGTGCTCCTGGTCGTTCCAGCAGAAGGTCGCCACGCGGCCGCCCTGCCGGACACCGAGCCGCTGCAGCGCGGCGGCGAGGCGCTCGGCGTTGTCGGCGATCTGCGCGAACGTCGCGCGGCGCGGCTCGCCGCCGCCGGTCCACGTCACGCACTCGCTGCGCCCGTAGACGCGGCGGCCGTGCCGCAGGATCGCGGCGACCGACAGGGGGAAGTCCTGCATGGTGCTGGGGATCATGGCGGTGTCTCCGGGGGTGGATGCGGGGGCGGTCAGGCGACCAGCACGGACAGGACCTCGGCGACGCAGACGGGCTTGTCGCCGCCCTCGCGCTCGATCGTCACCCGGACCTTGGCCCGCGCGCCCTGCGCGGTGCGGTCCAGTGCGACGAGCTCCGCGCCGGCGCGCACCCGCGACCCGACGGGGACGGGCGCGGGGAACCGGACCTTGTCCGAGCCGTAGTTGATGCCCATCGTCAGGCCCTCGACCCGGGAGATCTCCGACATCAGCCTGGGGATCAGCGACACGGTGAGGTAGCCATGCGCGATCGTGCCGCCGAACGGGCCGTCCTTCGCGCGCTCGGGGTCGACGTGGATCCACTGGTGGTCGCCGGTCGCGTCGGCGAACCCGTCCACCTGCTCCTGGGTGACCGTGTGCCACTCGCTGTGGCCGAGATGGGTGCCGACGGCCTTCTCGTACTCGTCGATGCCGTGGAACGTCCTCATCGCGTTACCTCCTCCGCCGGGTGCGCGCCCGCTCCGTGGACGCCATGATGACAACATACCGACCGGTTGGTATGCAACGCGAGGGCCCGGCGGCTCAGGCTTCCTCGAGCGCGGCGATGCCGGAGCGCAGCAGCGGCTCGACGGCGTCGCCGATGCCGCCGAACCCCTCCCCCACGGTCTGCCCCCGCAGGTGGCGGTAGTGGATGCCCTCGGAGATCACCGCGAGCTTGAAGCAGGCCAGCCCGACGTAGAACCCGATCGCCGACAGGTCGCGGCCGCTGCGCTCGGCGTACCGGGCCACCACCTCGTCAGGCGCGGGGAAGCCCGGCGCGTGCGTCGCCTCGGGCCGCCCCGGGACGGGCGCCGTCCGTCTCATGTAGACGAGCAGGAGCGCGAGGTCGGTCAGCGGGTCGCCGAGCGTCGCCATCTCCCAGTCCAGGACGGCCGCGACCCGGTCGTCCGCGCCGACGAGGAGGTTGTCGAGCCGGTAGTCGCCGTGCACGATCGCCGGAGCGGACCCGGGCGGGACGTTCGCCGCCAGCAGCGCGTGCAGCTCGTCGGCGCCGTCCAGGTCCCGGCTGCGGGAGGCGTCGAGCTGCTTCTTCCAGCGGCGCACCTGGCGTTCGAGGAACCCCTCCGGCCGCCCGAAATCGGCCAGCCCCACCTCGGCGGGGTCGACGCGGTGCAGGTCGACGAGGGTGTCGATCATCCGTCCGGCGATCGCCGCGACCCGCTCGGCGCCGAGCGGGACGAGCTCGTCCGCGCTCCGGTAGGGGGTCCCCTCGACCATCTCCATCACGTAGAACGGCGCTCCGAGCACGTCCGGGTCCTCGCAGAGCAGGTACGTCTCGGGAACGGGGACGGACGTGCCGGCCAGCGCGGTCATGACCCGGTGCTCGCGGGCCATGTCGTGCGCCGTCGCGAGGACGTGGCCGAGCGGCGGGCGCCGGACGATCCAGGAGCGGGTGCCGTCGGTCACCTCGTAGGTCAGGTTCGAGCGGCCGCCCGCGACGACGCGGGCGCGCAGCGGCCCGGCGTCCGCCGGCCACAGGACGCCGGGGAGGACGCGTTCGACGTGGCGCCGGAACCGGTCCAGCGGCAGGCCCGGGACGTCGCCGTCTTCGAATACCCGCAATGCACGCCTCCTCGCCGATCAACCCTTGTACCGTCCGGTCGGTATGGCGCAGTATTGCGAGATGGGAACCCTCGCCGTCCAGGGCCGGAGGGCCCCGGGTCGCGCCCCCACCAGGCGGGCAGTAGTGCGCCGATGACACCATACCGACCAGTTGGTATGCAATAGCCGAATCCCCATTGCCATTCTCCGTCGGCGGCATTACTTTTGCCGCACGACGCGAAGCGGCGTGAGCTTCGCCACCCTGGCCGAAGGACCGACCGATGACGACGACCGACCCCCGGCCCGCCCGCGGCCGGGCGCGCGGCCGCATCGGCACCGCGCCGGACGAGGGCGTCCGGCCGGCCCGAACGAGCATCGAGCAGGAGGAGGTCTTCGGCCCTGTCGGCCCCGCCGTCCCGCACGGCGGCGGCGCCGACGGGGCACCCGCCATCGCCGGCGGCGCCCCGCACGGGGCGCCCGGCACGGCGCGGGCGGACGACCGGGAACGCGCCGCCGCGTTCGCCGCCGCCCCGCGCCCTACCCAGGACCGGTTCTCGGGGGAGACCAGCGCCCGGAGGAGTCCCTGACATGTCCGTTTCATCGTCCACCAACGACGGCGTCGCGCCCGGCGCCGACGCACCGCCCGGCCTCGCGGCACGGCTGTGGCGGCGGGACCTGCCGCACTACCCGGAGACGGGACGCCGCTACCTGTACCTCGGCATCGTGGTGATCACCACGATCGTCCTGTACTACCTGCTCTACATCCAGTACGCGGTGGCGACCTCCATCATGGAGCACTACCGCATGACGTTCGGCTACTTCATCATGCTGTCGGTGGTCGGCAACGCGATCGGCGCGTTCGCTTCGCTGTTCGCCGGGCTCGCCGACCGGTGGGGGCGCGCGAACCTCGTCGTGTACGGCCTGCTCGTCGCGGGCGTGATGGTGCTCGTGCTGCCGCACTCCCCGAACAAGGGCGTGTACCTGGCGCTGTTCGCGGTGCTCAGCCTCATCGAGGGCATCGTGCTCGTCGCCACCCCCGCGCTGATCCGCGACTTCTCCCCGCAGCTCGGCCGCGCCACCGCCATGGGCTACTGGACCATGGGCCCGGTCATCGGCAGCCTCGTGGTCACCACGGTGACCAGCCACACGCTCGACAGCTCCAGCTGGCAGGACGAGCTGACCTACTCGGGCATCGCGGCGCTCGTGGTGTTCGTCATCGCGCTGTTCGGGCTGCGCGAGCTGTCCCCGGCGCTGCGCGACCAGGTCATGGTGTCCATGCGCGACCGCGCGCTGGTCGAGGCGCGGGCCCGGGGCATCGACCCCGAGGCGCAGCTGAAGGGCAGCTGGCGGCAGATGATGCGGCTGGACGTCCTCGGCTCGGCCTTCGCGATCAGCGTCTACCTGCTGCTGTACTACGCGGCGGTCGGCAACTTCGTCGTCTACTTCTCCGCGACGTTCGGCTACAGCGAGCAGCGCACCAACGCGCTCGGCAACTGGTACTGGGCGGCGAACGCGATCGCGCTGGTGGTGGCCGGCCTGATCTCCGACCGGCTGAAGGTCCGCAAGCCGCTGATGCTCATCGGCGGCATCGGCTCGGTGGTCTGCACCGCGATCTTCGCCGCGTGGGCGACCGAGCCGAAGACCGGCTACTACGACTTCGCCTGGCTGTTCGTCGGGATCGGGGTCTTCGGCGGCCTGGCGTACGCGCCGTGGATGGCGGGCTTCACCGAGACGGTCGAGAAGCACAACCCGGCGGCGACCGCGACGGGACTGGCCGTGTGGGGCTGGATCCTGCGGATCGTGATCGCGTGCTCGGCGCTGTTCGTGCCGATCGTGGTGGACTCGGTGACGCCGATCGTGGAGCACGGCACCGAGGTGAAGGTGGCGTCCGCGCAGGCGCAGCAGGCCCTGGCGATCACGACGGCGCACCCGCAGATCTTCGCCGAGCTCTCCAAGTACCCGGCCGGGCAGGCGCCGCCGGAGCTGCAGGCGCGGGCGGCGAAGGAGGTCGGCGTCGCCGGCCTGCAGACGGTCGCGAAGGCGCAGCCGCAGCTGAAGATCCTCAAGGAGCACGGCGCGGAGGTGCAGAAGGCGGCCAAGGACGGACCCGGGCAGTGGCAGACCTGGTGGTACGTGGCGCTGGGCGGCCAGGTCGTGTTCATCCCGTTCATCTTCATCATGAGCGGGCGCTGGAGCCCCCGGAAGGCGCGCGAGGACGCCGAGGCGCACCAGAGGGCGATCGAGAAGGAGATGGCCCAGCTCAGCTGAGCCGCACCGCGCTGACCGCTCGAACCGATCCACCGGCCGGGACGTCCCGGCCGGTGGATCGCCGCTTGTCCGGCAGATCACAAGAACTTAGCCAGGCAAACCTATAGGCGCCTTATAGAAGCAAGTGATATATATCGGGACATGGATGCGCGGCCCCCGCTCGACGAGCTGGAGCTGGCGGCCGGTCTCGGCCGCCTCTACTCGCTCATGCGCTCGCTGTCTTTGCCCCGCGACTTGTCCATGACGGCCGTGTCGACGCTGGCCTCGCTCGAGCGCCGCGGCCCGTGCCGGGTGACGGAGCTGGCCGCGCTGGAGGGCGTCACGCAGCCGGCGATGACGCAGCTGGTGTCCCGGCTGGAGCGGCAGGGGCTCGCCGAGCGCCGCGCGCCCGCCGGCGACCGCCGGGTCGTCGCGGTGCACCTCACCGACGCCGGCCGCGCCGACCTGGCGCTGCGGCGGGCGGGGCAGGCCAAGCGGCTGGCCGAGCTGCTGGCGGGGCTGCCCGCGTCCGACCGGGCGGCGATCGCCGCGGCCCTGCCGGCCCTGGACCGGCTGGCCGGCGCCGCCCTCGGCGTCCCCGAACCACCAGCTTCCGGAGAGTGCGAATGAGTCAGCCGTCCGCGGGCGCGCAGAGCCCCTTCAAGCAGCCGAAGGCCGTGTGGGCCGTGGCGTTCGCGTGCGTGGTGTCGTTCATGGGCATCGGCCTGGTCGACCCGATCCTGCCCGCGATCTCGGAGGACCTGCACGCCTCGCCCAGCCAGGTCACGCTGCTGTTCACCAGCTACCTGGTGGTCACCGCGGTCGCGATGCTGGTGACCGGTTTCGTGTCCAGCCGGATCGGCGCCAAGCGCACGCTCATCGCCGGGCTGGTGCTGATCGTGGTGTTCAGCGCGCTCGCCGGGACGTCCGGCAGCATCTCCGGGATCATCGGCTTCCGGGCCGGCTGGGGCCTCGGGAACGCGCTGTTCATCGCGACGTCGCTGGCGGTCATCGTGGCGTCCGCGAGCGGCGGGCTCGGCGGCGCGATCATCGCCTACGAGTCCGCGCTCGGCCTCGGCATCGCCGTCGGACCGCTGCTCGGCGGGCTGCTCGGCGACATCAGCTGGCGCGGCCCGTTCTACGGCGTCGCCGTGCTGATGGCGATCGCGCTGATCGCGACGATCACGCTGGTGAAGCCGCAGCCGAAACCGGCGCGCAAGACCTCGATCGCCGACCCGATCAGGGCGCTGCGGCACCGCGGCCTGCTGGTGATGAGCCTGACCGCGCTCTGCTACAACTGGGGCTTCTTCACCGTCCTCGGCTACGCGCCGTTCCCGATGCACCTGAGCGCCCTGAGGCTCGGCCTGGTGTTCACCGGCTGGGGCCTGCTCGTCGCGGTGTTCGCGGTGTTCGGCGCGCCGTGGCTGCAGCGCCGGCTCGGCCTCGCCCGCACCCTGTACTTCAACCTCGCGCTGTTCGCCGTCGACGTGCTGGTCATCGCGATCTTCGTGAACTCGCAGGCCACGCTGATCGTCGCGGTGATCGTCGCGGGCGTGTTCATCGGCGTGAACAACACGGTGACGACGCAGGCCGTGATGATGGTGGCGCCGGTGGAGCGCCCGGTCGCGTCCGCCGCGTACGGGTTCGTCCGCTTCATCGGCGGCGGTCTCGCCCCCTACGCGGCCGGCAAGCTGGCCGAGCACGCCAACATCCACGTCCCGTTCGCCATCGGCGCCGCCGCGATCGTGCTCGGGATCGGCGTCCTCGCCATCGGGCACCGCGACCTCGCGCGCGCGGAGCGCAACCAGGCCGAGGTGGACGCGGAGGCGGCGCGGGGCGGCGACGGCGCGGAGGTCACGGAGGCCGCGGAGGCCGGCTCCGGATCCGGGTCGTAGCGCTTCGTGACCGCTGTCCCCGGGGGCACAAAAGACCGTGATCTTTTGTGCGCCCGGATGCGTAGCCGCGGGCGCGGCGAGCGGGTTTGATTCGCCTCATGAAGATCGCCGTGCGGGCGGCGATGATCGTGGCCGCGGTGCTCGCCGCGTTCGTCGCCCACCCCCTGCCCGCCGGAGCGGCACAGGACGCTCCCGGAACGACCGAGCACTCCATCGCCATGGGCGACTGGAACCGCCCCTACCTGCTGCATCTGCCGCCGGGCACGAAGCCCGGCGCGCGCCTCCCGCTGATCGTCGCGCTGCACGGCGGCCTGAACGACGCCGCGTACGTGGAGAACCAGAGCGGCCTGGACAAGGTCGCCGACCAGGACGGCTACGCCGTCGCCTACCCCGACGGGCTGCTCGGCACCTGGAACGCCGGCGCCTGCTGCTGGTTCGCCCGCTGGGCGGGCGTCGACGACGTCGGCTTCCTCGACAAGCTCATCGACACCCTGGTGGACCAGGGCGTCGCCGACGGCCGCCGGGTGTTCATGACCGGCTTCTCCAACGGCGGCGGCATGGCCTACCGGTACGCGTGCGAGCGGGCCGACAGGGTCGCCGGGATCGCCGTGGTGTCCGGCGCGCTCGCCATCGGCTGCACGCCGAAACGGCCCGTGTCGGTACTGGCCTTCCACGGGACGTGGGATCCGTCCGTTCCCTATACCGGCGGCGGGAACATGGACGCCGACGTGCATTTCCCGTTCATCGGCGTGCAATTACTCATGGAATTCTGGAGATGGGTGGACAAACTGCCCGCCCTCTCGTGGCCCGTGCCGGACGGCCCCGAAGGCTGCGTGGGCACCGGGCCGGGGCCCGTCGAGGTCGCGCTGTGCACCAAGCAGCAGGGCGGCCACGAATGGCCCGACTACGCCAGCAAGCTGATCGGCGAGTTCTTCGCGGCCCGCCCGTCGCTGCCGAAGCCGGCGGACTGACGCGCACCGCGCGCACTCCGCCGGCCCGCCGCCGGCGGATCGAGGGCGGGCCCACCCCCGGGCCCGCCCTCGGGTCGCCGCGTCACGCGGTGAGGCTCCGCGGACGCAGGTCCGTCCAGTGCTCGGTGATGTAGGCCAGGCAGTCGTCCCGGGCGCCGGGTCCGAACACCGTGGTCCAGCCGGACGGAACGCCGGCGAACTCCGGCCACAGCGAGTGCTGGCCCTCGGCGTTGACCAGGACGACGAACACGCCGTCGGGGTCGTCGAACGGGTTGGTCATCACGCCTCCTGCGGGACGCTCGCGAGGCGCGCCGAGCGCCGCGCGATGGACTGGACGATCTCTCCGGTGCGCACCGCCGTCATCGACAGCAGCGACGAGGCGATGCCGTGGCTGTGCTCGGTGGCTCCTTGCAGGTAGACGCCCCACGCGCGGCCGGGCTCGGTGGCGATGCGGTAGTCGCGCTCCACGACCGGCCGGCCGTCCGGGCGCGTCCGGCACCGGGCGCCGGCCTCGCCGAGCAGGTCGAACGGGTCGCGCTCGCGGTAGCCGGTGGCGTAGACGACGGCGTCGGCGTCCAGGTCCGTCGTCTCGCCGGTGGGCAGGAACGCGACCCGCACCCGCACGCACCCGGCGTCCTCGCGGACGTCGAGGACGCGGGAGACGTTGAGGATCCGCAGCCGCTCCGCGCCGGCCACCTTCTCGGCGTACGCGCGCCGGTACAGCTCGTCGATGAGGTCGAGGTCCACGACGGAGTAGTTGGTGTTGCGGGAGTAGCCGAACAGCATCTCCTTCACCTCGTCCGGCGCCGCGTAGTAGTGGTCCACGGCGGCGGGGTCGAAGATCCGGTTGGCGAACGCGCTGTCGTCGGCGGGCGAGTAGCCGTAGCGGGCGAAGACCGCGCAGACCTCCGCCGCCGGGTGCGTCCGGTGCAGGTGCTCGACGGCCTCGGCCGCGCTCTGCCCGGCGCCGACGACGACGAGCCGCCGCGGCCGCCAGCCGGGGCGCTCGTCCAGCCGGGTCAGCAGGTCCTCGGTGTGCCAGATCCGCTCCCCCGCCCGGACGCCCTCCGGCAGCACCGGGTCGAGGCCGGCGCCGATCACGACGTTGCGGGCGAGGTGCGTCTCCAGCTCGTCGGCGCGGCGGACGACGACCTCCAGCGTCCCGGCGTCGTGCTCACGCAGCGCGACGACCTCCGCCCCGTACCGGACGCGCCCGGCGAACGCCGCCGCGGTCCATTCGAGGTAGTCGTGGAACTCCACCCGCGTCGGGAACATCGTCTTGTGGTTGACGAAGTCGACGAGGCGGCCCTTGGCGTGCAGGTAGGACAGGAACGAGTAGGGGCTGGCCGGGTTCCGCAGCGTCACCAGGTCCTTGAGGAAGTGGACCTGCATCGTCGCGCCGTCGATGAGCATGCCGCGGTGCCAGCCGAACGCGGGCTGCTTCTCGAAGAACACCGCGTCCGCCGACGGGTGCGCCTCCTCCAGCGCGACGGCGAGCGCGAGGTTGGACGGGCCGAACCCGATGCCGATGACGTCGCGGACGCGCCGGTCGGCCCGCTCCGCGGTGCGGTCGTCCGGCATCAGGCCGCCTTCGCCGCGGCCGCCGCCTTGGCGATCTGCGGGACGACCTGGTCGACGACGTACGGGACGGACAGCGCGGTCGGGGTGCGCAGCGGCCAGAACGACTTCAGGTCGAGGCGCACGTAGGAGCCGCGCTCGACGACCGGCAGGCCGGAGAACAGCTTGCTGCCCTCGAACTTCTTCTGGGTGGCCGGGTCGTCGTTGTAGTAGCTCAGCAGGACGTCGGTGTCGAGCACGGACAGCTTCTCCATGCTCAGCTCCGCGGCGAACCCGTCGCCGGGCAGGCCGCTCAGCTTGGGCGGCAGCACCATCCCGAACTGCTCGAACAGCTTCACGCTGGTGTCGTCCTTGGACTTCATCACGCCGATGTTGCCGCTCGGGAACACGCTGGTCAGCGCGAAGCCCTTGCCCTGCAGCTCGGGGTGGGCGGTCTTGACCGACGCGATCTTCGCCTCCGCCGCGGCGACGACCTTCTCGCCGTCGGCGGAGCGGCCGACGGCCTTGGCGACCTGCCGGGTGATCTGCTGCCAGGAGTCCTCGGCGGGCCCGGTCTGGTAGGCGACGGTCGGCGCGAGCTTGGAGAGCTTGCCGTACTCCTTGTCGATGGTGAAGTCGCCGGCGGCGAGGATCAGGTCGGGCCGCAGCGCGGCGATCTTCTCCAGGTCGAAGCCGGAGTCGCCGGCCGTGAGCAGCGCGGGCCTGCCGCCGGTCACCTTCGGCGCGCTCCACGGCGCGAGGCCGTCCTTCTGGATCCCGGTGAGCTCGACCATGCCGACGGGCCGGACGCCGAGCGCGAGGAGCGCGTCCTGGTCGACCTCGCCGAGCGCGACGATCCGCTTCGGCGCGGACTTGACGGTGGCGGTGCCGAGCTTGTCGGTGACGGTGACCGGGAACGATCCGGCCGCGCCGCCGGAGGAGGCCTTGGCCGGCTCGTCGTCGCCGCCGCATGCCGCGGTCAGGGCGAGACCGAGGACGAGCGCGCCGGTGGCGGCCAGACGCCGCGTCAGTGTGCGCATGGGGCCGGTGTCCTTCCAGGTGGTCCAGGGGGTGTCGGGGAGTGATCTTAGGTTAGGCTTACCTTACCAATCAATGGCCTGCGCGGTATGACCCGCCTCACCCCTCCTCTTCGGCCGCGTCCAGCCGGGCCAGCAGGCCCGCCACGGTCGGCGCCGCCATCAGCGCCGCGATCCGCACGCCGGCGCAGCCGGGCTCGCGCCGGATCCGCCGTACGAGCCGCATCGCGAGCAGCGAGTGCCCGCCGAGGTCGAAGAAGTCGTCGTCCGGCCCCACCTCGGGCACGCCGAGCTCCTCGGCGAAGAGGCGGCACAGCGCCGCCTCCCGGTCGTCCCCGCGCCGCTCGCCCGCGGGCGCCGGCGCGGCGCCCGCCCGCTCGACGGCGCGGGCGGTGAGCACGGCGGGCAGGGCGCCGACGGGTGTGCCGGGGTCGTCCGCGACGGTCTCCAGCAGCGCGACCAGCCCGGCGGCCATCGTCTCGGCGGTGCGCCGGTCGAACAGGTCGGCGGAGTAGTCGACGATCAGGCGCAGGTCGTCGCCGCGCTCCCGGAAGATGAAGTCCAGGTCGAACTTCGCGGCCGAGGGCCCGAACGAGGCCTCCCGCTGCTCCAGGCCGGGGAAGCGCACCTCGCCCGGGTCCTGGTTCTCGTGGCCGACCATCACCTGGAACAGCGGGTTGCGTCCCGGCACGCGCCTCGGGCGCAGCGCCTCCACGACGGCCTCGAACGGCAGGTCCTGGTGGGCGAGCCCCGCCAGCCCGGCCTCGCGGACGCGGCCGAGCAGCTCGGCGAACGTCGGCTCCCCCGACAGGTCGGCGCGGAGCACCAGCGTGTTGACGAAGAAGCCGACGAGGTCCGCCGCGGCTTCCTCGGTGCGTCCCGCGACGGGTGTGCCGAGCGGGATGTCGTCGCCCGCGCCCATCCGGTGCAGCAGCGCCGCGACCGCGGCCTGGCAGACCATGAACACGCTCGCGCCCGCGTCCCGCGCGACGCGGCGCAGCCGTCCGGTCAGGCCGGGCGGCAGGTCCGCGGTGAGGGTCCCGCCGCGCTGCCCCGCCGCGCCGGACCTCGGCCGGTCGGCCGGCAGCGCGATCTCCTCCGGCGCGCCGGCGAGGGCCCGCACCCAGTGCGCGAGCTGCCGCGCGTGCGCGCTGCCCGGGTCGAGCGGGTCGCCGAGCAGCTCGGCCTGCCACAGCGTGTGGTCGGCGTACTGGACGGGCGGCGCCTCCCAGTCCGGTGGCGTCCCGTCCAGCCGCGCGGCGTACGCCTCGGCGACGTCCCGGGCGAACGGCCCGAACGACCACTCGTCGAAGGCGATGTGGTGGAAGACCGCGAGCAGCAGGTGCTCCCGCTCCCCCTCCGGGAACACCGCGACGCGCAGCGGGACGTCGCGCGCCAGGTCGAACGGCCGGGCGATGACGTCCTCGGGGCGGCCCGCCGCGACCTCCAGGACGGGACGCGCCTCGTCCGGGTCGAGGATCCGCTGGTAGGGCGTGCCGTCGTGCTCGGGGAAGACCGTCCGCAGCGCCTCGTGCCGCGCGGTGACGTCGCCGATCGCCGCTTCGAGCGCGGCCAGGTCAAGCTCGCCGCGCAGCCGGACGGCGAGCGGCAGGTGGTAGGCGTCGCGCGGCCCGTCGTCCTCGCGGAGCAGCTGGTCGAGCAGCCAGAGGCGGCGCTGCGCCGGCGACAGCGGGATCCGCTCGGGGCGTTCCCGCGGCGCGAGGACGGGACGGGGCGCCTCGTCCTCGCCGGCGCCCAGCCGTCCGGCCAGCTCCGCCACGGTCGGCGCCTCGAACAGGTCGCGGATCGCGAGCCGCGCGCCGAGCGCCGCGCGCGCCCTGCCGACGAGCCGCGTGGCGAGCAGCGAGTGCCCGCCCAGCTCGAAGAAGTCGTCGTCGACGCCCACGCCGGGCGCGTCCAGCAGCTCGGCGAACAGCGTGCACAGCACCCGCTCGACCGGCGTGCGCGGCGGGCGCCCGCCCGCGCGGCGCGGGGCGTCCCGGGCCGGGTCCGGCAGGGCGCGGCGGTCGAGCTTGCCGTTCACCGTCAGCGGGAGCGCGTCCAGCGTCACGATGGCGCTCGGCACCATGTAGCCGGGCAGCCGCCGCTTCAGGCTCTCCCGGACGCGCGCGCCGAGCACGCCGTGGTCGCGGGCCGCCACCGGATCGTTCGCGTACGCCGAGGGCGGACGGCCGGGCTCGGCCGGGAGGCTCGCCGCTCCCCCGCCGAAGACGGCGTCGTAGTACCCGGCCTCCGCCGACGGCGTCAGCACGGCGTCGGGGCACAGCGCGCGGACCGTCTCGGGAGCGACGCCTTCCGGCGCGGCGGCGAGCGCCTCGCGCGCCTCGTCCGACGATCCGCCGTCGCGGAGCACCCGGAGCGCCGCCGCCTCCCCGGACAGCCGCGGGTCCGGGATCCCCCGCACCCGCAACGGCCCGCCCGGTGCCGCGTCGGCGAGCGCGCGGAGGGCGGCGAGGCGGCGGCCGCCGGGCCCGCCGGGGGATCCGGGAGCCGCGGCGGCGCCGTCCAGCGCGGCCCACTCCACTGCGGGCGTCTCGGGAACCGGCGGGACGCCGGGGCCCGGCTTCCAGAGGACGACGTCGTAGCGGTGCCGGGTCAGCTCGTTGTGGTGGACGCCCCGCTTGGTGAGGACGTCGACGCGCGCGGGGCCGTCCAGCGCGGCGAAGAAGGCCGGGTCGAGGAGGAGCTCCTTCTCCATCCGGACGGCGCGCTCGACGGCGCGCAGGTCGGTGGCGCCGCGTCCGAGCCGGATCGCGGCGTGGAGGTGGTGGATCGTCCGCAGGTCGCGGACGTCGCCGAGGAACAGCCTCCCGCCGGGGGCGAGCAGCCGCATCGCCTTGGCGACGACGTCCTCGAGGTAGGCGGCGCCCGGGAAGTACTGCACGACCGAGTTGATCACGATCGTGTCGAAGTGCGCTTCGGGCAGGCCCTCGGTGTCGTGGGCGGGGCGGTGGCTCAGCCGGACGGGCGAGTCCGAGCCGAGGTCGGCGCGGAGCTTGGCGATGACGGGTTCGGAGAAGTCCGTCCCCCAGTACTCTTCGCTGTCCGGTGCGAGCCGGGTGAGCAGCAGGCCGGCGCCGACGCCGATCTCCAGGACGCGGCGGGGCCGCAGCGCGCGGATGCACTCCACGGTCGTGTCGCGCCATTCGCGCATCTCGTCGAGCGGGATCGGCGCGCCGTCGTAGCTGCTGTCCCAGCCGGCGAACTCCTCGTGGTGGACGACCGTGCCGACCTCGGTGTACTCGGCGTCGTAGATCTGCCGCCACTCGGCGAGCTGCTCGTCGGCGGCGCCGTGGCGGGACCCGTCCGGCACGACGTAGCCGATGATCCGCTTGACGCCGGGGACGCCGGTGTCCGCGGCGGTGACGGCGGCCTGCCCGACGCCGGGCTCGGCGGCGAGCGCGGTCTCGATCTCGCCGAGCTCGACGCGGTAGCCGCGGATCTTCACCTGGTCGTCGGTGCGGCCGAGGAAGTCGATGTTCCCGTCGTCGCGGACGCGGACGAGGTCGCCCGTCCGGTACATGCGGCCGCCGGTGAACGGGTCGGCGACGAAGCGCTCGGCGGTGAGGTCGGGGCGGCCGAGGTAGCCGCGGGCGAGGCCGGCGCCGGCGATGTACAGCTCGCCGGGCGCGCCCGGCGGGACGGGCCGCAGCCACGCGTCGAGAACGTGCGCGCGGGTGTTCCAGATCGGCTTTCCGACGGTCGGCGTCGCGCTGTCCTCGGTGCCGCCGCCGAGCGTGTTGATCGTGTACTCGGTCGGCCCGTACAGGTTGTAGCCGAGGACGCCGTCCGCCTCGGCGAGCCGGTCCCAGACGGACGCGGGGACGGCCTCGCCGCCGAGCAGGACGAGCGGCGGCCGGTGCCCGCCGTCCAGGAGCCCCTCGTCGAGGAGCTGCTGCGCGTAGGTGGGGGTCACGTTGATGACGTCGACGCGGTGCTCGCGCAGGTAGGCGGTGAGCGCCTCGGCGTCGCGCCGCAGGTCCTCGTCGCAGACGTGCACCTCGTGGCCCTCGATGAGCCACAGCAGCTCCTCCCACGACATGTCGAAGGAGAACGACACCGTGTGCGCGATCCGCAGCCGCCGGCCCGCCGCCCTCACCACGGGGTCGAAGATGTTGGCGCGGTGGTTGAACTGCATGTTCGTCAGGCCCCGGTACGGGGTGACGACGCCCTTCGGGCGGCCCGTGGAGCCCGAGGTGTAGATGACGTAGGCGGGGTGGTCGAGGCGTCCGGGGGTGCCGGGCTCGAAGCCGGGCAGCTCGCCGGGTCCGACGTCGCTGCCGGGCAGCGCGGCGAGCGCCCGCGCGGTGCCGGGGTCGTCGAGGGCGAGCACGGTCCCGCCGAAGGTCAGGCCGGCGGCGATGCCGCGGTGCGAGACGAGGACCGCCGGGGCCGCGTCCGCGATCATGTAGTCGAGCCGGTCGGCCGGGAGGTCGAGCTCCAGCGGCAGGTAGGCGGCGCCGGTGCGCAGGACGGCGAACAGCGCGACGACCATCTCGGCGGAGCGGGGCAGCGCGAGCGCGACGACGCGCTCCGGGCCGGCGCCGTTCGCCAGGAGCAACCGCGCGAGGCGGTTGATCTCGGCGTTCAGCTCGCCGTAGGTGAGGCGGACGTCCGGGAGCGAGACGAGCGCGGTGTCGTCCGGCCGCTCGGCGGCGCGCTCGGCGAGCAGTTCGGCGACGGTCTGCTCGGGGACGGGGTGCCACGCCTCGTCCCAGTCCCGGCGGAGCCGGTCGTGCTCCTCGGGCAGGAGCAGGTCGAGGCGGTGGCACGGCGCGTCCGGCGCGTCCGCGATCTGCGCGAGGACCCGCACGTACCGGTCGGTGACCCGCTCGGCCTCCGCCTCGGTGAACGCGTCGCCCCGGTACATGACGCGCAGCGCGGCGCCCGGGTCGACGACCATGGTGATCGGGTAGTGGGTGGCGTCGCGGACCTCGCGGCCGGTGACGCGGAGCGCGCCGTCCGGCCCGAACCCGCGGTCGGTGGGCATGCCGGGGAAGTTCTGGAACACGAACAGCGTGTCGAACAGCGTGCCGAGGCCGGTGGCGCGCTGGACGTCGGCGAGCGCGACGTAGGAGTGGTCGAACAGCTCCGACTGCGCGGCCTGGACGCGTTCCAGGACGGCGGCGACCGGGTCGGCGGGACCGGCCTGCACGCGGACCGGCACGGTGTTGAACAGCAGGCCGACCATGGACTCGACGCCCTCGACGTCGGGGTGGCGGCCGGACACCGAGGCGCCGAACACCACGTCGTCGCGTCCGGTCATGCCCATCAGCGTCAGGCCCCACGCCGTCTCGAAGAGGGTGCCGGGGGTGACGCCGAGGTCGCGGGCGACCGCGTCCAGGCGGGCGGCGAGCGCGGCGGGCAGCGCGCGGTGCACCTCTCCGGCGGCGGCGAGGTCGGCGGGACGGCCGTCGAGGCCGGGGCGGACGAGCGCAGGCTCGTCGAACCCGTCGAGGGCGCGGCGCCAGGCGTCCACGGCGGCGCCGCGGTCCCGCCGCCCGATCCAGTCCAGGTACGCGCGGAACGGCGGGACGGGGCGGGCGGCCTCGGCGGCGGCGTCGGTGTAGGCGTTCAGCAGCGAGGTGACGAGCAGGCCGCCGGACCAGCCGTCCAGCAGGATCAGCTCGGAGGTCAGGACGAGGCGGTGATCGTGCTCGCCGAGGCTCGCGAGCGCGAACCGGATCAGCGGCGGCGCGGCCGGGTCGAACGGCTCGGCGCGCTGCGCGTCGACGAACGCGTCGAGGCCGTCCGCACCGGAGACCTCGGCGTGCGTCCAGGGCGTCCGCCACGCGCCGGGCACGAACTGGACGGCGCGGTCGCCGTCGGTGCGGAACCCGGCGCGCAGGTTGGGGAACTTCTCCAGGACGGCGTGCGCCGCGTCCGCCATCCGCGCCGGGTCGACGGGGCCGGACAGCGACACCACGGCCTGCTGCACGTAGACGTCCCGGCCCTCGCCCGCCAGCATCAGGTGGAAGAGCAGGCCTTCCTGGAGCGGCGACAGCGGCAGCTCGCCGGCGGTGGCGTCCTCGGCCGCCGCGGCGGGCGCCGCCGTGCCGGCGGCCCGCGCGAGGGCCTCGACCGTCCGGAGCCGGAACACGTCGCGGACGGTGAACGACAGCCCGGCGCGGCGGGCGCGGGCGACGAGCAGCGCCGCGCCGATGCTGTCGCCGCCGGAGCGGAAGAAGTCGTCGTCGGCGCCGACCGCGTCGCGGCCGAGGACGGCGGCGGCGAGGCGCGCGAGGACGCGCTCGGCCTCCGTCGCGGGGGCGCGCCCGGCCTCGGGCCGTCCCGGGTCGGGCAGCGCCCGCCGGTCGGTCTTGCCGTTCGGGGTGGCGGGCAGCTCGTCCAGCACCATCAGCTCGGCGGGGACGAGATGGGCGGGCAGGGTCTCGCGGAGCCGGCCGAGCACCGCGCCGGCGTCGGCGTCGCCGGTGACGTAGCCGACCAGCCGGGACCCGCGCACGGCGACGGCGGCGCGGCGGACGCCGTCCTGCGCGGCCAGCGCCGCCTCGACCTCGCCCGGCTCGATCCGGAAGCCGCGCAGCGCGATCTGGTCGTCGGCGCGGCCGAGGAAGTCCAGGCCGCCGTCGCGGCGGCGCCGCACCCGGTCGCCGGTGCGGTAGAGGCGGGAGCCGGGCGGGCCGAACGGGTTGGCGACGAACCGCTCGGCGGTGCGGGCCGGGTCGCCGAGGTAGCCGCGCGCGAGGCCGTCGCCGGCGAGGTACAGCTCGCCGGCGGGCACCTCGCGCAGCGCGGCGTCGAGGACGTACGCGCGGGTGTTGGCGATCGGGACGAGGCCGCCGCCCTCCGCGACCAGGCTGTCGCCGGCGGCCTCGGAGCAGCCGTAGAGGTCGACGAGCCGGGCCGGGACCTTCGCCGCGAGGGCGGCGGGCAGCGCCTCGCCGCTGCTGATCCAGGTCGTGACGGACGGCGGCAGCCCGCGCTCCACCAGCGCGGCGAGCAGGCTCGGAACGAGCGTGACCGTCCGCACCTCGTGCCGTTCGATGAGGTCGCCGAGCGCGACGGCGTCCACGGCGGTCGCGTCGTCGGCGATCACGACGGTGTCGCCCGCGACGAGGCCGCCGAGCAGCTCGGTGGTCCCGTCGATGAACGCGGGCGAGCTCTTGGCGACGCGGACGCCGGGCTCGGTGAGCCCGGCGCCCCACGCGAGCCGGTTGGCGAGGGCCCCTTGAGTGCCGGCGACGGCCTTGGGCATGCCGGTCGAGCCCGACGTGAAGACGACGTAGCCGAGATGGCCCGGCCGGACGTCCGGACGGGCCCTGGGCGGCGCGTGCAGGGGCGGCTGGTCGCGGCCGAGGACGAGCAGCGGGCGGACGGCCGCCAGCATCGCGTCGACCCTCGCCCGCGGGTAGGCCAGGTCGATCGGCAGGTACGCCGCGCCGGTCTTCAGGACGGCCAGCAGCGCGACCGCGAACGCGTCGGAGCGCGGCAGGGCGATGCCGACGACGCGTTCGGGTCCCGCGCCGGCCGCCGCGAGCCGGTCGGCGAGGGCCTCGGCGCGGCGGTCCAGTTCGGCGTAGGTGACGGCGGTGCCGCCGGACACCAGCGCGATGGCGTCGGGGGTCCGGGCGGCCTGCGTCTCGAAGAGCCGCGCGACCGTCCGGGCCGGCAGGCCGCGGGCCGTGTCCGGGTGCTCGACGGGCGCGCCGAGCGCGGACAGTCGGCGGCCGGGGTCCTCGGTGACCTGGTCGAGGAGGCGGGCCAGGTCGTCCAGGAGGCCCTCGACCGTGGCGGCGTCGAACAGGTCCTCGGCGTAGGCGGCGAATCCCTCGATCTCGTCCGGGCCCCCGTCCGCGCGGGCGGGGCCTTCGGCGAAGTACAGGTCGAGGTCGAACTTGACGCCGCCCGTCTCGGGCAGGAACGGCTCGGCGCGCACGCCGGGCAGCGCGAGCCGGACGTCGTCCAGCCGCTGGTGGACGATCATCACCTGGAACAGCGGGTTGCGCGCCAGCGACCGCTCCGGCGCGAGGCGCTCGACGACGCGCTCGAACGGGACGTCCGCGCGGGAGAACGCGGCGAGGTCGGCGGCGCGGACCCGCTCCAGCAGCTCGGTGAACGCGGGGTCGCCGGACAGGTCGGTGCGCAGCACGAGCGGGTTGACGAACACCCCGACCAGCCCGGCGAGGTCCTCGTCGGCGCGCGCGGCGATGGGCGTGCCGAGCGCGACGTCGTCGCCGGCGCCGGACCGCTGGAGCAGCGCGGCGACGGCGGCGTGCAGGACCATGAACACGCTGGTGCCGGTCGCGCGGGCGAGCCGCCGCGCCCCCGCGGCCGGGAGCCGGAACGGGACGAGGCCGCCGCGGTGGCTCGGCTCGGCGGGGCGCGGCCGGTCGAACGGCAGCACGGTCTCCTGCGGCAGCCCGGACAGCGCCCGCTCCCAGTGGCCGAGCCCCTCGTCGAGGTCGGCGGAGGCCGCGCGTTCCCACGCGGCGTAGTCGGCGTACTGGACGGGCAGCGGCTCCCAGCCGGGCGCCTCCCCGGCGCGGCGGGCCTCGTAGGCGCGGGCGAGGTCGGCGAGCAGCGGAGTGAACGACCACTCGTCGGCGGCGGCGTGGTGCAGCAGCAGGGTCAGCGACCACTCCTCGTCGCCGGTCCGGACGAGCGTGGCGCGGACGGGCAGGTCGGCGGCGATGTCGAAGACGTGCGACGCGGCGTCCCGCTCGATGGCCGCGCGGCGCTCCGGGCTCTCGGCGCGGGCGTCGGCGACGGTGAAGTCCACGGGCGTGCCGGGGTCCAGGATCCGCTGGACGGGCAGGCCGTCGTCGCCCTCGACCAGCAGCGTGCGCAGCGCCTCGTGCCGGGCGACGACGTCGGCGAACGCGGCGCGCAGCGCGCCGGGGTCGAGCGCGCCGGTGAGCCGGAGGCCGAACGGCAGGGCGTAGGACGCCGACGGGCCGCGCAGCCGCTCCTCCAGCCACATGCCGCGCTGCGCCGCGGAGGCGGGCACGACCCGCGGCCGCTCCACGTCCCGGACGCGGACGCCGTGCCGCGCGACCAGGCGCGGGGCGAGCGCGGCGACGGTCGGCGCCTCGAAGACGTCGGCGATGGAGAACTCCGCGTCCAGGACGGTGCGGACGCGCGCGGCGAGCTTGGCGGCGAGCAGCGAGTGGCCGCCGAGCGCGAAGAAGTCGTCGTCGACGCCGACCCGCTCGTACCCGAGCAGCTCGGCGAACAGCGCGCACAGCGCGGCCTCGCGGGCGTCGCGCGGCTCGCGGCCGTCCGCGCGGGCGCCGGGCGCGGGGAGGGCGCGGCGGTCGAGCTTGCCGTTGGCGGTCACCGGCAGCGCGTCGAGCCGCACGAGGGCGCCCGGGACCATGTAGGCGGGCAGTTCGGCGGCGAGCGCGGCGCGCAGCGCGTCCTCGGCGGGCGCCTCGGGGCCGGCGACGTAGTAGCCGGCGAGGCGCGGTTCGCCGGGCCGGTCCTCGCGGACGACGACGGCGGCCTGCGCGACGCCCGGCCGCGCCGCCAGCACGGCCTGCACCTCCCCGGGCTCGATCCGGAAGCCGCGGATCTTCACCTGGTCGTCGGTGCGGCCGAGGTACTCCAGGGAGCCGTCCCGGGTCCACCGGGCGAGGTCGCCGGTCCGGTACATGCGGGTGCCGGGCGGTCCGTACGGGTCGGCGACGAACCGCTCCGCGGTCAGGTCGGGGCGGCCGGTGTAGCCGCGGGCGAGCTGCGCCCCCGACAGGTAGAGCTCGCCGGGGATCCCGGCCGGGACGGGCCGCAGCGACGCGTCGAGGACGCGGGCCCGGGTGTTCCAGAGCGGGCGGCCGATGCCGGGTTCCGGCAGGTCGGCGGCCGTCGCGTAGACGGCCGTCTCGGTCGGCCCGTACATGTTGGCGGCGCCGCGGGCGCGCGCGGCCAGCTCGCGGGCGAGCGCGGCGGGCAGCGCCTCGCCGCCGGTGATGATCCGCAGGCCGTCGAGCGCGGCCGGGTCGAGGGAGCCGAGCAGCGACGGCGTGGCCTGCAGGTGCGTGACGCCGCGGCCGAGCAGGCGCGCGAGCGCCGCCGGGTCCCGGACGGTCTCGCGCGACGCGAGCACGATCGTCGCGCCGGTAGTCAGCGGCAGGCAGACCTCCAGCGTCGCGATGTCGAACGCGATGGTCGTCACCGCGGCCCACCGGTCGCCGGGGCCGAGCGGGTGCTCGGCCCGCATCCGCGCGACGAGGTTCGCCAGGGCGCGGTGCGGGACGGCGACGCCCTTGGGGCGCCCCGTCGAGCCGGAGGTGTAGATGACGTAGGCGAGGTCGTCGGGGTGGGGCTCGCGGACGACGGGACCGACGGCGCCCAGGTCGTCGTCCAGAAGGACGACATCCGTGCCGTCCGGGAGCAGACCGGCCGTCTCGGGCGCCGCGACGGCGCAGAGCGCGCCCGCGTCCTCCAGCATGTAGGCGACGCGGTCGCGCGGATGGTCGGGGTCGAGCGGCAGGTAGGCGGCGCCCGACTTCAGCACCGCAAGGACGGCGGTCACGAGGCCGGCGGTGCGCGGCAGCGCGAGCGCCACGACGGCGTCCGGCCCGGCGCCGCGGGCCCGCAGCACGCCGGCCAGCGACGACGACCGCCGGTCCAGCTCGGCGTAGGTGAGGGTCTCGCCGGACTCGGTCTCGACGGCGGTCGCACCGGGCGTGCGGGCGGCCTGCTCGGCGAACAGCGCGGCGATGCCGGGGCCGGTGGCGTCCCGGTCGGTGGCGTTGGGCGCCTCCAGCCGGGCCGCCTCCTCGGCGTCCATGAGCGCGAGCGCGCCGGCCGGGCGGTCCGGGTCGGCGATCGCGTCGCGCAGCAGCGTCTCCAGGTGGCGGAGGAGCGCGTCGATGCGCTCGTCGTCGAACAGCTCGCGGCGGAAGGTCGCCTCGACCGTCATGCCCTGCGGCCGGACGAACGCCTCCAGCGACAGGTCGAAGTGCGTCATGCCGTTGTGGACGTGCGTCCACGAGGTGGTCAGGCCCGGCAGTTCCAGCTCGCCGATCTCCTGGGCCAGGAACAGCAGCATGGTGTCGAAGAACGGCGAGCGGCCGTGCCCGCGCGCGGGCCGCAGCTCGCGGACGAGCGCGTCGTAGGGCAGCGCCTGGTGCGCGAAAGCGTCGGTCACCGTCCGCCCGGTGCGGCGCAGCACGTCGCGGAACGTCGGCGCGCCGGACAGGTCCGTCCGCATGACGAGGGTGTTGCCGAAGTTGCCGGCGAGCCGCTCCACCTCGGCGTGCTCGCGGTTCATCACCGACGACCCGACCGCGATGTCGGCGGAGCCGGTGTAGCGGTGGAGCAGGACGGAGTAGGCGGCGAGCATCACCGTGTAGGGGGTGACGTTCTCCTCCTTGGCGAGCCGCGTCAGGCCCTCGGTCACGTCGTCGCCGAAGCGGCGGGCGCGGCGGCCGCCGCGCTCGGACGCGGCGGCGGCGCGCGGCCGGTCGGCGGGCAGGTCGAGCGGGGCGGGCGGCGGGTCGAGCCGGGTGCGCCAGTACGCCAGGTCGTCTCCGGCGAGGGGCCGCTTCTGCTCCCAGTCGGCGAAGTCGGCGTACTGCACGCCCAGGGCGGGCAGGCCGTCCGGCTCGCCGGTCACGGCCGCGCGGTACAGCGCCGACAGGTCGCGCGAGATCGAGCCCCAGGTCATGCCGTCCCAGGCGATGTGGTGGACGACCAGGACCAGCGCGTGCTCGTCCGCGCCGGTGCGCAGCAGCTCCAGCCGGATCGGCCGCTGCGCGCGCAGGTCGAACGGCGTCGCGGCGAGTTCCGCCGCGCGCGCGTCGGGGTCGGCGCAGCCGACCGGGTCGAGGTCGAGGGCGTCGTCGCCGGTGACGATCTGGACGGCGCTCTCGCCGGGCCCGTCGGCGTAGACGGTGCGCAGGACGGCGTGGCGCCGGATGACGCCGCGCAGCGCGTCGCGGAGCGCGCGGGCGTCGAGCGGGCCGGACATGCGGACGAGCAGGCACACGTTGTAGGCGGGGCTCGCCGGGAAGGCGCGGTGGTGCAGCCACATGCTCTGCTGCGCGTAGGACAGGGGGGCGGGTCCGGCGTCCTCGCGGGGGGCGAGGCGGCCGGCGCCGGGTCCGGGCCGGTCCGCCGGGAGCCCGGCCTCCGCCATCATCCGCCGCATCAGTTCGCGCCGCCGCTCCGGGCTCCGCGCCGTCGTCGTCTGCTCCTGCACGCCTCAGCTCCGTCGTCATCGGCTTGATCGACCGAAGTTAGGTTAGCCTTGCCTATTAAAAACGCACAAGGTTAGCCTTACCTAAGTTCGGCTCGAATCCGGCGGAGCCGGACGCCGTCGTCCAAAGGGAGCCCACTGCCTTGTCCATCGGTCTGCGCACTGACGAGAAGCCCACGGAGCGGGTGGTCGAGGCCGCCCGCGCGCCGCTCGACCTGATGACCCGGCTGGCCGGGTCCGGCCTCTTCACCGACCACGTCGTCTACGAGCGGCCCGGCCGCTGGACGTTCGCCGGCGGCGTCCTCGGCGAGGTCGTCCTCGACGACGGCGCCGTCCGCACCCGCTGGCCCGGCCGCGAGCCGGCGACCGCGCCCCGCGCCGGGCGGCCCGCCGACGCGCTGCGCGAGGCGTTCGCCGCCGCGCCGCTCCCGGCCTGGAACGCCTACGGCTGGATCGCGTTCGAGTTCGCCGCGGCCCGCCCGTCCGGACGCCTCGCGCACTTCGTCGTCCCGCGCGTCGAGGTGCACGTGGAGGACGGCGAGGCCCGCGTGACCGGCGCCGACCCCCGCGACGTCGAGCGCGTCGCGGACCTGCTGGCGGCGGACGTCCCGTCCCGCCTCCCCGACCCGTCGCCGGTGGACGTGCGGCGGGGCGGCGACGTCTACCGCGCGCGCGTCGCCCGCGCCGTCGGCGACATCGCGGCGGGCCGCTACCAGAAGGTCATCGTGTCCCGGCGGCTGGACGTCCCCTACCCGGTGGACGTCGTCGCCACGTACGCGCGCGGGCGGGCGGCGAACACCCCGGCGCGGTCGTTCCTGCTCGACCTCGGCGGATTCCAGGCCACCGGCTTCAGCCCCGAGGTCCTCGCGAGCGTGGACGAGGACGGGCGCGTCCTGACGCAGCCGCTCGCCGGCACCCGCGCGTTCGGGTTCGGCGGCGACGCCGACGCGCGGACCCGCCGCGAGCTGGAGACCGACCCGAAGGAGATCTTCGAGCACGCCGTGTCGGTCCGCACGTCGCAGGAGGAGCTGTACCGGGTGTGCGACCCGGACTCGGTCCACGTGACCGGCTTCATGACGGTGAAGGAGCGCGGCAGCGTCCAGCATCTCGGCTCCAGCGTCGGCGGCGTCCTCGCGCCCGGCCGCACCTGCTGGGACGCGCTGGACGCGCTGTTCCCCGGCGTGACGGCCTCCGGCATCCCGAAGGCCGACGCGGTCGAGGCGATCGGCGGGCTGGAGGAGCGCCGCGGCCTGTACGCGGGCGCGGTGGCCGCCGTGTCGCACACCGGCGCGCTCGACTCGGCGCTCGTCCTGCGCGCGCTCTACAACCGGGACGGGCGGGCCTGGCTGCGCGCCGGCGCCGGCATCGTCAGCGGCTCGACGCCCGACCGCGAGTACGAGGAGACCTGCGAGAAGCTCTCCAGCATCGCCCCGTACGTCGTCCCGCTGGCCTGAACGCCCCGCCCGCGCCGCCCTCCCGGGGACCTCCGGGAGGGCGGCGCGCCCGCTCTCTACCGCAGGCGGGCGGCGAGGGCCTTCTTGCTGACCTTGCCGACAGGGGTGCGGGGGAAGGAGTCGGCGGTCTCCAGGCGGTCGGGCCACTTGTAGGCGGCCAGGCCGCGCTCGCGGAGGAAGTCCTTGACGTCGCGCAGCGTCGGCGGCGCGCCCTTCGCCGCGTCGCGCAGGACGAGGACCGCGCAGGTCCGCTCGCCCATCACCGGGTCGGGGACGCCGACGACGGCCGCGTCGTGGACCGCCGGGTGCGCCAGCAGGTGGTCCTCCAGCTCCTCGGCGGACACCTTGTCGCCGCCCCGGTTGATCTGGTCCTTCTCGCGGCCCTCCACGACGAGGTGCCCGGACGGCAGCGCGCGGACGAGGTCGCCGGTGCGGTAGTAGCCGTCCGGCGTGAACGCGCGGGCGTTGTGCGCGGGCGCCCGGTAGTAGCCGCGCAGCGTGTACGGGCCGCGGGTGAGCAGCTCGCCGACCTCGCCGGGCCGGACCGTCCTGCCGTCGGCGTCCACGATCCGGATCTCGTCGGCCGGGGACAGCGGGCGGCCCTGCGTCCGCTCGACCAGGTCGGGCGGGTCGTCGAGCCGGGTGAAGTTCAGCAGGCCCTCCGCCATCCCGAACACCTGCTGGACGCGGCAGCCGAGCACGCCGGGCACCTCGGCGGCGCGCTCGGCGGCCAGCTTCGCGCCGCCGACCTGCAGCAGCTCGAGCGAGGACAGGTCGTCCTCGGCCCAGGTCGCCGCGTCCAGCCACAGCAGCGCGATCGGCGGGACGGCCGCGCAGGCCGTGACGCGCTCGCGCTCGATGAGGGGGAACGCCTCGTCCGGCGCCCCGGACGGCGCCAGCACCACCGTCCCGCCGGTCGCGAACACGCCGAGCAGCCCCGGGCAGGCGAGCGCGAAGTTGTGCGCGGCGGGCAGCACCACGAGGTAGACCGTGTCGCGGCTGAAGCCGCACAGCTCGGCGCTGGCCTCCAGGTTGTAGACGTAGTCGCGGTGCGTGCGCGGGATCAGCTTCGGCAGCCCGGTCGTGCCGCCCGACAGCAGCATGACGCCGACGTCGGCGGGATCGGGGCGCGGGTACCCGGCGGGGTCGGCGTCCAGGTCGGCGAGGGCGGTGAACTCCTGCGCGTCGCCGTCGACGACGACGTGCTCGACGGGCAGCGTCCGGGCCATCGCGCGGTAGTCGAAACCGGCGTCGGTCTCGCCGCACACGTAGGCGCGGGCCTCCGCCAGCTCGCACAGGTACCGGATCTCGCTCTCGCGGTGCGCGGGCAGCGCGAGGACGGGCACCGCGCCGATCCGCACGAGCGCCAGGAACGCCACCACGAAGCCGGCCGTGTTGGGCAGCTGGACGACGACGCGGTCCCCGCGCCGGACGCCCAGCCGCAGGAATCCGGCGGCGGTCCGCTCGGCGCGCCGGTCGAGCTCGGCGTAGGTGAGGCGGTCGCCGCCGGCGACGAGCGCGGTCCGGTCCGGGTCGCCGCGCAGGACGCCGCCGAGGACCCGGTCCGTCCAGTAGCCCTCCGCCTTGTAGCGCTCTTCGAGCTCGGCGGGCCAGGGGGTGAAGCCGTCCATGACGGCCGGAGTGGTGTCCGCCATCGGTCAGCGTCCGGCGAGCTGGGCGGGGGCGCCGGGGACGGGTTCGGCGGGGTCGGAGCCGAGCGCCACGATCCGGTTCGCGGCGTCGACGTGCACGACGCGCGGCTGGTGCGCGGCCACCTCGGCGTCGTCGAGCGCGGCGTAGGTGATGACGATGACGAGGTCGCCGGGCTGGACCAGGCGCGCCGCCGCGCCGTTCACGCCGATGACGCCGCTGCCCGCCTCGCCGGTGATGGCGTAGGTGACCAGCCGGGAGCCGTTGGTGATGTCGACGAGGTGGACCTGCTCGCCCTCGACGATGCCGGCCGCCTCCATCAGCCCGGCGTCGATCGTCAGCGATCCGACGTAGTGCAGGTCGGCCTGGGTCACGGTCGCTCGGTGGATCTTTCCGTTCATCAGCGTGCGCTGCACCGGGAGGGCCCCTTCTCTCACGATCAACTAAGGATAGGCTTACCTTAGCTATTCCCCCATCCGAGGAGAACCCCCGACGATGCTCCGGCGCCTCGCCCTGGACATCGGCCCGCTGCGCGACAGCCGGCCGTTCCGCAACGTGTTCATCGCCCGCACCGTCTCGGTCTTCGGGATCGGCATGCTGGCCGTCGCCGTCCCCGTGCAGGTCTACGACCTGACCGGCTCCACCGTGCAGGTCGGCGCCGTGTCGGCCGCCGAGGGCCTCGCGCTGCTCGCCGGGTTCCTGTGGGGCGGCGTGCTCGCCGACCGGCGGGACCGGCGGCGGCTGATGCTGCGCGCCCGCACCGCCTCCGGGATCGCGTTCGCGCTGCTCGCGCTGAACGCGTTCCTGCCGTCCCCGTCGTCCGCGGCGCTGTACGTCCTCGCCGCCTGGGACGGGCTCGCCACCGGCGTGGCCGTCACCGCGCTGCTCGCCGCGACGCCCGCCCTCGTCGGCCCGGACAAGCTCGTCGCGGCGGGCGCGCTGAACGCGCTGACCGTCCGGCTCGGGTCGATGCTGTCGCCCGCGCTCGGCGGCCTCGTCGTGTCGGCGTTCGGCGTCGGCTGGAACTACGCGGCGGCCGCCGCCGGGACCCTCGGCACGCTCGGCCTGCTGACCTCGCTGCCGGCGCTCGAGCCCGCGCGCGGGGACGGGACGGACGCCCATCCGCTGAAGTCGATCGGCGGCGGGGTGCGGTTCGTCGCGTCCCACCGCGTCGTCGGCTCGCTGATGCTGCTCGGCCTGCTGTTCATGGTCGCGGGCGGCATCCCCGTGCTGATGCCGGCGTTCGCCGAGCACGGCCTCGGCGGCGGGCCCACCACGGTCGGGCTGCTGTACGCCGCGCCCGCCTGCGGCGCCGTCCTCGCCTCGCTCACCAGCGGCTGGGCGGGGACGGTCCGCGTCCCCGGCCTCGCGCTGCTCACCGCGTCCGTCGCCGGGTTCGCCGCGCTGGCGTGCACCGGCCTCGCCCGGCACCCGGCGGTCGCCGTCGCGATCCTGTTCGGGTACGGGTTCGCCGCGTCCGTCGAGGAGATCCTGCGCTACGGCCTCATCCAGTCGCACACACCCGACTCGCACCTCGGCCGCGTGAACTCCCTGTGGGCGGCGCAAGAGACCGGCGGGACCGCGATCGGGTCGCTCGGCGCCGGCGCCCTCGGCGACTACCTGGCCCCGGGCTCGGCGATCGTCGTCTACGGCACGGTCAGCGCCGTCCTGGCCCTGGCGTTCGCCCTCGCCCTCACCGCCCTCCGCACCGCCACCCTCACCCCCGCCCCCGAACGTTGAGTTGCGGGGGGGGGGGGGGGGGGGGGGGGGCGAAAAGAAGAAGCCCACCCAAAAGAAACGGGGGGG
>NZ_WBMS02000029.1:27841-79568 GCF_008923205.2 Actinomadura physcomitrii | reverse complement strand
CCCCCCCACGCTTTTGGGCGGGTCTGTCGTCTAATACCTCTTACAAACAACGACGACTCGCCGCAAGTCGACGCTGGCGGTCAGCCGGCGAGGTGGGCTTCGACCTCGTCGTCGGACATCGCGTCGATCTTCAGGCGGATGGCGGCGGCGGCCTCCAGGCGGCCGGGCGCGTCCTCCAGCTCGGTGAAGCGGCGGGCGATGCGCGCGATCGTCCGCTCGGCGAACAGGACCCGGACCGGCAGCACGGAGGTGTCCAGCGCCTCGCGCAGCCGCGCGACCACGGTCGTGGCGAGGACGGAGTCGCCGCCGAGGGCGAAGAAGTCGGCGTCCGCGCCGACGCGCTCCCTCCCCAGGACCTCGGCGGCGATCCGGGCCAGCACCTTCTCCAGGGACGTCGCGGGCTCGGCGTAGGGGGCGGCGTCCTCGCCGGCCTCGGCGGCGGCGAGCGCGGCGAGCGCCTTGCGGTCCACCTTGCCGTTCGCGGTGAGCGGCAGCTCGGCGACGGGGACGAGCACCTCCGGCACCATGTGCGGCGGCACGAGGCCGCGGGCGTGCGCCAGCACCGCGTCGGCGGGGACGCCGCCGGGGGTGACGGCGGCGCACAGCCGGTTCCCGGCGAGCAGCGCGACGGCGCGCCCGACGGCCGGGTGGTCGGCCAGCGCCGCCTCGACCTCGCCGAGCTCGACGCGGAAGCCGCGGACCTTCACCTGTTGGTCGCGGCGGCCGAGGAACTCCAGCGTGCCGTCCGGGCGGTAGCGGGCGAGGTCGCCGGTCCGGTACCAGCGGACGCCGTCGCGGACGACGAACCGGTCGGCGGTGCGCTCCGGGTCGCCGGTGTAGCCGTCGGCGACGCCCGCGCCGCCGATCCACAGCTCCCCCGCGACCCAGTCGGGGCGGTCGCGGCCCAGGTCGTCGGCGACGCGGCAGGCGACGCCGCCGAGCGGCACCCCGTACGGGACGGCGCGCCAGTCGGCCGGGACCTCGCCCGCGACCTCCTGCACCGTGGAGTGGATCGCGGTCTCGGTGGTGCCGCCGAGCGCGACGAACCGGGCGCCCGGCGCGCGCTCGGCGAGCAGCCCGGGCAGGTGCGTGCCGACCCAGTCGCCGCCGAGCAGCACCAGCCGCAGCGACGGGACGGGCCCGGACCGCAGCAGCATCTCCAGCACGGACGGGACGCTGTTCAGCACCGTCACCGACCACCGGGCGGCGAGGGCGTGCCAGCGGGCGGCGTCGCGCCGCTCGTCCTCGTCCGGGACGACCACGGCGCCGCCCGCCGTCCAGGGGGCGAACAGGTCGAACACCGACAGGTCGAAGTCGAGCGCGGAGACGCCGAGGGCGACGTCGTCCGGGCCGAGGGCGAAGCGCCCGACGAGGTCGCCGATGGTGTTCATCGCGGCGCCGTGCGAGACCTCGACCCCCTTCGGCTCGCCCGTCGAACCGGACGTGAACAGCACGTAGGCGATCTGGCCTGGCTGGACCGCGACCGGTTCCGGCAGCGGCTCGGCGGCGGGCTCGAAGGCCGGGGTGATGGACGCGGCGACGGCGGCGCCCGCGCGGATCCGCTCGCGGCGGGCCGCCGGCTGCTCGGGTCCGATGGGCACGTAGGCGGCGCCCGCGGCGAGGACGCCGAGCGCGGCGGCGGCCTGCCCGTGGCCCTTGGGAAGCTCGATCGACACCCGGTCCCCCGGGCGGACGCCTTGCGCGGCCAGTGCGGCGGCGATGCGCAGCGCCCGGTCGGCGAGTTCGGCATAGGTGAGGGTGCCGCCGTCGCCCCAGTGCAGCGCGGGGGCGTCAGGGGTGCGGCGGGCGTGCTCGAAGAAGCCCCTGGTCAGGGTCGAGGGCGGCGGTGCCTCGGTGGCGTTGAGGCGGCGCCGGACGCGCATCTGCTCCGGCGTCGCGCCGATGCGCAGCGGCACGTCCCAGTCGGCGCCGTCCGCGCCGAGCCGGGCGATCGCGGCGGTGTAGGCGGCGAACATCGCCTCGGCGACGCCGTCGGGGAACGCGGGGCGGCGGACGTCCCAGTTCAGCAGCAGGCCGCCGGACACCTCGGTGACCTGCGCGTCCAGCAGCACCTGCGGGCCCTGCGAGATGATCCAGGCGGGCTCGCCGAACCGCTCGCGGACCGCGTCGCCGAACAGCTCGCCGAGGTTCAGCGCGCTGGTGTAGACGATCGGCGCGAGGACCTGCTCGCCGCGCAGCCGCGACAGGTCGCGCAGCACCTCGAGGCCGGAGTAGTCGCTGTGCGCGCCGGCGGTGTGCAGGTTCGCCTGCAGCGCGCGGGCGCGCGCGGCGAACGGCAGCTCCTCGGTGAGGTCGGCCTCCAGCATGATCGAGCCGGTGAAGTCACCGACGACGGAGTCCACGTCCGGGTGGACGGGCTCGCGGTGGAAGAGCGGCAGGTTCAGCAGGAACCGCGGCGTCGCCGACCACGCGCCGATGACCTCGGCGAACACCGCGGCGAGCGCCATCGCGGGGGTGACGCCCGCGGCGTGCGCGCGGGCGATCAGCCGGGCCCTGCCCTCCGGCGGCAGCCAGTGGTGCAGCCGCTCCACCTCGTCGCCCGGTTCGGGGACGACCGGCAGCTCGGGCGGGCCGGGCAGGTCGGCGAGGCGCTCGGCCCACCACCGCCGGTCCTGCTCGCGGGCGGCGGCGCGCGGGTCGTCGGCGAGGTAGCGGGCGTAGCCGTAGCGGATCGGGGGGAGGGTCTCGCCCGCGTAGAGCGCGGCGAGGTCGGCCAGCATGACGCGGTAGCTCATCGCGTCGGCGGCGACCATGTCGACGTCCAGGTGGAGCCGGGCGGTGCCCTCGGGGAGCAGGCTGAGGCGGGCGTCGAAGACGCGGCCGTCCTCGATGGGCAGCCGCTGCCGCGACATCTCGGCTCGGATCCGGTCCAGTTCGGGGCCCGGGTCGGCGGCGCCGCGCAGGTCGTGGACGGTCACGGCGGGCCCGGGCCGCTCGGGCAGGATCCGCTGCGTCCCGTCGTCGCCGAACGCGGCGCGCAGCATCGGGTGCCGTCCGGCGAGCGCGCGCACGGCCGCCTCGAACCGGTCCGGGTCGATGGCGCGGCCGTCCAGCTCGACGTAGAGGTGCGCGGCGACCGAGCCGAGCGACTGGCCGGAGTCGCGGCCGATCCAGTACGCGTGCTGCATGAGGGCGAGCGGGAACGGGCCGTCGGGTTCGCCCTCGCCGGGTGCGCCCTCGTCGGGCTCGGGCGCGGGTCCGGGCGGGCGGGCCTCCATCTGGCCCCGCTCGGCGAGCAGATCCCACCAGCCGGCGAGGGTGGGCCGTTCGGCCAGCTCGGCGAAGCGCACCTCGACGCCGCGGCGGCGGAGCCGGCCGGTCAGCTGCATGAGCCGGATCGAGTCCATCCCGAGCTCGATGAGGTTGTCGCCCGGTCCCGCCTCCTCGCCCAGCACCTCGGTCAATGCGGCGTGCAGCTCTTCTCGCGTCAGCACGGAACCCCCTCAACTTAGGTAAGGCTAACCTAATTTGATTGCCGGTCCGGCGTCAACGCGGGGCGGTCAGGCGGCCGTCCGGCGCCCGGCCGCGAGCAGCAGCCAGGCCAGGTAGGCGCCGCCGAGCACGCCGGTCACCACCCCGACCGGCATCGCCACCGGCAGGTGCAGCGAGATCAGGTCGCCGCAGGCCAGCAGCGCGGCGCCGGTCAGCCCGGCGGGCAGCGGCTGCACACCGGGACGCCGCGTCAGCCGCCGCGCGAGCTGCGGCGCCGCGAGCGCGACGAACGGGACGGGCCCGGCGGCCGCGGTCGCCGCCGCGACGAGGCCGACGCCCACGACCGTCAGCAGCGCCCGCGTCCGCTGGACGGGCACGCCGAGCGCGCGCGCCGCGTCGTCGCCCATCTCCCCCATGCCGAGCGGGCGGGACAGCAGCAGCGCCGCGGGTACGAGCACCGCGAGCGCGGCGGCGAGCGGCGTCGCCTGCGCCCAGCCGCGCCCGTTCAGGCTCCCGGTCAGCCAGAACGCGGCCTCGTACGCCTCGCGCAGTTCGGCGCGGGTGATGAGGTAGGAGTTCGCCGCCTCCAGCATCGCGGCGGCGGCCACGCCGACCAGCACCAGCCGGACGCCGTGCACGCCGCCGCCCCGCCGGTAGGCGACCAGGTAGACGCCCGCCCCGGTGAGGAAGGCGCCCGCGACCGAGCTGACGGTGATCGCGACCGCGCCGCCGCCGAACACCAGGATCTGCAGCAGCGCGCCGGTCGCCGATCCGGTGGTGAAGCCGATGAGGTCGGGGCTGCCGAGCGGGTTGCGGGACATGCTCTGGAAGATCGCGCCGCTCATGCCGAGCGCCAGCCCGGCCAGCAGCCCGGTGACGGCGCGCGGCAGCCGCAGCGTCCGGACGATGAAGTCGGTCGCCGCGTCGCCCTGCCCGATGAGCGAGCGCACCACGTCGGCGGGCGGGACGGGGAACTCGCCGGAGCCGACGACGAGCACCGCGGCACCCGCCGCGACCAGCGCCACCAGCCCGCACACCAGCGCCGCCCGCGGCTCCCACCGCACCGACACCCCGCCGGCCCGCACCACGCGGCTCACAGCTCACGCGTCCTTCCCCGCCGGACGATCAGCATGAACAGCGGCGCGCCGAGGAACGCGGTGACGATCCCGGTCTGCAGCTCGCCCGGCGCGGCGACGCGTCCGGCGATGTCGGCGGCGAGCAGCACGACGGGCGCGAGCAGCATCGAGTACGGCAGCACCCAGCGCTGGTCGGGCCCGACGAGCGCGCGGACCGCGTACGGGACGGCGAGGCCGAGGAACGTGATCGGCCCGACGGCCGCGGTCGCCGACCCGCACAGCAGCACGACCGCGAGGGCGCCGAGCCCCCGCGTCCGCCCGGGGTGCGCGCCGAGCGCGCGGCCCGCCTCGTCGCCGAGGCCGAGGGCGTTCAGCGGCCGGGCGAGCAGCAGCGCGAGGACCGTCCCGGCGGCGATGAACGGCAGGACGCGGACGAACACCGCGGTGTCCCGCCCGGCGAGGGTGCCGACCTGCCAGAACCGGAAGCCGTTGAAGGCGCGCGGGCTGAGCAGCATCAGGCCGGCCGTCAGCGCGCTGAACACGGCGTTCACGGCGGCGCCGGCGAGCACCAGCCGGGCGGGCGAGGCACCGCCGCGCCCGCGCGCGCCGATCGTGTGGACGAGCACCGCGGCGCCGGCGGCGCCGATGAACGCGGCCCACACGTAGACCAGGACGTCGTCGGCGCGCAGCGCCCCGATGACGATGACGACCGCGAGCGCGGCGCCGCCGTTCACGCCGAGCAGGCCGGGCTCGGCGAGGGGGTTGCGGGTGAGCGCCTGCATCACCGCGCCGGCCAGGCCGAGCGCGACGCCGGCGCCGATCCCGAGCAGGGTGCGCGGGAGCCGCAGCTCGTGCACGATCAGCGCGTCCCGCGACCCGTCCGGCGCGAGCACGGCCGGCGCGACCTTCCCGAGCGGGACGTGCTCGGCGCCGACGGCGAGGCTCGCCGCGGCCGCCAGCAGCAGGAGGACGGCGAGGGCGCCGAGCCCGGCCCAGCGGCCCGCCGGACGCCGGGCGGGAGGCGCGGCGGCCTCCTCCGCCGGGGGTGTGCGGGGGGTTCTCCGCGCGAGGGACAGCACAGTTAATAAGGCTAGCCTAAGCTAACTCACCGCTTCCACCCCTCCCATCTTCCGACCCGGAGCCCGCACCAATACACGCGTATGGTATACATGCGTATTGGAGACTGAACGTTTGTATGGGAGGTGGAGCGTGACGGAGCCGGGCCCCGCGGCGGAGGATCTGACGGCGCGGGCGCGGATCAGGGACGCCGCGCTGGAGATGTTCGCCGAGCACGGCATGAAGGGCGCCACGTTCCGCGGCATCGCCGAGGCCGCCGGCGTCTCGGTCGGGCTCGTCCAGCACCATTTCGGCTCCAAGCAGGAGCTCCGCGAGGCGTGCGACGCCTACGCGCTCGACACGATCCGCCGGCTCAGCGCCGAGAAGATCGACGGGATCGGCGACCCGGGGTTCCTGGCGAAGGCGATGCGGATCGACCTGCCGGTGCGCCGCTACCTCGCCCGCGCGCTCGTCGACGGCTCCCCCGCCGCCGCGCGGGTGTTCGACGACCTGGTCGACACCACCGAGGCCTACTTCGCCGCCGACCTGCCACCCGGGGTGAACGCGCCCGCCACCACCGACGTGCACGCCTACTCCGCCGCCCTCGTCGCGATGACGATCGGGATGGAGGTGCTGCACGAGCACCTGTCGCGGGTGCTCGGCGTCGACACCTTCACCCCCGAGGGCTCGCTGCGGCTGCGCCACGCCCTCTTCGAGATCATCGACGACCGCCTGCTCAGCCGGGACCTCGCGGCGCGCGCCCGCGCCGCGATGCGGGCGTACGAGAGCGAAGGTTTCGGGCGCACCGCCCGCGCCGGGAACGGCGCTCCCACCGAGGAAGGCCCATGAAAGAAGGCTGGGATGACTGACGCTGTACGGGCCGACGGCCTGGTCAAGACGTTCGGCCGGACGCGCGCGCTCGACGGGCTCGACCTGCGCGTGGCGTCCGGGGAGGTGCACGGCTTCCTCGGCCCGAACGGCGCCGGGAAGTCCACCGCCGTCCGCGTCCTGCTCGGGCTGATGCGCGCCGACGCCGGGACCGCCGCGCTGCTCGGCGGGGACCCCTGGCGGGAGGCGACCGCCCTGCACCGGCGCCTCGCCTACGTCCCCGGCGACGTCACGCTGTGGCCGAACCTGTCCGGCGGCGAGGTCATCGACCTGCTCGGGCGGCTGCGCGGCGGGCTGGACGACCGCCGCCGCGCCGACCTCCTCGACCGCTTCGAGCTGGACCCGAGGAAGCGGGGCCGCGCCTACTCCAAGGGCAACCGGCAGAAGGTCGCGCTCGTCGCGGCGTTCGCGTCGGACGCCGAGCTGCTCATCCTCGACGAGCCCACGTCCGGCCTGGACCCGCTCATGGAGGAGGCGTTCCAGGAGTGCGTGCGGGAGGAGCGGCGCGCCGGCCGGACGGTCCTGCTGTCCAGCCACATCCTCAGCGAGGTGGAGGCCCTCTGCGACCGCGTCACCATCATCCGCAAGGGCCGCACGGTGGAGACCGGCACGCTCGCCGAGCTGCGCCACCTGACCCGCACGTCGATCCGCGCGGAGCTCGCCGGGCCGCCCGACGGCGTCCCGCTGCCCGGCGCGCACGACGTGCGCATCGACGGCGACACCATCTCCTTCGAGGTCGAGACGGCCGAGCTGGACGCCGCGCTCCGGCAGCTCACCGAGATCGGCGTCCGGTCCCTCACCAGCCGGCCGCCCACGCTCGAGGAGCTGTTCCTGCGGCACTACGAGGACGACCACGGCGGGCGGGCGCTCCGGGAAGACGGTGCGGCCCTGCAGGAAGGCGGCGTGGCATGACCGCCACGACGCTGCGGCCCCGGGCGCGGGCCGCCCGCGGGGACGGCGGCCTCGCGGGCGCGGGCACGCTGCTGAAGATGTGGCTGCGCCGCGACCGCGTGATGGTGCCGTCCTGGCTCTACCTGCTGACCGCGCTGGTGGCAAGCACCGTCTACAGCTTCAAGAACGGGTACGACACGCCCGCCTCGCTGGAGGGCTTCGCGCGCGGCATCAACGGCAACCCGTCCATGCGGGCGCTGTACGGGCCGGTGCTGAACGGCCACACGGCCGCGGGCGTCAGCGCGTGGCGCGTCGGCACGACCGGCGCCGCGCTCACCGCCGTGATGTGCGTGCTGCTCGTCGTCCGGCACACGCGCGCCGAGGAGGAGACGGGCCGGCTGGAGCTGGTCGGCGCCGCCGCCGTCGGGCGCCGCGCCCCGCTGACCGCCGCGCTCGCCGCCGCCGTGACGGCCGCCGCGACGGCGGCGGCCCTGGCCGCGATCGTCATGCTGCTGTTCGGGCTGCCGGCCGCCGGGTCGGTCGCGTTCGGGCTGTCCTGGTTCGGAGCGGGCCTGGTGTTCGCCGGGGTCGCCGCCGTCACCGCGCAGCTCGGCGAGACGTCCCGGCTGGCCAACGGGCTGGCGTTCGGCGTGCTCGCCGCCGCGTACCTGGTCCGGGGCGTGGCGGACGCCGGTTCCGCGCACTGGCTGTCCTGGCTGTCCCCGATCGGCTGGGCCCAGCGGGTGCGCCCGCACGCCGGCGAGCAGTGGGCCGTGCTGCTGCTCTCGCTCCTGGCGTTCGCGGTCCTGGCCGCCGCCGCGTACGCGCTGGCCGGACGGCGCGACCTCGGCGCCGGGATCATCTCCCCGTCGGCGGGCCCCGCCAGGGCGGCGGCGTCGCTGCGCGGCCCGCTCTCGCTGGCGTGGCGGCTGCAGCGCGGCACGCTGCTCGGCTGGTCCACCGCGTTCCTGGTGTACGGGCTCGCCATCGGCGGCGTCGCCGACGGCGTCGGCGACCTGGTCAACGGCAGCGACGCCGTCCTCGACGACATCCGCGAGATGGGCGGGCAGCAGGACCTCGCCGACGCGTTCCTCGCCACCGCCATGGGCCTGATGGCCCTGTTCGCGTCGGCCTTCACGGTGCAGGGCGTGCTGCGGATGCGGGCGGAGGAGAGCGGCGGGCGCCTCGAGCCGGTGCTCGCGGCCGCCGTCGGCCGGACCCGCTGGGCCGCTGCGAACCTCGCCGTCACCGTCGCGGGCACGGCGGTGCTGCTCGGCCTCAGCGGGCTCGCCGTCGGGCTGGTGCACGGCGCCCGCACGCACGACCTGGGCGGCCAGCTCCCCCGGCAGCTCGGCGCCGCGCTCGTGCAGCTGCCGGCGGTGTGGGTCGTCGCCGCGGTCACCGCGCTGGTCTTCGGCCTGCTCCCCCGCGCGACGGCCGCCGGCTGGGGCGTGCTCGCCGCCTGCCTGCTGCTCGGGCAGGTCGGGCCGCTGCTGAAGCTGCCGCAGGCGGTCATGGACGTCTCGCCGTTCACGCACACGCCGAAGCTGCCCGGCGGCGGGTTCGGCGTCCTGCCGGTCGCCGCCCTGACCGCCGTCGCGGTCGCGGTCGCCGCGGCGGCGCTGCTCGGCTTCCGGCGCCGCGACATCGGCTGAGCCGGGGTACCGGGCCGGTCCCGGTACCCCGGCTTATGAGGCGTCGTGGTCGGGGTGGGACAGCAGCCACGCCCAGATCGCCGCCGGGTCCTCCGCGGTGCGCCGGGCGCCGCAGTGGCAGATGCCGGTGAGCCGGTCCGAGCCCGGCGACCACTCCACCCGCAGGCGGCCCGCGCTCATCGCGCGCCCGTGATCCGCTGCAGGACGCGCCGGGCCGCCAGCCCGCCGGTGTCGATGTTGATGGACAGCTCCTGGTAGCCCTCGGGCTCGGCGGCGATCACCGTCTCCAGGACGTTCAGGGCATCGACGTCCTGGAGGACGACGGTCCGGTTGCTGTCGCGCAGGAACCGCGAGACCTCCGCGTCGTCCAGCGCGAAGTCGCGGGCGACCCACCAGAAGTCGTGGGTGGTCGTGCCGGTCTCCGGGACGATCGCGTACCCGACCTCCACGTGGAAGGCGCGCGGGTCGTCGCCGTCCGGTCCGGGCTCCACGCCGGCCGGCGCGATCCGGCTGTGCAGCAGGTAGAAGCACGGCGGGTGGTACTCGATGTCCTGCCACCGGTCGATGCGGCCCTCGATGCCGGTCGACGTCGCGTAGAACGGCGGGCACTCGACGTCCTTCATGCGGCGGCTCACGTAGACGATCCCGGCCTCGTCGTCGACCTCCGTCGTGATCGGGGTCTGCGCGACCTCGGGCGTGCCGATGTACCCGGCGTGCAGGTACGTCTCGTGGGACAGGTCGAGCAGGTTGTCGACGAGCAGCTCGTACCGCGCGGCGAGCGGCTCCATGCCGCGGACGGTCACATAGTCCGGCGAGGTCAGCCAGGGGGCGCGCGGGATCGCGGCGGCGTCGCCCGTCCCGTCGCCGATCCACACCCAGACCAGGGAGTCCTGCTCGACGACCTGGTAGGCGGGGACGCGGGCGGTGCGCGGGATCCGGGTCTGCCCCGGCACCGCGACGCATGCCCCGTCGGGCGCGTAGGTGAAGCCGTGGTAGCCGCAGACGATCCGGTCGCCGTCGCGGTTGCTCCGCGAGAGCGGGAAGCGCCGGTGCACGCAGCGGTCGGCGAGCGCGACGGCCCGGCCCGCCCCCGTCCGGTACATGACGAGCGGCTCCCCGCAGATCGTCCGGGCGAGCAGTCCCTCGCCCACCTCCTCGCTGTAGGCGGCGACGTACCACTGGTCGCGTGCGACGGCCATGGGCTGCTCCATTTCGGGGTGGGCGAAGGATCGTGGGGACGACCCTCGCCGCCGCCCGTGAGCCCGGGCCACCCCGATTCCGTCCAGCGGAAGAACCCGCGGGCGGGCCGCCCGGACGTGGGTCAGACCTCGCGCATCGCCGATTCCGGCGGCCGCAGGGCGCGCGGCGCGCCGAGCGCGCGGGAGATGCCCCGGGCGCCGGCCCGCACGACCGGGACGAGCGAGCGCGCCTCCCAGCCGGACGCCGGGACGACGACCGCGACGGCCGCCACCACCGCGTCGTCCGGGCCGAACACCGGCGCGCCGACCGACATCGCGAACGTCTCCACCTGCCCGTCGCTGACCGCGGCCCCGGTCCGCCGGACCTCGGCGAGGGCGCGGCGCAGCTCGGGCCCGGTGGCGATGGTCCGTCGCGTGAAGCGGCGCAGCGGCCCGGCGATCGCCCGTTCCTGCAGGTCCCGGTCGGAGTGCGCGAGCATGGCGAGGCCGACGCCGGTCGCGTGCGCGGGCCAGCGGCCCCCGACGCGGGAGAACACGTGCACGGCGTCGCGGGCGGAGATCCGCTCGATGTAGACGACGTCCAGGCCGTCCAGGACGGCGAGGTGGACGTTCTCGTGGGTGGCCTCGTACAGGTCCTCCAGGAACGGCATCGCCGCCTCGCGGAGCGCCGGCCCGCGCGCGAGCGCGCCGACCTCCCACAGCCGCAGCCCGACGCGGTAGAGGCCCGCGTCGTCGCGTTCGAGCGCGCCCCAGGAGGCCAGCTCGCCGACGAGCCGGTGGGCGGTGGACAGCGGCAGCCCGGCGCGGCGCGCGAGCTGCGTGATGGTCAGCGCCGGGCGCTCGGGGGTGAACGCGCCGAGGATGCCGAGGACCCGGCTGGTCACGGTGGGGCGCCGACCGGGCACGGCGCGGCCGGCGGGCACGGCGCCGTGCTCCTGCGACGCCGCGCCGGAGGCGTCGTCGGGCATGCGGGCCGTCCTCTCGGGCATCAGGCCTGAAGTTAGGCGTAGGCTTCACAGCGGTCAAGCTTGTGCCGAACATCGAGGTCCCGGGCCTCCGGGGCCGCGCTGCGCGGCGGGACGACGGGAGCCGGGCGGATGGGACGACAGGGCGACGCGGCGGCGGACGCCCTGGACGGCGAGCAGGCGCCGCCCCGGCTCCGGCCCCGGACGCTGATGCTCACCTACCTCGGCAACTACGTGCTCGGCCGCCGGGTCGCGGTGTTCTCCGGCAGCTTCATCGACGCCTTCGCCCGGCTCGGCGTCGGCGAGCACGCCGTCCGCTCGACGCTGGCCCGCATGGTCGGCCGCGGGCTGCTGGCGCGGCACCGCGCGGGCCGCCGCATGCACTTCGGCCTCACTCCGCGCTGCGAGGCGATCCTGCTCGACGGCGAGGACCGGGTCTGGCGGCGCGGCGTGCTGAACACCGACTGGGACGGAACGTGGACGGTGCTGGCGTTCTCGCTGCCGGAGTCCTGGCGCCGCGTCCGGCACGACCTGCGCGCCCGGCTGGCCTGGGCGGGGTTCGGGTCGCTCGGCAACGGCACCTGGATCGCGCCGTCGGCGGTCGACGTCCCCGCGCTCGTCGGCGGGCTCGGCCTGGACGGGCGCCTCAAGGTGTTCACCGGCCCGGCGCGGCCGCCGACCGACGTCCCGGCGATGCTCCGCGAGGCGTTCGACCTCGGCCCCCTCGCCGCCGGCCACCGGGCCTTCCTGCGCCGCTGGGACCGCCCCGACCCGCTGCCGGACGCGCCCGACGCCCTGGCCCGCTACCTGTGGATGTCGGCCGAGTGGCTGGAGCTCGTCCGCGCCGACCCGCGGCTTCCGGTGGAGCACCTGCCGGAGGGCTGGCCCGCCGTCCGCGGCCAGCGGGTGCTGATGGAGCTGCGCCGCCGCTGGGAGGCGCCGGCCCGCCGCATCGCCGACGCGTCGATGGAGTGCGTCGAGCTCTGACCGCCGCCCCGGCCGCTCAGGCCGGTTCAGACTCGCGCCGTCATCTTCGGCACGGTCTCGCCGATCAGGTGCATGAGCGTCTCTTCGAGCAGCAGGTGCACCTGCGGCCGGGTGAGCCGGCCGTGCCGCAGCCACTCGCGGGTGGCGGCCTCCGCCATCCCGCTGAACCCGCGCAGCGCCGAGCGCACCTCCGGGTGCTCGGCGGCGAGCCGCGCCAGCCCCACCACCTCGGTGATGTGGTCGACCGCGCCCTCCCGCGCCGCGTCCACCAGCCGGGCGAGGTCGTCGTCGCCCGCCGTCCCGGCGGCCATGTCCAGCGCGACGAGCCAGGTGCCGGCGTTGCGCTCCAGCAGCTCCAGCCAGCCGGTGATGCTCTCGGTGACGCGCTCGCGGACGCTCGCGCCGGGCTCGTAGGCGGGCACCGGCACCGGCGGGATGTCCAGCATCCGCTCCACGACCGCGAGGTACAGCTCCCGCTTGGTGCCGAAGTAGTGGTTCAGCAAACCCCGGCTGACGCCCGCCACCGCCGCGATCTCGGTGTTGGAGACCTCCTCGTACGGCCGTTCGCTGAACAGCTCCCGCGCGCACACCAGGATCTGCTCGCGCCGCTCGTCACGGTCCTTGCGCACCCGTACCCGCTCGCCCATGTCTCCCTGTCCGCACCTCTTCGCCCGCCGCCGCCCGGCGGTCCGGGTCGCGGCGGCGCGTTCCAGTGTCCCAGAAGCACGGACCCCCACGTCACGTCCGCGGCGAGGCCGGAGCGGGCGGGCGGCCGCGCCCGCCGGTCACCGGGGCGCCGGGAGGGTGATCCGGACGGTGGTGCCCGCGCCGCGGGGGCTGTCGACGTCGACCCGGCCGCGCAGCGCGCGGACCCGGTCGGTGAGGCCGGCGAGACCGCCGCCGGGGACGGCGCCCGCGCCGCCCGCGCCGTCGTCGCGGACCTCGGCGACCACGCGGCCGTCCTCGTCCCGCACCGCCACCCGGATCTCCGCGGCGCCGGCGTGCTTGGCCGCGTTCGCCAGCGCCTCGCAGAGCGCGAAGTACAGCGTCGACTCGATCTCCGGCGGGTACCGGCGGTCGGGCAGGTCGAGCCGGACGGGCGCCGCGGACCGCGCGGCGACGAGCCGCATCGCGGCGGCCAGCCCCGCGTCGGTGAGGATCGCCGGGTGCACGCCGCGGGCCAGGCCGTCCAGTTCGGCGGCCGCCTCCGCCAACTCCCGGCGGCACACGCGCGCCTGCTCGCGGGCCCGCGGGCCGGCCGCCTCCTCCAGCCCTTCGAGCAGGTCCTCCAGCGCGCGCAGCCGCTGCTGGGCACTGCGCTGCAGCTCGCCGGCGAGGCGCTCGCGCTCCGCCGCCTGGACGCGGACGAGCCGCTCCCGCGCGTCGCGCGCCCGCTCCAGGTTCGCCCGCGCCGCGGCCTGCAGCCGGACGGTCTCCAGCGCCCGCCCGCCCGCGATGAGCGCCGCGTCGACGAGCGGCGCGTGCCGGCGCAGCCGGTCGTCGGCGTCCACCGCCGCGAGCGGCTCCCCCGCGGACGTGCGCACCTCGTGCCGCCACCGGCCCGGCGCCCGCCCGGCACCGCCCGCGACCCGGCGCCCGGCGACGTCGACGTACCCGTCCTCCGCCCACAGCCACAGGTCGAGGGTGCCGTCGCGCAGGACGCGGCGCAGCGCGTCCCGCACCTTCTCCACCGAGACCGGGTCGGTGAGGCGCTGCATCCGCTCGGCGGCGGTCAGCTCGGCCAGCCGGGCGCGCAGCGCCGCGGCGAGGAACGCCAGCGGCAGCACCGTCGCGAACACGCCCTGGACGAGGTACACCTCCATGACGTCGTCCAGGGTCACGTGGCGGCCGATGAGCGAGTTCTGCACCGCGAGCGCCCCGGCGACGCCGACCGTGACGGCGGCGGCGACCGGCACCGTGTACCGGCGGTCGAGCCGGCCTGTCCCCGGCAGCCGCAGCAGCAGGATGATGACGAGCACCCCGGCCAGCACCGCCTCCAGGGTCGTGACGGCCCGGTACGTGCAGTCGAACGCCTCCCGGTGGGGGGTGACGGACGGCCATGCGACCGCGCCGCCGAACCCGTTCCAGGCGGGCCGCGACAGCGCGCACAGCGCGGCCTGGCCGCCGATCATGACGACCGCGGTGGCACCGGTCCACAGCCGGACGACGGCGCCGTCGAGCCGGCCGCCGGGGTAGAGCAGCACGCCCACCCCGATCGCGACGAAGAACACCGACTGCGCGAACACCGACACCACCGGGCCGGCGCCCGCGTTCCAGCTCCCCGTCCAGGTCAGCGCCCACGCCGCCGCGCCGGCGGTGAACGCCGCGCCGGTCCGGCGGCCGAGCGGCCCGGCCGCCAGCAGCCCGCCCGCGACGGCGAACCCGCCGCAGCACGCCAGGGTGACCGCCGCGGCGGCGGGATGACCGCGCCAGTACGGCCAGCCCGCGGCGAGCGCTCCCGCCGCCACCGCCGCGCCCCCCGCGGCGGCGCGGCGCAGCGGGGCGCCGAACCACGACGGCGCCCGCACGCGCACCGACCTCAACAGCCGTCCCTTTCCTCGTCGGGGCCCTGCGGGCCCGCGCCGCGACCGCGCACACGGCGAGCCGGCGGCCGCGATCCGGGAAACCACCGGGCGGGCCTCGGGTTTCCCCGGATGCGCCCGGGGCGCGGCGGCGGGAGGATGGGTACGCCGGACGGCCACGGGCACGGCCCGCGGCGCGGCACGGTGGCGTGCGGGGGCCACCACCGGCATCACGTTCCGCGACCGGACTCGTACGCCGAATTCTCTCCGGCGCGGCGCCGTGCGCGAAAGGCCGTTACCCGATCGATGCGCGGGACGGCCGGGTCACCGGGCCCCCGGGATCACCGGGTCTCGGCGGCGCGCAGCCAGGTGAGCACCGCCAGCACCCGCTTGTTGCTGTCCTGCGGGCCGGGCGGGCCGCCCGACGAGGTGATCTTGAGCTTGGTGAAGATGGCCCGGACGTGGTCCTCCACGGTGCGGGCGGACAGGTGCAGCCGCTTGCCGATCCCGGCGTTGGAGTGCCCCTCGGCCATCAGGCCCAGCACCTCCCGCTCGCGGCCGGACAGCCGGGCCAGCTCCCGCTCCCGGTGCCGGGCCTCGACCAGCCGGCTCACCACGTCCGGGTCGATGACGACCTCGCCGCGCACCACCCGCTCCAGCGCGCCGCGCAGGTTGTCGACGTCGGTGACGTGGTCCTTCAGCAGGTACCCGACGCGGCGCGGCTGGTCGCGGAACAGCTCCATCGCCTGCGGCGTCTCGTTGTAGGCCGACAGGACCAGCACGCCGATCCCCGGGTGGCGCCGCATCAGCTCGCGCGCCGCGACCACGCCCTCGTTGGTGTGCGTCGGCGGCATGTGCAGGTCGACGACCGCGACGTCCGGCGGGTCCTCGGCGACGCGGGCGAGCAGCTCCTCGCCCGAGGCCGCGGACACCGTCACCTCGACGCCGACCGTGGTGAGCAGGGTGACCAGGGCCTGCCGGAAGATCCCGCTGTCCTCCGCCACGGCTACTCGCATGGCAAGACCATCCTTACCGTCGTGCCCCGGGTGGGCTCGCCGTCGATTTCCACGTGTCCGCGCAGCGCCCTGATCCGCCCGGCCAGCCCGCCGGGCACCGCGCCGGACTCCCCGCCCGGGCGTTCCCCGTCGTCGCTGACCTCGGCCACCAGCAGGTGACCGTCCGGGCGCACCCGGACGGTCACGCGGGTCGCACGCGCGCGCTCGACAGCGTACGACAATGCCTCGCAAAGCACCGAGTAAAGCGTGGACTCGATCTCGCGGGAGTAGCGCTCGGCGGTCACGTCCAGCAGCACCCGGGTGCCGAGCCGTTCGGCGACGACCTCCAGCGCCGGGCCGAGGCCGTCCTGGACGAGCAGCGCCGGCTGCACCTCGCGGGCGAGCGCGCGCAGCTCGGCCAGCGCCGCCATCAGCTCCGCGCGGCACGTGCGCGCCCGCTCCTTGACGTCCGGGTCCTCGGCGAGGGCCTCCAGGGTGCCGAGCATCGCGCCGAGCGCGAGCAGCCGCTGCTGCGCGCCGTCGTGCAGGTCGCGGGCCAGCCGCTCGCGCTCCACGGCCTCGGCGCGCACGAGCCGCTCGTACGCCTGGCGCACCTGCTCCAGGCCGGCCTGGACGTTGGACTGCAGCCGCGCCGTCTCCAGCGCCCGGCCGCCGGCCTCCAGCGCCGCCTCGACCAGCGACCCGTGGTCGCGCAGCGCCGCGCCCAGCTCCACGATCGCGAGGGGCTCGCCCGCGGCGGTCTCGACGCGGCGGCGCCACCGGCCCCCGTCCCCCACGGCCGGGTCGCCGGCGTCCTCGCCCGCCGGCACCTCGTCCTCGGCGTCCATCGCGACGGGGCGTCCGGAGATGTCGACGTAGACCTGCTCGGCGGGCGCCCAGAACCACAACTGCAGCGAGGGGTCGTGCAGGACGTCGCGCAGCGCGTCGCGGATCCGCTCCACCGACACCGGGGCGGTCAGCCGCAGCATCCGGCCGGCGACGGCCAGCTCCGCGAGCCGGATCCGCAGCCCCGACGCCAGCAGCGCGAACGGGATGAGGGCGGACACCGCGCCCTGCACCGCGTACACCCGCAGCAGCGCGTCCAGCGAGATGGACTCCTCCATGATGGGCCGCTGCGTCAGCGCCGCGGAGATCCCGACGAACGCCAGCGCCACGGTCACCGGCAGCGTGACCGCCCGCCGCATCCGGCTCATCCTCGGCAGCCGCAGCAGCAGGACGACGGCGAAGGACAGCGCGAGCACGATGTACAGCGCGGCGGCGACCTCCAGGACGGCGCGGAACGCCGCGTGGTCGGGGAACGGCGCCGGCCACCACACGTGCCGGCCCCGGAACGCCGCCCACTCCGGACGCGAGGTGACCCACAGCGCGGTCGGGCAGCCCCACAGGACCGCGCAGGCGAACACCGTCCAGATCCGGTCGGCGAGGTACTCCAGCCGCCCGGCCGGGTACAGCAGCACGCCCACCGCGAGGGCGAGGTAGAAGTCGGCCTGGGCGTACGGGGACAGCACCGGTCCCGGCCCGGCGTCCCAGCTCGCCAGCCAGTTCACCGCCCAGGACAGGGACGCGGCGAGGAACAGCAGGCCCGTCCGCCGGGTGCGGGCGCCGGTCGCCAGCAGCACGCCGACGACCGCGATCCCGCCGGTGCTGGCCAGGGAGAGGGCCGCGGCGGCGGCGTGGTCGCGCCAGTACGGCCACCCCGCTGCCAGGGCGAGCGCGGCCACCGCGAGGCCGGCGGCGAGGGCGCGCCTCGTCTCCGCGCCGAACCACGGTGGCGACCTGCGCCTCCGCGGGGCGGATATCACCACGACCATCCTTTCCATGCTCGGGCCCGGGCCGGTCCGCCGGTACCGGGATCCCACGGGGGCGGGCACCGTGCTTTCCCGGACGCACCGGAAGTGTCCCCGGCCCGGCCCGTCCGGGAGAAGGGCGTTACCCGATCGCGACGCACGCCGCCGGACGCCCGCCGCCGGCGGGGGCCGGACCGCCCGCTGAAACGGGTCGCGCCGGGCTTGCGCGGAAGCCGTGATCCCCGCGCAATGGCACCGGCCTATGTTTGCGCTATCACGATTGCTTACTGGGTATTGACATGGGTCGGCGTTAGCGCAAACATTCAGGACACCCGACCGATGTGGAGCAGATCACAGTGACCACCGCAGCGCCCCCTCCCCCGTCCGGCACCGGCCCGTCCGGTTCCGGCCCGGGCGGCGGGCGGTCCCGCGCGGCGGTCATGGACGACGTCGCGGCGCTCGCGGGCGTGTCGGCGATGACGGTGTCGCGGGTGCTGAACGACCCGGGCAAGGTCGCGCCGCGCACCCGCGAGCGGGTGCTCGCGGCCATGCGCGAGCTGGACTACCGGCCGAACTCGGCGGCGCGCGTCCTCGCGACCGGCCGGTCCGGGGTGCTCGGCGTGGTCAGCTTCGACACGACGCTGTACGGGCCCGCCTCGACCCTGTACGGGATCGAGCGGGCCGCGCGCAGCGCCGACTACATGATCAACATCGCCAGCCTCGGCTCGCTCACCCGGCGCTCCATCGAGGACGGCGTGCAGCGGCTGCGCGCCCAGTCGGTGGACGGGATCGTCATCATCGCGCCGCACCAGTCGGCGGCCGAGGGGCTGCGGCGGCTGCCGCCGGACATGCCGGTGGTGGCGGTCGGCGCGGGCGACGACCTGCCGGTGCCGGTCGCGTCGGTGGACCACCGCGCGGGCGCGGTGCGGGCCGTCCGGCACCTGCTGAGCCTCGGCCACGAGACGGTGTGGCACATGGCCGGCCCGGCGGACTGGATCGACGCCAGCGCCCGCGTGGACGGCTGGCGCTCGGTGCTCGCCGAGGAGGGCCGGGAGGCCCCCGAGCCGCTGTCCGGCGACTGGAGCGCCCGGTCGGGGTACGAGCTCGGCCGGCGGCTGGCCGCCGACCCGGCGGTGACCGCGGTGTTCGCCGCCAACGACCCGATGGCCCTCGGCCTGCTGCGCGCGCTGCGCGAGGCGGGCCGCCGCGTCCCGGAGGAGGTGAGCGTGGTGGGCTTCGACGACGTTCCGGAGGCTCCCTACTTCGCGCCGCCGCTGACCAGCGTCCGGCAGCCGTTCGGCGAGGTCGGGCGGCACGCGTTCCAGCTGCTGCTGGAACGCGTCGACGACCCCGCGGGCGAGGGCGCCGGCCCGCCGGCGCGCCGCACCGTGGAACCGGAGCTGGTGGTGCGGGAGAGCACGGCCGTGCGGCCGGGCGGCCGCTGACGCCGGCCGCGGGAGGGGCCCGTATCGCGCGGCGCGAATGTTAGCGCTAACACAAGCTAGTGCCAGGTTGATTCGAGAGGGGCGGCACACGTTGCGCATCACCGAGATCGGCACCCATGTCCTGGGGACACCGTGGCGGAACCTCACCTTCGTGACCGTCCGCACCGACGAGGGCCTCACCGGCGTCGGCGAGGCCCGGATGCTCGGCCGCACCGACGCCCTGGCCGGCTACCTCGCCGAGGCGGAGCGCCGGCACATCGCCGGCAGCGACCCGTTCGACGTCGAGGACCTCGTCCGCCGGATGAAGTACGGCGACTTCGGCCGCGCGGGCGAGATCGTCATGTCCGGCATCGCGTGCGTCGAGATGGCGTGCTGGGACATCATCGGCAAGGCGCTCGGCCAGCCGGTGTGGCGGCTGCTCGGCGGCAAGGTGCGCGACCGGGTCAAGGCCTACGCGAACGGCTGGTACACCGTCGACCGGACCCCGGACGACTTCCACGCGGCGGCGAGGCGCGTCGTCGACCGCGGTTACCGGGCGCTCAAGCTCGACCCGTTCGGCGCCGGCCGGATGGACCTGGACCACGCCGGGACGGTGCTGGCCATCGACCTGGTCGAGGCGGTGCGGGACGCGGTCGGCCCCGACGTCGAGCTGCTCATCGAGATGCACGGCCGCTTCTCCCCCGCGACCGCGATCCGGCTCGCCGGCCTGCTCGCCCCGTTCGACCCGGCCTGGCTGGAGGAGCCCGTCCCGCCGGAGAACCTCAAGGCGCTCGCCAAGGTGGCGGCGCACACCGGGCTGCCCATCGCGACGGGCGAGCGCGTCCACGACCGCATCGAGTTCCGCGAGCTGCTGGAACTGCAGGCCGCCGACGTGCTGCAACCCGACGTCGGGCACAGCGGCGGCATCGCGGAGGTCCGCAAGCTCGCCGCGACCGCCGAGACCTACTACGTGCAGGTCGCGCCGCACAACGTCGGCGGGCCGGTGCTGACCGCCGCGAGCCTCCAGCTCGGCGTCTGCACCCCCAACTTCAAAATCTTGGAGCACTTCAACGACTTCGCCGACGCCGCCGTCAAGGACGTCGCGAAGGGCGCCCCGCAGGTCGTCGACGGCCACTTCGCCCTGCCGGACGCGCCCGGCCTCGGCGTCGAGCTGGACCTCGACGCGGTCGCCGCCTTCCCCCAGCAGCACGCCGACTTCGACCTGTACGCCGACGGCTGGCACTTCCGCGGGACGCGCCGTTGAGCCGCGCGGTGGTCGTGGAGGCGCCGGGCCGCTGGCGGATCGACGCCGGCGACCCGCCGGAGCCGGGCCGCGGCGAGGCCCGGGTCCGGGTCGCCGCCGCCGGGCTGTGCGGCAGCGACCGCGAGCTGTTCGACGGCGCGCGCCCCGAGGGGTTCGCCGGGTACCCCGTCGTCCCCGGGCACGAGTGGTCCGGCACGGTCGAGGCGGTCGGCCCCGACACCGACCCGTCGCTGGTCGGCGCCGCCGTCGTCGGCGAGGGGTTCCGCGGCTGCATGACGTGCGGGCGTTGCCGGGAGGGCGCCCCGAACCTGTGCGCGAGCCGCTACGACGAGACGGGCTTCACCCGGCCCGGCGCGTTCGCCGACCACCTGCTGGTCCCCGCCCGGCTGCTGCACGTGCTGCCGCCCGGCGCCGACCTGCGCGCGGCGGCGCTGCTGGAGCCGGCCGCGGTCATCGCCGGGGCCGTCCGGCACGCGGCGCCGCGTCCGGGCGAGACCGTCGCGGTCGTCGGCGCCGGCACGCTCGGGATGCTCGCGCTGCAGTTCCTCGCCGCGTCGTCGCCGGCCCGGCTCGCCGCGATCGGCCCGCGGGTGGTGCGCGGCGAGCCGGCGCTGGACGCGGGCGCGACCGCGTTCGGCCGGCCCGGCGAGGTGCCCGAGGGCGCGTTCGACGTGGTCGTCGAGACCGCCGGCGCGCCCGGCACGGCGAGCGCGGCGGTGCGGCTGGCCCGCCGCGGCGGCCGGGTCGTGGTGACCGGCATCCCCGCCGACCCGGCCGACGCCGTCCCGACGTCGCTGCTGGTCACCCGCGCCCTGTCGCTGCACACCGTGTTCGGCTCCGGCCCCGCCGACTGGACGTACGCGGTGCGCGCGTTCGCCGGCGGTGTGCTGCGGCCGGCGTCCCTGATCACCCACGAGCTGCCGCTGACCGAGTTCGCGGCGGCGCTGAAGCTCAGCGGCTCCCCCGACGCCGGGAAGGTGCTGCTGCGCCCCGACCTCGACACGTCCCCGACCGGCGGGAGGACCGATGGACCCCTTCTCTGACGAGCTCGCCGGCCCGGCCGGCGGCCGCGCGCCCGGCGAGGACGCGCTGCGCTCGCTCGGCTGGCCCGACGCCGCGCCGCGCCCGCCCGCGTCCGGCCTGCGGTTCCCCGACGGCGGCGCCTGGCGCACCGAGCTGCCGTCCTGCGAGGGCCCCGCGGTGCTGGCCGCGGTGCTGGAGGAGAGCGAACGGCTCCGCGTCCCGCTGCACCGCATCAGCCAGGGCAGCGGCGTGTGGATGCTCACCGACGCCGAGATCGGCGAGATGGCGGACGCCTGCGACGCGCGCGGCATCGAGCTGTGCCTGTTCCTCGGCCCGCGCGGCACCTGGGAGCCGGGCGCCGGGGGCCGCTCCTACAACGCCTCCGGCCCGCGCGCCCGGGGCCGCGACCAGCTCGCCCAGTGCGTCGAGGACGCCGAGCGCGCCACCGCGCTCGGAGTCCGGTCGCTGCTGGTCGCCGACGAGGGCGTGCTGTGGACGCTGCACCGGCTGCGCGAGGCCGGCCGGCTGCCCGCCGGCACCACGTTCAAGGTGTCCGCGCTGGTCGGCCCGGTGAACCCGGCATCGTTCGCGGTGTGGGAGGGCCTCGGCGCCGACTCGGTCAACGTGCCGAGCGACCTGACGGTCGCGCAGCTCGCCGAGATCCGCGCGGTCAGCGCCGCGCCGATGGACTTCTACGTCGAGGCGCCCGACGACCTCGGCGGGTTCGTCCGCTTCTACGACGCGGCGGAGCTGATCCGCTGCGGCGCCCCCATCTATCTGAAGTTCGGGCTGCGCAACGCGCCCGGCATCTATCCGGTCGGCCACCACCTGCTGCCCGCCGCCGTGGCGAGCGCGCGGGAGCGGGTGCGGCGCGGCCGGCTCGTCCTGGACACCCTCGCCCGGCTCGGGGCGGGCGAGGACATGTCCCCGACCGGGTCCCGTGACCCGGGGCCGCTGCGGCGGTTCCCGGCCCTCCCGGAAGCCCTGCCCACGTCCGCCGTCCGACGCTGATTCGCTCCGCTGCCCTCCCCCACCCCGAAGGAGAACGAGATGAGACTCCGGCGCATCACCACGGCCCTGTCCGCGCTGGTCCTGGCGACCGCCATGACGGCGTGCGGCTCCAGCGAGAAGAGCATCGACAAGAAGGCCAAGTCCGGCGACACCAAGGGCGCGCTGATCGGCGTGACGATGCCGACGAAGTCGTCCGAGCGCTGGATCCGCGACGGCAACACGCTCAAGGCCGACCTGGAGAAGCTCGGCTACAAGGTCGACCTGCAGTACGCCGAGAACGACATCCCGACGCAGGTCAGCCAGATCGAGAACCAGATCACCAAGGGCGCCCGGCTGCTGGTCGTGGCGTCCATCGACGGCACCGCGCTGACCAGCCAGCTGCAGGAGGCGCACCAGAACCACATCCCGGTGATCTCCTACGACCGGCTCATCATGCGCAGCCCGGACGTCGACTACTACGTCACCTTCGACAACTACAAGGTGGGCGTGGAGCAGGCGACCTCGCTGCTCACCGGCCTGAAGATCAAGAACGAGGACGGGTCGGAGGGCAAGGCGAAGGGCCCGTTCAACATCGAGCTGTTCGCCGGCTCCCCCGACGACAACAACGCCCCCTTCTTCTACAACGGCGCGATGTCGGTGCTCAAGCCGTACATCGACAAGGGGACGCTGGTCGTCAAGAGCGGCCAGACCGACTTCAAGACGATGGCGATCCTGCGCTGGGACCCGGCGACGGCGCAGAAGCGGATGGAGGACATCCTCACCAAGACCTACCGGGGCGGCGCCAAGGTCGACGGGGTGCTCTCGCCGTACGACGGCCTGTCGATCGGCATCCTGTCGGCGCTGAAGAGCAACGGCTACGGCACCGCGAGCCAGCCGTACCCGGTGGTGACCGGGCAGGACGCCGAGCGGGCGTCGGTGAAGTCGATCCTGGCCGGCGAGCAGTACTCCACCATCTTCAAGGACGTCCGCAAGCTCGCCGACGAGGCCGCGAAGATGACCGACGCCATCCTCAAGGGCGGCAAGCCGCAGGTCAACAACACGACCGACTACAACAACCAGAAGAAGGTCGTCCCGACGCAGATGCTGCAGCCGGTGATCGTCAACAAGGCCAACGTGCAGACCGAGCTGGTCCAGTCCGGCTACTACACGCAGGCGCAGCTGGGATGACGCCGTGACCACCGACGACATCACCGAAGCGGCGGCGGCCGGCGGCCCGGGAGGCGGCGACATCCTGCGGATGCGCGGCATCACCAAGACGTTCCCCGGGGTGAACGCGCTCGCCGACGTCGACCTGACCGTGCGCCGCGGCGAGATCCACGCGATCTGCGGCGAGAACGGGGCCGGCAAGTCCACGCTGATGAAGGTGCTGTCCGGGGTCTACCCGCACGGCTCGTACGACGGGGAGATCCTCTTCGACGGCGAGCCGTGCCGGTTCTCCGGGATCCGCGACAGCGAGGAGCGCGGGATCGTCATCATCCACCAGGAGCTGGCGCTGTGCCCGCAGCTGTCGATCGCCGAGAACATCTTCCTCGGCAACGAGCGGCCGGCGCGCGGGCTCCTCGGCGGCCGGCTCCTCGGGCGGGGGCTGGTCGACTGGAACCGCACCAACCACGAGGCGGGCCTGCTGCTGGAGCGGGTCGGGCTGCCGGAGAACCCGGTGACCCCGATCGCCGACCTCGGCGTCGGCAAGCAGCAGCTGGTGGAGATCGCCAAGGCGCTGTCCAAGCGGGTGCGGCTGCTGATCCTGGACGAGCCGACCGCCGCGCTCAACGACGAGGACTCCGCGCACCTGCTGAACCTGATGCGCGGGCTCCGCGACGACGGCATCACCTGCGTGATCATCTCGCACAAGCTGAACGAGGTCCTCGCCATCGCCGACACCGTCAGCGTGCTGCGCGACGGCCGGATGATCGAGACGCTCGACCCGTCCGGCGGCGGGGTCACCGAGGACCGGATCATCTCCGGGATGGTGGGCCGGGACCTGGAGCACCGCTTCCCGCCCCGCGAGCCGGAGATCGGCGGGGAGGCGCTGCGGATCGAGGACTGGACGGTGCACAGCCCGGCGCAGCGCGACCGCGCGGTGGTGTCGGGCGCCGCCCTGACGCTGCGGCGCGGCGAGATCGTGGGCCTCGCCGGGCTGATGGGCGCGGGCCGCACCGAGCTGGCGATGAGCGTGTTCGGGCGGTCCTACGGGGTGGACATCTCCGGCCGCGTCTACAAGGACGGCGAGCAGGTCCGGCTGCGGACCGTGCGGGACGCGATCCGGCACGGCATCGCCTACGCCACCGAGGACCGCAAGCGCTACGGGCTGAACCTCATCCAGGACATCAAGCGCAACGTGTCGGCGGCGCGGCTCGGGAAGCTGTCCCGCGCCGGGTGGGTGAACGAGTACGACGAGTACCGGGTCGCCGAGGAGTTCCGCGGCGGGATGAACATCAAGGCGCCGAGCGTGTCGGCGGTGGCCGGGCAGCTGAGCGGCGGCAACCAGCAGAAGGTCGTGCTGTCCAAGTGGATCTTCACGGATCCGGACGTGCTGATCCTGGACGAGCCGACCCGCGGCATCGACGTCGGCGCCAAGTACGAGATCTACACGATCATCAACCGGCTCGCCGCGGAGGGCCGGGCGATCCTGCTGATCTCCTCGGAGCTGCCCGAGCTGCTCGGCATGTGCGACCGGATCTACACGATGGCGGCCGGCCGGATCACCGGCGAGGTGCCGCGGGCGGAGGCCACGCAGGAGCGCCTCATGTCCTACATGACCATGGGAAGGGAGCAGGCCGGATGAGCCGTACCGCACCTGCGAAGACCGGCGCCGCGGCCACCGGGAAGGACGCCGTGGCCGAGCCGGGCGGGGCGGCGGCGCCCGCCGCCCGGCCGCGGCTGACCGTGAACGTGCGGCAGAGCGGCATCTACATCGCGTTCGCGCTGATCGTCGTGCTGTTCGCGGTGCTGACCGGCGGCGATCTGCTGCAGCCGCAGAACATCTCCAACATCATCGTGCAGAACTCCTACATCCTGATCCTGGCGATCGGGATGATCCTCATCATCATCTCCGGGCACATCGACCTGTCGGTGGGCTCGCTGGTCGGCGTGACCGGCGCGATCGCGGCCTGGCTGATGGTGAGCCACGACGTGGCGTGGCCGGTCGCGCTGCTGCTGACGCTGGTGGCGGGCGCCGCGATCGGCGCGTGGCAGGGGTACTGGACCGCCTTCTTCGGCATCCCTTCGTTCATCGTCACGCTGGCCGGGATGCTGCTGTTCCGGGCGCTGACGATGACGGTGCTCGGCAACCAGGGCCTCGGCCCGTTCCCCGACCAGGTCCGGACGCTGTCGAACGGGTTCACCTCCGGCTACCTCGGCAACGTCGGGCTCGGCCCGCTGGGCGGCGCGGACCTGTTCAGCCTGCTCGTCGGCATCGCGGTGGTGGCGGGGCTCGCGGTCTCCCGGTGGCGGACCCGCGCGACGCGGCTCGGCTACGGGCAGACCGTCGACCCGGTGCCGGTGTTCCTGCTGAAGATCGTCGCGGCGGGCGCGCTGATCATGGCGGTCACCGTGCAGCTGGCCCGGTTCCACAACCTGCCGTGGGTGCTGGTGCTGCTGGCGGTGCTGGTGCTGGCGTACTCGCTGCTGACGGCCCGGTCGGTGTTCGGGCGGCACGTGTACGCCGTCGGCGGGAACCTGCAGGCGGCCGTGCTGTCCGGCGTGCGGGCCAAGTCGGTGGTGTTCTGGCTGTTCGTCAACATGGGCGTGCTGTCGGCGCTGGCCGGGATCATCTTCGCCGGGCGGCTCAACCAGGCCGGGCCCACCGCCGGCAACACCTTCGAGCTCGACGCGATCGCGGCGGCGTTCATCGGCGGCGCCGCGGTGCAGGGCGGCGTCGGCAAGGTGGTCGGCGCGATCACCGGGGGCCTGATCATGGGCGTGATCAACAACGGGATGTCGCTGATGGGCGCGCCCAGCGAGCGGGTGATGCTCGTCAAGGGCCTGGTCCTGCTGGCGGCCGTCGCGTTCGACGTCTGGACCAAGCGGCGCGCCGGGTCGCCGCTGCTGCGCTGACCGGGGCGAGCGCTCGCCCCGCCCACCCGGCCGTACGATCCACGGGGCCCGCGGCGATCCGCCGGTCCCCCGACCAGAAGTGCACGCCAGTCCGTCTCCTCCCTCCCCCCAAGCGAGAGGAAACACCGATGAAGCGCGTCCCACCCCTCACCGTCCCGCTCGCCGCCGCCCTCCTCGCGGGCGGCCTGCTCGCCGGCCCGGCCGGCGCCGCGCCGGCCACCGCCGCGCCGTCCGCGCCGACCGTCACCAAGGAGCCGTTCGGCGCGCTGCCGGACGGCACGAAGATCGACCGGTACACGCTCGGCAGCGGCCACGGCATGAAGGTCCGCATCCTCACCTACGGCGGCATCGTCCAGTCCCTCGACGTCCCGGACCGGCACGGCCGCTCCGGTGACGTCGCGCTCGGGTTCCGCACGCTGGACGGCTACCTCAGCGACACCTACAAGGACGAGAACCCGTACTTCGGGGCGCTGATCGGCCGCTACGGCAACCGGATCGGGGGCGCTCGGTTCACCCTCGACGGCACGACCTACAAGGTCCCCGCCAACGACGGGCCGAACAGCCTGCACGGCGGCACGACCGGCTTCGACAAGCGGGTGTGGACGGCCCAGCCGGCCAAGGACCGCAACGGGGCCTCGCTGCGGCTCTCGTACGTCAGCCCCGACGGCGAGGAGGGCTACCCCGGCACGCTCCGCACGACCGTCACCTACACCGTCACCCGCGCGAACGAACTGCGCATCCACTACCAGGCCACCACCGACAAGCCGACGGTCGTCAACCTGACCAACCACACCTACTTCAACCTGGCGGGTGAGGGGTCCGGCGAGGTCTACGACCACAGGGTGCAGATCAACGCGTCCCGCTTCACACCGGTCGACTCCACCCTCATCCCGACCGGGCGGCTGGCCCCGGTGCGCGGCACGCCGCTGGACTTCACCCGTCCGCACACCATCGGCGAACGCGTCCGCGACGGCGACCAGCAGATGGTGTACGGGCGCGGCTACGACCACAACTTCGTGCTCGACGGCACCGGCATGAAGCTCGCCGCCCGCGTCACCGAGCCGACCACCGGCCGGGTGATGGAGATCCGCACCGACCAGCCCGGCCTGCAGTTCTACTCCGGCAACTTCCTCGACGGCCGGCTCGTCGGCACCGGCGGGACGATGTACCGGCAGGGCGACGGGTTCGCCATGGAGACCCAGCACTTCCCCGACTCGCCCAACAAGCCGCAGTTCCCGAGCACCACGCTGCGGCCCGGCCAGACCTACGACTCCACCAGCGTCTACTCCTTCGCCACGTCCTGACCCGCGCCGGGGCGGGCACCGGCCGGCGTGGCGCCGGTGCCCGCCCCGGCCGCCCGGGCCGACCGAGGATCCCCCATGGAACACCGCATCGAGATCGCCCTGCCGTCCCGCGTCCGGCTCGGTGAGGGGCCCGGCTGGCACGCCGCCGCCGGAGTGCTGCTCTGGGTCGACATCCTCGGCAACGAGGTGCACGCCTACGACCCGGCCACCGGCGCCGACACCGTCCGCCACACGGCCCAGCACGTGGGCGCGGCCAGGCCCCGCGCGGGCGGCGGGCTGGTCGTCAACCTCCGCGACGGCGTCGGGCTGTACGACGCCGACGGCGCGTTCCGCTGGCTGGCCGAGCATCCCGTCCCCGGCTGCCGCGGCAACGACGCCGCCGTCGGCCCGGACGGCGCGCTCTGGGCCGGGACCATGCGCTACGACGAGGCGCCGGGCGGCGGCCGGCTGCGCCGCGTCACCCCGGACGGCGGGACGACCACGGTGCTCGACGACGTAACCGTCAGCAACGGGATCGCCTGGAGCCCCGACGGACGCCTGATGTACTACGCGGACACGCCCACGCGCCGCATCGACGTCTTCGACTTCAGCCCCGAGGAGGGCGCCGCCCGCCGCCGCGCGTTCGTCTCCGTCCCCGGCCTGCCCGACGGGCTGACCGCCGACGCCGAGGGCCGGATCTGGGTGGCGCTGTGGGGCGGCGGGCGCGTCCTGTGCTACACGCCCGGCGGCGACCTCGACCGGACCGTCGAGGTGCCCGCCGCGCAGACCACCGCCTGCGCGTTCGGCGGCCCGGACCTCCGCGACCTCTACATCACGACCGCGACCGTGGGCGCGCCGAAGGACGACCCCCACGGCGGATCCCTGTTCGTCGTGCCCGGCGCGGGACAGGGCCTGCCCTCGCCCGCGTTCGCCGCCTGACCCCGCCCCGCGGGCCGCGGGTCAGGTGCGGCGGCGGCCGACGCCCGCGAGCGTGAACGTCCGCTCGGGGTGCGCGACGTCCTCGGCCCCGGGGTCGGGCCGCCACAGCGGGGTGTAGGTGAGGCCCGGGTCGAGCAGGTCGAACACCTCGACGATCGACTCGATCTCGGCGCGGGTGCGGCCCCAGAAGTGCCCGCTGGTCGGCTTGAACACCTGCCCGACCTCGCCGCTCGACTCCGGCTGCGGGTCCTGGGTGATGTGCGTGAACACGACGTGCCCGCCGGGCGGCAGCGCGTCGTGCAGCCGCGCGGCGGACCGGCGGGCGTCGGCGGCGTCGCCGATGAAGTGCAGGACGCGGTCGAGCACGATCGCCACCGGCTCGGTGAAGTCGATGTGCTCGCGGACGTCCGGGTCGTCGGCGAGCGACTCGGGACGCGCGAGGTCGCACCGCACGACCGCCGTCCGGTCCGTGCCGGCCAGCAGCGCCCGCGCGTGCACCAGCACGACGGGGTCGGCGTCGGCGAACACGACGGTCGCGTCCGGGGCGACCCGGGCCGCGACCTCGTGCACGTTGCCGGCGGCGGGCAGCTTGCTGCCGACGTCGATGAACTGCCGGACGCCCTGCCGGGCGAGGTGCCGGACGGCGCGCCCGATGAAGGCGTGGTTCGCCCTGGCCGCCGCGCGCGCCTCCGGGATGACGGCCAGCAGCTGCTCGGCCACCTCCCGGTCGGCGGCGTAGTTGTCCTTGCCGCCGAGCAGGTAGTCGTAGATCCGTGCGGTGTTGGGCGTCGTCAGATCGACGTCCGCGGGGGACCACCTCTCCTCGGCCATCGCACACTCCGCTTCGTCCCGGGGAGAACGATCGTCTCATGGGACGCGCCGTGCTCGTACAGGGACGCACCGCGTCCGTGCAGCGGAGCTTCCGAAGCCCGCTAGATCGTTGATGGGAGTTTCGGGACTGCGGTCAGTGGTCGTAGGCGATCAGTGACCGTTTGACCGGGGCGTCGGTCAGCCAGTTGTGCCAGATGGCGGCGTTGAGCGCGCAGATGCGCTGGCACAGGCGCGTCCACAAGCCCTCGGTGGTGCGGGCGGCATGGCGTTCCAGCCCGAGCTGATTCTTCAGCGTCCAGATGACCGCTTCGATGCGCTGGCGCAGCCAGGCGGGGAAGACCGCGACCTGCGGGTCGGGCTCGTCTTGGCGGACGGGGCGGATCAGGACATGGCCCAGGTCGGCGGCGGCCTTCTCCACCCCGGCCCCGGCGGATCCCTTGTCGCACACGATCGGGCACGGTCCCGGCGCGGGCGGCCGGACGTGCAGCAGGTGCACCGCCTGCTTGCGTTCGTCCAGTTCCTTGGGGTGGGCCAGGCTGAAGGCGCACACCGCCCCCTCGGCGGTGGTGATCAGCATCAGCTTGGCGCCCCAGTAGAAGGCGTGGTGGGACTTGTCCATGCCGTAGCCGGCGATCTCGCCCAGGGCCGAGCGGTTCACGGTGGTGCGCGAGGCGCCGCAGCGCAGCGGGGTGCCGTCCATCAGCCGCAGCCGGTCCTGCCAGGACGGAACCCGGCGCACGAGCCACATCGCGGCGGCGAACAACGCCGGGGCCGCATCGCGCAGGTGCCGGTTGTACTCCGATTGGCCGGGCAGCCGCGGGAACAGGTGCCCGACCCTGCCGGGCGCCGTCCGCAGCCACCGCCGCTCGGAATCGCAGCCGAGCAGGACCTGGGCCACGGCGACACACACCAGCTCGGCGTCATTGAGCACCCGCTGCGGCCCGCGTCGCCGCGGCCGGTCCGCCGACGGCAGGACATGGTCGTCCAGATGGACATAGAGTGCGGTCAGAAGGGCGTCCAGGTTTGTCTTCACACACTGATCATGGGCGCCCTTCGTCACGCCCGCCCCCGGTTCAGCAAACCCCCATCAACGATCTAGCCGGACGGCTCGTCGGGCAGCGTCGGCACCGCGATGCCGGGGTCGCGGCCGAGCAGCACCGCGCGGGTGATCGCGGACGACCCGAACCGGCCGCGGACGCCGTCGACGGCGGCGTCCGCGGCCTCGCCGGCGTCGAACGGGAGCGCGAGCTGCACGACCCGGTCGTCGTGCAGGGAGCCGAACGACACCCCGATCAGGGTCAGCCCCCGCTCGGCGATCAGCGGGGCGGCACCGCCGAGCAGCCTGCGCGCCGCGTCCAGCAGCGCGGACGTCTCGGCCGTCGCCTGCGGCAGCGTGTGCGAGCGGGAGGCGCGCGCGTAGTCGCCGAACCGCAGCCGCAGCGTGACCGTCCGGCACACCCGGTGCGCGCCGCGCAGCCGTCCCGCGAGCCGGTCGACGAGGCCGACGAGGACGGCGTCCAGTTCCTCGGGCGGCCGGGGCCGGCGGCCGAGCGCGCGCTGCGCGCCCATCGACCGGCGGCGGACCCCGGTGCGGACGGGCCGCGGGTCCCGGTTGCGGGCCAGCGCGTGCAGGTGCCGCCCGGGGCCGGGGCCGAGCAGGGACACCAGCGCGGCCTCCGGCATGTCGGCGACGTCGCCGACCGTGGCGACGCCGTAGCCGGCGAGCTTGGCGGCGGTCGCCGGGCCGACGCCCCAGAGCCGCCGCACCGGCAGCGGGCGCAGGAAGTCCAGCTCGCCGTCGGGCGGGACGACGAGCAGCCCGTCGGGCTTGGCGACGCCGCTGGCCACCTTCGCCAGGAACTTGGTGCGCGCCACGCCGATGGTGATCGGCAGCCCGATCTCCTCGGCGACCCGGCGCCGCAGCCCGGCCGCGATCGCGGCGGGGGTGCCGGAGATGCGGCGCAGCCCGTCCACGTCGAGGAACGCCTCGTCGATCGACAGGCCCTCGACGAGCGGCGTCGTGGCGCGGAACAGCGCGAACACCGCCCTGCTCGCCGCGGCGTAGGCGTCCATCCGGGGCCGGACGACGACGGCGCCCGGGCACAGCCGCCGCGCCTGCCCGCCGCTCATCGCGGTGCGGACGCCGTGCGCCTTGGCCTCGTAGCTGGCCGCCAGCACCACGCCCCCGCCGACGATCACCGGCCGCCCGCGCAGCGCGGGGTCGTCGCGCTGCTCGACCGACGCGTAGAAGGCGTCCAGGTCGGCGTGCAGGATCGTGGCGGCACGGGACACGAACATATGTTCGCATATCGGTTCCCGACCTGGGCAGGTACGCTCCCCCGCGTGACCGAGACCGGTTTCGCCGAGTCCAGGGACGGGACGATCGTCGGGTACGAGACGGCCGGGGCGGGCCCGCCGCTGGTCCTCGTGCACGGCGCGGCCGCCGACCGCCGCTGCTGGGCCCCCGTGCTGCCGCGGCTCGCCGAGCGGTTCACCGTCCACGCGCTGGACCGCCGGGGCCGCGGCCTCAGCGCCCGGGAGGGCGGCCCGTACGCCATCGAGCGCGAAGGCGAGGACATCGCGGCCGTCGCCGAGGCGGCCGGAGGCGACGTGTTCCTCGTCGGCCACTCCTACGGCGCGCTGTGCTCCCTGCACGCGGCCGCGGCGACGGACGCGATCGCGCGGCTCGTCCTGTACGAGCCGCCGATCACGACGCCCTGGCACGAGGCCGCCTCCCCCGAGGCACTGGCGCGGCTCCGCGAGATCGCGGACGAGGGCGACCACGACCGGCTTCTCGCGGCGGTCTTCCGCGACCTGATGGGCCTGTCGCGGCGGCAGGTCGACGCGCTGCGCGGCGCGCGCCGGTTCTGGGCGGCCTGCCTGGGCAACGCGCCGCCGCTCGTCCGGGAGAGCGGGAGCGTGCCGCGGATCGAGGGCTGCTCCCGGTTCGCGGGGATCGGCGTGCCGGTGCGGCTGCTGGTCGGCGAGACGAGCCCGCCGTACCAGCGGGCGACGGCGGACGCGCTCGCCCGGATCGTCCCCGGCGCCGAGGTCGTCGAGCTGCCCGGGCAGGGGCACATGGCGATGGCGGACGACCCCGGCCTGTTCGCCAAGGCGCTGGCGACCTTCGCGGAGTGAGCCGGGCGATCGGTCACCCCTTCGTCGCGCCGGCGGTCAGCCCGCCGATCAGCTGCCGCTCTGCGACGGAGTAGAACGCGATCGCGGGGATCATCGCTGCCGAGCGCGGGCCGCGCCATCGGCAGCAGGATCCGCCAGAAGAACCCGGACCGGCCGCAGCCGTCGATGACGGCGGCCTCCTCCAGCTCGCCGGGGATCGTCCGGAAGAACGACCGCAGGATGATGAGCGTCATCGGCAGCGCGAACGCGGCCTGCGGCAGGATCACCCCGAGCGGGTTGTCGAGCAGCCCGAACGAGCGCAGCAGGACGAACAGCGGCAGCACCGCCACCGCGGGCGGGAACATCAGGCGCGTCGCCGCCCGCACCCTGCTGCAGCTGCTGAACGGCCGCCCGCCGCTGACCCCGCGCGTGGAGCCGGCCACCGACCTGCGCGTCCGCGCGTCCACCGCCCCGCCGGCCCACACGGAGGAACGATGACCGAAGCCGCCCCGGCCGCGCGCGCGGCCCGCGAACCGTGGCGGGACCGCGCGCTGCCGGCCGCCGCGCGGGTCGCCGACCTGCCGGCCCGCATGACGCCGGAGGAGAAGGCGGGGCAGCTCGCCGGCTTCTGGGCGATGCCCGCCGAGCCCGGCGCGCCCGTCGCCCCGATGGAGGACGACTCGCACGAGACCGCGCCGTCCCTGGACGAGGTGGTCGGCCACGGCATCGGGCAGCTCACCCGCGTGTTCGGGACGGCGCCCGTCCCGGCGGCCGAGGGCGCGGCGCGACCTGCAGCGCCGCGTCGCCGCCGGCAACCGGTTCGGCATCCCGGCTATCGCGCACGAGGAGTGCCTCAACGGCTTCATGACGTGGGGCGCGACCATCTTCCCGAGCCCGCCCGCGTGGGGCGCGACGTTCGACCCCGGGCTGGTCGAGGAGATGGCCGCCGCGATCGGCTCGGCCATGCGGGCGTCGGGCGTCCACCAGGGCCTCGCGCCGGTGCTGGACGTCGTCCGCGACCCGCGCTGGGGCCGGACGGAGGAGTGCGCCGGCGTGGACATGGAGCTGCCGACCGTCCGCTGCTACGGCGCGCCGCTGATCGAGGAGGTGCGGCGCGGCGCCGTCCCCGAGGAGCTGCTCGACCGCGCCGCCGCCCGCGTCCTGGTTTCGAGGCCCACGGCCGCTGGTACCGGGCGTCGTACGCCCCGCGTCCGGGGCATTGGGAGCCGCTGGGCGACCCCATCGACGGCGACTTCCTGACCAGCCAGGTCGCGGGCGGTTTCACCGGTGTCCTCGTCGGCCTTTACGCCACGTCCAACGGCCGGCCGAGCACGAACCACGCCGACTTCGGCTGGTTCGGGTACGTCCCGCTCTAGAGCAGCAGCGCCGGGTCGGCGATCACCCGCTCGATCACCAGGCCCGCCGCGCCGAGCACCGCCGCGCCCTCCGCCAGCCCGGACACCTCGATGTGCGGGACGCCGCGGCGCAGCGACCCGGTCCCCGCGGCGAGGACCCCTTCGAGCGGCGGCCGGATCCACTCGGCGAGCGACGAGAAGGCGCCGCCGAGGACGATCGCGTCCGGGTCGATGAGGTTGACGGCGGAGGCGAGCGCGCCGCCGAGCGCGCGGCCCGCGCGGTCCACCGCGGCGAGCGCGGCGGCGTCGCCGGCGTTCAGCCGGTCGAGGAGCGCGTTCACCGAGCCGTCCGGGCCGGTGACCGCGCGCGCCTGCGGGATCCCGGCGGCGCGCAGCATCGCCTCCTGGCCGGCGATCTGCTCCAGGCAGCCGCGCCCGCCGCACGAGCACGGCGGCCCGGACGGGTCGGCGACCAGATGGCCGAGCTCGCCGGCGAAGCCGTGCGCGCCGCGGAAGACCCGGCCGTCCACGACGATGCCGGCGCCGATCCCGATCTCGCCCGAGACGTGCACGAAGTCGCCGAGCCGCGCGCCGCCGCCGAACCACAGCTCGCCGAGCGCGGCGAGGTTCGCCTCGTTGTCGTACTCGGGCGGCAGCGGCGCGGCGCCGGCCGGCAGCGCGACGGGGACGTCCGCCCAGCCGAGGTTCGGGGCGTGCCGGACGACGCCGTGCTCGCGGTCGAGCAGGCCGGGCAGCGCGACGGCGGCGCCGGCGACCGCGAGGCCCTGGCCCGCGACGGCGGTGACGGCCTCCCCGGCGAGCGCCGCCAGCGCGGCGAGGACGTCGGCGGGCGCGCGGCCCCGGTTGTCGGCGCTGACGACGTGCCGGTACCGGACCTGCTTGCCGAGGTCCAGCACGCAGGCGGCGAGGTAGTCGACGTTGACCTCCAGGCCGAGCCCGGCGGCGCCGTCCCCGGCGATCGAGACGCCGACGCCGGGCCGGCCGCGCTCCCCCTCGTGCACGGGCGCGCCGTCGCGGACGAGGCCCGCGCCCTCCAGCAGGCCGACGAGGTTGGAGACGGTGGTCTTGGTGAAGCCGGTCAGCTCGGCGAGCCGGGCCCGGGTCACGGGCTGGTGCCGGGCGACGTGCTCCAGCACGACGGCGAGGTTGCGCCCGCGCATCGTCGCGTGCCGGACGGGCGCGTTCCCGGACTTCGTCATGAACCCACCCTAATTCAATCCGGTGTCTGGGCGGGTCCCGGGCCATCTGCTAGGTTTTTTAGTCCAAAGTCTTTACGAAAGAGGAGCGATGGCCGAGACCCTGGTGGCGGGCGTCGACTCGTCGACGCAGTCGGCGAAGGTCGTGCTGTGCCGCGCCGAGGACGGCGCCGTCGTCGGGCAGGCGTCGGCGCCGCACCCGGACGGCACCGAATGCCATCCCCGGCACTGGTGGGACGCGCTGGCCGGGATGCGCGACCTGCTGGAACGGGCCGACGCGGTCGCCGTCGCCGCGCAGCAGCACGGCATGGTCGCGGTCGACGGCGGCGGGGAGGTCGTGCGGCCCGCGCTGCTATGGAACGACACCCGCTCCGCGCCGCAGGCCCGCGCGCTGGTCGCCGAGTTCGGCGGCCCGAAGACGTGGGCGGAGCGGACCGGAAGCGTGCCGCTCGCCTCGTTCACCGTCGGCAAGCTGCGCTGGATGGCCGAGCACGAGCCGGGCAACGCCCGCCGCACCGAGCGGGTGATGCTCCCGCACGACTGGCTGACGTGGCGGCTCGGCGCGGCCGAACCGGTCACCGACCGGGGCGACGCGTCCGGCACCGGCTACTGGTCCCCCGCCACCGGCTCCTACCTGCCCGACCTCCTGCGCGCCGCGCTCGGGCACGACGCCGCGCCGCCGCGCGTCGCCGCCCCCGGCGAGGCGGTCGGCGAGACGTCCTGGGGCGCGGTGCTCGGCCCCGGCACCGGCGACAACATGGCCGCCGCGCTCGGCCTCGGCCTGGAGCCCGGCGACGTCGTGGTGTCGATCGGCACGTCCGGAACCGTGTTCGCGGTCGCGGACGTCCCCGCCGCCGACCCGTCCGGCCTGGTCGCCGGGTTCGCCGACGCGACCGGGCGGTTCCTGCCCCTGGTCTGCACGCTGAACGCGGCCCGGATCCTGACGGCCGCCGCGTCCATGACCGGCGCGGGCCTGGACGAGCTGTCGGCGCTCGCGCTCGCCGCCGAACCGGGCGCCGGCGGCCTCACGCTGCTGCCCTACCTCGACGGCGAACGCACCCCCGACCGTCCCGGCGCCACCGGCGTGCTCGCCGGGCTGACCACGTCCAACGCCACCCGCGAGAACATCGCCCGGGCCGCCGTCGAGGCGCTGCTGTGCTCCCTCGCCGACGCCGCCGGCCACCTCGCGGCGCAGGGCGTGACGCCCCGCCGCACCCTGCTCATCGGCGGCGGCGCGCGCTCGGCCGCCGTCCGCGCGCTGGCCCCCGCGATCCTGGGTACGCCGGTCACCGTGCCGGAACCCGCCGAGTACGTCGCGCTCGGCGCCGCCCGCCAGGCGGCCTGGGCGCTGGCCGGGACGCCGGGACCACCGCGCTGGCCCGCGCCGCCCGCCACCGAGCACACCACCGACCGCGCGGCGGACGCGGAGCGGATCCGCGCGCGCTACGCCGCGCTGCGCGACGCCGCCCCGCAGATCTGAGAGGAAGACCCATGAGCGACTACACGCCCGTACCGCAGGACCGGTTCTCGTTCGGCATCTGGACGGTCGGCTGGCAGGGCGTCGACGTGTTCGGCCCCGGCACCCGCCCGCCGATGGCCGCCGACCGCGCCGTCCGCGAGCTCGCAAAGATCGGCGCCTACGGCGTCAACTTCCACGACAACGACGTGTTCGACTTCGACGCCTCGCCCGCCGAGCGCCAGGAGAGGATCGACGCGTTCAAGAAGGCCCTGGACGAGACGGGCCTGGTCGTCACGACCGCGACCACCAACCTGTTCTCCCACCCGATCTTCAAGGACGGCGCGTTCACCGCCAACGACCGCGACGTCCGCCGGTTCGCGCTGCGCAAGGTCATGGACAACCTCGACCTCGCCGCCGAGCTGGGCGCGAAGACCTACGTGTGCTGGGGCGGCCGGGAGGGCGCCGAGTCCGGCGCCGCCAAGGACGTCCGCGCCGCCTTGGACCGTTACAAGGAGGCGTTCGACGTCCTCGGCGACTACGTCGCCGACCAGGGCCACGACCTGCGCTTCGCCATCGAGCCCAAGCCGAACGAGCCCCGCGGCGACATCCTGCTCCCCACCATCGGCCACGCCCTCGCCTTCATCCAGACCCTCGAGCGCTCCGAGAACGTCGGCCTCAACCCCGAGGTCGGCCACGAGGAGATGGCGGGCCTCAACTACGCGCACGGCCTCGCCCAGGCCCTGTGGCAGGGCAAGCTGTTCCACATCGACCTGAACGGCCAGCACGGGCCCCGCTACGACCAGGACCTGCGCTTCGGCGCCGGCAACGCGCGCGGCGCGTTCTGGGTGGTGGACCTCATCGAGCAGTCCGACTACGACGGCCCGATCCACTTCGACTTCAAGCCGCCGCGCACCGAGGACGACGCCGGCGTCTGGGAGTCGGCGAAGGCCTGCATGCGCAACTGGCTGATCCTGCGCGAGAAGGCCCGCGCCTTCCGCGCCGACCCCGAGGTGCAGGAGGCCCTGCGCGCCGCGAAGCTCGACGAGCTGGCCGTCCCCACCCTCGCCGACGGCGAGGACTGGCGCTCCGTCCGCGACGCCTCCCCCGACATCGAAACCCTCGCCGCCCGCGGCGCCGCCTTCGAACGCCTCGACCAACTCGCCCTCGAACACCTCTACGGCGTCCGCTGAGACCCCCGCCCCCGCCCGTGACGGGGAGAGAGTCCCAGGGGGTCGCCCCCCTGGGCAGAGACGGGCGGGCACGCGGAGCGAGTGCAGCGAGCGCAGCGGGCACGCCCGCCGACCGAGAGGCTGTTTCGCCGCGGAGCGCCAGCGGAGCGGGGAAACAGCCTCTCGGTCGTGACGCGGGTTCCAGGGGGTCGCCCCCCTGGATCTACACAGCCCCCAGGGCTTCGGTCGGGGGTAGGCGGGCGGCGCGGATCGCCGGGTAGAGGCCGGCGACGGCGCCGATGAGGAGCGTGGCGAGCACGCCTCCCGCCATCGCCCAGATCGGGACGACCGTCGGCCAGCCCTGCGCCACCGCGAACACGGCGGTGACCGCGGCGCCCAGCGCGACGCCGCCGACGCCGCCGAGCCCGGCGAGCAGCTGCGACTCGGTGAGGAACTGCAGCCGGACCTGGCCGCGGGTCGCGCCGAGTGAGCGGCGCAGCCCGATCTCGGCGCGGCGCTCCAGCACGGAGATCACCATGGTGTTGGCGACGCCGACGCCGCCGACCAGCAGCGCGACGCCGCCGAGGCCGAGCAGCAGCGCGGTGAACGTCGCGTCGGCGGCGTTCTGCGCGGCGAGCGCGTCGGAGGGGCGGCTGACCTCGACCTCGGTGGGCGACTGCGGGTTGGCGGTCGCGGCGAGCAGGTTCTGCGCCTTCTCCACCGCGTCCTTGCGGGCGCGGGCGTAGACGGTGGTGGGGTGGCCGTCGAAGCCGAGGTGGGTCGCGGCGGCGTCCCAGCCGACCAGGGCGGCGCTGTCGAGCTCCGGGGCGAGCTGGTTCGGGTTCAGGATCCCGACGACGGTGAACCACTGCGCGCCGAGCCAGACCTGGACGCCGGGCGCGGAGACGCCGAGCGCCTGCGCCGCGTCGGCGCCGATGACGACGGCCGGGTAGCGGGCGGTGCCCGCGTTCAGCCAGGTTCCCGCGGCCATGGTGAGGCCGATGGTGCGGGGCAGGTCCAGCCGCGCGGCGAGCACCGAGATGCCGCCGGTCTGGCCTTCGGGTATGTGGTCGTTGCGGTAGACGTCGGTGTCCTCGAGCTTGCCGGTGGCGGACGCCGACTCGACGTCGGCCATCCGCCCGACCATGCCGGTGGACTCCTCGGGCAGCTCGCTGTTGCCGCCGAACAGGTCCTTGCCGGGCGCCACGGTCAGCAGGTTCGTGCCGAGGCGGTCCAGGGTGGCCTGGAGCTGCGCGCGGCTGGAGGTGGAGATCCCGACCACCGCGATCATGGCGGCGATGCCGATCGCGATGCCGAGGGCCGACAGGAACACCCGCAGCGGGCGGGCGCGGAGCCCGGCGGCGCCGACGCGCAGGACGTCGGGCGGGGTGAGCCGGGCGGGGGTGTAGCCGCTCCTGGCGTGCGGTGCGGCGGGCGTCATCGCGCGGCCTCCAGTCCGGCGTCGTCGTGGACGATCCGCCCGTCGCGCATCCGCACCTGCCGGGGCAGTGACGCGGCGATGTCGCGGTCGTGGGTGATGACGACGACGGTGGTGCCGCCGCCCGCCAGCTCGCGCAGCAGGCCGAGGACGCCGGCGCCGGACGCCGAGTCCAGCGCGCCGGTCGGCTCGTCGGCCAGCAGGATCGCCGGTTCGCCGACGACGGCGCGGGCGATGGCGACGCGCTGCCGCTCGCCGCCGGACAGCTGGTGCGGCCGGTGGTCGAGGCGGTGCCCGAGGCCGACGCGTTCGAGTGCGAGCCGGGCCCGCCGGCGCCGCTGCGCGAGCGGCACGCCCCCGTAGAGCAGGCCGTCGGCGACGTTGTCGAGCGCGGCGACGCCGGCCGCGAGGTGGAAGTGCTGGAAGACGAACCCGATGCGGCGGGCCCGCAGCGCCGACAGCCGGCGGTCGGTCATCGCGGACGCGTCGCGCCCCTCGACGAGCACGGTGCCGGCGCTCGGCCGGTCGAGCGTGCCGAGCAGGTGCAGCATGGTGGACTTGCCGGAGCCGGACGGCCCCGCGATCGCGACGAGCTCGCCCGCCCCGACGGTGACCGACACCCGGTCCAGCGCGGTGACGCCGCCAGGGTAGGTCTTGGTGACCTCGCGCAGTTCGACGACGGGTGTCACGAGGGGACCCCCACCTTCATGCCCTCGGCCAGCCCGGATCCGGAGACCTCGACCTTCCCGCCGGCGAACACGCCGGTCTCGACGGAGACCGTGCGGACCGCGCCGTTCTGGACGACCTGCACCGCGTAGCCGCCGTCGCCCTGCGCGAGGAGCGCGGCGACGGGCACGGCGAGGACGCCGGGGTGCCGGCCGGCGATCAGGTTCACACTGACGGGCGCCTTGTCGTAGGAGCCGAGCGACTGCCGGCCGCTGACGGCGATGGTCAGGTGGACGGTGGTCGGGTCGTCGCCGTGCCCCTGCTCGGCGACCTTCCCGACGGAGGTGATGACGCCCTGCGCGGTGCGGTCGTCGGGCAGGACGATCTCGACCTTGGCGCCGGTCTTGGCGAGCCGCTGGTACTGGACGTCCAGGTCGACGCCGACCACGCGGGTGGTGCCGGTGCGGGTGAGGACGGGGCCGCCGAGCTTGTCGCCGACCTGCGCCTTGTGGTCGGCGACGCGGATCCTGCCGGGCGCGACCACCACGGACCCCGGTTCGACCTTGCCGGTCTCGTCGACGCCGAGGTCGTCCTGCCAGCGCTCGACGGCGTCGGCGGTGGCGGAGCTGTAGGTCTTGTCGACGGTGAACCCGGTGTAGCCGAGGGCGGCGAGGTTCTTCTCGAACTGCAGGACGTCGGTGCCCTTCGTGCCGTCGGAGAGGGTCCGGTAGAGGGGCAGCTTCCCGTACAGCAGCGGCACGGGCTTGTTGTCGACCTTGTACACCGGGCGCCCGCGGGTGATCACGGCGCCTTCCCCGGCCAGCCAGGTGAGCGTGCCGCGCCCCTGGGCGGACACGGTGCGGGACGTGCCGTAGCCGAGCGTCCCGTCGACCTTCTGGGTCTCGACGAGCGTGGTGCGCTCGACCGGCGCCGTCGCGGGCGGCAGCGCGCCGTGCCGGGCGGACGGCCCGTCGCCGCCGCCCAGCCCGGCGGCGGCGAGCCCGGCGCCGCCGACGACCACCACGCCGGCCGCGCCGAGCACGGCCGTGCGCCTCCGGCTCACTCTCCGCCCCCGGCGGAGAACCTCGTGTCGCCCTTGCCGCCGCCCGGCTGGTACTTCTGGCACGCCTTCTCGGCGGCCTTGAAGGTCTGGCTCTGCGGGTCGATCCCCGTGCCCTTGCCGGCCTGCAGCAGCATGCCGCCGTCCGGCTTCGGGTCCGGGAAGGCGGTGATGCCGTGGTCGCGCATGCACTTGGAGAAGGCGCGCAACTTGGCCAGGTCCGCCGCGGACGGCTTGCTGGGCTTCCCGCCGTTCGGCATGAGGTGGGCGCACTTCTTCTGCGCCGCCTGGACGGTGGAGTCGGTGGTCCCCGGGCCGCCGCCGGACGGTTTGGCGCTCACCTTGATCGAGACCCGGCCGTCCTTCGGGTCCTCCATGTCGACGCCGTTGTCGCGCATGCACTGCGCGAACTTGCGCATCTTGGCCTCGTCGCTCGCCTTCTGGGAGGCGGCGCCGGTCCCGCCGCCGTCCTTCCCGCCGCAGCCCTGGAGGCCCAGGGCGAGGGCGGGGAGCAGGGCCAGCATCGCGAGCTTGTTCCGTTTCATCGGTCGGTCTCCTCCGGACCGCCGGGCGGACGCCGGCGGTGCCCGCAAGTCCACCGGCCGCCGGGTAACCCCGCCGTAACCGGATCTCGTTACGCCGGCGTTACGCCCGATGCCGGAGGCTGGGCGCCGGACAGGTCACGGGCTGGGCGGAGGACTGCACGGTGCGCGTATTGGTCGCCGAGGACGAGCGGATGCTCGCCGACTCGATCGCCGAGGGCCTGCGGGCGGAGGCGCTGGCGGTGGACGTGGTGTACGACGGGGACGCGGCGCTGGAGCGGCTCGGCGTCAACGACTACGACGTCCTGGTCCTGGACCGGGACCTGCCGGTGGTGCACGGCGACGATGTGTGCCGCGCGGTCGTGGACTCGGGGGCGCTGGTGCGGGTGCTGATGCTGACGGCCGCCGCGGCCGTTCCGGCGCGGGTCGACGGGCTGCGGATCGGCGCGGACGACTACCTGACCAAGCCGTTCGCGTTCGAGGAGCTGGTGGCGCGGATCCTCGCGCTCGGCCGGCGGGCCCGCCCGGCGGCGCCGCCCGCGCTGGAGCGCGCGGGCATCCGGCTCGACCCGTCCCGCCAGGAGGTCGTGCGGGACGGCCGGTACGTGCGGCTGGCGCGCAAGGAGTTCGGGCTGCTCGCCGAGCTGATGCGCGCCGACGGGACGATCGTGTCGGCGGAGCGGCTGCTGGAGAAGGTGTGGGACGAGCACACCGACCCGTTCACCAACACGGTGCGGGTGACGCTGATGAAGCTGCGCCGCAAGCTCGGTGAGCCGCAGGTCATCGAGACCGTGCCGGGAGCGGGGTACCGGATCCCGTGACGAGTCTCGCCGAACGCGTCCGCCCCACCATCCGGATGCGCCTCACCCTGCTGTACACCGGCCTGTTCCTCGGCGCCGGCATCGTCCTGCTCGGGCTGACGTACCTGCTGGTGGAGAACAACCTCGCCCAGCACTCCGGCGCCATGGAGCTCAGCAGGTCCGGGCCGAGCGGGGCCGAGGACCGGGTGTTCGCGCAGGCGCCCGTCGGCGCCGCCGCCCCCGGCACCACCGAGTCGCTGACGCCGAACCAGGTGCAGGGCGTGCTGGTGAAGGCCAAGCGCGACTACAAGGACGACACGCTGAACGCGCTGCTGACGCAGGGCGGGATCGCGCTCGGGCTGGTCGGCGCGGCCGGGCTCGGGTTCGGCTGGCTGCTGGCGGACCGGGCGCTGCGGCCCGTCCACAAGATCACCGAGACGGCGGGGCGGGTGGCGCGCAGCCACGACCTCACCGAGCGGATCGGCTACGAGGGGCCCCGCGACGACGTCAAGGAGCTGGCGGACGCGTTCGACACCATGCTCGGCCGGCTCGCCCGCGCGTTCGACGGGCAGCGGCGGTTCGTCGCGAACGCCTCGCACGAGCTGCGCACGCCGCTCGCGATCAACCGGACGCTGGTGGACGTCGCGGTCCGCCGCCCGGACGCGACCGACGACGTCAAGCGGCTCGGCGAGTCGCTGCTGGTCGTCAACACCCGGCACGAGCGGCTGATCGACGGGCTGCTCACGCTCGCCGGGACGGAGAACACCGAGGCCGGCACCGACCCGCTGGACCTGGCGGACGTCGCCGGGCACGTCCTGGACCAGGCGGCGGCGGAGGCCCGCGCGCGCGGCGTCACCCCGGACCGGCGGCTCGGCCCCGCGCCCACCTCCGGCGACCCGGTCCTGGTGGAGCGGCTCGTGCAGAACCTCGTGGAGAACGCGATCCGGCACAACCACGAGGGCGGCGAGCTGTGGGTGTCGACGCGCGGCCGGGACGGCCGGGCGGAGGTGCGGGTCGCCAACACCGGGCCCGCGGTGCCGGCCTACGAGATCGAGACGATCTTCGAGCCGTTCCGCCGGCTCGGCAACGACCGGGTGCGCTCGGACCGGGGGTCGGGCCTCGGCCTGTCGATCGTCCGCGCGATCGCGGGCGCGCACGGCGGGACGGTGACGGCCGAGCCGCGTCCCGGCGGGGGCCTGGTCGTCACCGTCCGGCTGCCGTCCCGCGTCCCGGCCGCGTTGGCGGCGCACAGCGACGGGCGGCCGCTCCAGCCGGCCCGTCCCGTCCGCGGGGACGAGGCGGCGCATCACCCGCGCGAGTGAGGCGCGCCACGGGTGGCGCGGGGCCGCTCCAACGCGGAGATCGCCGAGGCGATGGTCATCAGCGAGCACACCGTCAAGACGCACGTCAGCCACGTGCTGGACAAGCTCGGGCTGCGGGACCGGGTGCAGGCGGTCGTGTTCGCCTACGAGTCGGGGCTGGTCGTCCCCGGCGGCCCGGCCGACTGAGGCGCGGCGGGCGCCCGCCGCCGCGCCGACCGAGGCGGCCCGGGCCCAGGGAGTGAGGCGCGAGCTCCCTCGTCCGGGCGACGCGGCGGCGGGCCCGCGGGGCCGACGCTCGGTCCATGACCGTCATCGTCTCGACGCTGCTGTCGTCCGTCCTGCTGCTGTTCGGCACCGGGCTGCATCCCGTGGTCGCGCTCACCTGGCTCGGGCCGCTGCCCGTCCTGTGGCTCGCGCCGCGGTGGCGGCGCCGCACGGCGCGTGGCTGAGCCTGGCCTACACGCAGGCGGACGTCCCGCCGGTCGTGCAGCTCGCGTCGCTGACCGGGCCGTGGGGGATCACGTTCCTCGTCATGGGCGTCCCGGCCGCCCTGGCGGCGGCCGGCGCGCCCGGCGCCGCGGGGCGGTTCGCCCGGCTCTGCGCGCTGCTCGTCGCCGGGCCGTCCGCGGCGAGCCTCATGTACCGCAGGCGCACGGCGGACGCGACCGCTGACCCGGTCGCGGCTTAGCCCGCGCTACTCCTGCGGGAAGCGCAGCACCCAGCGCCGCTGCCAGGGCGTTTCGACCGCCTTGCGGTGGTAGTTCGCGCGCGTCCAGGCGACGGCGCGGTCGGCCGGCACCCCGGACAGCACGGCCAGGCAGGCGATCACCGTGCCCGTGCGGCCGACACCGCCGCCGCAGGCGACCTCGACCCGCTCGCCGGCGGCGGCCCGCGCGTGCAGGTCGCGGATCAGCGCGACGGCGCCCTCCCGGTCGCGGGGCAGCAGGAAGTCCGGCCAGTCGATCCAGGCGTGCGGCCAGTCCAGCGACGCGTCGTGGCGGGAGCGGAGCCGGCCCGAACCGAGGTACAGGCCGTAGCCGGGCGCGGGGCCGCCCGGCGCGGGCCGCCGCAGCCCCCGGCCCCTGACGAGCAGGCCGCCCGGCAGTTCGGTCGCGTCTTCGAGGCGTGTGCTCACCATCGCCCCATCCTGGCGCGGTCCCGCCGCGCCCCATCCGCCCCTCCGCTTTGAGCGGACACCTTCCGCCACAAGCGGACGCGCGCGGGGTAGCGTCGGAGAAATGACCAGTGCGGAACTGCTCACCGATGCCTTCGACCGGATCCAGGAGGTCGTCCGCGACGCCGTCGACGGCCTCACCCCGGACCAGCTCTCCCTGCGCCCCGACGCCGAGGCCAATCCCATCGCCTGGCTCGTCTGGCATCTCACCCGCGTGCAGGACGACCACATCGCCGACGCCGCGGGCAGCGAGCAGGTGTGGACGTCCGCCGGCTGGGCGGACCGGTTCGCGCTGCCGCTCGCCCCGTCCGAGACCGGCTACGGCCACGACCCCGACCAGGTCGCGGCCGTCCGCGTCGGCTCCGCGGACCTGCTCACCGGCTACCACGACGCCGTGCACGACCGGACCGTCGAGTACGTCGGCACGCTCACCGGCAAGGACTTCGAACGGATCGTCGACACGGCCTGGGATCCGCCCGTCACGCTCGCGGTGCGGCTGATCAGCGTGATCTCCGACGACCTCCAGCACGCCGGGCAGGCCGCCTACGTCCGGGGCCTGATCGAGCGCGCCTGAGACGCGGGGCGGCGCCCGGAAAGCGCGGGCGGCGCCCCCTTGACGGGGAGCGCCGCCTCGGCGCGTCGCGCGCGGGCCGTCAGCCGGTGGTGACGGTGCGGTCCAGGGCGCTGCCCTTCACCCACTTCTTCCAGGACATCTGGTAGTAGCCCCAGCCGTTGTCCGGCTCCAGCTTGCGGCTGGTGCCGGTGATGATCACCGGGTCGCCGCGGTAGGAGAAGTGGTAGAACCAGCGGGCGGCGGCGGGCGGGGAGTTCACGCAACCGTGGCTGACGTTCTGGTGGCCCTGCGCCCACACCGTCGAGGCCATCGAGTGGATGTACTCGCCGCTGTTGGAGATCCGCACCGCGAACGGGATGACCTCCTTGTAGCCGCCCGGCTCGTCCGGCTTCACGCCCATCCACTCCGACGTCATGATCGCCGGATTCTCCTTGCCCATGGTCAGGTGGATGCCGCTGGTGGTGGCGTAGGTGTCCACCCCGTTGACCACGCGGCCGCCGCGGCCCGCGCTGATCGGCCAGCTCTTCACCTTCTTGCCGTTCTTGGTGACGGTCAGGTGGTGGGTCTTGGTGCTCGCCTTGATGATGTGCGCGTCGCCGATGCTGAACTTGCGGGTGAAGTCGCTCGTCCCGTAGGTCTTCTTGCCCGACTTCACGCCCGCCAGCTTCGCGGTGAAGGTGACCTTCTGGTTGGGCTCCCAGTAGTGGCCGTTCTCCGTCCGGAAGATGACCTGCGTGTCGCCGACCCAGCGCCAGGCGCCGGTCGCGGGCTTGGTCGACTTCACCTCCAGCGCGCGCTCGACCGCCTTCTTGTCGCCGACCGCCCGGTTGAAGGTGACGATGATCGGCATCCCAACGCCGACCTTCTCCCCCTTGGTCGGCGAGACGTCGCTGATGTCCAGCTCGTTGGCCGCCTTCAGCGTCGTGAACGTGGAGGTGACGGTGGCCGACTTGCCCTTGGGGCTGACGGCGACCGCGGACACCTGGTACTTCGAGCCGGGGACCAGCGTGCGCGACTTCCAGCTCTTCTTGTCGGCCGCCATCGCGCCGTCCACCGGCTTGCCCTTGCGGGTGACGGTGACCTGCTGCAGCGTGCCGCCGGCCGCCGTGACGGTGACGCCGTGCTCCGGCGCGGCCTTCCCGTTGCCGTTGCCGGGGTCGATCGTCACCTGCGGGACGGCGGCGTCGCCCTTCTCGCCGACCGGGACGCCGTGCTCCTTCTCGCCGCCCGAGCAGGCGGTCGTGAGGAGCAGTACGGCCCCCGCCATCCCCGCACCGGCCCGGACACCCGCGGACACCCTCCGCTGCACCTCAAACCTCCAGAACCCCGCCGTCTATCCCAGTGACATTAGCGACAAAATCCGGCGATCACGCCATGACCCGCGGTTTTGGCGGCAGTCCGAGATCAAAGCGTTGCAAGTGGACACGGTCCGTAGCGCGCGGTCAGGCAAGGGCGCTGCCCTCCTTCCACTTCGCGAACGGCAGCTGCCAGAAGCTCCAGCCGTTGTCCCACTCGACCGCGCGGTCGGAGCCGGTGAGATCGAGCACGTCGCCGCGCTGGGCGATGCCGTAGAACCACTGGGCGTCGGACGGGCTGACGTTCAGGCAGCCGTGGCTGACGTTCGCCGACCCCTGCGACCCCACCGACCAGGGCGCCGAGTGGACGTACTCGCCGCTGTCGGAGAAGCGCACCGCGAAGTCGACGACCTCCTGGTAGTAGCCCGGGTCGCCGGGCTGCCGGCCGGGCGAGGTCATCGTGACCGGGTTGCCCTTGTCCATCAGCAGGTGGACGCCGCTGGTGGTGGTGAACTCCCGCGTCTGGCCGTTGCCTGCGCTGAACGGGACCGTCCGCAGCTTGCGGCCGTCCCGCGTCACCGTCATGTGGTGGCCGCCGATGTCGCCGGTGGTGACCTGCGCGGCCCCGATGGTGATCGTCTCGGCGGCGTCCGCGGCCCCGTAGACGCCGCCTCCGGCGTTAACGCCCGCGAGGTCGGCGCGGAACCGGACGTTCTGGTGCGGCTGCCAGTACGTCTTCGTGCGGTAGACGACCTGGTCGGACCCGATCCACCGCCAGGCGCCCTCGACCGGCTTGTCCGCGGTGACGTGCAGGGCCTTCTCCACCGCGGCCTTGTCTGCGACCGGGCGGTCGAAGTGCAGGATGATCGGCATCCCGACGCCGACCTTCTCGCCCGGCAGGCTCGGCGTGACGTCGCTGATCGACAGGGTCCGGGCCGGCGTCAGCACGGTGAACGAGCTGGTCACGGTGCGGAGCTTCCCTCCGCTCTTCGCCTGCGCGGTGACGGTGTAGGACGCGCCGGGCGTCATGGTCCGGGTGGACGACCAGGACTTGCGGTTCCCGGCGAGCTCGCCGGTGACGGCCGAGCCCTTGTTCCCCTGGACGGTCACCTTCGCCAGCTTTCCGCCGGACGCCTTCACCCGGATCGGCGCGTCCGGCGCGACCCGCTGGGTCCCGCTCGCCGGCGTGATCGTCACCGTGGTGTCGGACTCGCCCGCCGACAGCACCCCCGTGCCGCCGATGCCGCACCCGGCCGCGAGCAGCGCCACCGCGCCCGCTCCCCCGAACGCCGCCGCTGCCGACCGCCCCTTGATCGCCACGAAACTCCCCCAAGTCCCAAGACTCACCCGTCTTCGGTGAATGCCCGTACAAAGGGAGATGGCCCAGGGGCCGGAAAAGTTCGCGCCGGAGTGGGGGAATCGCAGCTCAGGGCGTGCGGAGAGCGGCCGGGACGCCGGTCAGGGCAGGGCGCCGGTCAGGCCGCGGCGGCGGGCTCGCGGTTCACGTGCCGCAGGAGCCGCTTGAAGCCCAGCACCGAGACGGCGACGCCCAGCGCGCCGAGCCCGGCGACCATGCCGGTGCGCAGCCACAGGTAGGTGCCGAGCGACTCGTTGAACAGCATCCAGAGGCTGAGCGCGACGTTGACGAACAGCACCATCGACCACAGCAGCGAGATGCGCAGGAAGAACTGGTGCACCTTGTCGTGCCGGAAGAACGCCTCGGGGATCGGCACCATGTCGCGGGCGAGCTTCATCGCCAGCGGCCGGCCGAGCGGGACGGAGGCGAGGAAGGCCATGCTGACCATCAGCGTGCCGAGCGTCGGCTGCAGGAAGTAGACGACGGCGCTGTGCGTGGCCGCCGCCAGGGCCGCCCGCACGGTCACGCCGACCGCGGCCAGCAGCAGCATCCCGGAGACGGGGTGCCCGCGCAGGTAGCGGAAGATGATGCCCCCGTACACCCAGGCGACCGCCGCGGCGAGCGCGCCGTTCAGCCCCAGCATCGCCAGCGCGGCGTAGAACACCGCGACAGGCGCGACCACCCCCTCGGCGAAGCGCGGGAGCGCGTGCAGCAGCAGCGCCCGGATCCGCGGCAGTTCGAAGTGGTGGTGCCCGCCGCCCTCGGCGACCACGGCCAGGGCCGTCGCGCCGGAGGGCCCGGCCGCCATGACGGCCGGCGTCGTCGCTGGTGGTTCCATCGAGTGCAGCGCTCCCCGATCGGTGTGCAAGGACTGGTGCACGGCCCGTTGTACGGCCCTGTGCACGGTTTGGGTGTGCATGCTCTGGGTGTGCATGGCCTGGGTCGGCGTCGCGATTCGCACCACCGTACGTGATGATCCGCTCGCGTCCGTCCGTTTTGACGAACCTGGAGGGGTCCGTGTTCCGACCCGTCCGCCGGTCTGCTGTCTCATCTGCGACTTCCCGCCAGAGAGCGATCTATTGAGCCGTTTTGTCTGTTAGTTCGGATTTATCCGGCTCTTGGTGCGGGCCGTGCGCGGAACCGGCCGGATGCGGCCACGCCCGCGATCACCCCCGCGATCACGCCGGCGGGGCCGCGGGCTGGGCGTCGCGGGCCGCCGCGTAGATCGCGCGCAGCGTCACCGCCACCGACGGGCGCCGCACGCTCGCCCGCCGCGTCACCGCGTACACCTCCCTGGCCAGCGTGCATTCGGGGATCCGGCGCACCGCCACGCCCTGGTCGCCGGCGGCCAGCGCCAGCGCGGGCACGGCGGTGATGCCGATCCCCCGCGCCACCAGGCTGAGGATCGTGTGCAGGCCCTCGAACTCCCAGGGCACGGGCCGGGCGCCGCCGACGGTGTCCAGCAGCCGCTCGACGGCCTGCCGGGACGGCTCGCCCGGCGGCGCCGCCATCCACGGCTCCTCCCGCAGCTGCTGCAGGTCCACCGGGCGGTCCGGGTCCGACATCGGGTGCCCGGCCGGGACGACCAGGACGAGCGGGTCGCGGCGCAGGTGGAAGAACTCCAGCACCGCCGGGGACTGGTCGGGGACCTTGCCCGTCCAGTCGTCGATCAGCGCGATGTCGACCTCGCCGTTCTGCACCTGGCGGACGCCGTCGCCCGGGCGGGTCTGCCGCAGCACGAAGGTCAGGCCGGGGTGGGCGCCCAGGCTGTGCGCCAGCGCGGGGGCGAACGCGACGGCCGCGGTCGGGAACGCCGTGACCACCACCCGGCCCGTGGGGGTGTCGGCCTGCGCGGACAGCTCCGCCTCCGCGGTCTCCACCAGGCTCAGGATCTCCTCGGCCCGGGCGGCGAGGCGCCGCCCGGCGTCGGTCAGCTCCGCGCTGCGGGCCGTCCGGTCGAGCAGCGGGACGTGCGCCTCCCGCTCCAGCGCGGCCAGCTGCTGGGACACGGCCGACGGCGTGTAGCCGAGGGCGGCGGCGGTCGCGGCGATGCTGCCGCGGCGGGCGAATTCGGCGAGCAGCCGCAGGCGGCGCACTTCCAGCATCAGTCCAGCTTACGGTCACCATCGCCGAGACTCGCTTGTGATGATGCTGAAAGCGGGAAAGCATGAAACGAGCCCGGCCGGGTCACTCAGGGGGATCCTTCCGCCACCCACCGTTATGCAGTCATGCCCTCATGCCTTTCTTGGAGCGTCGATGCATGCCCAGAACCCGCCCGCGCACGACCGCCCGGCCGGCCGCCCGTCCCTTCCCTCCGACACCTCCGATCCCTCCGATCCGCGCGCGGCGTCCGGCCCGGCCCGGCCGGTGTCGTTCGCGCCGCGCGCCGTCCCGCTGTCGCCGACCCTCGCGGTGAACGAGGCGCTCGCCCGCAAGCGCCGCGAAGGCGTACGGGTGCTGCCGCTCGGGTTCGGCGAGGCCGGCATCCCGATCCACCCCGCGCTGACCCGCGAGCTCGCCGCCGCCGCTCCGCGCGGCGGTTACGGGCCGGTCGCCGGGTCGGCCGCCCTGCACGCCGCGGCCGCCGGGTACTGGGCGCGGCGGGGGCTGCCCACCGACCCGTCCGCCGTGGTGTGCGGGCCCGGCAGCAAGCCGCTGCTGTTCGCGCTGCTGATGGCGATCGGCGGTGACGCGGTGGTGCCCGCGCCGAGCTGGGTGAGCTACGCCGCGCAGGCGCCGCTGGCCGGGGTGCGGCCGATCCGGGTGGCGACGCCGCCGGGCGAGGGCGGGGTGCCGAGACCCGCGCTGCTCGCCGACGCGGTGGTGCGCGCGCGGGCCGCCGGGCGGACCGTCCGGACCGTGATCGTGACGCTGCCGGACAACCCGACCGGCACGCTCGCCTCCGAGCGGACCGTCCGGCGGCTCTGCGCCGCCGCGCGCGACCTCGACCTCGTGATCGTCTCCGACGAGATCTACCGCGACCTGGTGCACGACCGGGACCGCGCCGTGCCGAGCCCCGCCCGCTTCGCGCCCGAGCGGACCGTGGTGACGACCGCGCTGAGCAAGAGCCTGGCAGCCGGCGGCTGGCGGCTCGGGGTGGCGCGGCTGCCGGACGGCCCGTTCGGCGCCGCGCTGCGCTCCGCCGTGCTCGGCATCGCCAGCGAGATCTGGTCGAGCGCGCCCGCCCCGGTGCAGCACGCCGCCGCGTACGCCTTCGCCGAGCCGCCGGAGCTGGTCGAGCACGTCGACCGCAGCCGGCGGCTGCACGCGGCGGTCACGCGGGCGGTCGCGGCCCGGTTCGCCGCCGCGGGCGCCCGGGTGCCGGCCCCGCAGGGCGCGTTCTACGTCTACCCCGACCTCGGCCCGCTCCGGGACGCGCTGCGCTCCGGGCACGGGGTGCGGACGTCGGCGGACCTGTCGGGGCTGCTCCTCGAGCGGTACGGGGTGGGGGTGCTGCCCGGAAGCTCGTTCGGCGAGCCGGCCGAGGCGCTGCGCCTGCGGGTCGCGCCGAGCCTGCTGTACGGGGAGACCGACGAGCAGCGGCTCGCCGCGCTCGCCTCCCCCGACCCGGCGGCGCTGCCCTGGATCGCCGCCGGCCTGGACCGCCTCTCCGAGGTGCTCGCCGATCTCCGGGAGAGCGCGCGGGCGGGGCAGGCGGCGCTCGCCTGACGCGCTCCGCGTCCGCGCCGCGGAAAGGGACGCGGCCCTCTCCTAAGCGCTGGGAGGACGGCGCATGGGAGTGGGCGGCGCGAGAACAGGCGCGGGAACGCGGCGCAAGGAGGCGGCGGGGGGGGGGGGGGGGGGCCCCCCCCCCCCCCCCCCCCCCACCGGGGGGGGGGGCGGGGTGGGGGGGGGG
>NZ_WBMS02000029.1:0-27831 GCF_008923205.2 Actinomadura physcomitrii | reverse complement strand
CAGACCCGCGGGGGTACGGCGGCCCCTGGCGGGGGGGGCGGGATGGCCAGGCTCGGCCATCCCGCCGCCGCTTTCTCCGGGAAAGGCGGAGGGTAAGGGAGTCGAACCCCTTCGAGTTTCACCTCGATGTCAGTTTTCGAAACTGCTGCCTTACCGTTCGGCCAACCCTCCTCGCGCGGGCTCGGGAGCGCCCGGCGGCGGCCGTGACCGCGTGGACCGGCAGGGAGTCGAACCCTGGTCACTTCCTTGCAAGAGAAGTGTGCTTCCGTTGCACCACAGGCCCATCGAGCGAGCTCAGCAGGGGCGGTAGGAGTCGAACCCACTTTCCGCCGGTTTTGGAGACCGGCCGCCTATCCGGTGGCTCGCCCCTTCGCTTCCGTCCGACGTATTCGATGATGCGCCTCTCCGCATTCGGGCCGCAAAGCATTTATCCGGAACGGGCGCCCGGCCGGCGGCGGCACGGCCGGGCGCGGTAAGTGGCGGACCGGGTACGGAGAGGAGCGATCAATATGCGCCCGTACGGCGCGTATAAGCGTGGTGTAAGGTCCAACGACGCACGGGGCGAACACCGCGAACCCGCCCGTCGGCACTGGCAGGTACGCCGACCTCCTCCAGGGCGCACCCGTGGTGAGACCCAGGACGAGCGCGACGTCACGTTCTGTGATGGAAGAAGAAGGCGAGGGGCCCGCCATGAGGCACGCACGGGACGGGGCTGCCGCCGCGATGAGCGCGGCCTCGAGGATTCTCGTCGCCCGGGGGAAGAACGAGCCCCAGGAGATGGAGAACCCCGACGTCGCCTGGGGGCAGCGGGCGCGTGACGGCGTGTGGGTGCCGACCAGGGACGGGCAGCGGATCCACCTCGGGATCGACGTGGCGGCGGCCGACACGGTCGCCCATGTACTGCGGCCCAGCCTGCGGGTGTTCGTCGGGGTGGACGTCGACACCGACATCGTGGCGCAGACCACCGACAGCGGCGTGCGGCTGCTCACGGTCATCCACGGCCCGGACGCCCCCGCGGAGTTCCGCTTCCCGGTGTCGCTCGCCGACGGCCTGGCGCTGGAGGCGATGCCGTCCGGCGGCTACGACGTCGTCCACCTGCGCTACGGCGCGACGGTGGGGCGGCTCTACAACCCGTGGGCCAGCGACTCGATGTTCCGCCAGGTCAAGGCGGACTACACGCTCGACGGGACGGCCGTCACCATGCGGGTGCAGCACACCGACGCCTTCTACCCCGTCGTGGCGGACCCCCACTACTCCCGCTGAGCCCCCCGTCCCCTGTCCGGCGCCGAGCCACTGGCGGCCGTGGAACCGTGAGCGCCCCCGCTAGGAGCGGCTGCGGCGGATCACGACAGGGTCCTCGAAGTCGAGCTCGCGGCTGATCTGGCGGAGCGTGCCCGCCCCGATCCTGCCCCTGCGGTAGAGCGCGGTCAGCTTCGTCCGCTGCGCCCTGACCAGCTCGCCGCGCACCTTGCGGCTGTTGGGCGGCGGCGCCTCGGTGCCGGCGTCCTCCTCGTCCAGGAAGTAGCGGACGCGCTCCAGCCGCAGCTCCAGCATCTGCCGGAACGCCTCGGCGGTCTGGTCGTCGACCCGGTCGTCCTCGACGAGCTCGTCCAGCCGGGCGAGCGCGGCCTGCAGCCCCGCCCGGCGGGCCGTCATCACCTCCAGCCGGTGCTTGTCGGACTCGATCAGCCCGAGACCGCGCAGCAGCGGGGGCAGCAGCGGCGCCTGGCCGACCAGTGTGATCAGCACCGCGAGGGCGGTGAGCAGCACCAGCACGCCCCGGTCGGGGCCGACCGCGGTCGGCAGCGACAGCGCGATCGCGAGCGAGATCGCGCCGCGCATCCCGCCGAGGCCGATCACGAGCCGCTGCCGCCACCCGAGGCCCTCCTGGCTGCGCCGGCCGCCCGGCACCAGGCCGGCGAGCGGGCCGTTGCCGAGCTCCCAGAGCAGCCGGACGCCGATGACCACGGCCGACACCGCGAGGGTGGTCAGCAGCACCTCGTGCCAGGGGTGCCCGCCGGGCCCCCGGATGATCTCCCGGATCTCCAGGCCGAGCAGGACGAAGAGCGTCGACTCGAGCAGGAACGTCAGGATCCGCCAGAACGTGTCGCCGGCCAGCCGGGACGCGGGCTGCAGCACGCCCTCGCCGTGGGTGCCGATGGAGAAGCCCGCCACGACCGTCGCCAGCACCCCGGACGCGCCGAAGTTCTCCGCGGGGATGAACGCCGCGTACGGGGTGACGAGCGACACGATCACCTGGCTGATGGGGTCCTGGATGCGGCGCCGGATCCGGCGGATCACCACGCCGAGCACCAGCCCGTAGGCGACGCCGCCGAGCACCACCTGGGCGAGCCGGACGGCGCCGTGCGCGGGCGCGAACCCGGTGCCGACCGCCTCGATGGCGAGCCCGAAGATCGTCAGTGCGACGCCGTCGTTGATCAGGCTCTCGCCCTCCAGGATGGTGACGAGCCGGGCGGGCGCGCCGAGCCGCTGCAGCACCGCGGTGGCGGCGACGGCGTCGGTGGGCGCGACCGCGGCGCCGAACGCCAGCGCGGCGGCCCAGCCGAGGCCGGGCAGGAGCGCGTGCACGGTGGCGGCGACGGCGCCGGTGGTGACGGCGGTCAGCCCGAAGGCCAGCGTGACGATCGGCACCGCGTCGGCGCGGGCCTCGCGCGGGGCGGTGAAGAACGCGGCGTGGTACACCAGCGGCGGCAGGAAGCCCATCAGCACCAGATCGGGCGGGGCGACGACGGCGGGCAGGCCGGGCACGAACCCGGCCGCCATGCCGAGCAGCACGAGGAGGATGGCGTCCGGCAGCCGCAGCCGGCCGGCCAGCGCCCGGGCCGCCAGCACCACGACGGCGACGACCAGGAAGACGATGAAAAGCCGGTCTCCCTCCACGCCGTGATCCTCTCCGGATCGCCGCGCGGTTACGCGCGCGGCGGCGGAGCGCTTCCGGCGCCGGGCCGTATGCCGGACCGAATATGGAACGTTCCCGCAGGCAGTGGGGCCGGGACCGGCTGCGCCGTGCCGGCAGGGTCGGCGCGGACGGGGCCGCCGGGCGTCATATGGTGGGGGCCGGGCCGCGTTCCGGCCCCGGCGGCGCTGCCGGGCGCACGACCGTCCTGCCCTCGTTCGGACGGTCGGGGGGTTCACCCTCCGGGAGCAGTGCGACCCCGGTCCCCGAGACTGGAGCCACAGTGATCTTCACTCATGACACCGAGCACGCGCTCGCCGTCGTCGTCGACCTGATCAACACCGGTGCCGCGGCGTCCGGCACGGAGGAGCTCGGCGGGCTGCCCGGGCTGCGCGCGTTCGTCGGGCGCAGCGCGTTCAGCGACGTCGGCGAGGTGACCGAGGCCGACCTGGCCCGCGTGCTGGCGCTGCGCGACCGGTTCCACGCGGTGTTCCGGACCGGCGACGTGCCCACCGCGGTCCGGCTGATCAACGAGATCGTCGGCGAGGTCCGCACCACCCCGCACCTCACCGACCACGACGGTTACGACTGGCACGTGCACTTCTTCGCGCCGGGCGCGCCGGTCGGCGAGCACCTCGCGGCCGACTGCGGGATGGCGCTGGCGTACGTGGTGGCGGCCGGCGAGCTGGACCGGCTGCGCACCTGCGAGGCCCCCGACTGCTCGCGCGTGCTGGTCGACCTGTCGCGCAACCGGTGCCGCCGCTACTGCGACAGCCGTACGTGCGGCAACCGCATGCACGTCGCCGCCTACCGGGCCCGCCAGCGCGAAGCGGCGCTGTGATCCTGCAATCCCGGCCCAAGGGCCTCGGGCGAGCGCGACCTCGCTTCGCGAGCTTCCCGGTGGGGGCTCGCCTTCGGCATCGCGCCCGCGCGGACCGGGGTGTCGGCTCAGCGGGGGGCGCCTTCCGTTCGTCCGGCCCCGGCTTCACTGGGCGACGGCGGCGACGGCGTCCAGGGCGCGGCGGGCGGCGGCCACGTCGTGGACGCGGAAGACGCGCGCGCCCAGCAGCGCCGAGACGCCGAGCACCGCCATGGTGCCGACGCCGCGCTTGTCGACCGGGCGGCCGAGCGTCTCCCCGATGAAGTCCTTGTTGGACACCGCGACCAGTACCGGCCAGCCGGTCGCGGTCAGCTCCCCCAGCCGCCGGGTGATCTCCAGCGAGTGCCGGGTGTTCTTGCCGAAGTCGTGCGCCGGGTCGATGAGGATCGCCTCCCGCGCCACCCCGAGCGCGAGCGCCCGCTCGGCCTCGGCGGTGACGTGCCCGACCACGTCCGCGACCACGTCGTCGTAGCCGGTCCGGTGCGGCCGGGTGCGCGGGTCCAGGCCGCCCGCGTGCGCGCAGACCAGCCCGACGCCGTGCGCGGCGGCGACCTCCGCCAGCGCGGGGTCCGGGCCGCCCCAGGTGTCGTTCAGCAGGTCGGCACCCGCCTCGGCGACGGCCGCGCCGACCTCCGCCCGCCAGGTGTCCACGCTGATCACCACGCCGGGGTGCCGGTCGCGGACGGCGGCGACCAGGTCGACCACCCGGCGCAGCTCCTCGGCCACCCCGACGTCCGCGCCAGGGCCGGCCTTCACACCGCCGATGTCGATGATGTCGGCGCCCTCCGCGACGGCGCGGTCCACCGCGTCAAGCGCGGCTTCGAAGCCGTAGGTGGCGCCCTTGTCGAAGAACGAGTCGGGCGTCCGGTTCACCACGGCCATGATCGCGTGGCGGCCGATATCGCGCCCGTTCAGCCGCAGCGGCGCGGCATCCGGAGAGGTCATGATGCCCCACACCGTCGCACACGCGGGGCCCCGGGCGCCACGCGGCACGGCGCCCGCCGGGGCCGCACCGGATGGCCGCCCGGGACCCGGCGGCCGAACCTGAAGCGAATTCGGTTCAAACGGCGCCCTCCCTCGTCAGCATCCCCGCCGGGTCGCTAACCTCATATGTCACGCTCGCCCGGGTCCGCCCCGCGGTGGGTTCCGCGTCGCACCGACCAGCCCATGGAGGATCCGCTGTCCAGGCGAGCACTCATCACCGGCATCACCGGACAGGACGGCTCGTACCTGGCCGAGCATCTGCTTGAGCTGGGATACGAGGTGTGGGGCCTGGTCCGGGGGCAGGCGAATCCGCACGTGTCGCGGCTGCGCAAGCACATCGGCGAGGTCCAGATCACCACCGGCGACCTGCTGGACCAGGGCAGCCTGATCTCCGCGGTCGAGCGGGTCCAGCCCGACGAGGTCTACAACCTCGGCGCGATCTCCTACGTCCCGATGTCGTGGCAGCAGGCGGAGCTCACCGCCGAGGTGACCGGCATGGGCGTGCTGCGGATGCTGGAGGCCATCCGGGTGGTGTCGGGGATCAGCCCGTCCCGCACGCCCGGGCGCGAGCAGATCCGCTTCTACCAGGCGTCGTCCTCGGAGATGTTCGGCATGGTCCGGGAGACGCCGCAGAACGAGAAGACGCCGTTCCACCCGCGCAGCCCCTACGGCGTCGCCAAGAGCTACGGGCACTACATCACCCAGAACTACCGCGAGTCGTACGGCATGTTCGCGGTCAGCGGGATCCTGTTCAACCACGAGTCGCCGCGGCGCGGCGCCGAGTTCGTCACCCGGAAGGTGTCGCTCGGCGCGGCCCGGATCAAGCTCGGCCTGGCCGAGGAGCTGCGGCTGGGGAACCTGGACGCCCGCCGCGACTGGGGCTACGCCGGCGACTACGCCCGCGCGATGCGGATGATGCTCGCGCAGGACGCCCCCGAGGACTACGTGATCGGGACAGGCCAGACCCAGTCGGTGCGCGAGCTGGTCGAGTTCGCCTTCCGCACCGCCGGGCTGGACTGGGAGGACCACGTCGTCCTGGACGAGCGGTACACCCGCCCGGCGGAGGTCGACCTGCTGTGCGCCGACCCGAAGCGGGCCCGCGAGCAGCTCGGCTGGGAGCCCGAGGTGGACTTCGAGGGCCTGGTCACGATGATGGTCGAGTCGGACCTGCGGCTGCTGTCGGAGTCGGCCCGTCCCGAGGACGAGCCGTTCAGCCCCGACCACTGGTGATCCCCTGAGGACGGGCATGGCACGATGCCCGTATGGCCACTTGTGAGCACGTGCGGTCCGTCCCGGTGGAGGACCCGGCGCCGAACACCCCGCAGGGCTGCCAGGAGTGCCTGGAACAGGGCACCCGGTGGGTGCACTTGCGGCTCTGCCTGAGCTGCGGCCACGTCGGCTGCTGCGACTCCTCCCCCATGCGGCACGCCACGGCGCACTACCAGAAGGAAGGGCACCCGATCGTCCGGTCGTTCGAGCCGGGCGAGGACTGGCGCTGGTGCTTCGCCGACGAGCAGATCGTCTGATGCCGGCGGGACCGGGCGGGAGGTCCTGATGCCGGACGTTCGGCTGGGCACGGGGCCGGGCCGCTGGATCCTGCTGGCGACCGTCCTCGGGTCGAGCGTGGCGCTGCTGGACTCGACCGTGGTGAACGTCGCCCTGCCGAGGCTCGCGCGGGACCTGCACGCCGACATCGCGGGGCTGCAGTGGACGGTCAACGCCTACACCCTCACCCTCGCCGGGTTCATCCTGCTCGGCGGGTCGCTCGGGGACCGGTACGGCCGCCGCCGGATCTTCCTGATCGGCGTGGTCTGGTTCACGGCGGCGTCGGTGCTGTGCGGGCTCGCGCTGAACATCGAGATGCTGGTGCTCTCGCGGGCGCTGCAGGGCATCGGCGGCGCGCTGCTCACCCCCGGCTCGCTGTCGATCCTCCAGGCGTCGTTCGCGGCCGACGACCGGCCGCGCGCGGTCGGCGCCTGGTCCGGGCTCGGCGGCGTCGCCGGGGCGGCCGGCCCGTTCGCCGGCGGCTGGCTGGTGGAGGCGGCGGGCTGGCGGTGGGTGTTCCTGCTCAACGTGCCGCTCGCCGCGGTCGTGGTGCTCGTCGCCGTCCGGCACGTCCCGGAGAGCGTCGACCCGGACGCCCGCGGCCGCTTCGACGTGCCGGGCGCCGCGCTGGCCGCGCTGGCGCTGGCGGGGACGACGTACGCGCTGACCGAGGCGCCGGGCGGCCGGACCCCGGCGGCCCTGATCGGGGCGGCCGCGGTGGCCGGCGTCGCGGCGGCGGTGGGGTTCGTCCTGGTGGAACGGGCGCGGGGGCGGGGCCGGCGGCTGTTCGGCGGGCGCGCCGCACGCGGCGGGCGCGAGGTGCCGCAGCCGATGCTGCCGCTGGGCGTGTTCGCCTCCCGGCAGTTCTCCGCCGTCAACGTCGTCACGTTCCTCATGTACGGCGGGATGGGCGTGCTGTTCTTCCTGTTCGTGCTGAACCTGCAGGTCGTAGGCGGATTCTCGCCGATCGCGGCGGGCACCGCGCTGCTGCCCCTCACGGGACTGCTGCTGCTGTTGTCGGCGCGGGCGGGCGCGTTCGCGCAGAAGGTCGGCCCCCGGCTGCCGATGACGGTGGGGCTGGTCGTCGCCGCGATCGGGATGCTGCTGGTCGCCCGGATCGGCAAGGACTCCTCCTACGTCCGGGACGTGCTGCCCGCCGTGGTCGTGTTCGGGCTCGGGCTGTCGGCGGTCGTCGCGCCGCTGACCGCCACCGTGCTGGCGACGGCGGACGTGCGGCACGCGGGGGTGGCCAGCGGCGTCAACAACGCGGTCGCGCGCGCGGCCGGGCTGCTCGCGGTCGCGGCGATCCCGCCGCTCGCCGGGCTGACCGGCGACGCCTACAAAGACCCGGCCCTCTTCTCGCACGGCTTCCGCGTCGCCATGACGGCCTGCGCGGCGCTGCTGGCGGCGGGCGCCGTCCTGACGTTCCTGACCGTGTCCCGCGACGCGCTGCGCGCGCCGACCGGCGAGCAGGTCGAACCGGAGTGCCGGAGGCACTGCTCGGTCGGCGCCCCGCAGCTGCAGCCCGAACCGGAGACCGTCCCCGCCGCCTCCTCCCCGCCGGACGGCCCGGGGGCGGCACCGGCGCGGTCGTGACCGCCCGGCCGTTCTCGGTCCGATTCCGGCTATGTCCAGGACCCGAGCGGTTCGTTGTCATACGGTCGTGGCATGAATCTGCGGCAGCTGCGCTACGTCGTGGCGACCGCCGACCACGGCACGATGACGTCGGCGGCCCAGGCCCTCTTCGTCGCGCAGCCCGCGCTGTCGCGAGCCGTCCGCGAGCTGGAGCGCGAGCTCGGCGTCGAGCTGTTCGCCCGCTCCGGCCGCGGCGTGGTCCTCACCCCCGTCGGCGAGCGGGTGGTGCGGGAGGCGCGGGCGGCGCTGGACGCCGTGGACGCGATCGAGGGGATGTCGGCGGCCCGGTCCGACGGGCGCGGCGCCGAGCTGCGCGTCGCCACCACCCCGTCGCTCGAGCCGGAGCTGACCGGGCGGCTGCTCCCCCGGTTCGCCCGCGAGCAGCCGGCGGTGCGGGTCCGGGTGGTGCGCTGCGCGGGCCGCGACGAGGCCGCCGGCCTGCTGCGGGCCGGGCGCGCCGACCTCGCCCTCACCGACCTTCCGGTGCCCGGCGACCTGACCGCGCACCCGTTCGAGCAGCGCGAGATGGTGCTGGTCTCGCCGCCCGCGCTGCAGCTGCGCGAGCCGGTGCCGCCCGCCGCGCTGGACGGCATGCGGCTGGTGCTCCCGGCCCGGGGCGGCGCCAGGCGCGCGGAGGTCGAGGCGGTGCTGCGGCGGGCCGGCGCGCGGCCGGTGCCGGTCGCGGAGTCCGACGAGCGGGGCGCCTGGCTGGGCTGGGTGCGCGCCGGGCTCGGATCGCTGCTGTGGTACCGCAACCAGCTGGAGGACACCGACGGGCTCGCCGTCCGGTCGTTCATGCCGCCGATCACCCGGCTGGTGGGGCTGGTGCACGCGCACCGGCGGCTCCCGCCGTCCGCCCGCGACTTCCTGGCGTTCGCGAAGGACGATGCGCGCGAACCCCGCTGAGCCGCCCGCCCGGACGGGCCGTCCGCCGGGTTCGGAGGGGCCGGCCGGCCGTGCCATGATCTGCGCGTGGAGACGACGCACGCACTCTGGCTGCTGGCCGTGCCGGTCGGCGCGCTGGCGGTGGCCGCGGCCGCGCGCCGCGCCGGGACGCCGGCGCCGCTGGTCCTGGTGATCGCGGGGCTGCTGTTCTCGTTCGTGCCGGGCGTGCCGGAGTTCGAGCTGGACCCCGAGTTCGTCCTGTACGTCTTCCTGCCGCCGCTGCTGTTCTCCGCGGCGTGGCAGAGCTCGTACGCCGGCCTGCGGGAGAACGCCTGGTCGATCGGGCTGCTGTCGGTCGGGCTGGTGCTGTTCACCACGTTCGCGGTCGGGTACGCGGCGCACCTGCTCGTCCCGGGCCTGCCGCTGCCGGCGGCGTTCGTGCTCGGCGCGATCGTCGGGCCGCCGGACGCGGTCGCGGCGGTCAGCGTGGCGCAGCGGCTCGGGCTCCCCCGCCGCACGGTGACGGTCCTGGTCGGGGAGAGCCTGTTCAACGACGCGACGGCGCTGACCGCGTTCCGGGTCGCGGTGATCGCGGCGACGGGCGCCGGGTTCACACTGGCGGACGGGGTGTGGCGGTTCCTGTTCGCGGCGGCGGCGGGCGCGGCGGTCGGGCTGCTGCTCGGGCCGCCGCTGCACTGGCTGCGGACCCGCATGAACGACCCGCTGGTGGAGAACGGGGTCGCGGTGCTCGCGCCGTTCGCCGCGTACCTGATCGCCGAGAGCGTGCACGCCTCCGGGGTGATCGCGGTGGTGGTCAGCGGGATCTACCTCGGCCACCGGTTCACCGAGTCGGCGCCGGTCACCCGGCTGATCGGGCACTCGTTCTGGAAGGTCGTCGTCTTCGTCCTGGAGTCGGTGGTGTTCCTGCTGATCGGGCTGCAGCTGCCGCCCGTGGTGAACGGGCTGTCCGGGCGCGGCTGGCCGGAGCCGGCCTGGTGGGCCGCGGCGCTCTTCGCGGTGACGGTCGCGGCCCGGTTCGTCTGGGTCTTCCCCGCGTCCCGGCTGCCGCGGCTGCTGTCGCGCCGGGAGCGCGCCCGCGAGGACGTCGGATGGCGCGGCGCGACCGTCGTCTCGTGGGCGGGCATGCGCGGGGTGGTGTCGCTCGCGGCGGCGTTCGCGATCCCGTTCGAGGCGTCGGGCGCCCCCTTCCCCGGCCGCGACCTGATCATCTTCTTCACGTTCACGACCGTGCTCGGCACGCTGCTGGTGCAGGGGCTGACGTTCCCGGCGCTGATCCGGGCGCTCGGCGTCGGCAGCGAGCGGGAGCGCTACACCGACACGGTGGCCGAGGCGGGCGCGCAGCACGCGGCGGCGAACGCGGCGCTGGAGCGGCTGGAGGAGCTGACCGCGGCCGAGGAGCTCGACGAGGCGGTCGTGCAGCGGCTGCGGCAGCTGGCCGAGCACCGGCAGCTGCGGGCGTGGGAGCGGCTCGGCGGGGGGACGGGCCCGCAGGGCGAGGAGGTGCCGACGGCCACCTACCGGCGGCTGCGGCGCGAGATGCTGGCGGCGGAGCGGCGGGTGTTCGTGCGGATGCGCGACGAGCGCCGGATCGACGACGAGGTGCTGAACCGGGTCCTGCACGAGCTGGACCTCGAGGAGGTCGCGCTGAGCCGCGACTGACCGGGGTCCGGCACAGAGCGCCGGCGGAGTGCCGGACCCCGGTCAGTCGGTACTTGCCGGGGAGTCTGAGGGGTCGTCCCCTCAGGTGGACACTGACCGGTGAGTCGAGGGGGCGTCCCCTCGGGTGGGCACTGGCGGTGCTCCGGCATGGAGTGCCGGAGCCCGGGCCGGCGCCGCCGGGGCGCCGGAGATCGGCGCCCTCGGCGGCTCTCCTTCACGCCCCGTTGAGGGGCCGCTCGGGGAGTTCGACGGCGTAGGACTCCTTCACCACGTCCAGGTGGTGCCAGGACTCCCGTACCGTCACGCCCGGCACGCACCGGATCGCGTCCAGGACGGCGACCAGCTCCGCGCGGGAGGCGGCCTCGGCCTGGCCGACGATGTCGTAGCGGCCGAACCCGGTCGCCAGGTAGCGGACGCCGTCCTGCGCGGCGACCGCCTCGGCGACCTTGCGGAGCCCGCCGGTCACGACGAGCCCGAATCCGCCGAGCTCGGCGGCGCCGAGGGCGAGCGGGTCGGCGAGCCCGGTGACCTGGATGACCCCGGTGCGCATCAGCCGCACGACGCGGGCCCGGGTGGCGGCCTGCGACAGCCCGATGATGTGGGCGAGCCGGGTGTAGGGGGCGCGCCCGTCGCGCTGCAGCTCCTGGAGCAGCCGCCAGTCGATGTCGTCGAGGGTGACCTCGCCGAGCTCCCGCACCACCGCGTGGGTGTCGCGGACGGTGGAGACCGAGCGGAAGACCTCCGCCGAGCGCACGCCGGGGACGGACCGCAGCCGGTCCACCTCGGCCGCGAGCGCGGCGTCGTCGCGGGTGCGCACCTGCGCGACCAGGTCGTGCGGGCCCGCGGTCAGCGCGGCGAAGCTGACCGCCGGACGGTCGGCGACGGCGTCCGCGACCTCGCGGGCCGAGCCCTCCACCGTGACCGAGACGTGCCCGATCGCCTCCGCGCCGACGACGGCGGCGTGCACGATGCCGACGACGCGCACGACGCCGGTCTCGAGAAGGCTCTGCACCCGTGCCCGCACGGCCGTGCGGGAAAGCCCGACGCGGTCGGCGAGCGCCTGGAACGTCGCCCTGCCATCCCGCTGGAGCTCGCGGACGAGCACGGCGTCGACCGCATCCAGCACGGCTGTCCTCCTCGACATGTGATGAATCGTTCTGCTGGCAACTGCAAGATCATTCCATTTCAGGACGGTATGACGTCAAATTTTGATCTTGCTCGTGTTCGCCCCGCCCGATGACCATGGAAGCGTCGGCCGCCGGTCGCGGGCGGCGCCGTTTCCGACGCCGCGCCGACCGGTCCGGGAGCGCAACGCGGCCCGGGCCGGCCCGCGCACGGGCGCGTGGCGGAGCCGGGGGCGGGCGCGCGGGGTGGCGATGGTCACTCCCGGGGGGACGGTGCGGGCGCGGCGGCCCGCGGCGCGGACGGGTGCGGCTGACCGGGCTCGAGTGCGTGACCTGCATTGCGCCTTCTCCCGGTCTTCTGATGTGCGCGCCCCTACGGCGGGTCGGCCGTCCGCGTGACGCACATGTAAGAAAAGTGCATCGAGGGCGCAGTTACGTCAAGAGGTAACTTTACAGAGAGCCAAGCCCCACGTTGCACGCTTTTCAGCCTCGTCCGCGAAGACACTTCCGTTGCGCCTGGAAGGGGCCCGGCACAGCGCGGGAGATCACCCGGACGATCCCCGGGGACACACGACCATCACCCCCGGTCACGGGCTCGCCCGGCCCGCCGGCGGGGCCGGGCGGGCGCTTGGCGGGAGCACCGCCGGGTATGGATGACAATGTACGGTGGCCCAGCCGCTCTGATCCCCGATTGGTGTGTAGTACAGCCGTGCGCCTGCTGAACGGTGAGCGTTCCGCTCACGATCTCACCTACAACGACGTCTTCATGGTCCCGCGCCGCTCCGCGGTCGGGTCCCGCCTGGAGGTGGACCTGTCCACGGTCGACGGGAGCGGGACGACCTTGCCGCTGGTCGTGGCGAACATGACGGCGGTGTCCGGCCGCCGGATGGCCGAGACCGTCGCCCGCCGGGGCGGCGTCGCGGTGATCCCGCAGGACATCCCGGTCGAGGTCGTCTCGGAGGTCATCGGCTGGGTGAAGGGCCGGGACCTGGTGGTGGACACCGCCATCCGGCTGGACCCGGGCAGCACCGCGGGCGAGGCGCTGGCGCTGCTGCCCAAGCGCGCGCACGGCGCCGTGATCGTGGTGGAGGACGACCGGCCGGTCGGCGTGGTGACCGAGGCCGACTGCCAGAGCGTCGACCGGTTCGCCCAGCTGCGCGACATCATGTCGCGCGACCTGGTGACGCTGCCGCACGGCGTCGACCCGCGCGAGGCGTTCAACCGGCTGCACGAGCGCGGGCACCGGCTCGCGCCCGTGGTGGACACCGACGGCCGCCTCACCGGCGTGCTCACCCGCACCGGCGCGCTGCGCGCCACGCTGTACAAGCCCGCGGTGGACGCGGCGGGGCGGCTGCGGATCGCCGCGGCGGTCGGCGTGAACGGGGACGTGGCGGGCAAGGCGAAGGCGCTGCTGGAGGCGGGCGCCGACCTGCTCGTGGTCGACACCGCGCACGGCCACCAGGAGAAGATGATCAGCGCGCTGGCGGCGGTGCGGGGCCTGGACCCGTCGGTGCCGGTGGTGGCGGGCAACGTGGTGACCGCCGAGGGCACCCGCGACCTGATCGAGGCGGGCGCCGACATCGTCAAGGTCGGCGTCGGCCCCGGCGCGATGTGCACCACCCGGATGATGACCGGCGTCGGTCGGCCGCAGTTCTCCGCCGTGCTGGAGTGCGCCGCCGAGGCGCGCCGGCTCGGCCGGCACGTGTGGGCGGACGGCGGCGTCCGGCATCCGCGCGACGTCGCGCTCGCGCTCGCCGCGGGGGCGGCGAACGTGATGGTGGGCTCCTGGTTCGCCGGCACCTTCGAGTCGCCGGGCGACCTGCAGCACGCCGCCGACGGCCGGATGTACAAGGAGAGCTTCGGCATGGCGTCGGCGCGGGCCGTCCGGCTGCGCACCGCCGAGGACTCGCCGTTCGACCGGGCCCGCAAGGCGCTGTTCGAGGAGGGCATCTCCACCTCGCGGATGTATCTGGACCCGCGCCGCCCCGGCGTCGAGGACCTGATCGACTCGATCGTGGCGGGGCTGCGCAGCTCCTGCACCTACGCGGGCGCGCGCACGCTCGAGGAGTTCCACGAGCGGGCCACCGTCGGGATCCAGAGCTCGTCCGGCTACGCCGAGGGCATGCCGCTGTCCACCAGCTGGTGACCCGCCGCTGACCCGTCCCGGACGCCGGATTTACGCGACACGCCCCCGGATCGGGCTCCCGATCACCCCGTCGGCCTGCACGCTCTTGGTGCGGGGCGGGGATGCGGGGTCCGCCGCCCCGGAGGGGGCGACAGCATGGTCGACGGGGATCCGGCCGGCGGTCCGGCCGAGGCGGGCGGCCCGGGCGCGGGGCGGACCGGGAGCGAGCGTGCCGGCGCCGGGCGCGGGCGGGCGCCGCTGCGGCTCGCGCAGGCGCTGCTGATCGCGGCCGTGTCGCCGCTGGTGCCGGGGATCGCGCACCTGCGCGCCGGGCGGGTCCGGCTCGGCGGGACGCTGCTCGGCCTCCAGGCGGCGGCGCTGACCGCGGCGGCGCTCGCCGCCGGGCGGTACCGTGCGCTGTTCCTGGAGCTGTCGGCGCGGCCGCCCTGGCTGCTGGCGCTGGTGGCGGCCTGCGTGGCCCTGGCGGCGCTGTGGGCGCTGCTGATCGGCCACTCCTACGCGGTGCTGGCGCCGGAGGGGCTCGCCCCGCTGTGGCGGCTGGCCGGCGGCACCACCGTCGCGGTGCTGTGCCTGCTGGTGATCGTGCCGCCGCTGAGCCTCGCCCAGTTCGGCTACGTGCAGCGGCACCTGATCCGCACGGTCTTCGCGGACGGGCCGGTGGCGCCCGCCGCCGTCCGGCTCGCCGCCCGGCAGGGGGGCGCGGCGCGGTGGCCGGGCGCGCCGCGCCTCAACGTGCTGCTCATCGGCGCCGCCCCGGACGCAGCGCGCGACCCCGACCCGGCGCGGGACGTCGACCGCGTCGGCGACGTCACCCTGGCCTCGGTCGACGTCCGGTCCGGCGACACGACCCTGCTGGCACTGCCGGCCGGGCTGCGCCGCGTCCCGGTGTGGTCGGGCGCGGAGCCGGTCCCGTTCCCACCGGGGCGCCCGCTCGCCGACGTCTACCGGGAGGGCGCCGCGCACCCCGAGCTGCTCGCCGGCGGCGGGCCCGTCCGGGACCCGGGCGCGGAGCTGCTGAAGCGGACGGTCGCCCACATGCTCGGCCAGGACGTCCCCTACTACGTGAAGGTGGACGCGAGCGGGGTCCGCGCACTCTCCGGAACGGGCGCTCCCACCGCACCTGCCAAGAAAGGCTGCCCTTTTTGGGCAAAACTTCGGGAAACCGAGCCATTGGCGGTGCTGAAGCGATACCAGCGGCTCGCCCGGGTTTTCATCAATTCGGTAAACACGGACGTGCCCCGCCGGCTGCTCCCGGCGCTCGCCGGGCCGGCCGCCAAGATCGAGGACGCCGAGATCACGAGCCTGCGACCAGCGGCGGGAGCGGCGGCGGCGCCGCGCGCCGGCCAGGTCGCGCTGCGCGTCCTCGCCGCCCGCGCGCCCGGCGCCCCGGTCCCGGCCGCCCGCCCCGTGACCGGATTGCCTATCCTGAGCGTGAGCTGCAACTGATCGACGTCGCGCTCGCATGCGGTCGACTCCCACGCAACCTTTGTCCGGTTCTGCGCGTCCATAATGTGAGCCGGGGGCTTAATTCACCATGGGTGGGGGACGGAGCGTTACATGTCGAGTCCATCGCCGGGCCGGCGCGTCCCGGAAGAGGACGTGGACCGTTCCCCGGACGGCGCGGGCGGCCTGCCCCGCGCGCTCGCGCTGACCCTGGCGTCGGCGCTCGTCTGGGGCGTCGCGCACCTCGCCGCGGGCCGGCGGGTGGCCGGCGGGCTCCTGCTCGGCCTGTGGGTCGTGGTCGCGGCGACCGTCGCGGTCACCGTCACCGTCTACCGCTCCAGCCTCGTCCACCTCGCCGTCCGGCCGGACGAGCTGCAGACCCTCGCGGCCGGGATCGTCGTGCTCGGGATCGTGTGGATCGCCGTGGTGATCCGCTCCTACCTGGTGCTGAGCCCCGCCCGGCGGTCGATCAGCGCCCGGACGCTCGGGGCCGCCGCCGTCGCGGTGATGTGCTTCGCCGTCGCGGTGCCGGTGGCGTGGGGCGCGCACAGCACCTACGTCTACCGGGACGCGCTGACCAGCATCTTCCGCACCGGCAGCCAGAACGGCCGGCACATCGACACCTCCGACCCGTGGGAGGGGCAGCCCCGGGTGAACATCCTGCTGCTCGGCGGCGACGCGGCCGCCGACCGGACCGGCGTGCGCACCGACAGCATGACGCTCGCCAGCGTCGACACCAAGACCGGCGACACCGTGCTGCTGAGCCTGCCGCGCAACCTGGAGAAGTTCCCGATGCCGCCCGGCCCGGCCCGCGACCGGTTCCCCTACGGCTTCACCGGCGACGGCCCGGAGAACCCGGGGCTGCTGAACGAGGTGTACGAGTACGCCGAGAACCACCCGGACGTGGTGCCGGGCGTGCCGAAGAACCGGCGCGGGCCCGAGCTGCTGAAGGCCACCATCGCCGGCATCCTCGGGCAGCGCGTCGACTACTACATCCTGGTCGACATGTTCGGCTTCGCCGACATCGTGGACGCGATGGGCGGCGTCAAGATCAGGGTCACCCAGCCCATCCCGTACGGGCTGGACGGGCAGGTGCTGCAGCCCGGCTACCGGACGCTGAAGGGCAAGGAGGCGCTCTGGTACGGGCGGTCCCGCACCGACAGCGACGACTACGTGCGGATGGGCCGGCAGAAGTGCCTGATGCGGGCGATCGCCCAGCAGGCCGACCCGCAGACCGTGCTGACCAGCTTCGACAAGCTCGCCGCGGCGGCCAAGCGGACGCTGTCCACCGACCTCCCGCAGGAGCTGCTGCCCGCGCTGATCAAGCTGTCCGGCAAGGTCAAGGACGGCGCGCAGATCAGCAGCCTGCAGTTCGTCCCGCCGCTGATCAACTCCGGGAACCCGGACTTCGCGCTGATCCGCAGGCTGGCCGCCAAGGCCGTCGGCCCCGAGCAGGCGCACGCGAGCACCTCCGCGAGCCCGTCGCCGACCGGGTCGTCCGACCTCGCGGCGAACGGCTCGCCGGGCGCGACGCCGAGCGCGGGCGCGTCGGACGGCGCGTCGCCCGGGGCGCCGCCGAGCCCGACGGGGTCGCCGGCGCGGGAGAGCAAGCCGACGTCCCTCGCGGCGACCTGCCCGTCCTGATCCCGCCGCGCGAAACGGCGCCCTGCCGGCGCCACTGAGGGGGTCGCACGGCGGCGGCCGTGGCTTCACACTGGCCGTGTGAAGCCCGCTCACCGTGTCCGTTCCGCCGTCAACATCGTCAACCTGTCGACGCCGCTCGGTCTTGCGCTGGCGGTGGCGGCGACGCGCCGCACCGGCGGCGGCCCGCGGCTGCGGAGCGCCGGGAACGGCGTGCTGGTGGCGGGCGGCTACCGGCCGCCGGTGCCGGTGGCGACGGCCTTCACCGTCGGCAACGTGATCCTGTTCCGCGGCGAGGCGTCCGGCCTGCTGGCGGACCCGCGGCTGCTGCGGCACGAGGCCCGGCATTCCACCCAGTACGCGTGGTGCCTCGGCGTCGTCATGATCCCCCTCTATCTCGCGTGCGCGGGCGTGTCGATGGCGCTGTGCGGCGACTGGGCGTCCTTCAACCCGTTCGAGCGGCTCGCGGGCCTGGCCGACGGCGGCTACGAGCGGCGCCCGCTGCGCCCGTTCCTGCGCGGACGCCGCTGAACTCCCGCCCGTCCGGTGTTCAGGCAGGTCCCGGGAGGGGGGATCATTGAAGGGAGAACACTCCCGACCACGAGAGGGCGGATGCGGGTGCCCCGGATCCTTGGCTGCGACGCCTTCCGCGTCGCGATGCCGCGCGGGCGGCGGCCGGAGAGCATTCTCGTCCGGCTCTCCGGCGGCGACGGCGCGGCGGGCTGGGGCGAGATGGCCGTCCCGACCGGGACCGCGAACCCCGGGCCCGGGTGGGCCGACATCGAGACGCGGATGGCGCCGGCGCTGATCGGGCTGGACTGGGACCGTCCCGAGGACGTGCGCGCCGCCGCCGACCTCGGCGCGAACGAGGCGGCCGCGGCGATCGACGTCGCCTGCTGGGACCTGTGGTGCCGCGAGCGGGGCCTGCCGCTCGCGCACGCGCTCGGCGGGACGCGGACGTCCATCGTCACCGGCGCCCGGCTCGGCCCCGAGCCGCTGCTGGACACGGTCGCGGCGCGCGCCAACAAGGCGGTGGGCGCGGGCCACACCCGGGTCACGCTGCCGGTCCGGCCGGGCTGGGACGTCGAGCCCGTCCGGGCCCTGCGGGAGGCCTACCCGGCGCTGGCGCTCGTCGCGGACGCGGGCCACGCCTACACCGACTCCCCCGAGCACATGGCGGTGCTGGAGGCGCTGGACGCCTACGGGCCGGTGGCGATCGAGCGGCCGTTCGCCGCCGGCGACCTCGCCGCGCACGCCCGGCTGCAGCTGCAGGTCGGCGCGGCGGTCGCGCCCGCCGTCGGCGACCTGGAGACCCTGGACGCGGCGATCGCGCTGGAGGCGGGCCGCGCGCTGCACCTGCGGCTGGACCGGCTCGGCGGGCTGACGGCGGCGCGCAGCGCCCACGACCTGGCGTACGCGGCGGGCTGGGACGTGTGGTGCAGCGGGTCCGGCGCGTTCGGCGTCGGGCAGGCGGCTGCGGTGGCGCTGGCGGCGCTGCCGGGCTGCACGCTGCCGAGCGACGTGTCGGATCCGGCGGGCGGCCCGGTGTTCGTGACACCGCCGGTCCGCTCGTCCGGCGGGGTCGTCGGGGTGCCGCTGACCCAGCCGGGCCTCGGCCACGAGATCGACGAGGCGCGCATCGGGCGGCTCGCGACCCGCCGGATGCGGCTGCCGGCCTGATGCCCGCGGCCGTCTGGATCGTGGCGGGCCCGCCCGGCGGCGGCAAGTCGACGGTGTGCGACCTGCTGCTGGCGCGGCTGCGCCCGGTGCCGGCGCTGCTCGACAAGGACACGCTGTTCGGCTCGTTCGTCGCGGCGACGCTGGCCGCGCACGGCCGCGACCCCGGTGAGCGCGAGGGCCCCTGGTACGACGAGCACGTCAAGCGGCACGAGTACGCGGGCCTCACCGCGGCGGCGCGGGAGGTCCGCGGGCACGGCTGCCCGGTGCTGCTGAGCGCGCCGTTCACCGGGCAGATCCGCTCCCCCGCCCGCTGGGCGGATTGGGTGGAGGCGCTGGGCGGCCCGGACGTGCGGCTGCTGTGGATCCGCACGGACGCCGCCACGCTCCGGCACCGCCTGGAGCGGCGCGGGCTGCCCCGCGACGCGGGGAAGCTGGCCGGGTTCGACGCCTTCGTCGCGCGGATGCGCCCGGAGGAGCCGCCTCCCGTCCCGCACACGGCCCTCGACAACCGGCTGGCGGCGCCGCGCTCGCTGGAGTCGCAGCTGGACGCGCTGCTCGCGTGAAGGCCGCGCGGCTGCCGGAACCGGCCGCACACGCACCGGCCACTGTGCCGGTCACCGTGCCGGCCGCGCCCGGGACGGACGAGCGCGGCGGGCACGGCGGACGTCGCGAACGTCAGCCGTTGATGTTGATGTTGATGTTCGTGTTGTCGTTGTCGCCGCAGTGGTGGTGGCCGCCCCCGGCGATGGCCGCGGGCGCGGCGGAAGACGCGGCGGACGCGGTGGACGCCGATGCGGCCGTGGAGAGGCCGATGAAGCCGGCCAGCAGGGCGGCGACGGTCAGGACCAAGGCAGAGAGAAACTTGCGCATGATCATCCCTTTCGTTCGTTATGCGGTGGTCGCCCCGCGATGGTCCCCATGGCGATACTCTCTGTAACTCTCTCATCGCCATAAGTGGGCAAAGGCGCACGGGCCCCTGACCTGCGTCGGGGTCCGTGCGCCTCCCTGCTGTCGCCCTGCGCCCGGCGTGCGGCGCGGCGGTGTCAGTACGACTTGGGCAGCCCCAGCGAGTGCTGCGCGACGAAGTTGAGGATCATCTCGCGGCTGACCGGCGCGATCCGCATCAGCCGGACGACGCCCGCCAGCATCCCGACGCCGTACTCGGTGGTGAGGCCGTTGCCGCCGTGGGTCTGGATGGCCTGGTCGACGCAGTGGATCGCGGCCTCGGCGGTGGCGTACTTCGCCATGTTCGCGGCCTCGCCGGCGCCCATGTCGTCGCCCTCGTCGTACAGCCAGGCGGCCTTCTGCCCCATCAGCCGGGCCAGCTCCAGCTCGATCTTGGCGGCGGCGAGCGGGTGCGCGAGGCCCTGGTGCGCGCCGATCGGCGTCCTGAACACCTGCCGGTCCTTGGCGTAGGAGATCGCCTTGCCGAGCGAGAGCCGGCCGATCCCGGCGCCCATCGCCGCCGCCATGATCCGCTCGGGGTTGAGACCGGCGAACAGCTGCAGCAGGCCGCCGTCCTCGTCGCCGACGAGCGCGTCGTAGGGCAGCCGGACGTCGTCGAGGTGGCAGATGAACTGCTTCTCCGGCGACACGATCTCCATGTCGATCGGCGTGCGGGTGAAGCCCTCGGTACCGGTCGGGACGATGAACAGCGACGGCCGCAGGTTGCCCTTCTGGTCCTCGGTGCGGCTGACGAACAGCACCGCGTCGGCCTCGTCCACCCCGGAGATGAACGTCTTCTGCCCGTTCAGCACCCAGCCGTCGCCGTCGCGGCGCGCGGTGGTGGTGATGCGGTGCGAGTTCGACCCGGCGTCCGGCTCGGTGATCGCGAACGCCATCTTCACCGACCCGTCGGCGAACCTCGGCAGCCAGTGCCGCTTCTGCGCCTCGGTGCCGGACCGGGCGATGATCGTCGCGCAGATCGCCGGGGAGACGACCATCAGCAGCAGCGGGCAGCCCGCCGCGGCGAGCTCCTCGCAGACGGCGGCGAGGTCGCCGATGCCGCCCCCGCCGCCGCCGTACTCCTCCGGCACGTTGACGCCGAGGTAGCCGAGCCGCCCGGCCTCGGCCCACAGCTCGTCGGTCTTCTCGCCCGCCCGCGCCTTCTCGATGTAGTACGACGAGCCGTACTCCGCGCCCAGCTCGGCGACGGCCGCGCGCAGCGCCCGCCGCTCCTCGGTCTCGACGAAGCTCATTCGGGGGTTCCCTCCACGGAGATGACGGCGAGGACGGCGCCGGACTCGACCTGCCGTCCGGCCTCGACGTTCAGTTCGGCGACGGTCCCGGCGGCGGGGGCGGCGATGCGGTGCTCCATCTTCATCGCCTCCAGGACGACGAGGGTCTGCCCCTCGGCGACGGCCGCGCCGGGCCCGGTCTCGACCCGGACGACCGTCCCGGGCATGGGGGCGAGCAGGGAGCCGGGCGCGACCTGCGCGCTCGGGTCGGTGAAGCGCGGCAGCGCCCGCAGCGCGACGGGGCCGAGCCGGGAGTCGACGAACACGGCGTCCCCGGCGGCGGCGACGGCGACGGTGAACGTCTCGCGCAGCCCGTCCCGGTCGAGGACGACGCGGTCCGGCTCCGCGCTCACCAGCGCGGTGCCGGGGCACAGCGCGCTGACCAGGCCGTCGCGGCCGAGGACGTAGTCGACGTCGATCGTGCCGTGCGGACCGTCGAACGAGCGGCGCTGCGGCTGCGAGCGGACGTTGCGCCACCCGGACGGCAGCCCGCCGAGCACCGGCGCGGACGCGCGGGCCCGCGCTGCGGCGGCGAGCGCGGCGGCCAGCGCCGACACCGCGGCGGTCTCCTCGTCGGCGAGCGGGGCGGCCAAAACGTCCAGGCCGATCCGGTCGAGGTAGCCGGTGTCGGTGTCGCCGGCGAGGAACGCCGGCTCCTCCAGGATCCGCACGAGCAGGTCGCGGTTGGTGGTCACGCCGTGGAGGCGGGCGCCGCGCAGCGCGGCCGCGAGTCGGCGGGCCGCCGCCGCGCGGGTCGGCGCCCACGCGATCACCTTGGCGAGCATCGGGTCGTAGTGGACGCCGATCTCACCGCCGCTCGACACGCCGCTGTCGAGCCGCAGCCCGAAGGACGGGGGCGCGGCGAACTCCGCGTCGACGCCGGGCACCTCGAAGGTGTGCAGGGTGCCGCTCGCGGGACGCCAGTCCTGCGCGGGGTCCTCGGCGTACAGGCGGACCTCGATCGCGTGCCCGACCCGCTCCACGCCGCCGTCGGGGAGCGCGGCGCCCTCGGCGCACTCGATCTGCATGCGCACGAGGTCCACCCCGTACACGCATTCGGTGACCGGGTGCTCGACCTGCAGGCGAGTGTTGACCTCCAGGAAGTAGAACCGGCCATCCGGCGCGAGCATGAACTCGACGGTCCCCGCGCCGACGTACCCGATGGCGCGGGCGGCGCTCTCCGCGGCCCCGCACAGCGCGTCGCGCAGGCCGTCGCCGACGGCCGGCGACGGCGCCTCCTCGATGATCTTCTGGTGGCGGCGCTGGACGGAGCACTCCCGCTCGCCGAGGGCGGCGACGGTGCCGTGCGCGTCCGCGATGATCTGCACCTCGATGTGGCGGGCGTTCTCCAGCAGCGGCTCGCAGAACACGGTCGGGTCGCCGAACGCCGACTCGGCCTCGCGGCGCGCGCCGGCGACCGCGTCCGCCAGCTCGTCGAGCGCGCGGACGATCCGCATGCCGCGCCCGCCGCCGCCCGCGGACGCCTTCACCAGCAGCGGCAGGTCAGCGGCGGTGACCTGCGCGGGGTCCAGTTCCGGCAGCACCGGGACCCCGGCCGCCGCCATCAGCTTCTTCGCCTCGATCTTCGAGCCCATCGCGGCGATCGCGGCGGGCGGCGGCCCGATCCAGGTCAGGCCCGCGTCGAGGACGGCCTGCGCGAACGCGGCGTTCTCCGACAGGAACCCGTAGCCGGGATGGAGGGCGTCGGCACCCGTCCGGCGCGCCGCGTCCACCACCTTCCCGGCCGCGAGGTAGGTCTCGGCGGGCGACGCGCCGGGCAGCCGCACCGCCGCGCCGGCCTCGCGGACGTAGGGCGCGTCCGCGTCGGGGTCGGAGTGGACGGCGACGGTCCCGATGCCGAGGTCCCGGCAGGCGCGGAAGACCCGGCGGGCGATCTCGCCGCGGTTGGCGACCAGCACAGTCTTGATCATCTGTGACTCACATCCGGAAGACGCCGAAGCCGTCGGCTCCGCGCACGGGCGCGTTGTGGACAGCGGACAGGCACAGGCCGAGGACGGTGCGGGTGTCGCGCGGGTCGATCACCCCGTCGTCGTAGAGCCGGCCGGACAGGAAGAACGGCAGCGACTCCGCCTCGATCTGCGCCTCGACCAGCTCGCGCATCGCGCGGTCCTGCTCCTCGTCGTAGGCCTGGCCGCGGGCCGCCGCGGCCTGCCGCGCCACGATCGACAGCACGCCCGCGAGCTGCTGCGGGCCCATCACCGCCGACTTCGCGCTCGGCCAGGTGAACAGGAACCGCGGGTCGTACGCCCGGCCGCACATACCGTAGTTGCCGGCGCCGTAGGAGGCGCCCATCACGATGGTGATGTGCGGGACCTTGCTGTTCGCCACCGCGTTGATCATCAGGGCGCCGTGCTTGATGATCCCGGCCTGCTCGTACTCCTTGCCGACCATATAGCCGGTCGTGTTGTGCAGGAACAGCAGCGGCGTGTCCGCCTGGTTCGCGAGCTGGATGAACTGCGCCGCCTTCTGCGATTCCGCGCCGAACAGCACGCCCTGCGCGTTGGCGAGGATCCCGACCGGGTAGCCGTGGATCCGCGTCCAGCCGGTGACCAGGCTCGTCCCGTACAGCGGCTTGAACTCGTCGAACCGCGAGCCGTCCGCGATCCGCGCGATCACCTCGCGCGGGTCGAACGGGATCTTCAGGTCCTCCGGGACGATCCCCGCCAGCTCCTCGGCGTCGTACCGCGGCTCCTCGACGGGGCCGGGCGCGGGGCCGAGCCTGCGGTGGTTGAGGTTCTTGACGATCTGCCGGCCGATGCGCAGCGCGTCCGCCTCGTCCGCGGCCATGTAGTCGGCGAGGCCGGACGTGCGGGCGTGCATCTCGGCGCCGCCCAGTTCCTCGTCGTCGGCCTCCTCGCCGGTCGCCATCTTCACCAGCGGCGGCCCGCCGAGGAACACCTTCGCGCGCTCCTTGACCATCACGACGTGGTCGCACATCCCCGGGATGTACGCGCCGCCGGCGGTGGAGTTGCCGAACACCAGCGCGACTGTCGGGATCCCGGCGGCCGACAGCCGGGTCAGGTCACGGAACATCCGGCCGCCCGGGATGAAGATCTCCTTCTGCGTCGGCAGGTCCGCGCCGCCCGACTCGACCAGGTTGATGACCGGGAGCCGGTTCTCCAGCGCGATGTCGGACGCGCGGAAGCTCTTCTTCACCGTCCACGGATTGCTGGACCCGCCCCGCACCGTCGGGTCGTTCGCGACGATCACGCATTCGACGCCCTCGACGACGCCGATGCCGGTGACGACGCTCGCGCCGACCGGGAAGTCGCTGCCCCAGGCAGCGAGCGGGCTAAGCTCCAGGAACGGCGAGTCGGGATCGAGCAGCAGCTCGATGCGCTCGCGGACAGGCAGCTTGCCGCGTCGGCGGTGCCGGGTAACGTACTTCTCGCCGCCTCCTTCGAGGGCCTTGGCGTGCTCGGCGTCCAGCGCCGCCAGCTTCTCCAGCATGGCGGCGCGCCGCTCCCGGTACTCGGCACCGCCGGTGTCGAGCGTGCTCTTGAGGGTCAACGGACTCCCTCCGGGTTCTGGGTGGTCTCCGCGGCCGGGTCCCCGGTCCGGGCCTGCGGCTCCTCGTCACCGTCCGGCGGGCCGAGGACGGCCTCGGGGACGTCGGCGAGGCGGGACCGCAGCCACTCCCCCAGTGCCTTGCCCTGCGGGTCGAACCGCGTCGAGGCCGACACGCCCTCCTGCAGCAGGCCCTCGACGACGAAGTTGACGGCCCGCAGGTTGGGCAGGACGTACCGCCGGACGCGGTGGTCGCGGGTCTCGGGCATCAGCTCGTGCAGCCGCTCGACGCTGAGGAAGGGCTCCAGCCACCGCCACTGCGCGTCCGTCCTGGCCCAGACACCGATGTTGGCGTCCCCGCCCTTGTCTCCGCTTCGGGCACCCGCGACCCGCCCCAAGGGAACCCGCACGATCCTCCCTGTTTCCCCGGATTCCCCGGGCTCCCCGGGGAATCCGGGGAACCGCGTTTCACCGGGTTCCCTGGTTTCCCCGGCGGGCGGTGTGGCCGGGTTGTCCACAGAACGCGGTTCCACTTCCGCGCCCCGACCTGGGGGTTGGACACTGGAAGTGGGGTCGCCCCCCTGGGCGGGCGGGGGCTGCGTCCCAGGCGTTTCAACCGCGGGGATCGCCACCCTGCCGCCGTCCGGCAGAACGGCGACGTGCTCCACCTCCCCGCTGGGCACGAACGCCGGCCGGTACACCCCGTACGGGCTGCCCTTGCCGGGCGGCGAGGTCATCGTGAACCCGGGGTATCCGGCCAGCGCCAGCTCCACGACCGCCCCGCTGAACCTCCGCCCCACCTTCTCCGGGTCCGGGTCAAGGACGGCGCAGCGCAACAAGGAGGTCGCCTCGCCCTGCGTCGCGGGGTCGGGCGCGGCACCGCCGATGTGCGTCCACTCGACGCGGGCGGGCGGCGCGTCACCGAACGCGGCCTCGAGCTGGGCCCGCGCGAACGCCGCCTTGGCCTCGATGCCCAGCCCGGTGAGGACGAACGTCATCTCGTTGCGATGGCCGCCGAGGTGGTTCAGGCACACCTTCGTCTCGGCGGGCGGCGGCGCCCCCTCGACCCCGCTGATCCGCACCCGGTCGGGCCCGTCCTCCGCCAGCCGGACGGTGTCGAAGCGCGCGATGACGTCCGGGCCGGCGTAGGCGGGCGCGCCGATCTCGTACAGCAGCTGCGCCGTGACGGTCTCGACGGTCACGGCGCCGCCGGTCCCCGGATGCTTGGTGATCACACTGGAGCCGTCGGTGTGCACCTCGGCGAGCGGAAAGCCCAGTAGCTTTACGTTGTAGATTTCTTCGAAGAAGGCGAAGTTGCCGCCCGTCGCCTGCGCGCCGCATTCCAGGACGTGCCCGGCGACGGTGGCTCCGGCCAGCGCGTCCCAGTCGTCGCGCGCCCACCCGAAATGCGCGGCGGCCGGGCCCACGACCAGCGACGCGTCGGTCACCCGTCCGGTGACCACCACGTCCGCGCCGGCCCGCAGGCACTCGGCGATGCCCCACGCCCCAAGGTAGGCGTTGGCGGTGAGCGGGTCGCCGTACCGCGGGTCGGACAGCCCCAGCTCACCGGCGCGCGGCAGCAGGTCGTCGCCCTCGACGTGCGCGATCCGCACCTCCACGCCGAGCCGCCCGGCCAGCTCGCGGAGCCGCTCGGCGAGCCCGCGCGGATTCAGCCCGCCGGCATTGGTGACGATCTTGACGCCGCGCTCGGCGGCGAGCCCGAGGGACTCCTCCATCTGCCGCAGGAAGGTGGACGCGTACCCGCCGCCCGGGTCCTTCAGCCGGCTTCGCCCCAGGATCAGCATCGTCAGCTCGGCCAGGTAGTCGCCGGTGAGGACGTCCAGGGGACCGCCCTCCAGCATCTCCCGCACCGCGCTGAAACGGTCGCCGTAGAAACCCGAGGCGTTGCCGATCCGCAACGGTCGACTCATGGCCAGCACCCTGCCAGCCCGCACCGAAAAAATCAATCGCGCTTGATTGTTTTCTGCGGGCGGGGTTTGGTTGACTGGAGGGCCACCCGAGCCGAGGAAGAGATGACCACGCAGGCGATCCCCCGTGAACCGCAGCAGGACCGCAGCCGCGCGACCAGGCGACGCCTCCTGGAGGCAGCCGTCGACTGCCTCGCCTCCATGGGCTGGGCCGGCACCACGGTCGCCACCGTCGCCGAACGCGCCGGGGTGTCGCGCGGCGCCGCCCAGCACCACTTCCGGACCCGGGAGGAACTGGTCACCGCGGCGGTCGAGTACGGCTCCGAGGTGCGGATGGCGCAGATGCGCGAGCACCTGGACGCGCTCGCCGACCGGCGGCCGTCCACCCTCGACGTGGTCGCCCTGCTCGGCGAGATGTACACCACGCCGCTGTTCCGCGCCGCGCTCCAGCTGTGGGTCGCCGCCAGCTCCGACGAGCAGCTCCGCGCGCGGGTCCTGCCGCTCGAGGCGCGGGTCGGCCGCGAGGCCCACCGCCTCACGGTCGAGGCACTCGGCGCGGACGAGTCGGTCCCCGGCGTCCGCGAGACCGTGCAGGCCACCCTCGACCTCGTCCGCGGCCTCGGCCTCGCCGACCTGCTCACCGACGACTCGGCCCGCCGCACCCGGCTGCTGCGCCAGTGGGCCGCGACCCTCGACATGGCTCTGTCCGCACACTGACCCCCTGCGGACCACACGGCCGGCTCAGGTGCATCTCCCGTACGAGCGGCCGCGCCGCCACGTCCGCGAAGTCGACCACCTCGATGCCCGCTGAAAGACTGGACTCACCACGCCGGACGACCATGGAAAGGGCGGGAATGCTGCATCTGCTGAGGCTGGAGTACACCGAGTCGGAGGAGGCCGCCGGACCCTTCGTCAAAGACCACGTGGCGTTCCTCGACCGGCACCACGCCGCCGGCATCTTCCTCGTCTCCGGGCAGACGGTCCCATCCGACCAGGGCGGCCTCATCATCGCCGCAGGCGTCGACCGCGCCACCGCCGAGAAGATCGCGGCCGACGACCCGTTCGTACGCGCCGGAGTCGGCCGCTACACGGTCACCACGATCGTCCCCGGCCGCGCCCACCCCAGCCTCACCGAACTGCTCGCACCGGACGGCCCCTGACGGGCGGCGCGTTCCGCGATCGCCTGCGCCACGTCCGTCGGCTTCTCGCCCCGCCGAAATGCGAAAAGGCCCCGCCTTTCGGCGGGGCTTTTTCGCAATATGTGTCCGGCGGTGTCCTACTCTCCCACACAGTCTCCCATGCAGTACCATCGGCGCTGAAGGGCTTAACTTCCGGGTTCGGAATGGGACCGGGTGTTTCCCCTCCGCCATGACCACCGAACGCCTCACGCACCACCCTAACTAAGGAGTGGGCAAACTCGACGTCCCGAGCAGCCGGCTCGAGAATCTTCACTTATCAAACGGGTTCCCGGTTGCTTCCTGGGAACCACACAGGGACGCGAACACTCCACACAACAGCGAGATGCTTTGAACGTTCAGTGTGTTCAAGCCACTCGGCCTATTAGTACCGGTCAACTCC
>NZ_WBMS02000028.1:46930-123459 GCF_008923205.2 Actinomadura physcomitrii | reverse complement strand
CAACCCGCGTTTTCGGGATGAGACAGAATAACGACCACGAAACATGCTGGTCCGATGCTCCACAAGCCTCACCGAAAGCAGCTATCTCTCATCTCTCTGTCTGGCTGCGGCTAGCTCGCACGAGGACCTACACATTCCCTACATATAAGGTCCAAACGCCCTCTTAGACCGTGACTCATTTGGTGATGTGGCGGTGGCGGATGAGGGCGGCGGCGATGCCGATGAAGGCCGGGAAATGTTCGGCCTTGCGTTCGTGGCGGCGGTGCAGACGGTAAAAGCCATTCAGCCATGACACCGTCCGTTCGGCCACCCAGTGGTGACGCCCATGCCGGTCGGAGCTTTCGATTCGACGACGGGCGATACGCGGGGTGATGCCACGAGCACGCAGCCGCCGGCGCAGATCGCGGTAGTCATAGCCGTTGTCGGCATGCAGCTTGCCGGGACGCCGCCCGCCGGGCTGGCGGCGCGGTCCCCGCCGGGAACGGATCGGCGCGATGCCGCGCACCAGCGGTTCCAAGCCTTGGCGATCGTGGGTGTTGGCGGCCGAGATCCCGACAGACAGCGGCAGACCGGCACGGTCGACCAGCAAGTGGATCTCCGACCCGGGCTTGCCGCCGGGGCAGTGCGAGCAGCGGCGCCAGGTGGTCGACGACGCGGTGCGCGGCGGACTTCGAGACCCCGAACGGCAGTGCGACCTGCCGCAGTGTGAGGTTGGTGCGGTAGTACACCGCGATCAGAAGGACCCGGTCCGCCAGCGGCAGGCTCCAGCGCTGTCCGGTACCGGTCTGCTCACCGCCCCGACCTGCAACGATCCACACCAGGCGACGGAACTGCCGCACCGACAGGCCGGTGAACACCGGCACCCACTCGTCCCGATCGGGCCTGATCACCTGCTCCACGTCGAGATCAACGATCTTGGGCGCCCGACGTTACGGGACAGCCTTTAGCTCGCCAGGCATGTCACCGCCTCCCACAGGTGCCGGCTGATGGCCTGCTGCACGGCGTGCTCTCGCGCGGGATTGCCCGGGTCCGCCCATCGGTAGTTGCTCTGGATGAACCATTCGACGATCCAGAGCTTGTCCCAACCCGCCGCCCAGACGTGGGCGGGGAGGCCGCCGCGGTCGAGTTCGGCTTCTGCGGTGCCGCCGGCCGCTACATAGGCGTCGATGAGGTCTTTGACCGCTTCTAGATCCAGGGGTTCGGGAGTGCCCTGCCAGGAGACCAGGTCGAGCAGGCCGTTGCCGGTGTAGGCGCGGGCCATGTCGAGGATGCGCGGTGGCCCTTCGGGCTGGATGATCAGGGATGTGGGGTGGAACTCGCTGTGGCACATCCCGTAGGGCGAGATGGTCGCGCCCCGAGCTCGCCGGGAGGCGACGTCGTCGAGCTTCTGCAACCCGGCGCGGATCTCGAAGGGGTCGTCGCTCCACCGGCCCGCAGCTTGAAGCGCGTCCAGCCACTGCAGGGCTTGGACCGGCAGTTCTACCAAAGCGCGATCGTCCAGGACCGGCCTACCCGCCAAGGGCGGGCACTGGTGGATGGAGACTGCTGCGGTGGCGGCGTCGGCGAGCGAGGGCTTGCGGACTGATTCGCCGAGGTCTTCCAGGATCATGACTGCTGATCCGTCCGTCTGCCGAGTGCTGGCTAGCAGGCGGGGCACGGGCACGTCGTGCTTGGCGGCGTGGGCGAGCACGTCGGGTTCGTCGGCGAACACTTCGTCGGCGTACTTCAAGATGAGTGTGGAGCCGTCGGTCAGGTGAAGCCGCTCCACCGCCGACATCGACCAGATCCGGACCTCTTCGCGCCGCTGCACCTTGACGCCGATCTCGTTGGCCAGTGCGGTCAGGACGGCGGGGCGGACGGACACTTCCGCCCGCCCCTGGTCTTGGCTACTTGCCACAGGCCCGCACCCGCTCGACCCACTCGTCCCGGAAGCCGGCCAGCTCACGCCGGAACTCGCTGACGTCGAAGCCGAACGGCGCGACGCATCCGCCGGCCATGTTGACCTCGGCGCCGGACTGGCAGCCGTGGACCAGCCGTCCGCCCAGGGCGACGTGCGCCTTGACCTGCTCGACCCTGCGCGGCTCGTTGAACCACGAGCCGTGGTACAGCTCGTCGATCATCTCGGCCTCGGCGGTCGTGAGACCGAAGACGACCTTGGCGGCCTCGCCGAACATCCATGCGGGGCCGACGTTGGTGATCTCGCCGGACACCTCGACGCGGTTGAGCGCCATCATTGTGCCCATCTCGACCAGGATGCGCAGCTGGGCGGTGGTGACGCCCATCCGCTGCAGCGACGGGTCCGCCAGGTGCTCGGGGCGGAACAGCCAGGAGTACACCGCGTACGCGGTCGTCAGCACCTCGGCCGGGTCGGTGGTGACGCGGCCGTGCCGGCGGATGTGGTCCAGGGCCATCTGCTCGATGGTCGTCGATCCGGTCTCGCGGGCCTCCAGCAGGTCGGTGCGGACGCTGGTCCAGTCGCACACCAGCCAGGTGGGGTTGTCGTACCGGAAGAAGTACTCGGCGGCGTCGATGGTCAGTGTCGTGCCGTCCACGGTGACGCCGGGCATCGTGTTCCACCCGTCGTGGAACGGCGCGGGCAGCTCGGCCCGGATCACAAGCGGGGATTTCTCTGTCAAGATCGACATTGGCTCTCCTTGGGCCACTGAGCGCGGCGGTGGCTCGCCGCGTTGGACCATCGGTCCCACCCGACCACGGCCGGGACCGTCGGGGTCTGCTGGTTCGTTTGGCCGAGTCAGCAGGCCCCACCCGTCTTTCTTGCGAAACCCTTCTTCCTCCTCTCCTTGCCGTTGCGTCCGTTGGTGCCCTCCTGGCCGCGCCGGGCGCAGGGGCCGGACGGAGACCTCCTAGCCGCGGCCCGGAGGCGCATCTTGGTGAGGGCTACTCCTCGGTCTCCAACTCCCGGACGTTCTTTTCGGCCATCGCCCGGATGGTCTTGATGGAGTCAGGCAACAGGCCGTGCTGCGCCATCGCCTGCTCGTAAGCGCCATGGGCGATCTCCAGTGCGGCCGGGACCGAGATCAGGGTCTTGCCCGAGACGATCGCGGAGCTGTCAGACATACGGGGGTACCTCCAGAACGGCGAAGACCCATTTGCCGTCGTCAGCCGGCCGCCAGCCGTAGTGGGCGGCGAGGGCCCTCCACGATGAGGAGTCCACGCCCGGTCTCGGCATAGCGGTCCGGAGCCTTGCGGTACGGCGGCGCCGGGACGGGGTCCCAGACCTCGATGGTGAGCGTGTCGGGGATCTCTTCGCAGATCCGCACTCTGAACTTCTCGTGTCGCGCCTGGTTGACCGCGTTCGTCACCAGCTCCGACAGCACCAGCTCGACGTCTGCCGTCTGGGCGTCGGTGAGTCCCCACACGATCAGCGCGCGCACGGCAGCGCGGCGCGTGATGCCCACGGCTGCCGGGGTCGCGAGGAACTCGTGATCCATCAGGATCTTCTGAGTCTCCTGCGCTGCTGTGGTCATCGGTGACTCCCGAGTCGGAACCGCGTCCGCCTGCCGGCGAACCGTGTGTGTCATACGACACTGACTCGTGGGGGAGTCTCGGCGCCAGGAGAGAGGCAAAAGGAGGCACGAAACCTCAGCGGTAGGTGTCCGCCGCTGCCTCGATCAGCCTCCTTGCCTCTTCCCCGAACACAGCGGAGCGGTAGAGCTCCTCGAAGGCAGACAGGTAGAGGGACACCTCGCCGCGCGCGGTGATGGTGACCAGGGCGGACAGGATCTCCACCTCCACCTTGTCGCCGTCGAACACGGTGAAGTTCTCCAAGACCCACTGGGAGCGGGGCCGTGAGAAGGGCAGCACCCCCAGGGCCACTGAGGGGATCGCTGAGGCGGTGATGTTGGCGAGGTGGGACAGCTGGTCGGCCATCACCTGCGGCTCTCCGAGCCGGTAGTACAGCGCTGCCTCTTCCATCAGGAACAGGAACTTGCGGCCTGGGCGCCACAGAACCCGCTGCCGGTCGATGCGGGCGGCTACGGCACCGGGCACATCGTCATCGGGCCCGCCCGATCGATGCGAGACGAGGGTGAGCAGCTCGGCGACGTAATTCCGCGTCTGCAGGAGGCCCGGTACGACCTGCGAACAGTAGGTCCAGTCGGTCGAGGAACCCTCGTAGAGCGCCAGCCGGCTCTCCTGAAGGCGCCGCAGACCGCCCTTGCCGCGCTGGAGTCGCTTCCAGGTCGAGTAGGCCGAGTCCACGGACTGCAGAGCGGCGATGAGGTCGTCGCACTGGTCTTCGGCGTTGCAGACGCGGCACCAGGCCCTGATATCGGCGACGGTCGGAGCGCGCTGGGCGTGCTCGATCTTGCCGACCTTCCACCGGTCCCACCCGGCGGCTTCGGCGAGGTATTTGGTCTTGATCCCGGAGTTCAGGCGGATCTCGCGCAGGCGGTCGGCGAGCGCTCGGCGAGCCGCCTGAACGGCCGGGTACTGGGGTGCTGGCACGGTGATCAGTATCGATTGACTACTGCGGGCGGTAGTCCTTGTGCGGGGTGGCCCGCTCCCAGACCGCCTCGAAAGCGCTACCGCACTGCTCGGCCAATGCAGGGTCGTCCGTCAGCTCCGCACCCAGGTAATCCCCGATGCCGGAGAAGTAGCCGAACCGAACGAGACGGTCGTCCAAGAGCCAGAAGTCGTTCGCGGGCAAGCACAGACCGGCAGCCTGCTGACGAGGCAACCAGCGGACTTGTTCGCCCGCCGCCTCGTTGAGCGCGCCAGCGCCGTCGTACTCGAAGCGGACGAACGGCGCCAACGGCTCGGAGACGACGCGGACGCGACGCATGGTGACGCCGCGTCCCACCGTCGCCCGTACGATCTGCGCCCACCCGTTTTCGTGCTCAGCGATGTCGGCGGGGGTCACCTGACCCTCCAGCCACCGCAGGAAGAGCGGGTCGTCGGGCGTGTAGGCATCCCTGAGTTCGAGGTGAACTGCTGTCCGTTCCACCGTGGCGAACAGCGCGGCGAAGTCTTCTGGGGCCAGGTCCTCAGGTCGGGGTCTCGTCACGTAGCGCCTCCAAGATGGTCTCCCGCATCCGGTCCGGGAACCTCACCACGGTCTCGTGAAAGGCGAGAGGACCGTTCCTTCTCGGGTTCGATAAGCACCTCCGGACGGAACGCGTCCGGTCAGGACATGGGCAGCGTGCGCGGGCTTGGTGCCGGGCGCCGGTTTTGGACCAGGACCGATTCGGCTGTGGCGACTGCTGCTCGCAGTCGCGCTTGAAGGTCCGGCGGTATCGATCCCTGGCCGAGACCGGATGCCTCTAGTATTTCGCGGAGCTGTAGCTGTTGCCGCGTCGGGAGGTGGCAGCCATGGCGAAGGATGTCGCGCGCGGCGAAGCCGTCCTTGGCGGCGACGGCCTGCTCGGCAAGGGCGACGGTGATCGAGCGGGCGGTGGAGGTCTCACGGCAGTCGGCGGCATCGATCAGAGCCAGGCCCAGGCGGGTATGGAAGACGCCCAGGTTCGGTGTCGGATGTAGCCGCTGCCAGCGGCGTACCGAATCAGCCGTGCTCGCCGCGAGCGGCTGGCCGGCGTGACGGCGGTAGAGAATGGCCAGGCAACCCGTGACCGCTTCTTCGTACGGGTCGTCTGCGTCTGTCTCCGCGAGGAGCCGGAGGGTTTCCTGGTTGGCGCCTGCTATGAGGTGGGCTATTACGGCTACTTGGCGGCCGTCGAGCATGCGTTGGCCGACGCCTTTGTGGCGGCGGAGGTGGGCGAGCGCTTGTTGCCAGTTGCCAGTGCTGGTCAGCGCCCGGGTGCCGTCGGCGAGGTGGACGCTCCACAGCCATCGGCGCAGTTCTTGATGTTCGTCCTGTGATTTGACGAGTGTGGATACGGGGACGGACAGTTCGTCGATGACAACGTCAGTTCGACGCTCGACGGCTTGGTGAAGGGCGGCCAGAAGGTCGAACGCGCTCGCTCCGTTGCCCTCCCGGATGCGTAGTCGCGCGAGGTTGACCAGTGGTTCGAGTGCCCGGCGGGCGGCCTTGGCGTCCAGCGGGCAGGCGCGCAAGTACAGGGTGGCATGACGGTGACACAGCTCGCGGGCGAGGGCCGACGTTCCGACATCGGACGTCAGGAGGGCGGCCTGGTTGTGGACGGTGGACGCGGCGGCCTGGTCCTCCGCTTGCGCCGCCGATTCTGCTAGGGCGCAGAGAGCCGCCATGCGCACGTCGAGCGGCGCGCAGGCGGGACGGGCGCGTGCGACGAGCGGGAACCAGCGGAGCGCTGGCTCGGTGGCGTCCACGGAGTCACTCCCAGAAAATCGTGATGGGGTGATGTGGCCGGTCCAGGACGAATCGGCCGGAGGCGGGGTCGGCCGGTGCCGGTGCGTCTTGGAGTTCGAAGTGGACGGTGCGGGAGCGGTAGCGGGTGTCCCAGGTGCGGATCTCTTCGGCTACCTGGTGGGCCAGGTGGTGGCCGGTCGGGCCGTGGCCGAGGACTCCGACCTCGTAGAGCTTGCCGCCATCAGCGGCGGGCGGGGCGGGGCGGATGGTGAGGTAGGCCAGGTCCTGGTCGCGGACGGTCGCCATGGCGCCCCAGGCGAACATGGGGTCCAAGCTCAGGCGCTCCTTGGCTTGGGGTTTGACGTTCATCCGCATCAGCGCGTTGTCGAGGCGCAGGCATAGCCACAGCTCCATCCACTCGAACGGGACGCCGGGCGGGAACAGAACGCCGGTCCACTTCTCGTGTCGTTGGGTGTGCAGGATGTCGGCTATTGCGGCGGCGTCGACCGTTTGGTCTTTGTGGGTCTGGAGGGTCACGTCCTGCTCGGGTGTGAGGTGGATGTAGCGGCGTGCATCGTCGCCGATCCCGCGTAGTGGCATGAAGACGGCCAGGCGGCTGTCGAGGCTGCGCCATCCAGTGTCGGTGCGTTCGAAGGTGATGCTGCGGGAGTTGGTGCCGCGTAGTCGCAGGGGGACGATCAGGCGTCCGTCGGGTGCGAGCTGGTCCAGCCACGCGGTGGGGACCTCGTAGGCGCCGACGGTGGCGATGATGCGGTCATAGGGGGCGCTGGCGGGGTGGCCGAGCGCACCGTCACCGAGGATCACCTCGACGTTGTCGATACCGGCGGCCGCGAGATGGTCGCGGGCGCCGGCGACGAGGTCCTCGTCGACGTCGATGGTGGTGACGTGGCCGGCGTCGCCGACGATGGCGGCCATGATTGCGGCGTTGTAGCCGGTGCCGGCTCCGGCCTCCAGGATGCGGTCGCCGGGGTGCGCGTCGAGCTGGTCGAGCATCGCGGCGACCATCCACGGCTCTGAAGCGGCGCTGATGTTCACGCCGTTCCCGTCGGTCTTGGTGTAGACGGGCTTGTCGGCGTAGGCCTGGTCGAGAGGGACGCCGGGGAGGAACAGGTGCCGCGGCGTCTGCCGGAACGCGGCCTCGGCTCGCGCGCTGCGCAGAACGCCGTGCTTACGCAGCCGGTCGGTGAGCGCGTCCCGCAGTCGATCGGCGGACACTATGGAGTTGTCGTCGCTGAGCGTAGTCATCAGACGGACCTTAGTAGTTGAGGTGGTAGGCGTGGGTGAATCGCTGGCGTCGGTATCGAAGACGCCACCGGCCGCCAGGTGCGCGAGGATGCCTTGGTCTGCGGTGGACACGGAGGCTCGGTTCCCGTGGAAGACGACGTGGTGGGCGAGTATGGCCCGAAGCCCTCGGGACAGCCGTCCTTGAGAAGCTAGAACGGCGAGGTCACGGCCCGCCTGTTCGAAGGCGGTGAGCCAGCCGCATTGGTCGATGAAGGGGTCGTCGCCGGCTGGAAGGCGAAGGCCGCGGGGATCGGCGGTCATGAGGAGCCGCATAGCCGGTCCGAGTGCGGCGACACGTTCGGGAGCGAGTGCCGCAGAGCCCACGGGCCGGAGTTCGGCCACCTTCTTCCAGACGTCGCCTTGCTCGTAGAAGTCCAGCCCGGCGGCGCGGAACAGCGTGCTGCAGAGCAGGACCGTGGTTTCGCGCTGACCGACAGCCGGGTTGGCGCGCCGCGCAGCTCGCGTGAGGATGTGGCGGCTGTCGTGGTGGAAGAGCGTGTGCGCGACGTCCATCGCCGCCTCTCCACCGAACGCCGCCTCCTCCGGCTCGTAGATGCCGGACGTCCAGCCGTTGATCCGACCGTGGGCGGTGAGCTTGGTCAGCAGGTCAGGTATCGGGCTGGCATCGGACGTGTCGGTCCGGTAGCGCAGCCGCCACGACTTCTTGCGCAGGAACCACCAGTCGCGGAGGCGGCCGTCGTGTTGGGCGGCCTGCAGTGCGGGACGCAGGTGGTGCGCAGCGACGGTTACGGCTGTCGCATGGTCGGGGAACGCGATGTCGAGCTGGTGCCAGCCAGGTGCACGCATTGGAGTGGGGTCCTTACCGGTATGGGGCGATCAGGCGACGAGCAGACATGCGTCCCAGGTCGTTCTGGGGATGGTCGCGGGGTTGGAAAGGACGAGAGCGATACCGGCCGCGCCTTCGAGAAGGGCGGGATCGAGTTCGGCCACCTCACTGCTGATGAGGGCGGCACACGTGGAGCGGAGGAGATCCGGCAGTCGACCCCGCAGGCGGCGTAAGGAATCGGGAGAGGCGTCGGCGGCGACCCGTGCAGCGATGTGGGCGAGGCCGGCGTGTCCGTGGCACAGCGATGGGTCGCCGTGTTCGGGGTGGGTGGCGTTGGTCAGGGCGTGGAGCAATGCCTGCTCGGCCATCGTCCGGCGGTCGTCGTCGCCGGTCGCCAGAGCGGCGAGTTGCTGGGCGCGGGCCAGGCCCGCGGTGCCGTAGCACCAGCCAGGACGCTGCGAGCCGGAGACGACCCGGTGCCCAGCGCGTAGCTGGGGACGGTTGACCCAGTACGGCCAGGCGGGACCGGTCGGAGTGGTGACGCGCCAGCGATCGAGCCAGACGCAGATGCGGCCCATCGCGTCCTGTTGGCCGTCCACGGTGGCGCCGCGTTGAGCGGCTAGCGCGAGCAGGGCGAGGGGGCCGCCGATTCCGTGGGCGAGTCCGGAATTTGCGTGGCCGTCGCTGAATCGAGCCTTGCGGCGCCCGTCGGGTCCCGTGTCGGTCCACCAGCCTGGCAGCGTCTCGGCATTGACGGTGATCGGTTCGGTAAGGCGCACCAGGTATTCAAGGATGGCCCGTAGCGGCTTTCCGCCTGGATCGCGGCGGAGGAGGTGGGAGCCGATGCCGGTCAGGCCGCGGATGACGTCGAACTCGGCCAGGGCGGGGAGCCGGCCTGCGTCGATTCGGGCGTGGGCGGCATCGACGCGGGCGCGGGCGTCGGCGCCGATCACTTCGTCGAGGCGGTCCAGGGCTCCTCGGTAGCTGCCGGGGCGTTGCTCGGCAGCGCAGTTGAGTGCGTGGGCGATGGCGGGGGCTCCGTAGTACAGGTGGCTGTCGGTTCCGGTGGTCAGCGGCGCGCGGGTGGCGTAGGCGAGCCAGTCGTGGGCGCGTTGCCACGAGCCGAGACCGGCAGCGGCACGCTCGATATGCAGTAGCGCGATGCCGGGTGCACCGTGGGCGAGCGATTGACGCCACCATGGGCGCCACTTGACGTGGCCGGGGACGGTGTCGGGATGTGCTAGGCGATCGGCGATGGCCTCGGCGGGGTTGCTGGAGAGTTCGCTGGTCATCCACGTAGTCCCGTTGTACGGGCCGTCCACGAAAGCGCGGCGGAGCGGGCGAGGTGGAGACCGATGGCTTCGTCGTCGAAGTCGATGCCGCAGGCACGGGCGAAGTTCACATGCATGAGGGATCGCAGGACCTCGTCGATCAAGATGCCGCTGGTGTGGGGGCCAGGCAAGTGCGCGCGGTACTCCGCAACGGCTCGGTGGCGTGGCTTCCACGCTTCGGCAATGGCCGCGCCTCCGGGTACTGAGCGCAGTGCCGCCCATCCGTTGCTGGGATCGGCGAGATGGACGGCTTCGGTGAACACAGGTCGTGGAACCTTTGTCGGCGCGGCGGCGGGGACGCTGTCGATGAGCCACCGCATGCCCGCCGCGACGCTTCCCGTGTAGGCCGTGGCGATCGCGACGGTGTGAGCGGCCACAAGCGCCTGCCGCTGCGGCCGCCGGGCCAGGCCGAGCTGGACGAGCAGAGCCTTCGAGTCGGCGCTGAACACCTTCTGGGCCGCTGACCACGCCGGGCCAGAACCCCATCGGCCGGTCTCCGGATGAGACGTCGGATACGCCACCTCGCGCAGCAATCCGAGAAGGCGGAGTTCGTCCGCCCAGCCGCTTACTTCACGGACGACAGCGCCGAACGCGGTCTGGTCGCGCAGGACGATGCGTAGCCGCAGATGATGATCCGGATCGCGGTAGCGGACGAACCACCACTCAGGCGGCACATCGAAGCGCGAAAGCAGATCCGGCACGTGCTCGGCAAGGATGGCGTCCTGACGGTGGACGTCCCCGTACAGGCAGGTGAGTACCACCGGGGATGCGCCCGGCGTCTGGCTCTGTTCATGCCGGCTGACGACTCGTTCCCGCGATGGCTTCGGCAGCCGAGGCCACGGAGAGGGCACGCTGGAGGCGAGCGGCACGATGATCTCGTGGGCGCGGCCACCGCACCAGCCGGCGGCCTCCGGCGCGGGCGCCTCGGTCAGGAGGGCGTGAGACGCGGTCCTTAGATGGGCGCGAAGGAGAACTCGGTGTGCTGGGGCGTCCAAGTCCAAAGGCAGTGACCGGTCGCCTTCGGACAGATGCACCAGACGCGGTGTGCGGCGCTTGGCCCGCCAGGCGGAGAGGGCGCCGTCCCACTCGTCCCACGGCTGTGAGCTGGCCGGAAGGTCGGCCGCTTCGAGTCGCCACCGCGCCGGGGAGAGGATGGTCCGTCCATGGCGCAGTCGAGGTAGGAACGGGAGGTGGGCGGCGGCGCCCCAGTCGAATGTCGTTACCTGGGCGCAGTGGGCCCGGCTCACCTCGGTGAGGAACCGCGCGAGCGGGGGTGTGTGGGTCTTGAGGTTCAGTGCGTGGAGCCCGGCCGCCTCAAGTCGTTGCCTGCGGGCGGGAACTGCCAGATACATCCTGCGGCCATCGCAGCCCACCGCAAGGTCGCCGACGGTCAGCGCGTTGTTGTCGTCGGCGGGGTGTTCGGCGAGGCTGATCAGAGTCGGGAGCGTCCGCGGTGTGCGGGTCACGTGCGCGGTCGCCGGATCCAGTGGCGGGAACGACAACTGCGCTGGCAAGGTGTCCTGATCGCTGGCTGGGAGATCGGACAGCCCAGTGGACAAGGCGGTGGCGTCCTGTGGAGTGAGGACACTCAGGAACCGGCCTGACAGGACTCCTGCGGCGCGCGAGACCGACACCACCTCCAGCGTGAAGTCCCCTCGGCACAACGCGTTCTGGTCCGCGGCATTCACGCGGACGCCGATCTCCAGGTGCGGCGGCGGGCGACGCTGTTCAGGCCCCAACTCCAAAGCCGCGATGAGTTGCTCGTCCAACACCACCTCGTCGCGGCCGTCGATCGCGGTGTTCTGGGCCAGGGCGAGCAGCACTTGGTCGCGGCTCGACAACGAAGGTGGGCGGGCGGGGGTCACCGTGCCCGGGTACCCGTCAGGCCAGCCGACGCCGCTGTCGCTCACGACGTCCAGCACGGGTACCAGCGACCCGATACCGAATCGTTCGTAGAAACGCTGGTGGTAAGCGCGCCATGTCGGCGAACCAGCGGGGAAAGCGCTCAAGCGCGTGAGCGTCCAGGCAGCGCGCTCGATCTCCCGTGCCACCTCGCGCGGCAGTACTGCCGCCGCGTCCAGCCGCAGATCGATCGCCAGCGGATGCTTCTGGGTCCCAACCAGGCCGCTCATCCGTTGGGCAACCGCCCTTCGCAAAGCCGGCCCCGCCTCCGGGGCCGCCCGATTGTGCTTCTGAAGAAGCACATGAACCTCGATGAGCTCGGCGACGAAACCGCCAACGGATTCCACGGCCGAAGCGTCGACTCCGCGCAGTTGCTCCACCAGGTGGCCGAGAGCGTCGGGCTCGGTGCTCGGCGCGTTCAAGCCTGTGATCAAGACACCGCGCCGTACGAGTTCGGTCAGCATGGCGGTGATCCGCTGCGTGCTGGCGGAGGGAAACTCTGCTTGGAGCTTGGCGCCCAGATCGTCGAAGGTGATCGGCGTGCCTGCCCATTGCACCGCGGTCCGTACCGCCGTGCTGTGACGGAGCGACACTTCCGCGGCGCCCGTCCCCCGTCCGTTGGCAAGAGGCCGATAGGGGACGATCAGCCGGTCGCCGCGCACCATCAGCGTGTTGTTGGCGACGACCGACAGCCGGCCGAGGAGCTCCGGGCAACCCTCCAGCCGGGCGATGATGCCGACCAGCCACTCCGCGCCGGCGCGGGCCACGGCGTGGTGCCGGGCGCCCCAGTGCAGGTAGGGGCCGCCGCCGAACGGCGCGGACGCGACGCCGGCGAGCAATCCGAACGGTGTCGCGCGTCCCACCAAGCGCTGCAGATACCGAGCCACGGAGAGCATGGCACGCCGGGTCTCACGGATTCGCGGCTTCTTCGCAGCGCATAGAACCCGCACCTGACGTGCGAGCGCGGGGCTGGCATGGCACAGCGCCTCGGCGACGTCATCGATCTCCCAGACGGCTTGCAGCCACGCGATCCACGCGGGCACATGCGCGGACGTCGAATCGGTCAAGTCGGGCCATGGCGGAAGAGCCGGGCCCTCGTAGGCGGCAGCGCGGACAAGTGCAGCACCTGAGGCCCGGAAGACCTCCGGGCGGGTGGGGGCACGCACGGGAACCTCCGAATCGACGATCCGACATCTGCCTTGGCGCCGCCGCACGGAGGCCCGTGCGGCGGCGCCGCGCATTGGGGGAAGTGGCGACGCGTTGCTCAGACCGCGCCGCTCACGCACGCCCCGCACGTGCTGGTGCATCCGTCGTCGGTCACGTTGACGAGGCCGGCGGGGTCGGCGATCTCCAGCAGGCGCACGTCCAGGTCGAAAGCGCTGTCGGTGTCGGCCGGACGCGTCTCGGTCTCCACAGGCTTGGGGCTCATCGGGAATCCTCCGTTTTCCTTCAGGGGTGATGGGTCTTGAATCCGCGGGGCGGTCCACGGAGCCGGAAGCCGTCTCACGAGCCGGGCGGTTCCGGTCGCGTAGTGCCTGTCATGCCTCGCCCTCGAGCCGGCCAGCTCTCAGCGAACTTCCGTGCGGCCACTGCTGGTACATCGGCAGGGGCGACGGCCGCAGGCATCCTCACGGGGCCGCCGTTCATGAGGACGAAGACGAATCCGTCATCGATGCGCGGGCTTGCCACCACCTCGGCCGAGCCGCTCTGCCGACCCGGCTCCCAGACTCGCAACGTGACCGGTCGCGACACCCGCTCGACCAGACGGGTGCGCAGGCCGAGCCGCTCCAGGTCCGCGGCCAGCGCCAGAAGCAGATCTCGTGCGCGCGTCCGCAACTCCTCCCGGCCCGCCGAAACGGAGGAGAAGCTCGCGCCGCTGGGACGAGCGGAGAACATGACCGGTCCTCTCACCGAAGTCGTCGCATCTGTGAACGTGGACGCAACAAACCTCTCTCGCTCCTCGATGTAGGGGGAGAGCCCGTTCGCAGGCCCCTAACCGGCCCCTGGTGGCCTAGACGGAGACCGCAGGTCATGACCACTGCCGCAGAGCTTCCGGTGCTCCTGAAACAGCTCAGGGAGCAGGCCGGAATGTCGCAGTCCGATCTCGCCGCACGACTGTGCGCCATCACCGGTACCGCGACCGTCACCCGAGCCGAAGTGTCTCGATGGGAACGGGGAAGGCGCCGCCCGGAAGCATGGCTCGCCGCGCTGGCGACCGCCCTCGTTGTCGACCGTGCTGTACTGGAGGCCCCGGCCGAGCGCGATCGGAGGCGAGCCTATCCCGGCGCGGGAAGAGAGGCGTGGGCAGAGCAGCCAGCGGCCCCGTTCCCGCCAACCGGACCGGCCGAAGCCGGTGACGAATGGACCCAGGTGAGCGAACTGCTGCGCCGAACATTTCTCAAGCACGGGATCGCCGCGATCGCGCTGCCGACGGTCGGTGTCGGGGAGCTTCAGCACATCGCCGCCGCCCTGGAGGACGCCCGCCGATACGCCGACGCGGCGCTGGTCGGGCATTTCCGCCGCTGCATCGACGAGGCGGCCGACCTTGACCGCACCACCGGCGCGGCCGCCGGCATCCCGACCGTCCTTGGCCTGGTCACCGCCATCGACCAAACCGCCCGCGATGCCCGCCCCGATGTTCGCCGCGCGCTCCTGCGCACCGCCGCGCTCGCCGCCGAGCTCCTCGGATGGTTCTACCGCGACCTCGGCGCAGGCCAACCGGCCAGTTACTGGCGGGATCGGGCGATGGAGTGGGCACAGACGGCCGCCGACTCGGCAATGCAGGGCTACGTCCTGCTGAAAAAGGCCCAGGCAGCATGGGACGAACGAGACGCCGTCGCGATGCGGTCCTTCGTCCAAGCGGTCCAGGACGGCCCATGGCACTTGCCGTCGTACGTGCGAGCTGAGGCTGCGCAACAAGCGGCACGAGCCCATGCAATGCTCGACCAAGACGTGAACGCCGCGGAGACCGAGATCGAGCGAGCGCGCGAGTTGCTCATCGACGCTGCGTCCCCTGCGGGGATCGGCCCCCACTTCAACGAAGCCCTCTTCGAGCTGCAGGTGGCGATCTGCTACAGCGAGGCCGGACGGCCGGCCCGTGCCCTCGAACTCTACGAGGCGAACCTGACCGAGACCGCCTTCAGGAAGCGCGACTACGGATACTTCCTGTCACTGAAGAGCGCGGCACACGCCGCTGACGGAAATCCCGACGACTCCGCGACGATCGCACTGTCCGCACTGGAGATCGCCAGGGCGACCAACTCCGCTCGAACCCACCGAGAGATCCTCCGCGTCGCCGGCCGACTCCGCACCTGGCAACAGCGGCCCGCGGTCCAGGAACTCCAACACGCCCTTCTCGTATGACCCCGTAAGCCCCATGCGATGTAGATAGTCGGCGACGACCGATTTTGGGTTATCCGGCGTGCAGCCAGTCGGCGATCGCGATGATGCTGTCGGCCTGCCACTTCTGGGTTTGAGGGTCCAGGTACCGAGGGTCGTCGTGGACGGCTATCCCGTGCTGGGCCCCGTGGATCTCGATCAGCCGGGCTTCGCCGCCGAAGCGCCCGACGGCGTCTCGTGACGAGTCGACCGAGATGAAGGTGTCCGCGGTTCCGTGCAGGATCAACGTCGGCGCGGTCACCTCTCCGAGCACCTCGTCGGGCCGCAGGTAGAAGAGTTCGTTCAGGAGCGGCCGGCCCAGCTTGAACGTCGGCGAATGATCGAGGACGCCTTGCGTCGCCAGTTCCTGCGCCGCGCCGTCGTCGAGGTGGTCATCTCGCCAATACGGCTTCTCGTCGATGAGGCGGCGCTTGTGGTGCAGCAGCGGGTTGATCAGCACGAGTCTGTTGACGAGGCCGGGGTAGCGGGCTGCGAAGAAGGCGGCCAGGCCGCCGCTGAAACTCGCGGCGAGCAGGTTCACGGGATTTCCGGCATTGACCTTGTGCGCTTCTTCAACGGCTGCTCGGATGTCGTTCACGACACCGGACAGGGTGAGCTCCCGCATCTCGCCCTCGCTTTGCCCATGGGCGCGTAGGTCGAATCGAAGCGAGGGCAGCCCTGCAGCTGCCAGGCCTGAGGCCAGCCGGGAGAAGAACCCACCCTCCTCGCGCGTCACGCCGCCGCCGTGGACAAGCACCGTCGAGGCTCCCTGGATGCTGTCAGGATTGACCAGCGTGCCGACCAGGCGTAGCCCGTCCAGGCTTCGGAAGGTGATGGTGGTGACGTGTTCGGTCATATGAGGAGCCTCGGTCCCCGCGGCAGCGTGGGTCAATGTGCTGGAGCGTCGGCGTCATAGGCTCTCACCCTGCCCCTTGGACGGTCGGCATCCAGTGGACAGGCTGACGCTTCGGAGTTCGGTGAGGAGTTGGCGCGAGTCCTTGCCGGGTTCGGCGTCGATTTCGCTGAGGCGGCTAGCGAGGAGTTGGTAGGTGCGTTGGACGGCGTCCAGGCGGCCGAGGCGGGCTTGTAGCCGCATGATCTCCCGGTAGAGGGGTTCGGAGTAGGGGTCGTGGGTGATGGCTCGTTCGAGCGTGGCGAGCGCCCTGTCGGGATCGTCGCCATGGATGAGCTGGACGTAACGGCCCAGGGCATTGACGACGGTGCGGCGAAGGTATTCGCGGTGAGTTTGGGCCCATTCGGATTCGAAGCCGCTGGCGAACTCGCCGGTGTAGAGATCGCTGACCGCGGCGAGCGCCTTGATGCGTTCGGCGTCACTGGTGGCCCGCTCGGCCTCATCGAGGGTGGCGGTCAGTTGCCAGAGGTCGATCTCGATAAGGTTGGGGTCGATGTGATAGCGCCCGCCGATGTAATTGAGGTACATGGGTTTCGTGAGCCCTGTGCCTGCACGCAGGAGCTTGCGGATGTTGGTTGTGGCGGAGTTGAAGGCGATGACTCCCGAATCGGGGGTGCGGTCGGGCCAGAGGACGCTGATGGCTTGATCGCGGATGACGCCCTTGGGGTGGAGGGCGAGGTAGGCGAGAAGCTTTTCGGAGTAGTCGCGGACGCCGGTGGTGATGGGGCCGTTGGCGGTGTGCAGGAGGACCGCTCCGAGCACTTGGAGGCGGGCAGGCTTCTCGCGCACCTCGGTGGCCGCCCGGGGCGGTGGGACCTGGTTGGCGGTGCTCGGTTCGTCAAGATCGGCCAGGGTCTCGATGTCGGATGGTTGAGTGGTGGCGACGGGCGGCGGGGTCTGGGTGCGTTCGAAGCCGGTGGCGGTTCGGATTGTCTGCAGCATGCCGGCGGCGTCGTCGGCGGTCAGGTGGAACAGGTGGGCCTTGTTGAACTGTTCGGCGTCGGCGCCGTAAGCGTTGGTGACAGTCGCGTCGTCAGCGAGGTTCAGGCTGGTGCCAGCCGGCCAGTCACCGAGCACCAGGACGCCGATGCAGTACCGGTGGCCGCGCGTTGCAAGGGTGCGTATGGTGGCGGCGTTCTCGGCGGAGGGTGTTGCTACCAGCAGTGTGGTCGAGAGAGGTTCTGCGGGGTCGTGGGTGCGCAGGGCAGGCACGTCAGGCTGCTCGGTCATCTCCAGGACGCGGTGGCGGCGAACGAGTTCGGCTTCCAGATGGTCGGTGGCCGCACTCGTTGACGAGGCGATGATCAGACCCTCCAGGGCCGCGGCGACTGCGGTGATGTCGTCGCCGGGGAAGAGCGTCTGCGCGTCGGCATGAGGGACGACGATCTCGACGCGATCCCGGCGCGCTTTGGCCAAGAGTTCGGTGGTGATGGCGCGGGCGACGGCATGGGCGCCGTCCCCGGACAGGCCGAGACTGAGCCCGGCCAGGGGGACGGTGACCGCGTGGTCGCCCCGGGTCCCAATAACGAGGTGGCCGGGCTGCGTGGCCTTGAGGTCTTCGCGTACGAGGTCGGGGTCGGAGGGAGCGGGCTCGTCCCGATCGGAGTAGGTGTTCATATGCGCCTGGCGGGCCTTGAGAGCCGCAGCCGGCAGTGGGGGCTCGGGGGCCCTGCCGACAGAGTCCGGCTCGAAAGTGAGCGGGTGTCGGCGGCGTCGGTGCAGACGGGTGAAGGCGACGGCCAGGCTGACCGCAGCGGCGAGACCAAGGCCGATGCGCGAACCGGACGGCAGCGAGATCACCAATGGTGAGTGACCGGCGTCCTGGTCATATGGTGTCCCAGGTGCCGGGCTCGAGGAGTGGTCGGTGGGCGGCGCCGTCACCGGACTTTGCGCGGCCTCAGCCGAAGGTGACCTGAGCGGTGCTGGAGTTCGGTCGCCACTCGTCTTGTCCTGTTTGGGCGACGCCGAATGCGCGGGTGGTTGCGGGTGGGGCGGGCGCGATGGTGAAGACGGGACATCTGGTTCGCCGAGCCGTGGCAGTCGGACGCGCTGGCCTGGATGGAGCATGTCGGGATCGGTCAGGGGCGGCACGCCATCGGGCTGGGCGATGTTCCGGCTGCTCTCGAAGATCTTGGGGTAGAGGACGCCAGAGCCGTAGCTGCGGCGGGCCAGGTCCCACAGAGTGTCACCCCGCTCGATGGTGTGGGTCCGCCAGGGGTGTTCATGCTCTGGAGAACCGGACGTCTGCTCCATCAGCAGTGGAGCCGAGTTGGAAGCCGTCGGGCGTTGCTGCGGTCCGTTATCTCCAGACGTCTGGTGACCTGGGGTGCCGGGCTCCGGAACGGCAGCGGCGACGATGCCCGTTGCGGCGTGCGCCTGCGTTGCGGCGGAGGCCGAACTGGCGATGGACGCGACGGTGGAGAAGGTCAGGGCCGCGGTGGCGACCAGCTCCCTGATCAGTTGCTGCAGCGGCCGTACTGGACCCCGCAGGATGGTCGTAGAGCGGTCGGCCAAGTACCCGATCATCTCCGCAAGGCTGATGAGGACGAGCAGGACCCATGCACCCCAGCCGATCAATGTGATGGTGACGAGGAACAGTCGGTTGTCGTAGTCGGGGCGCATCAGCGTTGTGCTGATCTCGTCCCAGGACGGAACTCTGTCCGGGATGGGAGAGCCGCACATCTTGTACATCGCGACGGGGAATCCGACCAAGAGGAAGCTGAAGATCGCCAGGGCGCCGAGTCCTCGTGCGAAGTCGGCAAGGCGGTTGCGTCCGGTGTAGGTCACGGTTCCTGAGGTCCTTCCACTCCGGTGGTCAGGTTCGCGGTCGCCGTGGCATCGGCGTGCAGGTCGGAGATCCCGATCAGCGACAGAAAGCGGGCCGGTCGAGTGATGGAGACGTGGACGCGGATGGCGCTGGTCCCGGCCGTGGTCACGGTGCCCGTGTACCCGGCGGCTCTCAGGTAGGAGCGGGCGGCGCGGACGCCGGACTGGCGATCCACGACGAACCTTCCGCGGGTGTAGGCGCGGTTCCGGTCGACTCGTCCGGCACCGGCACGGGCGGCTTCCTGGGCGCCGGTATTGGCGTCCTGCCGCGCTTCCAGGACCTGCTCGAAGTCGACGACGGCGCCGAAGAACACCACGACGACCAGCGTGACGATGACGGCGAAGACGCTTACGCTTCCGCGATCACGCTGCCTCTGACTATTCAAGGAGGTCGGTCGAGTGCACGCCATGCCGATCACCCGCCGCCCCGGTAAGGATCGATCGGCGATCGGTGGGTCTTGACGACCGTCCGGACGCCGGGCATCCCGGGTAGTCCGACGTCGCTGAGCCGAATCGCGCAGGTCACCCGTGCTGAGACCACGGCCGGTTGGCCGACGGGGCGGTTGAAGCCGGACAGGTCGAGCCGGACGGACGGTGCGCAGTGCAGTCCGCGGTCGTGCAGGGTGCGCATCGCGCTGGTGCTCGCGGCGGCTTGCGCTTCTCGGGCCGTCCGGGCGATGGAGGCTTGTCGTGCCGCGTCGGCGGCGGCTTGCGCGACCACGGCGCTGCCGTGCACGACCCGCATGACCACGAGCAGCCCGGCCAGGAAGGTGATGAACACGGGCGCCAGAATCGCGGTCTCCACGACGGCGTTGCCCGCATCCCGCCCCCGGTTCCTCCGCGTGTTCACGCTGGCCCCGGCGTGGTGAACCGCTCACGGGCACCGCGTACGGTCCTGGACACGGTGATGTCGACGCCCGGCAGCAGCGACGGGGCGTGCCCGGTGACCCGTACGACGATGGTGTTGGCGCCGGACACGGTGGCGGTGAGCGTTTGCAGGACGGGCTCGTGGCGGGCGAAGGACGCGGCGGCGGCGCGTCCTTGTGTGAAGGTGCCCTGGCGGGCGCGGGCGACGCGGAGCCCCTCTTCGGCGGCCGACTGCGCCACGTCGCGGGCGACCGACACCATCACCGCCTGCGCCAGCGCCAGGAACAGCAGCCCGACGGCCGGGAAGGTGATGGCGGTTGCGACCGTTGCCGATCCCGCGTCCCTTCGCCGCCGTACTCGGCGGGGCCTGTTCACGGGCCGGTGGAGCCGGGGATCTTGTTGATCCAGCCGTGCACCTTGCTGGAAACGGCCATGTAGACGACGAAGGCCAGCCCGGCGAAGCCCGCGACGATGATGATCGTCTCCACCACCCCCGAGCCGCGGTCTCCCCGGTCGCGCAAGGCGGCAGCGAGGCGGAGGCCTCGGTCGTGGACAGCGAGCGCGGCACGGATGGCCACAGCGTTGAGTGTGTTCATGATCCCCCGATGTGTGAAGGCTCCGGCGGCTCAGCCGGACGCCAGGAGTTTGGAGAAGAACGGGAAGCCGACCAGGATCACGAAGCCGAGCATGAGCAGGCTGGTCGGTACCCACATGGCGGTGGTGCGGGAGTTGGCCTCGGCGCGTGCGGCGGCGGACGCCTCGTGTCGCATTGAGGTGATCTTGGCGACCAGGACGTCATGCATCTTCGCGCCCTCACTGCCGGCGATCTCGGCAGTGTGAGCCAGGTCGATCAAGTCGCGGACGCCGATCTCTTCGCCGAGCCGGGCCAGTGCACGCCAGGGTTGTTCCTGGCCGTGGCGGGCCCGCGTCAGCGCCTCATGCACACGCTGGAACGGCCATCCATCGGTGATCTTCGCTGGATTCTCCAGCGCGGCGTTGAGCGCAGCGCCGGCCTCCCGTTCCAGGACGACGAGCTGCAGGTACGAGGTGAAGGCGTACCGGAAGTCGCGGCGACGCTGACGAGCCAGTGATCGCACGTTCCAGTCCGGCGCAAACCACAGGACCGCAGCCAGGATGAGCCCGGTCAGCAGCGGGAACGTCCACGGCAGCGAACCTCCGGCCGCAGCGACCAAGCCACAGAAGACGGGCGGTACGGCAAGCCCGGTGACGAGTAGCGCCAGCTTGTCGAGCATGAAGCGCTCGACCGGACGGCCGAGCAACGCCAGATCGGTGCGCGGAATCGCGAGCGCTCCGGCGGGACGCGTGAAGCGCTCGGTCAGCCATCGTCCGACCCGGTCGGCGGTGTCCGGGGAGTCAGCCGGAAGGGGGCGAAGCAGCGTGGGTTGGATACGGGCCAGCGCGGCGTCCAGGCGGGGAGGCGCAGAGCTCAACTCGCGTACGAGCACGATGAGGCCGACGGCACCCAAGCATCCGGTCAAAGCAGCAGCGACGGTCACAGCTCTGCTCCCGCCGAGGTTGGCATCGGCTGGGTGGTGTGCATGAAGCGCGCGCCGGTCGACAGGACCGCCAGCCGCCGCATCCACCACAGGCCGGCCCCGTAAATCGCCGCGACGACGGCCAGGACCGTCTGCCCCAACGCGGTGCCATAGGGATCGGCGAACGTCCGGGAGGACGCGAACAACGCGCTCAAGCCGACGACGGACGCCACGATCACGATCAGTGTCGTGCGCAGTCCGGCGCGTTCTGCCTCGACGTCCCGGCGCACCAGCACCTCGTGCTCGACGGCGTCGGCCAGCAGGCTCAACGCTTCCCGCGTCCCCGGTCCACGACGGTGGGCGGCCAGCACCAGCGCGCACGCGATCAGATCAGCGATCGGATCGTCCAGCTCGTCAGCGAACGACCGAAGCGCGCGCTCGGTATCGGCATGGTTGTTCAGCCGCTCGGCCAGCACACCCACCGGCCCGCAGATCGCCTCCGGCGCGATCCGGGCACTGTCGGCAAGGGCCTGCTCCAAGCCGCGGCTGGCGCCCATCATCTCCGCCAGCCGCCGCGACCACTGCGCCAACGCCTCCAACCGCGCGATACGACGCTGCGACTCACGTCCGGACAGCATCGGTGGCACCGCGTACGCGCCGGCCCCAGAGGCAACGGCCGCGACAAGCCATCTCGTCACAAGCAAGACCACCAGAACGAGTGCGGCTGCGGCGAGCATGCGGTTACGGCGCCCTCGCCACGCGGATGAGCTCCGAAGGGCTCGCAGTCGCGACGGGGGACGGGTCGGCTGTTCTCGGGTGCTGCCTCCCCGGAATCCCGCCGCTATCGCGAAGACGGCCCCGGCGGCGCACAGGCCGGCGAGGACGGCAAGCAAGATCATCACAACCAGCCCCCGGTGGTCGTGGTGGACCTGAGCGATGCGGGATCGAAGCCCTGCCCCGCCAGCTCGTCCAGCAATGCGGTACTGATGCTGCCTCCCGCCGGCGTGGCACGCCCGTCGGAACCCGGCGCGAACACCAGGTTGCGGGTCGGCTCGGTCGAATCCGCGGGCGGGCCGATCTCCATCACCTGGGACACGAACCGTTCGTTGCTCGCCTGGTCGCGCTGCAAGTAGACGATCAGCGGTTCGGCGAGCCCGAACATCAGGTGTACGTCGTCGGCGTCCAGGCCGAGGTCGGCGCGGCGTCCGAGCTGGACGACGCGGCTGAAGACGTGCTCGGGGCGGTGGACGTGGAGTGTGCACATCGAGCCGCGCGCGCCCGAGTACATCACCTCCAGCATCGGCGCGAGCTCCCCGTGCCGGGCCTCGCCCACGATCACCCGATCGGGGTTGAGCCGCAGGCACGCCGGCACAAGATCTTGAAGTCGGACCTCGCCCGTCCCTTCGGCGTTGGCTTGGCGGGCCTCCAAGGCGACGACGTCGTGGTGGCGGTGCGCCAGGCGCGGGTCGTCCAGGAAGAGTTCGAAGTCGCTTTCCAGCGTGATGATCCGCTCGTCGGGCGCGGCTTCGTTGGCCAGGGCGCGGACGAGCGTGGTCTTGCCGGTGTTGACCTCGCCGCACACGATGATGTTGCGGCGTGCCTTGATGGCCGCTCGCAGGAACTGCTCCAGCGGCTCGGTCAGAGTGCCGAGGCGGGTGAGCTGGGGCAATGTGACGTCCACCAGGCGGTGCACGCGGATCGCCAGGTGCGGGTGCCGCGACACCCAGCCGACGACCGCGAGCCGCACGCCGTCGGAGATCGCGACGTCCAGCAGCGGCGAGGCGTGCGAGAACTCTCGGCCGGTGTTCCCGCGCCGCGCGAGCAGCTGCACCCATTCGATGAGGTCGTCATCGGTCTCGGCGACGGGCGGGCCAGGCCTCTTGATGCCGTCGGTGTAGGTGACCCATGTCTGCCGGCAGCCGTTGACGACGATGTTCTCCACATCGGAGCGTTCCAGGAACGGCTGCAACGGACCGAGGCCGAAGCGCCGGTCGAACACCAGCCGTGCCAGTTGACGCTGTTCCTGCGCAGAGGCGATCCGCCCCGCTCCCGCATGTTCGTGCGCCCACGCCTGTACCTGGGCGTCGATGAGCTGGCGTGCCCGCACTCGGTCCACACCCTCTCCGAGCACGTCCACCAACTGCGCCGATATCTCCCGCAACGCAGCCCACATGTCGAGTGCGTCCTCGGCCGACCGTTCTCGGAAAGCGGTCCCTAAGGAAGCCGGAGGGACCTGTTGGAGGGGCTGTGGCCTCATGGACGTCCAGCCCGGCCTGCTCACTGGCGCCCTCCCGTAACCGCCGGGACGGCCTTCCCTGGAACACCCTCAGCGGTGGACGAGCGCATCCGCCGGCCAAGGCGGCCCAACAGGCGCATGAGCAGGGAACCCTCGAAGGACCAGCGCGGCCGTGCGCCATCGGAAAGGACACGAGCGTGCGCCGGCGAGTACGGGAGCTCGCCCAGCACCGGAACGCCAAGAGCCCGCTCGACCTCAGCGGCATCGTAGGGGCCGTCCGCGATCAGGCACAGTCCCACTGTCTTGCGGTCGCTTGGCAATTCCTTCAGCGCGTCCAGCCGTGGTGCGGCCGCGTCGACCTGAGAGAGCGTGGGCTTCAGCACCATGACGATCCCGTCAGCAGCTCGCAGCATCTCGGTCGGTGTGTCCGTTCCGCCGATCTGCCCCAAGTCCGCGACAACGTCGCCGTCCCGAGCAGCCGCCGCTTCGGCCAGCCGGGGCCACAGCGACTCCAAACGCGCCCCGTGCCGCGGATCGCGGACACCGTGCAGCAGCTCGACCCGGTCGTCGTCCACGATCGGCACGACGTACTCCTCGAGCGGAACGGGTCCGGATCCCGTGCCGACGGCCATCGCCAGCCCCAGCAGCCCAGGTCCCGCAGGCTGGCGCATGCGGTCGGCCATGAAGCCGGGCAGGACCCGCCGGCCCATCGGATCGCATTCGGCCAGGAGCACCCGGCCAGGCCATGTCAAGGACAAACCCAGCGCCGTGGTCGTGGCCCCTGGGGATCCACCAGGTGAGATCACGCAGTACAGGGCCACCTTCACCCGTTCCTTCCGGTCACGACGAGTACGACGAGCCCGGCCGCCGCTTGGCGGGCCACCGCGGAGCTATCGGAGTCGTTCACCTGAAGTGACACCGACATCGCGCCCTGCTCGTCCGGCCCGTCCACCTGGTCCACCACTGCGGGGACGTCCCGGAGCCTGGTCACCTGACGGCTTTGCGCACTGGCCTCCTCCGAAGGCTGGTCCTGGGACCCGGTCGTGAACACCACCCGGACCTGCCAGCCCGGCGCCAGCCCAGGCGGTACCGTGCCCGACTTCAGCGGGACGGTCACCAGTGCCTTCCCAGACGGCGGGCTCTGACCTGCGGCGAGCTGCGTGGCGGCCAGCAGCGATCCCTTCCGCAGGCCGACCGCCGCCCGGCGACCGACGACCTCTCCGAGCTGGTGGCCCGGAACCGTCGCGACGGTGGAGTCCACCGCCACCTTGGTCACGGCCAGATCGGCTTTGGCGATCTGGCGGTTCATCGGGACGTCGCGCGCAAGCCGCACCACCGCGACCCGGTTCCCGGACGCCTCTACCAGGTAGACGTTCGCGATCACGGCGATTACCACGAGCGAGACCCCGAAGGCGATCCATCCCGGCCGACGTTGACGCGCCAGCCGCCTCGACGGCACCTGCGTCCGGCCGCCTGACTCCTTCGGCAACCTCGGCTTGTCCAGCGTCCTCGTACTCGCCTTCACAGCACTCCTCATCCATACAGCGCCTGCGCTTCGGCGACTCGCAACCGGAATGTGGTCGACCGGCTCAAGGGCGGCAGCACACCACCCGACCCGTCTGAACCCCGCCACGTTCCGCCCCAGGTCACCGTCACCCGCACCCGATACGCATGGCCGGGCTCGTGCAGCGACGACCGCGAAAAGGTGTAGGAGCAGTTCGTGCGCTGGGACGCGGCCGGACGCGCCTTGTCATAGGCGGTACCGCGCCCAGAGCAGCGGACGGCCGGCTCGCCGTTACCCGGGTCGACGGTCATGCTCCGCGGCCGGGCGGTCACCTCGACCCAAACGCCACGAGCAGAAACGCGGCCGTTCAACGGATGCCAGTTCGTCACCCAGAACCATTCCGGTAAGCCCACCAACCCGTGGCGCCCACGAGGCGGAGCCGTACGCACCACTGGCGCCGGAATCGGCATTCGAGCCCACTTCGCCAACGCCAACTGTGCCGGCGATGGACCGTGTCTCCTACCGCTCCCGTGCGGTCGCGCCGGCTCGCAGACCTGGACGTTGTCGCTCAGCGTGCGGCAGTCGTGCGATTCCATCTGGTCTGATTCCTCGACCGGGTGGTGGCTGGATTTCGGCTCCGAGCCACCGAAACTTGGAGCGTTCCCGTCGTCACTTGCTCCGAACTTGTAGCTGTAGATGTTGGTCGTCGGCGGAATCGGATCCTGAGGAGGTGGCGCGAAAGGGGATGTCAGGGCACTCGTGAAGAGGAGAAGAGCAGCATTCAAGTCAGCAACCTTCCCCGAGTTCGATGGACTTGCTGACCCGCCAGTTGCCGTCGCTTCCTTTTACGAGCAGTGCCTTGGTGTGGTCTTCTCTGATTCCGCGATTGACTTTCTTGTGCGTGGCGGCATTGATGAGCCCTGCGTTTCTGGTGTCCTGGCAGTCGAGAATGGTCGCATTGTTGCCGTCGACTTCGACACTCGTCACGTGCGGGATGACTTTTCCGTAGGTGGTGAGATGCTGCCTCTTCATCTCATCGATGCGTTTCAGGACTCGCGAGAGTTGTGGCTCGGCCATCAGAGTTGAGAGTTGCTGCCTTCGCGTATCGCTCGGCAGGGAGTCCGCGCGGTCGAGCATTGCGACGAAGTTCTTGTAAGTCGACTCCGCTGCCCTCTCATCAGCGCTGGCCGATGCCGTTCCGGCTGTTGTGGGTTCGGTCGGCGATGGGAGGGCGACGGCCTCCTGGTGGCTGCTGCATCCGGACAAGAGCACGATGGCGCTTGCCGCGCCAATCCAGCAGAACCGAGCTGCCATCTGTCGACCGATCCAGAGCAAGTCCCAACCTCCCGAACCTTGATCATCGGCATGCGCTCTCGCGGGCCGCTGGAGCGGCGCCACGATTGTGACATCGAGCGATTGTAAGGGTGAATGAAGGAGCGCTTCTTCAAGTCGCACTGTCGCGAGGGTAAATCCCCGTATATCTGAGTCCACATCTGGCGACTTGTGGCGCGAATTGCTCCATATGCCCTTGATGTGAAGGGGCCTCGGGAACGCCTTCGGATCACATCCCCGCGCTGGGAACGATGGTCTCCACGGAGACGCGCCCAGCCCTGATCGCGGCGGCGAGCTCGGCCTCGGCGGCCTGCCGGCCCGTGTACAGCCGCCATGCCGCTACGCCCTGGGCTTGCGCGAGGTCCTGGACGGACCGGCCCTTCAGCCGTGTCGTGACGATGAGTTCCGCATCCGCGGAGGTGATGACCCCTTGGCGAGCCGCGTCCCACACCAGAAGGGCCGGCTCGACCTCGGTGAAGGCCCTGCGGTCGGGCAGCTCGCACGGGTCCGCGGGCAGCTCGCGCATCGCGCGGCATCGGGCGCGCAAGGCTCCCTTGCGCGCCCACTTCAGCAGGCGGCCCACGATGTGCGGGCTCTCCAGATCGACGCGCGCCAGCTGCGCGACGAACTCGGTGAGCATCTCCGACACGATGTCGTCGATGAGCTGGCTCGGGCTGATTCGGATGACCTGCGCGGCCGTGTTCTTCAGGCCCGGCATCGCCACCCCGACGCACCCGACCACCCATGCCGGATCGCCAGCCCGAGCCCGACGGACGAGCACGCGCCAGACCGCGTCCTTCAACTCGTCGGACGCGTCCGGCGCCAGAACCAGCTCTCGGAGTTCAGCCAGATCCACAGTCCGGGCGGGCAGGCCGTGCCCTACTGCCTGCCCGTCCACGGCCAGCGGGCGCGGACCCGTCGTCAGCAGGTAGAAGGAACGCTGCGCCACGTTGAGCGCCCGTCCGGTGCGCACCCCCGCGGCCGTAGCGGCGAGGTTCTGGTCGTGGTTCTTGCGGTTGGTCATGACGCCCCCGAAGGTCGTGACGATTCGATGGCGTCAGGTGTCCTCGGGGGCGTGAGCACCGGATGAGCGCTCCATGAGCAGGAGGCGGTGCTGACGATGTGCTCATGGAGTGTTCAGATCCACTGTGACCTGCATGAACACGGTCGGCGGCAAGCGTCAACGCCGGCCAGGTAAAGCCGCTCACGTGCTCAGATCGTCGCTGACCTGCGTGTTCATCGAGCCCGAGATTCCTTGGTAAAGGATCTCCGGCGGATCCCGTTCTGGGAGCCGGGCGCGCTGCCCACAGGATCGGGCCGGTCCTGCGCGCCGAGCGCAGATGCGGGCAGCGGACTGCAGCCTCGTCGCCTGGCGACTTCTATCGGGCGATCCGGCCGCTGCGGTGAGCGCTCATCGGTTGTCTTCGTTGGCCGCTCTTGTAGTGCTGATCGTCACTCTGTAGCGGCGTGCGGCTCCGGCCGCCAGCAACAAAGCAATCCCAGTGAACCCGGCGACCCGCGCAAGGAAGGTCGGCGTACTGCGAGCCGTGTCACATGACGCGTCGATGCCCTGATTCATTTGTCCGACCAGGCCGCCGATGTCGTTGATCGGCGTGTACGAGTCCATGGTTCGGTGCGGCCGCAGCGCGGAACCACATGAGAAGGGGACGCCGTTCACGGTGTAGTGGACCGGCCAGAGACCGAGGATGAACGCCAGGGCCACGACGGCCAGGCCAGTGAGGGCGAGCAACATCGACAGCTTCACGCATGGATCCTCTAGCCAGACTGCCGCGTCTTGATACCGCAGGCCAGAACGGGCCACCAGGCCAAGCAGGACATGGGGCTCGCCCTACCCCGACTCCCTTCGGAACTTCAGCCGGGACGGTGGGCTACTGACGAAACGCTTTGATCAGCGACAATGCGAACCCCCCGCACCACCGGATTCCACGCTAAGCAAGATCATCTTCCACTTGATAGCCCGGAGCCGTCTCCGACTGCCTCTCGGACTTGTGACTGTCGCTGCTTAGCGGCTTCCCCAGTGCGGCCAGCTCCGGCGCAGAGCCGCCGGCGAGTCCTGGAGCCGTGGCCACAGTCGCAGGCGGTAGTGGTCGGCCGCGGGGGTGTTTGTCGACGGGTCGCCGAACCCGCGGCCGGAGACTCGCATGCGGTATCGCCCCGCCGGCAGGGAAGCGCCGCTGATGTGTTCGGTGCCACCAGAGGGCTCGAAGGTGATGCCGCCGGTCGGGGCGTCGAAGTCGAGGTCGACCTCGTTGTCCCACTCGCTGGTGTCGGCCGGTGGCTCACCGGTCCAGATTTCCACTCGCATCGGGGTCTTCCAGTTCCACTGACCGGGTGTGATCAGATCGACCAGTCCCCGAGAGGCCCCTACATACCGCCTGGAGTCCTTGGCGTCGGCCAGTGCTTCAAGGTACGGGCTGGTATTTGGATCATCACCCCAGTCGACGTGGGAGTAGATGTAGACCTGACCGTGGTCGGCGGCGACCGCCAGGTCCTGAGCACTGATCATCTCGGCAGCTGATGTCACGGCATGAAGATAGAGACGGCCAACGACGGCCGCGGCGCAGACACCGATAAGAGTCGGCGCGGATGGCGGACAGCGCACCGAGAGGGTCTATAAGGGGCTGGCCAACGGAAGGCGTGTTGGACCGCTACTGTGCCGCGCATGACCGGCCTGAATGATGCTGATCGCGAGTGTGTCGAGGTGTATCTGCTGACGTTGCACGAGCCCTATGAGGAGGAACGGCACCCGGTGCCGATCAACGCCACGATCGTGCACGCCGCCACGCTCCTGCATCCGTCGGTGCCGCAGCCCGACGGCGGCCGCATGTACCGGTGCCTGACCGAGTTCCCCGGCCGCAGCGCCGGTTGCGTGGTGCCGCTCTCGACGCTGACCTACGAGCTGAACGGCGGTCGGCTGTGGGGCGCAGTAGGTGATTGGGAACGGGTGACCGACGCCGTGGTGGCCCTCGCGCGTGCCGACCGGTGCGATGCGATGCCGCTGGGATTGCCGCAGGTGTCGGCGGCACTGCTGGCCGGCGGCCCGCACACCACGCTCACGATGCACCACCCGGACGGGACGGGCACCGAGTATGGGGGCGCCGACCGCATGGAGCGCCTGCGCGAATTGGAAGGGCACGTCCGAGCGTTCGTGGCGCGGGCGCCGTTCTGGCCAGGAGATGGTCTGGTGGCGCCGGCTCCGTTCGCCGGACCGAGGCCCTACCGGCCCTACCGGCCGGACGCGCACGGGTGGCGCTGACCCGTGATCCGTCGGGCCGGGGCGCTCCTGCGCGCCTGTCCCTCCGGTCCCAGCAGTCACAGAAGACTGGCTTCCGTAACGACAACGACCCCGGAGCTTGCCGCTCCGGGGTCTGATTCGTCACTGTGGGGCTACGACTTTCGTCTGTATCCCAGAGTTGGGCGGTGGGTTCCAGAGAGCAGCGGAATCCTCATCGCGCAGGGTGGCGACCCGATGCGCTACCTCCTCCCGAGCCCAGTCTTGTCCGGGTGCCTTACGGATGTAGGGGCTCAAGCCGGTGATCTCGCGGACCTGGATCAGAGTTGGGAATTCGTCCCACGACCGGACGTCCCATCCGTAAGTGTCGGTGAATTCGCGGAGTTCTTGCTCGCTGTGTCGGTTGAAGTGCCGCCGCATGTAGTGCGGCTGGATCAAGTCCCATTCGCGCGGGCCGTGCGCGACGTGGTCCCAGTCGCCAAGGACGATGTCACCGCTGCGAAGTCGGATGAGGTTGTTGGAGTGGGCGTCGCCGTGGATCAAGCCGGGGCTGAGCGGGGGAGTTAGCGTTGCCCAAGCGCTACGCAGTTCGTCGATGCGGTTCGTCAGCCATGACCGGTCTTGCGGCGTCATTCCGTCCGGATGTTGCTCGATAGCGGAAGCAACGCTTGCCAGCGGGTCGGTCAGCCGGCGCAACTCCAAGGGAGGGGCGGGCTGCCCGTGCAGAGCACGCAATATGCGCCCCAGTTCGGCGCCAGTGCCCGGAGGTTCTTCGACGGCATCGAGGAGTTGCCACACGGATACGATGCGGTCCTCGACGCGGAAGGGGAGCAGGTCGTGCGGCTTTACGCACGGGAAGTCGCGCTGCGCGAGCCATCGCGTTACTTCTACCGATTGCCGGATCCGATCGAACGCCTCGGGGCTGCCGGCAATTCGAACAAGTAGTCGCGCCGCAGGCAGCGCGATGGCGGCGTTGCTGTGTTCATGCAGCATGCGGGCGTCGTCCACAGATGCGCCGCACAGGTCAGCGACTGCTCGCACTATCGTCTGGACGCCGTTGGGCAGTGCCTGCATGGCGGCTACCGTTCCCGGCCTTCCTGGGAGCATGCCGCCAGCACCGGCCGCGCAGCCTCGCGCAGTCCGGCAACAGCCGGGTGGCCTTTGTGGGGCTTGAGTGCAGCGAGCATCTGGTTGACCCGGACGCAGACGCGCCGCGAGGAGATCTGCGACGCCAGCGCCAGCATCTCGTGTCCTCGGGCGCAGGCCTGTTCGATGTCCAAGCTCTGTGCGTGGGCGATCGAGAGAACGCCCAAGGTGAAGGCGCGGGGACGCGGGTCCGCGCGTACCGACAGGCTCTCCTCAGCGGACCGGACGGCGTCGCGCCCCATGCCGAGGTTCACGTAGCAGCGGGCCTCCTCATGCCGCAGGTGTCCCCAGCCGTAAGCACCCATCCAGCTTGGTTCTTGTGCGCTTCCGGCCCGCTGGTAGGCGTCCCAGACGTCGCCGAGAATCCGCTGAGTTCGGGCGCGATCGCCGGTGAGCGACCAGGCGAGCGCCGCCTTCGTGGTCAGGAACGCCCGGCTCAGCGGCGGCGTGGCCCGGGCGATCCCGACCGCGCCTTCGGTGTAGGCGAGCGCCTGCTGCACGAAGCCGGCCTGCTGTGCCGGCCTGGTCGCCAGCGCGGCCTGGTGCATCTCGTGCTCGCCCCGGCGTGACAGCACCCATGCGGTCAACGACGGGTCGCCGGACTCGTTCGCCATGCTCGCGGCCCGGCCCAGCAGCATCAGCGAGGCGTCGAGGCGATCGGTGTCCAGGTTCATCGCCGAGACGCGCATGGCGAACTCGGTGGACACGGCGAACAGGCTCCGGCGCACGGCGTCAGGCGCGTGGCCGTGCAACCGCGGCTCGATGACCTGGGTCAGGTAGTCGGTGGCCTGTCGGCGGATGCGCGTCCCTCCGAACTGGCGGTCGGACGTTACGAGTGCGCTCAGCATGCCCCGGATCGCCTCGACATCTCCCGCGCTGGGCTTGGGCGGGTCCGGAAGCTCGGGGCCGTCCTGGAACAGGTCGTCCTCGTCCATGTTCAGTGCCCTGGCATACAGGATGCGATAGCGCTCGGTGATCCGGACGACATCGCCTTCCTCCCAGCGCTCGATATAGCGGCGCAGGCTGCGGATGCTCGGCATCTTGTGCGGATGGTCGGCGGCGTCCCGCAATTCCTGCGCCATACGCGATATGTCCCAGCCCAGTGCCCGCCGCGCACGGCGCATCCGGGCTCGCACCTGTGGGGTCGTCTCATAGGCCATGAGCGTGCACCTCGCCACCTACCAGCCGCTGGGTGAACGTGAAGATGTCGCCAGCTGTCGAACATTGTCGGCTAGAGCCACGACGACCGCCACGAGTTCACTAACGGTGACCCAATCGTCACCAGAGCAGGGAGTGGTCGCGTGCATCCACCCTCGGCGAACGCAGGCCGCCCCGAGCGCCGCGTCGAGCCGCCTGGCGTCGCGAGGCACAGAGCCCCGGCGACGGGCGTGATCGGCCTCTTCCCTTCCATGCCGGACGACACCTCGTTCGACCTGCCAGCGGTTCCGGACGCGGAGGCGCCACCGGAGCAACTACGCCAAGTCCTACTGCAGCGCTTGAGGAAGCAATTTCCTCATTTGTGTGCCTGGTACGGAGAGGCGACGAGGCACTGGTGGGCCATGCTCGGTGGCCGGCTTGTCGAACGGGAGACGGCGGCTGCTCTCGCCGAGACCATCGCTCGATGGCGGGCGGGAGATGCAATCGAATGAGCCCACCCACAGGCCGGACGTGCTCGGCCCAAGCAGGTGATCGGGCGGTCGAGCACTCCGGGCCACGGCGTCTCGACCGGCCTGCTCTGGGCTGCCCTGGCGCGCTGGTAGCGGGCCACGGCGTGCCCGTCCGAACCGTTCCGAGATTCGCGCATCCGGGCTCGGGTCCCTCCCAGAGTCATCCACACCCATCCTGATGAAGGCCACGACCATGTTCACCGAAACCTCGGACACCCTCGTCCTGGAACCGACCTCGCAGGCTCCTGAAGCGGCCCAGCGTTTCGTTTCGGCCCACATGAAGATGTGGGGCCTGGACGACTTCGACGGACGCCTGGTGGCGTCAGAGCTGGTGACGAACGCGTTCCTGCATGGTGCCGGCGCCATCGTCGTGCGGCTGTTTCGGGAGGAGACCAAGGGCCTGCCCACGGTCGAGGTGAGTGACCAGGGCGCGCGGCTTCCTACGCTCCGCCAAGAGAACTACGCGGCTACCTCCGGACGCGGTCTGCTGATGGTGGCTGCCGTCTCCGCTGCGTGGGGTGTGCGCCCGCCCCCTGCCGGCGGGAAAAGCGTCTGGGCGCTCCTAGCGATTTGACCGTACAAATCGAATCACTCATCTCTACCCCGTCCTCTGGACGGGTCAGGTTGATTAATCGGTGTAGCTCCCATTGCCCCTTGCTCGCGAGGCGAGATCACAAAAGGCGCACCCGATAGCGTCGACTTGACGGACAGTAGCGAGCTGAGCACTAATCAATGTACGCCCGTCTGCCCTGCGGCTGGGAGACGGGAGGGCAACAGCAAAGGCGAGAAGGGAACAACGTGGCAACGAGAAATTGGAACCTGTGCTCGGCAGCAGAATGGATGTGGGGGCCGGAGCCGATGCGGTGGCGTCGAGTGTTCTCGGGCCGAGCAGACCAGGTGAGCTCCGCACGACAGCTGGCGGCGGCCCTGTTCGCGGGAACCGGGCGCGAGGAGGACGTGGCGGTGGTGGTGGCTGAGCTGGCCAGCAACGCGGTCCGGCACACGCGGTCGGGTTACGACCGGGGCTGGTTCGGGCTAGAGGTCACGCTGCAGGACGTGGCCTACATCGCGGTGACCGACCTGGGGGGCGGCTGCATCCCGACCATCCGCTCGGAGCAGCCGGGCTGCGAGCCGCGGGTGAACGGGCGAGGGCTGCTCATGGTCTCCCGGCTCGCGCTGTCGGTCGGCATCCACGGCAGCCCGGAGACCGGTCATACCGTCTGGGCGGACCTCGACCTGCGCGGCGGCTCCACCGCCTCGCCAATGCAGGAGACGCCGCTGGCCTCGTGAGGGAGGGCCCAGCCTGGGGTTAGCAGGCTGGCCCCTCGAGGACAGAGTAGAGCAGGCCGCAGTGAGGCCGAGGCCTCGTCCGCACACCCGGTGCTTGCCGGGCGGCGGGCGAGGCCCGTCCCTCTTCATGGCGCTTTGCCCGCTCCAGGGCCCGCGGCGGCGGTCGAACGGCGTCGCGTCTTTTCGGGGTTCTGTTCGGTCTTCTTCTCGGTCTTCTCCTCGGGGTTCTGGCTATGACAAGAAGGGTCGAGCAGCCGGATTGATGCAGGTCAGCGCGCTGTTGCATCTTCTGTTCGTGAGCCCGACTCGTCACCAGGGACGACTCCTGGTAATAGTCCGCGCGGGTGTGGTCGACGGCATGACGCAGCTTCCCTCCCAGGCTCTCCACCTGCTGATGGGCCGGCCGTCTCCCTGGTCATACCTGCATGCATGCCGGCTCCCTGGATGCCGGCTCTCGGCAGCGCTCGCGCTCGGCCTCACCTCAGTTGCGCGAGTCGCGGGGGTGCGGCGGTCCTGGATGATGTCGCCTCGCCGTTCCGCCGCCTTTTGCTGAGACGTATTCGCCGGAAGATTGCGGTACGGCGCGGTGATCGGCGGTGGGTGCGGTTTCGTATTGTGAAATAAATGTTTGCGGTTGCTTGGGTTTGGGCGCGGGTGGTCGTGATTGGTTACATCGTTCAGCCGTCGAGGTGATTAAAAAAGTGGCCGCAGGTGCTTGCTCATCGTTGCGGTGTCGAGAAATGGTCGAGCTCCCGATGAACGGGAACGGCGCCGAAACACGGTCGCCGGAACGAATGGAATGGGAGTCGAAATGGCCGCGAAGAACATCACCACCGGAACGGCGACCGGGAAGGCGTCATTGGCGCGCAGGGGGCGGCTGACGATGTGGCGGGTACGTCCCGGCGGAGCGCGCCCGGCGGGGGCGGCTGGCGCGGTGTGGGACGCGCTGACGGCCAACCCGGGGGCGACGGTAGGAACGATCGCGGCGATGGCGGGTGTCAGCCGTGCGACGGTGGCGCGCACGCTGACCGCCCTGGAGGGCGACGGGCGCGCGGTGCGGACGCGCGGCGGTCGCGACGGCGGTAAGCAGCAGCCCGACACCTGGCACGCGACCGACGCCACCGGGCCCGACGCCACCGGGCCCGACGCGACCGGGCCCGACGACGCCGCGCCCGCGAACACGGAAGCCGACGCGGCGCCGACCGGCCCCGCCCCGGACGTGTCCGCCGACGGGCCGGAGGAGGTCCCCTCCGGCGGGGCGAACGGTGGCGGCGGCACGGACGCCGAGGAGATCGACGCCACCGCCCCCGGCGCTGCGACCACGGACGCGGATGGTGGTGAGGACGCGGAAGCAAAGTTGGACCCGGCGGCGGTCGCGGAGGCGCGGGACGCGCTGACGGCGTTGCGTGACGGGGTCACGGCGGCGCTGGCGGCGCTGGAGGCCGGGGACGGGAACGCGGCGCTGGTGGCGGCTGAGGGTGCCTACAGCGGTTCCGGGCTGGTGCGGCGGTTGGTGCGGGCGGCGGCGCGGGGGCCGGTGCGGACGGCGTCGGGGCGGGTGCGGTCGCAGCCGGGTGCGATGCGTGCGAAGGTCGCCCGGCACCTGGACGCGCACCCGGATGCGGCGTTCACGCCGCATGAGGTGGCGAGGGTGATTGGTCATTCGGCGGGGGCGGTGTCCAACGCCTTGGACCGGCTTGCCGAGGCCGGTGAGGCCGAGCTGGTGTGCGAACGTCCCCGCCGTTTCACCACCACCCACCGCGCCGCGTCGGGCGCCGCCAACTGCGCGCCTCACACCGCCGGGCGCTCTGCGAAAGCCGCCGCGTCCGCCGCGCGCTGACCGCCCACCAACCGCCACGGGGGGGCGCCCTACCGCCTGCCCCCGCACCACCACCGCAGCCAGGAGGTATGTGATGACCACCGTTCCCGCTACCGCGTCCACCACCGCCCCGCCGATCACCGGCCCCGCGTCTACCGCCGCCGTAGCGTCCAGCACTGGCTCCACCGTGCCAGGCGCCGCGCCCGCCGCGTCGCCGTCAGGCGGTCGCCTGGGGCAGGGGGAGCTGCGGCGCCGGGTCGCCGGTGTGCTGGCTGACCGTCCGCAGACCGTGTTCACGCCGGGTGAGATCGCCAAAGAGCTGGGGCGGTCGGCGGGTGCGGTCGCGAATGCGTTGGAGACCTTGGTTGGGCGCGGGCAGGCTGAACAGGTGTCGGGGCGGCCGCGCCGCTACGGCGCCACGTCCACCACCCGGGACGCCCTCACAGGCAGCAACGGCACCGGTGCCGGGACGCGGCGGTCGGCGCGCACCGCGCCGACCGCCCCCGCGACCGTCGCAAGCACCGCGACTGGCAGCCCGGCACCCGGTGCCACGTCCAGCGTCGGTAGCGGTGCGGGGGCGGGTGGAAAAGCGGCGGCGCGGTTCGGGCGGGGGCCGGTGGTGCGTCCGAACGGTCAGACCTACCACCCGCGCCGGTTGGCGGACCTGCCGGACGTGGCGGCGCTGCGGCGGTTGCGTGAGGCGTCGATCGCGGCGCTGCTGTACGGACCGCCCGGCACCGGGAAGACGTCCCTGGTGGAGGCGGCGTTCCCGGACCTGATCACGGTCGCCGGTGACGGTGACACCGCCGTCGCCGACTTCATCGGCGAGTACACCCAGGCCCCGGGCGGCGGTTACGAGTTCGTCTACGGGCCCCTGGTCACGGCGATGACCGAGGGCCGGTGCCTGTTCATCGACGACGCCACACTCATCTCGCCGAAGGTGCTTGCAGTGGTGTATCCGGCGATGGACGGGCGCCGCCAGATCACAGTGAAGTCCCACAAGGGCGAGACGATCACCGCCAAAGAGGGCTTCTACGTGGTCGCCGGTCACAACCCGGGTGTACACGGCGCCGTCCTGACGGAGGCCCTCGCCTCACGGTTCGCCGCACAGATTCAGGTGTCCACCGACTACGACCTCGCGACCACGCTGAAGATCGAACCCCGCGCGGTGCGCGTCGCCCGAAACCTTTCCCGCCGTCAGGCCTCGGGTGAGATCGGGTGGGCGCCGCAGCTGCGCGAGCTGATCGCCTTCCAGAAGATCACCGAGGTACTCGGGGCCGAGGCGGCGGTCGCCAACCTGCTCGGGGTCGCGCCCGAAGAGGACCGTGACGCGGTCGCCGAGGTCATCAGCTCGGTCTACGGGCGCGCCGTCGCCCCGCTGGCCCTCGGCCGCCAACTCTGACCCGCACCACCCGCCCACGCACGCCGCGCCCGCCCAGGCACCCATTCACCACTCACCAGGGGGAACACATGACCGCGCACATCGTTACCGCACCCGCTACCGGCCCGACCACCACCACGGCAACCGGCCCCGCACCCGCCCCGGGCCCGGGCGCCGCCGCCCCGGCGCCCGGCGCCGCGCCCGCCGGGGGCGGTGTGCGCGGGCAGTGGCTGCGGTTGTCGGCCGCGTTCACCGACGCCGTAGCCGACCTCACCGACCGCGAAGACCTCACCGTGCAGTGTGCGCCCGGGCTCGGGCGCGGCGCGCCGGGGTGTTTCGTGCCCGCGCTGGCCACCATCGAACTGGACGGTGCGCACCTCCGCCAGCGGCCCGAGACGTGCGACCCCACCCGCCCCGCCGATCGGGCCCGGTACGCGGCGCTGTGGGGCGTGCTGGTGCACGAGGCCGCGCACGCCACCCACACCCGCTGGGAACCCCAGACCGGCGCGCCCGCCGCTGCGATCGACGCGGCCATGGCATTGGAGGAGTCGCGGATCGAGGCGGCGCAGGTACGGCGCCGTCCCGCCGACCGGCCCTGGCTGCGCGCCTCAGCCACCCACCTCATCCTCAACGACTTCTTCGCTCCCACCACCTCAACCCGCACCCACCCGGCGCCCGCCGCCTCGACCGGTGCGACCGGCACCCCCGGCCCTGCCGCCGCCTCTGCGAGCGCACCGTCCGCTAGTACGCCGTCCGGTGCCGGGGGTGCCGCTGCGGGGGCGGCGGTGTCCACGCCGGGGGCCGCGATGACGCCGTGGAACGCCGGACGCGCCGCCGCGCTGCTACTGGCCCGCACCGCCGCCGGAATCCTCACCACCGCCGAAACCGCGAAGCTACGCACAGTCGTGGTCGAGGTGCTCGGTGAGTCACGGCTCAGCGCGCTGTCGGCGCTGTGGCACATCGCCCACACCACCCCCGACACCGACGGCGAGGCGATGCTGGAACTCGGGCGCCGGTGGTGCCGGATCATCGGCACCCGCCCCGATCACCCCGCACCCACCCCGCCACCCGGCACGCCCGGCGCCTCCGGCGACCCCTCACCTCTGGTCAAGGCGGTCGGCGACACTCTGATCGCCGTGCACAACGCGCGCGACACCGCCGCCACCGCACCCGGCACCGCACCAGAAGTCACCGCTACCGACCGAGGAGAAGAACGCCGGCAAGAGAAGAACGCGCGCGAACAGGCGCAGCGGGCGGCGCGGCGGGTGTTCGCACCCAGCACCACCCCGACCACCGGCGTGGCGCCACCGCCATCACCGGCACCCGCACCCCCACCCCCGCCGAACAAGCCGCCGCCCGCCGTCTGGCCCGGCAACTGCGCGCCGCCGCACACCGCGACCGCGTCACGACCCGCACCACCTCCCCAACCCCGCCCGGACGCCTTAGCATGCGCGGCGCCCTCGCAGCCGAGGCACAGCGCGCCGCCGGGGCCACCCCGACCGCCGAACCCTTCACCCAGACGATCCGCCGCCACGTGCCCGCCCCGCCGCTACGAGTCGGGATCGCCTGCGATGTGTCCGGATCCATGAACGCCTTCGCCGCTCCCGTCGCCTCCGCCGCCTGGATCATCGCCCGCGCCGCCGCACACGTCCCCGACGCCGTCTCCGCCTCCGTCATCTTCGGCGCCCGCGTACGGGCCCTCACCCAGCCTGGACGTGCCGCCGCCACGGTCCCGGTATTCGCCGCCAACGACCCGCGAGAGGACTTCACCACCGCTATAGACGCCCTCGACGCCGCCCTGGACCTGACCCGTCCCGGCGCCGCCCGCCTGCTGGTGATCGTCTCTGACGGCCGTTTCAAAGACGACCACCCCGCCCTCGGGCAGAAACGTCTCGACCGGCTCACCACGTCCGGGTGCGCGGTGCTGTGGCTCGCCCCCGACCAGCACGCCACCGTCATGCGCGGCGCCCACCGGCTCACCCTCACCGACCCTGCCCAGACAGCCGAAACCATCGGCACCGCCGCCACCCGCGCTCTCCGCAGCACATAGACCCCCGCCGCGCCCCGCCCGGGTGCGAACCCGGGCGGGGCGCGACCAGCACACCGATCGGCACCCCGCCGAACCGCACACCTGCACGGAGACTCCATGGCCGACCACACGGCGCACATTGCACCCGCGTGACACCGACCGGTACCGGGCCGCAGGGCCCGCATAACGCAACCAGGTGACCGCCACAACGTGCTCGTGCGCCCCCGCCTGAGTGGAGTTACTGGTGGTCGGCGCAGGTCGCCGCTATGCCAAGGGCCGCGTGGCGCCTGGAAGGCGGCGCGAGCCGACACCCAGCATTGACTCCCACGGATTGGCTCTCCAAGGATTCACCGCCCGGAATGACTCGACGGCAGCACCACAGGCCAGCAGCCGGCTCAGCCGAAGGACGAGTTGGCCTTGCCGCCGTCGACCTCACCGATCAATGAAGGGATTACCGATGGACACCACCCCGAGTACCGCCTACGGCCCCGAGCCCCACTCTCTTCTCGACCACCTTGAACTGCTGGGCGAAGCCTTGCAGCGCGTGGTGATCACCGACCGTACCCGGCACCCGAATGCCTATCGGCAGATCAGCGACGAGCTGATCGTCGCCGTCCGCAACACGCTGGGCGCCGCCGAGCCGATTCTGGGCGCTCGAGACGTCCTGGCCGCCGCACTGCGGGATACCGCCGCGCGTCAAAGGGCGGCCCGACACTGCCCCCACACCGGCACGGCTCCTTGTTGCCACCACGCGCACCGGGTCTCGACGTCCCCGCTGGACATGGCCACCCGCGCCTTGGTCGGAGACGACAGTGCGTGAGCCGAACCACCGGGCTGGTGCTGGCCAGACGCTGACGTCACGCGACCACGACCCATCGCATCACCACGGAAGACAGACACCGATGACCGACACTCTCAAGGACATGGCCCGCGCCCTGGCCGGCGACTTCGACTTCGACCATGTCGACTACACATGGGATGACAAGCGGGAACGGCACGAACTGACCATCGTGGTGGCAGGAAACAAGTACGAGGTCCTGCTGCAGTACATCGTTGCTGCCCGCACTGACCCGCCGCCGGTACCCGGCGATGAACTCGCCTCGTCCGGAAGCAACGCGTTCGCCTACGAGGTGTTCGCCGAGTGGAACGACCAGGGCCGCCGTGGATACAAGCGGGTCGCCCTGTGCGACGACGACACGACGGTCCTGGCGCTGCTCCGGGGCCTGCGCGCCGAGTACGCTGCTCGCGAGGGCTTCCCGCTCAACGTGCCTGAGCAACCGGGCTGGGCAACAGACGGCTAGAGCCGGAGCAGAAGGGAAGAGCGTCGGCGGCCCGAGCAGGCCCTGCGCTGCAGTGCGGGCCCTTGATCATGTTGATATCTGCAACGCTCCGTCGCTCGAAGACGAATCAACTGGGGACGGGCTGGTCTCGGCGCTGATGATCTGCTTGACCTTGCGGCGGTCGAGGCCGTACTTCTCAGCCAGATGCCGCTGTGACAAGGGGCGGCCGGGGCCGTTGAGGCTTGCCTGGTATTCGGCCAGCACCGCTTGCTCCACGGTCTGCTCCACTTCGGCGCGCCCGGGAACCGGTTGCTCCAGCGTGGTGCATTGCCGGGGTCCGGCGTCGGTGCAGCGCCGTATCGCGTTGCGGATAAGGATCATCAGCAGTTCGAAGGAGCCGATGAGGGCGAGCGCGGGCCATGCGCTGATCAGGGCCCCGATGACGCCGTGCGCGGCGCCGTGCGCCACGTTGGCACCGACGGTCGCCACGATGCCCGCTGCCAGGCTCCACCGCGCCAGCGCGGGGCGCCGGACAGCTGCGGCGCCCGGCGTCCAGTACGACCATTGACGCGGCCCAGATCAGCCCGTCCACGGTGACGGGCACCAGCCGCGCCGTCAGGCCGTCCTCTCCGTGGGAGCGGGTGAGTTCGAGGATGTGCTGGTAAGAGATGACCGCGGCGACGCTCGCGACCGCGATCACGGCGAGGGCCGTGGTGGCCTGCGTCAGACGGTCGGCCCATACCGCCGCCTGCTGTGCCCGGTCGGGGGAGCGTGCCCAGTCTTCTTTGCGGCTGTGTGCGTTCATGAGCGTGTTGCGGTGGGGCGGGTGAAGCCGAGGAGGCTGGGACGGGTGTAGGGCTGGATCTGCACGACGGTGCCGGTGTGGGGTGCGGCGATCATCTTTCCGGAGCCGATGACCAGACCGACGTGTCCGGGGTTGGCGGTGGAGGTGCCGGGTCCGGAGTTGAAGAAGACCAGGTCGCCTGGTTGTTCTTGGCCATTGGTGATGTGGTGGCCTTGGCGCCATTGGTCGCCGGAGACGCGCGGGATGGTGACGCCTGCGGCGCGGTAGGCGGCATAGACCAGGCCGGAACAGTCGAAGGCTTTCGGGCCTTCGGCGCCCCACCTGTACGGTTTGCCGAGTTGCGCACGGGCGAACGCGATCGCGGCGGCCGCCTTCCCTGGCGGCATCGCCGCGAAGACTCCAGGGATGGCGCATCCGCCGCCGGCCGTCTCGTCTCCTTGTGCCGCGTAGGCCCGGGCTTGGCGGAGGACGAGGTCGACGTACTGGTCGGAGTGGTTGTACTGGAAGAGCGCGGCGCGGATTTTTCCGGGCGCGCCGTTGTGCTTGAGGTAACGGGCAGCGGCCGGGATCGCGTCGGCCGGGTCGTAGATGTTCGTTCGTCCGTCTTTGTTTCCGTCGACCCCGAATGCTTTCCAAGTCCCGGCGAGGAACTGCATGGGTCCTGCGGCGCCCGCTGAGTTGGTGCCCGAGCGGATGCCCGAGCCGGGGCCGCGACCGTGGTCGGACTCGACCTTTCCGACGGCGGCCAGCACGTTCCAGCCGATTCCGTACTCGGCTCCGGCCTTGCGGTAGAGGAGCAGATACGCAGGCGGAATCGCGGCGGCGGAGCTACCGGGCGGAGGCTGACAGACGGTCTGTCCGGAGCTGGGGATGATGGCGCTGATCACCGCGACGAGCATGCCCATCAGCACGAGGACGCCGACGAGTCCCCCGATTGCCAGTGGCATCAGTAACCCGCCGGATCATCGTTGTTGGCTCGGGGTTGGTCGCGCCGGGTGACGATCGTCCACAGGTTCGCCAGGTCGACAAGGCGGTATCGGGGACCGGTGGCGCCGCCGGCGGGCTGCCAGACGGGTCCGGCGGGCCCGTCGACCGATGTGGTGGGTGTGTGAACGGCGGTGGCGACCGGTACCTCGGGTGTGCCGAGAAGGCGCCGGAAGTTGGCTTCTCGTTTTGGTGAGGGAAGCCAGAACAGGACGGGTGTGGTGGTGCCGGTGGCTTCGGCGAGGTCGGCGTAGCCGCTGAGCTTGGCCACCACCCGGGCGAGGGTTTCGGTGCCGGTGTCGTGCTCGAGGAAGAAGTCCAGCGTGCTCGATGCGCCGTCGGCGCGGGTCTGGGTCCAGCGGCCGAAGGCATCCGGCCGGGCGAGATCGCCCCACAGGGCCGCGCAGCGCTGTTCCGACCACCACTGCTCCACAGCGCCGGCTTGGCGCCGAGCGCAGACATGGAGCGAGACGAAGAACTCGTTCACGCCGATCTGGTGTGCGAGGCGAGGCGAGACGGCAATGGCGGTGGCGGTGTCCTGCCGGTATCCGAACTCGGTAATGTTCTGGCCGTGCTCGACGGCCAGGACGTGCGCGCCGACGGGCCCGAGGACCCAATGCCAGGGTTTGGAGCCGACGGGCGTCCAGGGACGGAACCGCAGGAGTGCGTGGTGGCGGTGCAGGTGGTTGAGGCGCTGCCGTGCCCGCTCCGGGGTGGGAAAGAACAGCCGGGTGAGTTGCCCGGTGGTCAGGACGCGGTGTTCCCAGACCAGGGTCAGCACCTCCCGGTCGCGGGCGGTCAGCCGATAGGCCAGCTCCGCGACCACCTCTGCGGAAACACGTGGCGCACGGATTTGGCTTCCGCGCAGCCGAGTGCTCGTCGTGTGCGGTCGGGTCATCGCCGCTCCTCCGCAGGCGGTATGACAGGCGCGGTCATTGTGGCCGCTCCATCAGGCAGTTCAGGGGAAGCGGACGGTGCGAGCGGGAAGGCGTCCAGGTCCCGCAATCCGACTTCAGGGATCGAGCGTGCGGTGTGCTGCGGTGAGAATCGTTCGCGGGATGCGTGGCGGACGGCGGTTGCTCGTCCGGGGATGGGGTCGGGGAGCGGGCGGGTGCGGAAGGTGAAGGCCGGGGTTGGGGCGTTGCCGTCCATGAGTCGGGCGGCGGCTTGGTAGGCGCCCAGGTGGGAGAGGTCGTGCGGGAACAGTAATGGCGTGGTGTGGCGGGCGAGGTCGGCAGCGTCTTCGGGCGAGGCGGCGAAGTAAATCTTGTTGCGGGCGTCGGCGGAGACGGCTTCGCGGAGATCTTTAGGGAGCTGGGAGAGGTGCTGGTGGGCGATGGTGAGGCTGAATCGGTAGGCGCGGGCTTCGGCGAGGATGTCGCTGATCGAGCCGGGCAGGTTGAGGAAGTTGTGGGCTTCGTCGATGTAGGCGGCGGCGTCGGGGCGGTCGTCCTCGGCTTGGGCGGAGCGTGGGGTGATGGCCTGCCAGGTGTGGGCGAGCAGGAGTGATCCGAAGAGGCGGACGGCGTCTTCGCCGAGGACGCCTTTGGGGAGGCGGGCGAGGATGAGGCCGCCGGAGGCGAGGGTGTCTGCAAGGTCGACGGTCGACGTGCCGCCGGACAGGGTGTCGCGGATGAAGGGGCGAAGCAGGACGGCGCGGAGTTTGTTCATGACTGGGCTGATCATGGAAGCGCGTGCGGCTGGGGTGAGTTCGTCGTAGGCGGCCCAGAAGCCGCGGAGGAGTTCGTCGGTGAGGCGTGAGGTGACACGGGCGCGGTAGGCGGTATCGGTCAGCAGGGTGGGGATGTCGCCGAGGGTGGCCCGGGTCCCGTTGACGCGGGTGAGGGTGAGGCAGGCGGAGCGGAGCAGGTCGTCCAGGCGGGGTCCCCAGGCGGAGGTGAAGCAGCGGCGGAAGGTGGTGACGATCGACTCGGCCGCGAACGCGGCATCGTGGCCGGCGAGGACGTTCAGGCATGGCGGCCGTCCTGGTGCGGCGGGGTCGAAGACCGCGGTTCGGCCGATGGCGCGTTCGGGGAGGCGTTGGAGGACGTCGGCGATCAGGTCGCCTTTGGGGTCGATCACCAGAGCGCCGCGTCCGGCGGTGGCGTCGGAGAGGATGAGGTTGGCCAGGAAGGTGGATTTGCCGACGCCGGTCTGGCCGAGGACGTGCAGGTGCTGGCGGGCGCCTTCCACGGTGAGTCCGACCGGCCGCGGGGCACCGGCCTCGGAGTCACCCAGGATGCGGACGCCGTTGCCGGAGACAGGGACGGCCGGTGAGGGCGCGACCGGGCGAGCACCGGCCCGGGTGACGCCGGGTGCCGCCAGGTCGTAGGGCAGGTGCGCGATCGCGGCGAGTTCGTCGACCGACAGCAGGTAGCCGCGGTGCAGGCGCCGCTCGTCCAGCCGTGCGGCCGGGTTGTGAAGTCGGCGGCGGCGCAGGTACTGGTGGCCGGAGGTGAACAGCGCGAAGGTCGAGGCGGTCTCATGGGCATGCGCGCGCAGCCATCCGTTGTCGATCTGGTCGGGGTGGCGGCTGGCGACGCCGTACAGGATCTGGACCTCGAAGCGGGGCCGGGCGGCTTTGCCGAGGATGGCGCGCAGTTGTTCGGCGCGTTCGGGATGCTGCCGGGTGAGTTCGCTGGGGTTGCGATGCCCGGACATTCCGGGCGTGAGCAGGTCGAATAGGTGACCTTGCGTCGCGGTGGACCGTGCACCGCGCAGCGCCGAGGCGGCCCGGTAGGCCTTGGTGAGGCGGTGGCCAGTGGCGGGGCGGGCCAGGATCTGCACAGCCAGGTGCTCGCCCTCGGCCAGCCCGGACGCTGCGCCGAGGAGCCCGCGTAGCGGGTCGGCATCGTGGTCGCTGGCGAGCGGGAAGTGCTCGGGCCGGGCTAGTACCAGACGCCCGCCTGCTGCCTTGTGCTCCTGGTCGCGTGGGAGTGGCGAGGTAGCCGGCTGGGTGGTGAGTGTGGCGCCGGGCCAGGACGCCTGGATGGTCTTCTCGACCAGACCAGGCGGGATGCTGCCGGGAACCCAGACGTGGAAGCGGACACCGTTGTGGTCGGCGCGGTACTCGAACGCCAGGTGGGGCTGCCCGAAAGCCAGGCGTTTCCAACAGGGCAAGGTGAGGCCGATGAGGCGGGCCCACCAAGCGGCGGCGCTGGCCGGCTCCACCTTCGGCGGCACTGCCACCTCGACCAATCGCGCGCCGAGGGCGAACCTGCTGTTGCGCCAGTCCCACAACAGCCAGCGGGCACTTGTCCAAGCAGCGGCAGCTCCCACGATGCCCAGCGCGGCGATGGGGCCGTACTCGGCCGCCAGTTCGACGAGCCTGTGCGGCGGGTCTGCGAGGTCCGAGAGCAGCCTGTGCACGCCGGTACCGCTGGTGGCGTCCGGCAGGATTGCCGTTCGGATCATCACTGGTCGGCCTCCGTGTTCATGGCTGCGGTGGTCTTGTGGTGTTCGGTGCGCATGGCGAGCTCAGCGGGGTCGGTGGTGACGAGCCGGTGTTCGTTCGGACTGGCGATGGCGGTGAAAGCGGCCCGGTCTGACCCGGCACCGGTGCCGCACAGCAGTCCCTGGCCTCGGTCGGCGGACAGCAGAAAGGTCTTCTCACCGTCGGTGAGGTCGAAGGCGTCGGTGATCTGGTCGATGGCCTGGGGTGCTTGGCGGAGCAGGATCTGGGTGGCGGAGTTGGCGATCACGGCGCGCCCCAGGTCGGAGGAGAGGAGGTCGCCGGCGTCCTGGGTGACGACGGCGAGTCCGGCCCAGTGTTTGCGGGCGGACTTGGCGAGCCGGTAGAGGAACCGGGCGCCCTCGGTCTCGCGCATGAGCGTCCAGGCTTCGTCGACCACGACCAGGCGGCGCCGCCGGTCGTCGGGATTGGCGACGGCCCGCCAGATCGCATCCAGAGCCAGCAGCATCCCGACGGTGCGGACCTCGTCGGGCAGGTCGCGCAGCGAGAACACCACCAGGTGCCCGGCGGGGCGAGTGGTGGTGGGGCCGGCGAACAAACCGCGGTAGGAGCCGGTGACGAACGGCACCAGCCGCGCCGACAGATCGGCTGCCGTGCCTGCGTCCGGCGCCTCCGTACGGGCGAGGGCGTCGAGTTGGGTGGTGAGGTCGCTCAGCACGGGTGCGGGGCGCGCCCAGGTGCGGGGGTCGGAGTTGATGCTGCGGGCTCGATAGGCGGCAAGGATCGCGCGGTCCAGCACCGCCCGCGCGACCGGGGTGAGCGGCTCTGCCAGCATGGCCGCAATGAGGGTCTGCAGAAACAGGGCGCGGCGGATGAGGGTGTCGTCGTCCTTGTCCTGCGGGAGGTCGAAGGGGTTGAAGCAGACGCCGGGAGCGCCGAGAGCGATGTGGGTGCCGGCGACGTGGTCGCACAGGCGCTGGTATTCGTCTTCGGGGTCGATGACGGCGACGTGGACGTCCTGGTAGAGCAGCCGGAGGGTTTCGAGTTTGGTGAAGTAGGACTTGCCGGCGCCGGAGCGGGCGAGGGTGACGGAGTTGTAGTTGTCCTGGGCGAACCGGTCCCAAAGCAGGACTCCGGCGGAGTAGGCGTTCAGCCCGTACAACACTGGTGTGTCGCCCAGCGCCGGTTGCAGGTCGGGTGAGGTGAAGGGGAAGGAGGCCGCCAGGGCGGCGGTGTCGAAGACCCGCCGCGCCCCGACCGTGTCGCGGGCGAGAGGCAGAGTGGTGGTCCAGCCCTGCAACGCGCGGAAGGTGGTGGGCTGTGCGTCCAACAACAGGGACGCGGCAAGCGCGCGCACCCGCTGCACCTCGCCCTCCAGCACGCCGGCGCCCGGGGCGTGGACGGTGAGGTACAGGCCGACGCGGAAGAGGCGGCCGTGGCCGCGAGCGAGAGAGGCGGCGAGTTCGGCGGCGTCGTCTGCTGCGGCTTCGGCGGCGAAGTCGGCCAGTCGGCCCTGCTGGGCGTTGGCCCGCGACGTCGACTCCAGGCGGGCGAGTTGCCGACGCAGCCGCTGTGCGGCGACCAGCGGTGGAACCGGGTCGATGTGCAGGGAGACGTCGAGGCGTCCGGGGTAGGTGAGCAGCGGTTCCAGCCAGCCCGCGCCGACCTCTCGCGGGTAGCCGGTCACCACGAATGACGCGCACAAGCCGGCTGGCAGCTCCAGCGACCGGGCGTTGACGCGCACCGCCGACGGACCCAATCTCGGAAGGCCCAGGCCATCTCCATGGCCGTCTTCCACAAGGCCATTTCCGGGGGCGGCCGGGGCGGTGAGGCCGAGCGTGCGTGCGAGTGCGCTGAGTGAAGGTCGCATCATGCCTCCTGCCGGTGAGTGATCACGTCACAAAGAGTGGAGTTATCCACAAGATGGGCCTCTCCTGGGGACAGTGATTCGGTTAGGACGGCGATGGCGCTGTCGGCGTCGAGGACCTCGGCCGGGACGGCAAGGGCGGCCAGGCTTTGCGCCGCTTCGGCGGCGCGTCGCAAGGCGACTGCAGCGGCTGAGTCACGTCCCACCCGGCGCCGTTCGTGCTGCCGCCACGCCAGGACGGAAGAAGGGGGTGAAGCTGGGACGTGGCCGATGATGACGATGAGTACGTGCCGGATGAGCAGGTCGTGCGTGTCGCCGAGGTCGGTGAGGAACGCGGCATGCTCGAACGCGGCCTGCTCCAGAACCGGATCCGGAAGGGCAGGTGCGTGCTGGCTGAGGTGGTCGGCCAGCCCGGTCAGGTCGACTGGGCTGGCTTGGATGAGGATCTGGACGGGCGCGTCCAGGGAGTTGAGCCAGCGGCCGAACACCGCCACCAGCCCGGCCTGCTCGCGTGGCGTCCGCAACCCGAAGGCGAGCGTGCCGGCGCGGACGATGATTGCGACACCGCCGTCGGCCAGTTCCAGTGCACCGTCTTCGCGGACGGCATGCACGGGTAGCCGCAAGGGTTCGGGCAAGCGTCCGCGCATCCGGCACCAGGCCGGTGGCGGCTGTACCGACTCTGCGGCGGTGACGCGTTCTTTGGAGGCACGCAGGTGACGTAGGGCGGCCAGGATGTAGCGATCGAGGTTCATGCCGTCGTGGCGGGCGACCGCCAGCACGAATCCGACCGCCGCGACCGGGACCAGCAGCGCCGCTAGCACTGGGAAAGGCATCAAGGGGCCGAGGGTGAAAAAGATCCAAAGGGTGGTGGCGGCGGTGCCGGCCAGGATCGCCAGTTGCCGGGTGGTGAGTCCGTAAAGGATCTTGTCGGGCTGGTCGACGTCGGCGGGGATCTTCACGCTCATCGGCGTTTCGGCATATTGCTGGTGGCGAGCGGTCATCGGTGCCTCCGGGACTTCGGCTGGTCGATCCACAAGGTCAGCTGTCGGCGCGGGACAGGCCGTCTGGGCATGCCGGGGATCATCAGCTGTCGCGACCGCGCCGGCGCATTCGGCGGCGCTGATGTGCTCGGAGTGGACGGCCGGGGAACTCGGGTTACGGGGATCGGCAGAGCCAGTTGCCTCGGCCGACGCGCCCTGGGCGTGGTGGCAGGCGCGGGTTGGGCGGGGCTCGGTAGCGCCAGCTGCATCGGGTGGTGGGCTCCTTGCCTATCGCTGTTGGACTCGGGGCCGGACGGTCGTCCTGGTGGCATCGGGATCGCTCCTGGTGGCATCGGGATTGCCCCGCCGGGCAGCGCCGGCGGCTCCGCGGAACTCGGTAGCTCCAGCGGTGTGCGTGAAGCACCGGGCAGCGCCAAAGCAGCGCGAGACGGGCTGGGCAAGGCCGGCCCTGGACGAGGGGTCGGCGGTGGGAACGGAGGCGACGGAGGTGGCAGTGTCGGCGGCGGTGTTGGTGGAGCAGGCGATGGGGTTGAGAAGTTGCTCGCGGGGCCGCGGCGGTTCATCAGGGCGCCCAGGCCGCGGTAGAGGATGAGGCTCTTGACTAGTCCGGTGAGCAGGCGCGGCTGGGCCTGCCGCCAGATGGTGCGGGCGACCCAGGCGGGGACGCGGACCATCACCCACAGCAGGCATAGCGCCAGCAGCAGGTCGACGGTGCTGTTGGAGGCCAGGCCCGGGAAGTGGCCGTCGGTTCCCTTGACGCTGGAGAACATCAGCCGGAACGCGGTCGCCAAGATCAGCGACTGGCACACTCCGATGGCCAGCACCCCGGTGATGCTGCGCCACCACAACCGCGCCAGCCCGTCGGTCGCCGGCAGGGCATGGAAAATCAACGCCACCGGTGCGGCGGCGATCAACACCATGGTCAGCGCGATGCGGACGATATAGATGAACCCCACGCACAGCGCCAGCACCACCACGCCCAATCCGATCAGGATCGTGAACGGCTGCGCCGGGACCAGATTGGCGACCACGTATCCGGCGATCACCTTGGCGACCCGGCCGGGGTCGACCGCCTCGGCCCCGGCTTTGAGGAACGCGCCGGCCAAGCCGTTGGCGAACGTGATCCCGTAGCCGATGACGATGAGGCTGAGGTTGGAGGCCAAGAACGCCCCCAGCAGCCGCGCCACCAGCTGCCCGGGCGTGAGCTCGCCGCCGGGCAGCGAATGCCCGGCCATGAGCAGCACTCCGCCGACGGTGATGATCAGCACGTAGCAGGTGTTGGCGATGGTCTGCGCCACACCCCACAGGTCCTTGGCGCGCGCCATGTCCGGCGAGTCCAGCGGCGGGGTGGCCAGGACCGTCTCGGCCAGCAGGTTGAAGATCGGCTTGGCGGCACTGGTGACCAGATCAGCGAACCAGCCGTTCACCGCCTGCTTGGCCATGCACCCCATGTCCATGAACCCGCACCCGGAACCGTCCTCGCCGTTGGCCGGGTCCTGACCGCCCGGAGTCGCCGGAGCCGGCGAGCGCCCCGGCGTCGGTGACGGCGCCGGACCGCCGGGCGGCGGAGCAGGCTCGGAAGGCGGCTGCGATGCGGGCGCTGGAGAGTGCGGCGGCGCGGTCTGCGGGGACGGGGACTGTGGCGGCGGGGTCTGTGGTGCATCCGGTGACGGGTTGACCGTCGGATGTGGCGCAGGGTCAGCGGCTCCCAGGGCCGGACAGGCTCCTGCATACACCAGCGCGGCGGCCATCAACACGATCAGCGGCGCCGCCGCCAGGGTGAACGCCGCAGACCTACGCGTCCAGGCGGGTCGGCTAGCGGTTGCGGTCACGAGGGCGTACCGACGATGCTCTGGAGCATCTTCACCAGCAGCGGCGCCAGCACCGCGACCGAGTACCCGATCGCGGCGTACCGCAGGGTCTTCTTGGCCGCCTCCACCTCGCCGGGGTCGCCACCGGCGAGCATGTAGCGGACCCCGCCGATCGTGGCGAACAGCGTCGCCAACCCCACCAGCAGCCCCACGATCACATTCCGCAGGTTGTCGATCACCTCCTTCAGCGAAGCCGCTGCGGCGAGGTGCGTGCTGGCATCGGCCACTCCGGGCACCAGCAGCGCGGTCGCCGCGCATCCGGCCGTCCACACCAGCGACGCGGCCACCAGCCGCCGCCGGGATGGTCGGGGCCTGCGTTCGGCACCGGGGGCGATGAATGTTCGGACGGTGGTGGACAGGCCTGCGGCGGGCCGCCGCGGATGGCGGTCGATCGGCTGTGGGCTTTTGCGGGTGCGCATGGCAGCGTCTCCGGGACGAGTCGGTGCGGATTCGGCTGCCAGCCGGATCACCAGGAGCGGTGCGGCCCTGGGCTTCGGGTGTCCTCCTTGGCTGGACACGAGTGACGGAATGGTGCGGCGGGGACCGGGTTCTGGCCGTCCGCCCGAGGCCCGCACCGTTCACCGGTGATCTCGACTGGCACCCATGAAGCACCGCCCAGCAGCCCAGAATTCAGAGATCGGCCGCATTTCTTGATCAATCTTTGAAGCACTGATAGAGCGGTTCCTTCACCCGGAAACCCCACCCGACAACAAGTTCACAGCTTCTCGGCGGCCACGCCCCAGCGAGCACACAGCCCAAAAGCCGGTCCCGTCATCTTGACCAGATACTGACGCAGCAGATCCTGAAAACCAGGCTGTTCAGCGGTGCTTCATAAGTGCACGGGGATCGGGTGGCCGCCACGGGTCACCCAGCACATGAATTGCACACCGTCCGACCCGAATCGCTTGCCGAGCAGCAATAATCGCCCGATTCAGCGGCGAATGGTCCCATTGACCGTCTGGCTGTGCTCGGACTCTCCCGAAAACAACCCGACGGCTCGAACCGACGCTCACCCGAAACGGCCCACGTCAGCCACCATCTGCGTCCGGCACCGCCAAGCCGTCGGCCGCGAGTTGGCCCGCCACCTCATCGGCACCTGCACGCGCGAAGGCGACCTGGTCGCCGAGGGCTTCACCACCAGCGAGGCCACCCTGACCGCCGCCGCAGAACTGGACCGCCGCGCCATCGCGCTGGTCCCGCACTTCCCGCTCGCCCAGCACATCGGCACCCGCCTGCGCGCCACCCTGAACACCGCCCAGCTGGGACGCGTGCAGATGCGCCCGACACGGCCCGACCAGATCACCCGCGGGCTGGCCGACCGGCTCGGCGACGTCGCCCTGGTCATCGCCGCGCCACCGCCTTATGAGACCGGCGGACGCCCGCCGCGACAGCCCACCGAACGCGAGTGTGCGGCGTGCCGGGCCGAGCTGTGGATGCTGACCAGCCAGCAGCTCGGGCTGTTCCTGGCCGGAGCGTGGCGAGTCCTGCGGCCCGGTGGCGTCCTGGCGGTCATCACCACACTCCACCACCACGCCGGACGCCTCATCGACCCCGCGCCCCGCATCATCGGTCACGCCCAACGCGTCGGGTTCCGCTACGCCCAGCACGTCATCGCCCTGCGGGTCCCCATTGACGGCGACGCCTTGGTCGTCCAGGCCGGCCCCGCCGATCTGGCCCAGCTGCGCGACACCGGTTCGGCGTCGCTGCCGCCCACCGTCAACGTCCACGCCACCGTCTCGCTGTTCACCAAACCACCAAGGATTGCGGAATCGGACGGTCCCGAAGGCCCGAACGGCGGGAGGACGCGATGAACCACCAGCCGACCCGCAACGAGTTGACTCGACGGGAGTTCCTGGCATCGGTGCTGGCGACCGGGCAGCGCCCATCCCGGCTGCAGCGCCACGGCCGCTACACGCCCGAGTCGATGCGTCACCCGGGCAAGATGCTGCCCGCCATCGCCTCCACCGTCATCGACGCCTTCACCCAGCCCGGAGACCTGGTCATCGACCCGATGTGCGGGATCGGCACCACCCTCGTCGAGGCCATCCATCTCCGCCGCGACGCCGCCGGCATGGAGTACGAACGCGCCTTCGTCGACCTCACCCTGAACAACCTCCGCCACGCCCACGCGCAGGGCGCCACCGGTCGTTACCAGCTGGCCTGCGGTGACGCCCGCACCATCGCCACCGTCTATAAGGAACTGCGCGGAAAGGCAGCGTTGGTCCTGACCTCACCGCCCTACGGCTCCCACACCCATGGGCACATCCGTTCCAGTCGAGACAACGGCGGTGGCAAGGTCCTCAAACGCCACCACCGCTACTCCACCGACCGCGGAAATCTCGCCCACCAGCCCCTCTTGGGCCTGCTGGACAGCTTCGGGCGCATCCTGGCCGGCAGCGCCCTGCTGTTGCGTCCGTGCGGTGTGGTCGCGGTGACCGTCCGCCCGATCCGGGTCAAGGGCGAGCTGATCGATCTGCCCGGCATGGTGATCGACACCGCCGCCCGCAACGGCCTGATCCTGGCCAGCCGCTACGCGGCGCTGCTGGCCGGGCTGCGCGGAGGCCGACTGGTCAACAGAGCCTCGTTCTTCCAGATGCTGGAGACCCGCCGCGCCCGCGACCGCGGTCTTCCCGCCTGCGCCACCGCCCACGAAGACCTGCTGCTCTTCCACCGAGCCGCCGACCTTCAGGGAGACCGGTGATGGCCCGCACAACCGACCACGACCGGAGACCCGATCGGGTCAGCGAAATGCTGGCGGTACTGCAGCTCGGCCTTTGCGGGCGGTGCGGGCGAGCCCGCTATGCCACCCGAGCCGATGCGCGCCGGGCCGCCCGAATCGCCGCTCCCGGGACCCGGCTGCGCGCATACCGGTGCGGAAACGCCTGGCACCTCACCTCAACCAATGCGCCGCAGTTCGTCGCTCCTCCCGTCACTGTCGTTCGGGTCTTCGGACCGCGCTGGCAGCGGGGGCTTGACCGGCGACCCGGAGACAAGGGTGCATACCGACGCTCCGGACTGCATGGCCACGGGCGTCCGCAGGATGTCGCGTGCCGCCCAGGCCACCGGGACTACACCAATCCGCTGAAGGACGCTCATGCACCGCACGACGCTTTCACCCCCCGCTGGGGCGGCTCGGGTGCCGGTGGCGTGCGGTGAGAGGGCTGACTGCGGCGGAGATCCATTCGCTGCCCGCCACCATCGACCTGGTCACCGCGGGACGGGTGTTCGGGGTCGGACGCACCAAGGCCTACCAGCTCGCCCGCACCGGCCGCTTCCCCTGCCGGGTGCTTCAGGTCGGGCGCAGCTACCGCGTCTGCACCGCCGACCTGCTCACCGTCCTCGGGCTCGCCCACGACCGGCCGACCCCGGACGGGCCGCCTGCACACCATCAGAAAGAGAACTGAATGACCGCTCAAGGAAGCACGTTCAAGACCTGCGGATGCCGCAACGACGACGGCAAACGCCTGGGTAAGAACTGCCCGAAGCTCCGACGCAGCAACGGCCGCTGGAGCAGCACCCACGGAACCTGGAAATACCAGCTGGAACTCCCGCTGACCGCCGCAGGCGTCCGCCGCAACCCGCTCCGGAAGGAAGGATTCACCCGCCAGGAGGACGCCGAGGCCGAACTGAACCGGGCCAAGGAACTCCTGGCCATCGCCGGCGCCGACGAGACCGCGCGAGTGCAGATCGCCGACCTCATCACCGCCACCGTCCGGGCCACCAAGCAACTGCCCGAACCAGAGGAGGTGCGGCGCAAGATCCGCACTGGGCAGGACCTGTCGCGGTCGGTGACGGTGGGGGAATACCTGGACCAGTGGCTGGCCGGGCGCCGCAACCTGCGCGAGGGCACCCGCCGCAGCTACGCCCAGCACATCCGCCTCTACCTCAACCCCCACCTCGGGCACATCCCACTGAACCGGCTGCGGGTCGGCGACGTCGACCGCGTCTTCGACGCCATCGACGAACGCAACCAGCAGGTCGCCCGTGCCCGCGAAACCCTCGACCCCAAACTGCGAGCCAAGGTCAAGGGACAGCGGATGGTTGGCGCGGCCACCAAGCACCGCATCCGCGCCACCCTGCGCTCAGCGTTGGCCAAGGCGGTCCGCGAGCGCCTCATCGACATCAATGTCGCCGCCCTGGTCGAACTCCCCTCGGGCAAGGCACCCAAGGCGCTGGTGTGGACCGACGAACGCATCACCCAATGGCAGCACGACTTCGCCGCGCACATCGAGACGATGAACGCCCGTCGCCGACGCCTGTCCCAACTCGAGCCGCACAAACGGATCGGACAGAACATCAACCGCCTGGACGCCTACATCGGCGCCCCGCGCCCGTCACGCGTCATGGTGTGGACACCCGCTCTGACCCGCACGTTCCTGGACCGCGCCCGCGGGCACCAGCTGTACGCCCAGTTCCACCTGATCGCCTTCCGTGGCCTGCGACGCGGGGAATCATGCGGGCTGCGCTGGGCCGACCTCGACCTGACCTCCGGCACCGCGACGATCCGATGGCAGATCACCCAGATAGGCCCCGACACCTTCGAAGGCAAACCCAAGACCGACGCCGGAGAGGCCACCATCAACCTCGACAAGACCACCATCAAGGAACTCCGCGCCCATAAGGCGAGACAAAACACCGAGCGCCTCGCCGCCGGCGACGCATGGACCGAGACCGGATTCGTGTTCACCACACCCACCGGTAGCCCGGTCGACCCCAACGATGTCACCGAGCAGTTCGAGCAACTGTCGATGGAGGCCGGACTGCCACCGGTCCGGCTGCACGACCTGCGCCACGGCGCCGCCACCTTCCTGCTCGCCGCCGGATACGACCTCAAAGTCGTCCAAGAGACCCTGCGCCTGTCATCCCTGGCCATCGCCGCCGACATCTACACCAGCGTCCTGCCGCAACTCGCGCAGCAATCGGCCGAAGACGCCGCCGCCGTCGTCCTGGGCGCCCACCGCCCGCGCCGCCGACCAGCCAGCGCCAAGGTCACCGAGATACCGACAGCAGACCACGGAACGGCCGAGAACGAAGGCGACACCACCGAACCAGCGGCCGCAGCCGACGCGTCCTAACCAGCAACTCGCTGGCCGCCTGGCCGTTGGCGCGCGGGTATTTCGGCTGACGCCAGTCAGCCGAAATACCCGCGCAGCGCCGACACGCAGGCGGCCTGACGGGTGCGGTCGTGCGGGAAACCGGCGAAGGCACTCCCGACCCGCCCATGCCGGTGTCCGCCGTCCCTGGGCGTTGCTTGTGAACATGCTGCCGGTGGCGTGGACGGAGACGATCAACGTGCTCGCGCGGCTTGCCCTCCAGCTGCGGAACCACGGCTTCCGCAGCTCGGCGCGTGACGGAAACTCCAGGGTCGGTGGGCCGGCCGCCGACCGTCCAGGGAGATGCCCGCTATCGTGCCGAGACGGATGGCGGGGTGCGGGGAACCGAGGAAGCCGTCACATGACGCCGTGCCTCGGCGTCCGGCGCCAGCGGGGCCGTCGAATGAGTCCTCGCGCTCGCCTGGTGGGCCGAACCCGACGATGCTCGACCACCCGACCAGTGACCGAGCTGAAACATCGCCGCCAACCCCGCAACGGCGATCATGCCGGTGATCGCAGGCGCCGCCCGTCGGCGATCGCGTTGCCGGCGGTGGCTGACACGTGGCTTGATACGCCACGGTTCATCAGGCTCCAGCGGATCGCGCCGACACGGCGTGGGAGGTCGGCCGTTCATCATCGTTCCTGGCTGCCGATGGCGCCCATTCCGCCACAACCAGGCACGCCGCGCGTAGCGATGAATACGTTCGCAGTTGCGCTCCAGAAGCCTCACGACTTCCATAGCCTTCGCCGTGAACACCGATCGCCCGCACCGACCTGATGGCCGCCACATGATCTCGGCCCGACGGTAGTTCCCGAAGCATGGGCCGGTTCAGATAGTGACGTATGTCTTGTTCGACCTCAGTTCGAAGAAGCGTTCGTTCAGAAGCTCGACGAGGTCGTCAGTATCTGTAAGCTTGTCGAGGTCAGCGCAGGTGATCACTGTAATCCGGACCTGATTGGCGAGCTCCAGATGGATCGCGTCATGCGCCCGGTTTCCCGGGGTGCCGCTCAGCCCTGTCCGGGTAACCAGCAGCCCGTCGGTCCCCGAGCTGTAACGGATCTTGGCGGCGAAGTCACGGATCTCGCTCGCGGAGGTGGATCGCTGCTCGTTCTTGCACTCCACCGGCAGGTACAGGTCGGAAAACGGGAGACTGCACACACCCGAATGGCGGATCCAGAGGTCTTTCTCATCGCTCCGGGTGTGGTCGAGAATGTTCTTGGCCCGAATGGTGACGCCTGGGATCTGGCTGAGCAGGTAGTCGGTCAAGTGCTGGAGATTGTTGCCCTTGGCGGTGGTGTTCGCGGCGTTATCCATTCCCGCGAGCTCTCGCTGGATACGCGCCAGATCGTAGGCGGTCATCCGGCCTGGTGCACCCATCGGTTGCGCCCGCTGTTGAGAAGCGCGGCGAGGTTGATCCGTGCAAGGGTCTCGGCTCCAATCGTTGCGATCGCAGACCCCGAGCTGATGCTCCAGTCGGGCTCCTGTGAACCGTTGACGACGATTAGTCCAAGGACGCACTTGTGGGCGGCTAGTGTCGCTTGGAGGCGTTTCTTGGCAAAGGCCATGCTGTCGTTGCCTCTGCCGGTTTTAAGTTGTCGTTTAACCTGGATTAGTACCGGGTTCAGGCTGGGGTGGGGAAGCCCGTCGACCCAGACCGCTAGGTCATACCCGGTGTCTGGCGTCTGATCGAGCCTCTCGGGGAGGACTCGCGCTCCCTGCTCCTCCAAGATGCTGGCGACCTTCGTCTCAAAGGTGACACCGGCAGTGAAGGTGGATCCGCTCTGGATAACAGGGACCGATCTGAGACCGGTGCCGGGATCAGCCGATTGCGCCTCGATCAGCGCGTGGAGGGTCTCGATTAGGCGGGTACCAGCTGCCTCGTGATCACCTTTGACCACGATTGTCGGCAGGTCTTGGATCACCGGTCCGATACCCGTGGCGGCATCGGCGTTCGTCGCCAGGATGACCACCGGCAGGCCCCGCCCCAGGGCCGCGCCGATCTCTAGGATGACCGCAGACCCCACCTGTGGCCGGTCGACAACCGCGACCAAGGCGGTGCATCTGCTCAGCGTGGAGGCCAGGCCGCGGGCCATTCCCCCTTCGGGCAGTTCGGTCCACTGCAACGGCTGGAACCCGCCGCCGCCGAGCATCAACGACACTGGCCGAACGTCTGTGCCCAAACCTGCGGAAAGGAAGACGAGAGGGGGGCGGGAGTGGATCCTAAAAGAAGGTTCATTGCCGCTCACAGGCGTATCATCCTCTCCTCCGCCGGGGCCGAGCCGCGATCTCGATTTCGCTGCGTTATCGAGTCTTCTTCAGGCCCGGCCACGAGAGCGATCAGCGCCGCTGCCGGGATGAATGTGGCGTAGTGCAGATATCAACAGTGACGGCCCCGATAGTTTATCATTCCGAGTTACCCGTCTTAACATGGAGAAATCCAGGCGCTTCGACGGTGCAGCGAATTCCGGTCGCATCCCACCAGAATATTATCTGGTCGGGAGTCGCGAGCGTTGAACAGTGGTGCGAGTGTTGATCTCACATGTAGAAGGCATAGCGGCCTTGTGGGCGGTCTCGCGGATGGAGATGGCGAAGAATCTGCCCGACTCGATCTGCGGTGCGCAGGGTGATCGGCTCTCGTCCGTCGAGTTGGGTCTGATTCCAGTTCATCTTGGTGAGTGCGAGCAACTCTTCGGCCAAGTATTCCGGGCTGGACTCGGTCTGGATCATGCGGAATGGCAGGGGCGTCGGGATGTACATGCCGGGATAGGTCCCGTAGAAGGGGACACTGCCTCGGGTGTAGAGGACGTGCTGGCTCGCGTCTAGGCTGAGCAGGGTGCCCCGTAGGGGCGGATGCGTGGCGAGCCGGAACAGCCGTACCGGGTCGTGGCCGGGGAACCAGATCAGCTCAATGATGTCGATGTCCGCAGTGTCGGCAGCCGCGCGGAATCCGGCGATCTCCTCAGGTGTGTATGAGGAGGTCTTGTGCAGTACGACGCGGGCGGGCAGGTGGCGATGCTCCTTGCGGTAGCGGCCGAGTGCGTCGGATAGGAGGGTGTGGGCGTCGTTCTCGTTGAGATGGGGTTGTTTGTCGTGGTGGGAGACCTTGGCGGGGGCTCCGCGTACGATGACGCCGTCGCCGCGCTGGTTGAAGACCTGGGCGACGCTGGTTTCCAGGGTGGTGTGGTTGCTGCTGCGGTAGAAGGTGACGCCGACATAGCAGCTGTCGAGGTCGGTGGATTTGCGTGGTAGGCGCCAGGGTACGCCGCCGGCCTTGTAGTAGAGGGCGGTGTGCAGGTTCCATGCCCGTGTGGCTTCGTCCTGAAGACGCGGCTTTTCTTTGCCGGGCGGCACGTAGGAGGAGTCCCAGGTGGTGCGTCGGATGAGCTGGATGGGGCGGCTGTAGCGCATGGCTGCCGCTTTGAGGAGGGCGCGGAAGTCGTCAACCGGTTCAGCGGGCGGTGCTTTCTTCCAGGGGGCCTCTGGATCAACCTCGGGTACGGGCCGTTCGGGGAGATGCTCGGGCCGGGCGATGAGGACGACGTCACAACCGGGCTCTTCGTCGAGAACGTCGAGTTCCGCAGCGTAGAGATCCACGGCGGCCTTGACCGCGGCTTGGGGCGGCAGGTTGGCCAGGTGCTTGAGATCACGGTCGCGGATTGGCCGTTCCAGCCGCGAGTCCCACACGAGTGTGGAGCGAAAGCCCGTGCTGGTGTCGAAGCCGGGGAAAGGGACGAATAGCCGCCCGAGGCGGCTGTCCTTGGCGGCGATGGGGCGACGGGAGCCATCCAACCAGCGGCGCAGGCCTTGGATGGACGCGGGAGCACCGACGATGCCGACGCGGATGGTACGCACAGCGGTGTTGGCGGCGTCTGCGGGCCCGTAGTCGGTGATGCCGTGACGCGGGTCTATGTGGCGGGCACCGCCGCTGAACTCCAGCGGTGGCTCGTCCAGGACGGTCAGCTTCACTGCTTCACCTCGAACAATGCCAGCTCGTCGGCATCAGGAGATTCCTTGCTGGCCGAGTCGTCGGTGTCAGTCTCGCGGGTGTCAGCCAACCATGAGGCATCGTCGATGGCCCGGTTGGCGGTGAAGTCCAGCAGGTTGCCATAGGTCAAGATCGTCTCGCGGGGAACGAGGACTCCTTCATCACCCTTGAGGTACGTCGCCCACATACGGGTGTGGCCGCAGACAGCAGGGTTGCGGTCGAGTTGTTTGATGCCGGTCAGATACTCCGACAGGAACAGCGAGTCGCGGTAGCCGTCACGGGTGTAGTGGAAAGTCGGGCTCAGCGCGCAGTACCATTCGCCGCCAAACTGGAGGAATTTCCATTCCAGGGCGGCGTGTTTGCAGTAGCTGATCTCCTCTGGCTTGTTCTTCTTGAACTTGGGGTGAAACACCGATCGCGCTCGCCCGCTCGCGCCGCGGATCTGGCGCTGCCTGAGATCGGCGGTGGCCCGAAAGTAGACGATCTTGCGCCCGTTGTGCCAGTCGCAGTCGACGTTCACGTCGCGTTGCAGGGCGTAGTTGAGGAGTTGCACGAGCCAGCGCTGCCGGTTGGGATCACTGGCCCATTCCGCCGTCTCGATCGCGTCGGTGGCGCCTCTGGTGACATGGCCGAGCGTGGTCTCCTGCGGGGGCAGCCAGCTATGGAGGTATCCGCGTCGCAGGATGAAGTCGCGTCGCAGGTCCGCGGTGCCGCTCTCCTGCTGCTGGGTGATCACCTCGCGAGGATCGGTGATAGTGGTCCGAGCGCGATAGAGGAGCGCGGGGATGGTGACCTTGAGGAGATTGCTGGTCAGGCTCTCCTGTCGGTCGTCGGCCACTGCAACGTGGGCGTGGCCGTGCGGATCGGCGAGGTTGAGCAGCCGGTGGGATGTGCTGTGGTCGAAACTCTGCGTGCGCTTGTCGAAGTCGATGCGCCCTGAGGCGCGATGGCTCGGGTCGGCGAACCAGCTTTGGATGTGCATCCACCACGCTTCGCCGGTTTGCGGGTGAGAGCAGATCAGCAGGACGGGATTGTCGGCGCTCATCCAGTAGTCGATGTCAGCTTGTTTGCAGAGGTAGTGGAAGCTCTGGTCGTTCTCTCCGGGGAAGGGGCGGTCGCTTGCCTTGCTCTGGACGAAGATCACCCTGTTGGCGACCTCCCCTGTCGACGGGTCGCGCAGCTCGATCTCTCCGTCGATCCCCGCATCAAGGGTTCCGGTGCGCTCGTGCCACACGAAACCCATCCGGTTGACCATCTGGTGGATGAGCGCAACCCCGCTGTCACCGATGTGCGATCCCAAACCGATCTTCTTCACCCGCGCCTCGCCGGCGAGTCTGGACCACGTGTCCTATGCTTCTGAGCCGAGTTCGGATTCGACATCCCGCCCCCTGTCGCGCTGACCCCGAATGTTACGCCGTTGGTCTGACAAAGCAGGAAGTCCAGACGAGCTGGCTACTGGTCTCCGGGGCGGATGTGATTGCGCTTCCGTCAGCGGTGAGCGCGGCTGCTGGGACGGAGCCAGTGTTGTCTGCTCAGGATCGGCGGAACCCGCCGTTTCGTTGGTGCTGATCACGCGGACAGCCAGGGCAGCAATCCATGACTGATCGTTGAGTCCCGATTCGGCTACCGAAGCAGGGGCTTTCCGTGGCGTCCATGCAACCGGTCACCTGGCTGGACACTGGCCTGGACGGCCACCTCTACGCAACGCGGGCAGCCGTCCAGGCGGCCAGGAGCCATCGCGAGGATCGTGCACCAGTACGTTGACCATGATCTTGCCGGTGGAGATGTCCAGACGGCTTGTGTCCAGGCCGCGCCAGCCCGGCAGGATCTGCAGGTAGAACCAGCCGAGCATGTCGAACGCGACGACCTAGAACACCGAGTTGAGGGCGACCAGGACGGCGGCGGCTTCGCAGTCGCCGCAGGCCAGGTCGTTCCAGATGATGACCATGGTGATGCAGCGGGCGAGCCTGACGATTACCCCGGAGGCCCGACTGAACCCGGCCTCACGAAGGCGGTGCCGTGAAGCGCGATCAGCATGGCCCGATTACCCTCTCGGCGGCGAGGCGGGGCGTGGCACCTCAGTCGCCTGCGCCTGGATGCGAGCCTGCGGATTCGCGCCTGCGGAAGAGTAGTGCTGACTGCTCTGGCGGCCCTGGCCGCTGGTTCTGTGGGGTGACATAACCGGCTTGAGCGGGCGACGAGTACCCGGGGTTCGGGGTGCTACCAGCGCCGATGCAGGGCCCGGATCGAGCCGCCGAGCCGCCACCGAGCTGCCACGGGGACAAACTGGGACAGGTCGGGCGCTGGACAAGCTGGGCAAATTCACGTTTGCCCTGGTCAGGGGTGGTGGGTCGCGTGGGACTCGAACCCACAACCTACGGATTAAAAGTCCGGAGCTCTGCCAATTGAGCTAGCGACCCGTCCAGCAAGCGTACCGAGAGCGGGGTGGGGTTCGCGACGGGGTTACCGGGCGGGGGTTAGGCGGACCGGGAGGTGCTTGAGGCCGTTCTGGAAGTTGGAGGCGAGGCGGACGGCGGGGCCGGTGCGTTCGATGCGGAGGGGGAGCAGTTCGCGGAAGACGGCGCGCATCTGGGTGCGGGCCAGGTGGGCGCCGAGGCAGAAGTGGGGGCCGAAGCCGAAGCTGACGTGGTCGTTGGGGGTGCGGGAGACGTCGAAGCGGTCCGGGTCGGGGAAGACGGTCTCGTCGCGGTTGGCGGACGCGTGGTAGACGACGACCTTCTGACCGGCTTCGATCTTCTGGCCGGAGAGGGTGACGTCGCGGGTGGCGGTGCGGCGGAAGTCCATGACGGGCGGCCAGTAGCGGAGCATCTCGTCCACGGCGGTGGGCAGGAGGGACGGGTCGGCGCGCAGGCGGGCGAGTTCGGACGGGTGGTCGAGGAGGGTGAGCAGGCCGCCGGGGATGCTGTTGCGGAGCGTCTCGTTCCCGGCGACGGCGAAGAGGAAGAACATGTTCTCGAACTCGTGGTCGGTGAGGCCGCCCTCGAGCATGCGGGACATGATGTCGGCGGTCGGGTTCTCCTTCTTGACGGCCGCGAGCGCGTGGGCGTAGGCGAACATGTCGGCGAGCGCGGTGTAGGAGCGCGGGTTGACGGGGCGGCCGTCGGGGTGGGTGAACGAGGTGGGGCGGTACTGCATGGCCTTCTGGGCCATGGGGCTCATGGACGCGGCGTCCGCGGTGGAGAGGCCGGCGTACTCGTCGTCCTGGTAGCCGATGACGCGGGACGCCCAGTCGTACAGGAGCCGGCGGTCCTCGTCGGGCACGCCCATGATGTGCGCGAGCGTCCATACGGGCAGGTCGGCGGCCAGTTCGACGAAGTCGGTCTCCTTGTGGAGGGCCGAGGCGATGAGGGCGCGGGCGCGTTCGTCGATCGTTTCCTCCAGGGCGCGTACCGCGCGGGGGGTGAAGGCGGCGGCGACGATGCGGCGCAGGCGGGAGTGGTCGGGCGGGTCCTGGTTGAGCATCATCGCGCGGACGAACGCGAGGTCCTCGGGCGTGTCGGGGTCGCGGATCTGGGTGGCGCCGAGATGGGACGAGAACAGTTCGGGGGAGCGCAGAACGTGTTTCACGTCGGCGTGCGAGAAGACCGCCCAGTAGCCGGTGCCGGCGGGCCAGGTGCCGACGGCGGGTTCGGGGATCCAGGCGACCGGGGATTCGGCGCGCAGCTTCCGGAACACGCCGTAGGGGACGCCGGCGGCATAGGTGGCGGGATGGAAGATCTCCTCGTGCATGCCCACAGCGTGCATCATGACGGTGTGACGGTGAAGCCTGAGGACGCTGCTGGGATCCTTCGTGACAACTTCGCGCCCTGGGTATTGGAACTGGGGCTCGTCGTAGAGGAGGTGGGGGACGGGACCGCGGTGCTGCGGTTGCCGTGGTCGGATCGGCTGGCGCGGGAGGGCGGCGCCATGTCGGGGCAGGCGCTCATGGCCGCCGCGGACACGGCCGTGGTCATCGCTGTGGCGGGGGCCAAGGGCGGCTTTGTGCCGATGACGACGGTCCAGCTCAACACGGCGTTCATGCGGCCCGTGGTGGGGACGGACGTGTCGGTGACGGTGAAGCTCGGCAAGCTGGGGCGGACGCTGGCGTTCGCCGACATCGTGATGACGGCGAACGACGCGACCGTTGCGCAGGCCAGTGCCGTTTACGCGATCATCGGGTGATATGACGAGAACCGAGACGGTGCAGGTGCCGGACGGCGAGTTCCGGCTGCACGTGTGGACGCCCGAGAGCGGGCGCGGGCCGGGGATCCTGCTCATCCAGGAGATCTTCGGCGTGGGCGATTACATGGAGGCCGTCGCGGGCGACCTGACGGCCATGGGCTACGTGGTGGCCGCCCCGGACATGTTCTGGCGGATCGAGCCGAACTGGACGACGAAGCACACCGAGGAGGCCCTGCCCAAGGGAATGTCCATGGTGTCGCAGTTCGACTGGGACAAGGGCCAGGACGACGTGGAGGCCGCGCTAGGGGCGCTCAAGGGCCTGCCCGAGGTGGACGGTCGGGTCGGCGTGCTCGGGTTCTGCTTCGGCGGGACGCTGGCGTACCTGCTCGCCGCGCGGGCCGAGGCGGACGCCGTGGTCTCTTTCTACGGCAGCGGTGTTCCAGGTGCGCTGGGGGCGCTGGACGCGGTGCGGTCGCCGTTGCAGTTCCACTTCGGCGGGTCCGACGACTACATCCCGAGAGAGGACGTCGCGGCGGTGGAGCGCGCCGTCGCCGGACGGGACCGGATGGAGATCCACGTCCAGGAGGACGGCGGACACGCCTTCCACAACCGGAAGGCGCCGATGTTCTACCAGCCGGAGCCCGCGGACCGGGCGTGGCGGCTCACGGAGGACTTCCTCCACCGCCACCTGCCCGCCTCCTGAAACGGCGCAGTCAAGGGGGTGTCACCCCGGCGGACAAGGCCGCCTGGTCGGCGGCCTCCGCCGGGTCGCCCGCGAACTATGCGCCAATGGGCGCCACGCGCATCGCGGCGTGCGAGCGTGCCGGGGCGGGTGCGGTCATGTGGTGGAGGGTTCCAGAGTGAGGCGGGACAGTTCCTTGCGGGAGGAGATGCCGAGCTTGGGATAAGCCTTGTACAGGTGGTACTCGACCGTCCGGCGGCTGAGGAACAGTTGCGCGGCGATCTCGCGGCTGCTGATGCCCTCGGCGGCGAGCCGGACGACCTGGAGTTCCTGCGGGGTGAGGCGGTCGAGCAGCACGGGCGCGGTGGGCTCCGACGCGGAGCCCGACTCACCGGTCGCGCGCAGTTCGGCGCGCGCGCGGTCCGACCAGGGCTTGGCGCGGAGCCGGTCGAAGACCTCCATCGCGGAGCGAAGCGGTGTACGGGCGTCCGAGCGGCGGCGTGCGCGGCGTAGCCACTCCCCGTAGAGGAGTTCCGTGCGGGCCTTCTCGAAGGGGCGCGTTGCCTTTTCGTGCAGGCGGACGGCCTGTGCGTACGCTTCTTCGCTGTCGTCCAACAACCCCTCGCACCGCAGCGCGATGGCGGATGCCCACGGCTGCTGCACGGCATCGGCCCAGGTACGGAACCGGTCGAACGGCGCGCGCGCCCGTTCGGGCTGTGCGGCGCGCACGGCCGCCTCTACGAGGTCCGCCACGGCGAGCATGGCGTCCGCGCTGTAGCGGTGGTGCACGGCCTCGAGGTGGCGGAGCGCGTCGTCGTAGCGTCCGAGGCCGAGTTCGAGGAGGCCGAGCGCCTCATCGGTCCGCTCCGGCATCTCGTGCAGCCGCGACTCGTCGCCCTCCACCGCGGCCACGCGGGCGAACACCGCCGAGAGCCGCCAGTCGCCGCTGGGCAGGCCCGTGTCGCAGGCCAGCGAGATCGCCTCGATCAGTGTGGCCTCCGCGTCCGCGTGCAGGCCCGTCGCGACCTGTGCCTGCGCCTGCGTCCGCAGCACGCCCGGCAGCGCTCCGATCAGGCCGTTCAGCCGGCAGCGCGCGGCCTCGGCGGCGGCCAGTTCCAGCGCCGCCTCGTCGTCGCCGAGGATCAGCGCGAGCCCCGCGGCCTCGTCCAGGCCGGCGGCCCCGGCCGGCTCCGGGGTGGCCGCGCGCGCCACCGCGACCAGCCCGGCGAGCAGCGGGACCCCGTGTGTCAGGTCGTCCCCGGCGAGGTGCGCCAGGCCGCGGACCACCGCGTCGTCCGGCAGCGCTTCGGCGGCGCGCAGCAGCGCCGGAGTCTCTCCGGAAACCCAGGCGTACGAGGCGCCCGTTCGCAGCATCGCGGCTTTGTCGTCTGGCTCCGCATAGGCGGCGTGCTCCACCATCATGCGCGCGGCCGCGGGCCTGTTACCGCGTTCGTACTCCACCACCGCGCGCACACGGCCGAGCCTGGCGAGCTCAGCGGAGTCGTCGGTGAGCGTGCCCGCTGTGGACGCGAGGTCTTCCGCCTCGTCCGGACGTCCCGCCTGGAGCATCATGTCGGCTGCGGCGCGCAACCGTGCGGCCCGTGCGTCACGGGCGGGCGTGAGGTCCGCCGCCTGCTGGTAGAGCCTCGCCGCAGTGACGTAGCCGGTGCGTTTCCGCGCGCGCTCTGCGGCGGCCTGCAGATCCACTGCGACGTCCTCGTCCGGCCCGAGAGCCGCCGATGCACGGTGCCGCGCGCGGCAATCGCCGTCCTCTGAGGACGACGCCAATGCCTGATGCACGGAGATGCGGCATGCCGCTACAGCGCCTTGGTAAACGGCTGCTCTGATGAGGGGGTGGCGGAAGGCGATGGAACGTCCGCTCACCTCAACCAGCCCGTCCCGTTCCGCGTGTACCAAGTCCTCTAGGCCGACCCCCAATTCGCGCGCGGCGCCCAGCAGGCTCGGCATGTATCCGCGTCCTTCGGCCGCCGCTATGAGCAGCATCAGGCGGGTCTTGTCGGGAAGTTCGTCGATCCGTCTCTGGAACCGCGCGACGACGCGATCGGCGACGGGCAGCGGGCGGGGCCCGTCCGGCAGCCGGTCCCCGGTCATGCCGAACTCGCGCAGCGCCAGCGGGTTGCCGTCCGCGTCGTGCACGATCCGATCCCGCGCGTCCCGCGACACACCGTGCTCGACGAGGAACCGCACGGCGTCGTCGCGCCCCAGCCGCCGCAGCGGCAGCTCGGGGAGGCCGGTGCCGGTGAACGCGTCGTCCCGCGCGGCGAACAGCATCACCACCGCCTCGGCCGCGAGCCGCCGGGCGGCGAACAGCAGCGCCTCGGCCGTCGCGCCGTCGAGCCACTGGGCGTCGTCGACCAGGCAGAGCACCGGGCCGTCCTCGGCGAGGTCGGCCAGCAGCGTCAGGACGCCGAGGCCGGTCGTGAACCGGTCCCGGCCGGCCGGGACGTCACCGAACGGCCCGTAACCGCTCAGTGCGGCGTTCAGAGCCGCGGCCTGCGGTCCGGGAAGGCCCGCCAGGCGGTCGCGGACGGGCCACAGCAGCTGGTTGATCCCGGCGAACGCGATGCCCGACTCCACCTCGATGCCGGTGACCCGCAGGACGCGCGCCCCGGCGTCACCCGAAGCCAGTTCCGCGGCGTGCTCAAGCAGCGCCGACTTGCCGATGCCCGCCTCGCCGCGCAGGAGCAGCGCACCGCTGCGCCCCTCGTCGCGCGCGCCTGCGAGCAGCGAGGAGATCCGCGCCTGTTCGTCGTTCCGCCCGTAAAGCACGAATCCAAAGTACGGGGCGTACTACCGAAACCTTACTGATTCGCCGTGCAGCGGCCCGCTCGTAGCTTCTTCACCAGTGAGAACGCCACTTGGAGGACGTCATGGACGTACTGTTCGAGAAGCTGTCGGCCGGGAAGCTGGAGCTGTCCAACCGTCTGGTGATGGCCCCGATGACGCGCAGCAGAGCCGTCCACGACGGCAAGGTGACGGCCCTGCACGTTGAGTACTACGCGCAGCGGGCCGGCGCGGGCCTCATCGTCACCGAGGGGACGCAGCCGAGCGTGCGCGGGCAGGGCTATGTCTGGACACCAGGGCTGCACAGCGACGAGCAAGTGGAGGCGTGGCGGGCGGTCACCGAAGCCGTTCATGCGGAAGGCAGCGTCATCTTCGCGCAGCTCATGCACGCGGGACGCGTCGGGCACCCCTCGCTCTATCCGGACGGCGGGCTGCCCATGGGGCCGTCCCCGATCGCCACGGGCGAGAAGATGTGGACGCCGGACGGCATGCTCGACCACCCCGAGCCCCGTGAGATGACCCTGGACGACATCGCCGAGGCCGTGGCGGACTTCGCCGCCGCGGCACGCAATGCCGTCGCCGCCGGGTTCGACGGAGTGGAGCTGCACGGCGCCAACGGCTACCTCATCCATCAGTTCCTGGGGGACGGCAGCAACCGGCGGACCGACGCGTACGGCGGCAGCGTCGAGAACCGCATCCGCTTCGGCGTGGAAGTGGCGAAGGCCGTCGCGGACGCGATCGGACCGGAACGCGTCGGGTTCCGGGTGTCGCCCGGTAGCGACGCCAACGGCGTCAGTGAGAGCGACACCGACGACCTGTACGCCGCACTAGTGGAGGCACTGGCGCCGCTGGGGCTCGCCTACCTGCACATCTTGGAGCTGGGCGACCGGGAGCGCACGCGCCGCATCCGTGCCGCCTGGCCCGGCACGCTCATCCTCAATCCGCACCCGTCGCCCGAGTCCTTCCCGTCGACGCCGGAGGACGGCGTGGAGGCGCTGAGGGAGGGTGTCGCGGACGCGATCGCGTTCGGGGCACTGTGGCTCGCCAACCCGGACCTCCCCGCCCGCATCAAGGCCGGCGGTCCCTACAACGAGGCCGACCCTGCCACCTTCTACGGAGGCGACCACGGCGGCTACACCGATTACCCCGCCCTGTCCTGAAGGGATCTGCCTCGCAAGGGCACGCTTGGGTCTGGACAAGCCTGGTCCGAACGGGCCTCAGGCCGAGGGCCCCGCGCCGGTGTCGACCGGTGCGGGGCCCTCGCCTGTGCGCGCGCTTGGGCTTGCGCCCCGGCGTGTGCGTCCGTCCATGTTCGGCTTAGTAGCCGGGCCGGACGATTCCCCGTTCTGGACGGGCGTCTCACGGCGGAGTTATCCACAGAACACGGTTCTGGTTCCGTTGTTCGGGCGGGGCTGGTCGACTGGAGCGGTCGCGGGATCCGAAGGCGGTTTCCGCTTGCTAGAAGGGGATAGATCAATGGCGGTGAAGGTGTTAGTTGCGTCACTTCCCTCCACCGTGTGGCGGATCGGGGACGCTGCGTTGCCGGATCCGGCCATGGAGTGGGGATTGACTGCGGCCCCTCCCGGGCCTGTAGTCCGAAAGAGATTCATGTCCGGTGCCCGGAGGGAGTCCCGTGTTCCGCAGGTCCGGCAGAACGCGTCTCGCGCGCGTGCTCCCCGCTCTCGCCCTCGCGGCCGCCGTCACGGTGACCGCCTCACCCGCCGCCCGCGCCCGTACCGGCCCTGTGCCGTCCACCGCGAAGGCCCCGACGACCGCCAAGTTCCCCCGGGACTTCCTCTGGGGCGTCGCCACGTCCGGCTTCCAGGGCGAGGGCTCGTTCCCCGACAGCAACTGGACGCGCTACATAGAGCGGAAGGCGCCCGGCATCAGCGACCCGTACAAGAAGTCCGTCGACTTCCTGCACCGCTACCCGGGCGACATCGACCTCGCGCGCAAGCTCGGCGTGAAGGTGTTCCGCACCTCGATCGAGTGGGCCAGGATCGAGCCGAAGCGGGGCGTCCGCGATCCCAAGGCGATCGCCTACTACGACGACCTCGTCCGGCGGATCCGCGCCGCCGGCATGCGGCCGATGATCACGCTGGACCACTGGGTGTACCCCGGATGGGTCGCAGATCAGGGCGCCTGGGACGCCCCGGAGACGCAGGCGGACTGGCTGCGCAACGCCCGGTTCATCGTCCACCGCTACAAGCACCAGGGCGTCATCTGGATCACGTTCAACGAGGCCAGCGCCTACATGTACAAAGAGCTGACCATGCGGCCGATGAACCTCGGGCAGCTCGCCGCCATGCGGACCGCGCTCACCAGGACCCACCGCGCCGCCTACGACATGATCCACAAGCTCGACCCGGGCGCTCCCGTCTCCACGAACGTCGCCTACGGGACGGCGCTGAACGGCATCTTCGACGCCGCGCTCTTCAACGACGTCACCGACAAGCTCGACTTCCTCGGCATCGACTACTACTACGGCGCCAACGCCCAGAACCTGACCGCCGGCTACTCGCTGACCGGCGAGTTCTGGAAGATCGACCCGGAGCCGGAGGGGCTGTACTACGTCCTCAAGAGCTACCAGCGGCGGCTGCCGAAACTGCCCGTTTACGTCGTCGAGAACGGCATGTCCACCGACAACGGCAAGCCCCGCCCCGACGGCTACACGCGGAGCGACCATCTCCGCGACCACATTTACTGGGTGCAGCGGGCGATGGCCGACGGCGTCGAGGTGATGGGCTACAACTACTGGAGCCTCACCGACAACTACGAATGGGGCAGCTACGAGCCGCGCTTCGGCCTCTACACGGTGGACGCGCTGACCGATCCGTCCCTGAGCCGCCGGCCGACCGACGCCGTCGCGACGTATCGCTCGATCATCGCCGGCCGGGGCGTCCCGGCCGGATACGTGCCGGTCCGCCGGCCGGGCTGGTGCTCCGTCGAGGACCCGGTCGCCACCTGCTTCGGCACGACCCCGACCCCGCCCGCCACCTACCGGGCCCCAGCCCGCTGACCCGGACACCGAGCCGCGCTGTCGCGAAGGGCGATGCCGACCGCCGGCTCCCTGCCCGTCGCCTGTCGTCCCGTCGCCTGTCGTCCCGTCGCCCGCCGTCCGTCGCCCGCCGTCTGTCGCGCGCCCGGGGCGCCGACCGTGGTGACGGAATGCGGTCGGGGACGCGGCGCGGCTGCGGCTGGGATGTGGCATGAGCTGGGGTTTCCGGGGTACCGGCGCGGTGAGCGCTAGGAAACAGGGGTTCGTGTGGGGGATGTGCAGGCCGGGACGAGGCGCGCGGGCAGCGTGCCGAACCTCGGAGTGGTCCGGGGCAGCGGATCGCCGGGCCCGGGCGGTGCCGGGGACGGCCTGCTCCTGAGCCTCAAGCGGGCCGCCGCCGCGCTGCGCGACGCCGGGGTCGAGTACGCGCTGGCGGGCGGGTTCGCGGCGTACGCGCACGGCGCCGCCGTGTCCACGCACGATGTGGACTTCGTGGTGCGGGAGCGGGACGTCGACGACGCGCTCACCGCGCTCGCCGGAGCCGGCATGGGGCACATGGACAGCCCGGAGAACTGGCTCGCCAAGGTGTGCGACGGCGAGCACCTCATCGACCTGATCCACACGCCGTCGGGCCGTCCCGTGGACGGCGCCCTCCTCGGACGGGCCACGGAGATGGCGGTCGGCGCGGTGTACATGCCGGTGCTGCCCGCCACGGAACTGGTGATCATGCGGTTGCTGGCGTTCAGCGAGACGGCATGCGACTTCAGCGGGTTCCTGCATGTCAGCCGGGCGCTGCGGGAGCAGGTCGACTGGCCGTACGTGGCCGAGGAGACGGCGAAGTCGCCCTACGCGTACGCCTTCCTGACCCTGCTGTCCCGGCTCGGCGTCATCGAAGGGAGCGTGCCGTGACCGAGTACCTGCCGGCGCACATCCAGGAGACGCTCGCCTCGCGCGCGCACGAGCTGGGCATCCGCGTCGACGTGCGCGGGAACGTGGTGCATCTGCGCGGCGAGGTCGCCAGCGAGGACCAGCGCCGGGAGGTCGAGGAGGCCGCCCGGGCGGCGGCGGAGGGGCACGAGATCTGCAACGAGGTGCACGTCGTCGCGGTGCCGGAGCCCGAGGGGGAGGAGTGGCTGTCATGATCCGTGTGGCGGCGGCCGGGGACCTGCACGTCGGGGCCGACATGGCCGGGGCGTACCGGGGACGGCTCGGGCAGCTGGCCCGGCAGGCGGACGTGTTCCTCGTCGCGGGCGACCTGACCAGGCACGGGACGGTCGAGGAGGGCCGGGTCGCGGCGGGCGAGCTCCGGAATCTCGGCGTGCCGGTAATTGCGGTGCTCGGCAACCACGACTACCACTCCGACCACGAGGAGGAGATCGCCGACGTCCTGCGCGAGGCGGGGGCGATCGTGCTGGAGGGGGACGGGACGGTCGTCGACTGCGACGGGGCGCGGCTCGGCGTGGCGGGCGGCAAGGGGTTCGGCGGCGGGTTCGAAGGGAAGTGCGCGAGCGACTTCGGCGAGCCGGAGATGAAGGCGTTCATCCGGCACACCAAGTCGTTCGCCGACCGGCTCGGCACCGCGCTGCTGGAACTGGACGCGGACGTGCGGGTGAGCCTGACGCACTACTCGCCCGCCGAGGACACGCTCGAGGGCGAGCCGCCGGAGATCTACCCGTTCCTCGGCAGCTACCTGATGGGGGAGGCGATCGACGCGGCGGCGCCGGCCCTGGCGATCCACGGGCACGCCCACAAGGGGACGGAGAAGGGGATGACGCAGGGCGGTGTCCGGGTGCGCAACGTCGCGCTGCCGGTGATCCAGCACGCCTACGCCCTGTACTACCTGGAGATCCCGGAGACGGCCGGAGCAGCGGGCGCCGGACGCGCCGAGGAGCGCGTCTCCGCCTGGTGACCCCCGCCGGGGGCCGATGCCCGTCCCGAGACCTGGTGAGCGCCCGGAGGTCTAGTGATCGTCCGCAGTCTGATGATCATTGGGGTGGGTGGCCGCCTGAGGCTGAATGATCGTTTCAGGGCCGGTGGTCGTCTGGGGCCTTGGTGATCGTTCGGGGTCTGGTGGCCGTCCTGGGGACCGGTGGCCGCTTGGGCTCGGTGGTCGTCCGGGCCGGTGGTCGTCTGGGGTCTGGTGGCTGTCCCCGGGCTGGTGATCGTTTCAAAGTCCGGTGGCGGCCTGGGGCTGGTGGTCGTTCGAAGGCGGGGGCGTTCTGGGCTGGTGATCGTTACTTAGTCCGGTGGTCGTCTGGAGACGGTGGGTGTTCGGGGTCAGGGTTGCAGGAGGTCGATGACGGCTTGTTCGACCGGGCCCTGGGTGGCCAGTTCGCCGGGGGAGGCGTCCACGCCGAGTTTGGTAAGAACCGGGGCGATCGTCCGGCCGGACTCGTAGAGGGAGATGATGCGCGGGTCGATGTAGGAGACGCGCGCCACGGCCGGGGTGTTGCCGAGGTAGGCGGCGACCTGCTACCGCCGCGAGCGCGTGCTGTCGGCCGCCGTCAGGCTCAAGGACGTGGTCGTGCTTCTCGCGGTCGCGCTGCTCGCGCCACGCCTCGTGGTACAGGTACTGGCGGCGCCCGGCGGCGTCGGTGCCCATCGCCTGGATGTGGCCGTCGGCGTCCGGGCAGATCCACACGTCCTGCCAGGCGGGCGGGATGACCAGGGCGCGGATCCGCTCGCGCTCGGCGGGGTCGGACAGGGGGCGGCCGTCCGGGCCGAGGTAGGTGAAGCCCTTGCCGCACCTGCGCCGCGCGAAGCCGGGTTCGGAGGGGTCGCTGCGCTGGAACTCCATGGGCGTCTCAGCCGGGGTGGATCTCGCCGCCGGCGGGCACCAGCGTCTGGCCGGTGTAGTAGGACGACTGCCGGTTCGCGGCGAAGAAGACGTAGGAGGGGGCGATCTCGTCGGGATCGGCGGGGCGGCCCATCGGGGCCTGGCCGCCGAAGCCTTCCACGCGCTCGGCGTCGAAGGTGGCGGGGATCAGCGGCGTCCAGACGGGTCCGGGGGCGACGCAGTTGACGCGGATCTCGCGGTCCATGAGGTTCTGCGCGAGGGAGGTGGCGAAGGTCATCGCGGCGGCCTTGCCGGCGGCGTAGTCGATCAGCGTCTTGTTGCCGCGCAGCCCGTTGATGGACCCGGTGAAGACGATGGACGAGCCGGGCCCCATGTGGTCGAGGGCCTCCTGGACGGTCCAGAACAGCGCGTACACGTTGACGGCGAACGTCCGCTGGAGCTGGGCGTCGTCGATCTCGCGGACGTCCTTGACCGGGGTCTGCGTGCCGTGGTGCAGGACGAGGACGTCGAGTCCGCCGAGATTGCGGACGGCGTGCTCGACGGTCTCGCGGCAGTGCCGTTCCTCGGCGTGGTCGCCGCCGAAGGTGAAGCAGCGGCGGCCTTCGGCCTCGACGAGGGCCTTGGTGCGCCGGGCGTCGTCGTCCTCGTCGAGGTAGGTGAGGGCGACGTCGGCGCCCTCCTTGGCGAACGCCACGGACACCGCGCGGCCGATGCCCGAGTCGCCGCCGGTGATCAGCGCGAGCTTGCCGTCGAGGAGGCCGCTGCCGGTGTACCCGCGCATCTCGTCGCGCGGTTCGGGCGTCATGTCCCCCGTGTGGCCTGGGTAGGACTGGCTCTGTGCCGGAGGTTCGGTCATGCACCGACGGGTGCCCGGGGCGTCCTGCGGCAAACGCTCGCCGTATTGTGACTCCCGAGTAACATCGCGCCCGGGCAATCCGCCGGGGTGTGAGCAGAACACCGGGATGACGTCTGGGTAACATCATCCCGAACCACATTCGGTCCCTCACGTAAGGTGCTGCTTATGGACCTGAACGGAGTTTCCGCCGTCGTATCCGGTGGCGCGAGCGGCCTCGGTGAGGCCACCGTGCGCGCGCTGGCCGCCGAAGGCGCCAAGGTCGTCGTCGCCGACATGAACGAGGACAAGGGCAAGAAGGTCGCCGACGAGGTCGGCGGCGTCTTCGTCAAGACCGACGTCTCCAGCGAGGAGCAGGTGCAGGCCGCCGTCCAGGCCGCCGTCGACACCGGCGCCCCGCTGCGCGTCATCGTCAACAGCGCCGGCATCGGCTGGGCCTCGCGCACCGTCGGCCGCGACGGCTCCCCGCACGACCTGGCGTCCTACGAGACCGTCATCCGGGTCAACCTGATCGGCACCTTCAACCTGATGCGGATCGGCGCCGCGGCGATCGCCAAGACCGAGCCCGCCGACGCCGACGGCGCCCGCGGCGTGGTGATCAACACCGCGTCCATCGCCGGCATCGAGGGCCAGACCGGGCAGATCGCCTACTCGGCCTCCAAGGGCGGCATCATCGGCATGACGCTGCCGGCCGCCCGCGACCTCGCCGCGATCGGCGTCCGCGTCAACACCATCTGCCCCGGCATCATCGACACCCCCATCTACGGCGAGGGCGAGGCCGCCGACGCGTTCAAGGCCAAGCTGTCCGCGCCGGTGCCGTTTCCGAAGCGGATGGGCAAGGCGTCGGAGTTCGCGCACCTGGTCAAGTCCCTCATCGAGAACGACTACATGAACGGCGAGACCATCCGTTTCGACGGTGGCATCCGCTTCCAGCCGAAGTGAGGCACTGAATGACCGACGCTGTTCTCACCGAAGAAGACGGCGCCGTCCTCGTCATCACCATCAACCGGCCGGAGGCCCGCAACGCGGTCAACGGCGAGGTGGCGAAGGGGATCGCGGCGGCGCTGGACGAGCTGGACTCCCGCAAGGACCTGTCCATCGGCGTCCTGACCGGCGCCGGCGGCACGTTCTGCTCCGGCATGGACCTCAAGGGCTTCCTCACGGGCGACAACCCGACCGTGGAGGGCCGCGGGTTCGCCGGCATCACCGAGCGCCCGGCGGCCAAGCCGCTGATCGCCGCGGTGGAGGGCTACGCGCTGGCCGGCGGCTGCGAGGTCGCGCTGTCCTGCGACATGATCGTGGCGTCCCGGGACGCGCAGTTCGGGCTGCCCGAGCCGAAGCGCGGCCTGGTCGCCGCGGGCGGCGGGCTGCTGCGGCTGCCGCAGCGCATCCCGTTCCACATCGCCATGGAGATCGCCCTGACCGGCGACAAGTACCCGGCGGAGCGGATGGCCGAGCTCGGGTTCGTCAACCGGCTCGCCGAGCCGGGCGGCGCGCTCGCCGCGGCCAAGGAGCTGGCCCTGAAGGTCGCGGAGAACGCCCCGCTGGCGCTCGCCGCGACCAAGAAGGTCATCGTCGAGTCCGCCGACTGGTCGTCCGCCGAGGCGTGGAAGAAGCAGCAGGACATCACGCTGCCGGTCTTCACCTCCAAGGACGCGCAGGAGGGCCCGGCGGCCTTCGCCGAGAAGCGCAAGCCGAACTGGAAGGGCGAGTGACCGCCTTCGGTGACCGCCTCGGAGTGACCGCTGTCGCGGCGATCGCCTTCCGTCGGTGATCCGCGGGCGGTGACCGGAGGGACGCGCTCCGGTCACCGCCCGCGGCGTGCCGGACGCCCGGGGCCGCAACGGCTCCGGGCGTTCGCCGTTCCCGGGACCGGTGGGGTGCGCGGGACGGAAGCGGCCTGTTCCGGCCGCCTGGAAAGTCCCTCTTACTCGGAAGTAAGTCTTCCCGTACTCTTTGCCGTGCGCTTGAACTGATCTTGGGAGCTTCTATGGGACGGAACGCGGTATCCGCCGCGGCCCTGGCCATCGCCTGCGGTGCCGGAACGCTCGCCCTCGCCGCCGCGCCCGCCCAGGCCGCCGCCGGGTGGAAGAACGTCGGCGGCGCCGGGCTGAACTACAACGGCAGCCTCGACCACGTCGACTTCGGCGCGACGAACGCCGGCTGGGCCGTCGGCGCCGCCGGCTCGTTCTTCAGCCCTCAGGCGAAGATCGCCAAGTGGAACGGGTCGGCGTGGGTCGCGCAGGCGAGCCCGGTCGGGTTCACCCCGACGGACGTCGCCGTCGCGAGCGCGAGCAAGGCGTGGATCATCGGCTACAACCTCGGCGGCACCGTCGGCCTGTACTGGAACGGCACCACGTGGAGCAGCGTGACCTACCCGCTGGTCGGCCTGCCGAGCCAGGTCGCGGCCGCGCCGGACGGCACCGCCTACTCCCTCGCGGGCATCGACGCGACCGCGGGCGGCCTCAGCGCCGTCCTGCGCTGGACGGGCACCGCCTGGGTGGACGCGAAGGTCCCGCTGCCCGCCTCGTCCGCGATCACCGCGGTGGACGTGAAGTCCAAGAACGACGTCTGGCTGGCCGGGACGACGTCCGCCACCGGTACGTCCGTGACCGGCCTGGTGATGCACTACGACGGCACGGCGTGGAAGCAGATCGCCGTACCGGGCTCCCTCGGCGTCCCCGCCTACCAGGGCACTCTGTACAAGATCGTGGCGAACTCGCCGACGAACGTGTACGTGCTGCGCGTCCGGCAGAACGCCCAGATCACCAACGCGATCCTGCGCTACGACGGCAAGACCTGGAAGACGATCAACACGCCGCTGAACACGGCCGGCATCGGGCTGTCGGCCGACGGCAAGGGCGGCGTGGTCATGCTGCCGATCACCACCGGCACCCGGACCCAGTACATGCACTACAACGGCACGTCCTGGACGACCCTCAACGGGCCCGCCCGCACCGGCACCGTCCAGGCGTCCGACGCCGACGCCCGCCCCGGCACCACCGCGGTCGTCAGCGCCGGCACCGCGACGCAGCCCGACAAGAAGGTCCCCTTCGTCGAGTACTACAGCTGACCCCGCGCCGCGGCGCCCCCTGAGCCGCGGCCGGGCCCGAACGCCCGTCCCGTCCACCCCCCGGGACGGGCGTTCGCCTGCCGCGGTCGTTGACTTGTGGCGTGTCGTGGTTATGAGGCGCCTCATAACCA
>NZ_WBMS02000028.1:0-46920 GCF_008923205.2 Actinomadura physcomitrii | reverse complement strand
GGTGTCTCGGGGGGGGGGGGGGGGGCCCCCCCCCCCCCACCCCCCCCCCCCCCCCCACAACTCAACGAAGGGAGGTGGGGGTTAGAGGTCGAGTTCGTTGCGCTTGGCGCGCGCGATGAGGTCGGCGAACGTAGCGGGGGTGAGGGTGAGGTGGCCGAGCTGCGGGTTCTTGCTGTCCCGGACGCCGACGCCGGAGGCCACGTCGGCGACTTCGACGCAGTCCCCCTGCTCGGGACCGCTGTGGCTGGACTTCCTCCACAGGGGGACGGTCATCGCATGTCCTCCATGATCTTCTGGATCATCTCGAACGTGGGGGCGGGGTTAGAGGTCGAGTTCGTTGCGCTTGGCGCGCGCGATGAGGTCGGCGAACGTGCCGGGGGCGAGGGTGAGGTGGCCGAGCTGCGGGTTCTTGCTGTCCCGGACGCCGACGCCGCTGGTCAGCTGGCTGACCTCGACGCAGGCACCCTGCTGTGTTCCGCTGCGGCTCGACTTTCGCCATGCTGGGAGGGACATCGCGTTTCCTCCATGATTCTCTGGATCATCTGGAAGGACGCCCCTTCGTCGAGCGCCATCGCGCTGATCCGCTCGTACCGTACGCCATACGATCTCACGTCCGCCGGGGATGCCACCAAGCGTCCGGCGCCGGGGGACTCGGTGTAGGCGACCTCTCCGAAGTCATCGCCGCTCATGAGATGGAAGGAGCCGTCGAGACCGGCGTGGGCTCCGGTCGCCCACGAACGCGGAATCACTCGGACGACGACGTTGACGCGTTCAGCCTCCTCCAGGAGGCGAGCGAGTTGCGCGCGCATGATCTCGGCCGTGCCGATGGGCCAGTCGAGGGCGTTCTGGGAAAGGATCACCGTGACATGCGGTGGAGGTGTCCGAAGCAGCAGATTCTGCCGTTCGAGACGGTCGGCGAGGAGTCGGTCCGGGTCGGCTTCGATGCCTGATCGCAGTAGCGCATCGGCGTACTCCGGCGTTTGGAAGATCCCCGGAATGACATTGGCTTCGTAGAGCCTCAGCATATCGGAGCGTTGTTCGAGTTCCACGTACTGGGCGAACCACGCGGGGTCGTGGCCGACCGCGGCATACCAGACGAGCAAGGAGAAAAGCCGCCCGGTATTCCATGCCTTGTCCAGCAGGGCCGCCTGCTTCGCGTCCAGACGGTCGATTCCCGTTTCGATTCGGGACACCTGGGACTTGCCTGCGCCGATGACCCGGCCGAGCGCCTCACCGGATAGTCCTCGCTGAGTGCGTTGGAAGCGCATGTAGTAGGCGGTGAAGTCCCGCAGGTTGGTCTGCGGCTTGGGGAGTTCTTCGGGTGATCGCTTGCGAGCCATGAGCTTCCCCCTGTTCCGAGATGTTCTCAGAACGCGGCGTACGTGCGACATCGGTCCCGTGTCGGAGGAATCTGTGACTCGGTTCACAGGAAAATTTCGGTGGAGGTGGTGGTGATGGAAGTGACGGAACGGCAAACTCGGATTACTCGGGCATTTCCGGTCTCATTGGCGGTTGCCGGGCTGGCGCGGGATCAGGTTGCTCATGCGCTGATCGGATGGGAAATGCCGGAAATGGTGCCCGATGCGCTTTCGATCACGGGGGAACTCGTGGCGAACGCGCTGCGGGCGTCCGAGCGACTCGAGACGATCAAGGTGCATGTCGGGCTCGGTGCCGGGGAGGTCGTCCTCGGAGTGTGGGACGGGTGCGCGGCGCGGCCGGCTCCGCGTCGCGTCGAACTCTCCCTGGAGACGCTCGATCTGCGGGAGGAGAACTTCGACGACAACGGCGGGTGGGGGCTGTCGATCGTCGACGCGCTGGCCGTCCGGTCGTGGGTGGAGGAGACGCGTCCGCGCGGCAAGTGGGTCTGCGCCGCGCTCAAGGCGGTGGGCGCGTGCTGACCGGGACGCGCACGCGGCGGCGGTCGGAGACGGCGGTGCGGCACCTGGAGGCTCTCGCGGTGGCGCTCGAACCGGACGGGTGGCGGTTCGTCCGCCTGTACCGGCGCGAAGAGTTCCCGCTGCCGGTGCCTCTGCTCTGGGTGTACGTGCGGGACGTCGGGCTCGCGGTCCGCGCCCGCGCCGTTCGCGGCGGTGGGTGGGTGTACGGCGAGGCGCAGCGTGGACGAGGGGAGGTCCTGGCTCCGTGCTCGGACGTGGACGCGGCGGCCGAGGCGGTCGCGGGCCGTCTCAAGCGGCGGATGTTCCCAGGGACATGGTGATCACGACTCGTCCTCGTAAGGGAGGAAGGCACCGCTGTCGATGGTGTATCCGCCGGCCTCGACCTGGTCTCCGAACACATGATCGTGGCGCCTGCGGTAGCGCGGGCCCTCGGGCGTGGAGCCCGGATCGCTGAGCACCGTCACCGTCGACTTGCGCGGATCGATGATGAGGTAGGTCGGGATGCCCATGGCCGGGTAGTCGGCCGCCTTGTTCTCGTAGTCGTTCTCCGGGTTGGGGACGGACACCACCTCGGCGACCAGTTCCACGTCCTCCGGCCGCAGATACGTCCGGCCGGGGCGTTCGAGTGCGGCCTCGGGGACGACGACGAGGTCCGGCCTGCGCAGCCGGCCCGTTGCCGGATCGTCGATTTCGGGTGTGCCGCCATGGGCCAGCATGTCCGGGCCGAGCTGAGCTTCCAGTTGCCGCCTCAGACGCGCGATCGCCAGCTCGTGCCGGTTGACCGGGCTCATCATGACGTGCACCCCTTGGTCGTCCAGCTCCACGCCATAAGCGTCCAAACGTTCCATGATCGCGATTGCGGTCGGGCGCAGCAGGTCGTATGCCCTCATGCTCCGTCCTTCGCGCTCGGCGGCACCGGTGAGGCACGGTCACTTCGCCCCATCGGCGGATTCTCGGTCGTGACGTGTCTGGAAGAGTCCCACCCCAGCCTAGAGCACTCGTGGTGGAGCACGCGGAACAAGCGGGTGTGAGGGGAGACCGCGTGGGAGCTGGAGGCGCCCGCGCGGTCTCCCGGTGCGGTGGTCAGGTCAGCAGAGGCCGGCCGGGTTGGAGGTGCGGCAGTGGTTGTGGCGGAACCGGTTGGTCTTGCTGCCGCTGTTGTCGACCAGGTCGAACGGCGCGTTGCCGCGGACGACGTTGAACTGGACGAGGTTGTCGCGGGCGGGCCGGTTCAGCGGCGGTGTTCCGGGGAACAGCACGATGCCACCTGAGTAGGGCAGCTTCCCCCGGTTGTCCTTCACCACGTTCTTCTGGACGACGTTGTGGTCGCCGCCGAAGAACAGCACGCCGGTGCCGCCGAGCGCCGGGACCTCCTCGTGCGGGGCGCACTGCCGGTTGTTCTTCGAGATGTTGTTCTTCCAGATCTTGGTGTTGCCCTGGCCGCCCTTCTGGCTGTCGTCGACGAGGGCGACGCCGGTGCAGTTGCCGACGAGTTCGTTGTCCCACGCCTTGACGTTGCGGGCGTGCCGGACGAGCAGGCCGATGGCGTTTCCGGTGGCGTGGTTGGCGGTGACGACCGTGCCGTGCGCGTTGGCGATGTCCCCGACGTAGAAGCCGGCTTCGTCGCCGTTCCGCACGGCCCAGTCGTGGGCGAACCGGCCGCGGGTCGAATTGAATTCCGAGATGCCGTATTCGCCGTTGTCGGCGGCCAGGACGTGCTCGACGGTGAGGCGGTCGGTGAAGTTGCCGAAGATGCCGTTCTTCTTGAATTTCTTCACCGTCAGGCACTTGATCGTGACGCCTTTGACGGGATGGCCGGGCCGGCCGATGACGCAGATGCCGGTGCCGGGCGCCTGGGCGGCGGCGCAGTGGTCGGTGCGTCCGGGCCGCAGGACGGTCTTGTCGCCGGCGCCGCGGATGGTGAGGCGCTTTTTGACCAGGACGCTCCCGTAGTAGGTGCCGCGGAGGAGCCGGATGGTGTCGCCGGGCCGGGCCCGGTCGACGGCCGCCTGGATCGAGTGTCCCGGACGCACGACGTGAGTGCGGTGCCCGTGCCCGGAGGCGCCGTCCTGCGCCGACGCCTGTCCCGCGAGTGCGAAGGGGGCGAGTCCGGTCAGTGCGGCGACGACGCCGGCCGGGCCCGCGATGGTCCATCTCATTCTATTTTGCTCCGTTTCTGGGTGATCTGCTGTCCGCGGGCGTGCGTGCGTCCGCGGCACGGCCCCGCGGCGCTCGCCGAGGGAACCGCGCAGGTCATTCCGTCAGTCCGGAGAAGCAAACATCGGCGGATCCGCGCGTGATCAGCCGAATTTGCCGTCGCTTTCGCAGTTGCCGGGTTTCCGTGGCCGATCGGCGCGAATGCCGCCCCGGCATTGCGGCCGAATGGCTTATTTCTGGCAATTCGCCACGAAGTGGGGTGCTCAGTCCCAGCGGCGGGAGCGCTGGCGCTTGATGTCGGAGCGGCGCTTCTTGTTCTCCAAGCGCCGCTCGTTGATGCCGCGCGGCACCTCCTTGGGGATGCGCTTCTTCGGCGGCGGGGCCGTGGCCTCGGCCAGCAGCGCGCCGAGCCGCGCCCGGGCGGCCTCGCGGTTGCGCATCTGGGAGCGGTACTCCTCGGCGCGGATCGTCAGGACGCCCCGGACGAGCCGTCCCGACAGCCGCTCCAGCGCGCGCGCCTTGAGCGGCTCGGGCAGGGATGGGGACGCGGCGACGTCGAAGGACAGCTCGGCGGCCGTCGCGCTGGTGTTGACGTGCTGCCCGCCGGGTCCCGAGGAGCGGGAGAAACGCCAGCCGAGCTCGGACTCCGGGATGGAGACCGAGCCGCGGACGTGGATGTCGTCGGGCATGCCCCCGATTATCCCCGGCCGGGAACGATCATGTCGTCCGGTTTTCCGCCACCCCGGGGCGCGCGTCCTGCAAGTGCTTACTTACACTGATCGCCATGACCGAAGGACTGTTCCGCGACGGCGACCTCATCCGCCACATCACCCGGGAGGGCGCGCTCATCGCGGCGGGCGGCGCCGCGTCGCTGCTGCAGACCGCGCACCCGCAGGTCGCGCAGGGCGTGTACGACCACAGCTACACCGCCGAGGACCCGCTGCGGCGGCTGCGCAACACCATGGGCTGGCTCTACGCGGTGCAGTTCGGGACGCGGGAGGAGGCGGAGACCTTCAGCGCCCTCGTCACCCGGGGGCACGACCAGGTCACCGGCCCCGGGTACCGGGCGAACGACCCGGAGCTGCAGGTGTGGGTCGCGGCCACGCTCTTCGCCGTCGCCGCGCAGTTCTACCAGCTGCTGTTCCGCCGGACGTTCACCGAGGACGAGCTAGCGGAGTTCTACGGCCAGACCAAGGTCTACGCGACGATCCTGGGCTGCCCGGAAGGGCGGCTGCCCGCGACGTACCGGGACTTCCGCGTGTACTACGCCGGCATGCTCAGCAGCCTGAAGATCAGCGACGCGTCCCGGGCGATCGCGGACCAGGTGCTCAATCCGCGGCTGCCGGGCGGCCCGCTGAACGCGCCTGGGCTGGCGGCGATCCGGCTGATCACCGCCGGCCTGATGCCGGCGCCGATCCGCGAGCAGTACGGCTGGAAGTGGACCCGGGCGCGCGAGCTGCGGTTCCGGCTGCTGATGGGGACGCTGTCGGCGGTGTATCCGCGGCTGCCGGTGCGCGTCCGGACGCTGCCCCGCGAGTACTACCTCCGCTCGACGCGGAAGATGCTGGCGAAGGTGACGGCCGGTCGCCGTCCGACGCTCCGCATTCCGTCCAGCTGACGTTCCGACCATGGCAACGGCCGCGTGACCCACAGGTAGGTCACGCGGCCGCTCTCCCATGCCGGAGCCGCCCCCAGTACCCGGCCCGGTCTGGGAACGGCCCCGCACACCGGGGCCGCCGCCCGCCCGCCCGCTCCCCCCAGAGCATGGACGGGACGGCGCTCCCCGGTGAGCCCCTAGGCCGACGCGCTCTCGATGATCTTGTCGGCGGACTTCTTCGCCTGGTCGATCGGGATCGCGAAGCCGACCCCGATGTTGCCCGAGCTGCTGCCGGACGTGGCGATCGCGGTGTTGATCCCGATCACCTGGCCGGCGCTGTTCACCAGCGCGCCGCCCGAGTTGCCGGGGTTGATCGCCGCGTCGGTCTGGATCGCGTTCTCGATGACGGCCTGCTGCTGCTGGGACAGCCGTCCCTGCAGGCCCGGCGGCAGGCCCTGCTCGCCGCCGCCGGAGTCGCCCTCCTGGACCTGGCGCCCGAGCGCGCTGACGATGCCGGACGTCACCGACCCGCTCAGCCCGAGCGGGTTCCCGACCGCGAGGACCGAGTCGCCGACCGCGAGCCTGCCGCTGTCGCCGAGCGTCGCGGGCTTCAGCCCGGACACGCCCTGGGCCTTGATCACCGCGATGTCGTTCGCGGTGTCGGCGCCGAGCAGCGTCGCGTTCGCCGTCCTGCCATCGCTGAACTTCACCGACAGCTGCCCGCCGTCGGACACGACGTGCGCGTTCGTCATGATCACGCCGTCCGAGCGCAGGATCACCCCGGACCCCTCGCTCTCGCTCATCTGCGACCGGCTCGTGATCGACACGACGCTCGGCTGCACGGCGGCCGCGACCTGCGCGGTCGTGCTCGCCTTGCTCGACGCGCCGGACACCGCGACCGGGCTGGAGTAGACGGTGCCGTGGTCGGTGAACGCCACCGCCATGGCCGCGCCCGCACCGCCCGCGCCGACCGCCAGCGCGGCCCCCGCGACGAGTGCCGCGATCTTCTGCCGGGCCGTCCACATCGGGCCCCGGCGGAACGGCTCGGCCGCCTCGGTGGGCGGCATGCCCCAGTGCGGCGGTCCCGCCGCGCCTGCGCCTGCTCCGGTGCCCGCTCCTGCCGCGGGCATCGCGGGCCAGCCTTCGGGCTCCTGCCACGCCCCGTGCGGCCGCTGCCCGTGCGCGTCTGCCTGCGGCTGCGCGTGCTGCCGTCCGGGCGGGGTGAGAACGGGCTGCTCGGCTGCTCCGGCGTGTCCCGCCGCTGCGGGCTGCTCGGGTGCCCCGTGCCGCTCGGACCCCGCGACGTGCCGATCCCAACCGTGCTGCTGTGGCTCCTCGGGCCTGCCGGCGTCCATGTGCACTCCCTCGTCTCGCCGTCGCATACGAATCTGCGCCGAGGGTCTGGAACCCACCTGGATCCGACCTGAAAGTGTGCTGGATAAGGCCGGCGTCAAAAAACCGCGGCCGAGAGGGCGTGCGGCGTGTCGCCCTCTCGGCCGCGGTGGCGGGGAGGAATGGCCAGGGCGCGGGGACCCGGTCCCTGTCCGGACCGGGGCGCGCCCTGTGCCGACTACTCAAGCGCACGTACCTGAACGTTCCCTGAATCCACCCCCTGCGCTTCCCGAGGATCCGGTGCGGCCTCACCGCGCGGGATCGCCGCGGCGACGGCGTGACGACGGCTCCGGCCGGCATCTCGAGATCACCCGCCGGGACGGCCTCGACGCCCTCACCATCCGCGCCCTCGCCGCCGACCTCGGCGTCTCCCGCATGGCCCTCTACCGGCACGTCTCCGGCAAGGACGAACTCGTCGCGCTCGTCATGGACGCGATCGCGGCGCACGACATCGTCCCGGCCGGCCTCGGCGCGCGCGGAAGACCGCGAAGGACTGCCCCGGCTGAGCGCCGCCGCGCCCCACCTCCGCGAGATCACCACCGCCGAGGTGTTCGCCACCGAACTCGACATGCTCATCCGCGCCGTCGAGGCGGAGGCCGAGGCCCGGGCCCGCGGATGAGGGAATGCTCGGCTCACCTTCAGGGGACATTCAGGTTCGGGTGGGAACCTCGAAGGCGACCCTGGAGGGAGAGCGTGTCAGTGGTTGAACGGACGGCGAACGCGGCCGCGAACGCAGGCGTGCGGGCACCCGAGGCGACGCTGCTCGTCGTCGAGGACGAGCCGAACATCCTGGAGTTGCTGGCCGGCAGCCTGCGCTTCACCGGCTTCGAGGTGCTCACCGCGACCAACGGCGCCGACGCCGTCCAGTCCGCGCGCCGGCACCGGCCCGACCTGATCGTCCTCGACGTCATGCTGCCCGACATCGACGGGTTCGACGTCGCGCGGCGGCTGCGGTCCGGCGGCGACCACACCCCCGTGCTGTTCCTCACCGCGCGCGACGCGGTCCAGGACCGCATCAAGGGCCTGACGATCGGCGGCGACGACTACGTCACCAAGCCGTTCAGCCTGGAGGAGGTCATCGCCCGCATCCGCGCCGTGCTGCGCCGCTTCCGCGGCGGCGTCGCCGAACCCCCGCCCCGGATGGTGTTCGCCGACGTCGAACTCGACGAGGACAGCCACGAGGTCTGGCGTGGCGGCAAGGCCGTCCAGCTCTCGCCGACCGAGTTCAAGCTGCTCCGCTACTTCATGGCGAACGCCGGGCGCGTCCTGTCCAAGGCCCAGATCCTCGACCACGTGTGGAACTACGACTTCCGTGGCGACGCGGGCATCGTCGAGTCCTACGTGTCCGCGCTGCGCCGCAAGGTCGACAACGCCGAACCGCGCCTCATCCACACGCTGCGGGGCGTCGGCTACGTCCTGCGAGAGCCTCCGGCCTGATGGAACCCCGCGTCCCCGGCCCCGTCCCCGGCGCACGACCGGTGGGCTCGTCCCCCGGTGACCAGCCGGTCGCCGGCGCGACGTCCGGCAGCGGGCCCGCGGAAGGCGCGCACTCCGCGGGCCCGGCGAACGGAGCGCAGCCTCCGGCACCGGGCGATCGGCCGGTCGCGGGCGAGCCGTCCGGCGGCATGGCTGCGGGACGGGCACCCGGTGCTCGTCGGTTCGCTGGAGCGATGCCCGGCGGCGGGTCTGCGAACGCTGACGAAGCGGTGCGGGAAACGCTCGGCGGCGCGTACCCGGCGGGCGGCGGCATGGCCGGTGCGCATGCCGCCGGAACGCCGTACGGCGCGTACGCCGCGGGCGGGGCCGGCGGCGACGGGCCCCGGCGGTCGCGGTGGAGCTCGTGGATCCGGGGGCTGTGGGCGCGGTCGCCGCTCCAGATGAAGCTGATCGCCGGCATGCTCGTCCTGGTCACCCTCGGGATGACGGTGATGAGCGCGGCCGGCGCCTCCGTGCTGCGGCAGTACCTCGTCGGGCGCGCCGACGACCAGCTGCGCTCCTCGGTCGGGCGCGTGATGATCCAGGTGACCGAGCAGGTCCAGGGCCACTACGACATCAACGTCCGGGTGCCCAGCGAGATGTACGCGCAGATCCGCGCCGCCAACGGCCGCCTGCTCGGGCAGAACCTCGCGGTGGGCGAGCGCGGCTACCCGAAGTTCCCGAGCGACCTCTCCGGCCGGATCGACCGGCCGTTCACCGTGTCCGGGACGGGCGGGTCGAGCGCGAAATGGCGGGTGCTGGCCGAGCCGATCCCGGGCACCGGCGCCACCGTCCTCATCGCCGTCAGCATGGCGGAGATCCAGCGGACCGTGAACCGGCTCGTCGCCATCGACGTGATCGTCGGGCTGCTGGTGCTCGCGGTGCTGGTCGTCCTCGGGGTGTGGGTGGTGCGGGCGAGCCTGCGGCCGCTCGCCGAGGTGGAGGAGACCGCCGGCGCGATCGCGGCGGGCGACCTGTCCCGGCGCGTCCCGGAGGCCGATCCGCGCACCGAGATGGGACGTCTCGGACGGTCCCTGAACGCGATGCTCGCGCAGATCGAGGCCGCGTTCGGGGCGCGCGCGGAGTCGGAGGCGGCGGCGCGGCGCTCGGAGGAGACGGCCCGCCGCTCCGAGGAGCGGATGCGCCGCTTCGTCGCCGACGCGAGCCACGAGTTGCGCACTCCGCTGACCGCCATCCGCGGCTTCGCGGAGTTCTACCGGCAGGGCGCCGCCCGCACCCCTGAGGAGATCGGCCGGATGATCGGCCGCATCGAGGAGACCGCCGGCCGGATGGGCCTGCTCGTCGAGGACCTGCTGCTGCTCGCCCGGCTCGACCGGCAGCGGCCCATCGAGCGGCGCCCTGTCGACCTGCTCGCGGTCGCCGCCGACTCGGTGCAGGAGGCACGGGTCGTCGCGCCGGACCGCCGGATCGAACTGTCGGTCGAGGGCGGGCTGGCCTACCAGGTGCGCGGGGACGAGCCGCGCCTGCGCCAGGTCCTCGGAAACCTGCTCACGAATGCGGTGGCGCACACGCCGGCGGGCACGCCGGTGGAGGTGCGCCTCGCGCCGGGCACCCTGCGCGGTGCGCCCGCGGCGGCGCTGGAAGTGGCCGACGAGGGCCCCGGCCTCTCGCCTGACCAGGCCGAACGGGTCTTCGAGCGGTTCTACCGGGCCGACGCGTCCCGCTCGCGGGAGAACGGCCGCACCGGGACGGGCCTCGGCCTCGCCATCGTCGCCGCGCTCGTCGCCGCGCACGAGGGGTCGGTCGAGGTCGACTCCGCGCCGGGGGAGGGCGCGACGTTCCGCGTGCTCCTCCCGCTGGACGCCGACTGAGCCGGGTTATCCACAGAACGACGTTCTACTTCTGTGTTGCGGCCGGGTGCCGGAGCATGGCCTCAACGGCTCGGACGAGAGGTCAGGGGGAATCCATGGCGGTATCCATGGTGGCGGCGCCCGCGCGGCTCGGCACCCTCGCCGCAGGGAGGCCGCACCGCACCGGTGCCGTCTTGCTCACGGGCGCTGCAGATCCCGGATCGCCCGCATCGCCTCGCGCCGCACCTCGCCGGACAGCACATCGATGTACACCTTGCCGTCGAGATGACCGCACTCGTGCTGCAGGCAGCGGGCGAAGTACCCGGTGCCCTCCACGCGGACGGGCCGGTTCTTGGCGTCCACGCCCTCCACGACCGCATGCGCGTGGCGCGGCGTCTCGAACCGCATGCCCGGCAGCGACAGGCACCCTTCGGACTCGACCAGCAGCTCACCGTCGGCGGCCACGAGAACCGGGTTGACGGCGTGGCCGACGTGCCGGCGCCCGCGGTCGTCCTCGCAGTCGTACACGAACAGCCGCAGACCGGAGCCGACCTGGTTCGCGGCCACTCCGGCGCCGTCCTGCTCGTACATCGTGACGAACATGTCGTCGACCAGCTTCTCCAGGGCCGTGTCGAACGTCCGTACGGGGTCGCACTCGGTGCGCAGCACCGGGTCTCCGAGAAGCCGGATCGGGCGGGCGGTTCCGTTGCGCGTAGTGGTCCTCTTGCTCACCCGGGTGATCCTATGCCGCGATGTCCGCTCCGCCTTTTCCGCGAACGCGAACGGTGCGCCCGGCATGGGCCGGACGCACCGTTCGCGGGGCGTGTGACGTCTCCGCCGGGGCTGGGGATCAGCTCGGGTCGGCGGGCCCGCGCGGGGCCGGGGGAACGATCGGGGCGTGCCCGCCGGACGGGCCGCCCTCGGTGCCCTCCACCGGGCGCGGCGCCTTCGCCTGCGGCGGGACCTGCGGGCCGGTGCCGGTGGCCGGGCCGTCCGGCTCCGGCTTCCGCATCGCCGGCGCCGACGCGGGTGCGGGCGAGGGCGCGGCGACCGGCTTGGCCGGGGCGGGCTTGGCCGGGGCCGCCTTGGGGCCGGTCGCGGCGGACGGGCCGGGCTGCGCGGCGACGGGCTGGGCCGGGGCCGGCTGCTTGCGCGGCGGCGACTGCCGGACGGCGTCCTCGACCATCTTCTCCAGCGGCCCCGCCTCGTTCTCGGCGGTCAGCAGCCGGTGCAGGGTCTCGCTGATCTCGGTGAGCCGCTGCAGCGCCTGCGTGTGGTTCTTGGTCAGCGCGGTGAGCCGCTGGGTGGCGCCCTCATTGATCACGCTGGCGCGGCGCTCGGACGCGGTGAGGGTGCGCTCGGCCTCCAGCCGCGCGCTGGTCACCGTCTGCTCCGCCTCCTGCTTGGCGGCCGACAGCACGCTGTCGGACTCCTTCTTGGCGGCGGCCAGCATGGTGTCGGCCTTCTCCTGCGCCTGGGAGAGGTTCTTGTCGGCGTGCGCGCGGGCCTCGTCGATGATGCGCTTGGACTCCTGCTCGGCGTCCTTGCGGATCTCGGCGCCCTTGGCCTCGGCCTCGGCGACCTTGTCCTGGGCCTCGTCCTCGGCGAGGTTGATGATCTGGCGCAACCGGTCGCTCAGGTCGTCGCCGGTGGGCTTGCGGGCCTCGCGCACCTCCGCCATCTCCCGGCGGACGCGCTCGGCGTCGTCCTGGGCGCGCGCGAGACGGGCCTCGAGCTCGCGGTGCTTCTGCTGGGCGCGGGCGATGTAGTCGTCGACCTGGCGGCGGTTGTAGCCGCGCATGACGATCTCGAAGGACTCGTCTTGAAGGAGGTTCGGCAGGATTTCGGCTTCGTTGCTCATGATGCCTTGGGGGGTCGTTGGCGGGGGTATCACCCCGTCAGGGTCGGTTTGCGAATCCTCACCCGCCGGTCAGCGGGCCCACAGCTGAAACGTCAGCATCGACTCTCGTGCGCTCGGCCCCGCTCGCGCAACCGGAACGCCCTTCTCGCTGCCGTTTCGTCATCTCTCTGGAGGCGACAAACTACCGAATATCCTGAAAAAACACCTCCACCTGCGCCGCCGTGTCGCCCAACAACCCGCGAACCCACCCCACCCCGCCCGTGCGGCGAGGGCGAGGGGACGGCCTAGCATCGGGCGCATGAGCTATGTGGGGTCGCTGGGCGAGGAAGAGCCGAAGATCCACGCCGAGGCGTGGGTGGCGCCCGGAGCGGTGGTCGTCGGACGCGTGACGCTCGGCCGGGCGTCCAGCGTCTGGTACGGCTCGGTGCTGCGCGGCGACGACGAGGAGATCGTCGTCGGCGACGAGTGCAACATCCAGGACCTCAGCTGCCTGCACGCGGACCCGGGCATGCCCGCCGTCCTCGAGGACCGGGTCAGCCTCGGGCACAAGGCCATGGTGCACGGCGCGCACGTCGAGACCGGTTCGCTCATCGGCATCGGCGCCATCGTGCTGAACGGCGCCCGGATCGGCGCGGGCACGCTCATCGCGGCCGGCGCCCTGGTGCCGCCCGGCAAGCAGATCCCCTCGGGCGTCCTGGTCGCGGGCACGCCGGGCAAGATCGTCCGTGAGCTGAACGACGGCGACCGCCTGGTCCTCGCGCACACCCCCGACGTCTACATGCAGAAGGCCGAACGCCACCGCGACGCCACCTGGCGCTGAAGCCCCCGACCCTGGGCGCCCCAGCGCCGCGCGCCGACGCACCCGCGCTCGGTTTGGGTGGGGTTGAGCTGGGGGGATCTCGGGGGGAGGCCTTCGGGGGAGTTCTGGGGCGTCCGGGCTGACTACCATGACCCACGTGGTGTGGGGACCGGGCTATGGCAGTGCTCCGCCGCCCAGCCCCCGGATGGGGCAGGATCCGTTCGCGGAGGCCGAGCGCGACACGAGGGCGATGGTGGCCGCCCAATGGTGGCCGTCGGCGCCTCCTCAGCAGCGCCATCACGCCATCGCCGGGCGCATGCTCGTCCTGCCCGACGGGACGTGGTGGCTGTTCGGGGCGTGGGCCCGGTGGTACCGGCTGCACCCGTCGGACGGGCAGTGGTACCTGTGCCCGCCGCCGCGGACGCCCGCCGTGCGGATGGCGGCGCGGCCCGCGCAGCAGGGCGGGGTGCAGGTCCCGCAGCTGCCGCCGCACGTGATCCCGGCCGGGCCCGACTTCTCCTACGATCCGCCCGCGTCGCTGCCGTTCGTCGGGCACGGGTTCGCGACCGAGCTGACGTCGCGGGTCCGCGCGACCGTGGAGTCCGCGGCGGCGCTGTCCGCGCCGGAGTACCCGCACTGGTGGTCGCAGTTCACGCAGGAGACGCCGTCCACCGTGGCGGTCGCGTGGGGCGTGATGATGTGGTGCGCGGCGGCGCCGGCGTTCGACGCGCGGCTGGACGCGCAGATGCTCGACCTGTGGAAGCCGTACCGGGCCAGGCCGCTGCCGGACGTGGACGGCCCGCGCTGGCTGACCCCGCCCGCGCTGGAGACGCTGGTCGGGCTGTACTCCGAGCGGCTGCGGGCCAGCCGCGTGGACGCGGCGGTCGTCGTCCTGCGGACGATGTGGGCGGTCGCGAGCGCGCTGCGCGACGACGTCCGGTTCCAGAACCGGGCGGACGCGCTGCTGGCCATTCTCGGGACGACACTGAGCAACCCGACGGTCGACTACGGCGCGCTCCCGTACGGGGACCAGGCGATCGTCCAGCAGTGGCTGACCCGGTGCCCGCCGCACCTGGTGCCGGCGCTGCGGAACGAGAGCTCGCCGGGCGACAACTTCCGGCACGCGTTCTACACGCTGAGCGAGGCCATCGCCGACCTGCCGGGCGACCCGTCGGACCCCGCGTACACCGAGCCGCGGATGGTCGCCGCGGCGCTGCTGGCCGCCGACCTGGACGTGGTCCGCAAGGACGTGGCGGGCTCGATCGTCCCGTGGCTGGACCCGGAGATCCGGTACACGGTGCAGGCCGTCGCTGAGCAGAAGGGGCATCCGCTGCGCCGGCTGTGGCCCGCGGACCTGCGGCTGCCCGACCCGCTGCGGGCGGCGGGCTCCGGCGAGGGCGCGGAGACGCTGCTCGCGGCGATGTACGAACTGGACCTCGCATGGTGCCGGCTCGGCGGGATGCCGGCGCGGCCGCGCGGCTTCCCGGTGCCGACCGCGATCATCGCGGGGATCATCGGGCGCGGCCGTGCGCGCGCGACGGCGGCCGCGCAGACCCAGACACCGCCGCCGAGCCCGTCGCCGTCGCCCTCGCCGCCGTTCGGCATGCAGAGCCAGCCGGGGGTGGCGCCGGGCGCGCCGCCGCAGCCGGCGGAGCCGCAGGGGCCCGCGCAGCCGTTCGTCCAGCCGCCGGCCCAGCCGGGCTGGGAGAACGCGCCCGGCCCGGCGGGGCGGGGGCAGCCCGGGGCCGCGGCGGGGTTCGCCTCGCCGGACCCGGCGATGGGCAGAGGCTTCTCGCCCCCCGAGGAGGACGGCGGGGGCAGCGCGGCGCCGCCGTACACCGAGCTCGGTTTCCAGCAGTCCGCGCCCAAGCCCGTGCCGAGCGATCACGATCAGGGGCGGGCGGCTTTCGGGATGCCGGGCGCCGCGCCGTCCGGGCAGCCCGCCCCCGGGTATCCGGGCGGGCCGGAGCAGCCTCCGTACGCCGGCGGGCCGCCGGCCGGCGCGCCATATCCGGGCGCCGCGCAGGCGGGGCCGCCGGCTTTCGCGGACCAGGAGTCCACGTCGCCCGACCGCGGCGAGCAGCCGCTCGGCGGGTTCTCACCGGACGAGGACAAGGCCGACGAACCGATCGTGCCGCCGTACACGCAGCTCGGCTACCAGCGGCCGGGTGCCGGGCCTCCAGCCCAGGGACTGCCCCCCGGCGCCGGCGTGGCCCCGGCGATGCAGAGCCCGCAGAGCCCGCAGGGTCCCGATGGCCCGCAGGGCGTGCAGGGTGTGCCTGGCGTGCAGGGGGCGCCGAGTCCGCAGGGGGCTCCGGCGGAGCCGTTCGATCCCTATGCGACGCGGGCCGAGGACGATGCGGGGCCGGCCGGCGACGTCTACGCGACGCGCGTGGAGGGCGGGGGAGGGGCGCCGGTGCCGCCGGCCCCGAGCAACGCGCAGGCGCCCGGGACGCGGATCCTGGGTCCGGAGGACATGGAGGACGGCCCCGCGCAGGCCGCGCCGCCCGGCCCCGGGACGCGGGTCATGTCCGAGACCATGGTCGGCGACTTCGACTTCCTGGACGACACGCCGTCGCCGGAGCGGCCCGTCCACGAGATCCCGCCGCCGCAGGACCTCGGCCGGCGCCGGACGCTGGAGCGGTTCGGGATCGGGTTCGTGTCCGGCGAGCACGACGCGGGCGAGCTGCTGGACGAGCTGCGCGCGCAGGTCGAGGAGTGGAACGCACCGGCCGGGGAGGGCGCCGAGGCGACCCGGGTGGACGGCCGTCCGGGGTCGGCGCCGGCGGGCGTGCCGGGGGTGCTGCTGGTCGGCGGCCCGCACACCGGGCAGCGGAGGTTGGCGCGGCTGATCGCGTTGACGCTGGCGGACGCGGGCCTCGGCGACGGGGCGATCCGCGCGCACGACGCCGACGACGTCCGGGACGCGCCGGTGGACGCGGTGGAGCGGATCCTGCGGCAGCCGGGCCCGGCGATCCTGTTCGAGCGGCTGGACGTGGCGATCGGCGCCGCGCAGGACCCGGTGGCGGTCACCGGCGCGGTGCGCCGGGCGCGCCGGGACCCGGTGAACACGACGCCGCTGATCGCGACGTGCGAGCCGCGCGCGTACAAGCGGCTGCTGCGCGAGCATCCGAGGCTGGTGCAGGCGTTCCGGGTGTACCGGCTGCCCGATTTCAGCGGGCTGGACAACCGGATGACGCTGCTGCACCTGCTCGCGGACGAGCGGCGCGTGACGATCGGGGCGGCGGCGCTGGAGGTCGCGAAGGAGGACCTCGAGCGGCTCCGCGGGCCGGGCGACCTGGTGAACGCGCGGCTCGTCGAGGCGTATCTGGACCAGGCGAGCCAGCGGAACATGGCGCGGGCGGGGGCGTCGCACGACCGGCTGGTCCTGACGCCGGACGACCTGCACGGCGTCGCGGAGGGCATCGAGCCGGCGCTGCGCCCGCCCGGCGACATCGACGGCTACCTGCGGCAGCTGGACGGGCTGACGGGGCTGGACGAGGTGAAGGCGGTCGTCCGGGAGCTGGCGGACGAGGCGGAGCAGGCGGCGGACCGGGTCCGGTACGGCGTGGCGGACCGCGACTCGCACCATCTGGTGTTCACGGGGCCGCCCGGGACGGGCAAGACGACGGTGGCGGGGCTCGTCGGCGGGATCTACGCCGCGCTCGGCCTGCTGGAGTCGGGGCATGTGGTGGCGTGCCGTCCGGTGCATCTGGCGGGCCGCGACCAGCCGGACACCGAGAGCCGGGTCGCCGGCATGATCGAGCAGGCGCTCGGCGGCGTGCTGCTGATCCAGGAGGCGTACCTGCTGGACCGGAGCCCGGCGGTGGTGCGCGAGCTGCTGCGCGGCATGCGCGAGCGCGGCGGGCGGTTCGTGGTGGTCTGCTCGAGTCCGGCGGCGGAGATGGAGGGGTTCCTCGCGGGCGATCCCGCGTTCCGCGCCGAGTTCGGGCGGGTCGTGGAGTTCCAGGGGATCAGCGACCGGGAGATGGTCCAGCTGTTCCAGAAGTACGCCGAGCGCGACCTGTACATGCTGGACGAGGAGCTGCGCGTCGAGCTGCTCACCCGGTTCGAGCGGCTGCGCCAGGACCCGTCGTTCGCCTACGCCAGGACGGTCCGGGCGCTGTTCGAGCAGACGGTCGCGCGGCAGGCGGCGCGCCTCGCGGGCGCGGACGTCAACGCGGCGACGGTGGCCCGGCTCACCGCCCGCGACCTGCCGGAGACGGCGCTGGAGCAGATGCTCGGCGACTTCCACCGGGGCGGCTGACGGCGTCCGACAGGAGCCCTTGACCGCCTTCTCAGCGGTCCCCTTCCCGGTGATCGGGCGCATCATGCCCGCCTGACCCGGGAAGACCACGGGTGCGGGTGGCCCTCGAATGGCCCTCTTGGGTCATGTGCCCGTCGGGGCGGGACGCGTAGCCTCGACTTGGGTGTGGGGAACGAACGGAGGTGGACGCGGTGCGCCAGCAGAACCTCGATCTGCGCGTCCACGACCGCGTTGCGTTGGACGAGATCGAACTCTATGCCGAGATGCTCAGTGCGGTGGCGGCGGCGGATCGGCCGCTCACCATCGCGGAAATCGACATGGTGCTCGGGGTGCGTTCCGGCGAGGCCGGTCGTCGCGAGCTGACGCCGCAGGATTAGCCGAGGCCCGATCCGCCCGGGGGCGTCCGCGACGGACGTCCCCGGTCCCGTTTCCGGCGGGCCGGCCGCGCGGGTGCGGGATCCGGAAAAAGCAGGTCAGCCCGCGACATCGTAACCGGCCTCGTCGATCGCCGCGCGCAGCGCCGCGTCGTCCAGACCATTGCCACGGACGGTGACGACCTTGGTGTCCACGTCCACCGCCACCTCGCGCACGCCGGGCACCTGCCGGACCTCCCCGCTGATCGCGTTCACGCAGTGCCCGCAGCTGATCGCCGGGACGCTGTAACGAATCTCACTCACGTTCGTCGTCACTCTCCGTGCGGTCGATGGTTCGGCCCCGAGCCTATGCGCAGCGCCCCGATCGGCGTGACCGCAGGGGTATGTACCTGGTGATCTAGGGCAATCTTGTAGGTGAGAGGATGGCGGACACCGGCCGAAGCTGGGGCAAAGGTTCTTTTTACGGCCGGTAGCGCCTACGATCCTCTGCGGACTGTTCCGGCACTTCAGGAGAACGACGTGCGCTTGCGTCTCACGCCGCGTGAGGACAGCTTCTACGACATGTTCGCCGACTCGGCGAACAACCTGGTCACCGGCGCCAGGCTGCTCGTGGAGCTCATCAGCGACGGCGCCGACCGGGCAGCGATCGCGGAGAAGATGCGCGCCTGCGAGCACGCGGGCGACGAATGCACTCACGCGATCATGCGACGGCTGAACGAAACCTTCATCACCCCGTTCGACCGCGAGGACATCTACCGGCTGGCCTCGACGATCGACGACGTGATGGACGAGATGGAGGAGGCAGCCGACCTCGTCGTCCTCTACAAGATCGACGAGTTTCCGAAGGGCATCGTGCACATGGTGGAGGTGCTGGAGCGGGCCGCCGAGCTCACCGCGGAGGCCATGCCCCGGCTGCGGTCCATGAAGGAGCTCAGCGAGTACTGGATCGAGATCAACCGGCTCGAGAACCAGGGCGACCAGGTGTACCGCAAGCTGCTGGCGCAGCTGTTCGGCGGCGACTACGACACCCTGGACGTGCTGAAGCTCAAGCAGGTCATCGACTGCCTCGAAGAGGCCGCGGACGCGTTCGAGCACGTCGCGAACACGGTCGAGACCATCGCGGTCAAGGAATCATGAGCGCAGGCGAGGACCCGGGCACGACGCTCGTCCGGGACCCCGCGGCGGACGCCGCGCCCACCATCGGCGAGCAGGCGACGCGCCGGGTGAGCGGACGGGCCTGGCTGCTGCTGCTCGCAGGGATCGTCCTGGTGATGATCGCGGGCGCGCTCGGGCTGCGGTCCGACGCGCAGATGGCCGTGCTCGTGCTGGTCATCGTGGTGTCGCTGGTCTTCGACTACACCAACGGCTTCCACGACGCCGCCAACGCCATCGCGACGGCGGTGTCCACGCGGGCGCTGACGCCGCGGGTGGCGCTCGGCATGGCCGCGCTGATGAACATGCTGGGCGCGCTGCTCGGCGTCGAGGTCGCCAAGACCATCAGCGAGGTCATCACCCCGCCGACCGGACTGCACGGCCTCACCGTCATCGCCGCCGGCGTGCTCGGCGCGATCACCTGGAACCTGATCACCTGGTACTTCGGGCTGCCGTCGTCGTCCTCGCACGCGCTGATCGGCGGCGTCGTGGGCGCCGGGCTGGCCTCGTCGTCCTACGTGAACTGGCACAGCGTGGTCGACAAGGTCGTCGTGCCGATGGTGGTGTCGCCGGTCGTCGGGTTCGCCCTCGCCTACCTGGTGATGGTGGCGATCCTGTGGCTCTTCCGGCGGGCGCAGCCGAGCCGGGTGGTGCGCCGGTTCCGCATCGCGCAGACGCTGTCGGCGGCGTCACTCGCCCTCGGCCACGGCCTGCAGGACGCGCAGAAGACGATGGGCGTCATCGTCCTCGCGCTGGTCACCACCGGGCACGCGAGCGGGAACTCGGTGCCGCTGTGGGTGATCGTGTCGTGCGCGGGCGCGCTGTCGCTCGGCACGTACGCGGGCGGCTGGCGGATCATGCGGACGCTCGGCCGCAAGGTGATCGAGGTGGACCCGCCGAAGGGCTTCGCCGCCGAAGCGACCGCATCGATCGTCCTGTACGTCACCGCCTACTTCTGGCACGCTCCAATCTCCACCACGCACACGATCACCTCGGCGATCATGGGCGCGGGCGCCACCAAGCGGCTGTCCGCCGTCCGCTGGGGCATGGCGGGCAACATCGTGATGGCGTGGGTCCTCACCCTCCCCGCCGCCGCGATCGTCGCCGCCGTCGTGTACTGGCTGGTGCACTTCTGGGCGTAGTTGCCCAGGGGGGCGACCCCCTGGAACCCCCCGTCGGGCAGGCCCGCTGCGCTCGCTGCACTCGCTCCGCGGGCCTGCCCGTGCCCCGGCTTAGGTCTGGCCCTCCGTACCTTTCTCAGCCGGGCCTTCCGTTGGGGTGTTCAGCCGGGTTTTTCGCTCGGGGGTTCAGGCGGGTCTCAGTTTCCGGAGATTCGGGTCAGGGTGGGGGGTGCGATCGTGCCCTGGGCGCCTAGGTAGGTGACGAAGCCGTCCAGGTCGATGGGGCCGAGGACCTGGTCCTTGCCCTGGGTGAACGTGGTGAAGCCGTCGCCGCCGCCGAGCAGGAAGTTGTTGGCGGCGACCTTGTAGGTCGCGGCCGGGTCCACGGCGGTGCCGTCGACGGTGATGTTCGAGACGCGGTCACCGACGGGCTTGGAGCGGTCGATGGTGAAGTGCAGGTTCGCCGACGGCTGCAGGATCTTCTCGCCCGCGGACGTCCACTGCTGCTCGAGCAGGGCGTCGAGCTGGGCGCCGGTCAGCGACGTCACGCCGAGCACGTTGCTGAACGGCTGGACGGCGAACGCCTCGCCGTAGGTGACGACGCCGTCGCCCTCGGAGCCGCTCGCCTTGTAGGTGAGGTCGGTCCGGACGCCGCCGGGGTTCATCAGCGCGACCTGCGCGCCCTTGTCCTTCATCGCGGCGAGCTGGGAGTCGGCGATGACGTCGCCGAGCGCGGTCTCGCCGGCGGCGGACGGGGCGCGGGTGAGGTCGGCGGTGATCTTGCCGACGGGCTTGTCGGCGATCACGCTGACCCGGTCCTTCCAGGTCTGCACGAACTTCTGCGTGGCCGGGTCCGGGGCGATGTCGCGGGTGACGACGTGGTTGTCGGCCGTCATCGACGACCGGACGATGTCGTCGGTGCGCTGGTCGACCTTGAAGTCGACCTGGGTGATGACCCGGCCGAACGAGGAGCCGGAGGAGTAGAGCCGCGGCCGGCCGTCGGGGCCCTTCACCGTGCAGATGTACTGCTGGTGGGTGTGGCCGGCGAGGACGACGTCGATGTCGGGGTCGGCCTGCTGGGCGATGCGGGTTCCGGCGCCGGGGACGACGCCGCAGTCGTCGGGCTTCTCGCCGGCGTTGACGTTGTCGCCCTCGTGGACGAGCAGCACCATCGCGTGGACGCCGCGCTTCTTCAGTTCCTTGGCGGCCTTGTTCGCGGCGGCGACCTCGTCGTCGAACCGCAGGCCCTTGATGCCGTCGGCGGTGACGATGGTCGGGGTGGTCTTGGTGACGACGCCGATGAAGCCGACCTTGACGCCGTTGACGCGGCGGATCGTCCAGGGGTCGAGGATCGGCTTGTTCTTCTTCTCCAGCAGCACGTTCGCCGCGAGGTAGTCGAAGTCGGCGCCCTTCCACTTGCCGGCGGGGGAGCACCCGTCGACGGGGTGGCAGCCGCCGTTCTGGATCCGGAGGAGCTCCTCGTAGCCCTCGTCGAACTCGTGGTTGCCGACGGCCGAGGCGGTGAGCCCGATGTCGTTCATGAACTGGATGGACGGCTCGTCGTGGAAGGCCGCCGAGATCAGCGGCGACGCGCCGATCAGGTCGCCCTGCGCGACCGTCAGGGTGTCGCGGTCGCGCAGCTGCTTGAGGTGGGCGGCGATGTAGGCGGCGCCGCCGGCGGGGACGGAGTTCCCGTTCTCGTCGATGGCGGTGCCGGAGCTGCCGGTGGGGGGCTCCAGGTTGCCGTGGAAGTCGTTCAGTGCGAGCAGGCGCACGGACGCCGGGGGCTTGGGGTGCGCGGACGCGGGCGCCGCGGCCAGGCCCAGGGCCGTGACCACCGCTGCCGCGCCGGCCAGGAGGGTGCGTCGTCGGATCATGCGCTGGACGCTAGAGAGGCCGGGCATCCGGCGATCGGCGGAGTGATGACGGTTATGTGACAACTTGACCAGGGTGACCGCCGGTTAGGGTGTGATCATGGACGAGCGGGAAGTGGGCGCGCTGGTGGAAAGGGCCACGGCCGCGGACGGTGTGGCGCCGTTGTCGGAGCACGCGCTGCTCGCGTTGCGCGCCGGGCGGGGCGGCCTGGTGGTCCGCGACGGTGGGGCGGTCGCCGGGTACGCGCATCTCGATGCGGCCGCCGGTGAGCTGGTCGTCCATCCGGAGTTCCGGCGGCGCGGGCATGGGCGCGCGCTGCTGCGGGCGCTGCGCGGGAAGGCGGGCGGGCCGCTGCGCGTGTGGGCGCACGGTGATCTGCCGGCCGCGGCGGGGCTCGCCGAGTCCGAGGGGATGGCCCGTGTGCGCGCGCTGCTCCAGATGCGCCGTCCTGCTGAGGGACCGCTGCCGGAGCCGGTGGTCGCCGAGGGCGTCCGGCTGCGCGCGTTCGAGCCGGGGCGTGACGAGGAGGCGTGGCTGCGGGTGAACGGCCGCGCGTTCGCCGACCATCCCGAGCAGGGCGCCTGGACGATCGAGGACGTCCGGGAGCGCGAGGCGGAGGACTGGTTCGACCCGTCCGGCTTCTTCCTCGCCGAGCGCGGCGGCGAGCTGGTGGGGTTCCACTGGACGAAGAGGCACCCCGGCGGCATCGGCGAGGTGTACGTGGTCGGGGTCGACCCGGACGCGCAGGGCCTCGGCCTGGGCCGCACCCTCACGCTCGCCGGGCTGCACCATCTGCGGGAGACCGGCGCCGGGCAGTTCATGCTCTACGTGGACGAGTCGAACACGGCGGCCGTCCGGCTGTACGAGTCGCTCGGGTTCACCCGGTACGCGGTCGACGTCATGTACGAATAATGTCAATGAATCGTTGACGCGGCCGGGATGTCAAGGAATCCTTGACGTCATGACCCCTCCTGTCCGAGCCCTGATCGGTACCGTCTGCCTTCCGGTGGTCGCTATCCTCTTCGCCCTCCAGGCCGTGTACGACAGCCTCGCGCTCTGGGCGGCCTCCATCGTCGCCGCGTTCGCGGTCTTCGTCGCGGGCGTCGTGACGGCGGCCCGGAGGCCGCGCCCGTCCGAGGACGCCGCCCGCCTCGACGAGCTCGAGCCGCTGCGCGGCCGCGACGAGGACGGCCGGTGACCGCGAGCCTCACCGGTGAGCAGTCGGACGCGATCCGCGAGGCCGTCGCGGAAGCCGTCCTGTCCGCGCACGAGAAGGGCCGCGAGGGCCTCGGCGGCGACCCGGACGCCGCGTTGCTGATGGTCGCCGCGTCGGCCGTCGCGGCGGAGGAGGCGAGCAGGCTGCTGCGCCAGTCGATCACCGGCGCGCGCGCCGCCGGGCACAGCTGGGAGGTCGTCGGGCGGCTGCTCGGCATCAGCCGCCAGGCCGCCCAGCAGCGCTTCGGCGCCGCCGCGGCCGCGGCGAAGGGCGCCGTGCCGGACGACGGTCCCACCCGCAGGGTGCTGCGGCCGCTGCACGCCTTCAACGAGATGGAGGCGCTGGAGAAGGAGGGGCGCCGCGGCTGGCATGCCGTCGACTACGGCTACCTGTTCCACCTGGTCGAGGCCTCGCCGGACAAATGGGAGCACCGGCGGCTGTGGTGGCCGTCGCGACGGCGCCGCCGCGCCCTGGAGGAGCGGGGCTGGGAGCTCATCGTGCCGTCCGATTTCGACTCGCCGTGGGCCTACTACAAGCGCCGCCTGGACGAGCCCGCCGATCCGGACTGACCATCGGCCACGGAGCGTCACGCCGCAGGGACGAATCCGCCATATCGCCTGAAAGGCACCGCTTCCCGGCGGCCCCTCCGGCAAACCCCCATGGCCTTCTCTGTACGGGCTTTTGGCATGTCTGAGCAGCACTGTTAACCCGGCGGCCACGCCAAATCAGGACATTCTTCGCAATAGAGCTCGACCGCGTTCATTCTCCGTTCACCTGGATCGGGGCGTCCGGTCACCTCGCCTGCCTACCGTCGCACTCGACGGCGACCCCACCACCTGGTCACACCGTGCCAGTGCGGCGGTCGGGGGACCCGCCCGACGAATCCAAGAGGAGACCTCCCGGTGAAGAACGGTTCTCGGCTCGCCGCCCTCGGCGGTGTGGTCGTCGCTGGGGCGCTGGCCCTGTCCGCCTGCGGCAGTGACGACAACAACGGCGGCGGCGACGCGACGGGCGGCACCAGCGCCGCGGCCGCCAACATCGACTGCGCGAAGGGCGCGATCAACGCGGCCGGGTCGAGCGCGCAGAAGAACGCGATCGAGGAGTGGACGAAGGTCTACACCAGCAAGTGCTCGGGCGCCAACATCAACTACAACCCGAGCGGCTCGGGCGCGGGCGTCCAGGCGTTCACCTCCGGCCAGGTCGCCTTCGCCGGCTCCGACTCGGCGCTCAAGCCCGAGGAGCACGGCCCCGCCGACGCGCGCTGCAAGGCCGGCAAGGCCATCGACCTGCCGATGGTGCCCGGCCCGATCGCGGTCGTCTACAAGCTCGACGGCGTCGACGGCCTGCAGCTCTCGCCGAAGACCCTGGCGGGCATCTTCGCCGGCAAGATCACCAAGTGGAACGACCCGGCGATCGCCAAGGAGAACAGCGGCGCCAAGCTGCCGTCCTCGGAGATCAAGACGCTGCACCGCTCGGACGACTCCGGCACCAGCGACAACTTCACCAAGTACCTGAAGGCGACCGCGCCCGACGTGTGGTCGTTCGAGCCCGGCAAGAAGTGGGTCGCCCCCGGCGGCCAGGGCCTGAAGGGCTCCGACGGCATCTCCACCGCGCTGAAGCAGACCGAGGGCTCGATCTCCTACGTCGAGCTGTCGTTCGCCAGCAACAACAGCCTGCAGACGGCGAAGCTGCAGAACGGCGCCGGCGAGTACACCGAGATCAGCCCGGAGAGCGCCTCCAAGGCCGTCCAGGGCGCGCAGATCGTCGGCACCGGCAACGACCTCGCCCTGAAGCTGGACTACAACACCAAGGTCGCGGGCGCCTACCCGCTGGTCCTGGTCACCTACGAGATCGCCTGCGAGAAGGGGCTGCCGGCCGAGCAGGCCACGTTCGTCAAGTCCTTCCTGACCTACATCTCCAGCCCCGAGGGCCAGCAGTCGCTGACCGCGCAGGGCTACGCCCCGCTGCCCGACAACATCGCCACCAAGGTGCGCGAGACGGTCAAGGCCCTGTCCTGACCGGCGAGGACTCCGGCATCAGCCACAGCCCCGCCGCCGGCGACCCCGGCGGCGGGGCCGCCGCACGTCTCAGCGGCCCGGACGCGGGCCGCGAGGAGGGAGACACCGTGACGAGCGACACCCCCGCCGCCCTGGCCAAGGCGGCGGAGCGTCCCCGGCCCGCGCTCTCGATGAGCACCGGCCGCGCCGGGGACCGGATCTTCGCCGGGCTGAGCCGCGGCTCCGGCCTGGTGATCCTGGCGATCATGGCGGCGATCGCCGTCTTCCTGGTCTGGAAGGCGATCCCGGCGCTCCAGGACGACAAGGCGAACTTCATCACCTCGCAGGAGTGGAACCCCGACGGCGCCCCCGCGAAGTTCGGCATCGCCCAACTCGTCTTCGGCACCCTGATGACCTCCGTCCTGGCGCTGGTCATCTCGCTGCCCGTGGCGGTCGGCATCGCGCTGTTCATCACCTACTACGCGCCGCGCCGGCTCGCCGGCCCGATGGCCTACCTCGTCGACCTGCTCGCCGCGGTGCCCAGCATCGTCTACGGCCTGTGGGGGCTGAACTTCCTGGTCACGAAGATGACCGGGGTGTCGGAGTTCCTCAACTCCTACTTCGGCTGGATCCCGCTGTTCGGCGGGCACGAGACCGGCGGCCGGACGATCCTGACCGCCGCCATCGTGCTCGCCATCATGATCCTGCCGATCATCTCCGCGATCACCCGCGAGGTGTTCGTGCAGGTCCCGCACGCGCACGTGGAGGCGGCCCTCGCGCTCGGCGCGACCCGCTGGGAGATGATCCGGATGGCGGTGCTGCCGTTCGGCCGGTCCGGGATGGTGTCGGCGGCGATGCTCGGCCTCGGCCGCGCGCTCGGCGAGACGATCGCGGTCGCGATGGTGCTGTCCACCACGTCCGGGATCGACTGGCACATCCTCAAGGACGGCGGCAACACGTTCGCGGCGAACATCGCCAACACCTTCGCCATGTCCGGGCCGACGGGGCGCAGCGCGCTCATCGCGTCCGGCCTCGTGCTGTTCGTCATCACCCTGATCGTCAACGTGGGCGCCCGCGCGGTCGTGGCCCGCCGCAAGGAGTTCTCGTGACCTCGCTCTCCGGTACGAAGTCGTCGACGCTGGCGTCGGTGTCGGCGGGCCGCAAGGCCAAGGACCGCGCCGCGAAGGCGTTCGTCTACGTGGCGTTCCTGCTGGCGGTGATCCCGCTGGTGTCGGTGCTGTGGACGGTGATCTCCAACGGCGCCAAGCGGTTCGACGGCGTGTTCCTCACCCACTCCATGAACGGGCTGGCCAGCAAGGACGCCGGCGGTGGCGCCTACCACGCCATCATCGGCACGCTGGAGCAGGTCGGGCTGACCACGCTGATCTCCGTCCCGTTGGGCGTGCTCACCGCGGTCTACCTGGTGGAGTACGCCAGGAACGGGCGGCTCGGCCGCACCATCAGCTTCTTCGTCGACGTCATGACCGGCATCCCGTCGATCGTGTCGGGCCTGTTCGTGCTCGCGTTCTGGCTGCTCGCGCTCGGCATGGACTTCTCCGGCTTCGCGGGCGCGCTGTCGCTGACGATCCTGATGCTGCCGACCGTCGTCCGCGCCACCGAGGAGATGCTGAAGCTCGTCCCCGGCGACCTCAAGGAGGCCGCGTACGCGCTGGGCGTGCCGCGCTGGCGCACGATCATGTTCGTGGTGCTGCCGACGGCGCTGCCCGGGATCGTGTCCGGCGTCATGCTCGCCGTCGCGCGGGTGATGGGCGAGACCGCCCCGCTGCTGCTGACGATCTTCATCACGAAGGCGATCAACACCGACCCGTTCAGCGGCGCGCAGGGCTCGCTGCCCACCTTCATCTGGGACCAGTCCACCGACCCCAACACCAACGCGGTGGACCGCGCCTGGGCGGGCGCGCTGGTGCTGATCCTGCTCATCATGCTGCTCAACCTGGCGGCCCGCCTGGTCGCGTGGCTGCGCAGGCCGTCCTCCCGTTAGCCCGATAGGAGAGAACCCCACAATGGCCAAGCGGATCGAAGTCTCCGGGCTGCACGCCTACTACGGCGGCACCCACGCCATCGAGGACATCTCGATGACGATCGAGCCGCGCTCGGTGACGGCGTTCATCGGCCCGTCGGGCTGCGGCAAGTCCACGTTCCTGCGCACCCTGAACCGGATGCACGAGGTGATCCCGGGGGCGCGCGTCGAGGGCAAGGTGATGCTGGACGACGAGGACCTGTACGCCTCGTCGGTCGACCCCGTCGCGGTCCGCCGCGTCGTCGGCATGGTGTTCCAGCGGCCCAACCCGTTCCCGACCATGTCGATCTACGACAACGTCGCGGCCGGGCTGAAGCTGAACGGGGTGCGCGGCAAGCGCCGGCTCGACGAGATCGTCGAAGAGTCGCTGCGCGGCGCGAACCTGTGGAACGAGGTCAAGGACCGGCTCGGCAAGCCCGGCGCGGGCCTGTCCGGCGGCCAGCAGCAGCGGCTCTGCATCGCCCGCGCGATCGCCGTGCAGCCGCAGGTGCTGCTGATGGACGAGCCGTGCTCGGCGCTCGACCCGATCTCCACGCTCGCGATCGAGGACCTGATCGGCAAGCTGAAGAGCCAGTACACGATCGTCATCGTCACGCACAACATGCAGCAGGCCGCCCGGGTCAGCGACCGGACCGCGTTCTTCAACATCGCCGGCACCGGCAAGCCCGGCAAGCTCATCGAGATCGACGACACCAGCAAGATCTTCACCAACCCCGAGCAGAAGGGCACGGAGGATTACATCACCGGCCGCTTCGGCTAACCTGCCGCGGTGGACGATGATCGTGGGCTCCCCTGGGCGCGGCTGCTGGGCGGCTCCCTGTGCGCGGTGCTCGCGGTCTCGCTCGCGGCATGCTCCGGGGACGGTCACCGCGGCGGGACGGCGGTGCAGGCCGACCGCGCCCACTGCGGGCGGGGCTGGAGCGACCCGCACGCCGGGACGCAGACGCTGCTGGTCCACAACGCCGACAGCGCCGCCGCCGAGGTCGACCTGATCGACCCGTCCACCGGGGCGATCTACGCCGAGCTGGAGGGCGTCGGGCCGGGGACGACCCGGGCGATGCGGGTGACGCTCGGCGGCGGGACGTACGCGTTCTGGTGCTTCCCGGAGGGCGGGCGCCCCGTCACGGGGCCGAAGGTGACGGTGAGCGGCCCGGCGGGCGGCCCGGCGGTGCGTCCCGTCACGCAGAACGACCTGTTCCCGGCATTGCGGTCCTATCGCGCGTACGTGACCAAGGGGCTCGGCGTCCTGCGCGACCGGGTGGACGAGCTGCGCGACGCCGTCCGCTCCGGCGACCTGGACGCGGCGCGCGCGAAGTGGCTGCCCGCGCACCTCGCCTACGAGCGGCTCGGCGCCGCCTACGGCACGTTCGGCGACTACGCCGACAAGATCGACGGACGGCCGGCGGGGCTGCCGGAGGGCGTGCGCGACCCCGGCTTCACCGGGTTCCGGCGCGTCGAGCACGGGCTGTGGCACGGGGAGTCCGCGGCGTCGCTGCGAGAACCGGCCGACCGGCTCGCCGCCGACGTCCGCGCGCTGATCGCCGACTTCCCGCGCGAGCAGATCGACCCGTCCGACCTCGGGCTGCGGGCGCACGAGATCCTGGAGAACACCATCCAGTTCGAGCTGACCGGCAAGGGCGACCAGGGCAGCGGGACGGCCCTCGCGACCGCGTCGGCCAACCTCGAGGGGACCCGCGCGGTGCTCGACCCGATGCGTCCCGTGCTCAAGCCGCGAATGGACCTGACCGGCGTCGACACCTGGCTCGACCGCACGGCGAAGCTGCTGGAGGCGCAGCACCGGCACGGCCGGTGGACGCCGCTGGACGAGCTGGGCACCACCGACCGCGAGCGCATCAACGGCGCCGTCGGCGCGCTGGTGGAGCGGCTCGCGTCGGTCGCGACGGTCGCCGCGGTGCGGAGGACGTCGTGACCGGGCCAGGCCGCCGCTCGTTCCTGCGCGGCGCGCTGGCGGCCGGCGTCGCCGGGGCGGTCACGACCGGGAGCGCCGCCGCCGCGAAGGACCCGACGAGCCCGTCCCCGAAGCCGCCGCCGTTCCACGGCGTCCACCAGGCCGGCATCCTCGAGGAGCCGCAGGCCCGCTCGGTCGTCGCCGCGTTCGACGTGATCGCCGAGGGCAAGGCCGAACTCACCGACCTGCTGCGTGCGCTGACCGACCGGGCGCGCGTCCTGACCGGCGGCGGAGTCCCCGCCGAACCGGGCATCAGCGCGCCGCCGCCCGACTCCGGCATCCTCGGCCCCGACGCCCCCGCCGGCGGCCTCACCGTCACCGCCGGCGTCGGCGCGTCCCTGTTCGACGACCGGTTCGGCCTCGCCGCCAAGCGCCCGAAGCGGCTCACGGCGATGCGGACGTTCCCGGGCGACGACCTCGACCCGGCCTGGTGCCACGGCGACCTCGTCCTCACCCTCGGCGCCGCCGACGAGGACACCGTCCTGCACGCGCTCCGCGACATCTGCCGCCACACCCGCGGCGGCATGCAGATCCGCTGGCGGATCAGCGGATTCTCCAACCGGCCCCGGCCGTCCGGCACGCCCCGCAACCTGATGGGCTTCAAGGACGGCATCGCCAACCCCGACATCACCGACGCCGCCGCCATGAACCGGCTCGTCTGGGCCGCACGCGACGAGCCCGCCTGGACGTCCGGCGGAACGTACCAGGTCATCCGGCTGATCCGGATGCTGGTCGAGTTCTGGGACCGGGTCGGCCTCCCCGAGCAGGAGCAGATGTTCGGCCGCAGCCGCGACACCGGCGCGCCGCTCGACGGCCTCCACGAGACCGACGAGCCCCGCTACGCCGCCGACCCCATCGGCAAGGTCATCCCGCTGACCAGCCACATCCGCCGCGCCAACCCCCGCGTCCCGGACACCGAGGGCAGCCGCATCCTGCGCCGCTCCAGCAACTACGACCGCGGCGTCGACGGCGCCGGGAACCTCGACATGGGCCTGGTCTTCGGCTGCTTCCAGCAGGACCCGCACCGCCAGTTCGAGGCCGTCCAGGAGCGCCTCGCCGACGAACCCCTCACCGACTACATATCACCGTTTGGCGGCGGTTACTTCTTCGTTCTTCCCGGCGTCAGAGATCGGGTAGATCATCTCGGCCGGGGCATGATCGAGTAGGAGCGACGCGCCTGCAGGCCCCGCACCAGAGGAGGAGACATGCGGGAGACACCAGGCCCGAGAGAACCGGCCGGAACCGGACGCCGCCGCGGCGCCCGCCGCCGGCCCGCGCTGATCGCCGCGGCCGCCGCCACGGCGGGCCTCGCCGGCCTCGCCGCCGCCTGCGGATCGTCCGGCGCGTCCGCCGGGCTCACGGCCCAGAACGGCGCCACCGGCCACGGGCACGGCTCGCCCGCGCGCACACCGATCCAGCACGTCGTGGTGATCTACGGGGAGAACATCTCCTTCGACCACTACTTCGGCACCTATCCGCACGCCGCCAACACCGACGGGACACCGTTCCACCCCGCCAAGCACACCCCGAAGGTCAACGGCCTCACCAACAAGCTCCTGAAGCACAACCCCAACCAGTACAACCCGAAGCGGCTGTCCCCGTCCCAGGCGCTCACCTGCGACCAGGACCACGGCTACGCCTCGGAGCAGAAGGCCGTCAACGGCGGCAAGATGGACAAGTTCGTCGAGTTCACCGGCAAGGACAAGTGCACCGGGCAGCCGATCCTGTTCGGCGAGCCGGGCCTCGTCATGGACTACTTCGACGGCAACACCGTCACCGGCATGTGGAACTACGCCCAGAACTACGCCATGAGCGACAACTCGTGGGACGGGACGTTCGGGCCGTCCACCCCCGGCGCCATCAACCTCATCTCCGGGCAGACCCACGGCGTCTACGCCGTCGACCCGAAGACCCACAAGAAGGTCTCCGACGCCTACGCCGTCCAGTCCCCGGACGCCGACGGCATCGGCACCATGATCAACGACCCGGACCCGGCGTTCGACGACTGCTCCGACAACAACCACACCTCCACCAACGCCCTCGCCGTCATGACCGGCAAGAACGTCGGCGACCTGCTCAACGCCAAGAAGGTCACCTGGGGCTGGTTCCAGGGCGGCTTCCGGCCCACCGGCAAGGCGAACGGCTACGCCGTCTGCGGCGCCGCCCACGCCAACATCGGCAAGAACCAGGTCGTGGACTACAGCCCGCACCACGAGCCGTTCCAGTACTACAAGTCGACCGCGAACGAGAAGCACCTGCCGCCGTCGTCCGTCCAGGCCATCGGGCGCACCGACCAGGCCAACCACCAGTACGACCTGACCGACTTCGACGCCGCGCTCGCCGCGCACAACCTGCCGTCCGTCAGCTTCCTGAAGGCGGGCGAGTACCAGGACGGCCACGCCGGCTACTCCGACCCGATCGACGAGCAGAAGTTCGTCACCAGCACGATCAACAAGCTGCAGAAGTCGCCGGAGTGGAAGTCGACCGCCGTCGTCCTCGCCTATGACGACTCCGACGGCTGGTACGACCACGTCGCACCGCGCGTCACCAACGGCTCCGCCGACGCCGCGACCGACCAGCCGCTGTGCACCCGCGTCAAGGCGGCCGGCGGCTACCAGGACCGCTGCGGCCCGAGCCAGCGCCTGCCGATGCTGGTCATCTCCCCGTACGCCAAGGTCAACCACGTCGACCACCACCCGGTGGAGCAGGCGTCGGTGCTGCGGTTCATCGAGGACAACTGGGGCACCGGCCGCCTCGGCGACGCGTCCTTCGACGGCCGCGCGGGCAGCATCGAGGGCATGTTCGACTTCCGCCACCCCAAGGCCAAGCAGGTCATCCTCAACCCCGACACCGGAGCCGTCGTCAGCAAACACTGAACGAAGAACCCCCGCCACGGGCAGGCACGCGGAGCGAGTGCAGCGAGCGCAGCGGGCCTGCCCGGCGACGGACGGGCTGTTTCGCGCGGAGCTCTTGCGGAGCGGGAAACGGCCCGTCTGTCGTGACGGGGGGTTCCAGGGGGGTCGTCCCCCCTGGGAAATGACGGGCAGGCACGCGGAGCGAGCGCTAGCGAGCGCAGCGGGTCTGCCCGGCGACGGACGGGCTGTTTCGCGCGGAGCTCTTGCGGAGCGGGAAACGGCCCGTCCGTCGTGACGGGGTTCCAGGGAGTCGTCCCCCTGGAACCTACGCTTTGGCGGGGGTTCTTTCTTCGGTGTCGCCGGGGCGGTGGTCGGGGACGAAGCGGTAGCCGACGTTGCGGACGGTGCCGATCAGCGACTCGTACTCGGCGCCGAGCTTGGCGCGCAGGCGCCGGACGTGGACGTCCACGGTCCGGGTGCCGCCGAAGTAGTCGTAGCCCCACACCTCCTGCAGCAGCTGGGCGCGGGTGAAGACCCGGCCCGGGTGCTGCGCGAGGTACTTGAGCAGCTCGAACTCCTTGAACGTGAGGTCCAGGATCCGGCCGCGCAGGCGGGCGGTGTAGGTGGCCTCGTCGATGGTCAGCTCGCCGCTGCGGATCTCGCCGGGCACCTCGTCGGCCTCGGCGACCGCGGCGGCGCGGCCGACCGCGAGCCGCAGCCGCGCCTCGACCTCGGCGGGGCCGGCGGTCTGCAGCAGCATGTCGTCCAGGCCCCATTCGGAGCTGAGCGCCGCGAGGCCGCCTTCGGTCACGATGCCGAGCAGCGGGCAGTCAAGGCCGGTGGTGCGCAGCAGCCGGCACAGGCTCTTGGCCTGGACCAGGTCGCGCCGGGCGTCCACCAGCACGATGTCGGCGGGCGGCGCGTCGATCAGCGCGGACGCCTCGGCGGGCGCGACGCGCACCGAGTGCAGCAGCAGCCCGAGCGCGGGCAGGACCTCGTCGGACGGCTCCAGCGCGTTGGTCAGCAAGAGCAAGCTGCTCAAGGGCCCGCCTCCTCGTCCTAAAAGACGTAGGACCCAGGCGGCCCACCCTCCGAGCCCTTCCGGCGGCGGCCGTCGGCTCGGAGACGAGGCGGCCATGAAGGGTGTTGCGGATGAACTCCATGGCCTCGTCGCCCGGATCCCTCGTCCTGAGCATATCCGAGGTGTCGGCGGAGGCAATGGCCGCATGTCCGAGAGGCATGAGATCGTGGGAGCGTGGCCAGAGGGACGATGCGGTACTGGGCCGCGGCGAAGGCGGCTGCGGGGACGCACGAGGAGCCGTTCGACGCCGGCACGCTGGCGGAGGCGATCGAGGCGGCGCTGGCGCGCGACGGCCGGGGCGCGGACTTCGCGCGGGTCGTCGGGCGCAGCTCGTTCCTGATCGACGGGGACCCGGTGGGCGGCCGTCCGCACGGGTCGGTGGAGCTGCCGGAGGGCGGCGTGGTGGAGGTGCTGCCGCCCTTCGCGGGCGGCTGATCCCGGCAGGCCCCCGCGCCGGGGTGGCCTCACGGGGTGATCGGGGCGCGGGGTGAACTCATTCCGCAGTGCGACTCGACCGGGGCGTTTCGGGCATTAAGGTGTGGCGATCGCGCGTGCCGCCGCCCGAGGGAGAGAGATGCGCAAAGCACTGCTGGCGTTGCTGATCGTGGTCGCCATCGGCCTCGTCGTCGCCGACCGGGTCGGGGTCCGGATCGCGCAGGACCGGATCGCGCAGCAGGTCGCGGCGCAGTACGACCTGCCGCAGGAGCCCGATGTCACGATCCACGGGATCCCGTTCCTGACGCAGGTGGTCGGCGGCGAGTACGACCACATCACCGTGGACATCGGCGACTGGACGGAGCAGGGCGTCACCGTCTCGGACGTGACGGTGGACATGAGCGGGCTGAACGCGCCGCTGTCCGACGTGATCAACGGCGACACCACGAACATGACGGCCGGCACCGCCGCCGCCTCCGCGATCATCCCCTACGACGTGATCAAGAAGCAGGCGCCGAAGGAGGTCGAGAGCATCGGCCCGAAGGGGAACGACCTCGCGGTGGGCATGACCGGCAGCCTCCTCGGGGTCAAGGTGAACGGCACCGCGGTCGTGTCGGTGAAGCCGACGTCCAAGGGCATCGCGATCACGCCGGAGTCGGTGGGAGAGGGTGCGGCGCAGCTGCCGCTGACGCTGGTCCGGCAGCAGCTGACCTGGACGGTCCCGGTCAGGGACCTGCCCATCGGGGCGCGGATCAGCGGCATCCAGCCGACCGCCGGCGGGCTGAAGGTGACGGCGACCGCCCACGACGTGAACCTGAACGATCTTCAGCAGCAGCAGCAGAAATAGCCGCGCACCAGGTGAACCGGGGCGCGACCGGATCCGTGACAGGGATGTGGGTCCCACCGCGGATGAGGGTTTGCTGCGCGCCCTGTACAGCGAGCACGGCGGTCCCCTGCTGGGCTACGTCCTGCGGCTGACCGGCGGGGACCGGCCCCAGGCCGAGGACGTCGTGCAGGAGACGCTGCTGCGCGCCTGGCGGCACCCGGACGCGCTGGCGGGCCGTCCGGTCCGGCCGTGGCTGTTCACCGTCGCGCGCAACCTCGTGGTGGACGCGCACCGGGCGAAACGGGCGCGGCCCCCGGAGACGGGCATCGACGAGCAGCTGCTGACGACGCTCGCGGGCTCGGACGACATCGACCGGGCGCTGGAGTCGTGGACGGTCGCCGAGGCGCTCGCCGAGCTGACCCCGTCGCACCGGGCCGTGCTCGTGGAGACCTACTACCGCGGCCGGTCGGTCGCCGAGGCCGCCAAGGCGCTCGGCATCCCGCCCGGCACCGTGAAGTCCCGCACCTATTACGCACTGCGGGCGCTCAAACTCGCATTGGAGGAGCGGGGGTTGGCGCCATGAACGAATGCGCGGACGTGCGCACCGCGCTCGGCGTGTACGTGGTCGGCGCGATCGACCCGGCCGAGCGGGGACGGGTCGACGCGCACCTGGAGGGCTGCCCGGCGTGCCGGGACGAGCTGGCCGGGCTGGCGGGGCTGCCGGCGCTGCTCGGCCGGGTCGAGGAGGCGCAGCTGGAGCAGGTGGCCGGGCCGGGCCGGGAGGGGCCGGACCCGGAGCTCCTGGACGGCCTGCTGGCCCGCGCGGCCGAGCGGCGGAGGGGATGGCTCGGCCCGCTGGGGCGGCGGGCCGGCGGGCGGGGCCGCGTCGCCCGATGGGCCCCGCTCGCCGCCGCCGCGTGCCTGCTGCTGGTCGTGGGGGCGCTGTTCGGCGGGCTTCTGCTGCCGTCGGGGGACGGCGGCCGCACCGCGTCCCCGCCCACCGCGTCGGCCTCGCCGGACCCGGAGACCACCGTGACGCCGGCGGGCCGCGGCGAGCGGCTCGTCGCCGTCAACCCCGACAACAAGGTCAAAGGCGTCGTCTACCTGCAGCGCAAGGAGTGGGGCACGCAGGTCGAGCTGTACCTGTCGGGCGTGCCGAAGGGGGAGCACTGCCGGATGATGGTGATCGCCCGGGACGGGCGGCGCGACGCCATCGGCAGCTGGTCCGTCCCGTACGACCGCGGCTACGGCGACTACCACGGCTCGACGATGTTCCCGCGCGGCCAGCTCTACTCGTTCGAGATCGTCGGCCTGGACGGAAAGCCGCTGCTCACCATCCCGACGTAGGCCCGGATGCCCGCATAGGCTCGTCGCCGTGGAAGAAACGCGGCCGAGGGCGGGTTGCTCAGGATGATGACCGGAGTCTGGGTGGCCCTCGGGGTGCTGCTGGCGGCGACGGTGTTCGGCCTCGTCCGCCGGCGCCGCGACGGCGTGCTGCGCGCGGCACCGGGCGCCGGCGGCGACGGGCGGAAAGGCGGGGACGACCGGGTGGACGAGACCCTGCGAGCCGACGAGCTGGGCGTCGAGCTCGGCGCGAAGGCCACGCTCGTGCAGTTCTCCAGCGCGTTCTGCGCACCGTGCCGCACGACCCGGCGCGTCCTCGGCGAGGTCGCCGGGATGGTGGACGGCGTCGCGCACGTCGAGCTGGACGCCGAGGCGCACCTGGAGCTGGTGCGCCGGCTCAACGTGGTGCGGACGCCGACCGTCCTCGTCCTGGACGGGACGGGACGGATCGTCCGGCGCGCCGCCGGGGCGCCCCGCAAGGCCGACGTGATCGCCGCGCTCGGCGTCGCGATCCCGTGACCGGCGAGCGCGGCGGGCAGGGCCGCGCGGGCGCGCGTTTCGGGGCGCTGTCAAGACCCGCGGAGGGGGGATCAACCTGTGAGCCGTACCCGGATGACCTGCGATAAGACACATGTCACTGTCTCGGAAGGCGAGACGGATGTGACAGCGCGTGGATTGCGGCTTACCATCGAGTCCGTGCGTTACTGGACAGAGCAGATGCTCACGAAGCGTCGCGCGGTCGACTTCTGCCGCGTGGCCGCCTCGCTCTGTCGCACGGCCTGAGGCATCGAGCCCATCCGCCCCCGAGCTCTTCCGATTTCCACGCTCGTACGCACGCTTCCTCTCCGCCATGGAGCACCCCGATGCTGGTTGATCCGCGTGGGCCGCGCTTCAGCGCGTCCGTCACGACGGTCGTTCTCGTCGCGGTCCTGGTGACCGGAAGCGGGGCACTGCTCGCCGCTCAGGCCGTCGTGTTCGCCATCGGCGCGTTCCTCGGCCTCCGGTACGCCCCGTACGGGCTGGTGTTCAAAGCGCTGATCCGCCCCCGGCTCGCCCCTCCCGCGGAACTGGAGGACGCGGCCCCGCCCCGCTTCGCGCAGGGCGTCGGGTTCGTCTTCGCCGCGCTGGGGACGGCCGGATACGGGACGGGGATCACCTGGCTCGGCATCGGTGCCACCGCCCTCGCGCTGGCGGCGGCGTTCCTGAACGCGGCGTTCGGGTTCTGCCTCGGCTGCGAGATCCATCCGCTCTTCCGACGTATCACCGCGAAGATTCGCTCCGACAGGGAGGTTCCCGCATGAGCCGCTCCGACGTCCTGGTGGACACCGATTGGGTCGAGGCCCACCTGGACGACCCGGGCCTGGTCCTGGTCGAGGTGGACGAGGACGTGTCCGCCTACGACAAGGGCCACATCCGTGGCGCCGTCAAGATCGATTGGAAGACCGAGCTGCAGGACCCGGTGCGCCGCGACTTCGTGGACAAGACCGGCTTCGAGCAGCTGCTGTCGTCCAAGGGCATCGCCAACGACGACCTGGTGATCCTCTACGGCGGCAACAACAACTGGTTCGCCGCGTACGCGTACTGGTACTTCAAGCTGTACGGGCACGACAAGGTGAAGCTGCTCGACGGCGGCCGCAAGAAGTGGGAGCTGGACTCCCGCGAGCTGGTCGAGGACGTCCCGTCGCGTCCCCGCACCGACTACAAGGCCAAGGAGCAGGACCTCACGATCCGCGCGTTCCGCGACGAGGTCGTCGACGCGATCGGCAGCAAGAACCTGATCGACGTCCGGTCCCCGGACGAGTTCAGCGGCAAGCTGCTCGCCCCGGCGCACCTGCCGCAGGAGCAGTCGCAGCGGGCCGGCCACGTGCCGACCGCGCGCAGCATCCCGTGGTCGAAGGCGGCCAACGACGACGGCACGTTCAAGTCCGACGACGAGCTCCGCGAGCTGTACACCGAGGCCGGCGTCGACCTGAACAAGGACACGATCGCCTACTGCCGGATCGGTGAGCGCTCGTCGCACACCTGGTTCGCGCTGCGCGAGCTGCTCGGCCTGCCGAACGTCAAGAACTACGACGGTTCGTGGACCGAGTACGGCTCGCTGGTCGGCGTGCCCATCGAGCTCGGCGACCCCAAGTAACACGAGCTGGACCCCACCGCCGCCGGCGGAACGAATCTTTTCCGTGTGCACGGAGATGGAGGAGCAATGACCCAGGGCTGCGCAGCGCCGGAGCAGACGGCGCACCTTCCCGCGACCGTCGACCTGGCCAACGAGGCCGTCATCCAGGGCACCGTCACCCGTGACGGCGCGCCCGTGTCCAGCGCGTACGCGCGCCTGCTCGACTCGACCGGCGAGTTCACCGCCGAGGTCGTCACCGGTGAGGAGGGCGTGTTCCGCTTCTTCGCCGCCGACGGCGACTGGACGGTGCGGGTGCTGGCCGCGGGCGGGGTGAGCGTCGACAACGCGGTCACCGCGAAGACCGGCGAGGTCGCCGCGCTCCAGGTGGCCATCTGATCGCACGATCGCCGAACCCCGCCGTCCCGGTCCGTCCGGGGCGGCGGGGTTCGCCGTTTCCCCGGGCGGCGGTCTCCCCGGGGCGGTTTCTCCGGGCGGCGGGCCGGGCCGCGACGGCCTGGGGCCGGCGAGGGGCCGCGGGGTAGCATCGGCGCGATGTTCGCACTGTCCGCCCGGTCGCCGCTGCTGCTGCCGTGGGCCGCGCTCAAGCTCGCGGGACGGTTCGTCCTGCCGCTGACGCTGTGGTTCACCGCCGGGCGGCTGCTGCGGTACGGCGCCCTGTACGGCGGATACCGGCTCGGCGCGATGAAGGGCACCGCCGGGACGGTCGCGCCGCTCGTCACCGTCGGGCTGCTGGTGATGATCACGCTGGCGACGGCGGTGCTGATGGTGCACTGCGTCCGCGAGGGCCTGGACGTGGTGCACGCCCGCGAGGCCGACGGCGACCTGACGCCCTGGGCGGTCGGCAACGACGAGTCGGTGGTCGGCGCGATGGCGCGGGCCGCGCTCCCGTTCGTCGTCTTCTACCTGGCGTGGGGGCTGCAGACCGAGGACGCCCGCGAGTTCGCCGACATGGCGGCCGGCCGCGGCTTCGCCGAGGGCGGCTTCCAGGGCCAGCTCAAGGGCATGGGCATGCTGATCTCGCTGGAGAAGCACGTCGTGCTCGCGGTCGGCATCACCGTCGCGTTCTTCGTGCTCAAGACGCTGGTGGAGTGGCTGCTGGAGGAGCGCCTCGGCCGCTCGGCGGGCGCGCTGATGGCCTTCCTGGAGATCAACTTCACGCTGTTCGGCATCTTCACCATCGACCACCTGCGCGGCGAAGCGGCCGACTGGATCACCGGCCGGCAGGCCTGGCAGTGGCTCGACGGCGCCGCCGGACCCGTCCTGGACCTGTGGCCGCCGTTCAAGGACGCGGTGCTCGGCGCGCTGATCTGGCTGGTCATCGCCGGGGTGATCCTCGGCCTGGACGCCGCCGACGAGCGGGTCGTGCTCGGCCGCGGCCGCGCGGCGCGGCGGCTCGCGGCGGCCGGCGGGATCGAGCGGCAGGGCAGCGTCCGGGAGGTGCTGACCCGCGGGTTCCGGGAGATGTGGCTGCCCGCCTGGTACGGGCTGCGGCTCGTCCGCCGGTCCGGGATGCTGCCGTTCGCGGTGTTCTGCCTGCTGTTCTCCGCGCTGGACGTGGGCCGCGACGCGTCCCGCCGGTGGGTCTACCAGCTCCTCGGCCCGCACGAGGTGACCTGGTGGATGCCGCGGCTGCCGCTGGTCGACTTCGGCACCGGCCTGGTCTTCGAGATCCTGCGGATCTGCCTGCTCGCGGCGGCGTTCAACCTGGTGATGGCGCGGGTCACGGCGCGAAACGCAGCGAAGGCAGTGGCGTCCCCGGCTTCCGTGACGCCTTCGGCGCCTGCACCTTCAGCGCCAGGGCCGCCGCCAAGGTCCGGGGCACCGTCCCCCGGACGGTGAGGCGGCCGGCGGTGCCCGCGCGCGGCGTCCCGGCCACGAGGCCGGTCGCCGACCAGCTGCGGCCGCCGCCGTCGGTGAAGGTGTAGCCGACGCCGTAGGAGCCGATCGCCTTCGCGGCGGCCGCGTCGCCGGGGCGTACCGCGAGGACGACCTGCAGCTGCGTGACGGTGTCGTCCTTCGGTTTCGTGCCGAACGACGGCGGCGCGGTCGCCTGCCGCGCGACGACCTTCCACTGCGCGCCCATCAGCGTGCCGGTCGCGCCCTGCGGGACGTCCGTCACCTTCTCCGGCGGCTTCAGGCTCTTCTGGACGCTGTCGGTCTCGTCCGTCCATTTCAGGACAAGGAAGGCGGGCAGCAGGGCGGTCAGCGCGAGCGCCTGGATGACGCGCCGGTCGCGGGGGCGCAGCCGCGGCCGTGTCCGCGACGTCCGCGGGGGGATCGGCGGCAGATCGGGGTTGGTCCGCTCCGGGTCGTCGAACGCGGGGCCGGCGGTCGTCACGAGGCCGCCTGCGGGTCGAAGCGGTCGACGGCGCCGCGCAGCAGCGCCCGCGCCCGGGACGCGCCGATCCCGAGGTCGATGTCGGCTTCGGCGGACAGCTGGGGCAGCAGGCCGCCCGTCCCGACGACGAGGTGCGCTCCGCGCAGCCGCCGCTTCGGCAGCTCGAACAGCAGCGTCCCGGGCGCCCAGATCATCGGCTGCATGTCGGGGATGGTGCTCGTCGTCCCGGACCGCGGGTCGTAGCGGTAGCTGTAGCCGCCGGGCGTCTCCAGTACCGCCGTGCCGAGCCGGAGCGGTTCGCGCTCGCTCTTCACCCGGATCCGGACGGCGAGGTAGATGCCCTCGGTGCCGATCGGCGGCTCGTTCCCGAAGCTCAGCCCGTTCGCCAGCGACCGTGCCGCCCGCACGTCCTCGACGCGGACGCTGAACATGCGGTTGGTAACGGTCTGCCCGATCTTCCCGTCGTTGCGGAGCGGGTCCAGCTCCTTGGCGTCCACCTTCGGCCGCATCGTGTGCACCCACATCGCCGCGACGAGCAGACCGGTCCCGATGACCGCGGTACCGCCGCGCACCAGCAGCTCGCGCCCGTTCATCAGGGGCTCGCGGTGGGCCGGGGCAGCGCCGGGCGGGTGCGCTGCGCGGGCGGGCGGGCCGTTCCCGTGGGCCGCGCCGTTGCCGTCGGATGTGCCGCCTGCGTCGGGAACAGCGTCGGGGTCGGTGCGGGAGTGGCGGCGGGGGCCGCGGCGGCGACCGGGAGGGTCATCCTCGCGGCGAGCTTTCCGTCCTCCTTGTCGGGCAGCCAGTTGTAGCTGACGTCGGTGAACCCCGTCCGGTACTCCCATTTGCGCAGGCCGATGGTGAACCGGCGGGGCGCGTCCGCCGGCCCCGCCTTCCACATCGCGGACGCCTCGACGGGCAGGCCCGGCTGCACCGTGTCCGTCTTCGCGCCGCCCGCGAGGCCCTCGACCTGGTCGGGCTCCAGCCACTTGCCGGCCTTGGTGCGCGCGGCGAGGCCGTCCGTCAGCCCGCCGTCGCCGAGCGACTCGGTCTCCTTGCCGTTGTTGACCACCCGCATCCGGACGATCAGGTACCGCTTCGGGTCGCTGTCGAACACGCCCTTGACCAGGCCGATCCGCGCGTCCCGGACCGTCACGGTGAACAGGCCGACGTTCAGCGCCTTGCCGGGCTTCTCGACGGGCTGCTTCGGCGCCTCCGCGAAACCGCCCGCGGCCCACGTCACCGCCGCCGCGACGGCGACCGCGCACGCCACGCCGGCGGGGACCAGCCGGCGCCTCGCGGACGCGCGGCCCCCGCCCTCGCCGGACGGCTCCCCCGGGCGCGGCCCGCCGGGAGACGGGGGGACCGGCCCGCCGGGAGGCGGAGGGACCGGGGCGGTGGACTGCACCCGCCGAATGCTAGTACGGCGGCCGCCGCGTCTAAGCTCCTCGGATGGCGTACAGAATCCGCTTCGTCCCGGTGCTGCCCGTTCTCATGATCATCGCCGGCGTCGTCGCGGCGCCGCTCGTCGTCGCCGGGATGTTCATGGCGGAGATGCACGCCTGGCAGGCCGTGCTCGGCATCCTGTTCTGGGTCGTGGTCGTCCTGTGGCTGGTCGGCGGCGGCGTCGCGCGGCTGCGCCGGATGGCCCGCAGCGGATGGACGGCGCTCGCCGTCGAGCCGGAGGGCGTCCGGATCGGCGCGCGCCCCGGCGCCGGCCCGCAGTTCTTCCCCTGGTCGGACGTGGACGCGATCGTCTGCTTCGACGTCCCGCGGATCGTCCGCCGGGCGCCGATCCGCCACCTCGGCGTCAGCCTGCGGGACGGTGCGCCGGGCGGTGTCGCCGAGTTCGAGGAGCGGCTCGCCGCGGCGCGCGCGGGGTCCGGGGCGTCCGGCACCGACCGCGAGACCTTCGACCACATGGCGCGCAAGCTCGCCGATGGCGCGTTCCCCCGCGAGCACGCGGTCAGCGCGTACGTGCGGCGGCGCGACTGGTGGCTGAACCGGAACGCGCTGGAACGCGCCCTGGAGAACCTGGCGCCGGGCGTCCCGCTGGTCGACCTGGAAGCCGACCGCCCGCCGCACGAATGGCTCGACGACCGGGCGCGGCTGGCCGCCCTGGAGGTGGACCGTCCCCGCGGCGTCCGGTCGGAATGATGAACACGGCGTGGCGACGCGGTGGATCTTTGTTGTAATGTCCGGATCCGGTCACCCGTCCGGAAGAGAAGTGCATGGACCCGATCGACCCGAACATGCCCCCCGCCATCGCCGACCCCGAGAAGTGGCTCCGCGACCAGCAGCAGTGGGCCGCCGCCATGAAGGAGCGCGCCGACCGCGCCCAGCAGGAACTGGCCGGGAACACCACGACGCTGACCAGCCGCGACCACGCGGTCACCGTCACCGTGAATCCCGGCGGCGTGCTGCTCGACCTGCGGTTGTCCCCGCACGCCGACCGGATGAGCGGCGCCCAGCTCACCGCGTCGATCATGGAGACCTACCGGAAGGCGTGCGGCCGCGGCGCCGCCCGCACCGTAGAGATCATGTCCGAGGTCGTCGGCGAGGACTCCGAGGCCATGGACTTCCTGCGCGCCGCCCTGCCGCCCGCCGACGAGGACGACGAACAGGACCGCCCGCGCTGGTGACCTTGGCGCCCGCCCGCGCCGTGGCAGTGCAGTGCCCATCCCGCGCTCACCGTCACCGGCGTCCACCCCCGGCACGCGAAGGAGCTCCGCCCCATGGGCCAGAACGGTTTCGAAGTGGAGAGGTCCGCGCTCGACACGCACGCGGGCAAGGTCGACCACGTCGCAGGACGCGTCGACAAGGCGAACCAGGCCGCCGCCCAGTCCACGCTCGGCGGTTGGCAGATGTACGGGGCCCTCTGCTCCCCGCTCATCGAGCCCGTGCTCGCCGGCCTGTTCGGCGACTCCGACGACATGGTGAAGAAGGCCGCCGAACTCGGCCGCTCGATGGCCACCGGGCTGCGCAGCAGCAAGCAGAACTACGAGGCGGTCGAGCAGGCCATCGAGGCGCTCACGAAGCAGGCCCGATGACCACCCCCAACGACCTGGTCGCGCAGCCGGAGGGGCAGAAGCGGTTCGAGGGCGCCGGCCTCGCCGACAGCGTCGACGGCCTCATCGCCGACATCGGCGAGAACAAGAACTGGGAGACCCTCGCCGTCGACGGCCTCGCCGTCGGCCTCGACGCCCTCGGCATCGCCCTCGACCCGCTCGGCGCCATCCTCAGCGCCGGCGTCGGCTGGCTGCTCGAGCACATCGCGTTCCTTCGCGAGCCGCTCGAGGTGCTCACCGGCGACCCCAAGCAGATCCAGGCGCTGTCGAAGACCTGGTCCAACGTCGCGACCGAGCTGATGGGCGCCGCGAACGACTACTCCGACGCCATCGGCGACATCGCCGCCTGGGACGGCGACGCGGCCGCCGCGTACCGCAAGACCGCCAAGGAGTACGTCGGCGCGCTGGACGCCGTCGCGCAGACCGCGCAGCACACCTCGCAGGGCATCGCCGTCGCCGGCCAGGTCGTCGCCGTCGAGCGCGCGTTCGTGTTCGCGGCGATCTCCGAATGGGTCGGCAAGGTCATCTCCAAGGCGCTGCTCGCCCTCGCGACCTCGGTGTTCACCTTCGGCGGCTCGCTCGGCTTCTTCATCGCCAGCGTCGTCGGCGACGCGATCACGCTGTTCGCCCGGCTCGGCAAGCGCCTCGCGCGGCTGCTGCAGGTCATCCGCCGGTTCGTGGACCGCTTCAGCGGCACCAGCGCCCGCGCCGCCGACGCCGCCGCCGCGCTCGGCCGCCGCGGCGACCAGATCAACCGCTGGGCCGACCCGAAGATCAACGGCTCGAATGTCGCGGAGGTCATGTTCACGCCCGCCGCGTACCGCCGCTACACCGAGGCCATGGACGGCTCGTTCGTCGGCCAGACCGCCAACGTCGCGGGGAGCCTGTGGGCCCGCACCGGCGCGGAGGCCGCCAAGTCGGCCCGCGACTTCGGCGACGGCATGGACGACGGCCACTACACCTCATGACCGCGACCGCCGCCACTACGCTGCCGGTGTGACGGAGTTCATCGACTATGGGCGGTTCGCGGAGCGGTTCGCGGAGCGGTTCGCGGAGCGGCTCGCGGAGCGGCTCGCGGAGCGGTTCGCGGAGCGGCTCGCTGGGTCGCGCCCGCGCTGGGACCTGCTGCGCGAGTTCCAGGACGAATGGGGCAACACGGTGCCCGCCGGAACCGAGCCGTGGCCGAAATGGTCGGAGGCCGAGCACCGCGCCTACGTCCGCTCGCTCCGCGATTGGTGGACCGGCGAGGAGGAGGACCCCTTCGAGGGCGTCGACCGGACGCTGCCCGTCCCTGTGGCGCTGGACGAATGGTTGGGACCTGCCGTTCAACTCCTTCACCCACTCGCCCCGGCTGTACTGGACGAACCCCGAGTACCCGCCGACGCTGCGGCCCGACCCGTCCGGCTACGGCGTCGCGGAAGGACTGCCGGAGCCGAACCCGTTCGTCGAACCCGGCGGTGACCTGCGGCTCTGCTGCTTCATGGCCGAGTACGAGTACTGCAACGAGTGGGCGTACCTCGCCTCGGAGGCCGGCCACGACGACCCGCGCGTGCTCGTCAGCGTCGGTGAGGACGAATGGGCGTTGCAGGCACGGTCCATCTCCGAGTTCTTCGTGCTGCTCGCCGCCGTACGGCTGCCGTCCCACTTCGGCTGGAGCGTCCAGCTCATCGACGACGACTTCCCGGACGGTGCGGCGCCGCGTGAGCGCATCGAGGCGGCGTACTGTCCGATGGGCTTCCAGAACTGGCGGGAGCTCGGCGCCGACTCCGCCCTGTTCGGCGGGCCCGACGTGATCGTCCGGCACGACACCGGCATGGCCGACTTCTCCGTCGAGATCAGCGGCCGTACCCGGGAGGCCCTCGCCGCCGCGGCCGGGACACTCGGCTGGACATGGGACGAGGCGGCCGTCGAACCGCCGAACAAGGACGCGGAGCCCTGACCGGCGGGATCGCCGGAGGCGTGGGGAGCGCTGGAGACGCTGGAGGCGCGGGAGGTGCTGGAGGTACGGGAGGTACGGGAGGTGCTGGAGGCGCGGGAGGTGCTGGAGGTACTGGAGGTACGGGAGGTGTTGGAGGCGCGGAAGGTGCGGGGAGTGTTGAAGGCGCGGTGAGCGCCGGTAACGGCGCTGAGAGTGCCGGTAACGGCGGTGGATCGTCTAGAGTCATGGCGTTCGCACGGTTTCAGGAGAGATGGGGAATGCGCGGAGCGGGACTCGTGGCCGGCGCCACCGGCCTGGCCCTGACCACGGCACTCGTGCTCGCCCCGGCCGCGTCCGCCGCCCCCGGCGACCGGCCGGACACCGCACCGACCACCAAGGCGCCGGCCACCAAGAAGCCGGCGCCGAAGAAGTCGTCGGAGCCCAAGCAGCAGGCACCTTCCGGCGGGCAGTGCAACAAGCCGAGCGGCCAGCCCGCCTCGGCGATCACCCAGCAGCCCTGGGCCCAGCGGCGGCTCGACTTCGAGCAGGCATGGCCGATCACCCGCGGCGCCGGCGTGACCGTCGCCGTCGTCGACAGCGGCATCGAGGCCGCCCACCCGCAGCTCAAGGGCAAGATCGCGGGCAGTTTCGACGCGACGCACACCACCCCCACCGACTGCTACGGGCACGGCACCGAGGTCGCCGGCATCATCGCCGCGTCCGACCAGCGCCGCCGCAACGTCCCGTTCGTCGGGGTCGCGCCGCAGGTGAAGCTGCTGGACGCCAAGTTCACCACCGGCGAGAGCACCGACGACAACACGCTGCTGCCGAAGGCCATCGAATGGGCCGCCGAGCACGGCGCGAACGTCATCAACGTGTCGGCGCGCGCTCCCGACACCACGCTGCTGCGCCAGGCCGTCCAGGTGGCGAAGAAGCACGATGTGCTGATCGTCGCCGCCGCGGGCAACGTCGACAAGGACGAGCGCGGCAAGGAGAGCGCCGGATACCCGGCCAACTACCCGGGCGTGCTGTCCGTCGCCGCGGTCGACGAGAGCGGGACGATCTCCGACTTCTCCAACCACAAGACGCGCATCGACGTCTCCGCGCCGGGTCAGGACATCATCTCGACCGTCGGCACCGGGTACATCGGCGGCCAGCAGGGCACCAGCTTCAGCGCCCCCTACGCCGCCGGAGTCGCCGCGCTCGTCAGGTCGCGGTACCCCAAGCTGAACTACCAGCAGGTCATCAACCGGATCCTGATCACCGCGGAGGGCGGTAACGGGCAGGGCAGCGGGTACGGGATGATCAGCCCGCTGCAGGCGGTGTCGGCCGTGCTCGACGCGAACGCCAAGCCCGGGCAGGCGTCCGCCGCCCGCCCGCTGAGCGGTCCCGTTCCCATCGCGCACGCCGCGCCCGTCGACCACCGCACCCGCAACATCGGCCTCGGCATCGCCGGCGGCGCGCTCGGCCTCACCGTTCTGGTGGCTTTCGGCGGCGCCGTCATCCCGATGGGACGACGGCGAGGCTGGAAACCCGGCCGCATCCCGGCCCTCCCGACCGGCGAAAACCGCGACTAGTCTTTTCGTGGCTTTCTTTCTCGGGTGTGCAGTGGTGTGAGTTCGTCCGGGTTATTTGCGGCCGGCCGTGCTCGGTGGTTGTTGGAGCGTCTTCAAGGCTATCCGGGCGTTCTTTCGGGGTGTTTGGGTGTTTTTCTGAGGTGTTCGGGCGTTTTTCCGGGCGTTCGGGTTTCTTTCAAGAGGGTGTTGCTTGATTGGTGGGAGGGGTGTTCGGGTGGTGGGGTGGCGCTTGCGTACGGGGCCGCCCCTCCAAAGTCAAGGGCGCCTTCGGCGTCGCTTCGCGATGGACTTCGTCCACCCTTGACTCAATGCCACTTAGTTAGGCTGCTGGGTAGATGATC
>NZ_WBMS02000027.1 GCF_008923205.2 Actinomadura physcomitrii | reverse complement strand
ACGGCGGACCGGAATCCCAGGGTGCCCGCCCGCAGGCGCCGCGGCCCGCCGCGCCGCGCCCGTCCGGGCCGCGCCCCGGCCCCGGCGGCACCGCCCGCGCCGAGCCAGCCCGCTCCGGGCCGGCCGGCGCCGCAGGTCCCGCAGGCTCCGGCCGCCAAGGCCCCGAGCGCCCCGCCGTCCGGCGGTCCCGGCGCTCCGGCCGGCCCGCGTCCGGGTCCGCGTGCGCCGAAGCCCGGCCCGCGTCCCGGGCCCCGGCCCGGCGGCCAGGGCGGCGGCGGTGGCCGTCCGCGTCCGGGCAACAACCCGTTCAGCTCGACCAACACCGGCATGGGCCAGGCGCCCAAGCCGGGCCCGCGGCCCGGCCCGCGGCCGGGCGGCGACCGCTCCGAGCGCGACGAGCGCCCGCGCGGCGGCGACCGTCCTGGCGGCCCGCGTCCGGGCGGTCCGCGTCCCGGCGCCCCGGGCGCCGGCGGCCCGCGGCCGAGTCCCGGCAGCATGCCGCCCCGTCCGGGCGGCCCGCGGCCGAGCCCGATGAACATGCCGTCCTCGCGGCCCGCGGGCGCCCCCGGGCGCGGCGGTCCCGGCGGCGGTGGCCGCGGTCCCGGCGGCGGCGGCCGTCCGGGCGGCGGTGGCCGCGGTCCCGGTGGCGGAGGCCGTCCCGGTGGCGGCGGCGGCTTCGGCGCTCCCCGCGCCGGTGGCGGCGGCCGTCCGGGCGGCGGCTTCGGTCCCCGTCCCGGTGGCGGCGGCCGCGGTCGCGGCGGCACGCAGGGCGCGTTCGGACGTCCGGGCGGGCGTCCCGCGCGCGGCCGCAAGTCGAAGCGGGCGCGCCGTCAAGAGTTCGAGAACATGCAGGCGCCCGCCGTCGGCGGCGTCTCGGCCCCGCGCGGCAACGGCAAGACCATCCGGCTGCCGCAGGGCGCGTCGCTGACCGACTTCGCCGAGAAGATCGGCGCCAACCCGGCGTCGCTCGTCGCGATCATGATGCACCTCGGCAAGATGGTCACCGCGACCCAGTCGGTCGACCCCGACGACCTGCAGGCCCTCGGGCTCGAGCTGGACTTCGACGTCCAGGTCGTCAGCCCCGAGGACGAGGACCGCGAGCTGCTCGAGTCGTTCGACATCGAGTACGGCGAGGACGAGGGCGGCGAGGAGAACCTCGTGCCCCGTCCGCCGGTGGTCACCGTCATGGGCCACGTCGACCACGGCAAGACCAAGTTGCTGGACGCCATCCGGCACGCCAACGTGCAGGCGGGCGAGGCCGGCGGCATCACCCAGCACATCGGCGCCTACCAGGTCGAGACCGAGGTCGACGGCGAGGACCGCAAGATCACCTTCATCGACACCCCGGGTCACGAGGCGTTCACCGCCATGCGCGCCCGCGGTGCCGACACCACCGACCTGGTGGTGCTGGTGGTCGCCGCGGACGACGGCGTGAAGCCGCAGACCACCGAGGCGATCGACCACGCCACGGCGGCCGGGGTGCCGATCGTGGTCGCGGTCAACAAGATCGACGTCGAGGGCGCCGACCCGAACCGGGTGCGGGCGCAGCTCACCGAGTACGGCCTGGTCGCCGAGGAGTTCGGCGGGCAGACCCAGTTCGTCGACGTGTCCGCCAAGCAGGGCACCAACATCGACGGGCTGCTCGAGGCGATCATCCTGACCGCCGACGCCGAGCTGGAGCTGCAGGCCAACCCCGACATGCCCGCCCAGGGCTCGGCCATCGAGGCCCACCTGGACAAGGGCCGGGGCGCCGTGGCGACCGTGCTGGTGCAGCGCGGCACGCTGCGGGTCGGCGACTCGATCGTCTGCGGCGTGGCCAGCGGCCGCGTCCGGGCGATGCTCGACGAGAACGGCAACAACGTCGAGGAGGCGGGCCCGTCCCGTCCGGTGATGGTGCTCGGCCTCGCGGCCGTGCCCGGCGCCGGCGACAACTTCCTGGTCGTCGACGACGACCGGGTGGCCCGGCAGATCGCCGACAAGCGGGTGGCGCGCAAGCGCAACGCCGAGCTGCTCAAGTCCCGCAAGAGCAGCTCCCTCGAGGAGCTGTTCAAGGACTTCCAGGAGGGCAAGCGGCAGGAACTGCTGCTCATCCTCAAGGGCGACGTCTCCGGTTCCGTCGAGGCGCTGGAGGACTCGCTGCTCAAGATCGACGTGGGCGACGAGGTCAGCCTGCGGATCATCCGCCGCGGTGTCGGCGCGATCACGCAGGACGACGTCAACCTGTCCCTGGCGTCCGAGGAGGGCGCGGTCATCATCGGCTTCAACGTCCGGCCGGAGCGCAACGCGCAGGAACTGGCCGACCGCGAGGGCGTCGACATCCGCTACTACTCGGTCATCTACCAGGCGATCGACGAGATCGAGGCCGCCCTCAAGGGCATGCTGAAGCCGGAGTTCGAGGAGGCCCAGCTGGGCACCGCCGAGGTCCGGGAGATCTTCAAGGTGCCGCGGATCGGCAACGTCGCCGGTTCGATGGTCACCTCGGGGATCATCCAGCGCAACGCCAAGGCGCGCCTCGTCCGCGACGGCGTCGTGGTCGCCGACAACCTCACGGTGTCGTCGCTGCGCCGCTTCAAGGACGACGCGACCGAGGTCCGCGAGGGCTTCGAGTGCGGCATCGGGGTCGGCTACAACGACATCAAGCTCGGCGATGTCATCGAGTGCTTCGAGATGCGGGAGAAGCCTCGCGACTGAGGCCCGCGCTCGCGGCACCGATCGTCCGCAGTGCGGACCGTCCGCGCGGACCAGGCCTGCGGGCCGGGTCCGCGCGGACGGTCGGCCGGGACGGACGGGTAAAAAATGTGACACGACGCCAGGCGGTTCTTCTAGCCTGGCGTCTGCCATTCCCGGGCGCCCGCCCGCCGGGCGGCCCGGGAACACGGCGGCTGACCGCCGTCGTTCCTACGTGTGGATCCCGAGGTGATCGACCAGGTGTACGTGGGTGCGCTGACGCTCGACCTGCTGCTGGGGGACGTCCGGTCGCTGAAGCAGAAGCGGTCGGTGGTCCGGCCCATCATCGCCGAGGTGCGCAAGCACTTCCCGGGGGTGGCCGTGGCCGAGACCGGCGGCAACGACCTGCACCGCAGGGCGGAGATCGGGATCGCCGTGGTCTCGGGCACCGCGGCCAACTGCACCCAGGTGCTCGACCAGTGCGAGCGCCTGGTGTTCGGGCGGCCGGAGATCGAGCTGCTGTCCGCGCGGCAGCGGCTGTACAACGACGAGGACTGACCGGCGGGCGTCCGCGGCGCGGCTTCGGCCGGGCGGCGGAGGACGGCCGGCACACCGGGGCCCGCGGGGGCTGTCCCCCTCGGGACCCCGCGACCATAGAGAAAGGGAGTGCGATCATGGTGGACGCAGCTCGGGCGCGCAAGCTCGCCGACCGCATCCAGCAGATCGTGGCCGAGATGCTGGAGAGGCGGATCAAGGATCCGCGGCTCGGCTTCGTGACCGTGACGGACACCCGCATCACCAACGACCTGCGTGACGCGACCGTGTACTACACGGTGTACGGGTCGGACGGCGAGCGCGCCGAGACGGCGGCGGCCCTGGAGAGCGCCAAGGGCGTCATCCGGTCGGAGGTGGGCAGGAAGACCGGGGTGCGGCACACGCCCAGCATCACGTTCGTCATGGACTCCCTGATGGAGAACGCGGCGCACATCGACGACCTGCTCGCCAAGGCCCGCGCGAGGGACGCCGAGGTGGCGCGGGCGGCGCAGGGCGCGGCCCCGGCGGGGGAGGCGAACCCCTATCGAGAACCGCCCTCCGCCGAGGACCTCGACGAGGACCTGGACGACCTGGGCGCGGCGGAGGACGGTGAGGACGGCCGGTCCGGACGCCGGTCGTCGTGACCGGGCCGCAGTGGCGGGCGGAGTCGTCGGGCGCCGCCTGGACCGAGGAGTGCGCCCTGCACGGGACGGGCGGACACACGGCGAGTGGGCACGACATCGTGCCGCGGGGCGCCGGCGTCCGCGGCGGTTCCCCGGCGCAGGCCGTACCGGCCCCGAACGGTGCCGCTCCGAACAGTGCCTCTCCGAACGGTGCCGCTCCGAACAGTGCCGCCCCTAGCGGGTCCGTCCCGAACGGTGCCGCTCCGAACGGCGCGGGGGCGAGCGGAGGCGCGGCGGACGGCGCGTCCGTCCGTCTGGACTGGGACCGGGCCGTCGAGCTGATCGAGGCGGCCGACGAGGTGTGCCTCGCCTGCCACATCGCCCCGGACGGGGACGCGCTCGGCTCGATGCTGGCGCTCGCGCAGGCGCTGCACGCGCTGGGCAAGCGGTGCCTGGCCTCGTTCGGCGAGCCGTTCGCGGTGCCGGCGATCCTGCGGTTCCTGCCCGGCCAGCAGTTCCTGGTCGAGCCCGCGCTGATGCCGGCCGCGCCGGCGCTGATGATCTCCCTGGACGCGGCGGGCCAGGCGCGGCTCGGGTCGCTCGCCGGCGCGGCGGGCCGGGCGGAGGCGCTGATCGTCGTCGACCACCACGCGTCCAACGTCGGGTTCGGCGGCGTCCGGCTGGTCGACCCGGACGCGGCGGCCACGGCGGTGCTGGTCGAGGAGCTGATCCGGCGGCTCGGCGTGCCGCTGGACGGGGACATCGCGCAGGGCCTGTACGCGGGGCTGGCCAGCGACACCGGCTCGTTCAAGTACCCGTGCACGACGCCGGAGGTGCACGACCTCGCGGGCCGGCTGCTGACGGCGGGCGTCCGGCCGGAGGCGGTCAGCCGGGAGCTGTGGGACCGGGCGCCGTTCGGCTACCTGCAGGTGCTGGCCGGGGCGCTGGCGCGGGCCCGGCTGGAGCGGGACGCGGCGGGCGGCCGCGGCCTGGTCTGGACGACGATCGCCCGCTCGGACCGGGAGGCCCGCGACGTCCTCTACGACCAGCTGGAAGGAGTCATCGACCAGCTCAGGCGGACCGACGAGGCCGAGGTCGCGGTCGTGCTGAAGGAGAACGACCGCGGCGAGTGGTACGTGTCGACGCGCGCGAAGGGCGCGGTGGACGTCGGCCGGGCCTGCGTGGAGCTGGGCGGGGGCGGGCACCGCACCGCCGCCGCGTTCACCATGGGCGGGGAGCCCGCCTGGATCATCGACCGGCTGCGCGCCGCGCTGCGCGAGCCGGGCCCCGACGGAGAGTAGAGAGCGCGCGCGTGGAGAACTCGGGACTTGTCATCGTCGACAAGCCGGCGGACTGGACCTCGCACGACGTCGTGGGGAGGATGCGGCGGCTGGCGAAGACGCGCCGGGTCGGGCACGCGGGGACGCTGGACCCGATGGCGACGGGCGTGCTCGTCCTCGGCGTCGGGAAGGCGACCCGGCTGCTCGGCCATCTCGCGCTGACCGAGAAGGGCTACGACGCGACGATCCGGCTGGGCGAGTCGACGAACACCGACGACGCGGAGGGCGAGATCACCGCGACCGCGTCCGCCGCGCCGGTGGCCGACGAGGCGCTGCACGCCGGGATCGCCGCGCTGACCGGACCGATCGAGCAGGTTCCGCCGCAGGTCAGCGCGATCAAGGTGAACGGCCGGCGGGCGTACAGGATGGCGCGTGCGGGCGAGGAGGTCGAGCTGGCCGCGCGCCCGGTGACCGTGCACGAGTTCCGGGTGCTGGACGTCCGGCGGCACGGCGAGGTGATCGACGTGGACGCGTCGGTGGCGTGCTCGTCCGGCACCTACATCCGGGCGCTGGCCCGCGACCTCGGCGCGGCGCTCGGCTGCGGCGGCCACCTGACGGCGCTGCGCCGGACCCGCGTCGGCCCGTACGACCTGCCGATGGCGCGCACCCTCGACCAGCTGAGCGAGAAGCTGGAGATCCTGCCGATGGCGGAGGCGGTCGCGGCCGTGTTCCCGCGCCGGGACGTCTCGGAGGACGACGCCCGCAAGGTCGCGCACGGCGGACGTCTCGCCGCGGCCGGCCTGGGCCCGGGCCCGGTCGGCGTGTTCGCGCCCGACGGGACCCTGCTGGCCCTGGTCGAGGAGCGGGGCGGGCTCGCCAAGCCCCTCGCCGTCTTCGCCGGCTGAGGCGGCGGCCCGGCCGGGGGTTGAGAACCGGGGCCCGGGCAACAGATCATGCGTGTCGACGGAGGACGCCCGCGCGCCGGGCGGGGGATGCGCTGCGTGGCGAGCGTCACCCGCAGTGGCGGTGCGGACGAACCTACGGTCGCGTAACCTACGTAACCGTAGGTTAGTTGCAGAGGAGGCTGCCCATGAACACGGTGACCGATCCCGTGACCGACCCCGCCGGCGAGCCGGGACCGGACGCCGCCGCGTCCCCGACCAAGCCGCGGATGCGCGGCTGGCTGCACCTCGGCGCGTTCCCCGCCGTGATGGCCGCCGGGCTCGTCCTCGTCGCGCTCGGCCCGACCACGCTCGCCCGGCTCTCCTCCGCCGTCTACGTCGCCACGTCCGGGCTGCTGTTCGGGATCTCCGGAACGTACCACCGGCAGGCCGACTCGCACCGGCTCATCGAGGTGCTGCGCCGCTTCGACCACGCCAACATCTACCTGATCATCGCCGGGACCTACACGCCGTTCGCCGTGCTGGCCCTCGACGGCGGCGTCCGCATCGCCGTCCTCGTCACCGTGTGGGCGGGAGCCGTCGCCGGCGTGGTGTTCCGCACCACCTGGATCGGCGCCCCGCGCGCGCTCTACGTGACCCTCTACATCGTGCTCGGCTGGGTCGCCGTGTTCTTCCTGCCCCAGTTCCTGGACGGCGCGGGCCTCGTCGCCTGCCTCATGGTCGCGCTCGGAGGCGTCTGCTACAGCGTCGGCGGCATCGTGTACGGGCTGCGCCGTCCCAACCCGTCCCCGCGCTGGTTCGGCTTCCACGAGGTGTTCCACGCCTGCACGCTCGCCGCGTACGTCCTGCAGTACATCGCCGTCTCGTTCGTCGTCTACCAGGCCGGGTGACCGCCGGCCCGGCCGCAAGCGCGCCCCCTCGGTAACGGCGCCGGACGGCACATGGCACCCTTATGTCGACAGACAGAACCCGCAGGGACGTCCTACGCAGGGAGAGCATGGTGCGGCGCTGGCATGGCCTCGACGAGGTTCCCGCCGACTGGGGCCGTTCGGTGGTCACCATCGGGGTGTTCGACGGGGTGCACCTCGGTCATCAGCGGATCGTCCGCGCCGCCGCCGAGGAGGCGCGCCGCCGCGGCCTGCGCTCGGTCACGATCACCTTCGACCCGCACCCCGACGAGGTCGTCCGGCCCGGCACCCATCCGCCGCTGCTCGCCACCACCCAGCGCCGCATCGAGCTGCTGGAGGGCCTCGGCACCGACGCCGTCGTGGTCGTGCCGTTCACGCTGGAGTTGTCGAGGACGCCGCCGGACGAGTTCGTCCAGCAGGTCCTGGTGGACCGGCTGCACGCGGCCCATGTCATCGTCGGCGAGGACTTCCGCTTCGGCCACCGCGCCAAGGGCGACGTCGCGCTGCTGAAGGAGCTCGGCGCCAAGTACGACTTCACCGCCGAGGGCATGCCGCTGGTCGCCGACGGCGGCACGATCTCCTCCACCCACATCCGGGAGCGGCTGGAGGCCGGCGACGTCGAGGGCGCCGCGGCGTCGCTCGGCCGCCCGCACCGCGTCGAGGGCGTGGTCGTCCGCGGCCACCAGCGGGGCCGGGCGCTCGGCTTCCCCACCGCGAACCTGGAGACGCTGCCGCACACCGCGATCCCCGCGGACGGCGTGTACGGCGGCTGGCTGGTCGCCGACACCGACCGCTACCCCGGCTTCCGGTGGCCCGCCGCGATCTCCATCGGCACCAACCCGACGTTCGAGGGCGCGGGGGAGCGGACCGTCGAGGCCTACGCCCTGGACCGCGACGACCTCGACCTGTACGGCGAGCACATGGGCGTCGACTTCACCGCCCGCATCCGGGACACGCTGAAGTTCGACTCGATCGACGCCCTCATCGAGGAGATGCACCGCGACGTCGACCGGGCCCGCGAGATCACCGCATAACGCCCGCGGGGCGCGAACACGGCCGGTAACGCAGTCGAGCCGACATGGTACGGTGAAGAGTCGCCGGGTGGGTCCCGGCGCGGTTGAGCTGCACCCTCATGCGGCTCACCACCTCTCAAAACGCACCATGCGGACCCGAGCGCCCACCGGGCCCGGATCTGCGGGTGACGATCTCATCGAAGGAGCCACGTGTCGCTCGACACCGCCACGAAGAACCAGATCATCGCCGAGTACGCGACCACTGAGGGTGACACCGGATCGCCGGAGGTCCAGGTCGCGCTGCTGACGCGCCGCATCAACGATCTGACCGAGCACCTCAAGGAGCACAAGCACGACCACCACAGCCGCCGCGGCCTGCTGCTGCTGGTCGGCCGTCGTCGCCGGCTCCTGAAGTACCTGAGCAACAAGGACATCAACCGCTACCGGCAGCTGATCGAGCGACTCGGTCTGCGCCGCTAGCACGGTGAGGGAGCGGCCCGCCGGGCCGCTCCCTCTCTTTCTATGACCCGGACGGGGCCGCGACGTCCCGTCCGGGGGTGAAGAACCGAAGAGAAGAGCCTCGCGGACACCGCTGGTGCGGGCCGGTCCTCGGTAGTGGCTTCCGGATCCGTCCCGCCGCATCGGCGGGCCTGACGATCCGGGTGCTTCGATCGAAGACCGGCAGCGTGACAAGCCACGGGAAACGGCCGCGAGGACCGACGAAGGAACCCTGAGGAGGTTTCCCGTGACAGAAGCCGTGCGCATCGACGGAGCGCAGAGCACCGAGGCCGTGATCGACAACGGCACGTTCGGCACCCGCACCATCCGGTTCGAGACGGGCCGGCTGGCCCGCCAGGCGGCCGGTTCCGCCGTCGCCTACCTCGACGACGAGACGATGGTGCTGTCGGCGACCACCGCGTCCAAGAAGCCCAAGGAGAACCTGGACTTCTTCCCGCTGACCGTGGACGTCGAGGAGCGGATGTACGCGGCCGGGCGCATCCCCGGCTCGTTCTTCCGCCGCGAGGGCCGCCCGTCCGAGGACGCGATCCTGACCTGCCGGCTGATCGACCGGCCGCTGCGGCCGTCGTTCCGCAAGGGGCTGCGCAACGAGATCCAGATCGTCGAGACGATCATGGCGCTGCACCCCGACCACCTGTACGACGTCGTGGCGATCAACGCCGCGTCGATGTCCACCCAGCTGGCCGGGCTGCCGTTCTCCGGCCCGATCGGCGGCGTCCGCGTCGCGCTGATCGACGGCCGGTGGGTCGGCTTCCCGACCCACCCCGAGCTGGAGCGCGCGACCTTCGACATGGTCGTCGCCGGCCGGGTGCTGGAGGACGGCGACGTCGCGATCATGATGGTGGAGGCGGAGTCCACCCGCGACACCATCAAGCTCGTCGGCGAGGGCGCGACCGCCCCGACCGAGGAGACCGTCGCGCAGGGCCTCGAGGCGGCCAAGCCGTTCATCAAGGTGCTGTGCAAGGCGCAGAGCGACCTCGCGAAGGTCGCCGCGAAGGAGACCGCCGAGTACCCGATCTTCCTGGACTACCAGGACGACGTGCTCGCCGCCGTCACCGACGCCGTCAGCGGCGACCTCGCGCAGGCGCTGACGATCGCCGCCAAGCAGGAGCGCGAGAGCCGCCTCGACGAGATCAAGGCCGCCGCGCAGGACAAGCTCGCCGAGCAGTTCGAGGGCCGCGAGAAGGAGATCTCCGCCGCCTACCGCGCCGTCACCAAGAAGCTGGTCCGCGAGCGGGTCATCCGCGACGGGCTGCGCATCGACGGCCGCGGGCTGAAGGACATCCGCCAGCTCACCGCCGAGGCCCACGTGGTCCCGCGGGTGCACGGGTCGGCGCTGTTCGAGCGCGGCGAGACGCAGATCCTCGGCGTGACGACGCTGAACATGCTCCGTATGGAGCAGATGATCGACACGCTGAACCCCGAGCGCACCAAGCGCTACATGCACAACTACAACTTCCCGCCGTACTCCACCGGCGAGACCGGCCGGGTGGGCTCGCCCAAGCGCCGCGAGATCGGGCACGGCGCGCTCGCCGAGCGCGCGCTGATCCCGGTGCTGCCGTCGCGCGAGGAGTTCCCCTACGCGATCCGGCAGGTGTCGGAGGCGATCGGGTCCAACGGCTCCACCTCGATGGGCTCGGTCTGCGCGTCCACCATGTCGCTGCTGGACGCGGGCGTCCCGCTCAAGCAGATGGTGGCGGGCATCGCGATGGGCCTGATCAACGAGGGCGACGAGTACGTCACCCTCACCGACATCCTCGGCGCCGAGGACGCGTTCGGCGACATGGACTTCAAGGTCGCCGGCACCCGCGACCTGATCACCGCGCTGCAGTTGGACACCAAGCTCGACGGCATCCCCGCCTCGGTGCTGGCCGCCGCGCTGAAGCAGGCCAAGGGCGCCCGGCTGGCGATCCTGGACGTGATGCAGGAGGCCATCGAGGCGCCCGCCGAGATGAGCCCGAACGCGCCGCGGATCATCACCATCAAGGTCCCGGTCGACAAGATCGGCGAAGTCATCGGCCCGAAGGGCAAGATGATCAACTCGATCCAGGACGACACCGGCGCCGACATCACCATCGAGGACGACGGCACCATCTACGTCGGCGCGACCGACGGCCCGTCCGCCGAGGCGGCGCGGACCGCGATCAACGCGATCGCGAACCCGCACATGCCGGAGGTCGGCGAGCGGTTCCTCGGCACCGTCGTCAAGACCACCACGTTCGGCGCCTTCGTGTCGCTGCTGCCCGGCAAGGACGGCCTGCTGCACGTCTCGCAGATCCGCAAGCTGCACGGCGGCGCCCGGATCGAGAACGTCGACGACGTGATGGGCGTCGGCGAGAAGATCCAGGTCGAGGTCACCGAGATCGACCAGCGCGGGAAGCTGTCGCTGGTGCCGGTCGAGGTGATCGAGCGCGAGTCCGCCGAGCGCGCCGACGAGCCGGCCGCCGCGGCCGAGGCCGACGGCGACTCGGGCGACTCCGGTGAGCGCCGCCCGCGCCGCGACGACGGCGACCGCGCCCCGCGCCGCCGCCGCACCCGCCGCGGCTCCGACGACGCCGGCCAGCGCAACTCCTGATCCGAGCACGCGATGACCGACCGGCCTGCCCGCCCGGGCAGGCCGGTCGGCCGCTTTCCGCCCCCCGACCCCGCACACCACCGAATGCGAGTGACACCGTGACCCTGCCGGCGCGGGCGCAGGAGCCCGGCACCACCACCACGATCCACACCGACGACGCCGGCGCGGTGGTCCGCCGCACCGTGCTGCCCGGCGGGCTGCGGATCATCACCGAGTCGACGCCGGCGGTGCGGTCCGCCGCGTTCGGCGTCTGGTCGGCCGTCGGGTCCCGCGACGAGGCGCCCGCCGACGCCGGCGCCAGCCACTACCTCGAGCACGTGCTGTTCAAGGGCACCAGGCGGCGGTCGGCGCTGGAGATCTCCGCCGCGCTCGACGCGGTCGGCGGCGACCTCAACGCGTTCACCGCCAAGGAGTACACCTGCTACTACGCGCGGGTGCTGGACTCCGACCTCCCGCTCGCCGTGGACGTCGTGTCCGACATGGTCGCCGACTCCGTCAACCGGCCCGAGGACGTCGAGGCCGAGCGCGGCGTGATCCTCGAAGAGATCCACATGCGCGACGACGACCCCGGCGACCTCATCCACGACGAGTTCGCCACCGCGCTGTACGGCGACACCCCGCTCGGCCGGCCCATCCTCGGCACCGAGGACTCGATCAACGCGCTGTCCCGCGACCGCATCCACGGCTACTACCGGGAGCACTACACCCCGTCCAGCCTCGTGGTGTCCGTCGCCGGGAACATCGACCACGACGAGGTCGTCCGGCTGGTGTCCAAGGCGTTCGCCGGGCACCTGACCGGCGACGCCGAGCCCGCCCCGCCGCGCGTCGGCGGGCCCGCCGCGGTCGTCGACCCGCGCACCGTCGTCATCGACAAGGACACCGAGCAGGCGCACATCGTCCTCGGCGTCCCCGGCGTGTGCCGCACCGACGACCGCCGCTTCGCGCTCGGCGTCCTCAACGCGGCCCTCGGCGGCGGCATGTCGTCCCGCCTCTTCCAGGAGATTCGCGAGAAGCGCGGCCTGGCGTACTCGGTGTACAGCTACACCGCCCAGTACGCCGACTCCGGCATCTTCGGCGTCTACGCCGGCTGCCAGCCCGGCAAGGTCGAGGAGGTCCTGTCGATCTGCCGCGACGAGGTGAACCGCGCCGCCGAGCAGAGCCTCACCGCCGAGGAGCTCGAGCGCGGCAAAGGCCAGCTGCGCGGCGCCATGGTCCTCGGCCTGGAGGACACCGGCTCCCGGATGAGCCGCATCGGCAAGAGCGAGCTGGTGTACGAGTCGCTGCTGCCGGTCGACGACGTCCTCGCCTGCATCGAGGCCGTCACCCTCGACGACGTCCGCGACGTCGCCCGCGACATCCTCGCCGCCCCCCAAGCCCTCACCGTCATCGGCCCCGTCGGGAACCGGCTCGGTTAACCCAGGGGGGCGACCCCCTGGAACCCCCGTCACGGTCGGCAGGCTTTTCCCGCTCCGCTAGAGCTCCGCGCGAAATAGCCTGCCGACCGGCGGGCAGGCCCGCTGCGCTCGCTGCACTCGCTCCGCGGGCCTGCCCGCGTCTTCCCAGGGGGGCGACCCCCTGGAACCCCCGTCACGGTCGGCAGGCTTTTTCCCGCTCCGCTAGAGCTCCGCGCGAAATAGCCTGCCGACCGGCGGGCAGGCCCGCTGCGCTCGCTGCACTCGCTCCGCGGGCCTGCCCGTGTCTTCCCAGGGGGGCGACCCCCTGGAACCCCCGTCACGACGGACGGGCTGTTTCCCGCTCCGCTGGAGCTCCGCGCGAAATAGCCTGCCGACCGCCGGGCAGGCCCGCTGCGCTCGCTGCACTCGCTCCGCGGGCCTGCCCGTGGGCGGTGGCTGAGGTCGGGTCTTCCGCCGGCGTGTTCAGCCGGCGGCTCGGTTAGGGACGAGGGGGGTTCGGGTACCGGGGCGGGGTGAAGGTCCTTGTCCGGGTGCTCATCTCGGCGGTCGCGCTGTGGGTGGCATCCGCCGTGGTGGACGGCATCGACGTGCGGGGCGGCGGTGCGGGGGAGAAGGCGCTGACGCTGCTGGTCGTCGCGGTGATCTTCGGCGTCATCAACGCGGTGCTGAAGCCGGTCATCAAGGTGCTCGGCTGCGTGCTCTACATCGTCACGCTGGGGCTCATCGCCCTGGTGGTGAACGCGGGGCTGCTCATGCTGACCAGCTGGGTGGCCGGGAAACTTGACGTGCCGTTCCGTGTCGAGTGGTTCTGGCCCGCGTTCTGGGGGGCGATCATCATCGGCGTGGTGAGCTGGCTGCTCAACCTGTTCGTCGCCGACGACGACCGGGACTGACGCGCGGGAGGCGGCGGCCGGGCCGGTAGGCTCGTCGCACGCTTCATCGGGAGGAACACGTGATCAAGGTTGGGGTGCTGGGCTCGCGCGGCCGCATGGGGGCCGAGGTGTGCCGGGCCGTGCAGGGCGCGGACGACATGGAGCTCGTCGCGGCCGTCGACCAGGACGACGACCGGGAGCCGTTGACCGCCGCCGAGGTGGTCGTCGACTTCACCCGCCCGGCCGTGGTCATGGACAACCTCAAGTGGTGCGTGGACCGCGGGCTGCACGCCGTCGTCGGCACCACCGGGTTCGACCCGTCGCGGCTCGACACGGTCCGGTCGTGGCTGACCGGCGGCAAGGGCCCGAACGTGCTCATCGCCCCGAACTTCGGCATCGGCGCGGTGCTGATGATGCACTTCGCGCAGAAGGCCGCCCCGTTCTTCGAGTCCGTGGAGATCGTGGAGCTGCACCACCCGAACAAGGTGGACGCCCCGTCCGGCACGGCGTACCGGACCGCCGAGCTGGTCGCCGCCGCGCGGGCGGAGGCGGGGGTCGCGCCGCCGCCGGACGCGACCACCGACGAGTTCGACGGCGCGCGCGGCGCCGATGTGGACGGCGTCCATGTGCACGCGGTCCGGCTGTCCGGCGCCGTCGCGCACCAGGAGGTCGTGCTCGGCGGGCACGGCGAGCTGTTCACCATCCGGCACGACTCGATGAACCGCGAGTCGTTCATGCCGGGCGTGCTGCTGGCGGTCCGCAAGGTCGTGGAGTCTCCCGACCGGCTGACGGTCGGCATCGAGTCGCTGCTCGGCCTGTGATGGAGTTCGCCGCCGAGCCCTGGGACTACCTCGCCGCGTCCGAGGCGATCGACATCGAGCATCCGCTCGTCCAGCGGATCGCCTCGGACCTGCGCACCGGCGACGACATCGCCTACGCCCGCGCGGCGTTCGAGCACGTCCGCGACCGGGTGTCGCACTCGATGGACGCCGGGGACGACCGCGTCACCTGGCGCGCGTCCGACGTCCTCGAGCAGGGCACCGGCCTCTGCTACGCCAAGTCGAACGCGTACGTCGCTCTGCTGCGGGCCGGGGGCATCCAGGCGGGTCTGTGCTACCAGGTGGTGGACGGGTTCGTGCACGGGCTCAGCGCGGCCCTGGTGGACGACCGCTGGGTCCTCCTCGACCCGCGCGGCGACAACGATGACGTTCACGTGGAGTTCTCCGCGTCGGAGGACCGGCTCGCGTACCCGTCGGTACCGGTGCTGCCGACGGTCCATGCGGTGCCGCATCCTGCGGTTCTGAAGGCTCTCCGGTCGATGTCCACGCTCAGCGTCGAGGCGCTGCCCACCGCGCTCTAGCGGACGCGGGAGAGGCGGACGAAGGGGAGTTCGCGGCCCACGCGCCGGTAGTCGTCCTTGGTGCCGTCGACGATGTAGCCCATGTACCGGAGGAGCTTCATGGCGGAGCGGGGATGGCGCGGCGCGTAGCGGATCATCAGCTCCCCGCCTTCCTCGGCGTCCAGGGGACGCGCCGTCACGGCGAACCGGCTCCGCCCCACCTGGACGGTCGCCCGCGGCGTCTTCACCAGGTTGCGGTACCAGTCGGTGCGGGGGCCGAAGCCGGAGCACACGATGTAGTCGTCCCCGGAGTGCTCGACGACCTCGACGACCGCCTGCCGCCGCTCGCCGGACGCGCGGCCGACGTGCTCGAGGAGCAGGAAGCGGTCCCCGAACAGCGGGCCGAGGCCCATCCGGTACAGGTGGACGGGCAGCCGGAACAGGGCCCGGCGCAGCCCCGACGGCGGCGCGGGCCGCTTGGGGATCTCCATGGCGCTCCCTTCCCGGCCCGTCCTACCCGCGACGGGCCGGGAAAGTCGTGTCAGTCCAGGACGGACAGGTCGAGGCGCGCCAGCCGGACCGGGTCGGCGAGGATGTCGATCGCGACGATCCGGCCGCCGGAGACGGTGAACGACAGCACCGACACGGGGCGGTCGCCGTCCATCGCGACGACCCCGGCGGTCCCGTTGACCAGCGCGGGACGCGAGGTGTAGGCCGCGCCGCGGCTGAAGGCGGCCGCCTGGCCGGCGACGGTCCGCGCGCCGCGCAGATGCTGCCGGCCGGCGGCACCGAGGTCGGCGCGCAGCTCCACGTCCGGGTCGAGGACCGCGACGAGCGCCTCGAAGTCGCCGGCCCGCGCCGCGGCGTGGAACGCCTCGACGACGGCGCGCTGGCGGGCCCGGTCGCGCTCGGGGACGGGCGCGGCGCCGCGCACCCGGCGGCGGGCGCGGCTGGCGAGCTGCCGCGCCGCATCCGGGGAGCGGCCCACGATCGGCGCGATCTCCTCGAACGGCACCGCGAACGTGTCGTGCAGCACGAACGCGAGCCGCTCGGCGGGCGACAGCGACTCCAGCACGACCAGCAGCGCGAGCCCGACGGAGTCGGCGAGCAGCGCCTCCTGCTCGGGGTCGGTGCCGCCCGGCGCTGCGATCACCGGATCGGGCAGCCACTCGTCGATGGGGTCCTCGCGGCGGGACGTGCGGGACCGCAGCATGTCCAGGCACACCCGCCCGACGACGGTGGTGAGCCATCCGCCGAGGTTGACGACCGCGCCGGCGTCGGACCGGCTCAGCCGCAGCCACGCCTCCTGGACGGCGTCGTCCGCCTCCGCCAGCGACCCGAGCATCCGGTAGGCGACCGCCTTCAGATGCGTCCGGTGCTCCTCGAACCGCTCCGCCAGGAACTCGCGCTCGTCCATCGTCCCCCCTCGTCACCGCGTTCCACCACACTGACGGATCGGGCGCGCCGGATGTGACCGGTTTGTCGCGCGCCGGAGGAAGCGTTTACCGTTCGTCGGGTGGACGACTCGATCGCGCGCGACCTGTGGACGGTCCTGGAGCCGCTGCACGCGGTGACGTACTTCTCGCCGGAGTGCCTGGCGGCGAACAAGGACGTGGGGCTGAAGGGCTTCTGGATGGGCTACTTCGGCAGCCGCGCCGCCCCGCTCGGCGCGGTGCCGGCGGGCGTGGTCGAGGCGACGTTCTTCGGGTTCCATCCGTCCCGGGTGCGGCGGGCCGTCCCGGACGCGTGGCGTTTCGCCTCGCCCGCGAGCATCCTCGCGGCGCGGGGCGCCGCGGCGGCGCGGGCCCTGCGCAGGATCGTGCCGGGCATCGAGCGGATCGCCGCCGGCGCGGCGCCGCCGCTGCGCCGGGCGGTCGAGGCGGCGGACGCGGCGGGCCGTCCGCTGTTCGGCGCGAACCGCGACCTGGACGTCCCGGACGACCCGGTCGAGGCGCTCTGGCAGGCCGCGACGGCGCTGCGCGAGCACCGCGGCGACGGGCATGTGGCCGTCCTGACGAGCGAGGGCCTCGACGGCCTGACCTCGAACGTCCTCGCCGCCGCCGTCGGCGCGGTCACCCCTGACCTGATGCTGCTGAGCCGGGGATGGACGCGGGAGCAGTGGGACGAAGCGGCCGGCGCCCTCGCGGCCCGCGGCCTCGTGGACGGCGGTGCCGCGACCGACGCGGGACGCGCCCTCAAGGCCCGCGTCGAGGAGCGCACCGACGCCCTCGCCGCGCCGCCGTACCGCGTCCTGGACGACCCGAAGGCCCTCTACGACCTCCTGATGCCCGCGGCGGAGGCGGTGGCCGATGCGGGGGAGATGCCCTTCCCGAACCCGATCGGCCTGCCTCGCGTCGGCGCGGGTTAACCGCGGGTCGGGGTCTTGGAGAGGTCGACTTCGGTGATGCTGCGGGTGATGCCCGCGGCGGAGTAGGCGGCCTCCTCGTCGAGGGTCTCGGCCTCCAGCAGCGCGGCGGCGAGCGAGTCGAGCTGGTCGCGGTGCGCGCGCAGCGTCTCGAGGGCCTCGGCGTAGCATTCGTCGACGATGCGGCGGGCCTCCAGGTCCACGGCGTCCAGGGTGCCCTGCGCGGCGTACTGGCCCATCGGCTCCATGCCGTCGGACGGCAGGATCGACAGCGGGCCGACCTTCGGGGACATGCCCCACCGGCCCACCATCCCGCGGGCGATCTTGGTGACCTGCTCCAGGTCGCTCTCCGACCCGGTGGTGATCACGCCGAACACCAGCTCCTCGGCGGCCATCCCGCCGAGCGCGCCGATGATCCTGCCGCGCAGGTACCGCTCGTCGTAGGCGTAGCGGTCGCTGTCGGGCGTGGACACGGTGACGCCGAGCGCCCGGCCGTGCGGCACGATCGTGATCTTGCGGACCGGGTCGGCGCCCGGCTGCAGCATGCCGAGCAGCCCGTGCCCGGACTCGTGGTAGGACGTGCGGCGCCGCTCCTCGTACGGCATGACCAGCGCGCGGCGGGTGCCGAGCTGCACCTTCTCCAGCGCGGTCTGGAAGTCGTCCATGTCGACCGCGCCCTTGTCCCGCTTGACGGCGAGCAGCGCGGCCTCGTTGACGAGGTTGGCCAGCTCGGCGCCCGTCATGCCGGGCGTCATCTTCGCGACCGAGACGATGTCGGCGTCGCCGCCGAGCGGCACCTCGCGGGTGTGCACCCGCAGGATCGCGACGCGCCCGTCCAGGTCGGGGGGCGACACCGCGACCTGCCGGTCGAACCGGCCCGGCCGCATCAGCGCCGGGTCGAGGATGTCGGGACGGTTCGTGGCGGCGATGACGACGACGCCCTCGGAGCCGGAGAACCCGTCCATCTCGGTGAGGATCTGGTTCAGCGTCTGCTCGCGCTCGTCGTGGCCGCCGAGGCTGGCGCCGCTGCCGCGGGCCCGGCCGATCGTGTCGATCTCGTCGATGAAGATGATCGACGGGGCGGTCTTGCGGGCCTCGGTGAACAGCTCGCGGACCCGGGCCGCGCCGACGCCGACGACCATCTCGATGAACTCCGACGCGGCTGCGGAGTAGAACGGCACGTTCGCCTCGCCGGCGACGGCGCGGGCCAGCAGCGTCTTGCCGGTGCCGGGCGCGCCGGTGAGCAGCACGCCGCGCGGGACGCGGGCGCCCATCCGGCGGTACTTGCCGGGGTCCTTGAGGAAGTCGACGACCTCGCTCAGCTCCGCCTCGACCTCGTCGATGCCCGCGACGTCGGCGAACGTGGCGCGCTTCTCGTCGGGCGCGACGGGCTTGGGCGAGCGGCCGAAACCGCCCATGAGGCCCCCGCCGCCGCCCCCGGTCATCCGGCGCTGCAGCCACACCATGACGCCGATCCACAGGCCGACGAACAGCAGGGTGGGCAGCAGCGACAGCGCCAGGTTGGCGAGCAGGCCGCGGTCCTCGTTGACGGGCTTCGCCTCGACCTCGACGCCCTTGCTCACCATCTCGGTGTAGATCTTGTCGTCGGCGAACGCCGGACGCAGCGTCTCGAACGCGGTGTAGGTCTTCTTCGGGTCCTTCTGCCCGGGGACCTGCTGCGCGCTCTTCAGCTTCCCCTGGATCTGGTAGCCCTTGGTGTAGACGTCCTTCACGTTCCCGGCCTGCACCTGCTGGGTGAAGGCCGTGTACGGGACGCTCACCTTGTCCTGCTGCCCGGTGTAGTGCATCGAGACGTAGCTCAGCCCGAACACCACGAGCAGCAGCAGCCAGAACAGGGAGGTGTTGCGGCGGGGACGCCAGCCGCCGAAGCCGCCGCCGGCCCGCTTCGGCCGCTCGGGCACGCCTTCGGCGCGCCAGGGCCGCTCGGGGTCGTTGCGCGGCGGCACCGACTCGCGCCGGTCGCGCTCCGTGGAACCTGCACGCTGCGCCGCCGCCTCGCTCGGCTGTGGCGCGGGTCGCTTGGACGGCACGTCTGGCATCTCCCGGTACGCATCGCTCGCGGGTGGCACGAGCGATCGGCTTCAGCGGGGTCCCGGTTCGGGGCTCCGGGGAGGTAAACGGGATTCCGCTACGAGACGTTCCCGTGCCGTATCAGCGGTGGGCGAACGCACACTCCGGGTGTGTCCCGGGTCACTGCGGCGCGACGGGGGTGGTGAACCCGTACTTGTGGAACAGTGCCTGCGCCTCGGGCGTGACCAGCCAGGATACGAACTCGTCGGCGTCGCGGCGGTGCGGCCCGCCCTTGACGGCCGCCGCGGAATAGGTCGCGGTGACGTTGTCGGCGGCCGGGATCGGAACGCTGCTGACCGCGACCCCGGCGGACCGCAGGTCGGTGACGTAGACCACACCGGCGTCGGCGTCGCCGACACGGATCTGGTCCAGCACGGCCCGTGAGCTGATCTCCTCGGCGCTCGTCCGGACACGCACCCCCGCCTTCGCGAACGCCTGGCGGGTGTAGCGGCCGATCGGCACCGACGAGGCGCCCGCGACGACGCGCAGCCCGCGCCGTTCCAGGTCGTCCAGGCCGCGGATGCGCCTGGGGTTGCCGGGGCCGACGGCGATGGTGAGCGAGTTCCCGGCGACGGCGCGGCGGTGGCCGTCGAGGTACATGCCGGCCTGGTCGAGGCTCGCGGTGTCCGCGGTGGCGAGCACGTCGCCGGGGTCGCGCTCGGAGAGCCGCTCGGCCATCTCCGCCGAGCCGCCGAACTCCGCCCGCACCCGCACGTCCGGATGCGACTGGCGGTAGGCCGTGCCCATCTCGCCGAGCACCTCGGTCAGCGACGAGGACGCCAGCACCGTCAGCGTCACCGGCCCGGACGACCCGCCGCACCCGGCGGCGAGGCCGAGCAGCAGGACCGGGACGAGCAGGGCGGACGCGCGGGCACGCCCGACGGCGCCGCTGAGGCGCGCTCGGGGGGAATCGGGCATATCGCAGCATCCTAGGGACGCCCCCGGCCCGTCCCGAGCATTACGCCCCCAGCGTGTCGGTACTGCCCGAGGGGGGTCGACCCTCCACTCCCCCCGATCGCCTCCGGCGTGTCGGTACTGTTCGAGGGGGGTCGACCCCCCACTCCCCCCGATCGCCTCCGGCGTGTCAGTACTGTTCGAGGGGGGTCGACCCCCCACTCCCCCCGATCGCCTCCGGCGTGTCAGTGGGCAACGCTACTGTTCCCTCAACTGGAGATCACCTTCCCCGGAGGCACGGACGATGTCCCTCGACCTGATGGAACTGCTCCCCGGCGACTGGCGGCAGCGGCTCGACCCGCTGCTCGACCCGGCCGCCACCGCCGCGCTGGGCGCCTTCGTGGCCGGGGAGTACGACGGGCAGACCGTGTACCCCCCGCGCGAGGACCTGTTCAACGCGTTCCGGCACTGCCCGTACGACCGGGCCCGTGTGCTGATCCTCGGCCAGGACCCGTACCACGGCCCGGGCCAGGCGCACGGGCTCAGCTTCAGCGTCCGCGACGGCGTCCGGCTGCCGCCGTCGCTGCGCAACATCTACAAGGAGATGGCGTCCGACCTGGAGATCCCGCCCGCCGTGTCCGGCGACCTCACCCCGTGGGCCGACCAGGGCGTCCTGCTGCTGAACGCGGTGCTGACCGTGCGCGGCGGGGAGGCCGGGTCGCACGCGGGCAAGGGCTGGGAGGACTTCACCGACGCCGCGATCCGCGCGCTGAACGACAAGACCGACCGCGTCGTGTTCGTGCTGTGGGGCGCGTACGCGCGCAAGAAGGCGCGGCTCGTCACCGGCCCGCAGCACACCGTGATCGAGTCCGCGCACCCGAGCCCGCTGAGCGCGAAGAAGTTCTTCGGGACGCGCCCGTTCAGCGCCGTGAACAAGGCGCTCGTCGACGCCGGCCAGCCCGAGATCGACTGGAGCCTCGCCTGACCGCGGCGGCCTGAGCGCCGCGCCCGGCTCAGAGCGCCAGGCCGATGGCGAGCAGCACCCCGTAGGCGATCTGGAGGCGGCCGGTCTCGCCCAGCACCGGGATCAGGGCCGGGCCGGCCGCCCCGCCCAGCACCTTCTGCGTCGGCGGGATCGACAGCGGCGCCGCGAGCAGCGCGATCAGCACCCACGGGTGCGGCGCGGCGAGCGCCAGCACGAACATGAACGGCAGCGCGGCGCACGCGGCGTACAGGAGCCGGGTCCGGCGGTCGCCGAGGACGACCGCGAGGGTCCGCTTGCCGGACTCGCGGTCGGTGGGGATGTCGCGCAGGTTGTTGGCGACCAGCAGCGCGCAGGCGAGCAGGCCGACCGGCACCGCCGCCACCCAGCCCTCCCACGGCAGCTCCTCGGCCTGCACGTACACGGTCCCGACGACGGCGACGAGGCCGAAGAACACGAAGACCGACACCTCGCCGAGGGCACGGTAGCCGTAGGGGGTCTTGCCGCCGGTGTAGAACCAGGCGGCGAGGATCGCGACGGCGCCGACCAGCAGCAGCCACCAGGTGGTGACGGCGGCGAGCACCAGCCCGGCCACGGCGGCGGCGAGGAAGCAGCCGAGCGCGGCGGCGAGCACCTGCCCGGGCGGCGCGGCCTTCGAGCCGACGAGGCGCAGCGGGCCGACGCGGTCCTCGTCGGTGCCGCGGATGCCGTCGCTGTAGTCGTTGGAGTAGTTCACGCCGATCTGCAGGACGAGCGCGACGAACGCCGCCAGCAGCGCCCGCCACCAGATGGCGTGGTCGACGCCGATGGCGACGCCCGTTCCGACGACGACGGGAACGAGGGACGCGGGCAGGGTGCGGGGCCGGGATCCGGCGACCCATTGGTTCAGCGTGGCCACAGTTACCGCTCGATCTCGTGGGACGACAGGGGTGCAGGGGGCGGAGGGTGTCAGCCGTCCTGGCGCTTCGATTCTTCCCGATGCCGATCAGTGCTCGGGCGCAGGCGCAGCGACAGGGCCAGCCCCGCGGCGAGGATCGCCGCGGTCGCGAGCGCGGCGTGCCTGGTCGCGACGGCGAGGCTCGCGTCCGCCGCGTGCGCCTCGACCGCCATGCCGGGACTGTCGTGAAGATCACGTCCGTACGTGCCGGCGCTCTCGCGCAGGTGCCGGGTCACCGACGCCTGCTCGGCCGGCGTCAGCGACGTCCCGGCGAGCCGGTCGCTCATCGCGTGCCCGAGGCCCGTGGCGAACACCGTCCCGATCAGCGCGATGCCGAGGGCCGCGCCGACCTGCCGCGCGGTGGACTGCGTGCCGGACGCCTGCCCCGCCCGCGCCGGCGGGACGTCGGCGAGCGACACGTTCGTGAGCTGCGCCGACGTCAGGCCGAGGCCGAGGCCGTACAGCAGCATCCAGGGCGCGAGCCCGAACCCGCCGGTGGTCGCCGACACGGTGACGGCGAGGGCGAGGACGGCGGCGACCTCCAGCACCATGCCGATCTGGACGACCCGGTGCGCGCCGCGCTTGTTGGCGAGCCTGCCCGCGTAGCCGCCGGTGAGGAACGCGCCGACGGCCAGCGGCAGGATCGCGACGCTGATCTGCAGCGGGTTCGTGCCGTGCACGCCGAGCAGGAACAGCGGCAGGACGAACAGCAGCCCCAGCTCGCCGACGTTGATCAGGGACGAGGCGAGGTTGCCGTGCCGGAAGTTCGGGATCCGGAACAGCTCGAAATCCAGCATGACCGGGCGGCCCGCCGCGGCCCGCGACCGCTCGACGACCACCAGCGCCGCGAGCAGCACGGCGCCGAGCGCGATCACGACCGGGACGGGCGACAGCGCGGTGCCCGGCCAGTCGAACCCGGCCGCCGAGAACCGCCGGGTGGCCGCCCACCAGCCGTACGTCTGGCCCTCGATCAGCCCGCACACCAGCGCGGCGAGCCCGAGCGCGGACAGCCCCGCGCCCGGCCAGTCGATCTCGCGCAGCGCCCCGTGCGCGGCGGCGCCCGCCGCGCGGGTCTCCGGCATCAGCCGGAACGCGCCCGCGATGAGCGCCGCGCCGAGCGGCACGTTGATCCCGAAGGCCCAGCGCCAGCCGCCGCCGGTCGCGACGGCCCCGCCGAGCAGCGGCCCGAGCGCGGCCATCCCGCTGATCATCGAGCCCCAGATCCCGAACGCGACGGCACGGTCCCGTCCGGTGAACACCGCGTTCACGGTGGACAGCGTCGCGGGCATGATCATCGACGCGCCGACGCCCTGCGCGGCCCGCGCGGCCACCAGCGCGCCGCCGCCGCCCGCCGCCGCGGCGGCCAGGCTCGCGACCGCGAACACCGCCGTGCCGAGCACGAACATCCGGCGCCGCCCGAACAGGTCGCCGGCCCGGCCGAACGGGATCAGCAGCGCGGCGAACACCAGCGCGTACACCGAGGTGATCCACTCCGCGCCGGCGGTCGTCAGGTCCAGGTCGGACACGATCCGCGGCAGCAGCACGCCGACGATGGTGGCGTCCACCACGACCAGCGAGACGCCCAGGCTCATGACGACCATGCCGAGCCAGCGGCGGTGGTCGGCGCGCGGCGGCGTCGCCGGGGCATGCGGCGTCAGGGAGGTGGACTCGGGCACGGCCTCAACGATATGGCCGGACGGGCCGTGCCCCTCACCGGCCCCTACGGAACGCCGATGTCGGTGTGCAGCCGGATCTGCCGGACGGGCTCGCCCATGTCGAGGGTGCGGGCCGTCCCGTCGGGCGCCCAGCCGGCGCCGCCGAGGAACGCCCGGGTGACCTCGTCCTGCTCGAACGCCCAGCTGGTCAGGGTGGTGAAGCCGGCCTCGCGGAGCAGGTCGACGGTGGCGGCGAGCAGCCGGCTGCCGTGCCCTTCCCGGGCGTGCAGCGGGTCGACCAGCAGCGTGATCAGCTCGGCGGTGGTCGCCGGGTCCAGGTCGGGGTCCTCGGCGGGGGCGTGCGCCGCGAACCCCACGACCAGGTCGGACGCGACCGCGACGAGCAGCCGGTGCCGCGGGCTCGGCGGGTTCGCCGCCGCGTCCGCCCAGCGCTCCCGCCACGCCTCCAGCGCGTCCGGGCCGGTCACCCGGTCCAGGACGCCGGCGGGGAGCAGGTCGCGGTAGCCGTGCCGCCAGGCGCGCACCTGGATGTCGGCGACGGCGGCCGCGTCCGCGCGCCGCGCCTCCCGCACCCCCGCATCGGCCCCACCGGCGGTCATGGCAGCCCCCTCTCCTGGACGATCACCGCACACCCTAGGCCCGGGCGGCGCCTCAGGCGCGGTTGCGGGCCCGGTAGGCGCGGGTCTTGGTCCGGTTGCCGCAGGTGCGCATCGAGCACCAGGACCGCGACCGGTTCTTGGACGTGTCGAGGAACGCCCAGCGGCAGGTGTCCTCCTGGCAGACCTTGAGGCGCGGCCAGGTCCCGGCGGCGGCCGCGTCCACGATCGCGGCGGCGATGCGGGCGAGCCCGGCGGCGGCGGTCGCGGGCGGGTCGAGCGGGACGAGCGCGGGCCGCTGCCCGGCGAGGCCGACCCGCAGCGGCAGCGCGGACAGCGCGTCCTCCAGCTCGCCGGGCGCGTCGGCGTCCTGCGGCCCGTGGTGGGCGGCCATCGCCTCGCGCAGGCCCCCGCGCAGGGTGAGCGCGGTGCCGAGGTCGGCGGCGCCGGCGGGCGTCCCGGCCGGGACGAGCCCGCGCCCGGCCAGCCATCCGGCCAGCGCCTCCGGGGTGGGGAGGCCGTCGGTGCCGGCGTCGAGGTTCAGCGTGTTGACGAAGTCCCGCAGCAGCAGCGCCGGGTCGGCGGCCCGCGGGGCGCCGCCGGTCTGCGCCGGGTCGTCGGTCTGCGCGTCGGCCATCGGTCCCTCCACCCGTCCGTGAGCAGCGTACCAACCATCGACACCGGTAAACGGCTTTTGCTGGTTGTACAATTCCGACACCGCCGTTACGGTTTCACTGGTGTCAACGAAGGGAGGCGCGATGAACGCGCTGCCGTACCTGGCCGGTCCCGCGACCCGGCACGCCTGGGCCGAGCGGGAGTACGCGCAACTTCAGGCCGACCTCGTCCAAGTGCGGCTCGCCGCCGGCGCCCTCGCGGGGGACCGCGCCGCGCGGCGGCGCGCACGGCTCCGGGCCCTGCTCCGAGACCTGCTTCCGGCGCGTCCGGTCCGCCGCCCCGAGCCCGCCCGCTCCCAGGGCGCCGCCGCGCCCTCGGCCCGGATCGTCCGTCCTCTGGGAGGGTCCCGATGACCGGGCGGGACGTCAGCGCAGCACGGTGGCGAGGCGCCGGACGCCCTCCGCCAGCTCCGCCTCCGACGCCGCGCTGCCGTAGCTCAGCCGCAGGTACGCGCCGGGAGGCTCGGCGGGGAAGAACGGGCGCCCGGCGCTGACCAGCACGCCGGCGCGCAGGGCGGCCTCGGCGACCGCGACGTCGTCGAGGCCGTCCGGCAGCCGGACCCACAGGTGCAGGCCGCCCGCCGGGCGGTTCGCCCGCAGCTCCGGCAGCTCCCGGGCGAGCGCGGCGCGCAGCGCGTCCCGGCGCGCCGGCAGCGCCGCCCGGAGCGCCCGCAGGTGCCGCGGCCAGCCGGGCGAGCTGACGAGCTCGAGCAGCGTCTCCTGCAGCGGCCGGGCCGGGAAGAACCCCTCGACGAGCTGCGTCGCGCGGATCCGCTCGGCGACCGGCCCGCGCGCGATCACCGCGGCGATCCGCAGGCTCGGCGCGGTGGCCTTGGTCAGCGAGGCGATGTGCACGACCCGGCCGTCGGCGTCCTGCGCGACCAGCGGCGGCGGGGGCGGGTCGATGCCGAGGTGCCGTGCGTAGTCGTCCTCGACGACGAAGGCGCCGGCGGCGCGCGCGACGTCGAGGACCCGCCCGCGCCGCTGCGCGCTCAGCACCGCCCCGCTCGGGTTGTGGAACGCGGGCTGGCAGTAGAACGCCCGCGCGCCGCTCATCGCGAACGCCTCGGCGAGCAGGTCGGGCCGGACGCCGTCGCCGTCCACCGGCACCGGGACGGGCCGCAGCCCGCTCGCCCGCGCGACGGCGAGCACGCCGAGGTAGGTCGGCGACTCGACCAGGAGCGGCGCGCCGGGCGGGAGCAGCGCCCGCAGCACGGTCGTCAGCGACTGCTGCCCGCCGTCGGCGATGGTCACGTCGCCGGGGGACACGCCGCCGCCGACCGCGCGGGCGAACCAGGCGCGCAGCTCGGGCACCCCGCCGAGCCGGGGCATGTCCCAGGCGCTCGGGCGCCGCGCGGCCCGCGCCGCGGCGTCCGCCAGGGCGCGGACCGGCTGCAGGCCCGGGTGCGGGTAGCCGCCGCTGAGCGGGACGGTCCCGTCCGGCGGCGGGGTGAGCAGCCAGGACACGCCCGCCGCGTCCACCGCGCGGCCGGCGAGCGGCACCGCCTGCCAGCCGTAATCGGCGGGCTCGGACGCGGAGGACGGCCGGCGCGTGGCGAACGCGCCCGCGCCCGGGCGCGTGACGACCAGCCCCTCGGCGGCGAGCAGCCCGATCGCCCGCGACACCGTGACAGGGCTGACGCGGTGCCGCTCGACCAGCGCCCGGCTGGACGGGAGCCGCTCGCCCGGGCTCAGCCGGCCGACCTCGGCGCGCAGCGCGTCGGCGAGCGCCGCCACACTGCTATCGTTTTTCATGAGGAATAAAGATAGCGCTACTGTCACCGGCCCGGTAGCGGGCAAGGGCCCGGTGCTCGGCATCTGGTCCGCCGCGCTGGGCGTGCTGATCTTCTCTTTCACCCTTCCCGCCAGCGAGTACGGCCTCGAAGGGCTCGACCCCTACCTGATCGGCGTCGGCCGTTCGGCCGCCGCCGCCGTTCTCGCCGCCGTGGCACTGCTATCGGTCCGGGCCCGCCGGCCGCGCGGCCGGGAGTGGGGCGCGCTCGCCGTCGCGGCCGCCGGGGTCGTCTTCGGCTTCCCGGTGCTGTCCACGCTCGCGCTCGACCAAGGCGCCTCGTCCGCGCACTCGGCCGTCGTGGTGGGGCTGCTGCCGGCCGCGACCGCCGTCCTCGGAGTGCTGCGCGCGGGGGAGCGCCCGTCGCGCGCCTTCTGGCTGGCGAGCGCCACCGGGGCCGCCTGCGTCACCGGCTTCGCGCTGATCCGCGGCGCCGGCCGGTTCAGCGCCGCCGACCTGCTGCTGTTCGGCGCGCTGCTGGCGGCCGCCGCGGGCTACGCCGAGGGCGGCCGGCTCGCCCGCGGCATGCCCGGCTGGCGGGTGATCTCCTGGGCGCTCCTGCTGGCCGCGCCGATCACCGTCCCGCTGACCGGGTGGCTGCTCGCCACCACGCACCCGCGCTGGACGGGCCACGCCGTGCTCGGTTTCGGCTACGTGACCGTCCTGTCCGCCTACCTCGGCTTCTTCGCCTGGTACGAGGGCCTGGCACGGGCCGGGATCGCCCGCGCGAGCCAGGTGCAGCTCGCCCAGCCGGTGCTGACGCTCGCCTGGTCGTGGCTGCTGCTCGGCGAGCCGGTCGACGCGGTGACCGTGCTGGGCGCCGCCGGCGTCCTCGTCTGCGTCGCCCTGACCCAGCGGACCCGGGTCCGCCGCGCCCCCGCCGCCGACCCCGACGCGGCCGGGCCGCACGCGGCCGGGACCGAGGTGCGCACAATGGACGGCAGGGCGTCATGAAACGGGGACCAGCGAGGAGCCTTCCATGGCCGACGAGCCGACCGTTCCTGAGGGCGGGTTCTGGCCCTCCCCGGACATCCCGCAGCCGAACATCTACCCGATGGAGTGGCGGGTCGAGACCGGCAAGCTCGCCGCCATCTACGAGAAGTCCAAGCGCACGGTGTGGAACCCCGCCGACCTGCCGTGGGACGAGCTGCGCCCGGACGGCTTCACCCCCGAGCAGCGCCTCGGGCTCATGTACTGGTTCGCCGTGCTGGCGAACTTCGACGCGTCCGGTCCCGCGGTGGTCGCCCGCGCGACCATCCACGCGTTCGAGCAGCACGAGGAGGACCCGGTCCGCAAGTGCTTCTTCTCGATCACCCGCGACGAGATGAACCACGAGGAGTGCTGCCAGCGGTCGATCGCGCGGATCTGGCCGGGCGGCCCGCTCGACTGGACCCCGCGCACCGACCTGGAGAAGGCCGCGCACAAAGCACCCGCTGTTCAGCGAGATGTTCAAGCGGATCGGCCGCGACGAGTCCCGGCATCTGCAGATCTGCATGACGATCCTGGAGAACGAGTGGCCCGGCCTCACCGAGGACGTCAAGGGCCAGATCACCAAGCAGCTGCGGGCCGGCTTCGTCTTCCTGCCGATGATCCTCTGGGAGCCGCCGGAGGGCTTCTGGGACCTGCCGCCCTACTTCCTGCACAACCACCGCGTCCTGATGGACCACGCCCGCGACGCGGGCCTCGGCGTGCTGCCGTTCGAGGAGCAGGCGGAGAACTGGCGGGTCGCGATCGCCCGCGTCCGCGCGATCGTGGAGCGGTGGGGGATCGCGTTCCCCGCGATCCCCGGCGTCGACGTCACCGGCATCGAGGCGGAGGACATCATCCCGGTCTTCTGATCTCTCGTCGAGTTGTGGGGGGGGGGGGGGGGGGGGGGGGGGGGGGGGGGGGGGGGCCCCCCCCCCCCCCCCCCCCCCCCCCCCCCCCCCCCCCCCCCCCCCCACACCCCCACGGCCTTCAGTCCTTGACGATCTGGGCCAGCAGGGTGACCACGCCGACGCCGACCCCGATCGGGATCGCGGCCTGCGGGGCCCACGCGGTCAGGGCGCCGGCGCCGATCGCCACGAGGACGATCAGCAGCGCCCGGGTGCTGACCAGCGCTTCTCGCGGGGGAACGGCCCCCCGCGCCCCGCGGGACGGCTTCGGTGGCGGCAGGGGTCTCGGTTCGGCGTGGTCCGGTCGTGCTCGCATGTCGGTTCGACCTCCATCCCGGTATTCGGAACAGGATCGGGGCGACCCCCCGCGAGACCCCATCGGACCAGGGGCCCGGCACCGCTGAGCCGCCTCGTCACCTAAGGGTTCCCCCGCTGTCAACGCTTGCCGCGCGCGACGCGCCGTCCCGGCGCAATCATGATCGACTCATGGCCGGCGCGTGGCCTCCGGCACCCCGGACCGGGAAGCGGGGGGAACGCGGCGCGCCCGATGTGACGGGCCGATACGGGATCATTGCTGGATGACGGGGATAAGGCGTTCTGTCAGGATCCAGCGCGGTTTCCGGCGCGGTGCGCGGTGGGCGGGCTGGACGGCGGCGTACGTGCTCGGGCTCGTCGCGATCACCTTCGCCGGCGCCTGGACGTGGTGGCAGCCCGAGCCGGAGGCGCGCGGCACCGAGGCGAACGCGCTGTGGGCCAGGCACCAGTGGGTGGGGGAGCCGCACACCGACGCCGAGTACCGGGGCCTCGCCGCGCTCCTGCGGGAGAACCGCATCACCGACGTGTTCTTCCACGCCGGGCCGTTCGAGGCGGACGGGACCGTCCCCGCGGCGAAGTACCGGTACGCGGGGGCCCTCATCAAGGCGGTTCACCGGTACGCGCCGGGCGTGCGCGTCCAGGCGTACCTCGGGCAGATCCGCGAGGTCGAGGGGAAGGGCGTCATCGACCTGGACGACCCCGCCGTCCGCGACCGGGTGGTGCGCACCGACGCGGCCCTGCTCGACCTCGGCTTCGACGGCGTCCACTACGACTTCGAGCCGATCTACCCCGACGACGGCGCGTTCCTGGCGCTGCTCGACGCGACCCGCGCGCTGACCCGCTCACGCGGCCGGCTGCTGTCGGTGGCGCTGGAGCAGCCGACGCTGGTCGACGCGGCGCAGCCCGTCTACAAGGCGCTGCTGCCGCGCACCGGGCCGTGGCACTACCCGCCGCGCCCCACCGACGCGTTCCTGCGCAAGGTCGCCGCGCGCGTCGACCAGGTCGCCCTCATGGCTTATGACGTGGAGTTGCCGACGCAGTCGCTCGCGGGCTGGCACTTCGCCCGGCATACCCGCCGCACCCTGGAACTCATCGGCGATCAGGTCACGGTGTTCATCGGCGTTCCGACGTACCGGCCGATGATGGACTGGGCTGAGAATCTCACCGTCGCGCTGCGTGGTGCACGGCGCGGAATAGCCGAGCTCAAACGCCCGCCGAAGCGCCCGTACGGCGTCGGCGTGTACGCGGACTGGACCACCACACCGGCCGAATGGGCTCGATATCGCGCCACCTGGCTGCCGCCGGCGACAGAAAAGGTTGGCCGCTGAGAAACCCGGCCGACTACGTACCGATTTCTTCGTATGCCCAGGTGGGAAGGGGCGTATAGGCGTGCGGCGGCGGGGTACGCATCGGTGCGGAAGTCCGGGAGGTACCGGCGGATGGCTAGGGAAGTGGGGACGAGGCCGATGCGCATTCAGCGGACCGCGCGGCATGACGCCGACCGGCTCAGCGAGCTGTCAGCCGAGTTCACCGGCTGGCGGATCGGGCGCGGCGGATCGGGCCAGTGGTGGGCCGTCCGGGGCAATGATCTCGTGCGCACGCCGGACGTCGAGGAACTGCGCGGCCGGCTGCGCGAACTGACCGGAGGGTCACGTTATCCAACCGAGTCCGGGAAGTGGCCGGACTGACCCCGTAACGAGGCATTTGCGTGCCACGATGACGGGTGTGGGAGCCGCCGCCACGCGTACCCCCGAGCGTGTGGCGGCGGCTTCTTCCGCGCCCGCCCCCGGCCCGCCCGGGAGCCGCCGCGGACCCGTCCGAAGCCCGGTGCCGGGGCCCTCGCGGAGGCCGGTCGGCGCGCCCGTCCGGGCCCGGCCGCGAAACCCCTCCACCTGCGGCTCCAAGCCGGCGGCCGGAACGGTACCGTTCGATGCATGGCACCCAGCACAACGACCGACGCCCCGTTCGGGCGGATGCTGACCGCGATGGTCACGCCGTTCCTGCCGGACGGCGGAGTCGACTACGACGGCGCCGCGCGCCTCGCGACCCACCTGGTCGACGAGCGGCGCCACGACGGCCTGGTCGTCAACGGGACGACCGGCGAGTCGCCGACGACGAGCGACGACGAGAAGAGCACGCTTCTGCGCGCGGTCATCGAGGCGGTCGGCGACCGCGCCGTGATCGTCGCCGGTGCCGGAACCAACCACACCGAGCACACCCTGAAACTCGCGCGGCAGGCCGAGGCCGCCGGCGCGCACGGGCTGCTCGTGGTCACCCCGTACTACAACAAGCCCCCGCAGGAGGGCCTGCTCCGCCACTTCACGGCGGTGGCCGACGCGACGGGCCTGCCGAACATGCTCTACGACATCCCGGGGCGCGCCGGGGTGCCGATCCAGAACGACACGCTGGTGCAGCTCGCCGAGCATCCGCGGATCATCGCCGTCAAGGACGCCAAGGGCGACCTGTTCGGCGCGTCCAGGGTGATGGCGCAGACCGACCTGGTCTGGTACTCCGGCGACGACGTGCTGAACCTGCCGTGGCTGTCGGTCGGCGCCGCCGGGTTCGTCAGCGTGGTCGGCCATGTCGTGGGAACCGAACTCCATGAGATGATCGACGCATACCGCGCCGGTGAGCATGGGCGGGCGCTGGAGATCCACCGGCGCCTGCTGCCCGTGGTCGCCGCGATCATGACCCGTACGCAGGGCGCCATCGCCGTCAAGGCAGCGCTGAACCTGCTGGGCCTTCCCGGGGGCGGCCCGCTGCGCGCCCCGCTGGTGGAGGCCACGCCGGAGTTCGCGGCGCGCCTGCGCGAAGACCTCACGATAGGGGGAGTCAAAGTGCCGGAGGACGTCATTCCGGAGGTCGCCCGGTGAGTCATCCTCACCCGGAGCTCTCGGACCCGCCCGCCATGCCCGAAGGGGGCCTGCGCATCGTCGCGCTCGGCGGGCTCGGGGAGATCGGCCGCAACATGACGGTCTACGAGTACGGCGGCCGCCTACTCGTCGTCGACTGCGGCGTCCTGTTCCCCGAGACCGAGCAGCCCGGCGTCGACCTGATCCTGCCGGACTTCGAGTACATCAGGGACCGCCTCGACGACATCGAGGCCGTCGTCCTCACGCACGGGCACGAGGACCACATCGGCGCCGTCCCGTACCTGCTGCGCGAGCGCCGCGACATCCCGCTGATCGGCTCGAAGCTCACGCTGGCCCTGCTGGAGGCCAAGCTCACCGAGCACCGCATCAAACCGGTCACCGACGTGGTGGCCGAGGGCGAGCGGCGCGCGTTCGGGCCGTTCGACTGCGAGTTCTTCGCCGTCAACCACTCCATCCCGGACGCGCTCGCGCTCGCGGTCCGCACGCCCGCCGGGCTCGTCCTGCACACCGGCGACTTCAAGATGGACCAGCTGCCGCTGGACGGCCGGCTCACCGACCTGCCCGGGTTCGCCCGGCTCGGCTCCGAGGGCATCGACCTGCTGCTGTCGGACTCGACCAACGCCGAGGTCCCCGGGTTCGTCACCAGCGAGCGCAACATCGGCCCGGTCGTCGACGAGGTGTTCCGCACCGCGCAGGAGCGGCTCATCGTCGCCTGCTTCGCCTCGCACGTCCACCGCGTCCAGCAGGTGCTGGACGCCGCCGTCGCCAACGGCCGCAAGGTGTGCTTCGTCGGCCGCTCGATGGTCCGCAACATGGGCGTCGCCCGCGAGCTCGGCTACCTCAACGTCCCCGAGGACGTGATGGTCGACCAGAAGGAGCTGGACGACATCCCCGGCGACCGGCTCGTGCTGGTGTGCACCGGCTCGCAGGGTGAGCCGATGTCGGCGCTGTCGCGGATGGCCAACCGCGACCACTCGATCCGCATCACCGACCGCGACACCGTGATGCTGGCGTCCTCGCTCATCCCCGGCAACGAGAACGCGGTGAACCGCGTCATCAACGGCCTCACCCGGTGGGGCGCGCGGGTCGTGCACAAGGGCAACGCGCTGGTGCACGTGTCGGGGCACGCGTCGGCGGGCGAGCTGCTGTACGTGCTGAACGTGACCAAGCCGGGCAACTTCATGCCGATCCACGGCGAGTGGCGGCACCTTCGGGCGCACGCCAAGCTCGCCGCGCTCACCGGCGTGCCGGACGACAACATCGTCATCGCCGAGGACGGCGTCGTCGTCGACCTGGTCGACGGGCACGCCGAGATCGTCGGTGCGGTCCCGGCCGGGTACGTGTACGTGGACGGCCTGTCGGTCGGCGAGGTCACCGAGACCTCGCTGAAGGACCGGCGGATCCTCGGCGAGGAGGGCTTCGTCTCCATCGTCGTCGGCATCGACTCGACCTCCGGCAAGCTGGTGGCCGGGCCCGAGGTGCACGCCCGCGGCGCCGGCATCGTCAACGAGGACTTCGACGAGGTCATCGAGCGGATCGAGGACGTGCTGGCGGGCGCGGCCGGTGACGCCGTCAACGACTTGCACCAGATCAATCAGCTGATCCGCCGCACGGTCGGCAAGTGGGTGAGCGACAACTACCGCCGCCGCCCCATGATCATCCCGGTGGTCGTCGAGGTGTAGCGGCCGCTCCGGGGCGGCCGTGCGCGCACAGCGCGGCTGCCCCAGGGTGGTGTCGTCCCGGGCCCGCCGGGTGGTGTCAATGCCCGGTCGTCCCGGTATGGGCAACACGCCCGTTCGCCGTCCCGGGAACCCCGGCGCTCCTTGGTTACTCTCATAACCATGGCCACACGTGCGTCCGGGGGAGCGAAGACCACCTCCTCGCGTACCGGGGGCAGCGCGGCTCGCAAACCAGCAGGGTCGGCCCCCCGGAAGCGAACGAGCGGCGGCGCGAAGGGCGGTGGAGCGCGCGGCGGCGCGAAGGGCGGCGGACGGGGATCCGGCCGGGGCCGCCCGCAGCAGAAGCCGGACCCGATCTCGCAGGCCGTCCTCGGGTTCTTCAAGCTGCTGTTCAAGCTGTACCTGCTCGCGGCGGTCGCCGTCGGCTCGATCTTCCGCGCCTACGGCAACGGCGCCCGCAACCTCGACCCCGAGCACCGGCGCGACGGCCTCGGGCTCGCGCTGCTCGGCTCGTCGATCGTGCTGGCCTCGGTCACCTGGTTCCGGCCCGACGGCGTCGTCACCATCGCGCTGGAGAAGGTCGTGCGCGGCGGCATCGGCATCGTCGCGATGGCGCTGCCGGTGGTGCTGGCGCTGCTGGCGTGGCGGACGCTGCGCCACCCCGAGCAGAACGAGGAGACCGGGCGCGTCGTCATCGGCCTGACCGCGCTCACCGTCGGGGTGCTCGGCATCCTGCACATCGCGGCGGGCATCCCGTCGCCGTCGAAGGACATGCCCGGCGTCCGCGACGCCGGGGGCGTCGTCGGCTGGCTGGTGTCGGCGCCGCTGGACGCCGCGCTCAGCGGCTGGGTGGCGGTGCCGCTGCTGCTCCTGCTGTCGGGGTTCGGCCTGCTGGTCATCACCGCGACGCCGATCGCGAAGGTGCCCGAGCGGGTCGGTGAGCTGTGGGCCGTCGCGACGCTGCAGGGCCGTCCGGAGCGCCCGTCCGACGCGGCGGACGACGAGCAGGAGGCGCCGAAGAAGCGCTGCCGCAAGAAGAAGGCGGACGAGGCCGACGACGAGCTGGAGGTCGGCGAGCACTCCCGGCCGTACGACACGCCGCTGCTGGAGGACGAGCCGAAGCGCCGCGAGCGGCCGAGCCGCGACCTCGCCGACGAGCTGTTCGAGCCGGACCCGTTCGGCGGGGACGTCCCGCCGCCGGCGCCGCCGGTCGACGACATGCCGCCCTTCGACGACGCGCCGCCGCCGGCCGACCCGGTCCCGCAGGAGCCCGCGCCGCCCGAGGAGCCCGTGCACGGCGACGTCCCCGACCCGACGCCGGCGCCGCGCAGCTCCGAGCAGCTGCCGCTGTCGTCGTCCGGGGAGATCTACCTCCTGCCGGACCCGTCGGCGCTGCGGCCGGGCAGCGTGGCCAAGCCGCGCACGAAGGCCAACGACACGGTGGTGAACGCGCTCACCGGCGTGCTGGAGCAGTTCGACATCGACGCGCAGGTCACCGGGTTCACCCGGGGCCCGACGATCACCCGGTACGAGATCGAGCTCGGCCCGGCGGTGAAGGTGGAGAAGGTCACCGCGCTGACCAAGAACATCGCGTACGCGGTGAAGAGCGCGGACGTGCGGATCATCTCCCCGATCCCCGGCAAGTCGGCGATCGGCGTGGAGATCCCGAACACCGACAAGGACATCGTCAGCCTCGGCGACGTGCTGCGGTCCCCGGCGGCGACCAACGAGCACCACCCGATGGTGGTGGGGCTCGGCAAGGACGTCGAGGGCCGCACGGTGGTGGCGAACCTGGCGAAGATGCCGCACATCCTGATCGCGGGCGCGACGGGCGCGGGCAAGTCGACCTGCATCAACGGGCTCATCACCTCGGTGCTGATGCGGGCGACGCCGGACGAGGTGCGGATGATCCTGGTCGACCCGAAACGGGTCGAGCTGACCATGTACCAGGGAATTCCCCACCTGATCACCCCGATCATCACCAACCCCAAGAAAGCGGCCGAAGCCCTCGAATGGGTCGTCGGCGAAATGGACCGCCGGTACGACGACCTCGCCGCGTCCGGGTTCCGGCACATCGACGACTTCAACAAGGCGGTGAAGGCGGGCAAGCTGACCGCGCCTCCCGGCAGCGAGCGCGTCTACACCCCCTACCCGTACATGCTGGTGATCGTCGACGAGCTCGCCGACCTGATGATGGTCGCGCCCCGCGACGTCGAGGACTCGGTCGTGCGCATCACCCAGCTCGCCCGCGCCGCCGGCATCCACCTGGTGCTCGCGACGCAGCGCCCGTCCGTCGACGTCGTCACCGGCCTCATCAAGGCCAACGTGCCGTCCCGGCTGGCGTTCGCGACCTCCTCGCTGTCCGACAGCCGCGTCATCCTCGACCAGCCCGGCGCGGAGAAGCTCGTCGGCCAGGGCGACGCGCTGTTCCTGCCGATGGGCGCGAGCAAGCCCATGCGGATCCAGAACGCCTACGTGTCGGAGAAGGAGATCCACAGCGTCGTCGACCACTGCAAGGGGCAGATGGAGGCGAACTACCGGGAGGACGTCGCCGAGTCGTCCGCGCCGAAGAAGGAGATCGACGAGGAGATCGGCGACGACATGGACCTGCTCGTCCAGGCGATCGAGCTGGTGGTGTCGACGCAGTTCGGGTCCACCTCGATGCTGCAGCGCAAGCTGCGCGTCGGCTTCGCCAAGGCGGGGCGGCTGATGGACCTGATGGAGAGCCGCGACATCGTCGGGCCGAGCGAGGGCTCCAAGGCGCGCGATGTGCTCGCCAAGCCCGACGACCTGCCCGGGGTGCTCGCGGAACTGCGCGGCGGCGGCTGACCGGCGCCGCCCCGCGGCGCTTACCGCGGGGAACAACGGAATGTCGGCGCCGTTACCGTCATATGGCCACCGGACAGCGGGAAGGGCATGGCGGAATGATGCGAAATCTTGCCCTGTTTCGAACGTGTTGGCGCTCGCCGAGCGGGCATTTCCGTTTCTAGACTGGTGTCGCAGCAGTGTGGAACCAGCCGCGAACGTGCTCGAAGGAGGCTCGGCGTGAGCATCGGTGAGACCTTGGCCCAGGAGCGTCGGCAGGCGGGTCTCTCGGTGACACAGGTCAGTCTGCAGACGCGGATCCGCGAGACGGTGATCCGCGGCATGGAGGCCGACGACTTCTCCGCCTGCGGCGGCAACTTCTACGCGCGCGGCCACATCCGCAGCGTCGCGCGGGTCATCGGCATCGATCCGGAACCGCTCGTCAGCGAGTTCGACGCCGCGCACGGCGGCGCGCCGCAGCCGGTGTCGGCGACGGCCGCGTTCGAGCCGGAGCGCCCGATCCCGTTCCGCGAGCGCCGGTCGGCGAACTGGAGCGCGGCGATGGCGCTCGCCCTCGCCGTCGTGGTGATCGCCGGGGTGTTCCAGGCGGTCCGGCACGACGGTGGCGGCGAGCGGCACACCGCTCGGCAGGTCGCCGGGACGCCCGCGCCGCGCCCGTCCAAGCCGAGCCCGACGGCGCCGCCCAAGTCCACCGACCCGGTGGCGGCGGCGCCGCGCACCACGGTCGAGGTCGCGGTCGTCGCCAAGCGGACGGTCTGGGTGAACGTCCGCGGCGACAAGGGCAAGGCGCTGTACTCCGGCGTGCTGCGCAGCGGCGACCAGAAGAAGTGGACCGCCAAGAAGAAGATCAGCATGGTGATCGGCATCGGCGGCGGGGTCCGGCTCACCGTGAACGGCAAGGACATCGGCACGCCCGGGAAGGGCAAGGGCGTCCAGCGGCTCAGCTTCGACCGCGACGATCCCGCTGCGGCCTGAGCGCCCCGCCCGCCGCGCCCGAGTCGGCCGACCCGGCGGCTGACCGCTTGGTCACCGGGGCGGGGCGGCGGTCCGCGGCGCTGCCCGGGCCCATTACCTTAGGGGCATGTCGACTCGCCGCAAGGTCTCGCTCATCACGCTCGGATGCGCCCGCAACGAGGTGGACTCCGAGGAGCTCGCCGCGCGCATGGAGGACGCCGGGTGGGACCTGGCGGACGGTGCGGACGGCGCCGACGTCGTGGTCGTCAACACCTGCGGCTTCATCGAGGCGGCCAAGAAGGACTCCATCGACACGCTGCTCGCGGCGCACGACTCCGGCGCCAAGGTCGTCGCTGCCGGCTGCATGGCCGAGCGGTACGGCAGGGAGCTGGCGGAGGCGCTGCCCGAGGCCGACGCGGTGATCGGCTTCGACGACTACCTGTCGATCGGGGAGCGGCTCGACGAGCTGATGGAGGGCCGCGCGCGCGAGGCGCACACCCCGCGCGACCGCCGCACGCTGCTGCCGATCAGCCCGGTCGAGCGGTCCGCGTCCGCGGCGGGCGTGGCGATCCCGGGGCACGGCGGTCCCTCCGGCGAGCGGGACGACCTGCCGGACGGCGTGGCGCCCGCGTCCGGGCCGCGAGTGCTGCGGCGGCGCCTCGGCGGCGGTCCGGTGGCGCCGCTGAAGCTGGCGTCCGGCTGCGACCGGCGCTGCACGTTCTGCGCGATCCCGGCGTTCCGCGGCGCGTACGTGTCGCGGCCCCCGGCGGAGGTGCTGGAGGAGGCCCGCTGGCTCGCCGGGCACGGCGTCCGGGAACTGGTGCTCGTCAGCGAGAACTCCACGTCCTACGGCAAGGACCTCGGCGACCTGCGCGCGCTGGAGAAGCTGCTGCCCGGCCTCGCCGCCGTGGACGGCGTCGAGCGCGTCCGGGTCAGCTACCTGCAGCCCGCCGAGACGCGGCCGGGACTGATCGAGGCGATCTGCGGCACGCCCGGCGTCGCGCCCTACTTCGACCTGTCCTTCCAGCACGCCAGCGGCCCGGTGCTGCGCTCGATGCGCCGGTTCGGCGACCGCGTCCGGTTCCTGGAGCTGCTCGACCAGATCCGCGCGCAGGCCCCGGAAGCCGGCGTGCGGTCGAACTTCATCGTCGGGTTCCCCGGCGAGACCGAGGACGACTTCGAGGAGCTCGCGGAGTTCCTGTCCGCCGCGCGGCTCGACGCCGTCGGGGTGTTCGGCTACTCCGACGAGGACGGCACCGAGGCCGCGGACCTCGACGGCAAGGTCGACCCGGACGAGATCGCCCGCCGCGTCGAGGAGCTGTCGGAGCTGGCCGAGGAGCTGACCGCGCAGCGCGCCGAGGACCGTGTCGGCTCGCTGGTCCACGTGCTGCTGGAGGACAAGGCGGACGGCGGGTTCGAGGGCCGCGCCGCGCACCAGGCGCCGGAGGTCGACGGGACGGTGCTGGTCCGCGGCGAGGGCCTGGCCCTCGGCGAGATCGTCGCCGCCCGGGTCACCGGCAGCGATGGGGTGGACCTCGTCGCGGACGTGTCATGATCGCGGGCATGCCCGAACCGGTCGCCGGGGCGCCCGATCCGCCGCCCGCGAGCGTCTACAACATCGCCAACGCGCTGACGCTGCTGCGCATCGCGCTGGTGCCGCTGTTCGTGTGGCTGCTGTTCATGGACGGCACCGGCTGGCGGATCGGCGCGTTCGCGGTGTTCGCCGCCGCGTCCGTCACCGACAAGATCGACGGTGATCTGGCCCGGTCCCGCGGGCTGGTCACCGACTTCGGCAAGATCGCCGACCCGATCGCCGACAAGGCGCTGACCGGCGCGGCGCTGGTCAGCCTGTCGGCGCTGGGCGAGCTGTGGTGGTGGGTGACGACCGTCATCATGGTCCGCGAGATCGGCATCACGCTGATGCGGTTCGTCGTCATCCGGTACGGGGTGATCCCGGCCAGCAAGGGCGGCAAGCTGAAGACGATGCTGCAGGTCTTCGCGATCGGCTTCTACATCCTGCCCGGCCCGCTGGACTACCTGCGCTGGGTCACGATGGGCGCCGCGCTGATCGTCACCGTGGTGACCGGCGCCGACTACGTCGTGCGGGCATGGCGCCTGCGCCGCGCTTCCCGTAGCTGACCCTCTCGGCGGGTCAGGACGCGGTCAGCTCGTCGCCGACGCGGAGCGTGCCGAGCGCGCGCGGGACGCCGAGCCGGCCGAACACGATCTCGCGGGCCCCGTCGGAGCGCTGGGTGCGGTAGGTCGCGAGCGCGCGCAGCGGAGCGGGGGAGCGTTCGGCCGTCTCCTGGTCGGTGTTGATGATGACGCAGCGCCCGCACGGCTTGACGAGCTCGATCTCGGCGGCGCCGCGCAGCCGGGTCACCCCGTCCTCGCCGTAGGCGCCGAGGCCGCTCAGCACGATGTTGGGACGGAACCGGTTCATCGGGAGCGGACCGTCCATCCGATGGTTCAGGTCGTCGAGCGACTCCTGCGACAGCACCGACACCGGGTAGCCGTCGGCGTACGCGAGCGTGCCGCCGCCGCGCTTCGTGGGACGCGTCCCGGTGAAGCGGACGAGGCGGCAGGAGATCCCGAGCGCCTCGCGGAACCAGCCGGCGGCGTCGTCCCCCTGGTCGATGCCCAGGCAGGGCCGCCGGTGCACGGTGACGTCGCGGGCCGGGCCGTCCGCCTCCGCGCAGATCAGCGGCGCGTCCGCGAGCGGCGAGGTGACGGTGAGCTTCGTCCCGTCGTAGGCGGGGTGGATCAGCGCGAGGGCGGGCACCTCCCGTTGCGACAGGTGCCGCCCGTCCGGGCGGACGAGCATGAAGGCCCGGTCGTGGCGCAGCCCGTCCGGGGCCATCTCCGCTTCGGCGAGCGGGACGCCGGCCGCGCTCTTGACGGGGTAGACGTTCAGCGCGGTGATGACGGCGATCATGAGCCGACGGTAGGGCGGCACCCGCGCGGGTGACCAGGAGAACCGGCGATACTTGACACCGATTGGTCGGTTTGGAGGCCGCACCGATGAGCGGGCAGGACTTCACCTATCCGGACGTCGGCGCCACCTGGGACGCCGAGCGGCCGGCGGGGTACCGGCACCTGCGGGTGCGGACGCCCGTCGGCGCGGGCCCGGCGGCCATGCGCAACGCCTCGGACGCGCTGATGGAGTTCTGGATGCACCGGGCGCTGCCCGTGCGCGTGCGGGCGTCGGCCCCCCGCGCGGAACCCGGCGTGAGCGTGGATCTCCAGTGCGCGTACGCGCGTCGCTGCGGGGCCGTCCTGCGCCGCCTGGCGCGTCCCTGACCACCGGGGGCGGCCCGCGACCGGGCGGGGACGAGCACGGCCGCCATGCGGGCTGCGGGAGCACGCCCACCCCGGTCGTGCCCCGCAGCCTCGTTCATGGCGGCCGCACTGCAATTATCCCCGTGAATGGGGAGTGGTCGCGACATGGCAAATGAGTTCTGACTCACAAAATGACGCCGCGGTTGGCCGATGGTGGACCGCGGGGGCGATGGCGCAGGTCGGAGCGGTGCGACGATGCGCGCCCCGGTCGCGTTCCCACTCGCGTGCAGTGTGCGGGCCCGCGCGCGTGTGTGAAACAATACGCGGCACGCGTTTTTGCCGGCGAACGAAATGCGATATGCAGGGACTGATCAGCCGATCGGGCGTTAGTCGAGCAAAGCGGGGTTCGTCCTGATTCGGTCACGGGTGCGGTCAACCGGGCCCGCCGCGCCGCCGTCGCCCGCAACCGCCCGCGCCGCACCGCGCGGACCGTCGTCCCGCGCCGGTAGATTCGGGGGACCGGCGACGGGGAGGCGGATGTGCTGCGGGTCGAACTGCTCACCGTCGGGGACGAGCTGCTCCTCGGCGACACCATCAACGGGAACGCGGCCTGGCTCGGCAGGCGGCTCGCCGAGCACGGCGTCGAGGTGACCCGCAGCGTCGTCGTCGGCGACGAGATGGACGTCATCGTCGCCGCGGTGCGGACCGCGCTCGAGCGCGCCGACGCGGTCATCACCACCGGCGGGCTCGGCCCCACCTACGACGACGTGACCCGCGACGCGCTCGCCGAGGCCGCCGGCGTCGCGCTCGTCCGCGACCCGGAGCTCGAGCTGCGGCTGCGGGCGCGGGCCGAGGCGGCGGGCCGCGAGCTCCAGCCGATGGCGTACCGGATGGCCGAGGTCCCGAAGGGCGCCGGCCTGCTGCGCAACTCCGCCGGCACCGCGCCCGGCCTGCGCGTCGAGCTGGACGGCGGGGTCGTGTACGCGCTGCCCGGCGTCCCGTTCGAGATGCGCACGATCATGGACGAGGTGGTGCTGCCGGAACTGGCCGCGCGCGCCGGGCTGCCCGCGGTCGCCCGCCGGACCCTGCGCACCGCCGGGATCTGGGAGTCGGTCGTCGCGACGCGGCTCGCCGAGGTCGAGGCGATGGACGGGGTGAAGCTCGCCTACCTGCCCGATCCGGCCGAGGTCAAGGTCCGGATCACGGTGGCCGGCGCGGACGCCGCGGCCCGGCTCGAGCGGGTCGACGCGCGCGTCCGCGAGCTGCTCGGCCCGGTCGTCTACGGCGTGGAGGACGAGTCGCTCGACCGCGTCGTCCACCGGCTGCTCGCCGAGCGGTCCGCGACCGTCGCGGTCGCCGAGTCGCTGACCGGCGGCCTCATCGGCGCGGAGCTGACCGCGATGCCGGGGTCGTCGGCGACGTACGCGGGCGGGGCGGTGGCGTACGCGACGGAGCTGAAGCACCGCCTGCTCGGCGTCCCCGACGTGCTGCTCGCCGAGCACGGGGCCGTCCACCCGGACGTGGCCGCCGCGATGGCGGACGGCGTCCGGGACCGCCTCGGCGCGACGTACGGGCTCGCGGTGACGGGCGTCGCGGGCCCCGAGCCGCAGGACGGCGCCGCCGTGGGAACGGTCTATATCGGCGTGACCGGACCCGGGGATACGCGCACCGTGGTCAGGCCGAAACTGCCCGTGCCCGGCACCGGCCCGGAGATCCGCGCGGTGATCCGCAGGATGACCGTCGTGCACGCGCTTGAGCTGCTGAGACGTGTGCTGCTGGGACTTGACGCCGAGGTCGCGACCGGGGACGCTCGGGAAGATCGGGAAGTTAGGGGCTGATTACAGCGTTACGTTCCGAGCGAACACGAATTCAACGGTCTGCCATGGCCACCGTCAAGCCGGGTACGGTGGAACCGGCAGATGGTCCGAACTGAGGGAGGGAGCGAGACGATGGTCCTGCTTCGCCAGCTGCTCGGTGACGTACTGCGGCAGCTGCGGCTGCGCCAGGGACGCACCCTCCGTGAGGTGTCCGCGGCCGCGCGGGTTTCCCTCGGCTACCTGTCCGAGGTCGAACGAGGGCAGAAGGAGGCCTCCTCCGAGCTGCTCTCCTCGATCTGCAAGGCGCTGGGCGTTCCGCTGTCGCACGTGCTCAGGGAGGTGGCCGACTCGCTGGCCCTCGCCGAGCTGCAGCACGAGCCGGTCATGGCGGGCGCGCCCGAGCACGAGCGGATCCCCGCCGAGCGCATTCCGGAGACCCCCGAGGAGATCACCGGCGAGTTCCGCGGCGACATGGTCGCCGCCTAGCCGCCGGCACCGGCCCGCGGTGCGCGCCGCGGCGCCGGGTCCATGCCCGATCGGGGCCGCGGGTGTGCGCGGTCTCACGCATGGGCACGGCATAGGGGGGAAGCCTCCCCCGTTGTAACGGAAATCCCGTAACGACGCGGAGGGAGCTCCCATCATGGCGGCCGTCAAGAGCCCGCTTTCGGACGAGGCACTGAAGGTCACCGGGCAGGCGCTGCAGAGCGCCCTGGTGGACCTCATCGATCTCTCACTCGTGGCCAAGCAGGCGCACTGGAACCTGACCGGCCGTAACTTCAAGGTCGTGCACGAGCACCTGGACGAGGTCGTGAACCTCGCCCGCGCCGGCCAGGACGACGTCGCCGAACGCGCCGTCGCGATCGGCCTGAACCCCGACGGCCGTGCCCGCACGGTCGCCGACCGCACCGAGATCCCGCAGCTGGAGGCCGGGTACCTGGCCGACGACAAGGTCGTGGCGGCGGTGACCGACGTGCTGGCGCAGCTCATCGCGCGGTTCCGCGAGCGGATCGCCGCGACCGACGAGTCGGACCCCGTCACGCAGGACCTGCTCATCGGCATCGCGGCCCAGCTCGAGAAGCAGCACTGGATGTTCCAGGCGCAGACCTGATCGCCATAGATCGCGGATCCCGCGCCGCGCCGCCGCGATCCTCGGCGCGGCCCCGGATCCGGCGGGACAAGGCCCGGCCCCTCTCCCGGGGGGCCGGGCCTTTTCCGTCCTGAGGGACATGGCGGGGTCAGCGGCGCAGGTGCTCCAGGACGGTGTCGGCGAACTCGAGGGCGAGCGGGCTCAGCGCGTCCCAGCGCCGGGCCGCCCAGCCCGCGGTGAGCGGCGGCAGGTCCGGGATCGGGATCAGCCGCACCTCTCCCCGGCCGCCGCCCCAGCCGGGCAGCGCCGGCAGGATCGCGTGGCCGAGGCCGAGCTCGGCGAGCAGGAGCGCGGTGTCCCAGTCGGCGACGCTGGTGGTGGAGGCCAGCCGCACCCCGTGCCGTTCGAGGTGCGTCTCCAGGTGGACGCGGGACGTGGAGTGCGCGGGCAGCTCGATGTGCCGGATGCCTCCGAGGTCGCCGAGGGCGATCGTCTCCCGGGCCGCCAGCGGGTCATCGGCGTGCACGGCGAGCATCCACGGCAGCTCGCAGGACGCCCGCTGCTCGACGCCCTCGAGCGGCGGCCCGATCGTCACCCACGCGAGGTCCGCGGTGTGCGCCCGCACCGTCTCCAGGCAGCGGCGGCTGGACCCGGCGGTCTCGAACTGCAGCGCCGCCTCGGGATGGCGGGCCCGGAACGCGGCCACCCCGGCGGCCATGAAGTGCCGGACGGTGGTGGCGCCCGTCGCGATCCGGACCGTGCCGCCGACGCCGCGGCGCAGGTCGTCCAGGTGCCGCAGCGCCGCGTCGATCCCCGCGATGCCGTCGGTGGCGGCCTCGTGGAGGATCCGGCCGGCGCGGGTGGGCAGCACACCGCGCGGGCGCCGCTCCAGCAGCACCAGCCCGGTCTCCCGCTCGAGCCGCTTGACGTGCTGGCTGACCGCGGACTGGCTGCACGACAGGTCGCGCGCGACGGCGCTGAGGTTGCCGGCCGCGCAGACGGCCACGAACACGCGGAGGTCGTCGAGGGTCACCCGTCCCAAGGTAGGCCTAGGAGATCGATAAGGAAACCCGAGAATTGACTTGGAACGATCGCAATCGGAGGATGCTTCTGCGGGCGCAGGATCCGGCGACCCGCCGCCGGCGGCGACCCGTCCGCGACCTCGAGGCGCGGCACGGGCGCCGACCGCTCCGATACGCCGTACCGGCTGCCCAGCCGGGCAGGCGGTGTTCGTTCTAGCGGGCCGGTTGGCAGCGGGGGCACCAGAAGGCCGTCCGGTCGCCCACCCCGGACGCCTGGGAGGCGCGCTCGATCCGGGTCCCGCAGCGGCGGCACGGACGCCCGGCGCGCCCGTACACCCAGTGCTCCTGGCCGCGCCCCAGGTTTCCCGTGGTGATGTGCCCGTGCCGCTCCTTGTTGGCGTCCAGGAGCCGGTGAGCGAGCTCCACGAGAGCGGGGAGGTCGCGGACGCCGGCCACGGGCGTCCACGGGTGGACGCCGCGCAGGAACAGGATCTCGGCCTTGTAGACGTTGCCGATCCCGGCGAGCCGCGTCTGGTCGAGCAGCGCCTCGCCGATCGCGCGCTCGGGCTGCTCCTCGAGCCGCGCGACGGCCCGCGCCGCCAGATCACCGTCCCAGCCGGGGTCGAGCAGGTCCGGGCCGAGGTGGCCGACGGCCGCGTCCTCCTCGGCGGTGCGCAGCAGCTCGACCAGCCCGAGCGACTGCCCGACCGCCTGCCGTTCGGCGTTCGCCAGCACCAGCCGGACCCGGTGGTCGCGCGGCGGCGGCCCCGCCGGCCGGATCAGCCAGCGGCCCTCCATGAGCAGATGCGTGTGGATCGTCAGGCCGCCCTCGACACGGATGAGCAGGTGCTTGCCGCGCGAGACGACCTCCAGGACCGTCCGGCCGCGCAGGTCGGCGGTGGCGAGGCGCGGCACCCGGAACTGGGCACGGGTCAGCGGCCGCCCGGCGAGCGCCTCGTGCAGGCGCCGGGCGGTCAGCCAGACGACGTCCCCTTCCGGCACGGTCCCGACCCGCTAGATGAAGGAGGGGCTCTCCCAGGCGGACGGGTCCTCGGTGAGCTTGCGGACGCCGTCGGGCAGCTCGCCGGCGGCGATGTGCGCGAGGGTCACTCGCTCCAGGATGGCGCGCTCGCTCGCGCGCAGCGCGATCCACACCTCCTGCAGGGACCGGGCCGGCCCCTCGTAGCCGACGTGCTCGGGGCGCTCGCCCCGCACACCGAGCAGCGGACCGTCGATGGCGCGGATGATGTCGGCGAGGGAGATCTGCTCGGCCGGGCGCGCCAGCCAGTAGCCGCCCTCAGGGCCGCGCTGGCTGCGGACGAGCCCCGAGCGGCGCAGCTGGCCGAGGATGTTCTCCAGGAATTTGGGCGGAATCTGCTGGGCCTCCGCGAGCTGGACCGCGGTCACCGGGTGACTCCCGGCCACCGCCAGCTCCGCGGCGGCACGCAAGGCGTAGTCGACCCGGGCGGACAATCGCATGCAAGTATTATCCCTTGCCGATCGGACTGGTCTGGTGCTGCGGTGCCGCTTGCACCGCCCTCGGCGGTCGGGCGCTGGAGCGCCTTCTCGTCAACGGGCGATGCGTGCGATCGCTGCATCGCTCCGACTCGGCCCTGAGGGGCCTCGCTGCGCGATCAAGTTCTTGCTTCGCTCGAACTTGGCTTCGCTCGCGATCGCGACGGCTGAGGGCGGCGCCGATTCAGCAGAGGCCGAGGAGTTCGGCGGCGGCTTGGGCGTTGGCGGCGGCGGCGCCGTAGGTGGCAACGTAGACGGCCGCGCCGGGGCGCCAGACCGGCAGGCCCATCTCCACGACCACGGCGTCCGGGCGGGCGGTGAGCAGGGCGGTGGTGAGCGCCCGCTGCGCCGCGTTCCGGTGGGCGTCCCGCAGCACGATCACCAGACCGCGCCCCGTGGCACGTTCCAGGACACCTTCCGCCTCTCCGGGCGCCCCCGCGGCCCGGACGGCGTCGGGCGCCCAGGGGTGCAGGCCCCAGGGCGTCGGCCCCACCGCGATGTTGCCGGTCGCCTCCACCTCGACGACCAGCGGCGCCCCGGTCCAGCCGGGCAGCGCCCCGGTCACCCGGACCGCCCGGCGGGCCGCCTCCAGCCCGGCGGCGCGGTCCACCGCGGCGGGGCTGCGGCCGGCGAGCCAGTCGCGCAGCCGCCGGGTGCGCTCCGCCGCGTCGTGCAGCCGCGCGGCGGGCAGCCGGCCGGTGCGGACGGCCTCCTCGATCGCGTCCAGGGTCGCCCGGAGCGACTCTGCGTGCTCGTTCGGGCCGAGGCACAGCAGGTCCGCGCCGGCGATCAGGGCCCGCACCGACGCCTCCGGGATGCCGATCGCGCCGCTCGCGCCCCGCATGTCCAGCGCGTCGGTGACGATCACGCCCTGGTAGCCGAGGTGCTCGCGCAGCAGCCCGGTGATCGCGGCGGGGGACAGCGTGGCCGGCACCCCGCCGGTGATCGCGGGCAGGTTCAGGTGCCCGGTCATCACCGCGCGGGTGCCCGCCGCGATCGCCGCCCGGAACGGGACCAGCTCGCGGCGGTCCAGCAGCTCCAGGTCGGCGTCGACGATCGGGACGCCGAGATGGGAGTCCTCCACGGTCGCGCCGTGCCCCGGGAAGTGCTTGCAGCAGGCGGCGACGCCCGCCTCCTGGGTGCCGGTCACGGCCGCCGCCGCGTGCCGGGCGACGAGCCCGGGGTCCGAGCCGAACGAGCGGGTGCCGATCACCGGGTTGTCGTCGGCGGTGTTGACGTCCACCGACGGGGCGAAGTTGAGATTGACGCCGACCTCGGCGAGCTCCGCGCCGAGCGAGCGGTAGATCCGCCGGGTCAGCTCCGGGTCGTCGACCGCGCCGAGCGCGGCGTTGCCCGGGTACGGGCTGCCGGTGGCGTGCCCGCCGAGCCGGGTGACGTCGCCGCCCTCCTCGTCGATGCTGATGAACGGGTCGCCCGCCTTGCGCAGCCGCGCGGTCAGCGCGGCGAGGGATTCCGGGCTCGGCACGTTGCCGGTCAGCGCGAACAGCGTCACGCCGCCGAGCCCCGCCTCCAGCTCGTCCAGCAGCCACCGCGGCGCGGACGCCCCCGGGAAGGAGGGCAGCAGGGTGCCCCGCGCCAGCCGGGCGATCTCGCCGGTGGTCGCGATGTCGTCGGCGGTCACCCCTTCACCGCCCCGGCGGTCAGCCCGGACACCATGCGGCGCTGGACGAGCAGGAAGAAGGCGATGACGGGAATGGTGAGCAGCGTCGATGCTGCCATGATGGGCCCCCAGGCGGTGCTGCTGCGGCCGAAGAAGAACTGCAGCATGATCGGCAGGGTGTACTTGTCCTGGTCGTCCAGGAACGTGAAGGCGAAGATGAACTCGTTCCACGCGGTGATGAACGAGAAGATGCTGGTCGCGACCAGGCCGGGCGCGACGAGCGGGAGCATGACGGTGAAGAAGGTGCGGACCGGGCCGGCGCCGTCGATCGCGGCGGCCTCCTCCAGCTCCTTCGGGACGGCGGCGACGAAGCCGCGCAGCATCCAGATCGCGAACGGCACCGCGAACCCGATGTAGACGACCGCGAGGCCCGGCAGCGTGTTCAGCATGTCGAGCCGCTTGAGGTCCAGGAACAGCGGGATGACCAGCGACTCCAGCGGCACCATCTGCACCACCAGCAGCATGATCAGGAAGGTGGTGCGGAACCGGAAGCGGAACCGCGCGACGGCGGTCGCGGCCAGCAGCGCCAGCAGGCTCGACACCACGACGGTGATCAGGGCCAGCACGAGGCTGTTGCGGAAGTAGGTCCAGAACGACACCTGCGCGATGCCGCCGTTGAGGACGAAGTCGAAGTGAGCCAGCGTCGGGTGCGCGGGCAGCGGCTTCGGCGTGGTGCTGAAGATCTCGCTGTTCGGCTTGAACGCGGTGGACGCCATCCAGAAGACGGGGAAGACCGCCAGCACGAACACCAGCAGGCCGAGCCCGTTCAGGCCGATCCTGCGGGCCCGCTTGCGCGCGGCCGGCCGGCCTCGTGCGGGGCGCCGCGCCTTGAGGGTCGCCTGGCTCATCGGGTCTCCCCCTGACGCACCATGACCCGCACGTACAGCGCGGTGACGACGAGCAGGATCAGCGTGAGCACCGCCGCGATGGCCGAGCCCATCCCGAGCTTGGGGTTGAGCGCGCCGAACGCCTCGGAGTAGCCGTACAGCGACAGGTTGAACGCGTCGCGGTTGGCCATCCCGGACATGATGAACAGCTGGGTGAACACCTTGAAGTCCCAGATGATCGACATCACCAGGACGACGAGGAAGATCGGCTTGAGCATCGGGTAGGTGAGGCTCCAGAACGTCCGCCACGGGCCGGAGCCGTCCACCCGCGCCGCCTCGTACAGCTCGCGGGGGACGCTCTTCAGGCCGGCGAGCACCGACACCGCCACGAACGGGCATGCCTGCCAGACGACGCAGACCGTCAGCACCGTGTAGGTGGACAGCGGCGTGGAGAACCAGTTGTAGTCGTTCCAGCCGCCGCCGACCAGCGCGTCCGGCAGCTTGTCGAGGAACCAGTTGACCAGGCCGCCGGTCGAGCCGAACAGCCAGCTGAAGATGATCGCGGCGGTGACCGGCGGGGTCGCCCAGGCGACCATCACGCCGCCGGAGACGAAGCTCGACATCCGCTTGCCGAGCTTGTTGAGCAGCAGCCCGACGAGCGTCCCGATCAGCATGGTCAAGGTGACGGCGACGACCGCGAACAGCACGGTGTGCCGGAAGGCCGCCCAGAAGAGCGGGTCCTTGAGGATGGTGTCGAAGTTCTCGGTGCCGACCGACTCGGCCGGCTCGCCGCGCAGCTGGCGGTTGCCGACCTTCTGGAACGACATGATCGCGATCTGGATCATCGGCCAGAACATCAGCACGGCGATCACGACGACGGTCGGCGCGATCAGCAGGTAGGGCCCGATTCGGGGCCGGCGGCGCGGGCGCCCGCGGCCGGACGGTCTGCGGCCCGGCGGCCTGCGCACCGCGGGAGCGGTGTCGAGCATGAACGCTTCCGATCAGCGGGGACGGGTGGCATGCGGGTCCCGGCGGGGCGGGATCCGGCGGGTCCGCGGGGGGAACCTGCGGTGCGGGCCCGCCGGATGCCCGGTGCTACGGGACGAACGGCCCGGCTACTGGTTGAGCAGCTCGTTGGCCTGCTCGTTGGCCTTCTTCATCTCGTCGTCGGCCGACTTGCCCTGCATGATCGCCTTCACCGCGTTCGGCAGCACCTTCTTGGACTGCTCGAAGTCGCCCCAGCCGGCGCTGATCGGGGTGAACTTGGTGTTGGTCGCGATCTTCGTGAACGGCGCGAGCGCCGGGTCGGAGAACTGGACGTCCGACCGCATCGAGGAGAAGCCGCTGATGTCGGCCCACTTCTTGGCGTTCGCGGCGTTGTTGAGGATCGTGATGTAGTCGAACGCGGCCTTCTTGGCCTTGCTGTCCTTCCAGACGGCGAGGTCGGAGCCGCCCGCCATGACCGGCGCGTTCCCGCCCGTCTTGGCCGGGATCGGGAAGACCGCCCACTTGCTCGCGTCCTTGGGCGAGATCTTCTTCATCTGCGCCAGCGCCCAGCTGCCGTCGATGTACATGCCGAGCTTGCCGAGCGCGAAGTCGCGCTGCGGGCCGTCCAGCTCGTTCTTGCCGACGTACTTCTCCGGCGCGACCTTCTCCTTGTTGACGAGGCCGGCGTAGAAGTTCACGGCCTCGACCGCCTGCGGCTGGTCGAGCTTGCCGGTCCACTTGCCGCCGTCCTTGACCGCGACCTCGCCGCCGTTGCCCCAGATGAAGCTGACCAGGGCGTTGGTCTGGTCGCTCGGGGCGCCGATGCCGGGCACCTTCTTGGCGTCCTGGATCTTCTTGGCCGCGGCGACCAGGTCCGCCCAGTTCGCCGGCGGCTGAATCTTCAGCTCGTCGAACCAGTCCTTGCGGTACCAGATGGCGCGGACGCCGCCGTACCACGGCACGGCGTAGGTCTTGCCGTCCGCCTGGTCGTTGGCGATGGCGGTCTTGTTGAGGGTCTTGGAGTCCGCCCAGCCGGACATCTCGTCGGTGACGTCGGCGAGGTTGCCCTGCTCGATGTGCGACTGGACGTCGGTGTTGCCGAGCTCGGTCACGTCCGGGCCCTCGCCGCCGGCGGCGGCCTTCTGGAAGGTGGTGGCGACCTGCGGCCACGGCACGTACTTGATCTGGACGGCCGTGTTCGGGTGCTTCTGCTTGAACTCGGTCTCGACGCCCTTGAGGAAGTTCGTCTGCTCGGTGGTCCCGTCGCCCATCATCCAGACCTTGAGCTGCGCCGGGTCCTTGCCCGCGCCGGAGTCGTCCTTCTTGTCGTCTCCGCCGCCGCAGGCCGTGGCGGCCAGGGCGATCACGGCCGCCGTGGCCGCAACCTTGATGTACTTCACTGGGGGTTCCTTTCCGGCATCGCCTCGCGGGGCCTGGTGGCCTGCGGTGCGAGTGGAGCACGTCCCGACCCTTTAGGGTCCGGGACATGCCCCGCTCGCCGTCGCGTCGCTCGCGGGCGCCCTGCTCGCCAGTCGGCGCTCTGCACGCCCCTCCCCGGATGAGGGATCGGTCGGCGCTTGCGGGTAAACTAACAAGAAACTTTCCTAAACAAAACCGCCCGTTAGCGGATTGAGACATCGAGGGGTACCAGCATGGCCAGACGCCCGGGAACGCCGCGGCTGCTGCGTGAGCTGAACGACCGCGCGGCGCTGGACCTGCTCGTCGAGCGCGGCCCGCTGACGCGCGCGCAGATCGGCGAGCACACCGGGCTCTCCAAGGTCACCGCCTCCCAACTGCTGTCCCGGCTCGAGGAGCGCGGTCTGGTGGCGGTCGTCGGGGAGCAGGCCGGCGGCCGCGGGCCGAACGCCGCCCTGTACGCCGTGGTGCCGTCGAGCGCCTACGTCGCGGGTCTGGAGGTGGGGCCGGACGGTGTCACCGCGGGCGTCGCCGACATCACCGGACGCATGGTCGCCCAGGTTACCGTCGACCCGAACGGCGCTGACGAGCCCGTCAAGATGATCCACAACGCGGTCGTCAAGGCGTGCCGCTCCGCCAAGGTCGCGCTCGACCGGTTGAGCGCCTTCGTCATCGGCACCCCCGGCGTCGTCGACCCGCGCTCCGGCGACGTCCAGTTCGCCTTCGACCTTCCCGCCTGGCACGAGGGCGTCCTCGCCGCCCTGCGCACCGACCTGCGCCGGCCCGTGACGATCGAGAACGACGTGAACCTCGCCGCGATCGCCGAGCGCGCCTACGGCGCCGCCCGCGACGCCGAGGACTTCGCGCTGATGTGGTTCGACCGCGGCATGGGCCTCTCGGTGATGCTCGGCGGCCGGCTGCACCGCGGCAGGTCCGGCGGCGCGGGCGAGATCGGGTACCTGCCCGTCCCCGGGGCGCCGCTGCCGCTCAGCACCGCCCGGCGCGTCCCCGAGGAGGAGGGCGGCGTCACCGAGTCGACCTCGTGGGGGATCCCGACCCTCGCCGGCGGCTACGGCGCCCTGGTCGGCGCGGACGGGGTCCGCGCCCTCGCCCACGAGCACGGCATCACCGAGCCGACCGCGGTGGAGTGCGTCCGCGCGGCGGCGGCCGACGAGTCCCGGGGCGGCGCGTTCCTGGACGAGCTCGCCGACCGGTTCTCCTACGGCGTGACCTCGGTCAACATCGTCCTGGACCCGGGCCTGGTGGTACTGTCGGGCAGCCTCGGGCGGGCCGGCGGCGCACCGCTCGCCACCCGCATCGAACGGGCCGTCGGGCGGATCAGCCCGACCCGCCCCACCGTCGCGGTGACCGAGGTGGAGGGCAACCCGGTGCTGCGCGGCGCCCTGCACGCCGCCCTGGAGCAGGCCCGCGACGAGGTCTTCTCGGCGGGCGAGGGCTGACCCCGCCGGGGGACGGCGCTCGTGCGGGGGACGCGGCTCGTGCGGGCATACCGAAGCGCCCCCGCCCGAAGCGGGGGCGCCGGGCAGGCCGGCGAACCGGCCTTACTTCCCCTGCGCCGTGAGGGCCGCGGCCTGGTCGTGGCGCCGCGGGTCGTTGAGCGCGCGGTCGATGACCGTCCGGCTGATGATCTGGCGCTTGCGCCGCTGCGCGGCGGCCCACCGTGCCGTAGGTGTCATGGTGAAACCCCGTTCCGCGGTGACGCTCTCCCCGTGGCCACCGCAACCCCGTGATGCGTCCATGCTCTCAAACGGAAGGCTCGCGGGGATCCATCTTGGGGATGAATTCGAGGTCAGACCTCGTGCGGAGACCTCCCGGAGATCTTCCGGAGACCTTCTGCGGTGATCATGTGGAACGAGGGATCCGACCCGGCCGTTGGGGGGACCGTGACCGAGCCATCGAGGGGGCGTTATGGCGCTGCGTGACCGATTCCGGCGGCTCGTCCAGAAGCCCGGAAGCGTCGACCTCGCACCCTTCCGCGCCGTCGTCGAGGAGGCCGGACGGCGCGAGGAGCGGATCCGCGGACTCACCGACGCGGAACTGACCGCCGCCGCGTCCGCCCCGGACCTGATCGCCGACCTGCCCGAGTTCTGCGCGATCGGCCGCGAGGCCGCCCGCCGCGCGATCGGCGAGCGGCCCTTCGACGTCCAGCTCGCCGGCACCCTCGCGCTGCTCGCCGGGCACGTCGCCGAGATGGCCACCGGCGAGGGCAAGACCCTGGCCGGCGCCCTCGCCGCCGCCGGCTACGCGCTGCGCGGCGAGCGCGTCCACGTCATGTCGGTGAACGACTACCTCGCCCGCCGCGACGCCGCCTGGATGGGACCGCTCTACGCCATGCTCGGGGTGTCGGCCGCCTCGATCGGGCAGGCCTCCGCACCGGACGAGCGGCGCGCCGCGTACCGGGCCGACGTCGTCTACGGGCCCGTCAGCGAGATCGGCTTCGACCTGCTCCGCGACCGGCTCGTCACCGACCCCGCCGGCGCCGTGCAGGCCGCGGCCTCCGTCGCGCTGATCGACGAGGCCGACTCGGTGCTGGTCGACGAGGCGATGGTGCCGCTCGTGCTGGCCGGCGCCGCCGACCTCGACCCCGCCGACCCCCGCTACGCCGACCTCGTCCGGCGGCTGCGGCCCGGCCTGCACTACGCCACCGACGAGGAGGCCCGCAACGTCCAGCTGACCGCCGCGGGCTCCCGCGAGGTCGAGCGCGTCCTCGGCCTGGACCTGTACGCCCCCGAGAACCTCGCGACGCTGACCGCGGTGAACGTCGCGCTGCACGCCGAGGTGCTGCTGCATCGCGACGTCGACTACATCGTCCGGGACGGCGCCGTGAAGCTGATCAGCGAGTCGCGGGGCCGGGTCGCGCTGCTGCAGCGCTGGCCGGACGGCCTGCAGGCGGCCGTCGAGGCGAAGGAGGAACTCGAGGCGTCGCCGTCCGGGGAGATCCTCGACTCGATCACGGTGCAGGAGCTGATCGGCCGCTACCCGGTTCGCTGCGGGATGACCGGCACGGCGATGGCCGTCGCGGGGCAGCTCACCGAGTTCTACGGGCTGCAGATCGCCGTCGTCCCGCCGAACCGGCCCTGCGTCCGCGACGACGAGCCCGACCGCCTGTACGCCACCACCGCCGACAAGGAGGTCGCGGTCGTCGAGGAGATCGTCGCGGCGCACGCCGCCGGGCGGCCCGTCCTGGTCGGCACCGGCGACGTCGCCGAGTCCGAGCGGCTCGCCCGCCGGCTCGTCCGCGCGGGCGTCGACCCCGTCGTGCTCAACGCCAAGAACGACGCCGAGGAGGCCGCGATCATCGCCGAGGCGGGCGCGCCCGGCGCGGTCACCGTCTCCACCCAGATGGCGGGCCGCGGCACCGACATCCGGCTCGGCGGCGGGCCCGGCGAGTCCGTCCCCGGCACCGCGCCCGCCGACCGGGACGGATCGCGGCGCGACCAGGTCGCCGCCGCGGGCGGCCTGCTGGTGATCGGCACCGGCCGCTACCACAGCAGCCGGCTGGACGACCAGCTCCGCGGCCGCGCCGGCCGGCAGGGCGACCCCGGCGGTTCGGTGTTCTTCACCAGCCTCCAGGACGACCTCGTCACCCGCTACGCGCCCGACGAGACCTACCAGGGCCCCGCCGCGGACGACGGCCGCGTCGACGACAGGGGCGCGCACTGGATCGTCGGCCACGCCCAGCGCGTCGCCGAGGGCGTCGACCTCGAACTGCACCGCAACACCTGGCGGTACAACCAGCTCATCGGGCTGCAGCGCCGCGAGGTGCTCGCCGAGCGCGACGCCGTCCTGACCGGTGACGCGGCCGACAAGGCCATGGCCGCCGACGCCCCCGGCAAGCACGCCGAACTGACGAAGATCGCCGGCGCCGGCGCGGTCGCGGAGGCCGCCCGGCAGATCGTCCTGTACCAGCTGGACCGCTGCTGGGCCGAGCACCTGGCCTTCCTCGCCGACCTGCGGGAGGGCATCCACCTGCGGTCCCTCGGCCGCGGCCTGGACCCGCTCGTCGAGTTCAACCGGGAGGCCGTCCCGGCGGGCAAGCGCCTGCTCGGCGACGCCCGCCGCCGCTCGGCCGCCGCGTTCGAGGAGCTCACCGCCACCGAGGCCGGCATCGACCTCGACGCCGCCGGCCTGAAACGGCCGTCCGCGACCTGGACGTACCTCGTCCACGACAACCCGTTCGGCTCCCTCGACGAGCGCGCCCTCCGCGGCCTGATCTCCATGTTCAAGGGCCGCCGCCGCTGACCCCCCGTCAGGCGCGCAGGCGCAGGCCCCGGGGGGTGGGGTGGAAGCCCGCCGACTCCAGGGCGGCGGCGAGCGGCGAATCGCCGATCGCCGCCCCGTCGGCGCGCTCCACGGTCAGCTTGCCGAGCGCGCCCTCGCGCACCGCGAGCGCGAGCGCGTCGACCGCCGGCTGCAGCACGTCCGGGTCGTCGTCCCAGGTCAGCAGCGTCTTGCCGCCGCGCTCGACGTAGAGGACGAGGCGCCCCTCGACCAGCACGACCAGCGCGCCCGCCTTGCGGCCCGGCTTGTGGCCGCTCGCGACCTCGTCCTCGCGGCCGGGCCAGGGCAGCGCGGCGCCGTACGGGTTCGCCGGGTCGGCGGCGGCGAGGACCAGCGCGCGGACGTCCGGTTTGCGGGGCGTCTCCCAGAGCGCGGAGATGTCGTCCGGCGCGGCGGCCGACGGGCGCAGCGCACGGAGCCGGTCGACCGCCCCGGGCAGCGCGAACTGCGCGGCGCCGAGCCCTTCGACGAAGTACCCGCGCCGGCACCGGCCGCTCTCCTCGAACGCGCGCAGCACCGGGTAGACCGCGGAGAACCCGCCCGGCGTGCGCTCGGCCGCCACCGCGCCGCGGATGACGATGCCGTACCGCTCCAGCAGCGCCTCCGCCAGCGCGTGCGAGCGCAGCGTCGCCGTGGTCTCGCGGGCCGGCAGCGGCCACCAGCGGCCCGCGACCGTGGGCGGGCCCGTCCTGGACGGCAGGACGGGACGGCCCCGCCGGGTCGTCCGCGACCGGTGCGTCGGCCGGCCCGAGCCGAGCGCCGCGCGCAGCGGCGCGAGCGTGTCGTTGGTGAGGTGCCCCGCCCAGACCAGGTCCCACACGGCCGTGACCAGGTCGGTGTCGGCGGTGGTGACCTGCGCGTTCACCCGGTCGGAGAGGGTGCGGAAGAACAGCGCGCCGCCACCGTCGAGGGCGTCCAGCACGGCCTGATGCGCGGGCGTCAGGGTGATCTCCGCGGGCTCCGGCATGAGCAGCGGCGCGGTGTCGGCCAGGTACAGCGCGACCCAGCCGTCACCGCCGGGCAGCCCGCCCTGGCCCGCCCAGACCACCTCGCCGGCGGAGGTCAGCTCGTCCAGCATGGCGGGGGAGTAGCCCGCGACCCGCGACGGCAGCACCAGCGACTCCAGCGCCGACGCCGGCACGGCCGCGCCCTGCAGCTGCTCGATCGCCTGGACGAGCGCGTCGACGCCGCGCAGCCGCGACCCTCCGGTGACGCCGTGCCAGACCGGCAGGAAACGCCCGAGCGACTCCGGCGGGGACGGCTCCACCTCGGCGCGCAGCCGCGCCAGCGACCGGCGCCGCAGCGTCCGCAGCACCCCGGTGTCGCACCATTCACCGGTCAGCGGGCCCGCGACGGCCTCGACCGGCAGGAACTCGCCCTCGACCACCCGGCCCGCGCCCGCGAGCCGCCGGAGCGTCTCGGCGACCACGGCCGCGCCGAGCCCGAAACGCGCGGCGACCTCGCCGGTCCGGAACGGCCCGTGCGTGCGCGCGTAGCGCGACACCAGGTCGCCGAGCGGGTCGTCCACCGGTTCGAGGAACGCCTCGGGGACCCCGACGGGCAGCGGCGCGCCGAGCGCGTCCCGGAGGCGCGCCGCATCCTCGATCGCCGACCACCGCTCCTCCCCGGCGACGCGGACGCGGATCGCCCGCCGCGTCGCCTCCAGTTCTTCCAGCCACCGCGACGCCGCCACCATGACGTCCCGCGCCGGCGAACCGTCTCGCGCCTGGGAGCCGCCGTGCGCCGCGTCCACCGCACCGGCGCCGGCTCTGCCCGTGCCTTCGGCGGAGTCGGGATCACCGCCGACCGTGAAATCGGCTGCTTCGCCACCAGAGGCGCCGGGCTCCCGCTCCGCGCCGGTCCCGGGCCGGGCGGCCGCGCCGTCGGCGGGGCGCGGATCGACGGGCACCCCGGCGTCGCTCGCCACGGTCGTCCGGAGCGCGACCTCGGCCGTCGTGAGCGGGCCGAGGGCGCGCAGCAGGTCCGCCACGCCTTCGAGATCGCGGGCGCGGCGGTCCGGGACGAGGCACTGCAGCTCGCGCTCGATGTCGGCGACCGCGTCCGGGTCGAGCAGCTCGCGCAGATCGGCCTGGCCGAGCAGCTCGGCGAGCAGCGCCGAGTCGAGCGCCAGCGCCTGCGCGCGGCGCTCGGCCAGTGGCGAGTCGCCCTCGTACATGAACGCGCCGACATAGTGGAACAGCAGGGAGCGCGCGTAGGGCGACGGCTCGGGCGTCTCCACCTCGACGAGGCGGACCTTGCGGCCGGACATGTCGCGCATCAGCTGGACGAGGCCAGGGACGTCGAACACGTCCTGCAGGCACTCGCGCATCGTCTCCAGGGTGATCGGGAACGATGGGTACTTGCTCGCGACCGCCAGCAGCTGCGCGGCCCGCTGGCGCTGCTGCCACAGCGGCATCCGCTTGTCGGGCCGGCGGCGCGGCAGCAGCAGGGAGCGCGCCGCGCACTCGCGGAAACGCGCCGCGAACAGCGCGGAGCCGCCCAGCTCGTCCACCACGATGCGCTCGATGTCGTCGGCGTCGAACACCGCGAGGTCGAGGCTCGGCGGCTCGTCCATGTCGGGGATGCGGATGACGATGCCGTCGTCGGCGTGCATGGCCTGCGCGTCGACGCCGTACCGTTCCCGCAGCCGGCCCGCGATGGCGAGCGCCCACGGGGCGTGCACGCGCGCGCCCAGCGGGGAGTGGACGACCATCCGCCAGTCGCCGAGCTCGTCGCGGAACCGTTCGACGACCATCGTCCGGTCGTCGGGGACGTGCCCGGTGGCCTCCCGCTGCTCGCCCAGGTAGGAGACGAGGTTCCCGGCCGCCCAGTCGTCCAGCCCGGCCGAGGCGACGCGTTCGCGGGCCGCCTGCGCGGGCAGGGCGGCCAGCTCGCGGGTGAACGCGCCGAGCGCGCGGCCCAGCTCGGCGGGGCGGCCCAGCGCGTCGCCGTGCCAGAAGGGCAGCTTGCCCGGCTGCCCGGGGGCGGGCGAGACCAGGACGCGGTCGGGGGTGATGTCCTCGATCCGCCACGAGCTGGCGCCCAGCACGAACACGTCGCCGACCCGCGACTCGTAGACCATCTCCTCGTCGAGCTCGCCGACGCGGGAGGACTTCTCTCCGACGAGGAACACGCCGAACAGGCCGCGGTCGGGGATGGTGCCGCCGCTGGTCACGGCGAGGCGCTGCGCGCCCGGGCGGTCGTGCAGGACGCCGGTGACGCGGTCCCAGACCAGGCGGGGGCGCAGCTCGCCGAACTCGTCGCTGGGGTAGCGCCCGGCGAGCATGTCGAGGGTCGCCTCCAGCGCCGACCTCGGCAGCGTCGCGTACGGCGCGGCGCGCTTGACCAGGGACTCCAGGTCGTCGACGGTCCACTCGTCCATGGAGACCATCGCGACGATCTGCTGCGCCAGCACGTCGAGGGGATTGCGCGGGTAGTGCAGCTCCTCGATCGCGCCGCCGCGCATCCGCTCGGCCACCACGGCCGTCTGGACGAGGTCGCCGCGGTACTTGGGGAAGATGACGCCCTTGGAGACCGCCCCGACCTGGTGCCCGGCGCGGCCGACCCGCTGCAGGCCGCTCGCCACCGACGGCGGCGACTCCACCTGGACGACCAGGTCGACCGCGCCCATGTCGATGCCCAGCTCAAGACTGGACGTGGCGACGACCGCCGGGAGGCGGCCCTCCTTGAGCGCGTTCTCGATCCCGGCCCGCTCCTCCTTGGAGACGGACCCGTGGTGCGCGCGCGCGATCTCCCCCGGCGCGCCCCTGGACGAGCCGGCCTCGGCCATCAACTCGGCGGGGGAGTGGTTCTCGGGGAGCGGCTCGCCGGCAGCACGCTCATAGGCGAGCTCGTTGAGGCGCCCGCAGAGGCGTTCGGCCAGGCGCCGCGAGTTGGCGAACACCAGCGTCGAGCGGTGCGCCTGGATCAGGTCGAGGAGCCGGTCCTCCACGTGGGGCCAGATGCTGCGCTGGCGCGGGTCGGCGCCGCCGGACTCGGTGACGAACTGCGCCACCTCGCCCATGTCCTCGACCGGGACGACGATGTCGAGGTCGAACACCTTGTCCGAGCCCGGTTGCACGACCGACGCGGGCCGCGTCCCGCCGAGGAACGCCGCGACCTCCTCCGGCGGCCGCACGGTCGCCGACAGGCCGATCCGCTGCGCGGGCCGCTCCAGCAGCGCGTCCAGCCGCTCCAGGGACAGCGCCAGGTGCGCGCCGCGCTTGGTGCCCGCGACGGCGTGCACCTCGTCGACGATCACCGTCTCGACGCCGCGCAGCGACTCGCGGGCGCGCGAGGTGAGGATCAGGAACAGCGACTCCGGCGTGGTGATCAGGATGTCGGGCGGCTTCACGGCGAGCCGGCGGCGCTCGTCGGCCGGGGTGTCGCCGGACCGCATCCCGACCCGGACGTCCGGTTCGGGCAGCCCGAGCCGCCGGGCGGCGTGCCGGATGCCGGTGAGCGGCGCGCGCAGGTTGCGCTCCACGTCGACGGCCAGGGCCTTCAGCGGCGAGACGTACAGCACGCGGCAGCGGCGCAGCGGATCGGCGGAGCCCGCGGCGGGGCGCCCCTCCGGCGCGGCTTCGCCGCCGGCACCGGAACCCGTCTTGGTGCCGGCACCGGCGCCGGGCGGCGGGCCCGCGGCGAGGCGGTCGAGCGACCACAGGAACGCGGCGAGGGTCTTGCCGGACCCGGTCGGCGCCACGACCAGGGTGTTGTCGCCGCCGGCGATCGACCGCCACGCCCCGGCCTGCGCCGGGGTGGGCGCGGCGAACGCGCCGGCGAACCACTCGCGGGTCGCCGCAGAGAAGAGTTCGAGCACGTCACCGCCCATGGCGCCATACTGCCTCGCGGGTCCGACAGAATGCGGCGGCGTGGCGCGCGTCACGTTGTAAGCAAGCGCTTGTATGGGCATGGTCTACGGATAGGACGCATGCCGCCGAGGAGTCGCGATGCCCTACCTGCTGCTCGCCTTCGGGATCATCTTCGCCCTTCTGGCGGCCAACGCCCACGCCCCCCGCCGCAGCGCCCTCCTGCTGGCGCCGAGCTTCTTCTTCGGCTGGATCACCATCGAGATGGCCCCGCACCTGCTCGTCACCGAGGTCGTCGCGATCGCCCTCACCGCCGCCTACGGGGGACTGGACGGCTGGGCCGGCTGGGCGGGCCTCGTCCTCGGCGTCCTCGCCGTCGCGGGGACCGTCGCCACCATCCTGGCGTCGCGCCGTACCGTCGTCACGCTCCGGGAGAGCGGAGCACCCCTCGACCTCGACCCGGACGGCGCGCCGCGCTTCCCGTTGGCGCCCCTGTTCGTCCCGCCGCTGTGCCTGATCCCGCGCAAAGGCGTGAAGGTGCAGCGCAACGTCGTCTACCACCAGGACGGACGGCTGCGCCTGAAGCTCGACGTCTACGGTCCGGCGGGGGACGGCCACGGCGGCGGGCTGCGGCCGGGGCTCATGCAGATCCACGGCGGCGCCTGGGTCATCGGCGACAAGCGCGAACAAGGGCTGCCCCTGCTCAACCACATGGCCGTCCAAGGATGGGTCGGGTTCAACGTCAACTACCGGCTCAGCCCGCGCGCCACCTGGCCGGAGCACCTGATCGACCTCAAGCGGTTCCTGGCCTGGTACAAGGAGCACGCCGAGGAGTACGGCGCCGACCCCGGCTTCCTGTGCGTGACGGGCGGCTCCGCGGGCGGCCACCTCACCGCGATGGTCGCGCTCAGCGCGAACGTGCCCGACTTCCAGCCCGGCTTCGAGGACGTGGACACCTCCGTCCAGGGCGCGGTCCCCTTCTACGGCGTCTACAACCTCGTGGACGCCGGCCCATGGCCGGTCCCCATGGGCTCCACCCGGCTCATGGAGAAGATGGTCGTCAAACTGCCCTTCGAGGAGAACCGCGAGGCGTACGCCAAGGCGTCACCCGTCACCTACATCCGCAAGGACGCCCCACCCTTCTTCGTCATCCACGGAAGCCGCGACTCGCTCATCCCCGTACCGGAGGCGCGCCGCTTCGTCGAACGGCTGCGCGAGGTCTCCGAGGCGCCGGTCATCTACGCCGAGATGAAGGGCGGGCAGCACGCCTTCGACGTCTTCCCCTCCTACCGGACCGCCCGCGTCGTCGAAGGCGTCGAGCGCTATCTCACCGGGCTGCACCGCCAGTACCGCCAGGGGACGGGCCCCGCCGTCCCGGGCGAGGTCGCGCAGCCCTTGGACGGCCCGCCCGTCGGATAGCGTGGACGGGTGCGTCTAACAGTCTTCTGGGACCGGATGAACCAGCAGTTCGGCGAGGCCTACGCCCAGAGCGTGGCCAAGGACTACGTCATGGCCGAACTGGACGGGCGCACCATCGAGCAGGCCCTCGCGGACGGCGAGCCCGCCAAGCGCGTCTGGCAGGCCGTCGTCGCCACCTTCGACGTCCCCTCCAGGCTCCAGTAGCGCGGCGCCGCGCGGCGCCCTGCGCTGTCATGGCCGCGTAGCTACAGCGCGATGCGGTGCGGGACGAACGACGACGTGTCATCGGTGATGAGCCCCGACGTCTCGCGGATGCCCACCCCCGCCGACTCGTCCTCGACCACCCACGCGCCGAGCACCGGGTGCTCGCCGTCGAAGTCCGGCAGCGCGCAGAACTCCTGATAGACGAAGCCCTCCGCGCCGTAGTCGCCCTGGGTCCGCTGCTCGCTGCCGTCCGGCGCGACGATCCGCATGCTCGCGCCCTCCCGCCCCAGAAGCGGCTTCTGGACGTAGAAGGTCAGGTCCGAAGGCGTGTTCAGATACGCCGGCAGCAGGTTGGGATGCCCCGGGAACAGCTCCCAGAGCAGCACCTTCCCGTCGCTCGGCCGGTACTGGCTGCCGCCCGAGACGAAGCCGTTCGAGCCGCGCTTGCCGCCGTAGTACCAGAAGTACCGGTTGTAGGAACTGAACAGCGGCCACAGCCTAGAGGTGGCCCAACATGGGACGAAAGAGGGCATATACCGGTTCCGTCACACTCCGGACACATGCCGTTCGCCCGTCCGCCCCCGCGTCAGTCCGGGACGGGCAGGTGCGCGTACAGGTCCATCGCGTCCACCGACGCGGGCAGATCGCTGACCTGGCCGTCGCCGACCTCCACGACCCGCCACTCGCCGTCGGCACGGCGCGCCAGGTCCGTCGTGATGAAGCGGCAGCCCAGCGCCCGGACCGCGTGCGCGACCGCGTCCAGCCGCGGATCGGGGTCCACGCCCGGCGTGTCCGGGTGCGGCCCTACCAGGGCGGGCTCCCCGTCCACCCACCACACGCGCGCCTCGCCCTCGCCCTCATAGGGCTCGAACTCGCGCACCACCAGGCCGCCCGCGAGGTACTCGTCCTGCAGGGCGATCATCTTGGCGGCGATGTCGCGCAGCCGCGCGACGTTCTTCACGTCCGGCACGAAGCACGCCTCGTCCCACTCGTGCTTGCGCGACTTCACGTAGTCCTTGACCACGCCGGGGCCGCTCCGCAGCGGCCGGACGAGCTCGGCGAGCGCGTTCAGGTCCCCCGGATCCTGCCCGGGGGAGAGAGGGCGCCACACGCTCTGCGGTGTCAGCCCGGCGAACGTGTCGTGCCAGCCGGGCAGCTCGTGCGCGCGCGTGTAGTCGTCGGGGTGTGTCAGCAGCACCGTGCCGCGCCGCTTCAGGGCGGCGGCCATCGCCGCGTACTCCGGCCCGGTGACCATCCAGCCGCGATACCAGACGGGACCCAGGTCCGCCGGCACCGCGCGCACCGCGGCCTCCACGTCCCCGCGCCGCAACGCGTCGTGGTCCAGCAGCGCCGTCTCGCCGTAGTGGTCCCGCACGGCCGCGGCCTCGCGTGCATAGTGGGGGTCAACGCGCCGGGGGTGGATCGGATCGACGCAGAAGAGGACGGTCAGCGTCATGATGGAACCCTCCGTTGACGGCGCCAGCGTACGGGGTCCGGACCAAGGCGCGCACGGTGATTCCCACCTGAATCGGCGCGCCGGGCGATGATCGAACGAATGTTCGGTAAGCTGGCCCCGGCCGGTGTCGTCGTCCACAACCGCGCCCGCATCTCGAAAAGTGTCGGTGGCCCGCCGTAACGTCGCCCTCGACATCGCAACCAGCGGCCGAGAGCCGACAAGACACAACGCGAAGGACATCTCACATGGCAGCGAACGACCGGGAGAAGGCTCTCGAGACCGCACTCGCCCAGATCGAGCGGCAGTTCGGCAAGGGCTCGGTCATGCGGATGGGCGAGGAGGCGCGGGCACCGGTCGAGGTGATCCCGACCGGCGCGATCTCCCTCGACATCGCGCTCGGCATCGGCGGCCTGCCCCGCGGCCGGGTCGTCGAGGTCTACGGCCCCGAGGGCTCCGGCAAGACCTCCATCGCCCTGCACGCGGTCGCCAGCGTGCAGAAGAAGGGCGGCATCGCCGCGTTCGTCGACGCCGAGCACGCCCTCGACCCCGAGTACGCCGCCAAGCTCGGCGTCGACATCGACGCCCTGCTGGTCTCCCAGCCCGACACCGGCGAGCAGGCCCTGGAGATCACCGACATGCTGATCCGCTCCGGCGCGATCGACATCGTCGTCATCGACTCCGTCGCCGCGCTCGTCCCGCGCGCCGAGATCGAGGGCGAGATGGGCGACAGCCACGTCGGCCTGCAGGCCCGCCTCATGTCGCAGGCGCTGCGCAAGCTCACCGGCGCGATCAACCAGACCAAGACCACCGCCATCTTCATCAACCAGCTCCGCGAGAAGGTCGGCGTCATGTTCGGATGTGCATCCCGGTACACGAATGTCATTCTCGCCGATGGGACCAAGATGCCCATTGGGAAGCTCGTGAACCAAAAGATGGACGTCGAGGTTCTCTCGTACGACACCGAGCTGGGAAAGATTGTTCCCAAGAGGGTGACGAACTGGTTCAACAACGGAAAAACGGAAGAGTTCCTTCACTTCCGTGTGGAGAGGTCGGGTGGAGGGGCTGGTAATGGCCGTGCCTGCATGGACCTGACGCATAATCACCTCGTTCGCACGCCCGGTGGTTGGCGTGAAGCCGGGGAAATCGCGGTGGGAGACCGTATCATTCTTGCGCAGAAGCACTACCTCAGCGATCAGCAATGGCAGGTCGTGCTCGGTGCGGTGCTCGGTGACGGAACTCTGTCTCCGCCGGTGAGGAGGGATGACGCCAGCGCGCGGTTCCGCATGGGCCACGGTGCCGCCCAGGCGGCTTACCTGGACTGGAAAGTCTCCCTGCTCGAGAATGTCGAGCACTGCAAGTCCACCAACTCAAAGAACGCCGTGTTTGCGGACTTCACCCCTCTCGCCGAACTCGGTGAGTTGCGACAGGTTGTCTACTTTGGTGACGGAAAGAAGCACATCACCTGGGACTACCTGAAGGCACTCACTCCACTGGCGCTGGCTGTCTGGTACATGGATGAGGGCTGCTTCACCATCCGGTCCAAAGGCGTCCAGAAGCGCACGGAAGGCGGTACGGGCCGCATCGAAATCTGCGTCGAGGCATTCAGCCCGGGTTCGCGGGAGCGCATGGTCGAGTACCTTCGCGACACCCATGGTCTCGATGTGAAGCTCACGACGCGGGGAGCGCGGGCGATCAGCGTCATCCAGTTCACGACCGCGGCGTCGGCGAAGTTCCAGGAGATCGTCGCTCCCTATATCCATCCGTCGATGGAGTACAAGCTCCTCCCGAGATACCGTGGACAGTTCAGGGTCGAGCCGGAGTTCATCGAACCCGTCATGAAGGCGGCGCCTGCGCGTGTTCTCGAAATCACGAGCAAGCGGGACTACCAGTCCATGGACCGCTACGACATCGAGGTAGAGGGGTCGCACAACTATCTCGCTGACGGCATCATCGTCCACAACAGCCCGGAGACCACCACCGGCGGCCGCGCGCTGAAGTTCTACGCCTCCGTCCGGCTGGACGTCCGCCGCATCGAGACCCTCAAGGACGGCACCGAGGCCGTCGGCAACCGCGTCCGCGTCAAGGTCGTCAAGAACAAGATGGCCCCGCCGTTCCGGGTCGCCGACTTCGACCTGCTCTACGGCCAGGGCATCAGCCGCGAGGGCGGCCTCATCGACCTCGGCGTGGAGCACGGCTTCGTCCGCAAGTCCGGCGCCTGGTACACCTACGACGGCGACCAGCTCGGCCAGGGCAAGGAGAACGCCCGCAACTTCCTCAAGGCCAACCCCGACATGGCCGACGGGATCGAGAAGAAGATCAAGGAGAAGCTCGGCATCGGGCCGAAGGTCGACAAGGAGGCCGAGCCGGCCGCCGTGCCGGTCGACGGCGCCGCCGACCCCGCTCCGGCCCCCGCCACCGGCCGGGCCGCCGCGTCGAAGAAGGCCAAGGCGGGCAAGACCGCGGGTGATTCCTGACGGCGAATCCGCCGTTCCGGGTGACTCTTGACGAAGAGTGAGCGATGATCCCATATGCAGGGCGGCGGCGCCCCACCGCGCACCGGCGCGCCGATGCGCGGACCTTCCCCGACGGCGCCGTCGCTCTAGTTTGTCTTGTATTGCCCTTGGCGTCAGGCCGTTAGACGGCCTTCCTTCGGCGGGCAATACGTGCGATCGCTGCATCGCTCCGACTCGCCTAGCGGCTCGCTGCGCGATCAAGTTCTTGCTTCGCTCGAACTTGGCTTCGCTCGCGATCGCGACGCTTGGGGTCGTCGCGTGGCTGGGCACAAGCCTCCGTGCTCGTTGCGGTCCGCGATCTATGTTCGCTCGTGAGCGTGCCGCTTCAGGGCGGCGCATCGGCCCGGTCTGGACGTGGCTGGGCCCAGTGTGAGTTGCGGCGGGCGCGTACTCGCTCGCTCGCCGCCGGGTGGCGGGGGCCCGTCCCTGGTGACGGGGTTGGTGGTTAGAGCGGGTGCCGGGAGCTGTGGGTGGCCTGCTCACTCACGGTCGTGACGCTCCGGGGGCATGGGGGCTTGCCGTTAGTGGCGGTGGTCGGTCTTGGGAGGTGAGGGGTGTGGAGGAGCGGAGGGCTCGGCATCGGGGTGCTCGGGAGAAGGGCGGCGGGCCGCCGGGGGATTCCGAGGCCGCCGCGCGGGAGGTGTGCCTGCGGCTGCTGGCGTCCTCGCCGCGCACCCGGGCGCAGCTGGCCGACGCCCTGCGGCGCAAGGACGTCCCGGGTGACGTGGCCGAGAAGGTCCTGAGCCGGTTCACCGACGTCGGGCTCATCGACGACGAGGCGTTCGCGCGGGCGTGGGTGCAGTCCCGGCATGCCGGACGGGGGCTGGCCCGGCGGGCGCTCGCCGCCGAACTGCGCCGCCGCGGCGTCGCGGACGAGACCGTCAGCGACGCGGTCGAGGCCCTCGAGCCCGACCAGGAGGAGCGCACCGCCCGCGCACTGGTCGACCGCAGGCTCCCCGGCACCAGGGGAGTCGATCCCGCCAAGCGCATGCGCCGGCTCGTCGGCATGCTCGCCCGCAAGGGCTACTCGCCGGGCCTGTCCTACCGCGTCGTCAAGGAGGCCCTCGCCGACGAGGGGACCGACCCGGAGGAGCTCCCCGACGAGCCGCCGCTCGACTGACGCCGGCCGTTCCGGTCGGGGCGACACGCCGGGAATGACGGGCGGGCTGACCGCGCGCCGCCCCTTGCCTGACTCCGCCGCCGGGTCATCGGGGCAGGTGGTGCGGGGTCCGGGCGGTTGAGGGAAGCGGTAAGGAAGGACTCACGCGCACGTTCGGTTAGTCCGGAATGCCCGGCGTTTGCTTGCTCATTACCTCCATGCCGCTTACCGTTACGGCAGTGAGGAGTTACTCCGCGTCTCGCGGATTGCCATACGACCGAGCACGTTCCAGCAGCTGAGAGGCATACAGGACACGTTCGTCGACCGGAACCGGCCGAACGCCCGGGGCGCGCCGCGCGGCCCGGCGGTGCCGTGTACCCGGCCGTCCGCCTGGCGCGAGTAAATCCTCGCTAGTCAGGGCCCCGATCCCGGGCGGGCCCGCGGCGAGGAAGGATCTGCCTCATGGAGAGCGTCCTGCTGGGTGCAGCGCTGCTGGTGACCCTGGTCGCTCTCGTGATCGTCATACTGTGGCGGCCCGGCGTGCCCGGTAAGGCGGCCGCGGAGATGGCCCGCGCGCAGAGCGAGGCCGACGGGATCCGGAGCCGGGCCGAGCAGGAGGCCCGGGAGTCGCGCGAGCAGGCGCAGGCGCAGGCGCAGCGGATCGCCGCGTCGGCGCGTGCGGATGCCGAGGAGGAGGCCCGGGCCCTCCGGGACGACCTGCGGACCGCCAGAGAGGATCTGGAGCGCCGGGAGACCCGGCTCGCGGAGCGGGAGCAGCGCCTGGACGGCGAAATGCGCCGGCTCCAGGAGTGGGCGGACCGGCTCGCCGAGACCGAGCGGAGCCTGGAGGAGCGCAAGAAGGAGCTGGCCGGGGTCGAGGACGAGCGCCGCAAGGTGCTGGAGCGCGCGGCCGGCCTGACCGCCGAGCAGGCCAAGGGCGAGCTGGTCGCGGCGATCGAGAACCAGGCCAAGCGGGAGGCCATCCCGATCACCCGGGAGATCGAGAACGCGGCGCGGGCGGAGGGCGACAAGCGGGCCCGCAAGATCGTGACGCTGGCGATCCAGCGGGTGGCGAGCGAGCAGACCGCCGAGTCGGTCGTGTCGGTGCTGCACCTGCCGAGCGATGAGATGAAGGGCCGGATCATCGGCCGCGAGGGCCGCAACATCCGCGCGTTCGAGACCACCACCGGGGTGAACCTCATCATCGACGACACGCCGGAGGCGGTGCTGCTGAGCTGCTTCGACCCGGTGCGCAGGGAGGTCGGTCGGCTGACCCTGGAGAAGCTCGTGCTGGACGGGCGGATCCACCCGCAGCGGATCGAGGAGGTCTACGACCGCAGCCGCAGCGACGTCGAGCAGCGGTGCGTGCGGGCCGGTGAGGACGCGCTCGTGGAGGTCGGCATCGCCGACATGCATCCGGAGCTGATCGCGCTGCTCGGCCGGCTGCGGTACCGGACGTCCTACGGGCAGAACGTGCTGAAGCACCTCGTCGAGTCCGCGCACATCGCCGGGATCATGGCGAGCGAGCTGCGGCTGCCGGTGGAGGTCGCCAAGCGGTGCACGCTGCTGCACGACATCGGCAAGGCGCTCACGCACGAGGTGGAGGGCAGCCACGCGCTCATCGGGGCGGAGATCGCGCGCCGGTACGGCGAGGACGAGGACGTGGTGCACGCGATCGAGGCGCACCACAACGAGGTCGAGGTCCGCACGGTGGAGGCGGTGCTCACGCAGGCCGCGGACGCGGTGAGCGGCAGCCGCCCGGGGGCGCGCAGGGAGTCGCTGGAGGCCTACGTGAAGCGCCTGGAGCGGCTGGAGCAGATCGCCAAGGAGAAGCACGAGGGCGTGGAGAAGGTCTTCGCGATGCAGGCGGGCCGGGAGATCCGGGTGATGGTGAAGCCGGACTCGGTGGACGACATCCAGGCGCAGGTCATCGCCCGCGACATCGCCAAGCAGGTGGAGGACGAGCTGACCTACCCCGGCCAGATCCGGGTGACCGTGGTGCGCGAGTCCAGGGCGATCGAGTTCGCGCGCTGACCGGTGCGATCGTTCGCGTTGTGCGGGCCCGGCAAGATCGGTAGTTTTGCGCGATGCGCAATCGGTGGATGCGGTGGACGGCCGCGGGCGGGGCCTGCGCCGGCGTGGTGGCGGCGGGGGCCGCGACGGTCTGGTACACGCAGGGCGACGCCCAGGGGCACACGGTGGCGGACACGTCCGCGAGCATGCGGATCAGCGCGGCCGACGCCGGCGACGCGTCCCGCTACTGGACGGCGAAGCGGATGGCCGCGGCGACGCCCGTCGACCGGGCGGGCGGGGCGGCGTCCGAGCGGAGGCTGACCGCGCAGTCGGTCACGCAGTCCAAGGCGTTCGGCGGCGTGCCGACGATCGGCGCGCTGTTCTTCAACAACGGCCAGGGCGACCACTTCTGCACCGCGAGCGTCGTGCAGAGCTCGTCGCAGCGGCTGCTGATCACCGCCGCGCATTGCATCCACGGCGGCAAGGGCAAGAAGTACGCGACGAAGGTGGCGTTCGTCCCGAAGTACGACCGGGGGAAGCGCCCCTACGGCACGTGGACGGCCAAGATGCTGCTGGTCGACCAGCGCTGGATCACCAGCACCGACCCGGACCTGGACTTCGGGTTCATCGCGCTGAACGACCGGAGCGGCAAGACGATCCAGAAGGCGGTCGGCTACAACCGGCTCGCGATCAACCAAGGCGTCGGCAAGACGGTGAACGTGGCCGGCTACCCGAAGATCGCCTTTGACCCGCGCGACCGGCCGATCTACTGCCGGACGAAGACGGCGCAGCAGGCCAAGTACCAAATCCGGATGGACTGCACCGGGTTCTACGGCGGGACGAGCGGCAGCCCGTGGCTGCTGAACTACAGCTACACGACGCAGAAGGGCGACATCAACGGCGTCATCGGCGGCTTCCACGGCGGCGGCTGGACGGCGGACCGGTCGTTCTCGGCGTACTTCGACAAGGACGTCTACAACCTGCGCGCGGCGGCCGACAAGCGCGCCTGACCGGCGCCTGGAGCGGAGCTCCAGCGGAGCGGAAGGTGTCGGTCAGGCTGTTTTTGTCGGGGGGTGTGGGGGGTCGTCCCTCCACTGGGGTGTTGACCGGCGCCTGGAGCGGAGCTCCAGCGGAGTGGAAGGTGTCGGTCAGGCTGTTTTTGTCGGGGGGTGTGGGGGGTCGTCCCTCCACTGGGGTGTTGACCGGCGCCTGGAGCGGAGCTCCAGCGGAGCGGAAGGTGTCGGTCAGGCTTGCTTTTGCCGGGGGTGTGGGGCGTCCCCATCGCGGCACTGACCCGCCCCGCCGGGCCGGGGCCGTCCGCCGAGGGCCCGGGGGCCGCCGGCGGACGGGGCGGGCGGCTCAGGCCACCGTCAGGTCGATGGGGTCGACGCCGCGCGGCTTGAACCCGAGGGTCTGGCCGTAGAACGCCAGCTCGGCCTCCAGGCATCGGATGACGGTGTCGGCGCGGCGGAAGCCGTGCGACTCGCCCTCGAAGGTCAGGTAGGCGTACGGCATCTTCTTGGCGGCGAGCGCGACCGCGAACCGCTCGGACTGGTCCGGCGGCACGACGGGGTCGTCGAGGCCCTGCAGGAGCAGCACGGGGCACGCCGTCCGGTCGGCCCGGTTGAGCGGCGAGCGCTCCTCGTAGGCCCGCTCGAAGCCGGGCAGCGGGCCGATCAGCCCGAACAGGTAGTGCGACTCGAAGTCGTGCGTGGCCGCGGCGAAGCTCTGCAGGTCGCTGATCCCGAAGTAGGACGTGGCGGCTTTGAACAGGTCGGTCTGGGTGGCCGCCGCGAGCGTCGTCCAGCCGCCCGCGGAGCCGCCGCGGATGGCGAGCCGCGCCGGGTCGGCTATGCCGCCGTCGACGAGCGCCTGGGCGGCGGCCATGGCGTCCTCGACGTCGACCACGCCCCACTGGCGGCGCAGCCGCTCGCGGTAGGCGCGCCCGTATCCGGTGGATCCGCCGTAGTTGACGTCGATGACGCCGATACCGCGGCTGGTGAAGTAGCACCGCTCCAGGTCGAGGTCCTTGGAGACACGGCCGGTCGGGCCGCCGTGCACGAACACCACGTAGGGCGGCAGCTCCCCTTCCGGTGCGGTGGCCTCCGGGTTGGTCGGCGGGAACACGTAGGCGTGGACGGGCCGCCCGAACGGGCCTTCGAGGCGCTCGGTGCGCGGCTTGGACAGGTACGCCACGTCGGGCAGTTCGGCGAGCTCGCGGCGGAGCCCCTCGACGCGGCCCGTGGTGGTGTCGACGCGGACCACCGACGTGGGCAGGTCCGGGCCGCCGGCGATGCCGACGATCGTGGTGCCGTCGGCCGACAGCTGCGGGTGCCAGTCCTCGTAGGGCACCTCCACGTCGACGAGGTCGAGCGTCTCGGGGTCGTAGATGCCGAGCCTCATGTCGCCCTCGCCGTGCAGGACGGCGAGGCGCCCGTCGTCGAGCAGCGCGTACGGCATGCCGCCGAGCTGCCAGAGCGCCCCGGTGAACTCCTCCTCGGCCGGGTACAGCGCCTGCGGGGACTCGCCGTGCAGGCCGACCTGGTAGATGTTCCACCAGCCGGGCCAGTCGGAGATGACGTAGAGGGACTCGTCGTCGCGCCACAGCGGCGCGACGGCGGACTCGGTGAGGCCGCCCTTGACGGTGCGGGGCGCGACCGTGGCGCCGTCCTCGATGGCCGCCACGCGCAGCTCCGTGCCGTCCCACGGCATGCGCGGGTGGTTCCACTGCACCCAGGCGAGGTGCCCGCCGCTCGGGGACGGCGCCGGCGACGCGTAGAAGTGCGCGCCGGTCACGAGTTCGCGGATGGCCCCGGCGTCGTCGGCGGCGCTGCCGTCCAGGGGGACGGCGACGATGGCGCGGCGGATCCCGGCGGCGGTGTCGCCGCCCTCGGGCGACTCGGCGATGTGGCCCTCGCACACGCACCAGATCTCGGTGCCGTCGGGGGACAGCACGTAGTCGGCGTAGCGCAGCCCCGCCTGGACGGCCGGCTCCGGCGTGAGCGGGTACGGCTTGGGGTCGCCTTCGTCCAGCCGGTGCAGGCGCTGGTCCTCGTAGTTGGAGAACACCAGGGACAGGCCGCCGGCGGTGCGGACCGGCAGGTACGACCGCCCGCCGTACTCGTGCACGCGGGTGCGGGCGTCCCAGGGCGCTTGGAGCAGCTCGGTGCGCCGGCCGCCTTTCAGATGGACGACCGTCGTACGCCCGCCCTCCTCGGGGCGGGTCTCCTGCCACCACACGTCATCACCCTCGACGGTGGGGAAACTGAGGCGCAGCCGGGCGCGGGCCACGTCGGCCGCGGAGATGGGGGAAGGCCAGGAGCCGTAGGGGAGGGTCGCACGAGCGGTCATACCAGGAATCGTCCCGCATACGGGGATCGGTTGGGGCCATGACGGGCGCTTTGACTTCGGAAAGATATGTGCCGGTCACGGGTGATCGACGGCCGTCCGCCGCGCGCGCGGGAAAGGGCCGCGGAAGCGGAGGGCCCCACCGGTGACCGGCGGGGCCCTCCGAGCCGTTCAGGGGGCGGATGGCGCCGCTCCGGCGGCGGTCAGATCGATGCGGATCCCATCTCGCCCGCCGTCTGGTCCCTGACCGACATCCCGGGCGCCGACGGCGTGCCGGTCCCCGTGCCGAGCGTCGTGCCGGAGGTCTTGCGGCTGCGGCGGCTGCGCGCCTCCAGCCACGTCGCGAACCGGCTCACCGACATGTTGATCGCGATGTAGATCACCGCGATGACGATCCCGGCCTGGATCTTGTTGTTGTGGTAGTTCGCCGGGATCAGGTTGAAGCCCGCGTTGAGCAGCTCGCTGTAGGCGATGATGAAGCCGAGCGCCGTGTCCTTGAGCAGGACGACGAGCTGGCTCACGATCGCCGGCATCATCACCCGGATGGCCTGCGGCAGCAGCACCAGCCGCATGACGCCGTTCTTGCGCAGGCCGATGGAGTAGGCGGCCTCCGACTGCCCCTTCGGGATCGACAGCACGCCCGCCCGCACGACCTCCGCCAGCACCGAGCCGTTGTACAGCACCAGGCCGAACACGACCGCGGCGAAGGCCGGCACGATGATGGTCCCGGCGTTGATCTCCACGCCGAACAGCGAGAAGAAGTCGTCCACCAGGACCCGCTGCAGGGTGCCGAACTGCGAGTCGGCGATCGACGGGCTGATCTTGTTCGGCACGAAGAACATCAGGAAGATCAGGATCAGCAGCGGGATCGCCCGGAAGAACTCGACCACCGCGCCCGCCGGGATCCGGATCCACCAGTGGTCCGACAGCCGGCCGAGGCCGAACACGATCCCGAACAGCATGGCCAGCACCGACGCGACCGCCGCGGCCTTCAGCGTGCTGCCGAGGCCCGGGAGGATGAACTCGCGCCAGACCGTCCACTTCAGGAACGGGTTCCACAGCTCGCCCGCGAACTGGCCCTTGTCGTTGAAGCGCCAGACCAGCGCGGCGAAGATCGCCAGGAGCACGACCGCCGAGACGGCGGTGAGCACGCGGTTGCGCGCCTGCGCCCGCGGGCCGGGGGCGTCGAAGAGGACCGTCGCTTCCTTGCTCACCGCGCCACCGCCATCCGCTTGGCCAGCCAGCCGAAGAAGAACCCGGTCGGCAGGATCAGGATCATGAAGCCGACGGCCACCCCGATGAACAGCGGGATCGCGCCGCCGGTGAAGGTCGGCGCGTCCAGCAGCGTCTTGCTCACCAGCGCCACCTCGGCGTAGCTCGCCGCCGCCGCGACCGTGGTGTTCTTGATCATCGCGATGAGGATGCTGCCCATCGGCGCGATCACCGAGCGGAACGCCTGCGGCAGGATGACCATCCGCAGCGACTGGGTGAAGGTCAGCCCGATCGACCGCGCCGCCTCGGCCTGGCCGAGCGGCACCGTGTTGATGCCGGAGCGGAGCGTCTCGCAGACGAACGCGCCGGTGTAGCCCGACAGGCCGAGGACCGCCCACCAGTAGTAGGTCGTCGAGGAGCTCTCCGAGAACGTCAGATGCAGCGTGTCGTTGAGCCCCTGGGCGCACAGCAGCAGCACCAGGGTCAGCGGGGTGTTGCGGACGACGTTGACGTAGCCCGCGCCGAAGGACCGCAGCACCGGCACCGGGGAGACCCGGAAGCTCGCGAGGAGCGTGCCGATGATCAGTGACAGCACCGCCGACGCGGCGGCCAGCCGGATCGTCGCCCAGAACCCCTGGAGGATCTCGTCGAAATGGTCGAAGAAGGCGCTGAAGTCAAACATTGATTAGCTGTTCCATAGCGTTCCAGCCGGTCGAGTCCACGCCGCCGCCTCCCCGGGAGCGCGTCCCGGGGAGGCACCGGCCGAGGGGGAGCCTCAGCCTGGGATCAGGCGCAGCCTTCCATCTGCGGGACGGTCGTGACGAGCTTCAGACCCGTGCCCGTGAAGTTCTTCTCCAGGTAGGTCTTGGCGCTGCCGTCCTGGTACATCTTCTGGATGGCGGCGTTGACGGCCTCGCAGGTCTCCTTGTCGCCCTTCTTGATGCCGACGCCGTACTTCTCGTCGGTGAAGGGGTCGTTGATGACCTTGAACTGGCCGGGCTGCTGCGCGGCGAAGCCGGCGAGGATCAGGTCGTCGGTGCTGACCGCGTCGAGCGCGCCCGACTTCAGCTTGCTGACGCAGTCGGAGTAGCTGTTCGCGTCGACCAGCGTGACGCCCTTGATGTTGAGCTTGCCGTCCGGCGGCGGCTCGGTGACGCGGCGGAACGAGTTCGACCCGGCCGCGCGGCACAGCTTCTTGCCCTTGAGGTCCTGGGCCTTCTTGATGCTGTTGTTGCTCGCCTTGACCATCGTGTCCTGGTGCGCGACGTAGTACGGGCCGCCGAAGGTGACCTGCTGCTTGCGCGCGTCGGTGATGGAGTAGGTCGCGATCACCAGGTCGACCTGGCCGCCGCCGAGGAAGGACTCGCGGTTGGCGGAGGTCGTCTCCCTGAAGGTGATGCCGCTCTCCGGGACGCCGAGCTGCTTGGCGATGTAGCGGGCGACGTCGACGTCGAAGCCGGCGAACGTGCCGTCCGGCTTCTTCAGCCCGAGCGCGGGCTGGTCGAACTTGATGCCGATCGTCAGCTTCTTGTCTTCCTTGGCCTTCTGGACGACCGTCTTCGCCTCGGTCTTCTCCTTGTCGCTGCCGCAGGCCGACACGGCCAGCGACAGGGCCAGGCCCGCGCCGATCAGAGCGCCGAAACGCTTGAATCGCATTACTCGTCACACCTCTGCTTCTCTGAGGAGCCCCGCGGCTCAGTGCGTGAGGATCTTGGAAAGGAAGTCCTTCGCGCGGTCCGTGCGCGCGTTGGTGAAGAACTCGTCGGGCGTGTTCTCCTCGACGATCTGGCCGTCCGCCATGAACACGACCTTCTGCGCGGCCCGGCGGGCGAAGCCCATCTCGTGGGTCACGACGATCATCGTCATGCCCTCCCGGGCGAGGCCGGTCATGACGTCGAGGACCTCGTTGACCATCTCGGGGTCGAGTGCCGAGGTGGGCTCGTCGAAGAGCATCACCTTCGGCTTCATGGCGAGGGAGCGGGCGATCGCGGCGCGCTGCTGCTGCCCGCCGGAGAGCTGGGCGGGGTACTTGGCCGCCTGGTTCGCGATGCCGACGCGCTCCAGCAGCTCCATCGCGTGCTTCTCCGACTCCTGCTTGCCCTGCTTGCGGACCTTCACCGGCCCTAGCGTGACGTTCTCGAGGATCGTCTTGTGGGCGAACAGGTTGAACGACTGGAACACCATGCCGACGTCCGCGCGGAGCCGTGCCAGCTCCTTGCCCTCCTTGGGCAGCTCCTTGCCGTCGACGAGGATCCGGCCGCCGTCGATGGGCTCGAGCCGGTTGATCGACCGGCACAGGGTCGACTTCCCGCCGCCCGACGGGCCGATGACGACGACGACCTCGCCGCGGTCCACGGTGAGGTTGATGTCCTTGAGCACGTGCAGCTCGCCGAAGTGCTTGTGGACGTGCTCGACCACGACGAGCGGTCCCGTGCCGGTTGCGGCGGCCTGCGTGATGGCGTCCTCCGGCCCTTCGCCCTTGGTGAGGTCGGGCCCGCCTTCGCTGTCCGTCATGCGGCCGGACTCTACGTCATGCCGTTGTACGCGTTGGTTCCACAGCGGTACCGATCCGATCACAAGATGCAGCTCGGGGGGCGGGTCGGGCACCGCGGCGTGATCGTCCGTGCCCGGCGCGGGCCCTCCGGCGCGTACGCTTGGGGACTGTCATGAGTGCGCCTTTGGAGACGAGCCCCCGCACGTACGAGATCCGTACCTACGGGTGCCAGATGAACGTCCACGACTCCGAGCGGTTGTCCGGGCTGCTGGAGGCGGCCGGCTACGTGCGCGCGGGCGAGGCGGAGCCCGACGTCGTGGTGTTCAACACCTGCGCGGTGCGGGAGAACGCCGACAACCGGCTCTACGGCAACCTCGGCCATCTGCGGCCCGTCAAGGACGGCCATCCGGGGATGCAGATCGCCGTCGGCGGCTGCCTGGCGCAGAAGGACCGCGACACGATCGTCGAGCGCGCCCCCTGGGTGGACGTGGTGTTCGGGACCCACAACATCGGGTCGCTGCCGGCCCTGCTGGAGCGCTCCCGGGTGCGGAGCGAGGCGCAGGTCGAGATCGAAGAGTCGCTGGTGACGTTCCCCTCGACGCTGCCGACGCGCCGCGAGTCCCCGTACGCGGCGTGGGTGTCGATCTCCGTCGGGTGCAACAACACCTGCACGTTCTGCATCGTCCCGTCGCTGCGCGGCAAGGAGCGGGACCGCCGGCCCGGGGAGATCCTCGCCGAGGTCGAGGCGCTGGTGGGCGAGGGCGTCCTGGAGGTCACGCTGCTGGGGCAGAACGTCAACGCCTACGGCTCGGGCTTCGGGGCCCTGTCGGCGGCGCCGGACGAGGTGCGCGCCATGACGGAGGGCGGCCAGTCCGCCTTCGCGGGCCTGCTGCGCGCGTGCGGGAGCGTGGACGGACTGGAGCGCGTCCGGTTCACCTCGCCGCACCCCAAGGACTTCACCGACGACGTGATCGCGGCGATGGCCGAGACACCGAACGTGATGCCGTCGCTCCACATGCCGCTGCAGTCCGGATCGGACGCGGTGCTGCGGGCGATGCGTCGGTCGTACCGGCAGGAGCGCTACCTCGGCATCATCGAGAAGGTGCGCGCCGCCATCCCGGACGCCGCCATCACCACCGACATCATCGTGGGCTTCCCGGGCGAGACCGAGGCGGACTTCGAGCAGACGCTGCACGTGGTGCGCGAGGCGCGGTTCTCCTCGGCGTTCACGTTCCAGTACTCCAAGCGGCCGGGGACGCCCGCCGCCACCATGGACGGCCAGCTGCCCAAGGAGGTCGTGCAGGAGCGGTACGAGCGGCTCATCGCGCTGCAGGAGGAGATCTCCTGGGCGGAGAACAAGAAGCAGCTCGGCCGCACCCTGGAGGTCCTCGTGGCCGAGGGCGAGGGGCGCAAGGACGAGGAGACCCGCCGCCTGTCGGGCCGCGCGCCCGACAACCGCCTGGTCCACTTCCAGGCGCCGGACGAGCCCGTCCGTCCCGGCGACATGGTCACCGTAGAGGTCACCTATGCGGCGCCCCACCACCTGGTGGCCGACAAGCCGGTCCAGAACGTCCGCCGTACGCGGGCGGGCGACGCGTGGGAGGCGCACCAAGGCGAGGGCCCGAAGGGCGTCTCGCTGGGCATGCCGACCATCGGCCGTCCCGCGCAGAGCCAGGCAGCCGCGCCGGGCTGCGCCGGCCCCGCCCCGGCCAGGGCCTGATCGTCCGGTGCTGATCTCGGCGGCGGTGTGCCCGCATCCGCCCATCCTCGTGCCCGCCGTCGCGGCGGGCGCCGCCCCGGAGCTGGACGGCCTGCGCGCGGCCTGTGACGAGGCCGTCGCCCGGCTCGCCGCGCACGGCGCGGACGCGCTGGTCGTTGTGGGCGGGGCCGCGGAGACGCGCGCCTACGGCGCCGGCGCTTACGCGACGCTCCGCCCGTACGGGCTGGACTGGACGAGCCCGGTCGACCCGGCGGACGGGTACGGCGGCGAGGCGCTGCCGCTGTCGCTGACCATCGGGTACTGGCTTCTCGACCGGCACGGTCTCGCCTCGGAGGCGCGCTACCAGTCCATCGCGTTCGACGCGGACCGCGACGCCTGCCTGCGCCTGGGCGCCGAACTGGCCGGCTCGGCGGCGCGCGTCGCGCTGCTGGTGATGGGCGATGGGGCCGCGTGCCGGACCGAGAAGGCGCCCGGATACCTCGACGAGCGCGCACACGGATATGACGAGGGCGTAGCGCGCGCTCTGGGCAAGGCCGACGCCGCGGCCCTGGCCGCGCTGGATCCCGCTCTTTCCGCGGAACTCCAGGCCGCCGGGCGCGCGGCGTGGCAGGTGCTCGCAGGCGCCGCCCTCGCCGCGGACGCCGACGAAGGCGCACCGCCCGCCACGGCCGCGCCGGCGGCCGCTCTGCTGGCGGACGAGGCGCCCTACGGAGTCGGCTACTACGTTGCGAGCTGGTCCTCGGAGGGCCTCAGGACGACTTAGCGGGGCTCGTTCGGGCCGGGCTCGCCACCGGTACCGGGCTCGCCGCCGGTACCGCCCTCGGCGTTGCGGTCGATGTAGTCGTTCCCCTTCTCCTGGACCTTGTCGACCTTGTCGGCGTACTTGCCGCCCGTCTTCTGGTCGAACTTGTCCCCGGCCTTGTCCACGCCCTTCTTGGCCTGGTCCGAGTGCTGGCCCAGCATTTCCTTGACCTTGTCGACGAAGGACATCGTGTTCCCCCGGATCCCTCGGCTCGGCGGCTCCCCGCGGACGCGAGCGTCGCGCGGAGCCCGTACAAGCAGGGCCATACCCAATCTGTTGCCACAATTGCAGGCGTGAGCTCTCCAGATGTGATCGCGGTCGTGGGGGCGACGGCCGCGGGCAAGTCCGACCTCGCCGTGGAACTGGCGCTGCGCCTCGGCGGGGAGGCGGTCAACGCCGACTCGATGCAGCTCTACCGCGGCATGGACATCGGCACGGCCAAGCTGACGCGGGCCGAGATGCGCGGGGTCCCGCACCATCTGCTGGACGTCTGGGACGTCACCGAGACGGCGAGCGTCGCCGAGTACCAGCGGCTCAGCGCCGGCGCGATCGCCGGGATCCGCGCGCGCGGGCGCGTCCCCGTCCTGGTCGGCGGATCCGGCCTCTACGTGCGGGCGGCGCTGGACCGGCTGGAGTTCCCCGGGACCGACCCGGCGGTCAGGGCGCGCCTCGAAGCCGAGCTGGAGCGGGACGGGAGCGCCGCCCTGCACGCCCGCCTCCGCGATCGGGACCCGGCGGCGGCCGAGGCGATCCTGCCGAGCAACGGCCGCCGGATCGTCCGCGCGCTAGAGGTCATCGAGATCTCCGGCCGCCCGTTCACCGCCACCCTGCCCGAGCACGTCTACCGCTACGGCTCGGTCGTCCAGGTCGGGCTGAGCGTCCCGCGCGAGAGGCTGGACGAGCGGATCGCGGTGCGCGTGCGGCGGATGTGGGACGCGGGGCTGGTGGAGGAGGTCCGCGCCCTGGAGAAGCGGGGGCTGCGCGACGGCCTGACCGCCGGGCGCGCCCTCGGCTACGCGCAGGTCCTCCGGTTCCTCGCGGGGGAGTGGACGGAGGAGCGGGCCGTTGAGGAGACCGTCCGGGCGACGCGGCGCTTCGCGCGCCGGCAGGAGTCGTGGTTCCGCCGCGACCCCCGCGTCCACTGGCTCCCTCACGACGCCCCGGACCTGCTGGAGCGGGCCCTCGGCCTGGTCGGATGAGCCGTCCGGCCGAGGCCATACGATCGAAGGATGCGGTTTGTTAAGGGGCACGGCACCGAGAACGACTTCGTGATCCTGCCCGACCCGGACGGCGCGCTGGATCTCACGCCGGAGGCGGTGGCGCGGCTGTGCGACCGGCGCGCCGGCATCGGGGCCGACGGCGTGCTGCGGGTCGTCCGGACCAAGGCGATGGACCTCGACGCCGGTGACGCCGGTGACGTCGGCGGCGCGCAGGGGCTCGACGGCGCGGAGTGGTTCATGGACTACCGCAACGCCGACGGCAGCGTCGCCGAGATGTGCGGCAACGGCACCCGCGTGTTCGCCCGCTACCTCGTCGACGCGGGCCTCGCCGCGCCGGGCGAATGGGACATCGCCACCCGGGCCGGCCTCAAGCGGGTCACGCTCGGGGCGTCCGGGGACGTGAGCGTCGACATGGGCGCGCCCGTGGCGCTCGGCCCCGGGGAGGCGTCCCTCGCGGGCGCCGTCTTCCGCGGCGAGCGCGTGTCCATGGGGAACCCGCACCTCGCCTGCCGCATCGACCGGCCCGTCGCCGCGCTGGACCTGACCCGCGCCCCCGACTTCGACCCCGCGGTCTTCCCGGAGGGCGTGAACGTCGAGTTCTACCGGCTCCTCGCGGACCGGCACCTGGAGATGCGCGTGTTCGAGCGCGGCTCCGGCGAGACCCGCTCCTGCGGCACCGGGACCGTGGCCGCCGCGGTGGCCGCCGCCGGCGCGGCCGGCCCCGGTGAGTGGACCGTGGACGTCCCCGGCGGGCGGCTGACCGTCGTCCTGGACGGCCGCACCAGCCACCTGCGGGGCCCGGCCGTCCTGGTCGCCGAGGGGGAGACCCGGCCCGGCTGGATCTGACCGGGGCCGGATCTGACGATCTCGGGCCTGACCAGGGCAGACGGTGCTTCCGCCGCGGTCCCGGATCGATCGGGACAAGTGTCCCTCCGCAACGGGACCGCCCACCGCGTACTTTCTTTCTTGCACACCCTCTGGTGAATGGCCCGTACGGACCGGGATGGGAGCCCCGGCGCCGTACGGAGCCCGAGGGCCGGTGGCGACCTTCTTGGCGGGGGGCGGTCACCGGCCCTCCCACCCGGAGGGGCACCGGGCGGCCGGCGGAGAGACTCCCGTATCGGCGAGGGGACTCAGCCGCGGGCACCGTTGACCGGCAGCCGGGCGCGGACCAGCGTCCCGCCCTTGGGACCCGGCCCCACCGTGCAGGATCCGCCGAGTTCCGCCGCGCGCTCGCGCATCGACGACATCCCGATCCCCGAACGCATCCGCGGCGGCAGCCCCACGCCGTCGTCGCCGACGGTCACGTGCAGATCGCCGTTCAAGTACAGCCGCACCACCGCCGAGTCGGCCTTGGCGTGCCGGTGCACGTTCGTCAGGGCCTCCTGGACGATCCGGTACGCGGCGACCTCGGCGGCGGCGGGGAGCCGCTCCAGGTCGCCCTCGACGTGGACGTCCACCCGCGGGCCGTCGCCCGTCGCGACGACGCCGCCGAGCGCCTGGATCGCGCCCGCGAGCCCGAGATCGTCCAGCGCGGGCGGGCGCAGCCCGTACACCAGCTCGCGGATGTCGCCGATGGTGCGGCCCATCATCGTCCGCAGGTTCTCCAGCAGCGCGTCCGCGGCCTCGGGGTCGGTCTTCAGGGTGATGCGCGCCGCGTCCACCGTCATCGCGAGGCTGGCGAGCGTCGGGCCGAGGCCGTCGTGCAGGTCGCGGCGGAGCCGCCGGCGCTCCTCCTCCCGGGTGCGCAGGATGCGCTCGCGGGAGCGCGCCACATCCGCGGTCAGCCGCGCGGCGTTCGCCAGCTCGGCGAGGTTGCGGGCGAGGATGCCCGACAGCCGGGCGTCCGGCGGCCGGGCGACGCCGAACAGCAGCCGGCCCACCGGCTCGCCGTGCCACACCAGCGGGATGAGCTGCGGGCGGTCGCCGAGCACGCCGTCCTCCGCCGAGACCGTCCGGCCCTCGCGGTCCAGCACCTCGATCACGACGCCGGTGGCGTGCAGCGCCGAGCGCGCGACCTCCGCGGCGACCGCGAGCGCGGCGGCCGGGTCGACGGCGGTCTGCAGCCGCCGGTTCAGCCGGTCCGCGATCCGGTACGGGTCGCGCTCGCCGTGGATCAGCCCGTCCACGGCGCGCTGGAGCCGCCGCCGGACCGGCTCGAACACCGCGCCGGCGACGATCGCGCCGGCGAGGCCGGCGAGCGTCCCGTAGCCGTGCGCGAGCAGCCCGGCCGCCCCGACCAGCGCGAAGTACACGCCGGTGATCACCACGACCAGCCCGGCGTAGACCAGCGTCCGGCTGACCACGAGGTCGATGTCGTACAGCCGGTAGCGGCGGATCGCGATCCCGATGCAGATCGGCACGGCCGCGATGCTGAGGTCGCGCAGCGGGTCGCCGATCGCGCTGTTCTCCCCGACGAAGATCACGGCCTGCGCGATCACCCCGGGGTAGACGACCCAGGCGATCTGCCGGCGCACGTCCGGCGCCGACCGCACGAACCGGACCACCAGCGACAGCAGGCCCCCGGCGAGCGTCCCGAGGATCAGGACGCTGATCGCGACGGGGATCTTCTCGAACGGGTACACCGACACGCCGTTGTGGAACCGGCGAGCGTCCGGGTCGATCGTCAGGTGGACGCACACGACCACCGGCACCAGCCAGGCGAGCCACAGCCCGGGACGGAACCAGCGCGTCACCACCCGCCCGTCCGGGAAGATCAGCGGCAGGACCAGCGTCAGCGCGTAGGTGTCGACGGCCCACAGCCAGGTGCCGAGCCAGCGCAGAAACCCGGCCCCGGCCCAGCCGTGCAGCGTGAACCAGGGCCCGAGGTTGAGGACCAGGACGTACACCGCCGCGCTGAACCCCGAGCCGAGCATCAGCTGGCCGACCCGCAGCCCGGGCCGCCGGCGCAGCAGCGCGGCGGCCACCGGCGTCCAGAACAGCGCGATGACGATCTCGGGGTGCCACCAGACCAGCCGCGTGCCGGCGGGCAGGCGGGTGCCGAGCAGCAGCGTCGCGGCGACGGCCAGGACCGCAGCCAGGGCGAGCGGGACCGCCGCCCGTGCCGCGTGCCCGCGGCCGTGCCCGGCGGTGTCCATGGCGGCTCCCCGAATCAAAAGTAATGGAATGTTAAAACGTCCGGCGTACCGTGCTGCACTGGTGGCGGCGTCCGCCTCAGGACAGCGGGTCGCGTGCGTCGCACGGTGGCGGCGCGCGTGCCGAGATGGTAGCCGCGGAACCCGGCACAGGGAACAGATGCCCCAGTTCAGGGCGCTTCGGGCGCACTGGAGCGGTTTCTCGGCGGCGCCCGCAACGGAAACGGGAACCGTCGGCGTTTCTCCCACGCATCGCGTGATCGATCCATAACATTCTGTGATCGGCTCGCAGTGGGGAGGAGGGACATGGCGGCGTTCCTGCTGCGGCGGCTCGGGAACCACGTGGTCCTCGCCGTCGCGGCCACGAGCCTGGCCTACCTGCTCGCCGCCGCCGCGCTCGACCCGCGCGCCAACTTCGAGGGCCGCGCTCCCCGCCCGCCCGAGTCGGTCGTCGATGCCCGGCTCACCCGGCTCAACCTGAACGACCGCACGTCCCTGGCCGTGCGGTACGGCACCTGGGCCGCGGGCGTCCTGCACGGCGACTTCGGCCGCACGTGGGACGGGCGGCCCGTCAACGCCGAGCTGTGGCGGCGGCTGGGAGTGAGCGTGCGGCTGCTGTCTCCGGGCGCGTTCCTGGGGTCGGCCCTGGGGATCCTGCTCGGCGCCTACGCCGCGATTAGGCAGGGACGTGCGGCCGACCGCTTCATCACGCTCGGCTCGTACCTGCTGCTGGCCGTACCGGTGTTCGTCCTGGCCGTGCTGCTGCAGATCGTCGCGGCCAAGGCCAACGACGCGATGGGGATGCACGTGTTCGCCTGGGTAGGGGAGACCACGCCAGGGGCGGCGCACGGGACGTTCGGCGCGCTCGGCGGACTGGCGGACCGCATGCGCCACCTGCTCCTGCCCACGGTCACCATCGCCATGACACAGGCCGCCTTCTACAGCAGGTACCAACGCGGCCTGATGCTGGACGTCCTGCACACCGACTTCGTGCGGACGGCGAGGGCGAAAGGGCTGCGGCGCCGCACGGCCCTGCTCCGGCACGGATTGCGGACCGCGCTGATCCCGATGACGACCTACTTCGCGTACTCGTTCGGGTTCCTGGTCCTGGGCGGCATGTTCTGCGAGCAGGCCTTCGGCTGGCACGGCATGGGCGAATGGCTGGTCGAGGCGATCTCGCGCGGCGACGTCAACGTGGTCGCGGCGATCAGCTGCCTCGCGGCGTGCGGGGTCCTGTCGGCGGGGCTGGCGTCGGACGTCCTGCACGGCGTCCTCGACCCGCGCGTCCGCGCCGGGGCCGCCGCGTGATCACCGGACTCGCCGCCACCACCGCGCCGGGGCGCCCGGCCGGCGCGCCGGCCCCCGGCGGCCCGCCCCGGCTGCCGCGCCGCATCGCGCGCAGCAGGCGGGCCGTCGCGGGGCTGGTCCTGCTCGCGGCGCTGTTCGCCGTCGCGTTCGGCGGGCCGCTGCTGTCCCGCTGGGGGTGGGACGACACCGACTTCGCCGCGTTCCGGCAGGGGCCGTCCGCGCGGCACTGGCTCGGCACCACGCAGAGCGGCCGGGACGTCCTCGCCCTCACCCTGCGCGGGACCCGGCGGTCGCTGCTCATCGGCCTGTCGGTGGCCGTGCTGTCAACCGGGCTGGCGGGGCTGGTCGGCACCGTCGCCGGGTTCGCCGGCGGGCGGCTCGACCGGGTCCTGATGTGGGCCACCGACCTGCTGCTCGTCCTGCCGTCGTTCCTGCTCGTCGCCGTGCTGGCACCGCAGCTCGGCGGCGGGGGGCTGGTGCCGCTGCTCGCGGCGCTGCTGTGGATGGTCAGTGCGCGCGCGGTGCGCGGGACGACGGTCTCGCTGCGCGAGCGCGAGTACGTGCTCGCCGCCCGGTTCCTCGGCGCGAGCCCGGCCCGGGTGATCGTCCGGCACGTGCTGCCGCAGCTGGCGTCGCTGCTGGTCGTGGACGCGAGCGTGAACGTCAGCGTCGCGGTGATCGCCGAGAGCGGGCTGTCCTACCTCGGGTTCGGCGTGCGGCCGCCGGACGTCTCGCTCGGCACGCTGGTCGCCGCGGGGCAGGGCGCCGCGGCCACCTGCCCCTGGCCGTTCGCGGCGGCCGCGGCGATGCTCGTGCTGATCGTCCTCGCGGTGAACCTGCTCGGCGACGGGCTGCGCGACGTCCTGGACCCGGCGGCCGGCCAGGGGCGGGGTGACCGGTGACGGTCCTCGCGGTGCGAAACCTGACGGTCCGGTACGCGCAGGGCGTGCCGGCCGTGTGCGGGGTGGGCTTCGACGTCGGCGCGGGGGAGGTCCTCGGCGTCGTCGGCGAGTCGGGGGCGGGCAAGACGGCGCTGGCGCTGGCGATGGTGGGGCTGCCGCCGCCGCACGCGCGCGTCACGGGCTCGGTCCGGCTGCGCGGCGAGGAGCTGGTGGGACGGTCCGACGCCGAGCTGTCCCGCGTCCGCGGCAGGGACCTGGCGATGGTGTTCCAGGACCCGCTGTCCGCGCTGACCCCCGTCCATCCGGTCGGCGACCAGATCGCCGAGGCCGTCCGCGTGCACTCGGGCGCCACGCGGGCGGCGGCCCGCGCCCGGGCCGTGGAGCTGCTCGACCTCGTCGGCATCCCCGGCGCGGCGCGGCGGGCCCGCGCCCACCCGCACGAGTTCTCCGGCGGGATGCGGCAGCGCGTGATGATCGCGATGGCGATCGCCAACGACCCGGTCGCGATCGTCGCGGACGAGCCGACGGCGGCGCTGGACGTGACCGTGCAGGCGCAGGTCCTGGACGTGCTGAAGGCCGCGAAGGAGGCCACCGGCGCCGCGATCGTGCTGATCACCCACGACCTCGGGGTCGTCGCCGGGTTCGCCGACCGGATCATGGTGATGTACGCGGGCCGGGCGGTCGAGTCGGGACCGGTGGAGGAGGTCTACCGGCGCCCGCGGATGCCGTACACGATCGGGCTGCTGCAGTCGCTGCCGAGGATGGACGCGGCCGGGACGGCCCGTCCGGCGCCGGTCGACGCGGCGCCGCCCCCGGCCGGCGGGTGCGCGTTCCGGCCGCGCTGCCCCGTCGCGGTGGACGCGTGCGCCGGCGCCGATCCCGAGCCGGTGCTGGTCGGACCGGCCGGGCACACGGCCGCGTGCGTCAACACCGAGGCGACCGCCGATCCCGACGCGGTGTTCCCGCTGCCCGACCCCATGCCGCAGCCCGCGCTCGCGCCCCGGCGCGAGCGTCCCGTCGTCCTCGAGGTGGACGGGCTGGTCAGGCACCACCCGCTGTACCGGGGGACGCTGCTCAGGCGGCGCGCGGGCACCGTGCACGCCGTGGACGGCATCGGGTTCGACGTCCGGGAGGCCGAGACGCTCGCGCTCGTGGGCGAGTCGGGCTGCGGCAAGACGACGGCGCTGATGGAGATCCTGCGGCTGGCGCGCCCGCAGCGCGGCCGCGTCGCCGTCCTCGGCCAGGACACCGCCGCGCTGCGCCGGAGGCGCCGCAAGGCGCTGCGGCGCGACGTCCAGGTGGTCTTCCAGGACCCGTTCGCGTCCCTCGACCCCCGGATGCGCGTCGCCGACATCATCGCCGAGCCGTTCGCGGCGCACGGCCTGCGGGCGCCGCGCGGGCGCGTGCGGGAGCTGCTCGACCTGGTGGGGCTGGAACCGGTCCATGCCGGGCGGTATCCGCACGGCCTGTCGGGCGGGCAGCGGCAGCGCGTCGGCATCGCACGGGCTCTCGCGCTGGAGCCGCGGCTCCTGCTGCTGGACGAGCCCGTCGCGGCGCTGGACGTGTCGGTGCAGGCGGGCGTCATGGACCTGCTCGAAGGGCTGCGCGCCCGGCTCGGCATCGCGTACCTGTTCGTCGCGCACGATCTGGCGGTCGTGCACCGCATCGCCGACCGTGTCGCCGTCATGTACATGGGGCGGATCGTGGAGATCGGTTCCGTGGACGAGGTGTATGGCCGTCCCGCCCATCCGTACACGCGCGCGCTGCTGGACGCGGTGCCGCTGCCGGATCCGCGTCTGGAGCGCCGCAGACGGCGCGTCCCGCTGCGAGGAGACCCGCCCGATCCCACGGCCCCGCCCTCGGGCTGCCGCTTCCGCTCGCGCTGCCCCCGGTACACGGCGCTGGGGGCGGTGGACGCCCGCCGATGCGAAGAGCACGACCCCATGCCCCGTCCCATGAGCACCGACCGAGAAAGCGATCAATGGGCCGCCTGCCATCACCCCCTCGTCGAAGCCGGATCAGGTACGTGAAACGCCCGCTGGGCGCCCTTCTGCTCGCCGCCGCGACCGCCGCCGCCGGCGGGTGCGGGGGCCCGGGCTCCGGGGAGGCGACGACCCGCGCGGCCGGCCGGCTGCCCGCGTCGGACGTCAACCCGACCCCGCGCGACCACGTCCGTAGCGGCGGCACGCTCCGCTGGCCCCTCCCCGAGTTCCCGTCGCAGTGGAACTTCAACGACGTCAACGGGACGAAGGGGTCGGTCGAGCAGGTGATCCAGGGCGCGCTGCCCCACCTCATGCGCGCCGACGAGAAGGCCGTCCCGCACCCCGTGCCCGAGTACCTCCGCTCGGCGGAACCGCACCGCAACGGCCGCGACCAAGTCGTCACCTACCGGCTCAACCCCGAAGCGCACTGGTCCGACGGCAGGCCTCTGAGCTATCGCGACTTCGCGGCGCAGGCGCGCGCGCTGTCCGGCCGCGACCCCCGCTACGAGGTCTCCACCGTCACCGGCTACAAGCAGATTGAGCGTGTCGAGCAGGGCGCGGACCCTCACACCGTCAAGGTGACCTTCGCGGGAACGTACGCGGACTGGCGGAGCCTGTTCAGCCCGCTCTACCCGGCGGTGGCCTACTCGACGCCCGCCGCGTTCAACACCGGCTGGATCGACCGCATGCCGGTCACCGCGGGCCCGTTCCGGCTCGAAAGGATCGACCAGACGGCCGAGACCGTCACGATGGTCCGCGATCCCGGCTGGTGGGGCCCGCCCGCCAAGCTGGACAGGATCGTCTACCGGGCCATGGACACCAGCGCGATGCCCGGCGCGTTCGCCGCCAACGAGATCGACCTGATGGACGTCGGCATGGACGCGGGCGCCCTGCGCCGCGCCCAGGCCGTCCCCGGGGCCGTCGTGCGCAGGGCGGGCGGCCCCGACTGGCGGCATTTCACGTTCAACGCCGCCGGGCCCATCCTGTCCGACCCGCGGGTCCGGCGCGCAGTCATGCTCGGCATCGACCGCCGCGCCATCGCGCGCTCCGACCTGTCCGGCCTCGGCGTGCCGATCCAGACGCTCGGCAACCACTTCTACGTCAACACCCAGGACGGCTACCAGGACGACTCCGGGGAACTGGGAGGCTACGACCCGGCGGCCGCGGGGCGGCTCCTGGACCAGGCCGGCTGGACCCGGCACGGCCGGTACCGAGCGAAGGGCGGCCGGACGCTCGCGCTGCGGTTCGTCATCCCCTCCGGCGTCCCGATCAGCGAGCAGGAGGGCGAGCTCACGCGCGCGCTACTGCGGCGCATAGGCGTCCGGGTGGACATCGACGCCGTCCCCGCCGACGACGTGTTCGACCACTACGTCACCCCTGGGAACTTCGACATCGTCCCGTTCTCCTGGCTGGGCACGTCGTTCCCGGTGTCGCCCATGAAGGCGGTCTTCGCGCGGCCGCGCGGCGACCGCGTCCAGCAGAACTATTCGCGCACGGGAACGGCCGCCATCGACGCGGCCATGGACCGCGCGATCGCGGAGGTCGATCCCGAACGGATTCACGTCCTTGTGAACGAGGTGGACCGGCTCGTCTGGCAGGAGGCCACCGTCCTGCCGCTGTACCAGCGTCCCCAACTCGTCGCGGTGCGCGCCGACCTCGCCAACATGGGTGCCCGCGGCTTCTACGAGCCCGGCTACCAGGACATCGGCTTCACGAGCCCTGGCTGACCCCGCACCCGGTTACGGGAAGGCGATCTCGACGCCCTTGCGGTCGCTGGTGTAGCGGGCGTTCCACACGTACATCTTCAGGTCGTCGGCGGACAGCGCCTCCTCGACCGGCAGGTCGGTCGCGATCCGCACCAGGTAGGAGGCGCCCGCGGGCATCATCTGGTCGCCGTCGTCGTCGACCGGCGCCTTCGACCCGCCGAGGCGGGCGGTGATCTTGCTGTGGTTGGGCAGGGTGCACAGGTCGTCGGGGATGCCCGGCTGCGGCATGCAGCGGGCCTGCGCGTCCGCCGGGACCTGCGACTTCGGCATGAACAGGTCCGCCGGGAAGTCCAGCAGGACGGGCCTGCGCTGGCTGTTGGTGAGGACGTAGTCGGCGTAGGCGTACGTCGTGCCGGACGGCGGCGCAGCGGTCGCGCCGAGCGGCTGCCGGTTCGTCCCGGCCTTCACCGCGGCGAGGCTGTAGCCGTAACCCTCGGGGGTGGTGAAGTTGACGGGCGGCCCGGTCTTCGGCAGCGGTGCGGCGTTCTGCGACCCGGTCTCGCCCTGGCTGGCGAGCGACGGCCGGCCGGTGCCGGCGTCGCCGTCCGGCCGCAGGTACACGATCCCGGCGGCGACGGCGGCGATGCCCACGACGCCCGTGAGGGCGCCGGCGAGGCCGAGCCGGCCCGCGCCGCTCTTCCTTCGGCGGTGTGAGTGGTGGCTGTTCGACACGTTTCTCGTGCTCCCTCGGGCCCGTTTTCTGCCCAGTTAGCGCGTCCTGCCTGCAGGGGCCAGTCACGATACAGGACGGCCGGAACCGCGGCGGCGGGGCTTCTCCGGCCGGGGAAGCGGCGTACCACCTGGTCAGGGCCTTACGAAGTGCGTCCGACAAGGGCGTCGCGGCCGAGCCCGCGCAGGGAGGCGTCGAGCACCTGCGCGGTGTGCGCGACCGCGATGTGCGCGCCGCGGCGTTGCAGCGCGGTGGCGATCTGCATGGAGCAGCCGGGGTTGGCGGCGACGAGTAGTTCGGCTCCGGTGGCGTCCACGTTCACCGCCTTGCGGTCGCCCAACGCGGAGGCCGCCTCCGGTTGCAGCAGGTTGTAGGTGCCCGCGGAGCCGCAGCAGAGGTCCGGTTCGGCTATCTCCACGACGGTCAGCTCCGGGATGCCGCCCAGCAGGGCCCGCGGCTGGGCGCGGACCCCCTGCGCATGGGACAGGTGGCACGCGTCGTGGTAGGCGAGGGTGACCGGAAGTGGCCGCCGTTCCGCGCGGGGCCCGAGCTCCACGAGGAACTCGGCGAGGTCCCTGGTCCTGGCGGAGAGCGCCTCGGCCCGCGCTGCCCAGGACGGGTCGTCGGCGAGCAGCGCCCGGTACTCCTTCATCGCCGACCCGCAGCCCGCCGAGTTCACCACGATGACGTCGGCGGACTCGAAGGTCTCGACCGTCCGGCGCGCGAAGGCCCGGGCCTCGTCCTCGCGTCCCGAGTGCAGTGACAGCGCCCCGCAGCAGCCCTGGTGCTTCGGGATGACCACGTCGCAGCCCTCCAGCGCCAGGACGCGCGCGGTGGCCGCATTGACGCCGGGGAAGAACTCGCCTTGGACGCAGCCCGTCAGCATCCCGACCGTCGCGCGGCGCTCACCGCGCGCGGCGACGAACTCGGGCAGGCGCGGCGCCTTGCCCAGGGGCGGCGCGAGACGTTCCATCGCCGCGACGGACGGAGAGACGCGTTCCAGGACGCCGCTGCGCCGCACCAGCCGGTCCAGACCCGACTTCTGGTAGGCGCGCAGCGGGCCGCGGAGCGCGCGCAGACGACGCCTGTACGGGAACAGGCGGAAGATCGCCCCGCGTACGGCCCGCTCCTTCAGCGAACGGGGATGCTCGCGCTCCACTTCGGCCCGCGTCGTCTCGATGAGCCGGTCGTACTGCACGCCCGACGGGCAGGCCGTCACGCACGCCATGCACCCCAGGCACTGGTCGAAGTGCTGCACCATCGGCGCGTTGAGCGGCGCGCCCTCGATGTGCTGCTGCATGAGGTGGATGCGGCCGCGCGGCGAGTCCATCTCCTCGCCCCACAGCACGTACGTGGGGCACGTCGGCAGGCAGAACCCGCAGTGCACGCAGTCGCCGAGCAGCTCCGGGAGGTCGTCCTGCGCGCTCATCAGATTCCTCCCACGAAGCGGCCGGGGGACAGCCGATGATCGGGATCGAACTGGTCCTTCACCCGGCGCATCAGCGCGAGGGACGGCACCGGCCCCCACATGTCGATCTCACTGCGCACTTCCTGCGGCGCGTAGCGGACGACGGCACCGCCCTTGTGGCGTCCTAGGACGTCGCGCAGTGCGCCGAGCGCCCCGCCCACCTCCTCGGACGTCATGCCCGAAGGGAGACCGATCTGCCCGTGTCCGACGCCGCTCCATGTCATCGCCACGTCGTGCTGTAGGCCGTCGACAAGGCCGATGAGTTCGCGGAGGGACGGCGGTGGTGCGGACGCGTCGATGAGGGTGGTGCCGTCCGGGTACAGGCCCCAGCCGTCCGGCGCGTCCTCCGTGATCCGGGCATCGCCTCCTAGAAGGTCGACGAGCCGCCCAGCGCGCGCGGCGACACCGTCCGGAACGCCCTCCAGCAGCGCCGCGACCGTCCCGGGATGGATGTACTCGAGAGCGCTCGGCGCCGCCGGAGAGTGCAGGACGGCCTGGACGGCCTCGTGCGCCTCCTCCGGGCCGCCGACCCGGCGCGTGACCCACGCCGCCGCGGCCGGCACCGGGTGCAGCCGGAACGTCGCCTCCACGATGAGCCCGAGCGTCCCGTACGAACCGGAGAACAGCCGCCCCAGGTCGTACCCCGCGACGTTCTTGACGACCTTCCCGCCGGACCGCGCGACCTTCCCGTCCGCCCGCACGACCGTGAGGCCGATGACGAGGTTGCGCGGCGTCCCGAACAGCGTCCGGAGCGGGCCGGCGGCCCCGGTGGCGATCGTCCCGCCGACCGTGGATCCGGGCAGCGGGACGTCCAGCGACAGCCGCTGCCCCTTCTCCGCCAGCCTCTCCGCGAGCGCCTCCAGCGAAAGCCCCGCCTCCGCCGTGGCGACGAGGTCGCCGGAGGCGTGCTCGACCAGCCCGTCCAGGCGGTGGGTGTCCACCAGCAGGTCGCACCGCCGCGGAGGCGTCCCCCAGTCCAGCCGCGTCTCGGCGCCGCGAGGGACCACGGACAGGCCCTGCTCGGCGGCGGCGCGCATCACCTCCGCGGCCTCCGCGACGGACGCGGGGGCCGCCACCAGCGCGGGCTGCACGCCCAGCACGCCCTCCTCGGGCTCGCCCGCGCGGACGTCAACGCAGACCTTCGCCAGCGCCTCCAACGGCCGCATCAGAAGACGTCCGCCTTTCCCTCGAACGGGTGCGGGCCCTTCCGCACGCCCGGGACCTCGCCGCACAGCCGCGGCGTGGGGAAGACCTTCCCCGGGTTGCACAGCCCCGCCGGATCGAACCCGCAGCGGACCATCTGCATCGTGTCCAGATCGGTGTCGCTGAACATCCGCGGCATGTAGCGGGACTTGTCCACGCCCACGCCGTGCTCGCCGGTAATGGACCCGCCGTGCTCGATGCACAGGTCGAGGATCGCGCCCGACACCACCTCGGCGCGCTCCGCGGCGCCCGGCTCGGCGTCGTCGAACAGCACCAGCGGATGCAGGTTGCCGTCCCCGGCGTGGAACACGTTCGCGACCCGCACGCCCGACTCCGCCGACAGCGCGTCGATCCGCGCCAGCACCCGCGGCAGCGCGGTGCGGGGGATCACACCGTCCTGCACGATGTAGGCGGGGCTGATCCGGCCGACCGCCGCGAACGCCGACTTGCGCCCCTTCCAGATCAGCGCGCGCTCCGCGTCGTCCGCCGCGATCCGGATCTCGAACGCGCCCGCGTCCCGGCACAGCCGCTCCACCTCGGCGAACTGCGCGGCGACCTCCGCGTCCGGGCCGTCCAGCTCCACGATCAGCACCGCGCCGGCGCCCGGCGGGTACTCGCAGCGCACCGCCGCCTCCGCGGCCTCGATGGACAGCGCGTCCATCATCTCGATCGCCGCCGGCACCATCCCCGCGCCGATGATCGCCGACACCGCGGTCCCGCCCGCCTCGATCGACCCGAACGCCGCGAGCAGCGTCTGCACGGTCTCCGGCACCCGCGTCAGCCGCACCGTGATCTTCGTGGCGATGCCGAGCGTGCCCTCCGCTCCGACGAACACGCCGAGCAGGTCGTAGCCGGGGCCGTCCGCCGCCAGCTCCACCAGCTCCCCGTCCGGCGTCACGACCTCGCACGCCAGCACGTGATGGGCGGTGAAGCCGTACTTCAGGCAGTGCGCGCCGCCGGAGTTCTCCGCCACGTTCCCGCCGACCGAGCAGATCTGCTGGCTGGACGGATCGGGCGCGAAGTAGTACCCGTACGGGCGCACCGCCCGGGTCACGTCCAGGTTGATCACGCCGGGCTCGACCACGGCCCGCTGCCCCGGGATGTCGATCTCCAGGATCCGGCGCATCCGGGACGTGACGATCAGCACGCCGTCCGCGCGGGGGAGCGCCCCGCCGGACAGGCCCGTCCCGGACCCGCGCGCCACGTAGGGGACGCCCGCCCGCGCGCACACGCGCACGATCGCCGCGATCTCCTCGGCGGTGTCGGGGAGCACGACGATCCCGGGCGTCGACCGGTGGTTGGTGAGGCCGTCGCACTCGTACGTGCGCAGCCGCACCGGGTCGGTGATCACCCGGTCGGTCCCGAGCAGCGCGTCCAGGCGCAGGCCCAGCGCCTTCAGTAGCGGTTCCATCCCCTCCACCATCCTCCCGGCCCCCCGCGCACGGCAAGATCCCCAGGAATCCCCGGAACTCGTCCCCCTGCGCTACAACGGGCGGGCACGCGGAGCGAGTGCAGCGAGCGCAGCGGGCCCGCCCGGCGGTCGGCAGGCTGTTTCGCGCGGAGCTCGAGCGGAGCGGGAAACGGCCTGCCGACCGTGACGGGGGTTCGAGGGGGTCGCCCCCTGGGAGTTACGGGAACTGCTGGTAGGCGGGGGTGGTGAGGAACTCGGAGTACTCGTCGGCGAGCGTGACCTCCTTGAAGAGGGTCACGGCCTGGTCGTAGCGCGGCTCGTTGTACGCCTCGCCCAGCTCGGCGCGGATCTTGGCCAGCTCCTCGTCGAGGAGCCGCTCGACCCACTCCTTGGTGATCTCCTTGCCCTCGGCGGTGGAGACGCCGTTGTAGATCCACTGCCAGACCTGCGAGCGGGAGATCTCCGCGGTGGCGGCGTCCTCCATGAGGTTGTGGATGGCGACGGCGCCGGAGCCGTTGAGCCAGGTCGCCAGGTAGCGCAGCGCGACGTCGATGTTGTTGCGGACGCCGGCCTCGGTGATCTCGCCGGGGGTGGCCTTGATGTTGAGCAGGTCGGCGGCCGAGACGTCGACGTCCTCGCGGAGCCGGTCGCGCTGGTTGGGCTTGTCGCCGAGCACGCCGTCGAAGACCTCCCGGCAGACCGGGACGAGGTCGGGGTGGGCGACCCAGGAGCCGTCGAACCCGTCGCCGGACTCGCGGGTCTTGTCGGCCCGGACCTTCTCCAGCGCGACCTTGTTGACCTCCTCGTCCTTGCGGGACGGGATGAACGCGGCCATGCCGCCGATCGCGTGCGCGCCGCGCTTGTGGCAGGTGCGGACGAGCAGCTCGGTGTAGGCGCGCATGAACGGCGCCGTCATGGTGATCGCGTTGCGCTCGGGCAGCACGAAGTCGGCGCCGCGGTCGCGGAACTTCTTGATCACCGAGAACAGGTAGTCCCAGCGGCCGGCGTTCAGGCCGGCGGAGTGGTCGCGCAGTTCGTAGAGGATCTCCTCCATCTCGAACGCGGCCGGGATCGTCTCGATCAGCACGGTCGCGCGGATGGTGCCGCGCGGGATCCCCAGGGCGTCCTGGGCGAGGTTGAAGGCGTCGTTCCAGAGCCGCGCCTCCAGGTGGCTCTCCATCTTCGGCAGGTAGAAGTAGGGGCCCTTGCCCTTGTCCAGCTGCCGGCGCGCGCTGTGGAAGAGGTACAGCCCGAAGTCGAACAGCGACCCCGACATCGGCTCGCCGTCGACGAGGAGGTGCTTCTCGTCCATGTGCCAGCCGCGGGGGCGCACGACGATGGTGGCCAGCTCGGCGTCGTCCTTGAGCGCGTAGGACTTGCCGGACGTGGCGTCGGTGAAGTCGATGGTGCGGTCGAGGGCGTCGCGCAGGTTCAGCTGCCCCTCGATCATGTTGTTCCACAGCGGGGTGTTGGCGTCCTCGAAGTCGGCCAGCCACACCTTCGCGCCCGAGTTCAGCGCGTTGATGGTCATCTTCCGGTCCGTCGGGCCGGTGATCTCGACGCGGCGGTCCTCCAGGCCGGGCGCAGGGTCGGCGACCCGCCAGGTCGCGTCCGCGCGGACGGACGCGGTCTCGGGCAGGAAGTCCAGCGTCCCGCCCTCGGACAGCGCGCGCTGGCGCTCCGCGCGGGCCGCCAGCAGCTCCTTGCGGCGTCCGCCCAGCTCACGCTGGAGCGCGGCGAGCAGGCCGAGCGCCTCGGGCGTCAGGATCTCCTCGTACCGCTCCCCGAGAGGCCCAGCGACCTCGACACCGTCCAGTTCGGCCATCTGCTCGCCCTTTCGTCTGATGAAATTCCACTTCTGTCTTATGGAGTAACGCTACTCGGCGGTTCAGAGCCCGGTCAAAGCGGGGGCACCCTTCCGCTGTGCCGTTGACCTCCCCGCACGCATGGCGGGTACGCACTCGATAACCACGTGACCCGCCGGGACGCCCGTGAGACGATTTCGGGGAAGACACGGCCGCGCCGCGGCGTTCTACCGAGGACATATGACTCTTCCTTTCTCTGCAGACCAGACCCACGAAGACCGGACCTACGACGAGTTCGACGCCGAGCCCATGACCGGCGAGCTCGACCTGGAGGACCGGCGGGCACTGCGCCGCGTCGCGGGACTGTCCACCGAGCTCACCGATGTCACCGAGGTCGAGTACCGCGCCCTGCGCCTGGAGCGGGTCGTCCTCGTCGGCGTGTGGACCGAGGGCACCGCGGCCGACGCCGAGAACTCCCTGCGCGAGCTGGCGCTGCTCGCCGAGACGGCGGGCTCCGAGGTTCTCGAGGGCCTCGTCCAGCGCCGCTCCCGGCCCGACCCGGCCACCTACATCGGCTCGGGCAAGGCCGCCGAGCTGCGCGACGTCGTCATCTCCACCGGCGCCGACACCGTCATCTGCGACGGCGAGCTGGCCCCGAGCCAGCTGCGGCACCTGGAGGAGACAGTCCAGGTCAAGGTCATCGACCGGACCGCGCTGATCCTCGACATCTTCGCCCAGCACGCCAAGAGCCGCGAGGGCAAGGCGCAGGTCGAGCTCGCGCAGCTCGACTACCTGCTGCCGCGCCTGCGCGGCTGGGGCGGCAACCTGTCCCGGCAGGTCGGCGGGCGCGCCGCGGGCGGCGTCGGGATCGGCGGCCGCGGCCCCGGCGAGACCAAGATCGAGCTGGACCGGCGGCGGATCCGCACCCGGATGGCCAAGCTGCGCCGGCAGATCGCCGAGATGTCCAAGTCCCGCGACACCAAGCGCGGCGAGCGCCGCCGCAACGAGGTGCCCGCCGTCGCCATCGCCGGCTACACCAACGCCGGCAAGTCGTCCCTGCTCAACCGGCTCACCGGCGCCGGGGTGCTGGTGGAGAACGCGCTGTTCGCCACCCTCGACCCCACCGTCCGGCGCGCCGAGACGCCGGGCGGCCGCGCCTACACCCTCGCCGACACCGTCGGGTTCGTCCGGCACCTGCCGCACCAGCTCGTCGAGGCGTTCCGCTCGACGCTGGAGGAGGTCACCGACGCCGGGCTGATCCTGCACGTCGTGGACGGCTCCGACGCCGACCCCGAGGCGCAGATCGACGCCGTCCGCGAGGTGCTGCGCGAGATCGGCGCCGACGCGATCCCGGAGATCGTCGTGATCAACAAGGCGGACGCCGCCGACGACCTCGCGATCGCCCGCCTCCAGCGGCGCGAGCCGCACAGCGTCGTCGTCTCCGCCCGCACCGGGTTCGGCATCGAGGAACTGCGGGAGGCCGTCGAGGCCGACCTGCCGGGCCTGGAGGCCGAGCTGCGCGCGCTGGTCCCCTACGAGCGCGGCGACCTGGTCGCGCGGGTGCACGACCGCGGCGAGGTGCTCAAGCAGGAGCACGTCGCCGAGGGCACGCTGCTGCACGCGCGCGTTCCCGAGGACGTCGCGGGCGAGCTGTCCCGGTACGAGGTCGCGGCGCAGATCGTCTGACCGTTCCGGTCCGCCGGACCGCGTTACCGTTCTTCCGGGCTCGGGCCGTCCGAAAAGGGCGGTCCGAGCCCGTCCGGATACCGGGGCCGGCCGGAACCTGGTCGCCGAACGGTGACAGCTTCCCCAATCGGCTTGACGGTTCGGTTGAAATCCGTACGGTCGAAGGGCTAGGGGGCTGGTGATGGCTGTCGATGGTTCCGGAACGCACGACAAGCGGCGCGCGGACGAGCGGGCAGGCCCCGTCGCGTCGGCCGACCCGCGCCGCCCAGAGCTTGTCGGGCGGACCCGTAGTGCACTACCGTGACGAAACCGATATCTCCGGTCTCGTTGCCAGTGGTGGTCGCCCGATCACCCGACCCTCCAACGGTGAATCGCCGGCACCCAGTCGGCGTTTCGGATCGAGAGCAGGTGGCCCCATCCATGGCAGGTGCGAACACCGGACGGCGCGCAGGCGGCCCGCTCCATCACTTCCTGCTCCCCTCTCACACAGCGTCCGGTACCGCGCCGTGCGGCGCGTCGTCCGAAGCAGGTCGGTGACCCTATGACGGTACGGCTGTTGACGAACATCGGCAGGCTCTGGACGGGCACCGACGTCTGCAGCAACGCCGCCGTGCTGATCCACGACGACCGCATCGTGTGGGCCGGCCCCGCCTCGGACCTCCCGCAGAGCGTCCCCGGCATCATCGACGACATCGTCGACGTCGACCACGTCGAGAACCTCGGCGGCGGCCTGGTCACCCCCGGCCTCATCGACGCCCACTCCCACCCCGTCTACGCGGGCAACCGCTGGGCCGAGCTCGCGATGCGCACCAGCGGCTCGTCGCACTCGGCGATCGCGGCGGCGGGCGGCGGCGTCAACTCCACCGTCACCGTGACCCGCGGCACCGACCCCTGGACGCTGTGCAACGGCGTCCGCGAGCGGCTGCGCCAGTGGATCCTCGCAGGCACCACCACCGTCGAGGCCAAGACCGGCTACCACCTCACCCGCGACGGGGAGCTCGCCGACATCCGGATGCTGCGCTCGCTCGAGGGCGAGCCGTCCATGCCCCGCATCCACGCCACGTTCCTCGCCGCCCACATCCTCCCGCCGGAGTTCTTCGGCCGCCGCCGCGACTACATCGAGGCCGTCCGCCTGTGGGCCGGCGACGCCGCCGTCGCCGGCGCCGACTCGATCGACGTCTACTGCGACGAGGGCCACTTCACCGCCGAAGAGGCCCGCGCCCTGCTGCTCACCGGCAAGCGCGCCGGGCTGAAGGCCCGCATGCACGCCTGCGCCAACGAGCGCATCGGCGCCGCGCAGGTCGCCGCCGAGGTCGGCTGCGCGTCCGCCGACCTGCTCACCCAGGCCAACGACGACGACATCAAGGCCCTCGCGCACGCCGGCGTCACCGCCACCGTCTGCCCCGGCAGCGCCCTCAACAGCAGCCGCGCCCCGGCGCCCGTCCGGCAGATGATCGACCGCGGCGTCACCGTCGCGCTCGGCACCGACCACAACCCCGGCCAGTGCGGCATCACCTCGATGCCGCTGGTCATCGGCCTGTCCGTGGCGATGTTCGGGCTGAGCGTCACCGAGGCGCTGCGCGCCGCCACCCTCGGCGGGGCCGCCGCCCTGCGCGTCGGCGACCGCGGCTCCCTGGCCCCCGGCATGCTCGCCGACATCGTGCTGTGGGACGCCGACCACGAAGGCGCGTTCGCGTGGGCGTTCGGCCTGCGCGCGCTGCGCGTGTGGCGCGGCGGCGTCCCCGTCCAGCCCTGACCGACATCCGGGGGTAATGTCCCGTTCATGGGCAGCTCCGTCGCGGTCGTCACGGATTCCACCGCCTACCTCCCGCCGGGGCTCGCCGAACGGCACGGGCTGACCGTCGTCCCCATGCAGATCTCCCTGGGCGGCGCCATGCGCGACGAAGGCGACATCAGCGGCGACGAAGCGGTCCGGGCGCTCCGGGACCGGCGGCCCGTCAGAACGTCCCGCCCCTCGCCCGGACGGTTCGCCCAGGCCTACGAGAGCGCCGCTGAGGCGGGTGCCGACGCGGTGGTGTCCGTGCACCTGTCCGCCGCCATGTCCGGGACGCTCGCGGCCGCCCGCCTCGCCGCCGCGGACGCGCCCGTGCCCGTCCACGTCGTCGACAGCGGCACCATCGGCATGGGCCTCGGGCTCGCGGCCCTCTCCGCGGCCGCCGTCGCGCTGGCCGGCGGAGGCGCCGAGGCCGCCGCGCGCGCCGCGGCACGCCGTGCGGAGACGTCGCGATCCCTGCTGTACGTCGACACCCTGGAGCACCTGCGGCGCGGCGGCCGGATCGGCGCAGCCGGGGCGCTGCTCGGCTCCGCCCTCATGGTCAAGCCCCTCCTGGACATCGCCGGCGGCCGGATCGTCCCGCTGGAGAAGGTCCGCACGTCCGCGAGGGCCCTGGCGCGGCTGGAGGAGATCGCCGTCGAGCAGGCCGGCTCCCGCCGCGTCGACCTCGGCGTCCAGCACCTCGCCGCCGCGGCCCGCGCCGACGCCCTCGCCGCCCGGCTGCGCGACCGCATCCCCCACGTCGAGGACGTCTACGTCGGCGAGGTCGGCCCCGTCATCGGCGCCCACGTCGGCCCCGGGATGCTCGGCGTGGTGATCGCTCCGCACCTCTGAGCATCGTCGCCGGTCACCTGGGGTGCGGCGAGAGTTATCCACATTTTCCGCGGCCCCTGCCCGGGGATCGCCGGCGCACCTAGCGTCGGCGCCATGACAGCCGACGACCGCCTCCAGTCCCTCGCCGCCCGGCTCAAGCCGTCCGCGCAGCCGCAGTCCGCGCAGCCACCCTCCGCCCGGCTGCGCTCCGGCCCTGAGAAGGCGAACGTCCGCGTCCTGGCCGTCCTCGCGATGATCGCCGCGCTGGTCGCCGGCGGCTACCTCTGGCTCGCCCGCCCCCGCCCGGATCCGGCGCCCACCTCCGCGGACGCCGCCGCCACCGAGGTCCCCGCACCGCCCGCACCGTCCGGCGCGTCACCGAACGCCGTCCCCGCCGGCGCCGTCTCCAGCGGCCCGGCGTCCGTGGTCGTCCACGTACTCGGCAAGGTCAAGCACCCCGGCGTCGTCACCCTGCCGTCCGGCTCCCGCGTCGAGGAGGCCATCAAGGCCGCGGGAGGCGTGCGTCCCGGCGTCGGCACCGGCACGCTCAACCTCGCCCGCAAGCTCGTCGACGGCGAGCAGATCCCGGTCGGCGTCCGCCTGCCCTCGCCCGCGCCCGGCGCGCCGCCGCCTGGCGGGCCGCCCGGGTCCGCCGCCTCCGGCTCACCCGGAACGCCCGGCACGCCCGGCACGCCCGTCGACCTCAACACCGCCACCGCCGCCCAGCTCGACCAGCTCCCCGGCGTCGGCCCCGTCCTCGCCCAGCGCATCGTCGACTACCGCACCCAGCACGGCGGCTTCCACTCCGTCGACCAGCTCCAGGACGTCGACGGCATCGGCGCCCGCCGCTTCGCCGACCTGAAACCGATGGTGCGCGTATGACCCCCCACCTCCGCCTGGTCGCCCCGGCCCTCGCCGCCTGGATCACCGCCGCCCTGACGATCGGCTTCCCGCCCGCCGCTGCCTGGACCGTGGCCGCCGCCGCGACCACCACCGCCCTTTACCTCCTTCTAGCTCCCCGCCCCACCCCCGAGAGCCCTCCACGCCCCCGTCCCGCCCCGGCGGACGCCCCCTTGTTCTCGGACACGGCGCCGGGTCGCTCGCGGTCGGAACGGGTCGCCGAGTCATCGCCCGGCAATGGCCGGAGGGAAGGGGGAGGAGAGCGGTGGACGCCCCCTAGGCCGGTGTTCAGACGCGGGCGTTCGGCTGCCGCCCGAGACGAGCCTCTGCTGCAGGACGCCGCGGTAAGGGGAGCGGGGGAGGCCGATGCGGCCGTCAGATCTTCAATCGAGCCCGGCGGTGGCGCGCGGCGGACTGCGGCGTGGTCGCCGGCCGGGAGTCCGGCCACGGCGGGAGGTGCGGCCGAGCGGCGCGGACCGGCGGGGGCGGTCGTGGGGGGCGGGCGGCTGGTCATCGCCCGCCTGGCCGCGTCGCGGCAGAGGCGCGGCGCAGGCGGGTCCTCGCGGGCGGTCAATCGGCGGGTCCTGGGGATGGTGCTCGTCTGTGCGGCCGCCTCCGCGACCGGGGTGGCGTTCCGGGCGTCCGCCGTCGGCAGCGGGCCGGTCCGGGCGCTCGCGCGTGCCGGAGGGACGTCGACGGCCGAGGCGGTGCTGACCGCGGACCCGCAGGCCAGGAAGGCCGGCGGGCGTCCCATGGTGATCGTCCGGGCGCGGGTCGAGGCGGTCGCGCGGGCCCGGGTGCGCGTGCCGGTGCTGCTGATCGCGCACGACCCGCGGTGGCTCGGGCTGCTGCCGAGCCAGCGGGTCCGGCTGCGCGGCCGGTTCGACGAGCCGCGCGGCGCCGAACTGCTCGCCGCCGTCGTGATCGTGCGGGGCCCGCCCGCGCTCCTCGGCGGCCCGTCTCCGCTCCAGCGGGCGGCCGAGGCCGTCCGGGCGCGGCTGCGCGCGGCGGTCGAGCGCCTCCCGCCCGATCAGCGGGGCGTCCTGCCCGGCATGGTCGACGGTGACACCTCCCGGCTCGACCCGGCGCTCGCCGAGGACTTCCGCACCGCGGGCCTCAGCCACCTGCTGGTCGTCTCCGGCGCCAACCTCGCGATCGTCATCGGCGCGGTCCTGTGGCTGTGCCGGGTCACGGGGCTCGGGCGGCGGCGCGCCCCGCCCGTCGCCGCCGTCGCGGTGGTCGCGTTCGTGCTGGTCGCCCGGCCGGACCCGAGCGTCCTGCGGGCCACCGTCATGGGCCTGGTGGCGCTGCTCGCGCTGTTCACCGGACGGTCCCGGCAGGGGGTGCCCGCGCTGTGCGCCGCGGTGCTGCTGCTCGTCCTGATCGACCCGGAACTGGCGCGGTCGTACGGCTTCGTGCTCTCCGTGCTCGCCACGGCGGGGCTGCTCGTCCTCGCACCGCCCTGGCGGGAGCGCCTCGCACGCCGGCTTCCCGGCCCGCTCGCGGACGCCCTCGCCGTCGCGGCGGCCGCCGAGATCACCGTCGCCCCGGTCCTGGTGATGCTCTCCGGAGAGGTCGGCGTGGTGTCCCTGCCGGCGAACCTGCTCGCCGCACCGGCCGTGGCACCCGCGACGCTGCTCGGCGCGCTCGGCACCGCGATCGCGCCCGTGTCCCTGCCGCTCGCTCGCCTGACGGTCCGTCCCGCCGGCCTCGCCGTGGGCTGGATCATCTGGATCGCCCGGACCGCCGCCGCGCTCCCGTACGCCACCGTCCCGTGGACGGGCGGCGGGCTCGGCGCGGTGACCCTGCTGCTGGCGGGCGGCGCCGCCGTCCTGATCCTGCGCCATCCCCGGCTCCGCATGGCCACCGTCGCGGTCATGGCCGGCGTGCTGATCGCCGTCGTCGCGCTGCGGGTCACGGCCCCGGGCTGGCCGCCGCCGGGCTGGCAGCTGGTCGCCTGCGACGTCGGCCAGGGCGACGCGCTCGCGCTCGCCGCCGGACCCGGCCGCGCCGTCGTCGTGGACACCGGCCCGGCCCCCGCGCCGGTCGACCGGTGCCTCTCCCGCCTGCGCGTGAAGGACGTGCCGCTGCTGGTCCTGACCCACCCGCACGCCGACCACATCGGCGGGACGTCCGGCGTCCGGCACGGACGCACGGTCCACGGGGTCGTGCGGACGCCGCTCACCGACGGCGCCGAGAACCGCTTCATCGCGGGGCTTGCGTCGCGTCCCGCGCTCGCCGGGGCGCAATGGCGCATTGGCGACCTGACCCTCGCGATCCTCGCCCCCCTGGGCACCGGCTCCGCCCTGTCGCCGAGAGACGACGGCACCACGATCAACAACGCCAGCGTCGTCCTCGTGGCCCGCCGGCCCGGTTTCAGCGCCCTGCTCGCCGGCGACGTCGAGACCGACGCGCAGCGCGCCCTGGAGACGAGCGTCCCCCGCGTCCAGGTCCTCAAGGTCCCGCACCACGGCTCCCGCAGCCAGGACCCCCGCTTCCTCGCCGCCGCCCATGCGTCGATCTCCCTGGTCTCCGTCGGCCGGGACAACGACTACGGCCACCCCGCCCCGTCCACCCTCGGCCTGCTGCACCGCCTCCGCACGCAGGTCCACCGCACCGACCAGGAGGGAGACATCGCCATCGTCCGCACCAGAACCGGCATCGCCGCCATCCCACGCCATTGACCCCGCCCGCACACCGCCGAACGCGCCCGAGGAGTGACCAGGCGGGCATCGAACCAGCCGATCGCCACCGGTCCAGGACGTCGCCCACATGCTGCGCCGGGACGGCCCGAGAATGCCCGGGTTCTTTCACCAGCGGCGGCATGCCTCCGCACGCAGTACGGCACAGGGCGCCGCGGCGCTCGCCGACGACATCGAGACCGCGTGAGCGGCGGGAGGCGACGTGGCGCGGGGAGGGGGTGGGGCGTGGCATGCTGCAAGGGTGTCCGAGGCCATCACCTTGATCGTGGGAGACGAAGAGCTGCTCGTGGAGCGGGCGATCGGCGAGGTCGCCGCCTCGGTGCGGGCGAAGGACCCGGACGCCGAGGTGATCGACCTCGCGCCGGGTGGGCTGGAGCCCGGCCGGATCGCGGAGCTGACGTCGCCGTCGCTGTTCGGCGGCGGGAAGGTGCTCGTGATCCGGTCCGCGCAGGACCTCGGCAAGGACCTCACCGCCGAGGTGCTCGCCTACGCCAAGAACCCGGCCGACGACGTGGTCCTCGTGGCCGTTCACCACGGCGGCGCCAAAGGCAAGGCGCTGGTGGACGGGCTGACGAAGCTGAAGGCGCACAGGATCGCCTGCCCCAAGGTGACCAAGATGGGGGAGCGCGTCGACTTCGTGCGCGCCGAGATCCGCCGGTCCGGCGGCAAGATCTCGCCGGACGCGGCGCGGGGGCTGCTGGACGCGGTCGGCAACGACCTGCGCGAGCTGGCCGCCGCGTGCAGCCAGCTCGTCGCCGATACCGGCGGGAAGGTCGACGACGCGGCAGTCGCCCGCTACTACCGCGGCCGCGCGGAGGTGAGCGGGTTCACCGTCGCGGACAAGGCGATCGACGGGCACCTCGCGGAGGCGTTGGAGCAGCTGCGCTGGGCGCTCGCGACCGGGGTGGCGCCGGTCCTGATCGTCAGTGCGCTCGCCCAGGGCGTTCGGGGGTTGGCCAAGGTCGGCGGCGCGCCCCGGGGAGCCCGCGGCGCGGCCCTGGCCAAGGATCTGGGCATGCCGCCGTGGAAGATCGAGCGCGTGCAGAAGCAGCTGCGCGGCTGGTCGGGCGACGGGGTGGCGCGCGCGCTCACCGCCGTGGCGGAGGCCGATGCGCAGGTGAAGGGCGGCGCGGCCGATCCCGCCTACGCGCTGGAGAAGACCGTCGCCGACATCGTCGCCGCCCGCGGCTGACCACCGGCCGCCGTCCCTTTGCCCAGCCGCCGTCCCGTGTTCGGCTGCCGTTCCGGTGTCCGGCGGACGACCTTGTTCGGCGGACGGCTGTCTTTCGACGTCGCTCCCGCGTGGCGTCTTTTAGCGCGTGGGTTAGGAGGATTCGGCCTTGGTCTTGAGGCCGTTGGCTTCCATGGTGACGTAGCGGCGGGTTCGGGAGCCCATGAGGACGGCCAGCAGCGGGGCCAGGAGGCCGGTCTGGTCGAGGGTGAGGCGGACGGTGCTGCCGCCCGACGGGCCGGGGCGGACCTCGTGGCCGCCGGTCGTGGTGACGCCGGGGGAACGGGACCGCCAGGTGAAGTTCTCGTTCTCGGTGAACGTGGTGACCGTCCAGACCGCGGCGGGCATGCCGGGCTGGTGGACGCGGGCGCGGGCGCCTTCGCGAAGGGGGCCGTCGAGCAGTTCGACGCGGTTCATCGAGGCGGTCATGTCGGGCCAGCGCTCGACGTCCGTCAGCAGCTTCCAGACGGTGTCGGGGGCGGCGTCGATGTCGACGGAGATCTCGAAGTGCACGGTGGGCTCCCGGTGGTCAGCGCGGCGCGGATCCTGGTCAGCAGGCCGGTGACGAGGGGGTCGTCGTCGCGGCCCGGCAGGTGGACGGCATAGTAGGGGACGGTGGGCAGGTCGGTGATCTCGCGGAGGACGACCCCCGGCGGCGGGACGACGCAGCCGTTCACGACGGCGAGCCCGGCCCGCAGGGACACGAAGTGCAGCAGCAGCGGCCAGCCCTCGGCCTCGACGGCGGCCGTCCACGGGACGCCGGCGGCGCGGAGGGCGCGTTCGAGCGCGACGCGGTGCGGGCCGGCGGGCGGCGGGACGACCAGGGACGCGCCCGCGAGGTCGGCGAGGGAGAGGGACGGGCGCGCGGCGAGCGGGTGGTCGTCCGGGACGGCGAGGGCCTGCGGGTACGCGGCCAGCGGGACGGTGGCGAGGTCGGCGGGCAGAACGTCCAGGACGGCGACGCCGAGGTCGGCGCGGCCGGTGCGGACGGCGGTGAGGGTGCGCGCGCGGTCGCCGTTGACGAGCCGGACGCCGTGCCGGACGGCGTCGCCGAGCAGGTAGAGGTAGGCGCCCTCGCCGGCGGCGAGGACGGGGAGGCGGGCCGGGGCGGTGCCGTCGAGGTCGGCGAGGAAGGCGGTGACGCGGGCGTCGAGGTCGCGGGCGAGGCGGGCGACGGCCTCGCCGGCGGGGGTGAGCGCGATGCGGCGGCCGTGCCGGGTGTAGAGGGGGCGGCCGAGGGTCTCGGCGAGCTTGCGGATCTTGACGTGCAGGGCCGGCTGGGAGATGTGCAGGTCCTCGGCGGCGCGGGTGAAGTTGAGGCGGTCGGCGAACGCGGCGAAGGAGGCGAGCGCGTCGGTGGACAGGCGGCTCAGCTCCATAGATCAGAACTATAGACCGCCGCGCGATCGATAGTTCAGTATTAGCGGCGACGGGGCCAGGCTCGAGGCATGGAACCTCGTCTCGGCATCGATTTCGGCCGCGTGATCCAGGGCGTCTCGGCTCCGGGGACGGCGGACACGGCGTTCCTCGGCGGCTCGTTCGCCGAGGCGCTGGCGTCGCCGGCGGCGGACGGCGTGTACGACGTGCTGCCGGGGCTGGTGGAGGCGTTCGGCGGGCGCGCGTGGATCATCTCCAAGTGCGGCGAGCGGGTCCGCGAGCGGACGCTGGCGTGGCTCGACCACCACGACTTCTACGGCCGGACCGGGCTGGCCAGGGGGAACGTGCGGTTCTGCCGGAAGCGGCCCGAGAAGGCGCTGCACTGCGCGGAGCTCGGCATCACGCACATGATCGACGACCGGCTGGACGTGCACCGAGCGATCCGCGGCATCGTCGCGCACCGGTACCTGTTCGGGCCGCAGAAGGGCGAGGTCCCGGACTGGGTGCGGCACGTCCCGACGTGGGCGGACGCCGCGGCGATCAGCGAAGATATTCCGGCGGGACGGCGTCGGCCAGCCACACGCCGTTCGCGCTGACGCGGAACGCGTGGCCGGCCGCGGCCATCCGCCCCGCCTCGACGACGAGGACGACGGGCCGGCCGCGGCGGGCGCCGACGCGCCGCGCGGTCTCGGGGTCGGCGGACAGGTGGACGGCGTGCCGGTCCATGCGCCGCAGGCCCTCGCGGCGGATCGCCGGGGCGGCGGCGTCGGTGGTGCCGTGGTACAGCAGCTCGGGCGGCGGGACGGCCGGGAGGCCGAGGTCGACGTCGATGCTGTGGCCCTGGACGGCGCGGATCCGGTCGCCGTCGAGGGCGTAGCGCCGCTTGTCGTTGACGGCGACGACGTGCTCGAGCTCGGCGCGCGTGATGGGGAAGCCGTGCCGGGCGGCGGCGTCGAGCAGGTCGGGCACGCGGGCCCAGCCGCCGGCGTCGAGGGTGAGGCCGATGCGCTCGGGCCGGTGCCGCAGGTGCTTGGCGAGGTACTTGGAGATCTTCACCGTGCGCCGTGCGTCCATGGAGCCCCGACCGCCTCTCCGCTCCGGGCATGCGTCAGGGCCGGTCGCGGTGGACCGGCCCCGGGCGTGCGCGTCTAAGCGAGCGCCGTGCTCACTCGGCCTGCAGGGCGGCGGCCTGCTTGGCGATCGCCGACTTGCGGTTGGCGGCCTGGTTCTTGTGGATGACGCCCTTGCTGACGGCCTTGTCCAGCTTGCGGGCGGCGACGCGCTGCGCGGCGACGGCCGCCTCGACCTCGCCGGCCTCCGCGGCCTCGCGGAACTTGCGGATCGCGGTCTTCAGCTCCGACTTGACGGCCTTGTTGCGCAGCCGCGCCTTCTCGTTCTGCTTGTTCCGCTTGATCTGGGACTTGATGTTAGCCACGTCGTAGTGCCTCAGCCTTGGTTGCGATCATGGCCCGCCGTCTCGGCGGGCGCGAACAGGATGTCTGACGGGGGCGGACGGTGCCCCCGGGGCACGACGCTACGCCACACGCAGTCGCACAGCCTACCAATCGGGCCCGTCCGCCGCGAACCGGCCGGGTCCGGCGGCCCCGGGGCCGCCGCGGAGGCCGTGCACGGAGCATCAGGTCCGGCATGGGACTATGGACGGACAGATCCATTGTCCACCTGTGAGTTTGCGAACGGACCCCGGTGCCAGCGCCTGAGCCTGACAAGACCGATCCCGCGATCATCCGCAACTTCTGCATCATCGCGCACATCGACCACGGCAAGTCGACGCTCGCGGACCGCATGCTGCAGCTGACCGGCGTGGTCGAGGAGCGCCAGATGCGCGCCCAGTACCTCGACCGGATGGACATCGAGCGCGAGCGCGGCATCACGATCAAGAGCCAGGCGGTCCGGCTGCCCTGGAGCGCGGGCGGCACGGACTACGTCCTGAACCTGATCGACACCCCCGGCCACGTCGACTTCTCCTACGAGGTGTCGCGGTCGCTGGCGGCGTGCGAGGGCGCGGTGCTGCTGGTGGACGCGGCGCAGGGCATCGAGGCGCAGACGCTCGCGAACCTGTACCTGGCGCTCGAGGCGGACCTGCACCTGATCCCGGTGCTGAACAAGATCGACCTGCCTGCGGCGCAGCCGGAGAAGTACGCCGAGGAGCTCGCCGGGATCATCGGCTGCGACCCGTCCGAGGTGCTGCGGGTGTCCGGCAAGACCGGCGAGGGCGTGCGCGAGCTGCTCGACAAGATCGTGCAGGATGTGCCGGCGCCGGTCGGCGACCCGGACGGCCCGGCCCGCGCGCTGATCTTCGACTCGGTGTACGACACCTACCGCGGCGTGGTCACCTACGTCCGGATCGTGGACGGGCATCTGTCGCGCCGCGAGAAGAGCCTGATGATGTCGACGGGCGCGGCGCACGACACCCTCGAGGTCGGCGTCATCTCCCCGGAGCCGAAGCCCGTCCAGGGGCTCGGCGTCGGCGAGGTCGGCTACCTGATCACCGGGGTGAAGGACGTCCGGCAGGCGCGGGTCGGCGACACGGTGACGGGCGCGGGCCGTCCGGCGCCCGAGGCGCTCGGCGGCTACCAGGACCCGAAGCCGATGGTGTTCTCCGGCCTGTACCCGGTGGACGGCGACCAGTACCCGGAGCTGCGCGACGCGCTCGACAAGCTGCGGCTGAACGACGCGGCGCTGATCTACGAGCCGGAGACGTCGGCGGCGCTGGGGTTCGGGTTCCGCTGCGGGTTCCTCGGCCTGCTGCACATGGAGATCGTCCGGGAGCGGCTGGAGCGCGAGTTCGACCTGTCGCTGATCTCGACGGCGCCGAACGTGGTCTACCGGGTGGTCATGGAGGACGGGTCGGAGCACACCGTCACGAACCCGAGCGAGTTCCCCGAGGGCAAGATCGGCGCGGTGTACGAGCCGGTGGTGAAGGCGACGCTGCTGTCGCCGGCCGACCACATCGGCGCGATCATGGAGCTCTGCCAGGGCCGCCGCGGCGTGCTGCTCGGCATGGACTACCTGTCGGAGGACCGGGTCGAGATCCGCTACACGCTGCCCCTCGCCGAGATCATCTTCGACTTCTTCGACCAGCTGAAGTCGCGGACCCGCGGGTACGCCTCGCTGGACTACGAGCCGAGCGGCGAGCAGGAGTCCGACCTGGTGAAGGTCGACATCCTGCTGCAGGGCGAGTCGGTGGACGCGTTCAGCCAGATCGTGCACCGCGACAAGTCGCGCGAGTACGGGCTGATGATGACCGCGAAGCTCAAGGAGCTGATCCCGCGGCAGCAGTACGAGGTGCCCATCCAGGCCGCGATCGGCGCGCGCATCATCGCGCGGGAGAACATCCGCGCCATCCGCAAGGACGTCCTCGCCAAGTGCTACGGCGGCGACATCTCCCGCAAGCGCAAGCTGCTGGAGAAGCAGAAGGAGGGCAAGAAGCGGATGAAGACCATCGGGCGGGTCGACGTCCCGCAGGAGGCCTTCGTCGCGGCGCTTTCCACCGGCGGCGAGTCCGCCGACAAGGGACGCAAGTAGCGGAGCCGGGGCCGGGCGGGCGCGCCGCCCGGCCGGGCTGTTCGACGATCGGCCGGGCTATTTGACGATCGGCCACGCGACGACGACCGGCACCGCGCGGAACTCGCCGCGGTTCGCCGCCCGCGCCGCGTAGACCAGGAAGAACAGCACGGCCGCGGTGAACAGCAGCGGCACCCAGATCAGGACGTCGACGGCGAGCGCGAGCAGGCCGCCGACGATCCAGACGGCGATCGCCGCGATGCCCATGTTCAGGCCCTGCGCGGCGTGCCGGCGGACGAACGGCGAGCGCGCCTTGCCGAGGTAGACGATGGCGGGCGCGATGGCGCCGACGAGGAACTGGCCGAGGTAGGCCATCAGCGACCAGGTCTTATCGTCGTCGCTGACGGGACCGTAATGGCCGGGCAGCTGCGCGGTGCCGCGCCCGTGCTGCCCCTGCTGCGGCTGCTGCCAGGCCTGGCCCGGGCCGCCCTGCTGCGGCGGCTGCTGCCACGCGCCGCCGGGCAGCGGGGGCTGAGCGGGCTGCTGCGGCTGCTGCCAGGCCGATCCGGGCTGCTGCCACGGGCTCTGCTGCTGGGGCGGCTGCTGCCATCCGGGCTGCTGTCCCTGGCCGGGCGACGGGGGAGGCCCGTAGGCCATGGCGGGTGTCCTCTCCGGGTTCGCTGAGCGAGCTTTGGCGAAGTGTACGACTCCTAGGACGCACCCGGAGTTCGCCCGGTTTCCCGCCTTTCCTGCCCCCGCAGCCCGGCGCGCGGCCGATGCGGGACGTCAGGGACGCCAGAGGCGTCAGGGACGCCAGAGCACGCCCGACGGGTCGTCCGGCGTGAGCGTGACCGACCCCTTCCAGCTCAGGAACGAGGGCTTCGGCAGGTACGAGCCGTCCAGGAAGAAGCCCCGGTTGAGCGAGGCGACGGTGGCGGGGGCGCCGTTGTCGCCGAGCCCGGTGGGGCGGCGGATCGCCTCGACGCTCGCGATGTCGGACGCCGTCGTGCCCTCCGGCAGCTCCACCGTCGTCGCGACCGGGCCGTCCCGGTCGATGGACCAGGTCGGCTGGTCGTGGTCGGACCGGTAGAGCCGCGACGGATCGGACTTCAGCCGCACCCCGAGCGCCACGCCCGGCACGGACCCGGTCCCGGTGGCGGCGCCGGTCGTCTTCGCGAACTCGACGAACAGGTACGTGCGCTGGTCGCCGACCGCCGTCGTCGCGGGATCGGACGGGCTCTCGATCTTGCCTTCGCGGAGCATCTCCTGGGCCATGACCCGGTACGTCCACGGCTGCTGGTCCATCACGTACTCGCGGGTGCGGTCCTCCGGACGGGTGGCGGTGACGTCCGGCATGAAGCGCAGCGGCGAGCCCGGCGTGACGGCGTCGCACATGTTGTTGTTCACCGTGCACGTCTGCAGCACCGGGTGGTCGGCCTCGTACTCGCCGGTGAACTGCAGCGTCGCGTGGTTGGGCGCCTGGTAGACACCGGTGCCGTCCACGCGGTTCCCCTTGGCGTCGACCTCGACGCGGTAGATCCACTCGATGTCTGTGGTGCGGCCCCAGCGGGCCATGAGCGCGGGCGTGTCGGTCCCGCCGTCCTCGTTGCTCCAGACGACCGAGTATTCGAGGATCTTGTGGCCCGGCGTCGCCGCCGGCTTCGTCTCGTGCCAGGCGATCAGCGGGGTGTCGGTGGTGGCGTTCTGGTAGGCGTCGCCGGTCACCGCGAGGGTCCGCCCCACCACGACGGGCGCGTAACGCAGCACGAGCTGGTCGGCGGAGGGCATCCGGACGCCGGTGCGCGCGAGCCGCACGCGCCGGGCGGCGGGGGCGCTGCCCTTGGCGAACCGGAAGGTGACCTTGTGCCGGCCCCGGCCGACGCGGCCGAGGGCGAGGCTGCGGGGCGTCGGATCCGACGCCGGGACGACGAGGTCGGTGACGTGCCGGCCGTCCACCGCGATGGACACCACGGCGGACTCGGCGCCCTTCGTCGCCCACGACACGCCGGGCGCGGACGCGGTGAAGCCGATCAGCGCCTCCCCGGCGCGTCCGGCGGTGAAGGCGAGCGAGCGGACGGGCCCGCCCCGGTGGACGTCGATCGTCCGCCCGGCGGGGGCCCCGGCGGGAGCGGCTTCGGCGGGGGCGGCGGCAAGCGCGAGGGGAGCGGCGGCGAGGGCGGCGGCGGACAGGGCGAGTGCTGTGTGACGCGCACGGCTTCTCATGATCGGGAAACCTAGGGCGGCCGGATTGCGCGCCGGTGACGGGCCGGTCCCCGGTGGGTGTCGAGATCATTGCCGCGCGATCTTCCGGAACCGCGGCGCCCGCCGCGAGTCAGGCGTTCGCCCGGAACGGGACGGACGGCGCCGGCGGCTGCAGCGACACCGCCGCGAAACGCTCCTCCCGCCCGGCGGACCGCCGCGCGGAGCCCGGCCGTCCGTCCGGCTCGTACAGGGTGAGGCCGAGGGAGGGCAGCCGCACCGCCCGCCCCCGCCGCACCACCTCGTGGCCCAGCTCGGCGAGGAGCGCGGTCACATCGCGCGCCGGCTCGTCCAGCAGGTCGATCCCGTCCAGCCGGAACCGCATTTCCGGGTTCCCGCTCCAGCCGGGCCGCCGCGTCCCGCAGATCTCCGCGACCCGCTCCGCGCCCGTCCCGGACCGGTCCGTCGACAGCGACAGGACCCCGCGCCCCACCTGGACCCTGCGATGATCGGCCCACCCGCACAGGAACTGCGCCCTCGGCGGCGGCGTCCCGCACCGTTCCGCGACCGCGGCGAGCGTCGCCCACGCGTCCGACGCCGGCGTGCTGAACAGCAGGTGGGCGTCCGGCAGCAGCGCCCCGCGCCCCGGCTCCAGCGTGATCACGAACGGCGCGACGCGGCCGGGGAACCGCGCCGGGTCCGCCTCCCGCAGCGTGACCAGGCCCTCCCACTCGACCGGGTCGTCCACCGCGAACCAGGTGATCGCGGCCTCCGCGCCGAGGTCGCGGAACGTCGCGTCGGTGAGCCGCTCGGCGATCGCGGCGCGCAGCCCCTCGGCGGTCTCGGCGAGCCTGCGCCGCCACCACGCCGGCTCCGGATCCGAGCGGCCGCCGGTCTGCCACAGGACACCGGGGCCGTCGAACGCGGTCCGCCGCTCCGCGCCCTTGTCGTCCACGACGACGTAGTCCCATCCGCCGGGGCCGCCGCGCAACACCACCCGCGCGGGCACGCGCCCCCAGTCCACCGGCCCCTCGTTCCGCATTCGGACGACCCTATCCGCCCAAGAGGGGCGGCACGCATCATTGCGGCCCGTGCCGCCCGCCGCCCGCCCGGCTCGACCAAGATCGTCCCGGCTGGGCGCCGAACGCGGCCGGCGGTTTCGCCGCGACACGGCCGGCGCTCCGCGATCCGGGCCCGGATGTCGGTACGGTCGGGGGCAGTGCGTCGACGGGACCGGAGGTTCGAGCGTGACCCACTCCGAGCAGGTCCTGCGCTCCCAGCGGGAGCGGGAGACCGTGAACGGCGCCGTGCGCGCCCTGCGCTCGGCCGCGCCGCCGGACTGGGCGCGGCTCGGCTTTGAGTTCCGCGCCACCGTCGGCATCGACAGCGCGTCCTTCGAGGTGGAGGACGCCGCGGGCGAGCGCCGCAAGGCGACGCCGCCGGGCCAGGCCGTCGGCAAGATGGACGAGCTGCGCCGGGTGATGTACCGGCGCGGCAAAGGCGCCTGGTTCACCGCCCGGCTGGAGGTCGAGCGCTCCGGCCGGTACAGCGCCGAGTTCGACTACGACGGCGAGCCCGAGTTCACGCCGCCGCTGACGCCGTCCGCCTACGCCCTGGACCTCGACCGCTTCCCCCGCAGCGACGCGCACATCCCCGCCTGGCTCCGCCGCAAGCTCGACGAGGCCTGACCAGTCCGCCGCGGACGGCAGACTGGAGGCGTGCCCTCCACACTGCCCGACGGCGACCCCGTACCCGCCGACGGCGCGCTGCCCGGCAGCGCGCTGGAAGGCCTGGGCGCACGCCCCTTCGCGTTCTACGTGCACGTGCCCTTCTGCGTGACCCGGTGCGGGTACTGCGACTTCAACACCTACACCGCCACCGAGCTCGGCCCGGGCGCGAGCCGCGACTCCTACGCCGACACCGCCGTCGCCGAGGTCCGGATGGCCCGCAGGGTGCTCGGCGACGCGGACCTCCCCGTCCAGACGGTCTTCGTGGGCGGCGGCACACCGACCCTCCTCGCGCCCGACGACCTCGGACGCGTCCTCGCGGCCATCGACGCCGAGTTCGGCCTCGCCCCGGGCGCCGAGATCACCACCGAGGCCAACCCCGAATCGGTGGACGAGGCCTACATCGCGAAGCTCCGCGAGGTCGGTTTCACGCGTGTCTCCTACGGCATGCAGAGCGCGCGCGAGCACGTCCTCGCCGTCCTGGAGCGGACGCACACGCCGGGCCGCGTCCCCCAGGTCGTCGAGTGGACGCGCAAGGCGGGATTCGAGCACGTCAACCTCGACCTCATCTACGGGACGCCGGGGGAGACCGACGACGACTGGCGCGCGTCCCTGGAGGCCGCCCTCGCCTGCGAGCCCGACCACGTGTCCGCGTACGCGCTGATCGTCGAGGAGGGCACCCGCCTGGCCGCGCAGGTGCGGCGCGGCGAACTCGCCGCCCCCGACGACGACGCCATGGCCGACCGCTACCTGATCGCCGACGAGCTCCTCAGCGCGCACGGCCTGAACTGGTACGAGATCTCCAACTGGGCCTCGTCGCCCGGGGCGGCCTGCCGCCACAACCTCCTGTACTGGACGGGCGCGGACTGGTGGGGCGTCGGCCCCGGCGCGCACAGCCACGTCGGCGGAACCCGCTGGTGGAACGTCAAGCACCCCGCGGCCTACGCCGCGCGCCTCGTCGAGGGCACCACCCCCGCGTACGCGCGCGAGGTCCTCGACGCCGCCGACCGCCGCATCGAGCGGATCATGCTCGAGCTCCGCCTCGCGAACGGCTGCCCCGCCGACCTCCTGGACGACGCCGCCGTCCGCCGCGCCGTCGCCGACGGCCTCATCGACCCGGCCGCCCACGACCGCGGCCGCGCCGTCCTCACCCGCCGAGGCCGCCTCCTGGCCGACGCCGTAACCCGAGACCTAACCTGACCACCCCAAGGGCCCGCCCTCCAGCCCCGGCAGATCGAACCCCAGCCCCGGCAGGTCGAACCTCAGCCCCGGCGGCCCGGACCTCAGCCCCCGCCACGGGCAGGCACGCGGAGCGAGTGCAGCGAGCGCAGCGGGCCTGCCCGGCGACGGACGGGCTGTTTCGCGCGGAGCTCTAGCGGAGCGGGAAACAGCCCGTCCGTCGTGACGGGGGTTCCAGGGGGTCGCCCCCTGGGCTAACACGTCACGAAGTCGATCAGTTCTTCGACGCGGCCGAGGAGGGCCGGTTCGAGGTCGGTGTAGGTGGTGACGGAGCCGAGGATGCGCTTCCAGGCCGCGCCGGTCTCGCAGTCCCAGCCGAGGGCCTCGACGACGCCCTCCTTCCAGGGGACGCCGCGGGGGACGCGGGGCCAGGCGGGGATGCCGACGGCGGCGGGCTTCACGGCCTCCCAGATGTCGATGAACGGGTGGCCGGTCACGAGGACGTGCGGGGACGACACCCGCGCGGCGATCCGGCTCTCCTTGGAGCCCTCCACGAGGTGGTCGACGAGCACGCCGAGGCGGCGGCCCTCCTCGGGCGCGAACTCCTCGACGATCGCGGGCAGGTCGTCCACGCCTTCGAGGTACTCGACGACGACGCCCTCGACGCGCAGGTCGTGGCCCCAGATCTTCTCGACCAGCTCGGCGTCGTGGACGCCCTCGACGTAGATGCGGCTCTCCTTGGCGACCCGCGCGCGCAGCCCCTGGACGGCGATGGACCCGGAGGCCGAGCGGGCGGGGGCGGCGGGCGCGGCGGCGGGCCGGACGAGGGTGACCGGCTTGCCGTCGATGAGGAAGCCGGCCTTGGTCAGCGGGAACACGCGGCGCTTGCCGAACCGGTCCTCCAGCGTGACGCCGAACTTGTCGCAGCCGACGACGGCTCCGCAGAAGCCGCTGTCGGGATCCTCGGCGACCAGGCCGGGTTCGGCCGGGACCTCCGGGATCCGCCCCTTGCGGGGGCGGCGCCAGTCGCCGGCGAGGACGTCGTCTCCGTAGTTCTTGCTCCGCACGGTTCCGCACACTAACGGCCGGGATAGGATCGCGCAGCCGCGCGCGGGCCGGCGGCCTGGCCGGGGCCTCCGGAACGTCCCCTGCGGGCCGTACACTTGGCACTCGGAACTACGGAGTGCCAGCAAGGCCTTGTCGGCGGTATATCTGGACGTGAGGACCTGTGGAAGGCGGAGAAGGAGGTGACCGGGTGCTGGACGACCGGAAGCTCGCGGTGCTGCGCGCCATAGTCGAGGACTACGTCTCCACCAACGAGCCGGTGGGCTCCAAGGCGCTCGTGGACCGCCACAACCTCGGCGTGTCCTCGGCCACCATCCGCAACGACATGGCGGTGCTGGAGGAGCAGGGGTACATCGCCCAGCCGCACACCAGCGCCGGGCGGGTCCCCACCGACAAGGGGTACCGGCTGTTCGTCGACCGGCTGTCGACGATCAAGCCGCTGTCGATCGCCGAACGCCGGGCGATCGAGACGTTCCTGTCGGGCGCGTACGACCTCGACGACATCGTCGGCCGCACCGTCCGGCTGCTCGCGCAGCTCACCCGGCAGGTGGCGGTCGTGCAGTACCCGTCGCTGACCCGCTCGTCGGTGCGGCACGTCGAGCTGGTCCCGGTCGCCGAGGGCCGGCTGCTGCTGGTGCTGATCACCAACACCGGGCGGGTGGAGCAGCGCGTCATCGAGACGGGGAAGATCTCCGAGGAATCCGTGGGGCACCTGCGGGCGTTGCTCAATACGTGCCTGGACGGGCTGGGCTTCGGCGACGTGCCGTCCGCCGTGGCGGACCTGCCGGACAAGGTGGGCCCGGACGAGCGGCCGGTGGCCGCCGCGGTCCTGTCGGTCCTGCTGGAGACCCTCGTCGAGAACCACGAGGAGAAGATCGTTTTCGCGGGTGCGGCGAACCTGGCCGCCGTCGACTTCTCGCAGAGCCTGCGGGAGGTGCTGGTGGCCCTGGAGGAGCAGGTGGTCCTCATGCGGCTGCTCGGCGAGACCGGCGACTCCTCTACTCTTACGGTGCGGATCGGCACCGAGAACCCCGATGAGGGGCTCCGTTCGACCTCGGTCGTCGCAGCCGACTACGGCGTCGGCGACCTCACACTGGCCCGGCTGGGCGTACTCGGGCCGACACGCATGGATTACCCCGGCACGATGGGAGCGGTACGGGCAGTGGCACGCTACGTGGGACAGATCCTGGCGGGGTCGTAAGTGGCCAACGACTACTACGCGACCCTCGGCGTCCGCCGGGACGCCAGCGCCGACGAGGTCAAGAAGGCGTACCGGCGGCTCGCGCGCGAGCTGCACCCGGACGTCAACCCGGACCCGGAGACGCAGGAGAAGTTCAAGGAGATCACCCAGGCCTACGAGGTGCTCTCCGACCCCAAGAAGCGCGAGATGTACGACCTCGGCGCGGATCCGTTCGCGCCGGGCGGCGGCGCGGGCGCGGGCGCGGGCGGGTTCGGCGGCGCCGGGTTCCCGTTCAGCGACATCATGGACGCCTTCTTCGGCACCGCGACGTCCCGCGGCCCCCGTTCGCGCGCGCGCCGGGGCCGGAACGCGACGCTGCGCGTCGAGCTGGACCTGGCGGAGACCGCGTTCGGCACGACCCGCGAGCTGTCCATCGACACCGCGGTCGCCTGCACGACCTGCGAGGGGACGGGCTGCGCGCCCGGCACCCACCCGGAGACGTGCGAGACCTGCCACGGCCGCGGCGAGGTGCAGCAGGTGCAACGCTCGTTCCTCGGCCAGGTGATGACGGCCCGGCCGTGCCCCGCCTGCGGCGGGTTCGGCTCGGTGATCCGGCACCCGTGCACCGAGTGCTCGGGCGACGGCCGGGTCCGCACCCGGCGCACCGTCAAGGTCAAGATCCCGGCGGGCGTGGAGAACGGCATCCACATCCAGCTGGCCGGCGAGGGCGAGGTCGGGCCCGGCGGCGGCCCGCCCGGCGACCTGTTCCTGGAGATCGCCGAGAAGCCGCACCCGATCTTCGAGCGGGAGGGCGACGACCTGCACTGCACGGTCGAGATCCCGATGACGGCCGCCGCGCTCGGCACCAGCGTCACCATCGAGACGCTGGACGCCGCCGAGGAGGTCGACATCAAGCCCGGCACCCAGTCCGGCCAGGTGATCACGCTCTACAACCGGGGCGTGCGGCACCTCAACGAGAGCGGCCGCGGCGACCTGATGATCCACGTGAACGTGGAGACGCCGGGCAAGCTCGACGAGGAGCAGGAGGAGCTGCTGCGCCGGCTCGCCGCGCTGCGCGGCGAGGAGCGCCCGCCCGGCAAGTTCGCGCCGGGGCAGCGCGGCATGTTCTCCCGCCTGCGGGACGTGTTCAACCAGCACTGAAGAGCCGCCGCGGCGGCCTACCGCGAGGGCCGCGACGGCACGCCGCCGGCCTCGGACGGGCCCGCCGGCGGCGGTCCGGGGGGAGGGCGATGAGTCCGCCGGTGTTCCTCGCCGACCCGGGCCGGCTGCGCGCCGACCGGGTCGTCCTGGACGGCGCCGAGGGCCGGCACGCGGCGACCGTGCGGCGGCTGCGGCCCGGCGAGCGCGTCGACCTGACCGACGGCGCCGGGCTGCTCGCCGAGTGCGTCGTCGCGGCGGCCGGCAAGGCGTCCCTGACGCTGGACGTGCTGGCCCGCCGCACGGATCCGGCGCCCGCGCCGCGGCTCGTGGTCGTGCAGGCGCTGCCGAAGGGCGACCGGGGCGAGCTGGCCGTGGAGACGATGACCGAGGCCGGCGTCGACGAGATCGTCCCGTGGGCGGCGGCGCGGTGTGTGACGCAGTGGCGCCCGGAGCGCCGCGAGAAGGCCCTCGGGCGGTGGCGGAACGCCGCCCGCGAGGCGGCGAAGCAGGCGCGCCGCAGCCGGCTGCCGGACGTGCCGGACCTCGCGTCCACCGGCGACGTCGCCGGCCGGATCGCGGTCGCGTCGCTGGCGCTCGTCCTGCACGAGGACGCAGAGGAGCCGCTGAGCGCCGTCCGGCCGCCCGCGGACGGGGACATCGTGCTGGTGGTCGGCCCGGAGGGCGGGATCGCCGGCGAGGAGCTGGAGCGGTTCGCGGCGGCGGGCGGGCACCTCACCCGGCTCGGCCCGACCGTGCTGCGGACCTCGACGGCCGGAGTGGCCGCCGCGTCGGTGCTGCTGGCCGCCACGGGCCGCTGGTGACCCGCCCGCGCCGATGAGGCGATGACCCGCCCACGGCGGCCCTGGCGGGCGTCTGCGGCGGGCTAGGGCGCGGAGGCGCCGGCGCCCTGCTCCGCGGTGGTGGCGGGAGCGCTCGTCGCGGGCGGCGTCGGCTGCTCGGTCGGCTGCGTTGGCGCCGTCGGCGTTGGCGTCGTCGGGGTCTGCGTCGGCGTCGGGCTCGTGGTCGGGCTGCCGCTCGGGCACGGCGAGGCCGAGGCCTTCGCCGCCTTCTTCGCCGCCCCGGACGACGCGGTCGACTCCGTGCCGCCGGCACCGGCGGATCCGCACGGCGTGGGGCTGGACGACGCCGACGAGGACGGGGACGCCGACGTGGACGCCGAACCCGACGTGCCGAGCTGCGACGGCGTCGGCGACCCCGGCTGCAGCGGGCGGCCCTGCGAGTCGACGTGGTCGCCGGTGTGATCACCGTGGCCGCCGCTGGAGGGCCCGTTGTTGCCGACCGACTGCTGGATCAGGTCGATCGTCTGGGGCGCGGTCACGCCGAGCCCGGCGATCGCCACGGCGGCGGCCACGGCGAGCGCGGGTCTCGCCCAGGTCAGGGCGAACCGGTCCAGCCCGTACCAGGCGGTGCCGAACCGTTCCAGGCCGAACCAGCGCCGGCGGCGCGGGTCGGCGATCCGGGCCCGGATGCGCTCCAGGCCGTCGTCGGCGGGTGTGACCGAGTCCGCCTCCGCGTGCAGGGCGCGGCGGAGGATCTCGCCGTGCTCGTCGTGGGGGTCGGTGGTCATGAGAACTGCTCCAGGACGTTGCGTAGCGCGGTCATGCCGCGCGCCGTATGGCTCTTCACGGCGCCTCGGGAGATCCCCATCGCGTTGGCGATCTCCGCTTCGGACAGATCGGCGTAGTAGCGCAGGACGAGCGCCTCCCGCTGGCGTGCGGGGAGCCGGGAGAGCGCGTCGATCACCGCCGAGCGTTCCAGTTCGCCGATCGCCCCGGCCTCCGCGCTCGGCGCGTCCGGCAGCCCCTTCGGGGCGTACTTCTCGACGACGGCGCGGTGCCGGAGCACCGATCGCGACCGGTTGACCACGGACTGGCGCAGGTACGACAGGGCCTTGTCGGGGTCGCGCAGGCGGCGCCAGCCGCCGTGCATCGCCACGAACGCGTCCTGCACGACCTCTTCGGCCGTCCCGGAGTCGCGCACGAGCATGGCGGCGAGACGCACGAGCGAGCGGTAGTTGGCGCTGTAGAGCGCGGTCACCGCCTGATCGGCGTCCCAGGCGACGGCCACGGCCCCCGCCGTTCCCCTGGCCACGAGGGTCTCGGTCACGTCAGTGGGACGCGCACCCTCGCCGTTGGGTTTACGAAAGGGCATGTTCTTGAGGACCTCGGTCACCTATCCGCCGCCTTCACCGTCCTTCGGCCGCCTTTCGGACGGGCCTCGCGGACCGGCATCGAACCGGGTGTGCCCCACCCGCGCGAAGACGCGGCAACGCCCTCGGAACGGGGGGTACGCCCTGAGTTGACAACCTTAACCAGTGGCCGGTCGGAATGCGGCTCGACAACCGGAGATCGACGCCGGAAACCTTAGCGATCATGGGGCGCCGCGGACCATCCCGCACCGGTCTCGATAGGATCTCGGAACGCGGTTCCGGCCGCCGTGAGGGGAGACAGATGACCGACTGCCTGTTCTGCAAGATCGTTTCGGGGGACGTGCCCGCCAAGGTCGTCCGGGACTCCGCGCGCGTGCTCGCGTTCCGCGACATCAACCCGCAGGCGCCCACGCACGTGCTGGTCATCCCCAAGGACCACCACCCGACGGCCGCCGAGCTGGCCGCCGCCGACCCGGAGCTGCTGGCCGAGGTCCTCGGCGAGGCGCACCGGGTCGCCGCGGACGAGGGCGTCGACGGCACCGGCTACCGGATCGTCTTCAACACCGGCGCGCAGGCAGGCCAGACCGTTTTCCACGTGCACGCGCACGTGCTCGGCGGGCGTGGCCTGAACTGGCCGCCCGGCTGACCGTTCCGGGGCCGGCCGCCCCGGGCGACGCGGGATCGGGTGCGGGGAAAAGCGGCGGCGTTCCGTCGGGGCCGCCCAGTACCATGGAAACGCAACCCAGGACACCCGGAGCGAACAGAAGGCAGGTCGGAGAGGCCGCAAGGCCCGGCTGATGGTCGAATCAACTCACACGAGGTCAACTCGGACGGGGCGTGACGACGGCGCGCGCTCCCAGATCAAGATCGTGGTGCCGGACGACCATTCGATGGTGAGCCTTCTCGGCTCCCGGGACGAGCTGCTGCACGCCGTCGAGCGCGCGTTCGGCAGCGCCGTCGACGTGCACGTCCGCGGCAACGAGATCACCGTGACCGGCACGGACAGCGAGACCGACCTCGCGTCCCGGCTGTTCACCGAGATGCTGGAGCTGCTGAAGAACGGCACCCAGCTCACGCCCGACGCGGTCGAGCGCAGCCTGGCGATGCTGCGCGGCGAGGGCGGCGAGCGCCCGGCGGAGGTCCTCACCCTGGACGTGCTGTCCAGCCGGGGCCGCACCATCCGCCCGAAGACGCTGAACCAGCGCCGCTACGTCGACGCGATCGACAAGCACACGATCGTGTTCGGCATCGGCCCGGCGGGCACCGGCAAGACCTACCTGGCGATGGCCAAGGCCGTCCGCGCGCTGCAGGACAAGAAGGTCAACCGGATCATCCTCACGCGCCCGGCGGTCGAGGCGGGCGAGCGGCTCGGCTTCCTGCCCGGAACGCTCTACGAGAAGATCGACCCGTACCTGCGGCCGCTGTACGACGCGCTGCACGACATGGTCGACCCCGACTCGATCCCGCGCCTGATGGCCGCCGGCACCATCGAGGTGGCCCCCCTGGCGTACATGCGCGGGAGGAGCCAGCCAACTTTCACCAAGGTTCTGACTCCTTCGGGTTTCCGGCCGATCGGGGAGTTGGCCGTTGGAGACCTGGTTATCGGTTCGAATGGTGAACCCACCCCTGTGCTCGGCGTCTATCCGCAGGGTGAGAAGGAGATCTTCCGCGTCTCGACCCAGGACGGGGCGTCCACCCTTGCCTCTGCCGATCACCTCTGGGCTGTGTCGACAAGAGATGACCGCCGTCGAGGGAAGCCTCGCCGGATCCTCACGACCCGGGAAATGATCGGGAACCTACGAGCAGCTCACTACCATCGGTACGAGCTTCCGCTGCTAAGCCGGCCAGTGGCTTTCCCACCCCGTGACTTGCCGATGGACCCCTATGCGCTTGGTCTGATGCTCGGTGATGGGTGCGTGACGGGGAAGAGCTTCCCGAGCTTTACAACGGGTGATCCGGAACTTGCCGATGCTCTCGTGCGGCTCCTGCCTGGGCTTGAGATCCACAAGAGGAGCGAATTCGATTACGACTTGAGGCGAGTGACGCACCCAGGAGCAGTCGCCGTCCTCGAACACCCCATCAAGACGATCATGGTCGGCCTCGGCCTTTGGGGCAAGAAGGCCCCGAGTAAGTTCGTTCCGGAGTTGTACCTCCATAACACCGATGCGGTCAGGCTTGCCGTTCTGCAGGGACTGCTCGACTCTGACGGCGGTCCTGTGACACAGGACGCACGAACGTGTCGCATCCACTACGCGACCACATCCCGTCGTCTACGTGATGACGTCCTGTTCCTCGTCCGGTCGCTGGGCGGCGTCGCCTACCACCGAACCCGCCCGGCGGAGGGCCGGCCGCCAGGCCGGGCCAAGGGGCGTGACGTTCATCATCGGCACGATGCCTACGTTCTCGATCTCAGGTTGCCGCCAGACGTCGTCCCGTTCCGCCTCGGCCGAAAGCTTGAGAAGTACCGCGCGGCGGGTGGTGAACGGCCGATGCGGTTCATCGACTCGATCGAGCTGGAGGGCACCGCCGAGGCGGTCTGCATCCAGGTCGCCGCGTCGGACTCCCTGTACGTCACGGAGGACTTCCTTCTGACCCACAACACGCTGAACGACTCGTTCATCATTCTCGACGAGGCACAGAACACCTCGCCCGAGCAGATGAAGATGTTCCTCACCCGGCTCGGCTTCGGCTCGAAGGTCGTGGTGACCGGCGACGTCACCCAGGTCGACCTGCCGAACGGGCAGCTGAGCGGGCTCCGCGTCGTCCAGGACATCCTGGAGGGCGTCGAGGACATCCACTTCTCCCGGCTCGACAGCCGCGACGTCGTCCGGCACAAGCTGGTGACCGACATCGTCGACGCCTACAACCGGTACGACGAGTCGCGGGTGCCGGAGTTCAAGCAGAACGGCCGCGGCGCGCCGCGCAAGCGGGGGCGGCAGTGAGCATCGAGGTGCTGAACGAGTCGGGCGCCGCGGTCGACGAGAAGGGCATCGCCGCCCTCGCCCGGCACGTCCTCGACGGCCTGCGCGTGCACCCCCTCGCGGAGCTGTCGATCCTGTTCGTCGACGAGGCCGCGATGACCGAGCTGCACGAGAAGTGGATGGACGAGCCCGGCCCCACCGACGTGCTGTCGTTCCCGATGGACGAGCTGCGCCCCGGCCACATGTCCGGCGGCGCCGACGAGGACGGCGAGACCGACCCGAGCCTGCTCGGCGACGTCGTGCTGTGCCCGTCGGTCGCCGAGCGGCAGGCCAAGGAGGCGGGCCACGCCACCGAGGACGAGCTGGAACTGCTGTGCACGCACGGCATCCTGCACCTCCTCGGCTACGACCACGCCGAGCCGGAGGAGCACAGGGAGATGTTCGGCCTGCAGGCCGGCCTGCTCGCCTCCTGGCGGGAGGAACGCGGCCGCTGATGAGCACCGCCCAGGGGTGGCTGTCCGCCCTGGCGGTGGGCCTGGTCCTGATGGCGGGCCTGCTGGCCGGCGCGGAGACCGCGCTCGCCCGCGTCTCGCGGGTCACCGTCGAGGAGCTCGTCCGGGAGAACCGGCGCGGCGCCGGCAAGCTCGCCGAGGTCGTCGCCGACCCGGCCCGCTACGTCAACATGGTCCTGCTGCTGCGGATCGGCTGCGAGCTCGTCGCCACCGTGATCGTCGCGGACCTGTGCATCTCCTGGCTGGACGAGACGTGGCGCGCCTACGTCGTCGCCGCCGCGATCATGATCGTGGTCAGCTACGTCGTGATCGGGGTGGGCCCGCGCACGCTCGGCATCCAGCACGCCGGCCGCATCGCGCTCGCCGGCGCCGCCGTGATCCACCCGGTCACCCGGGTGCTCGGGCCGCTGCCGCGGCTGCTGATCGCGCTCGGCAACGCCCTCACCCCCGGCCGCGGCTTCCGCGAGGGCCCCTTCGCGTCCGAGGCCGAACTGCGCGACCTCGTCGACCTCGCCGAGCAGCGCAGCCTGATCGAGCCCGACGAGCGGCAGATGATCCACTCGGTGTTCGAGCTGGGCGACACCCTCGTCCGCGAGGTGATGGTGCCCCGCACCGACATCGTGTTCATCGAGCGCGGCAAGACGCTGCGGCAGGCGATGTCCCTCGCCCTGCGCAGCGGCTTCTCCCGCATCCCCGTCGTCGGCGAGAACGAGGACGACGTCGTCGGCATCGCCTACCTCAAGGACGTCGTCCGCCGCAGCCAGGAGAACCCGGCCGGCGAGGCGGTCGAGACCGTCGGCTCGATCATGCGGGACGCGACGTACGTCCCGGACAGCAAGCCGATCGACGAGCTGCTCCGCGAGATGCAGGCTCGCCAGATCCACCTCGCCGTGGTGATCGACGAGTACGGCGGCACCGCCGGCCTCGTCACCATCGAGGACATCCTGGAGGAGATCGTCGGGGAGATCACCGACGAGTACGACCGGGAGATCCCGCCGGTGACCTGGCTCGACGACGGCGCCGCCCGCGTCACCGCCCGGCTCCCCGTCGAGGACCTCGCCGAGCTGTTCGACGTCGAGCTGGACGCCGAGGAGGTCGAGACCGTCGGCGGCCTGCTCGCGCACGCCCTCGGCCGCGTCCCGATCGAGGGCTCCACCGCCGAGGTCGGCCCCGCCGACGGCGAGCCCCCCGTCCTGTCCCTGAAGGCCGAGACGATCGCCGGCCGCCGCAACCGCGTCGGCACCGTCCTCGTCCGCCGGCTGCGTTGACCCAGGGGGCGACCCCCTGGAACCCCCGTTACGACTGACAGGCTGTTTCCCCGCTCCGCTGGCGCTCCGCGCGAAACAGCCTGCCGACCGCCGGGCAGGCCCGCTGCGCTCGCAGAGCTCGCTCCGCGGGCCTGCCCGTGTCTGCCCAGGGGGGCGACCCCCTGGAACCCCGTCACGGTCGGCAGGCTGTTTCCCGCTCCGCTGGCGCTCCGCGCGAAACAGCCTGCCGACCGCCGGGCAGGCCCGCTGCGCTCGCAGAGCTCGCTCCGCGTGCCTGCCCGTGAGCGGGCTGAGCTTCGAGCTGCCCGAACCTTGGCCTCGACACTCGCCGACGCGGAGGTCTCACACCCTCACCTGGTCGTCGCGGCTCGGGGGGCGGTGTTCAGGTGGTGGTGCGTAGGTCGCCGTTGGGGGCGGCCACGAGGACGGGGGCCTTCGGGCCGAGGTCGCGGACAGCGGCGACGTCGGCGGGGTCGGCGGTCTCGGCGGCGGTGACGACGGCGGCGGCCTCGAGGTCCTCGGCGCCGCTGGAGACGGCCATCGCGACGGCGACCTTGAGGGCCGACAGCTTCAGCGACGGCAGGTCCACGCTCGTGGCGGAGTAGGTGCGGCCCGTCTCGTCCCGGACGGCGGCGCCCTCGGCGGCGCCGGTGCGCGCCCGGGCGGACCGGGCCAGGGTGATGATCTTCGCGTCCTCGGCGTTCAGCTCGCTCACGGCCCCAGCGTACGGGTTCGCCGGGCGCAGGGCGCTCCGGGACCGGACGGTCGCCGGGGTGGGCGACAATTGGGGGGTGACGAGCAGCGCAGACGTGATGGGCGGGGCCGCGCCCGAGGGGTACCGGGCGGGGTTCGCCTGCTTCATCGGGCGGCCGAACGTGGGCAAGTCGACGCTGATGAACGCGCTGGTCGGCACCAAGGTGGCGATCACCAGCAGCCGGCCGCAGACCACCCGGCGGGCGATCCGCGGGATCGTGCACCGGCCGGACGCGCAGCTCGTCGTCGTCGACACGCCCGGCCTGCACAAGCCCCGGACGCTGCTGGGGGAGCGGCTGGACAGCCTCGTCCGCTCGACCCTCACCGAGGTCGACGTGATCGGCTTCTGTGTTCCGGCGGACCAGCCCGTCGGGCCCGGCGACAAGTACATCGCGCGGGAGCTGGCGGCGGTGAAGCGGACGCCGGTCGTGGCGATCGTCACCAAGACCGACCTGGCCGCGCCCGAGCGGGTCGCCGAGCAGCTGCTCGCGGTCGGGCGGCTCGGCGAGTTCGCCGACATCGTGCCGTGCTCGGCGGCGGACGGCTTCCAGGTGGACCTCGTCGGCGACCTGCTGATCTCGCGGCTGCCGGAGGGCATGCCGCTGTACCCGGAGGGCGACCTCACCGACGAGCCCGAGCAGGTCCTCATCGGCGAGCTGATCCGCGAGGCGGCGCTGGAGGGCGTCCGCGACGAGCTGCCGCACTCGATCGCCGTCGTCGTGGACGAGGTGAACCCGCGCGAGGGCCGCGACGACCTGATCGACGTGTACGCGCACCTGTTCGTGGAGCGGCCGAGCCAGAAGGGCATCATCATCGGGCACAAGGGCGCCCGGCTGCGCGAGGTGGGCGCGGCGGCGCGGCGGCAGATCGAGGCGCTGCTCGGCACCAAGGTCTTTCTCGACCTGCGGGTCAGTGTTCTGAAGGACTGGCAGCGCGACCCGAAGCAGCTGCGGCGGCTCGGCTTCTACGACTGACCCGGGTTGGGGCGCGCCTCCTCGGCGCCGCGCTCCGGGGCCTCCGCCTTCTCAGGGGCACCGTTCGGGGTCTCCGCGTCCTCGGCAGGCCGGCTCGAGGGCGGCGTCTCCTCCTCGGGACGGCTCCAGGCCGGCCCCTGCTGGGGGGCCTGGCCCCAGGCCTGTGCCTCTTCGGGCCACGCGGCGCCCTGCTCGGCCCAGTAGCGCTGCTGCTCCGCGTACTGCTGGGCGGCGTACTCGTGCTCGGTGCCCGGCCGCTGCCCGTCCCGGGCCGCGAGCCGGTCGGAGACGGGCCGGACGAGGCTGAACACGGCCAGCAGCAGGCTCATCGCGACCGCCAGGAACCAGCCGTACCGGAGGCTGACCTGGTAGGTGAGGTTCAGCCCGTAGTCCGGCAGGCGGTCCGGCACATGGCCGAGCCGCAGCACGAAGATGCCGCAGGTCACGAGCGACAGGATGGCCGGGACGGCGGCGAGCGCGCCGATCCTCGGGTCGCGGGCGACGAGGTTCCAGAACGCCATCACGATCGCCACCACCGCCAGCACCGGGACCGCGAGGACGAGGTTGTCGGCGTCGATGCCGGCGACGCTGCCCTGGTCGCGGACGAGGGACCGGCCGAACAGGTCGATGACGGTCTGGGCGTGCGCCCACGGCAGGAACGCCGACACCACCAGCAGGGCGGACGCGGCGATCACGGCGAAGTCCCACCCGGTGCGGCGCGGATCCGCCGCGGGCGGCGCCGGCGGCGGGCCGTACGCGGCGGGCACCGTGTCCGGCGGCCCTCCTTCGGGCGGCAGGAAGGACGGCCGCGGCCGCGCGCGGCCCGCGTCGGAACCCAGGTCACCGGTCATGGACCCAGCGTAAACGGAGCGGCCGGGTTCGCCGGGACGGCCACGTCGGCGCCGCCGGGTCGGTACTTTGGAGCCGAGTCCGTTTTGGGAGGAGAGCCCCGGTGTTGCTCGTTTTCGGGCTGACGGTCGTGTTCCGCACGGTCGGCGAGGGCACGTTCCACTGCCCGCAGTGCGGCGGTGACCGCGCCTACCGGAGGCGGGCCGCGCGGCGCTGGTTCAGCGTGTTCTTCGTGCCGCTGGTCCCGCTGTGGCGGCTCGGGCACGCGGTGCAGTGCCGCACGTGCCGCGGCCGCTTCCCGGTGTCCGCGCTGCGGGCGCCGACCGCGCAGCAGATGGCGGCGGCGCTGCCGGCCGGCATGCGCGCCGCCGCGGCGCTCGTGCTGCGCTCGGGCGCGCCGCAGGACGCGGCGGCCCGCGCCCGCGCGATCGAGACCGTCACCCGCTACGGGGAGCCGGACTACGACGACGACGCCATCGACGCCGACCTGGTGGTGGCACCGGTGTTCCTGGGCCAGGAGGTCGAGCGGGCGGGCGCCCACCTCGCCGTGGAGGCCAAGGAGTGGTTCCTGGCCGAGGCCGTCCGCGTCGCGCTGGCGGACGGCCCGCTCGACGAGGGGGAGCGGCAGGCGCTGCACGCCGTCGCCGAACTGCTCGGCATGTCCCGCGCGTACGCGCTGGGCGTGATCGTCACCACCGAGGGGGCGTCCCGCTGACATGGACCCCGCCGATGCCCGTCCCGACCCCGGCACGGCCCTGGTGCGGCCGCCGGGGCCGCGGCTCGCCGAGGGGATCGTCACCCACATCGGACGGCGCCCGGTCGACACGGCGCTCGCCGCGCGGCAGCACGAGGCGTACGTCGCGGCGCTGCGGGCGTCCGGCCGGCGGGTGCGGGCGGTGCCGCCCGCCGACGACCATCCGGACGCGGTGTTCGTCGAGGACACCGTGGTGGTCTGCGGCGACCTCGCGGTGCTCGGCAGGTCCGGGGAGGCGCGGCGGCGCGGCGAGACGTCCGGCACCGAGCAGGCCGTCCGCGAGCTGGGGCTGCGGGTGGAGCGGATCAAGGCGCCGGGCACCCTGGACGGCGGGGACGTGCTGTGCGTCGGCGACACCGTGTACGTGGGGCGCGGCGCACGCACCAACGAGGAGGGCATCTGCCAGCTCGCGCACCTGCTGGGCGGGCGGCGGGTGGTGCCGGTCGACACCCGGGGCTGCCTGCACCTGAAGTCGGCGATGACGGCGCTGCCGGACGGCAGCCTGATCGGGGTGCCGGAGCTGGTGGACACCTCGGTGCTGCCGTTCATCAGGGTCGTCCCGGAGCCGGCGGGCGCGCACGTGGTGCTGCTCGGCCCCGACCACGTGCTGATGTCGGCGTCCGCGCCGCGCACCGCCGCGCAGTTCGCCGCGGACGGGCTGCGCGTGACCAGCGTCGACATCAGCGAGTTCGAGGCCCTGGAGGGCTGCGTGACCTGCCTGTCCGTGCTCGTCCCCTGACCGGGCGGGACGGGAATGCCCGGCGTGCCGCGAACCGTTGGAGGAGACGGCGGAGGCCCCTGTTGTCTCAGCATGCGGACGTCGGTTTCCGTAACCGAGACGTCGTCTGTTACCTTGGCAGGCGTGTTGCGTGAGCTGCTCCTCCTTAGCGGCCGCAGCGGGGGCCTGTAACCAGGTCGGCTCCCTCGCTGCGGGACTTCGTTATGGACGTCGGCCGTGAGGTTCGAGCAGAGGGATCACATCGGATGTATCCGCAACAGCAGTCTTCCGGCATGCCGTTCCAGCGCTACCGGCCGTTCACCCCGGTCAGGCTGACGGACCGGACCTGGCCGGACAAGGTCATCACCGAGGCGCCCCGCTGGTGCGCGGTCGACCTGCGGGACGGCAACCAGGCACTGATCGACCCGATGGACGCGCACCGCAAGCTCAAGATGTTCGAGCTGCTGGTACGGATGGGCTACAAGGAGATCGAGGTCGGCTTCCCAGCGGCCAGCCAGACCGACTACGACTTCGTCCGGCAGATCATCGACGAGGACCGGATCCCCGGCGACGTGGTGATCCAGGTGCTGACGCAGGCCCGCCCCGAACTGATCGAGAAGACCTTCGAGGCGGTGCGCGGCGCGAAGCAGGCCATCGTCCACCTGTACAACTCGACCAGCACGCTGCAGCGCCGCGTCGTGTTCGGGCAGGACAAGGACGGCATCACCGCGATCGCGGTCGAGGGCGCCAAGCTGTGCGCCAAGCTCGCCGAGGACATGGGCGACACCGAGATCTTCTTCGAGTACTCGCCGGAGTCGTTCACCGGCACCGAGCTGGAGTACGCCGTCGAGGTCTGCAACGCCGTCAACGACGTGTGGAAGCCCACGCCGGACAAGAAGGTCATCGTCAACCTGCCGGCGACCGTCGAGATGGCCACCCCGAACATCTACGCCGACCAGATCGAGTGGATGAACCGGAACCTCGCCCACCGCGACTCGGTCGTGCTGTCGCTGCACCCGCACAACGACCGCGGCACCGCCGTCGCCGCCGCCGAGCTCGGCTACATGGCGGGCGCCGACCGCATCGAGGGCTGCCTGTTCGGCAACGGCGAGCGCACCGGCAACGTGTGCCTGGTCACCCTCGGCCTGAACCTGTTCACCCAGGGCGTCGACCCGCAGATCGACTTCTCCGACATCGACGAGATCCGCCGCACGGTCGAGTACTGCAACCAGCTGCCCGTCCACGAGCGCCACCCCTACGGCGGCGACCTGGTCTACACCGCCTTCTCCGGCTCCCACCAGGACGCCATCAACAAGGGCTTCGACCACCTCAGGCGGGACGCCGAGGCCGCCGGGACGCCGGTGGACGACTACACCTGGGAGGTCCCGTACCTGCCGATCGACCCGCACGACGTCGGCCGGACGTACGAGGCCGTCATCCGGGTCAACAGCCAGTCCGGCAAGGGCGGCGTCGCCTACATCATGAAGACCGAGCACTCCCTGGAGCTGCCGCGCCGGCTGCAGATCGAGTTCTCCCGGGTCGTCCAGGAGCACACCGACGACCAGGGCGGCGAGGTCACGCCCGAGCGGATGTGGGAGATCTTCGAGGCGGAGTTCCTCGCCAACGGCCCCCGCGTCGGCCTGCTGGCGCACCGCGCCACGTCCCGGGTGGACGAGAAGGACGTGCTCAGCTGCGACGTCCGGGTGGACGGCGAGATCCGCGAGATCGAGGGCGTCGGCAACGGCCCGGTGTCGGCCTTCGAGGACGCGCTCGCGTCCGTCGGGATCGGCGTGCGGGTGCTGGACTACGCCGAGCACGCGATGAGCGCGGGCGGCGACGCGCGCGCCGCCGCATACGTCGAGTGCGACGTCAACGGCACGACGGTATGGGGCGTCGGCATCGACGGCAACATCGTCACCGCCTCCCTGAAGGCCATCCTCTCCGCGGTCAACCGGGTCGCTAGGGGTTGACCCAGGGGGCTGCGTTTTCCCAGGGGGGCGACCCCCTGGAACCCCCGTCACGGTCGGCAGGCCGTTTCCCGCTCCGCAAGAGCTCCGCGCGAAACAGCCTGCCGACCGCCGGGCGGG
>NZ_WBMS02000026.1 GCF_008923205.2 Actinomadura physcomitrii | reverse complement strand
CTGGCTGTTCGTGATCTGGCACTGCTGGCAGGACCGCGTCCCCTACGACCCCGCCCAACACCGAGCCCTCCAGACCCTCCTCAAACAAGATCAACCCACTGCTGCTTGACACAGGGCTACTCATGCGTGTCGCCTGCGGGGGGACGACCCCCCGCACCCCCCGGTTCGCTTCGCTCATGCGGTGTGCTCCGCCGGGTTCGCCGCCGCACGGCGGCGGCCGGGGGAGGAGAGGGCGAGCGTGGCACGGCACCCCGCGAGGACCCCCCACGCCAGGTCGGTGCCGGAGGTGTGGCCGATCGCCAGCAGCCGCCGGACGGCCGCGGACGGCGGCTCGTGCCCGGCGACGCAGCGCAGCACCGCGGCGATCTCCCCGCCGGCGCCGCCCGCCGCCGCGCAGTGCAGCAGCGTCGCGGCCAGCGCCGTCGTGCGGGTGCCGGCGTCCGCGGTGACGGCCGCGCCGAGCCAGTCGGCCAGCCACACCGCCGTCCCGCCCCGCCGGCCGGCGACGGCGCCGCCGACCAGCCGCAGCGACACCAGCAGCCCGCACAGGATGTCGTCCCCGCTCGGCGTCAGCCCCGGCCCGAGGCCGACGATCCGCTCGGCGGCCTCCACCGCGCCCGCGAGGTCGCCCGCCGCGCAGCACTCGGCGAGCGCCAGCGGGTCCGGATGCCCGGCGAGCCCGCCGCCCGCCATCCCCGCGGCGGCGAACGCGTCCTCCAGGACGGCGACGCCGCGGCCGAGCGCGGCGGGCTGGATCGGCCCGAGCGCGGGCGTCGGATCCCACCAGCGGCGCACCCGCACGCACAGCGCCCCGGCCTCCACGCGGCCGTCGCCGACCACCGCCTCGTCGCCCTCGCGGACGGACCGGAACGGCTGCTCGCGGCGCTCGGCGGCGACCACCACCGCGTTCGGCAGCCGGACCGCGTCGCAGGTGACGACGGCCAGCACGCGCGGTTCGGGCCCGCCGCGGATCTCCAGGTAGAGCGCGGACGGGAACACCGCGATGACCCGTGCGGCCCGCCGCGGCGGGTCCAGCAGCGGCCGCAGCGCCAGGCTCGCCGCGCCGGCGGTGGGTGGCCGCCGTCCGGGACGGGCCGGGAGCGGGATCGGGTCGCGGACGAGTGCGGTCACGGATCCTCCCGAGGCCGGTGTCGGCTGCCGCCCGGATCGCGGGCGGCCCGGCCTCCGCCGAAACGGTAGAACGGCCCTCGCACCGGACGTATGGGAAAAGCTGCCAAGGATGGTTGTCATCGTTCGTCTTTGTTGTCACTGTTGATCAGATACCGGTAGCGATCACGCCACACGCGGCGATGTACGCACCAAAAGGCGAGGTGACCCCTGGCATGAGTTACACCAGCGCGGACCCGGGCCCACCGGCCCTGCGGCTCGCGAGCACCGGCACACTGACCTACGGCCTGTCCGTCGGCGAGGTCCTCGGCGCCAGCACCCTGGACGGCGCGCGCCTCATCGCGGGACGGTCCGGGCTCGACCGGGTCGTGCAGCGGCTCAACGTGATGGAGGTCCCCGACATCCTGTCGTGGGTCAAACCGAACGAGCTGCTGCTGACCACCGGCTACCCCCTCCGCAACACCCCGCAGTCGCTGGACAACCTGGTCGCCGACCTGGACGAGCGCGGCCTCGCGGCGCTGGCCATCAAGCTCGGCCGCTACCTGGACTCGCTGCCCGCCGAGATGATCGCGCAGGCGGACCGGCGCGGCTTCCCGCTCATCCTGCTCCCCAACGACGTCGGCTTCGACGACATCCTGAACCAGGTGCTCACCGACATCCTGAACCGGCAGGCGGCCGTCCTCGCCCGCACCGAGGAGGTGCACCGGGCGCTGGTGCAGATCGTGCTGTGCGGCGGCGGGTTGCAGGAGGTCGTCGACGAGGTCGCGTCGCTGCTGGACGTCGCGGTCGTGGTGCTGGACGGCGAGCAGCGGGTGCTCGCGGGCGCCGGGCCCGACGAGCACGTCCAGGCGATGCGGGGCTTCGACGCGGGCCGGCACGCGGCGTGCGGGCGCGGCGGCTGCGGCATCATCGGCGCGCACGGCACCGGCGACCACCTGGTGGTGCCGGTCGTCGCGGGCGGCTTCGACCACGGCCGGATCATCGCGTTCACCCCGGCCGGCACGCTGCGCGGCTCCGACCTCGGCATCCTCGAGCGGGCCGCGACGGTCGCGGCGCTGGTGGTGACCAAGCAGCAGGCGGTCGCGGCGGTGGAGAGCAAGTACCGCGCCGACTTCCTGCGCGACATCCTCGCGGGCCGCGCCGGCGAGGACGACCGGGTCGTCGCGCACTGCGGCGGGTTCGGCTGGGACCTGGACCGCCCGGTGATGGTGGTCGTCGCGGAGCTGGACGGGCGGCCGCGCACCGCCTCCGGCGCGGCGGGCGCATCCGGCGCCGCCGTCCCGGCGCCGGCGCCGAGCCCGGAGAACGAGGGCAGGCCCCGCAAGCAGGGCTCCGGCGCCGGCCGCGGCCGGGCCGCCGAACAGCGGCGCGCCGCCGAGCCGGCGCGGGCGCGCGCGGCCGACCCGGACGCGGCGATGCGCGGCGTCCGCGGCGCCGAGGAGCGGGCGGCGCAGGAGCGCCTCGCCGCGGCGTGGAGCACCGCCGTGCGGCGGCACGACCGCGGCGCCGCGGTCGCCAGCTTCGCGCACGAGATCGTCGCGGTGGTCGGCGCGGACGCCGGCGCCGACGGCGGCGGCGAGCCGGCCGCGGGCGCCGTGCAGGCGATGGTGAAGGAGGCGGCGGCGCTGTTCGCCGAGCACCTGCCGGTGCGCCGCACGTTCTCCACCGGGATCAGCCGGACGGTGACGCGCCCGGCGGAGCTGCCGGAGGCCTACGAGCAGGCGGTGAAGGCCGTCCGGGTCGGGCGGCAGCTGCACGGCGCGGGCGCGCGGGCGCACTTCGACCAGCTCGGCGTGTACCGGCTGCTGAGCCTGGTGTCGGACCCGGCGGAGCTGCACGCGTTCGTCCGGGAGACCCTCGGCGATCTCGCGGTCGACGACGAGCCGGAGCTGGTGGACCTGCGCCGCACCCTGCAGGTGCTGCTGGAGACGAACCTCAACGTCGCCGAGACGGCGCGCCGGCTGCACTTCCACTACAACACGCTGCGGTACCGGATCGGCAAGCTGGAACGGATGCTCGGGGCGTTCACCGAGGACGCGCATCTGCGGCTCAACCTCACCCTCGCCCTGCACGTGCTGCGCATGCGCGGTATCTGAGCGTAGCGTCGCCGTCCCGGGTCCGCCCGGACGGCGCGCCGAACTTCGGCAGATGTCGCCGATGCCCGCCCGCCGGGGTAGATCTACCGTGCCCGCAGCGCGAGCGGGCGCGGACGCCCACGTCGACCAGGAGGAACCCCGGATGGTGATCGGCTGGAAGCTGCACGGGGACGGGCGCACGCCGCCGCCCGGCGAGGTCGTCCGGCCGGGGGAGCGGCTGTCGTGGCCGCGCACCGCCGGCATCGGCGCCCAGCACGTGGTCGCGATGTTCGGCGCGACGTTCGTGTTCCCGGTGGTGATGGGCCTCGACCCGAACCTGTCCATCATGATGTCGGGGTTCGCGACGATCCTGTTCCTGCTGATCGTCGGCGGCCGGGTGCCGAGCTACCTCGGCACCAGCGCCTCGTTCGTCGGGGCGGTCGCGGCGATCCGCGCGGCGGGCGGCGACAGCGCGCGGGTGACCGGCGCGATCCTGGTCGCGGGCGCGGTGCTGCTGGTGATCGGCGTGATCGTGCACTTCCTCGGCGGCGAGGTGATCCACCGGGTGTTCCCGCCCGTGGTGACCGGCGCGGTCGTCATGCTGATCGGGTTCAACCTGGCGCCGGTCGTGGCGAACACGTACTGGCCGCAGGACCAGTGGGTCGCGCTGGCGACGCTGTGCTTCGCGGTGTTCTGCACGGTGGTCCTGCGCGGGTTCTGGTCGCGGATCGCGATCCTGCTGGCGCTGGTGTTCGGGTTCGTCCTGTCGTGGGTGCTCGACAAGACGGCCGGGGAGATCACGTCGATGCTGCCCGGGCAGAACCTGCTGGACGGGGCCGGGAAGGCGTGCACGGCCGAGGGGCCGTTCTGCGTCGCGACGGCGTTCCCGCACGACCGGCTGAACTTCTCGGCGGTGAAGGCGGCGGACTGGTTCGGGTTCCCGCACACGCACGCGCCCGACTTCACGACCTCGGCGGTCCTGCTGGCGCTGCCTCCGGTCATCGCGCTGATCGCGGAGAACACCGGGCACGTCAAGGCGGTGGCGGCGATGACCGGCGACGACCTGAACCCGGTCCTCGGCCGCGCGATCGGCGCGGACGGCGTCGGCACGGTGCTGGCCACGGCGGTCGGCGGCTCGCCCACCACCACCTACGCCGAGAACATCGGCGTGATGGCCGCGACCCGGATCTACTCGACCGCCGCCTACTACGTCGCGGCGGTCGTGGCGGTGCTGTTCGGGCTGTGCCCGAAGTTCGGCGCGCTGGTCGCGGCGACGCCGGGCGGGGTGCTCGGCGGCATCACCGTCGTGCTGTACGGGATGATCGGGCTGCTCGGCGCGAAGATCTGGATCGAGAACCGGGTCGACTTCGGCGATCCGGTCAACCTCGTCCCGGTGGCGGCGGCGATCATCCTGGCGATCGGGAACGTCACCCTGAAGATCACCGACGACTTCCCGCTGCAGGGCATCGCGCTCGGCACGATCGCGGTGCTGGTCGGCTACCACCTGCTGAACGCGGTGCGCCGCCCGGACGGCGCGGGCGGCGGCGTCATCGCGCCGGCGGAGCGGGAGATCGGCGGGCCGGTCCGTCCGGGCGCGGCGGGCGAGCCCGGTAGACCCGGCGGACCGGGCGAGGCTTCGGACGGCGGGGGCGGCGGGAGCGATGCGGGCTGAGGGGGCGGCGCCGTGAAGCCGCCGCCGTTCCGCCACCACGCGCCCCGCACCGTCGACGAGGCGCTCGGCATGCTGGCGGACGCCCCGCGGGCCAAGGTGCTCGCGGGCGGGCAGAGCCTCATCCCGCTGCTCAACATGCGCCTCGCCGCGCCGCCCGACCTCGTCGACATCAACGGCGTCGCCGGGCTCGACACCGTCCGCTGCTGCGACGAGGGCGTGCGGGTCGGCGCGCTCGCCAGGCACGCGCGGGTGGAGCGGTCGGTGGAGGCGGCGGCCGTGCAGCCGCTGCTGGGCCGGGCGCTGCGGCACGTCGCGCATCCGGTCGTCCGCAACCGCGGCACCGTCGTCGGGAGCCTCGCGCACGCCGACCCGGCGGCGGAGCTGCCCGCGGTGCTCGCCGTCCTCGGCGGGACGGTCGAGGCCGCGTCGGCGCGGGGCCGCCGGACGATCCCGGCGGCGGAGTTCTTCGCCGGCCCGCTGGAGTCGGCGCTCGCGCCGGGGGAGCTGGCCGTCGAGGCGTTCTTCCCCGCCGCGCCGCCCCGCACCGGGACGGCGTTCACCGAGACGGCGCGGCGGCACGGCGACTACGCGCTGTCCGGCGTCGCCGCGGTCGTCGCGCTCGACGAGGACCTGCGGATCGGCGCCGCCCGCGCCGGATACCTCGGCATCGCGCCGGTGCCGCTCGTCCTGGACCTGACCGAGGCGGCGGGACCGCACGGCGACTGGCCGGCCGCCGCCGCGTACGTCCGGGAGCGGATCGACCCCGAGTCCGACATCCACGCGAGCTCCCGCTACCGCCGCCACCTCACCGGGGTACTGACGGAGAGGGCGCTGGCGTCGGCCGCGGCGGAGGCCTTGAGGAGGGCGCGGGAGTGATGGAGGAGTTCCACGACATCGCGCTGACGGTGAACGGGGTGCACCGCACGGCGCGCGTCCCGGCCCGCCGGCTGCTGTCGGACCTGCTCCGCCACGACCTCGGCCTGACCGGCACGCACGTGGGCTGCGAGCACGGCGTCTGCGGCTGCTGCACGGTGCTGATGGACGGTGACCCGGTGCGGTCCTGCCTGACGTTCGCGGTGACGGCCGCCGGACACGACGTCACGACCGTCGAGGGCCTCGCCGCGCCGGACGGCACGCCGTCGCCGGTCCAGCGGGCGTTCCGCGAATGCCACGGCCTGCAATGCGGCTTCTGCACGCCCGGTTTCCTGTGCACCGTGACCGCGCTGCTGCGGGAGACGCCGCGACCGACGGAGGACGAGGTGCTCGAAGGCATCTCCGGGAACCTGTGCCGCTGCACCGGCTACCAGAACATCGTGAAGTCGGTGCACCGCGCCGCCGAACTGCTCGCGGAAGCGGGCGTGGACGCGGACGCGGGCGCCGGCCCGGAAGGCGAGGCCTGATGGGGACCCGCGTGTTCGGCGAGCCGGTCCGGCGCCGCGAGGACGCCCGGCTCCTCACCGGCCGGGGCCGCTACCTGGACGACCTCGGCCGGGACGCGCTCGCGGCGGCGTTCGTCCGGTCCCCGCACGCGCACGCCCGCATCACCGGCATCGACGTGTCCGACGCGCTCGACGTGGACGGCCTCGTCGCCGTCTACACCTGGGAGGACCTGCCGGGACGCGTCGGCGAGCCGCTGCCGCTGCTCATCCCGCACCCCGCCCTGACGCACGGCCGCACCGGGTACCCGCTGGCCCGCGACGTCGTCCGGCACGTCGGCGAGCCCGTCGCGATGGTCGTCGCCCGCGACCGGTACCTCGCCGAGGACGCCGCCGAGCGCATCCGCGTCGAGTACGAGCCGCTGCCCGCCGTCGTCGGCATCGAGAACGCCGAGCGCGCCGACCACCTCGTCCACGACGACGTCCCCGGCAACGTCGGCGCCGTCCTGCTCCAGGAGACCGGCGACGCCGCCGCGGCGATCGACGCGGCGCCGCACACGCTGGAGTTCCGGCTGTCGATCGAGCGGTCGGCGTCCACGCCGCTGGAAGGGCGCGGCGTGTACGCGCGGTGGGACGCCGACGACGGGTCGCTGCGCGTGTACTCCTCCACGCAGGCGTCGACGAGCGTGCGCGCCGCGATCGCGGCGCGGCTCGGCCTGCCGAACGGCAAGGTCGAGGTCGTCGCGCCGGACGTCGGCGGCGGGTTCGGCGTGAAGATCGTCCATCCGTGGCCGGAGGAGGTGCTCGTCCCGTGGGCGGCGCGGCTCCTCGACCGCGAGATCAAGTGGACCGAGGACCGCCGCGAGCACTTCGTCGCCGCCGCCCACGAGCGCGGCCAGCTCCAGGACGTCCGCGTCGGGTTCGACGACGCCGGCCGCGTCCTCGGCCTGGACGTGCGGATCCTGCACGACCACGGCGCCTACACCCCGTACGGGATCATCATCCCGATCGTCACGTCCACGCAGCTGCTCGGCCCGTACAAGATCGGCGCGTACCGGGCGGAGGTCGTCAGCCTCTACACCAACACCCTCATCGTCACGCCGTACCGGGGCGCGGGCCGCCCGCAGGGCGTGTTCTGCATGGAGCGGACGATGGACCGCATCGCCCGCCACCTCGGCCTCGACCGCGCCGACGTGCGTTTCGCCAACTTCATCCAGCCCGATGAGTTCCCCTACGACCAGGGCCTGACGTTCCAGGACGGCCGCCCGCTGATCTACGACTCCGGCGACTACCCCGAGCTGCTGCGCAAGGTCCGCGAGCTGATCGGCTGGGACGGGTTCGAGGCGGAGCGGAAGGCCGCCGCGCGCCGCGGCCGCCGCATCGGCATCGGGCTCGGCGTGTACGTCGAGGGCACGGGCGTCGGCCCGTACGAGGGCGGGCACGTCGAGATCGACACGGCCGGGCGGGTGCACGTGTCGACCGGGCTGACCTCGCAGGGCCAGGGCCACGAGACCGTGTTCGCGCAGATCGCCGCCGCCGAGCTCGGCGTACCGATCCGGGACGTGCACGTCACGACCGGCGACACGCGCCGGTTCGGGTACGCGGTCGGCACGTTCGCCTCGCGCGCCGCGGTGATGAGCGGCAACGCGATCGCGCTGGCGTGCCGGAAGGTCCGCGACAAGGCGCTGCGGATCGCGGGGGAGGCCCTCGAGGCCGACCCGCGCGACCTGGACATCACCGACGGGGTCGTGCACGTCCGCGGCGACACCTCGGCGTCCGTCCCGCTGCGGACGGTCGCGGTCCTGTCGAACCCGCTGCGGTACGCGTTCGACGCGGAGACCGCCGCCGCGACGCAGTTCGCGGTGGGCCGGCCGGCGACCGAGCCGCCCGTCGCGGAGGGGGACGAGCCCGGGCTGGAGGGGCGCGGCTACTACTCGCCCGTCCGGTCGACGTTCGCCGCCGGCGCGCACGCCGCGATCGTGGAGACCGACCCGGACACCGCCGAGATCGCGATCCTGCGGTACGCGGTCGTGCACGACTGCGGGAGGCTCGTCAACCCGATGGTCGTCGAGGGCCAGATCCACGGCGGCGTCGCGCAGGGCGTCGGCGGCGCCCTCTACGAGCGGATGGTCTACGACGAGTCCGGCCAGCTGCTGAACGCCTCGTTCATGGACTTCCTCATGCCGTACGCGACGGAGGTCCCGCGCATCGAGACCGACCACCTGGAGACGCCGTCGCCGCTGAACCCGCTCGGCATCAAGGGCGCGGGCGAGGCCGGCGTGATCCCGGTGTCGGCCGTCGTCGCGTCCGCCGTCGAGGACGCCGAGGGGCTGCGCGTCGAGGCGATGCCGCTGTCCCCGGACGCCCTGTACGAGCTGCGCGAACGGGCGTCCGAAGACCCGGGCCTGCGCGTCCGGGAGGGCCCGCGCGCCGGGGCGGGCCCCGGAGGTCAGTTCGCGGCGGGCGTGTCGGGCGCGTTGCCGCCGAGCGAGCGCGGCAGGTAGTTCTGCACGGCGGCGGGCCGCAGCCCGGCCTGCCGGATCCAGCCGAGGATCATCCGGAACTCCCCGGCCAGGCCCTTGCGGTAGTGCATCAGGATGATGTCGCCGGGCTTGAAGCCCTTGCCGCCGTCGGCCCGCGCGAACCCGTTGTAGCCGACGCCGGGCCCGGACGTGCCGTTGTAGAACTCCGCCGTCCAGGTGAGGATCGACTTCATCCCGCAGTCCTTGGACGCCTGCCGCGTCGCCTGGTTGTAGGCGCCGAACGGCGGCCGGAAGATCTGCGGGCGGCGGCCGTACTCGCGCTGGATCGCATCCGCCGAGTCGCAGATCTGCCGCTTCTGCGCGTCGGGGGCGAGCGACGGCATGTTCGGGTGCGTGACGGTGTGGTCCTCGATCTGCGAGCCCGCGTTGCGCATCGCGAGGAAGTACTGGCCCTGGCCGTGCAGGTACGTCGTCGTCAGGAACGTCAGGATCGGCACCTTCTCCTTGCGGACGATGTCCACGAACTCCGAGTCGTAGGTGTAGCCGTCGTCGATGGTGAGGAAGACGACGCGCTCGGTGGTGTCGATGTGGTCGATGACCGGCGGGAGCCCGTCCGCCGACGGCTTCGGCGGCGTCCACGTGCCGGGCTTCGGCATCGCCCACCGCTGGTCGGCGAGCACCGAGGACAGCTGCGCCCGCATCGACGGCCCGGAGTCGCCGCCGGCCTCGGCCCGCATCACCGGCCAGCCGCCCGCGGCCACTCCGACGACTCCGGCGGTCACCATCGCGATCACGGGCGTCTTCCCTCGCATCGGCCGCGTACTCCATTCGGTTGGGGGTTCGGTCGTTCGCTTCGGTTGACGCGCCCGCGCGCCGGGGAGTTCGCACGCGACCGAATCAGCCGGACATATCTGACCATTTCGCTGGGCCGTCGCCGGGGACCCGCCGCATCCTCGGCGGGTCATGTCAGATGTTGCCGTTCGGCACGGCGCATGCGTTCCCTAGAGTCGGACCATGGTGCGTCCTGAAAGCTGGCCGAGGCCTACGGGTGGAAGTCCCGTGCGGGTAGGCACTGGAGCGCCCGCTAGCAGGTCCCGGTCCGTCGGAGAGACGCCTTGTTCCAGGGTCAGCCCGTCGGGTTCCTCCGGGGTAGGGAGGGCGGCACGTGTGCACGGTCTCGGCCGGAACAGGGGAGACCCGTCTGACCACGCCTTCGTCGGGCACGAGACCGGACGTATAAGCCGATGGTGAAGTCGTCTGGAGGGCAGCGGGAGTCCGAGAGGGGCGTAGTACCTGTGATCGGCGTGCAACAGAACGCGCCGGGAGGGAAGGGCCCTCACTTTGATCACGCCGTGGGAGAGGGTAAGCGCGAGGGCATGGCCGGGACCGCCCGGTCCAACGACCCGGCCGGGCGTCAGCCCGGCGTAGCGGGAGGCGGGGCAGGCCGCGGTGATGGCCGCCCGTCGATCGTGAAAGTGCGACGACTTCAACGACGGCTATGGGCTGCGGCCAAGCAGTCTCCGGAGCGGCGTTTCCATGCCCTGTTCGACCGTATCCACAGGGGTGACGTCCTGTGGGAGGCGTGGGGACGGGTCCGGGCCAATCGCGGTGCCGCCGGGGTCGATCGGGTGACCCTGGCGTTCCTGGAAGAGGAGTACGGGGTCTCTCGCCTGCTGGCGGAGCTCCAGGCCGATCTTCGGGAAAGCCGTTACCGTCCCTCGCCGACGCGGCGGGTGGACATACGGGTCCTCATCGGTCTGGAACGGATATCCGCCAAGTGATCGCGGACCTGAATCCGATCCTGCGTGGATGGGGCAACTACTTCCGAACCGGGAACGCCGCCGACAAGTTCCAGCAGATCGACAGCTACGTCGTCTGGCGCCTGAACCGTCTGATGGAGAAGAAGCGGGGCAGGAACCTGCGGGCCGGCCAGGCCCAGCAGTGGGACGAGGCGCGGTTCAACGGGCACGGCCTGTATCGCCTACGAGGCACCGTCCGCTACCCAGGAGCTGCGTAACCATGTCAAGAAGATCATCGGTAAGCCGTGTTCGGGAAAACCGCACGTACGGATTGAAAGGGGGATGGGGAACCGGACCGTTCGCGGCACCGCGCCCCTGACTACCAATGCAGGTCAACGGCAGTGCCAGCGTCGCCGCGCCGCTCGCCCGCGTCTGGGACGCGCTCCAGGACCCGGCCGTGCTCGCCCGGACGATCCCCGGGTGCCGCTCCCTCGAGGAGACCGGCCCCGACACCTACCGCATGACGGTCACCGCGGGCGTCGCGTCCATCCAGGGCACCTACGTCGGACGCGTCGAGCTCGCCGACCCCGACCCGCCGCACGCGTTCACGCTGCGCGCGCAGGGCCAGGGCACGCCCGGCACGGTGGACGCGACGGTCCGCGTCCGGCTGTCGGACGGCGGCGGCTCCACCCGCGTCGACTACGCCGCCGACGCGGTCGTCGGCGGGATGATCGGCGGCGTCGGGCAGCGGATGCTCGGCGGCGTCGCCAAGCGGACGGCCGGGGAGTTCTTCGCCGCCGTCGAACGCGACCTCACCGCCCCGCCCGCCGAGCCGGAGCCGCCGTCCCCCGCCCCGCGGGAGGCGCCGTCCCCCGCCCCGCGGGCCGCGCCCTCTCCCGCCGCCCGGCCGGAGACCGGCCGGGTCTTCCCAGGCCGCGCCGCCGCCGAACCGCCCGCGTCCAGCGCGATGCCCGGTGCGCCGATGGTCGCCGCGTTCCTCGCCGGCGGCGCCGTCGCCCTCGCCGGCGTCGCCCTCGGCCACCTCCTCGCCCGCCGCCGCCGTTGACTTGTGGCGTGTCGTGGTTATCGACGCCGTTTTAACCACGACACGCCACAAGTCAACGTGGTTCAGGGGTCGCGGCGTTCGAAGAGGATCAGGGCGGCGGCCAGGACGAGCGCCGTGTAGACCGCGAACACGCCGAGGCCCGTCCACGGGGCGAGGGAACCGGACTTGTGCACCGGGTCGAGGATCGCGCCGCCGGCGTTGGACGGCAGGAACTTGTTGACGGTGTCGCCCCACGTGCTCGGCAGGAAGCCGCCCGCGATGCCGAGCACGAACAGCACCACGAACAGCAGCACGACCGAGCCCGCGGTGTGCCGCAGCAGCGTCCCGATGCCGAGCGCGAGGATCGCGACCAGCGCCAGGTAGACCCCGCCGCCGATCACCGCGCGCAGCACCCCGGGGTCGCCGATCGAGCCGTCGAGGTGCTTGGACGCGAGGATGCCCTGCGCCGCGTAGAACGAGGCGAACGTCACGACGATCCCGACCGCCAGCACGACCGCGCCCAGCACCAGGGTCTTGGCGGCCAGGTACGCGGCGCGCCGCGGCACCGCCGTCAGCGCAGTCTTGATCATTCCGGTGGTGTGCTCGGCGGTGATGACCAGCACGCCCAGCGCGCCGAAGACCACCAGGCCGAAGTAGTAGGCGACCTGCGTCGGCAGCATCGGGGTGAACGTCGCGCGGTCGCGGGCGCTCATCTGGTCGAAGGACGCGGTGAACGCCAGCGCCCACAGCGCGGAGAACCCGACCAGCACGACCGCGCCGGCCAGCAGCGTCCAGAACGTCGACCGGACCGTCAGGATCTTCGTCCACTCCGCGGACAGCACGTGCCCGAACCGGACGCGCCGGGCGTCCCGGCGCGGACCCGTCCCCGCGGCGGCGGCCGGGGCGCTCACGCGCCCGACCCCGGCGGAACCGGAGCCGCCGCGCCCGGCACGCCGGCGTGGTACTGGACGGCCTCGCCGGTCAGCCGCATGAACGCCTCCTCCAGGGAGGGCTGGACGGTCGCCAGCTCGTGCAGCCGCAGCCCGTGGTCGGCGGCGACGTCGCCGATCTCCGCCGCCCGCGCCCCGTACACGCGCAGCGCGCCGTCCGGGGCGGGCTCCAGCCGCCGCCCCGGCCCCGCCAGCAGCCGCGCCAGCTCGGCTGCCTGCGGCGACCGCACCAGCACGTGGCTGGTCGCGTTCGCGCCGATGAACTCGGCCATCCCGGTGTCGGCGAGGATGCGGCCCCGGCCGATGACGACGAGGTGCTCGGCGGTCAGCGCCATCTCCGACATCAGGTGGCTGGAGACGAACACGGTGCGGCCCTCCCGCGCGAGCCGCCGCATCAGCGTGCGGATCCACAGGATGCCCTCCGGGTCCAGCCCGTTCACCGGCTCGTCGAACATCAGCACGCCGGGGTCGCCGAGCAGCGCGGCGGCGATGCCGAGCCGCTGCCCCATGCCGAGCGAGAACCCCTTGGACCGCTTCTTCGCGACGCTCCGCAGCCCGACGAGGTCCAGCACCTCGTCCACGCGCCGGCGCGGGATCGCGTTGCTCTTGGCCAGGCACAGCAGGTGGTTGTAGGCGCTGCGGCCGCCGTGCGCGTTGCGGGCGTCGAGGAGCGCGCCGACCTCGCGCAGCGGTGCGCCGAGCGTGCGGTAGCGGCGGCCGCCGACGGTGACCTCGCCGGCGGTCGGACGGTCCAAACCGAGGATCATCCGCATCGTCGTCGTCTTGCCTGCGCCGTTCGGGCCGAGGAAGCCGGTCACCCGGCCCGGCGCGACGCTGAAGGTGGCGCGGTCGACGGCGGTGGTGTCGCCGTACCGCTTCGTCAGCCCGCGCGCCTCGATCATGAACGTCTGATACCGGACGGGCCGTCCCCGGAAACGGCGGCGGCGGGCGACCGGCCGGATTTTCACCGCCCGATTGCCCGCCGTTGGGCCGCGCGCAGGCGCGCGGACCCGCGGTCCTAGTTCACCGCGACCAGGTCGACGACGAAGATCAGCGTCTCGCCGGGCTTGATCGCCGGGCTCGGGCTGCGGTCGCCGTAGGCCAGGTGCGGCGGGATGACCAGCTTGCGCCGGCCGCCGACCTTCATCCCGGCGATGCCCATGTCCCAGCCCTTGATGACGCGCCCGGAGCCGAGCTCGAAGTCCAGCGTGCCGCCCCGGTTCCAGGACGCGTCGAACTCCTCGCCGGTGGACCAGGAGACGCCGACGTAGTGCATCGACACGGTCGAGCCCTTCACGGCCTCGGGGCCGTCGCCCTTGGTGATGTCGGTGATGTCGAGGTGCGCGGGCGGCTGCCCCTCGGGGAAGTCGATCTCGGGGCGTTCAAGCGCCATGAACGGGCTCCAGCGGTGTCGTCGGGTTCGTTTTTCGGACGGCTGCCCAGCCTAGCGCCGCGCCCGCGGCGGCGGCGCGTCCCCCGTCCGCGGCGCGCGCCCTGCTCAAAGAGCGGCCGTCCTGTTGGCACATTGCGACGGTTCCGCAGGTGCGGGCCGTCCGGCAGACCGTTGGGCATGGCACGGCGGCTGCGCATCGGGATCGACACGGGCGGGACGTTCACCGACGTCGTCGCGCTGGACGCCGGAGAGGACGGGGCCGGCGGCGAGCTCGTCACCACCAAGACCCCGTCCACGCCCGCCGATCCCGCCGAGGGGTTCGCGGCGGGCGTCGCAACGGTGCTCGGCCTGCTCGATGGACGGCCTCGTCGACGACCACCCCGTCCGCGCCGGCCAGGTCATCCGCATCCGCACCACCGGAGGCGGCGGCTGGGGCGACCCCCTCGACCGGGACCCGTCCCGCGTCGCGGCCGGACGCTGTCCATGATCTGGTCGGTCGTCTCGAGCCGTTCTGGTATGAAGCCGACTTCGGCGAGCCGCCGCGTCTTGACCAGCAGTTTCGCGCCGTCGATGTAGGCGTAGGTCTGCGGGAGGGACCGGACCAGCCCTCGTCCCCGGCCCCGGCCAGGACGCCGGCCCGGTCGGCGAGTTCGCCGTCCCGCTGCGGTGAGCGTCGACCGCGCCGTCGCGGAGGACGACGCCGTAGTCGTCGCGGGCGCCGGCCGGGGAGACCTTGCCGTCCCTCGGCGACCGCCACGTCACGATCGCGGACATGAACCCGGCACCGCCGGACCACCCCTACATCAACCAGGTCAGCCTCGCCTACACGCTGCTGACCTTCTCCTACACGCCCCTGATCGGGCTGAAGGAGGTCGGGGAGGATGTCCCGGAGGGCGACGCCCTCCTCACCTGGATGGGCGTCTGGAAGATCATCGGCTCCGCGATGGGCATCGAGGAGGGAGGCCTCCCCGACACGTTCGACGAGGCCCGGCACCTCTGGGAGCTCATCATCGCGAGCCCCGGATACGGCCGCAGCGACGAGGGCGTCGAACTCCTGCAGGCGCTCAAGGACCATGTCGCCGCCGGACAGAAGGACGCGGAGACACCGGTCGACCTCATCGGGCAGCACGGGGACGCCGCGGTGCTGGAACTCCTCAAGCCCAAGAAGGCGGGTTCCTGACCGGCGCTCAGGAAACGGGCTGCCGCTCCTGCTCCCGCGTCCGGTGAACGCCGGGAGCGGGAGCCGCCGAACCGGCGCGGCCATCGCGGCGCCGCACCGCCCATCCCAGGAAACCGCTGATCAGGACGGTGAGCACCGCACCCGCCCCGAGCACGAGGAAGACCATGACGAGGTTGACGTCGATCATGTGATGCGCCTTCCCGAAGGGCTGCGAATTCCCTTCACGAATCGCCAGAAGTGACGAGTGTCACAGGCGCTTCGAATGGCATCGAGAGAAGATCTACGGCCTCATTCTAGGTTTTCTCGCCATCATTCTGGAGTCGTCGGCCATGCGATGTGCGCCACAAAAAGAAACAAGTTGGTGCCCGTAGAAGAACCGCGCCGGATCAATAGCGCGCCGGCAGTGGCGCCGTCCCGTCTACGAGGAGGTCGGCGCGGGCCTGGGTGCCGTCCTCGGCGAAGAACGCGGCCTCCCGCGCCGACCACCGGTCCCAGGCGTCGGCGTACTCCGGTCCATCGCGGTCGATGGCGCGGGCCCGCCGCAGCTCGCGCGGCGCGTCGATCCAGATCCGGTACGCGGCGGGCGACCCCGCCCATGCCGCCCCGACGCCTTCGACGATGAGGACGGGCGGCGGCGGGATCTCCTCCGGCGGCCCGTACCGATCAAGGTGCCAGTCGTAGCGGCGCAGCACGGCGGCCCGCCCGGCGCACAGCGGATCGAGGACGGCGCGCCGCAGCGGCTCCCACCAGGTCAGCGGGTCGGCGTCCCACGGCACGCGGAAGTCGTCCGACCGGATCACCGGCGCTCCCGCCAGGACGGCCGCGAGATGGTCGGCGAAGGTGGACTTGCCGGCGCCGCTCGGCCCGTCGATCGCGACCAGCCGCGCGGGCCCGCAGGACGGGGGCAGCGCGAGAAGCCGCGCGGCGAGCGCGGGGTGGGTCCGGGGCGACGGCGGCACGGACGGCATACTTCCAGGTGCCCGCCCCTGAAGGAGGACGCCCCTTGCCCGGACCGCTCGAAGGCGTAGTGATCGTCGACCTCAGCCGTGTGGTCGCCGGACCGCAGGCCACGATGGCGCTCGCCGATCTCGGCGCGCGGGTGATCAAGGTGGAGCAGCCCGGCACGGGCGACGAGACGCGCGGCTGGGGGCCGCCGTTCGCGGGCGAGGACCAGGTGAGCACCTACTACCTGTCGATCAACCGGAACAAGGAGTCCATCACCGTCGATCTGAAGTCGGACGAGGGGAAGGACACCCTGGCGAGGCTGGTGCGGCATGCGGACGTGCTGGTCGAGAACTTCCGCACCGGGGTCCTGGACAGGCTCGGCTTCCCCGTGGAGCGGCTGCACGAGCTGAACCCGCGGCTGATCGTCCTGTCGATCACCGGGTTCGGGCATGACGGCCCGGAGGGCGGCCGTCCCGGCTATGACGCGATCATGCAGGGCGAGGCCGGGATCATGAGCGTCACGGGCCCGCCGGGGACGCCGAGCAAGGTGGGGTTGTCGATCGCGGACATCCTCGCGGCGGGCAACGCCGCGTCCGGGGTGCTGGCGGCGCTGTACGAGCGGACGCGGACGGGCCGCGGCTCGGTCGTGCGGACATCGCTGCTGGCGTCGGTGGTCGGCGCGCACATGTACCAGGGGACGCGGTGGACGGTCGCCGGGGAGGTGCCCGAGTCGGTCGGCAACGACCATCCGACGATCGCGCCGTACGGAACGTTCCGCTGCAAGGACGGCCAGATCCAGATCGGCGTCGCGAACCAGAACCTGTGGCGGAGGTTCGCGCCGCTCGTGGGCCTGGACGCCGACGATCCGCGTTACGCGACGATCCCGAAGAGGTCGGCGAACCGGGCGGAGCTGACGGCCGACATCGAGCGCGTCCTGGCGGGGGACACCCGGGAGGCGTGGCTGGAGCGGCTGAACGGTGCGGGGGTGCCGGCGGGGTCGATCCGGTCGATCGACGAGGTGTACACCTGGGAGCAGACCCGTTCGCAGGGCTTGGTGATCGAGGTGGAGCATCCGACGCTGGGCCGGATCGAGCTGCCGGGCCCGCCGCTGCGGTTCGACGGCGCCGAGCCGCGCGTCCACACCGCGCCGCCGCTGCTCGGCGAGCACACCGACGAGGTGCTCGCCTGGCTGGACGAGCAGGACGCGCGCAATGAGCAAGACCGGCGGGATCTGCTCGACGGGCAGGACGGCCAAGGCTCGTGACCGCGCGGGGCCGGTTGGGTGGGCAAGGCGGAAGAGACGGCGAGGAGCAGGGGAGAGGCCAGTGAGGGATCTGCTCGGCGAGACCGGCGGAGCGGTGCGGATCGCCGACCGCGAGCTGCCGCGCGAGGAGCTGCTCGACCGGGCGTCGGCCGTCGCGGCGGAGATCGCCGGTGCGGGCGCGGTCGCGGTGCACGCCACGGCGAGCGCGGAGACGGCGATCGCGGTCGTCGGCGGCCTCATGGCGGGCGTGCCGGTGGTGCCGCTGCCGCCGGACTCGGGCCCGGACGAGCGCGCCCACATCCTCAACGACTCCGGCGCGGCCCTGCTGCTGGCGGCCCGCGGCACGGACACCGGCGACGGCGGCCCGCCTCTGATCCCGATCGACGACCTCCCCGCGTCCGAGGCGGCGGCCGCCACGCAGGGGCCGGCTGCGGACGCGACCGCGCTGATCCTGTACACGAGCGGGACGACCGGCCCGCCGAAGGGCGTGATGATCTCCCGTGCCGCGATCGCGGCGGCCCTCGACTCGCTGGCGGAGGCGTGGGCGTGGACGCCGGACGACGTGCTGGTGCACGGGCTGCCGCTGTTCCACGTGCACGGCCTGGTCCTCGGCGTGCTCGGGCCGCTGCGGGTCGGGTCGCGCCTCGTCCACACGGGACGTCCGCGGCCGGAGGCGTACGCGGCGGCGGCGAGCGAGGACGGCGGCAGCCTGTTCTTCGGCGTCCCGACGGTGTGGTCCCGGCTGGCGGCCGACCCGGCGTCCGCGGAGGCGATGCGCGCGGCGCGGCTGCTGGTGTCCGGCAGCGCGCCGCTGCCGGTGCCCGCCTTCGAGCGGCTGGAGGCGCTCACCGGCCACCGCCCGGTCGAGCGCTACGGCATGACCGAGACCCTGATCACCGTCAGTGCGCGCGCGGACGGCGAACGCCGTCCCGGTTACGTCGGGTTCCCGCTGCCCGGCATCGAGACGCGCCTCGCCGCGGAGAACGGCGACGCGGTCCCGCACGACGGGGAGACGCCGGGGGAGCTGCACGTCCGCGCCGAGCACCCGTTCAAGGGCTACCTGAACCGCCCGGAGGCGACCGCGAAGTCCTTCACGCCGGACGGCTGGTTCCGCACGGGCGACATCGCGACGATCGGCCCGGACGGGTGGCACCGCATCGTCGGCCGCGCGTCCACCGACCTGATCAAGAGCGGCGGGTACCGGATCGGCGCGGGCGAGGTCGAGAACGCGCTGCTCGCGCACCCGGCGGTGCGGGAGGCGGCCGTCGCGGGGACGCCGCACGACGATCTCGGCGAGCAGGTCACCGCCTACGTCGTCGCGGACGGGGTGACGGAGCGGCAGCTGATCGACTTCGTCGCCGGGCGGCTGTCGGTGCACAAGCGGCCCCGCGTCGTCCATCTGGTCGGCGCGCTGCCGCGCAACGCGATGGGCAAGGTCGTGAAGACCCGCCTGGGCGACCTCGCTCCGTAGCCGTGGGCAGGGAGCGCGCATGAAGCTCGTGACGAACGCCCGCCTCGCCGGACGGGACGGCCTGCACGACATCGAGATCGACGGCGACCGCTTCGGCCGCGTCGCCCCCGCGGCCGAGCCCGGGGGCGGGCCCGCCGCCGACGTGCTGGTGGACGCGGCCGGCGGCCTGGTGAGCCCGCCGTTCGTGGAGCCGCACGTCCACCTCGACACCACCCTCACCGCCGGCGAGCCGCGCTGGAACGCGTCCGGGTCCCTGTGGGAGGGGATCGCGGTGTGGAGCGAGCGCAAGGCGACCCTCACCCGCGACGACGTCATCGCCCGCGCGACCGAGGTGCTGCGCTGGTACGCGGCGAACGGCGTGCTCCACGTCCGCAGCCACGTGGACGTCACCGATCCCGGGCTCGTCGCGCTCGACGCCATGCTCGAGGTCCGCGAGCGCGTCAAAGACGTCATCGGGCTCCAGCTCGTCGCGTTCCCGCAGGAGGGCGTCTGCTCCTTCGACGACGGCGCCGAGCTGCTGGAGGAGGCCGCGAGACGCGGCGTCGACGCGGTCGGCGCGATCCCGCACTTCGAGGACACCCGCGAGGACGGCGTCCGCTCCCTTGAGATCGCCTTCGACGTCGCGCAGCGGTACGGGCTGCTGCTGGACGCGCACTGCGACGAGATCGACGACGAGCAGTCCCGGTTCGTGGAGGTGCTCGCCACCCTCGCCCGGCGCGGCGGGCTCCAGGGCCGCGCCACCGCGTCCCACACCACCGCGATGGGCTCCTACAACGGCGCCTACTCCTACAAGCTCCAGCGGATCCTGGCGCGCTCGGGCGTCAACCTCGTCTGCAACCCGCTCGCCAACCTGTGCCTGCAGGGCCGGTTCGACGCCCACCCGAAGCGGCGCGGCCTCACCCAGGTCAAGGAGATGCTCGCCGCCGGGGTGAACGTCGCGTTCGGCCACGACGACGTCATGGACCCGTGGTTCCCGCTCGGGACGGCGTCGCCGCTGCAGGTCGCGCTGGTCGGGATCGCCGCCGCGCAGCTCACCGGCGCCGCCGAGATCGACGAGGCGTTCGCGATGGTGACGGACCGGGCGGCGCGCGTGCTCGGCCTCGGCGACGGCTACGGCATCGCGCCGGGCCGCCCGGCGAACCTGGTGGTGCTGCCCGCGTCGTCGCCGTACGACGCCGTCCGGCGGCAGACCCGGCCGTCCCACGTGATCGCCCGCGGCCGGGTCGTCGCCGAGACCCCGCCCGCGGTCACCCGGCTGACCTGGCCCGGCCGCGCCCCCGAGGACGTCGACTTCGTCCGCGCCCGCGACCGCGATCCGGGCCGGAGCTAGGGGAGCAGGGCCGGGAGCAGCGGCCGGACGAGGTCGGCGGCGGCCGACTCCGGCAGTTCCGGCGCGTCCGGCGGCGCGGCGTAGTAGTGCAGGAAGCCCTGCTGGAAGCAGCCGCCCATCAGCAGCGCGGCGACCGCGGCGGTGTCGGCGCCCGCCGCGACCCGGCCGAGGTCGCGCTCGGCGTCCAGGTAGCGGGCGAGCGCCCGGACCGGTTCCCGCGGTCCCGCGCCGTACTTGCGCAGCGCCTCGCGGCTCGCCGCCATCAACTGCGGCTGCGCGGCCATCGACGCCATCATCGGGAATGCCCGCCGGTAGAAGGCGAGCCCGCCGTGCGCGACGCCGACCAGGTTGGCCTCCACGGTCGCCTCGCCCGCGACGGCCTTCGCGGTGAACGCCGGCATCCGCTCCTTGAGCACGGCCAGCATCAGCTGCTCCTTGTCGCGGAAGTGCTTGTACAGCAGCGCTTCGGAGTACCCGGCGGCCTTCGCGATCTCCTTGGTGGTGGCGCCGGCGACGCCGCGTTCCCGCATGACGTCGGCCGCCGCGTCCAGGATCCGTTCGCGCGCGCTCATCGGCCCGTCCCCTTGACAGTGAGTGGATACTAACCTCAGGATAGGGGTTAGTGAAAATTTACTCACCCCTGGGGGGATCACGATGAAGCTCACCGTCTTCGGCGCGACCGGCGGCATCGGCACCCGGCTCGTCCGCCTGGCGCTGGACGAGGGCCACGAGGTCACCGCGGTCGTCCGCGACCCCGGCCGGCTGCCCGCCGGCCTGCGCGAGCGCGCCGCCGTCGTGCGCGCCGACGTCATGGACCCCGCAGCGATCGAGCCGGCGGTGAAGGGCGCCGACGCCGTCGTCAGCGCGATGGGCGCGCGCGGCGCCGGTCCCACCACCGTCTGCGGCGACAGCTCGCGCAGCATCATCGCCGCTATGCGCGCGACCGGCGCCGGGCGGTTCCTCATGGTCAGCATGGGCGCGATCTCGACCGAGCCGGGCGACGACCCGCTCACCCGGTACGTCGTCAAACCGCTGGTCCTCAGCCGGATCCTGCGGCACGGCATCGCGGACATGCGGGTCGCCGAGGCCCAGGTCCGCGACTCCGGGCTCGACTGGACGATCGTCCGCCCGCCGCGGCTCACGAACAAGGAGGGCCGCGGGCGCTACCGCAAGGCCGTCGACCGCAGCGTGACCGGCGGGTACAACATCACCCGCGACGACGTCGCCAGGGCCCTGCTCGACCTCACCGGCGACCTGGCGTCCATCGGCCACGTGATCTCCATCGCCGGCTGACCCGCGCCCGCGCCCGCACCGGCACCCGCATGACACCTGTCATGCGGAACGGCTGACAGCCGCCGCCCGAACAGGTGACACGTCCTTCTACCGCCGCCCTGCGCGCCCCGCGAGACTGGGAGCATGGACGACTTCGGCGCCGACGACGAGCACCTCATCCGCGGCGCCGTCGCCGCGCTGCTCGGGCTGGAACCCGACCTGGAGGTCGTCGCCGAAACCGGCCGGGGCGACGAGGTCGCCGCCGCCGTCGCCGCGCACGATCCCGACGTCGCCGTCCTCGACATCGACATGCCCGGCGCGGACGGCCTCACCGTCGCCGAGGACCTCGCCGCCGCGGGCGCCCGCTGCGCGGTGTGCATCCTCACCAGCTTCGGCCGCCCCGGCTACCCGCGCCGCGCGATGGCCGCCGGGGTGCGCGGCTTCGTCGCCAAGGACGCGCCGACGCAGGAGCTGGCCACCGCGATCCGCAAGGTCCACGGCGGCGGCCGCTACCTGGACGCCGAGCTCGCCGCGACCGCGATGGCCGCCGGCGACAACCCGCTGACCGAGCGCGAGCGCGAGATCCTCCGGCTCACCGGCGCCGGCACCGAGACCGCCCGCATCGCGACGCTGCTGCACCTGTCGGAGGGCACCGTCCGCAACTACCTCTCCACGGCGATGAGCAAGCTCGGCGAGCCGTCCCGCTTCGCCGCCGTCCGCGCCGCCCAGGAGATGGGCTGGATCTGAGGCGCCCCGTAGGCTGGTGCCGTGACTGAGCCTCTGGTGCCGCGGATGCGGGAATTCGGCGAGACGATCTTCGCGGAGATGTCCGCGCTGGCCACGGCCACCGGGTCCATCAATCTCGGCCAGGGCTTCCCGGACGCCTCCGGCCCGGAGGCGATGCTGGACGCGGCGGTCGAGGCGATCCGGACGGGCGGCAACCAGTACCCTCCCGGCCCCGGGCTGCCCGAGCTGCGCGAGGCCGTCGCGGCGCAGCGGCTCGAGCGTTACGGACTGGAATACGACCCGATGTCCGAGGTGTACGTGACCGTCGGCGCGACGGAGGGCATCGCCGCGTCCGTGCTGGCGCTCGCCGGGCCGGGCGACGAGGTCATCGTCTTCGAGCCGTACTACGACTCCTACGCCGCCGTGATCGCGCTGGCCGGGGCGGTGCGCAGGCCCGTCATGCTGCGCCCGGCCGAGGGCCGCTTCACGTTCGACCCCGACGAGCTGCGCGCCGCCGTCGGCCCCCGCACGAAGGCGATCCTGGTGAACTCGCCGCACAACCCGGCCGGGACGGTGTTCACCCGCGCCGAGCTGGAGGCCGTCGCGGGCGTCTGCCGCGAGCACGACCTGGTCGCGATCACCGACGAGGTGTACGAGTACCTGACGTTCGACGGCGCCGAGCACATCCCGCTCGCCGCGCTCGACGGGATGCGCGAGCGGACCGTGTCGGTGTCGTCGGCGGGCAAGACGTTCTCGGTGACCGGCTGGAAGACCGGCTGGGTGACCGCGCCGGCCCGGTACGTTCGAGCCGTCCAGACCGTCAAGCAGTTCCTCACCTACGCGGTCAGCGCCCCCTACCAGCGGGCCGCCGCGTACGCGCTGCGCAACGAGCTCCCGTGGGTGCGGGACCTGCGCGCGTCGCTGCAGGCCAAGCGCGACCGGCTCATCACGGGCCTGGAGGCCGCCGGATTCGCCGCGTACCGGCCGCAGGGCACCTATTTCGTGCAGGCCGACATCCGGCCGCTGGGCTTCTCCGACGGGCTCGAACTGGCCCGCGCCCTGCCCGCCAAGGCGGGCGTCGTCGCGATCCCGACGCAGGTGTTCTACGACCACGCGGAGGCCGGCGCCCACTTCGTCCGGTTCGCGTTCTGCAAGAAGGACGAGGTCATCGACGAGGCCGTGGACCGCCTCGCCCGGCTCGCCTGATCTTCCGGGACCGCCCAGGAACACGGCCGCCCCGTCGGGCCGGCCTGGCGGAGGTTGCCGAACGGGCGGTGCCCCTTGGGCTGGTTTCGCCCGTGAGCGCCGCCCGCCGCGCGGTTAGCGTTCGGGCCGTGCCGGGGTACGAACCGATCAGCAGAGCCGGCCGAGGAGCGATGACGTGCCCGATCCCATCGAAGTCCGCAAGATCCCCATCGAGAGCGTGACCGACGCGTCCGGGCTGGCCCGGCTGATCGACGACGGCGTGCTGGAGGCCGACCGGGTCCTCGCGGTCGTCGGCAAGACCGAGGGCAACGGCGGCGTGAACGACTACACGCGGCTGCTGGCCGACCGCGCGTTCCGGGAGGTGCTGGTCGCGAAGGGCACCCGCCCGGCGGAGGAGGTCGCGCGCGTCCCGCTGGTGTGGTCGGGCGGCACCGACGGGGTCCTGAGCCCGCACGCGACCGTGTTCGCGACCGTCGACCCGGCGAACGCGCCGCGCACCGACGAGCCGCGCCTGTCGGTCGGCGTCGCGATGAGCGAGGTGATCCGGCCCGAGGACATCGGCCGCCCGGCCATGGTGGAGACGGTCGCCGCCGGGGTCCGCGACGCGATGAAGACCGCCGGGATCGACGACCCCGCCGACGTCCACTACGTGCAGACCAAGACGCCGCTGCTCACCCTCGACACCATCAACGACGCCAGGTCGCGCGGGCACGTGGTCGTCACCGAGGACACCCTGAAGTCGATGGACATCTCCAACTCGACGACCGCGCTCGGTATCGCCGTCGCGCTCGGCGAGATCGAGCCGCCGTCGGCGGAGCAGATCCACAAGGACCTGACGCTGTTCTCGTCGGTGGCGTCGTGCTCGTCCGGCGTCGAGCTCGACCGGGCGCAGATCGTCGTCGTCGGGAACGTGCGCGGCATCGGCGGCCGGTACCGCGCCGGGCACGGTGTGATGAAGGACGCACTCGACGCCGACGGCGTCTGGGACGCGATCAGGTCCACCGGACTGGACCTGCCCGAAAGGCCCCGCACGTCCGACCTCGGGGACCGGCTCGTCAACGTGTTCATCAAGTGCGAGGCGGACCCGTCCGGGTCGGTGCGCGGCCGCCGCAACATCATGCTGGACGACTCCGACGTGCACTGGCACCGGCAGATCAAGGCGTGCGTCGGCGGCGTCGCGGCGTCCGTCACCGGCGACCCGGCGGTGTTCGTGTCGGTCGCGGCGGTGCACCAGGGCCCGTCCGGCGGCGGCACCGTCGCGGCCATCGCCGACCTCGGCTGACCGGCGTCCGAAACGCAGCGGAAGGCGCCGGTCGGCACGCCCGGTGCGATGCCGGATACAGAGAGTATCCGATTCGTGCGCGCGGCGGTCGCCGGAGGCTATAGCCTTCCTGCCGTGTCCGGACTGACCATTCCCGAACCCCAGTTCCCCGGGGACGACGGCGGCGCCGACCCCCGGCTGTGCGAGGCCCTCGCCGGATACGCGGCCGGGCGCGTCGGCCAGCACGCGGTGCTGCGGCGGCTGCAGGACGCGCGGCTGCTCGTGCCGATCGTCGCCGTCCTCACCGAGGTGGAGGACGCCGAGCCCGGCGGGTTGGGCCGGGAGAAGTCGAGCGACATGGCGCTGCCGACGCTGATCGGCGACGACGGCCGCCGCGGCGTGCTCGGCTTCACCTGCGTGGACACGATGAAGGCGTGGCGCGCCGACGCCCGCCCCGTCGCGGTCCGCGCCGGCGACGCCTGCCGCGCCGTCCTCGACGAGGGCGCGGACGCGCTGGTGGTGGACGTGGCGGGCCCGGTCCCGTTCGCGGTGGAGGGGCTGCGGCTGCACCTGCTCGCCGAGGGCCGGCCGGTCCCGCCGCCGCACGAGGACCCGGACGTGCTCGCCGCCGTCGAGGCGGCGTTCGGCTCCGAGCAGGCCGTGACCGGGGTCCGGCTCGCCGAGGGGACGTCGGCGGAGCTCGCCGTCCGGTTCGCGGTGGTGCCGGGGCACGACGAGCGCGTCACGGTGCGGCGGGTGTCGGACCGGCTCGCCGAGGTGCTGCGCGGCCGGATCGTCGGCGGGGTCGAGCTCAGCGTCGTCCGGCGGGGCTGACCGCCCGGAAAACGGTTCGCGCCCGGCGGGTAGCCGTCGGCATCCTGGGCCGATGCACGACATCGACGTGGACGCCTTCGTCGCGGACGGGTTCGTCCGGGTGCCGGAGGCTTTCCCCCGGGACCTGGCCGCCGAGTGCCGCGAGATCCTCTGGCGCGACACCGGCTGCGATCCCCATGACCGCTCGACCTGGACGAAGCCGGTGGTCCGGCTCGGCGGGTACGCGCAGCCGCCGTTCCGGGCGGCGGCGAACACCCCGCGTCTGCACACCGCCTACGACGCGGTCGTGGGGAAGGGCGCGTGGGAGGAGCCGGGCGCTCTCGGCACGTTCCCGATCCGCTTCCCGAGCGACGAGGCGCCCGGCGACGACGGCTGGCACATCGACGCGAGCTTCCCCGGCGACGACCCCGGCGACTTCATGAGGTACCGGGTGAACCTGGCCTCCAAGGGCCGGGCGCTGCTGATGCTGTTCCTGTTCTCGGACGTGGGCGAGGACGACGCCCCCACCCGCGTCCGTGCCGGCTCCCACCTGGACGTCCCGCCGCTCTTGGAGCCGGCGGGCGACGCGGGCGTCTCCTTCATGCGCCTCGCGCGCATGGCCGTCCCGGCGACCGAGCACCGCCCCGTCGCCCTCGCGACCGGGCGGGCCGGCGACGTGTACCTGTGCCACCCGTTCCTCGTACACGCCGCCCAGCCGCACCGCGGCACCGAGGTCAAGTTCATGGCGCAGCCGCCGCTGCCGCCGTCGGGGCCGCTCCCCGAATCGTCGCCGGTGCGGACGGCGATCCAGCGAGGTCTCGGGCGCTGACGCATCTACGCTTAGCGCTACGCACGCTCAGCCCGAACACCGCGCTGCGCGTCCTCGGGCCCGAGCCGTGGCGCGTCGCCTACGTCGAGCCGAGCGTCCGCCCGGACGACTCCCGCTACGGCGGCAACCCGAACCGGCTGCAGACCCACACCCAGTTCCAGGTGGTCCTCAAGCCGGAACCGGGCGACGCGCAGGAGCTGTACCTCGGCAGCCTCGCCGTGCTCGGCATCGACCTGCGCGCCCCGACGTCCGGTTCGCCGAGGACGCGCCGCGGGCCCCGCCACCTCGCCGGCTCCACCGGTCCGCCCGTCCGGCCGTCCCTTCTTCGTCAACAGTCACCGTTGTCGCCGCCCGCGCCCCTCGGCCAAGATCAATTCACTTGGCATGGAAGGGGTCAAAGGTGACAAACCTCCACGATGGACGGGACTACCGCGCACGCGGCTGGTGGCGGGACGGGACGTTCCTGGACGACCTCGCCGCGCGGGCCGCCGCCGCGCCGGACCGGCCCGCGGTGGTCGGCCACTTCTGGGAGACCGCGGACGGCCCCGACACCGTGCTGAGCTGGGCGCGGCTGCACGAGCGGGTGGAGCGCTGCGCCGCCGGCCTCGCCGCGCTCGGCGTCCGCCCCGGCGACCGCGTCGCGATGCAGCTGGTCAACCAGTGGCAGGCGACCGTCCTCGCGCTCGGCTGCGGCCGGCGCGGGCGCGGCGGTGGTGCCGTACTACATCGCGACCGGCGCCGCCGACACCGAGTGGATCCTGCGCGAGTCGGGCGCGGTCGCGGTGGTGTCGCTGGACGAGGTGCGCGGTCTCGAGATCGCCGCGACCATCGCCGGGATGCGCGACCGGCTGCCCGCGATGAAGCACCAGATCGTCGTCGGCGGGAAGGTCCCCGAGGGCGCGATCGGGTTCGAGGACGGGCTGCTCGCCACCGGCGCCGCGCCGCCCGAGCACCGCCCCGGCGGCGACGACGTCTTCCAGATCATGTACACCTCGGGGACGACGGGCCGCCCCAAGGGCGTCCGGCACTCCTTCAACACCCTGTACGCGATGGCGCGCTCGTACACCGTGCCGCTCGGCCTCGGCCCGGACGACGTGCTGTCCACCCCGTGCATCGTCGGCGGGCAGGGCGGCTGGCTGTACGGGATGCTCGCGCCGCTCGTCGCGGGCGCGACGGCCGTGTGGGCGGACGCGTTCAAGCCCGGCGACTTCCTCGACCTCGCCGCCGAGTACGGGATCACGACCGCGTACTTCACCCCGCGGATCCTGGACGAGCTGGTCGCCGAGCAGCGCGCGAACCCGCGCCCGCTCGCGCTGCGGCACATGGTCACCGGCTCCACGCCGATCCCGCCCGGCCTGCCCGCGCGGTTCCGCGAGGCGTTCGGGTTCCCCGTCCGGCCGCTGTGGGGGATGACCGAGAACGGCGGCGTCACCATCGGCCGCGCGGGCGACCCGCCGGACTGGGCCGCGCGCAGCGACGGGCGCCCGGTCGACTGGATGGAGGTCCGGCTGGTCGGCGACGACGGCGCGCCGGTCGACGGCCCGGGCCGGCTGGAGGTGCGCGGCGCGAACATGTGCCTCGGCTACGAGGGCGCCGACGACGCCTTCGCCGCGACGCTGCACGACGGCTGGTTCGTCACCGGCGACCTGGCCCGCCCGGACGGCCGCGGCGGCATCAAGATCATCGGCCGCACCAAGGACATGATCAACAAGGGTGGGCTGCACGTGCCCGCCGTCGCCGTCGAGGAGGTGCTGCGCGCCCACCCGCGGGTCGCCGAGATCGCGGTCGTCGGCGAGCCGGAGCCGCTGCTCGGCGAGACGGTCGTCGCCGTCGTCGTGCCGGACGGCGAGCCGCCCGCGCTGGAGGACCTGCACCGCCTCGTCCGCGAGGCGGGGATGACCCCCGGGTACGAGCCGGACCGGCTGGAGGTCGTCGCCGAGCTGCCGAAGACGCCGACCGGAAAGGTTCGCAAGCGCGAGATCGAGGAGGAACTCGCCCGCCGGGCGAGCGCCGCCGCCGCGCCGTGACGCCGTCCCGGCGCCGGGCGCTGGCGCTGACCTCGGTGATCCTCGCCAACGTCATGGCGGTGATCGACTACAACATCGTCAGCGTCGCGATCCCGCGGCTGCTGCGCGCCTTCCCGGGCAGCACCCTCGCCGGGCTGTCCTGGACGATCACCGGCTACACCGTGGTGTTCGCCGCCGTGCTGCTGCCCGCCGGCGGCATGGCCGACCGGCTCGGGCCCAAGCGGATCTTCCTCACCGGGCTCGCGGTGTTCACCGCCGGCTCGGCCGCCTGCGCGCTCGCGCCGGGCCCGCTCGGGCTGGTGCTCGCCCGGCTGCTGCAGGCCGCCGGCGGCGGCGCGGTCGTCGCGCTCGCCATCTCCGTCGGGCTCAGCGAGTTCCCCGGCCGCGCCGGGCACGCCTTCGGGCTGCTCGGCGCGGTGTCCGGGATCGCCGGCGCGAGCGGGCCCGCGCTCGGCTCGGCGCTGATGGCGCTCGGCGGCTGGCGCTGGATCTTCCTGATCAACCTGCCGCTCGGCGCGCTCGCGCTGGCCTGCGGCGCCGCCGGCATCCCGCCCGGCGCCCGGACGGGACGGGGCCTGCCCGACCTCGCCGGGGTCGCGCTGCTCGCGGGCGGCGTCGCCGCGCTGGTGCTCGGGCTCGTCCAGGGCCCCGAATGGGGCTGGACGGACCCCGCGGTCCTCGGCGCCGCCGCCGGCGGCACCGCGCTGACCTGGGCCGGCGTCCGCAGGTCGGCGCGCCACCCGCGCCCGGCCGCCGACTTCGCGCTGCTGCGCGCCGCGTCGACGGCGGCGGGGAACGCGGCCATGGCGCTGATGAGCGTCACTCAGTTCGCGGTCGCGCTCTGCGTCGCCCTGTTCCTCACCGAGCGATGGGGCTACTCGGCGCTCACCGCCGCGCTCGCGCTCACTCCGGGCCCGCTGACCTCTGCCGCGGTGTCCTGGTGCGCCGGGCCGCTCGTGCGGCGGGCGGGCGCGCGGTCCGTCGCGGTCGCGGGCGGGCTCGTCGGCGCGGCGGGCTGGTGCTGGCCGCTCGCCGCCGGGGCCGCGGGCGCCGGCCGCGCCTACCCGGCGGTCGTGCTGCCCGCGCTCGTCGTCGGCACGGCCGGGATGGCGGCGACGGCGGTCGCGGTCGAGACGATCGCGATGGAGGCCGTCCCGCCCGCCCGGTACGGCAGCGGCAGCGCGCTGATCATGCTGGCGCGGTCGGCGGGCGCCGCGGCCGGGATCGGCGGGCTGGCCGCCGTGCTGCACGAGCCGTCCGCCCGCGGGTTCGACGCCGCGTGGGCCGGGCTGGCCGCCGGGATGCTCGCCGCCGCGCTCGCGGGCGCCGCCGGCACGCGCGGCGCCCGCGGCCCGGAAAGCGGCCGCGGGCGCCGCCGCGCCGTTTCCGCCGAAGGCGGGGCGCGACACTGAACAATGGCCTGAACGGTCGGACCGGAAATCACCGGAGACCGCGACGGTCATTCGACCGGCCCACGGGCGGGCCATTATCGCGATACCGTCATGCCATTTTCAGCGGATGAATTGTCACCACGGAAGCGTGCGCATGGTCTCACCTCCCCGCACTTGCCGGAAGCTCGCGTGCGGGCGGTCGTCACCACGGAGGCGTGCGCATGTCGGTCACCTCCCCTCGGCCGGATCGGACGGGACCTGGAAGCTCACCACGGAAGCGTGCGCATGCCGGTCACCTTCCCTTCTGGACGGCCCGGGGCCGCGCGTTCGCGGGCCCCGCGGATCGGGGGCGGGCGCCGGGCCGCCCGTGCGGGCGCGCCGGTCACAGGCTCAGCAGGACGAAGTGCTGGGGGAGGTGCACCGCCAGCCCGAGCGGCATCGACGCGGTGATCGTCGCGGTGTCGCCGTGCCCGCGCAGCGCGAGCGCCGACTCCTCGCCGTCCAGCAGCGTCACGCCCGCGCGGAAGTCGCCGAGCAGCACCCGGTCCCGCGCGATCATGCGGGTCCGGGTGATGCGCAGGCCGGCCGCGTCCAGCGCGGGCAGCGCGCCCGCGCCGACGAGCCGCCAGTACAGCGCGGGGTGCATGACCAGGCCGTCGCACGACCCGCCGGTCTCCTCCACCTCGGCGCACGCCGCCATCAGCGACTCCATCGCGTCCCCGGCCGGGGCGTCCAGGCGGCGCAGGCCCTCCAGGTTCAGCAGCCCGGTGATCGCGCCGTCGCCGCTGCCGTGCAGCAGCACCTCGTTCTCCACCGTGCACAGCCGGACGATCACGCGGTGCTCGACGAACCGCGCCAGCAGCGCGGGATCGCGGCACAGCTCGCCGGGCACCGGCACGGCCACGGAGATCTCCGTCAGCTCGGCCTTGGCGGCCGCGGCGCGGAACGCCGCCTCGGGCGTCGCCCGGTAGGCGGTCCCGCTCGCGCCGCCGCCCTCGGCGGGCAGCTCGCGCACGTACCGCAGCGGCCCGCCGGTGACGGTACCGCCCTTGGTCTGCTCCCGGACGGTCGGCCGGGGCCGCGTCGAGGCCAGCGGGAAGAGAGTGGTCAGCGGCCTGCGGACGCGGACGGCGGCGTCGCCGCCGGCCGCCCGGGCCACCGCGACCGCCAGCTCCTCGCCCGGCCCGCGCTCGCGCAGGGCGGGGTCGTCGATGAGGTAGTCCAGCACGGGAGCTCCCCTCACGCGCGCCGCGCACCGGCCCCGGATCTCGGGGCGGTCGGGCCGCGCGGCGCCGATGCCGCACGACGCGATCTTGCGCCGTGCCAGCCTGAAGAGTAAGCAAAGTCCGGCGAAATGAAAAGAGGTCAGACGATCTTGTCGGCAGAAATTCGTCGTGATACAACGACTCTGCGGATTGGCTTCTCCAGCTCAGGACGGTGAATACATGCGGCACCCCGGGAAAGGTGGTGGGCGGGCCGCCGCATTCACCGATCCGGTCCTCGACGCGGCCGCCGGGACCGGCAGCAGGCCGGCCGCCCGGCCGGCCCCCGGCTGCCCGCTGCGCGCCGCCGCGCTCGCCGCGGAACCGCCCCCGGCCCCGCCCTCGACCGAGGCCGGCGCCGCGGCGGAGCCCGCGAACGTCCCGGCCGGCGGAGGGAAGCCGCCGGCCGGGACGCTGGGCGACCGCCGGTGAGCGCCCCGGCCCCGGCGCTCGCCGCCGTCCCCTGGCGGCGCGCCGCCCGTCCCGGCGAGCCGCGCGGCACCGAGCCCGAGTGGCACCGCCGGTTCCGCACCGCCTGGGAGACCCCGCCCCGCGCCCGGTCCGCCGAGGACCTCGGGCTGCTGGAGGCGGCCCGGCCGCTCATCGACGACGCGCGCCGCACGCTGCGCGAATGCCTGCTGTCCGACCTCGGCCCGGACGTCCCGCCCGGCCTGCCGGACCTGCTCGCCGCCGCGCCGCCGCTCACCTGGCTCACCATGGCCGTCCAGCCCGCCCTCGCCGAGGAGCTCGCGGCGGCGTCCGCCCGCGGCCTGGACGGCGCCACGCCGCGGGACCGGTACGCGGCGTTCGTGCGCGGTCTCGCCGACCCCGCGCGGGCGCTGCGGATCTGGGCGGCGTACCCGGTCCTCGCGCGGCAGGTCGTCGAGATCCTGGACGACTGGGTGTCGGCGCGGCTGGCGTTCGCCCGCGAGCTGGCCGCCGACCTGCCCGCCGTCACCGCCGCGTTCGGCGGCGCCGCGGGCCTCGGCGCGCTGACCGGCGTCGAGTTCGGCCAGGCGGAGACGCACCGCGGCGGCCGCACCGTCGCGATCGTCCGGTTCGAGCGCGCCGCCCTCGTCCACAAGCCCCGATCCCTGGCCGTCGACCTGTGCTTCGACCGGCTCCTCGGCTGGTTCAACGACGCCGGCGTCCCGCACCCGCTGCGCCGCCCCCGCCTGCTGGACCGCGGCGACCGCGGCTGGAGCGAGTACATCGAGCCCGCGCCGTGCGCGCCCGCCGGCCTGCCCGCGTTCTTCTGGCGGATGGGCGCCCTGCTCGCGCTGACCCACGCCGTGCACGGCTACGACCTGCACGCCGACAACGTCATCGCAGCCGGCGCGGACCCCGTCGTCATCGACCTCGAGGCGCTGTTCCACACCTCCGGCACCCAGCCCGCCGCCCGCCGCGCCCGGCTCGGCGACCCCGCCGCCGCGCGGCTGGACGCGTCCGTGCTGCGCACCGGGCTGCTGCCCGGCCCGTTCGTCATGCCGGACGTGGACACCGAGCGGCCCTTCGGCGTCGACATCAGCCCGCTCGGCACCGCCCCCGACCGCCGCTCGCTCATCCCGACGCCGCTCACCGACGACCCCGGCACCGACGGATGCGGGTCCGGCTCGGCTACCGGACCGTCCCGCCGCCCGCCGGGCGCCTCCGCCTTCCCGGCGGCGGCACCGTCGACCCGCGCCCGCACCGGGACGCGCTCGTCGCCGGGTACACCGCCGCCTACCGCCGCCTCGCCTCCGCCGGGACCGGGCTCCTCGCTCCGGGCGGACCGCTGCACGGGTGCGCGGACGTCCCGGTCCGGCTGATCCAGCTGTCGACGTTCCTCTACGTGCGGCTGCTGCTGGAGAGCTGGCGGCCCGGCGAGGTGCGCGACGCCGCCCTGCGGGAGCGGGGCCCCGCCCGCCTCGACGCCGGCTGGCCCGGCGTCCCGCACCGCGACGCCCTCGTCGCGGCGGAGAAGGCGGCGCTGTGGCGCGGAGAGGTGCCCGTCTTCGAGGTCCGCCCCGGCCACCGGGACGTCCGGCTGGAGGACGGGACGCGGCTCGCGGACGTGCTGCCCGTCCCGCCGCTGGAGGAGACCGCCGCCCGGCTCGCCGCGCTGGACGAGGACGACCTCGCCGTCCAGATCGGGATCATCGACGCGAGCCTCGCCGCGCTCCCGCCCGCCGCCGGCGCCCGCCCCGGCACCCCGCGCGGGCCGCGCCCGTCCGGGGACCTGCTGCGCGACGCGCTCGGCATCGCGCGGCGGCTGGACGCGGCGGCCGTCCGCTCCGGCGACCGGATCGGCTGGCTCGGGATCGAGGTCGTCGACGCGCGGACCCGCCGCGTCGCGCCCGCCGGGCTCGACCTGTACGGCGGGCTCCCCGGCATCGGGCTTTTCCTGACCTACCTTTCGGCCGTGACCGGTGAACCGTGGGCCGGCCGCCTCGCGGAGCGCGTCGCCGACGAGGTCGCCGCGCGGCTCGCCGCCGCGTCCGCGGTCCGGGGTGCGGTCCCGCCGCTCGGCCCCGTCTACCACCTGGCGCACGCCGCCGCCGTGCACGGCCGCCGCGACCTCGCCGAGGCGGCCCGCGACGCGCTGCTGCCGCCGCCCGGACCGCCGCGGCCCGGCCTCCCGTCCGGCGACGTCCTCGAAGGCGAGGCCGGCCTGGTCCTCAGCGCCCTCGCGCTGCACGCCGTCCTGCCCGGCGAGCAGATCGCGGGCGTCGCCCGCGCCGCCGGCGAGCGGCTGCTCGCCCACGACCTGACCGGTCCCGGGTTCGGGTACGGCGCGTCCGGCGCGGCAGTCGCGCTGGCCCGGCTGGACGAGCTGTGCCCCGACCCCCGGTTCGCGTCCCGCGCGCGGAGCCTCGCCGCCGGGGAGCGCGCGCCGGGCCGCGACCCCGGCTGGTGCCAGGGCGCGGCGGGCGTCGCGCTCGCGCGGCTGGAACTGGCCGCCCGGTACCCCGAGGACGCGGCCCCGCTGGGACGATCCCTCGCGACCGCCGCCTCCGTCCTGCGGGACGCCGTCCGGCGGGACGCCGCCCCGCCGGACGACTCGCTCTGCCACGGCACGGCCGCCGTCCACGAGGCGCTGGCCGCCCTGGACGGGAGCGCGCCCGCTCCGCGCCGCGACGCCTGGCGCACCGCCCTGCCGGAGCCCGCCCCCGGGCTGCTCGCCGGCCTGTCCGGCGCCGGGTACGCGCTGCTGCGCCGCGCCCGGCCCGCCGAGGTGCCGCCGGTGCTCGCGCCGGCGCCGCCCGCCCCCTCCGCCGGCCTCCCGTTCCCCCCAGAGGAGACTGCCCCATGACCGTGGACGTTCAGCCGGGACCGCTCGCGATCGACGGCGCGGAACCCGTGCGCACCGACCCCTGGCCCACCTACGACAAGGGCGACGTCTTCATCGAGGAGGAGGACCTGGAGGCCGCGCTCGACGCCGTCCGGGCCCGCCTCTACTTCCGCTACGACCAGCGCCCCCACGCCGAGACGCGGACCGGCCGCCTGGAACGGGAGCTGTGCGCGTTCTTCGCCGCCCCGCACGCGCTGACCTGCGCCAGCGGCACCGCCGCCATCACCCTCGCGCTGCTCGCGCTGGACCTGCCGCCCGGCTCGCTCGTCGCCTGCCCCGCCTTCACCTTCGCCGCGACGCCGAGCGCGATCCTGCTGGCCGGGCACCGCCCGCTGCTCGTCGAGTGCGACGACGACCTGCACCTGGACGTCGCGGACCTGCGGCGCCGGCTCACCCCCGAGGTCCGCGCGATCGTCGTGGTGCACATGCGCGGGTTCGCCTCCGACATGGACGCGGTCTGCGCCGTGGCCCGCGAGCACGCGATCCCCGTCGTCGAGGACGCGGTGCCGGCCCTCGGCGCCCGGCTGCGCGGGCGCCCGCTCGGCACGTTCGGCGACGCCGGGGCGTTCAGCACCCAGTCCGACAAGTCGCTGAACACCGGCGAGGGCGGGTTCCTGCTCGCCCGCGACCCCGCCGTGCACGCCCGCGCGATCGTCTACTCCGGCGCCTACGAGGGGCGGATGGCGCGGCACTTCGACGGCCCGCCCCCGGCCGTCGACGACCTCGCGTACCCCATCTTCGGGCTGCGGATGGACGAGATCCGCGCGGCGCTGGCGTCCGCGCTGCTGCGGCGGCTGCCCGAACGGCTCGCCGCGCACCACCGCAACTACGACGACGTCGCCGCGCGGCTCGCGGACGTCCCCGGCATAGCGCTGCGCCGTCCCGTCGCCGACCACGCCTATCTCGGCGAGGCGCTGGTGTTCCGGCTGCCCGGCGCCGGCGCCGGGGCCACCGCCTGGACCGCCGCCGCGCTGCGCGCCGAGGGCATCGACGCGCGCGCGCTCGGAGACCCTGGCGACACCAACGTCCGCGCCTTCTGGAACTGGCGGTTCCTGTTCCCCGACCCCGCTCGCGCGCGCGCCGAGTTCCCCCTCACCGCCGCGCGGCTCGACGAGTCCGTCGACATCCCGCTGTCGGCCAACCTCACCGAACGCGACCGCGACCACCTCGTGACGGCGGTGCGGAAGGTGGTCGGGGCGGGACGCTTCTGATGGTCCGCGTCCTGTACGTGACCGGCTGGTGCCGCAGCGGGACGACCCTGCTCGGCAACCTGCTGGGGGAGTGCGGCGGCGCCGTCCACGTCGGCGAACTCCGCTACCTGTGGACGAACGGGATCCTCGGCCGCGGCACCAACACCGTGTGCGGCTGCGGCGCCGACGTCGCGTCCTGCCCGCTGTGGAAGGGCGTCGTCGCCCGCGTCGCCGGGGACGACCCGGCCTGGCACGCCGAGCGCGCCGTCCGCCTCCAGCGGGCCGCGCTGCGCACCCGGCACACCGGCCGCCGGCTCGCCGAGGCGCGCGGGGTCCGCGCCGCGCATCCCGCCGTCGCCGCGCTCGCCGCGCTGTACGCCGCGATCGCCGAGGAGACGGGGGCCCGGCTGATCGTCGACACCGGCAAGTTCCCCGCCGAGGCCGCCGCGCTGTGCGGCGCGCCGGGCGTGGACGCCCGCGTCCTGCACGTCGTCCGGGACCCGCGCGCCACCGCCGAGTCGTGGCGGCGCGCCAAGGAGTACATCCCCGCGATGGGCGCCGCCCGCAGCACCGCGTACTGGACGGGCTTCAACCTCGCCTCCGAACGGATCGTCCACGCCTTCCCCGGCCGTTCTCTCCGGCTGCGGTACGAGGACTTCACCGCCGATCCGCGCGGATCCCTGGCGCGCGTCATGGCCCACGCCGGGCTGGACGGCGACCCGCCCGTGGACGCGGACGGCCGCGCGGACCTCGGCGTCAACCACACCGTCACCGGCAACCCGGACCGGCTGCGGCGCGGCCCCGTCCGCGTCCGCGAGGACGACGCGTGGACCCGCTCCCAGCCGGCGCCGGCCCGGCTGATCGCCACCGCGCTCGCCCTGCCGCTGCTGGCCCGCTACCGCTACCCGCTCGTCGCGTCCCCGGCGCGCCCGCCCGCCGGGACGCCCCTGCCGAGCGGGAAGCCGCCGCAGAAGGAGGGAGCCGCCTGATGGACCTCGGCCTCACCGGACGCGTCGCCATGGTCGCCGCCGCGACCAGCGGCCTCGGCCTCGCCACCGCCCGCGAGCTGGCCGCCGCCGGCGCCGACGTCGCGATCTGCGGGCGCGACCCCGAACGCCTCGACCGCGCCGCCGCCGAGATCGACAAGGCCGGGCCGGGACGCGTCGTCCCGACGCCGCTCGACGTCCTCGACCACGCCGCGTCCACCGCCTGGGTGGACGCCACGGCCGGCGGCCTGGGCGGCCCGCACGTCCTGGTCACCAATGCGGGCGGCCCGCCCGCCGGCCCCGTCCTCGGCCGCGGCCTGGAGGAGTTCCGGGCGGCCGTCGAGCTGTGCGTGCTCAGCCACATCGCGCTCGTGCAGGCGGCGCTGCCGCACATGCGGGCGGCGGGCCACGGCCGCGTCCTGATGATCGCCTCGGAGACGATGCGGCAGCCGACGCCGCGCTACGGCCTGTCCAGCACCGTCCGGCCCGCGCTCGCCGGGTTCGCCCGGACGCTCGTCCGCGAGCTCGGGGCCGCCGGCATCACCGTCAACGTCCTCGCCCCCGGCTACCACCGCACGCCCGCCGTCGCGGCGATGCCGGACCTCGACGAGGTCGCCGCGTCCATCCCCCTCGGCCGGCTCGGCAGCCCGTCCGACTTCGGCGCCGTCGCCGCCTTCCTGGCCGGCGAGCAGGCCGGGTTCGTCACCGGGACCACCCTCGTCGTCGACGGCGGCCTCGGCCAGGGCATCTGACCAGCGTCACCCCCGAAGGAGAACAGGTGGACTTCGCCGACGTCCTCGCCAACCGCCGGATGGTGCGCCGCTACCTGCCCGACCCCGTCCCGCCCGAGACGGTCGGCCGGATCGCCGCCGCCGTCCGCAGGGCGCCGAGCGCGGGCTTCAGCCAGGGCCACCGGCTCCTCGTCGTCACCGACCCCGCCGCCCGCGCGCGCGTCGCCGAGCTGGCCGAGGAGTCCTACTACACCGGCCGCGGCGAACCGCCCTGGCTCTCGGTCGCGCCCGTCCTGATGGTGCTCGGCATCTGCGAGGACGACTACCACGCCCGCTACACCAAGGCCGACAAGCTCGTCGACGGCCAGGAGATGCAGTGGCCCGCCCCCTACTGGTGGGTGGACTCCGGCGCGCTCCTCACGCTGATCCAGCTCACTGCGATCAACGAGGGCCTCGCCACCGGGTTCGCGACCGTCCGCGCCAAGGACGAGCTCGCCGCGTTCCTCGGCATCCCGCCCGAGATCGCCGTCGTCGGCGTCATCACCGTCGGCCGCGCCCACCCCGACGCGCTGCGCCCCGCCGACCGCGAGCGGCTCCGCGCCCTGCGCAAGCCGCTCGGCGACCTCGTCCGGTACGAGTCGTGGAAGGACGGCGCCCCGCCGCCGGGCCGCGGGCCCGCCGCGTCCGCCTGACGGTCCTCCCCGCCCCGCCGGCGGCCTGCGCGCCTCTCAGATGGTGGACGCGGTCACGCGCGGGTGCGCGGAGTCAATAGGATCGTCGGCATGCTGCGCTGGTTGACCGCGGGGGAGTCCCATGGCCCGGCCCTGACCGCGATCGTGGAGGGGCTGCCGGCCGGCGTGCGCGTGACCTCGGCGGACATCGCCGAGGACCTGCGCCGCCGGCGGCTCGGCCACGGGCGGGGCGCCCGGATGAAGTTCGAGCAGGACCAGGTGACGATCCTCGGCGGCGTCCGGCACGGGACGACGCTCGGCGGCCCGGTCGCGATCCAGGTCGGCAACACCGAGTGGCCCAAGTGGGAGACGGTCATGGCGGCCGACCCCGTCGACGCCGACGTCCTCGCCGCCCAGGCCCGGAACGCGCCGCTGTCGCAGCCGCGGCCCGGCCACGCCGACCTCGTCGGCATCCAGAAGTACGGCTTCGACGACGCCCGGCCCGTCCTGGAGCGGGCGAGCGCGCGCGAGACCGCCGCGCGGGTCGCGCTCGGCACCGTCGCCAAGGCGTTCCTCAAGCAGGCCGTCGGCGTGGACGTGCTCAGCCACGTGATCGCGCTCGGCGAGGTCCAAGCCCCCGACGGCGTCCTGCCCGGGCCGGACGACCTCGCCGCCGTCGACGAGAGCCCGGTGCGCTGCTTCGACGGCGCCGCGTCCGCCGCGATGGTCGCGCACATCGACGAGATGAAGAAGGCCGGCGACACCCTCGGCGGCGTCGTGGAGGTGCTCGCCTACGGGCTCCCGCCGGGCCTCGGCAGCCACGTCCACTGGGACCGGCGGCTCGACTCCCGGCTCGCCGGCGCCCTCATGGGCATCCAGGCGATCAAGGGCGTCGAGGTCGGCGACGGGTTCACCACCGCGCGCCGCCCCGGCTCCCGCGCGCACGACGAGATCGACAACACCCCCGAGGGCGTCCGCCGCCGCACCAACCGGGCCGGCGGCGTCGAGGGCGGCATGACCACCGGCGAGGTGCTGCGGGTGCGCGCCGCGATGAAGCCGATCTCCACCGTCCCGCGCCGGCTCGACACCATCGACGTGAAGACCGGCGAGCCCGCGAAGGCCATCAACCAGCGCAGCGACGTCACCGCGGTGCCCGCCGCCGGCGTCGTCGCCGAGGCGATGGCCGCGCTCGTGCTCGCGGACGCGGCGCTGGAGAAGTTCGGCGGCGACTCCGCCGAGGAGACCGCCCGCAACCTGCGGGGATACCTGTCCTCGCTCACCATCAAGTGACGCCGACGAGTGAAGTGGACCCGCGGACTATGACGCGACCGAAGGCCGTCCTGATCGGGCCGCCCGGATCGGGCAAGACGACGATCGGCACCGCTCTCGCCGAGCGGCTCGGCGTGCCGCTGCGCGACACCGACGCCGACGCCGAGGCGGCCGCCGGCAAGCCGATCGGCGAGATCTTCATCGACGACGGCGAGGACCGGTTCCGCGAGCTGGAGCGCGCCGCCGTCGCCGCCGCGCTGGCCGAGCACGAGGGCGTGGTGGCGCTCGGCGGCGGCGCCGTCCTCGCCGCCGAGACGCAGGAGCTGCTCGCCGGGCACACCGTCGTCTACCTCAGGGTCGGCCTGTCGGAGGCGATCAAGCGGGTCGGGCTCGCGTCGGCGCGGCCGCTGCTCGTGCTGAACCCGCGCAGCCAGATGCGCAAGCTGCTGGAGGAGCGGCTCCCGATCTACGAGCGGCTCGGCACCCTGCACGTCGACACCGACGGGCGCGAGCCCGCCGACATCGTCGCGGAGATCGTCAAGGCGCTGGAGGCGGTGTGACCTCGGCGCGGGTCCACGTCGGCGGCGCCGACCCCTACGACGTCGTCATCGGCACCGGCGTCCTCGCCGAGCTGCCCGCGATGGTCGGCGACCGCGCCCGCACGGTCGCCGTGGTGCACGCCGAGGGCCTCCCGGAGATCGCCCGCCCGGTGTGCGGCGCCCTGGAGGACGCCGGGTACGCGGTGCGCGCGCTGCCCGTCCCGGACGGCGAGGCCGCCAAGGAGGCCGGCGTCCTCGCCGGGCTGTGGTCGGCGTTCGCGCGGGCCGGGATGACCCGCACCGACGTCGTCGTGGGCGTCGGCGGCGGCGCCACCACCGACCTCGCCGGGTTCGCGGCGGCGTCGTGGCTGCGCGGCGTGCGGGCGGTGCTCGTCCCGACGACGCTGCTCGGCATGGTGGACGCGGCCGTCGGCGGCAAGACCGGCATCAACGTCCCCGAGGGCAAGAACCTCGTTGGCGCGTTCCACCCGCCCGCCGGGGTGCTGTGCGACCTCGCCACCCTCGTCACGATGCCGCGCGAGGACTACATCAGCGGCCTCGCCGAGATCATCAAGGCCGGGTTCATCGCCGACCCGGCGATCCTCGACCTCGTCGAGGCCGACCCCGAGGGCGCCGCGTCGCCCACCGGCCCGCACACCCGCGAGCTGGTCGAGCGCGCGGTCCGGGTGAAGGCGGACGTCGTCTCCGCCGACCTGAAGGAGAGCGGCCTGCGCGAGATCCTCAACTACGGGCACACCCTCGCGCACGCCATCGAGAAGGCCGAGGACTACAAGTTCCGGCACGGGCACGCCGTCGCCGTCGGCATGGTGTACGCCGCCGAGCTCGCCCGCCTCGCCGGCCGGCTGCCCGCCGGCGTCGTCGAGCGGCACCGCGACGTCCTCGCGTCCGTCGGCCTGCCCGTCTCCTACGCCGCCGACTGGGCCGGGCTGCGCGAGACCATGGCGATCGACAAGAAGTCGCGCGGCGCGACCCTCCGGTTCGTCGTCCTGGACGGCCTCGCCGAACCCGGCCGCCTCGAGGGCCCCGACGAGGAGCTGCTCGCCGCCGCCTACCGGGAGGTCTCCCGATGACCGCAGCGGAGCGAGGATCATCGGGAGAGCAGTTGCGGGGGTCCGGGGGTCGCCCCCCGGGAAGGAAGAACGACATGACGCGTGTGCTGGTGCTGAACGGGCCGAACCTCGGCCGGCTCGGCAGCCGCGAGCCCGAGGTGTACGGCGCGGCGACGCTCGACGACCTCGCCGCGCTGTGCCGCGACACCGGCCGCCGCCTCGACCTGAGCGTCGAGGTCCGGCAGACCGACGACGAGGCCGAGCTGATCCGCTGGGTGCACGAGGCCGCGGACGAGCGGCTGCCGATCGTGCTCAACCCGGCGGCGTTCACCCACTACTCCTACGGGCTGCGCGACGCCCTCGCCCAGCGGACGGCGCCGCTCGTGGAGGTGCACATCAGCAACCCGGCGACCCGCGAGGAGTTCCGGCACACCTCCGTCGTCGCGGGCGTCGCCACCGGCACCATCGCCGGCTTCGGGATGATGTCCTACGTGCTCGCCTTGCAGGCGGTCGCCGAACTCCTCGCCGAATCGGCCGGGGATTCCTGACAAGATCCGCCAATTGCCCCATGATCACCGGTCGGTGATCATGGGGGCGTGGCCGCGGCCCACCCGGTCCCGACGGTTCTGGGAGAGGACGCATTGTCGTGATTGCAGCTGTAGGCGCGCTCGTCCTCGCCGGCGCCGTCGGCGTGGTGAACCTGGTCATCCTGCTGGCCGTGCTCCGCCGGTGGCGGGCGCTGGAGGCCGCCGGCGGCCCGCCCGCCGCCGGGACCTTCTCCGACGTCCGGATCATCGACCGGATCCCGGCCTTCTCCGCCCGCGCCCTCGACGGCACCGCCGTGACGGAGCGGACGCTGCTCGGGAAGGAGACCCTGGTCGGATTCTTCTCGACGACCTGCGGCGCCTGCGTCGCGGCCGTCCCGGTCTTCGCCGAGCACGCCGAACGGCTGCGTGCCGCCGGCGGCACCTCGCTGGCGATCGTGCACGGGGACGGCTCCGCCGGCGGCGAGCTGGCCGCGATGCTCGGCGACGCGGTGGACATCGTGATCGCCGAGGGCGCGGACGCCGAGCTGTCGCGGCGGTACGGCGCCAAGCATTACCCGACCTACGCCTGGTACGACTCCAACGGAATGGTCACCTCGGCGGGCGTGGGCGTCGCCGCCCTGCGGACCGAGCTCGTCGCCCCCTAGCCCCACGCCGAGACCCCCTATGCCCCACGGGCCCGTCCCGCCGCGTCCGATCCTGACGCGGTGGCGGTCGCCCGTGCGCGGAAACAGTCCACCCCCCACCCCAAGGAGGAACCATGCTCCAGAGCGTGACCCGGCGCGTCACCCGCGCCATCGAGGTGCTGCTTCCCACGGCCACCGCGGACGCCGGCTGCCCGCCGGACTCGTGGATGGAGTACAAGTACATCAACGGTGTCTGCTTCGGCCGCACCTGCTCGACCAGCGGTAACTGCACGACGCACTGCGGCGCCTGGTACAGCTACAGCAACAACTACTGCTGATGCCCCGCCGGAACGCGTGACATCCGCCTGACGGCCGTGCGGACGCCCCAGCCCGGGGCGGCCGCACGGTCCGGGCGTTCCCCGGACGCGGACCGCCTCCGCTCGGGGCGGGGCCGCGCGCTCGCGCACCTCCTCAGGAGCATTCGTGCTGTACGCATCGTTCGCCTGCCGCCTCACCCTGGTGGCGGTGATGGCCCTGGCGGCGGTGGCGAAGCTGCGCTCGCCGGGCGCCTTCGCCGCCTCCCTCGGCGAGTTCGGCTTCGTCCCGGCGCGGCTGCGGCGCCCGCTGGCCGTGCTCGTCCCGGCCGCCGAGCTGCTCGTCGCGCTGCTGCTCGCCGTGCCCGCCACCGTCACCGCCGGCTTCGTCGCCGCGGCGCTGCTGTGCTGCGGGCTGACGGCCGTCCCGGTCGCCGTCGTGGTCCGCGGGAAGCGGGTCGCCTGCGCCTGCTTCGGCTCCGGCGGCGCGCCCATGGGCGGCTGGCACATCGCCCGCAACGCGGTGCTGCTCGCGGCGGCGTGCCTGGGCGCGGCCGTCGCGCTGTCGCAGGGCGGCGGCGTCCCCGGCCGCATCCCGGGCATCGCGCTGGCCGTGTTCTCGGCGGGCCTGCTCACCACCTTGACCGTCTTCGTCGACGACATCGCCGCGCTCTTCCGGTCCCCGGTCGCCGCCGGGGGCCCCGGCCGCTGAGGCGCCGGAGCCGGAAAGGACATCCGTGGGTTACCTCATCGCAGGGCTCGTCCTGGTCGCGGCGCTCACCGCGCTGAACGCGGCGCTCACCGCGGCCGTGCTGCGCCGCCGGCGCGCTCGCGTCGGGGGCGCGCCGGCCGGTCACGACCACGGGCCGTCCGGCGGGGGCCCGTACCTGGGCATCGCGCCGGGGGACCGGATGCCCGCGTTCGCCGCGGCCACCGGCGCCGGCGCCACGGTCACCAGGGACGACCTGGCCGGCCGCCCGGCGCTGCTGGCCTTCCTGTCGCTGGACTGCCCGGGCTGCGACGACAGCGTGCCGGAGTTCGCCGAGCACGCCCGCCGGGTGCGGGACGCCGGCGGCGCCGTCCTGGCCACGGTGGTCGGGGTCGACGCCGAGGGCAGCGACCTCGCCGCCCGCCTCGCCGGCATCGCGGACCACGTGGTGCCCGAGCCCCTGGACGCGCCCGTCGGCACCGCCTTCGGCGTCCGCTTCTACCCGGGGTTCGCCCGCTACGGCCCGGACGGCGTCGCCACGGCCGCGAGCGTCGGGCTGCAGGGGCTGGGCGAGGCGGCCCCGCAGCCCTCGGCGCCGTGAGCGGGGGTGTGGCGGAGCCCCGGGTCTCCGTCGTCCGCGGGATGAAGGCGGCCTACGCGCTCGCCTGGCGGGCCTGTCCCGGCATGCTGTTCCTCCAGCTCGGCATGGCGATCGTCGACGGGACGGCGCCGGTGGCCACCGCCTGGCTGACCAAGGCCGCGCTCGACGAGCTCACCGCCGCGCGTCCCCGGACCGGGGCGCTGCTGTGGTTCGCGGCCGGCATCGGTGCCCTCGGCATCGCGATGGCCTCGTCCTCGGCCGTCTCCGCCTACGCGCAGGGGCGCGCCCGGCGGGCCGTCGGCCTGCTGTCGCAGGACCGGCTCTTCGGCGCGGTCAACCGGATGAACGGGCTGGCGCGCCTGGAGGAGCCGCGCTTCCACGACCGGCTGCGGCTGGCCCAGCAGTCCGCCGAGAACGCCCCGGACCAGCTCGTCCAGATGGGCCTGACCACCTTGCGCGGGAGCCTCGGCGTCACCGGGTTCCTCGGCACCCTGATCGCGATCAACCCGGTCATGGCGGGCGCCGCGCTCGCCGCCGCCGTCCCGGCGATGGTCGCCCACCTCGCGCTCGGCCGCCGGCGGGCCGGGCTGATGTGGCGGATCAGCCCCGGCCTGCGGCGCAAGCTCTTCTACCAGATGCTGCTGACCGACCTGCAGGCGGCGAAGGAGGTCCGCCTGTTCGGGCTGGGCGGCTTCCTGCACGGCCGGATGCTCACCGAACTGCGCGCCGCCAACGACGCCGAGGACCGCCTGGAGCGGGGCGTGGTGCGCGTCCAGGTGCTCCTCGCCGCCCTGGGGGCACTGCTGGCGGCGGCGGGCCTGCTGTGGGCCGTGCACGCCGCGGCCCACAAGACGATCAGCGTCGGCGACGTGTCGGTCTTCATCGGCGCCCTGGCCGGGCTCCAGTCCGGGCTCGGCGCCCTGGTGCAGGGCGTCGCCACGGGACACCAGTCCGCGCTGGTCTTCCACCACTACCTGACGGTGGTCGGCACCGGAGACGACCTCGCCTCGCCCGCGCGCCCCCGCGAGCTCGCCCCGCTGGCCCACGCCATCGAACTGCGCGACGTCTGGTTCCGCTACAGCGACGACGGCCCCTGGGTGCTGCGCGGGCTGGACCTGACCATCCCGCACGGCACGAGCCTCGCGATCGTCGGGCTCAACGGCGCGGGCAAGAGCACGCTCGTCAAGCTGCTCTGCCGGTTCTACGACCCGCAGCGCGGCGCGATCCTCTGGGACGGGGTGGACGTCCGCGACGTCCCGGTCGACGAGCTGCGGCGGCGGATCGGCGCGGTGTTCCAGGACTACATGGACTACGACCTCACCGCCGCCGAGAACATCGGGCTCGGCGACCTGGACGCGATCGGCGACCGGGACCGGATCCGCGCCGCCGCCGAACGCGCCGGCGTCCACGAGACCGTCGAGCGGCTGCCCGCCGGCTACGCGACGATGCTGAGCCGGCTGTTCCACGCCGGCGACGAGGAGGACGGCGGCGAGGAGGCCGCCCGGGCGAACGGCGTCCACCTGTCCGGCGGGCAGTGGCAGCGCCTGGCGCTGGCCCGCGGCCTGATGCGCCGGGGCCGCGACCTGATGATCCTGGACGAGCCCAGCTCCGGGCTCGACGCCGAGGCCGAGGCGGCGGTGCACGACCGGCTGCGGGAACTGCGCGCCGGCTCGACGAGCGTCCTGGTCTCGCACCGGCTCGGCGCCGTCCGCCGCGCCGACCGGATCGTGGTGGTGCAGGACGGCCGGGTCCTGGAGAGCGGCGACCACGCCTCCCTCATCGCGTCCCCGGGCGGGGTCTACGCCGGGCTCTTCGCCCGGCAGGCCGAGGGCTACCAGGACGACCCGGCGCCGAGCACGGCGGCCGCCGGATGAGTCGGGCCACGGGCTGGGCCGTCGCCGCCGCCGGGGTGATCGGGGCGGCGGTCGCGGCGCGGGTGCTGCTGTCCACCGTCACCGTCCGGGGCGGCAGCATGACCCCGGCCCTGGACCACGGCGACGTCCTGCTGGTGCTGCGCCACCGCCGCCGGGCCAGGGCGGGCCGGATCGTGGTCGTCCAGCGGCCCGACCGGCGCACGGGGTGGGACGGCCCGTCCGACCCGTCCGCCGGGTGGTACGTCAAGCGGGTCGTCGCGGCGGCGGGCGATCCGGTGCCGTCCTGGGTGCCGGGGGACGGGCCCGGCCGCGTCCCGCCGGGCATGCTGGTGCTGCGCGGCGACCACCCCCGCTCGGAGGACTCCAAGCAGTGGGGCCTGTGCCCGGCGGACCGGATGTACGGGGTGGTGCTGGCACGGCTGCGCGCCACGGGCGGGGACGCCTCGCGGCCGGCGTCCGAGCCCCGCGCCGATCCGCGCTAGTCGTCCAGGACGGCGCTCTTCGTCATCTCCTTCAGTTCGGCGACGACGTCGTCGAGGGGGGCGACGTCGCGGTGGGCGCGGCACAGGATCGTGGCGCCCTCGACCGCGGCGACGATCAGGCGGGCGAGGCGGGCGGCGCGGTCGTCGGGGACGCCGGCGTTGCCGAGTCCGGTGGCGAGGGTGTCCTGCCAGCGGTCGAACGCGGCCGCGGCGGCGGACGCCAGCTGCGGGGCGTCGTCGTGGCTCTCCACGGTGACGGCGACGATCGGGCAGCCGGCCCGGAACTCGCTTTTGATCAGCACCTGCCGCCACCAGCCGACGAAGGCGTCCACGGCGGACGCGGCGTCGCCGCCCTCGGTGGCGGCGAGGATGCCGGCGTTGAGGAACTCGCCGGCGTAGCGGACGGCCTCCTCGGCGAGCTGCGCCTTGCCGTCGGGGAAGTGGTGGTAGATCGACCCGCGCGGCGCGCCGCTGTGCGCGATGACGTCGCGGAACCCGGTGCCGCTGTAGCCGCGCTCGCGGAAGAGGTAGGCGGCGCTGCGCACCATGCGTTCCCGGCTGTCGGTGCCCATGCGTCGATTATGACATTCATCATAAGCTTCTCGCATTGACCATGACGTTCGTCATAGCCAACCGTGTTTATGACGGACGTCATACCTAGGAGGGCCGGAGCGTGGACCGGGACGGCGGGCTCGTCGCGTGCGGCACCGCGACCCGGGGGGAGCCGCCCGCCGGATACCGCCCAGTAGGGTCTGCTCAGGCACCGACGAAGGAGACCAGCGTGATCGACCTGCAGCGCGACGGCGACGTGTACGTCCTGCGCTTCGACGACGGCGAGAACCGGTTCAGCCCCGATTTCCTCAGTGCCGTCGAGGGCGCGCTCGACACCGTCGAGAAGAACGACGGGCCCGGCGCACTGGTCACCACCGGGACCGGCAAGTTCTACTCCAACGGCCTCGACCTCGAGTGGCTCGGCGCCCACGGCGACCGGCTCGAGGCGTACCTGAGCCGCATCCACGCCGTCTACGCGCGGCTGCTGGAGCTGCCGATGCCGACCGTCGCCGCGATCAACGGGCACGCGTTCGCGGGCGGCGGCATGCTGGCCCTCGCCCACGACTTCGCCGTCATGCGCACCGACCGCGGCTACTTCTGCCTGCCCGAGGCCGACCTCGGCATGACGTTCACGCCGGGGATGAACGCGCTGATCGCCGCGCGGCTGCCCAAGCGCACCGCGCACGAGGCGATGATCACGGGCCGCCGGTACGCCGCCGAGCAGGCGATGGCCGCCGGGATCGTGCAGCGGACGGCGGACGAGGCGGGCGTGCTGCCCGCGGCGGTGGAGCTGGCGGGGTCGCTGGCCGGCAAGGACGGCCGGGTGGTCGGGAAGATCCGCGCGGACCTGTACCGGCCCGCGCTGGAGGCGCTGCGCGGCCCGGCGCTCGGGTAGGACCCTCGCCCCCGCGGGCGGCGCGGAGTAGGTTACGTTCGACTGGAATATGATTCGGTTTTTTTACGGGAAGGGACGCCGGATGCGCATCGGGATGGGGCTCAACTACGCGGGCAGCGGTTTCAAGGACACCGTCGGGGAGCTGGCCGACTTCGAGAAGGCCGGCCTGGACATCGTCTACGTCCCGGAGGCCTACAGCTTCGACGCGGTCAGCCAGATGGGGTACATCGCGGCCAAGACCGAGCGGCTGGAGATCGGCTCCGGCATCCTGAACATCTACTCGCGCACGCCCACCGCGATCGCGCAGACCGCCGCCGGCCTGGACTACGTCTCCGACGGCCGGTTCACGCTCGGCATCGGCGCGTCCGGCCCGCAGGTCATCGAGGGCTTCCACGGCGTCCCCTACACCGCGCCCCTCGGCCGCACCCGCGAGATCATCGACATCTGCCGCAAGGTGTGGCGGCGCGAGCGCGTCCAGCACGACGGCAAGCACTACACGCTGCCGCTGCCCGCCGACCAGGGCACCGGCCTCGGCAAGGCGCTGAAGCTGATCAACCACCCGGTCCGCGCCGACATCCCGGTCATGGTCGCCGCGATCGGCCCGAAGAACGTTGAGCTGACCGCCGAGATCGCCAACGGCTGGGAGCCGATCTTCTACATGCCGGAGAAGGCCGCGGACGTGTGGGGCGCCTCGCTCGCCGCCGGCAAGGCCAGGCGCGACCCCGCGCTCGGCCAGCTGGACGTGGTCTGCCAGGCGGCCCTCGCCATCGGCGACGACGTGCAGGGCTACCTGGAGTTCGGCCGCCCGACGGCGGCGCTCTACATCGGCGGCATGGGCGCCAAGGGCAAGAACTTCTACAACGACCTCGCCCGCCGGTACGGCTTCGAGAAGGAGGCCGAGGAGATCCAGGACCTCTACCTCGACGGCAAGAAGGACGAGGCCGCCGCGAAGGTCCCGCAGGAGCTGCTGGAGAAGATGTCGCTGATCGGCGCGGAGGGCCACGTCCGCGAGCGGCTCGCCGCGATGAAGGAGTCCGGCATCACCACGCTCAACGTGCAGCCGATCGCCGGCGACCACAAGGGCCGCGTCGCCCTGATCGAGAAGGTCAAGCAAATGGCCGCCGACCTCTGACCCCCGTTGAGGTGTGGCGTGGGGGGGGGGTGGGGGGGGCCCACCGCCCACACCCCCCCCCAAACCCCGGGGGGGGGGGGGGGGGCGGGGGCGCCCCCCCCCCCCCCCCCCCCCCCCCCCCCCCACAACTCGACGTTGGGCGGGGTCAGAGGGCGGCTTCGACCTCCTTGGCGACGCGCTCGCCGGAGCGGACCGCGCCGTCCATGTAGCCGGTCCAGTAGTCGGACGTCTCGGTGCCCGCCCAGTGGATCGGCCCGCACGGCGCCCGCAGCGCCTCGCCGAAGCCGGTCAGGACGCCGGGCGGCGCGATCCCGACCGGGCCGCCGCCGCTCCAGATCTCGTTGTCCCAGCGCTGGAACGCCGTCCGCACAGGGCTCTTGGCCTTGTCGCCGAAAAAGTTCGCGAACGCCGCCAGGCCCGCCGTCCGCACCTCGTCCGCCGAGGCCCCGTCCAGCTTGCGGATGTTGGCCTGGTTCATGAAGCCCATCATGATGCCGCGCGACCCGTCCGGCGGGCTGTTGTCGAACGTCGCGTCGATCGCGCCGCTGTCGGAGACGGCCTGCCCGGTCAGCTCGTCCGCGCGCCAGAACGGGGTGTCGTAGACGGCGACGAACTTGCAGATCGAGCCCATCGGGTAGCGCTGCATCAGCTGCGCGCGGCTCGCGGGCAGCGCCGGCGAGAAGTCGATCTTCCCGGCGATCGCGGGGGACATCGCGACGACGACCCGCTTGGCCGACACCGTGAGGCCGTCGGCCGTCACGGTGACGCCGCCGCCGTCGGCCGAGATCGCCCGGACCGCGGTGTTGTAGCGGATGATGTCGCCGAGCTCGGCGGCCAGCCGCACCGGCACCTCCTGCGACCCGCCGACGAACCGGGACTCCTGCGCGCCGCCCTTGGTGTCGATGAGCCGGTCGACCGTGCCGGGGTTGCTCTCGTTGCCCGCCGAGGCGATGTAGTTCAGGACGTACAGCAGCGACACGTCCTGCGAGCGCACCGACAGCGTAGAGCTGACGAACTCGTCCATCAGGAACCGCGCGCCGCTGCTCAGCGAGTTGGACCGCGACCAGGTGTAGAAGGTCTGCGCGTCCCACTCCTCGGCCTTGGCGGCCTTCCACGGCTGCCCGACCGGGACGTCCTTGGCCATGCCGCCGAGCTTGAGCAGCGCCACCTCGAGGTCGACCACGCCCCAGTCGGGCGGGACCGCTCCGAGGATGCCGTCCGTGGCGTACAGGGACCGCCGGCCGTTGCGGTAGTAGACGTTCTTGCCGGTGTTGTAGGTGGGGTAGGTCGCAACGCCCATGTCCTTGGCGAGCGCCGCGATGCGGTCCTGGGTCGGGCCGATGAACTCGGCGCCGCCCTCGCTGGTGGTGCCGTCGCCGAGCGGCATGCCGTACACGCGGCCGCCGGGCCGCTCGCGGGCCTCCAGGACGAGCACGGACCGGCCGGCGGCGACCAGGTCGCGGGCGGCGGCGAGGCCGGACAGCCCGGCGCCGACGATCACGACGTCGGCGGCGGCGTTCTCGGCCATGGGCGCGGCCGGGGCGGTGGCCGGGCGGGTGGCGGACTTCGCGGCGGCGGGCGCCGCGGCCGCGGAGACGACGGCTCCGGCGGCGGTGAGCGCGCCCGTTCCGAGCAATCTGCGGCGGCTGACTCGGGTCAAGGGGAATCCCTCCAGGGACGTCCGGTGCGGGGGGACGGGGCGGGATGAAACCGATCACTCGCGGAGGCACGCTAAGCCCCCTCGATACAGAAGTCGAGCGATTCTCATGTTCTGTGACCGCGTCGAGACGGGCCGCGCCGCCGGGAACCGGGGTGTTCTAGAGTCCTGACCATGGGAGAGGCGAGCAGGGAGAAGACGCACTGGAACGGGCGCGGGGAGACGCGCGCGGACGCGCACGCCGAGCGGCGCCGCCGGCTGGCCGCGCTCGTCGCCGAGCGGGACGCGGGCGCCCTCCTCGTCACCCGGCTCGTCAACGTCCGCTACCTCACCGGCCTCGACAGCTCCAACGCCGCGCTGCTCGTCCCCGCGGACGGCCCCGCCGTGCTCGCCACCGACGGACGCTACGCCGGCATGGCCGCCGCGGTCTGCCCCGACCTGGAGACCCTGGTCGAGCGGCGGACCGCCGAGGCGCTCACCACCCGCGCCGCCGCGTCCGGCCATCGCGTCCTCGGGTTCGAGGCGCACGACCTCACCGTCGAGCGGCACGCCGGCCTCGCCGAGGCCGCCGACATCGCGCTGCGGCCGCTCGGCCGCCTCGTCGAGGACCTGCGCCGCGTCAAGGACGAGGAGGAGATCGGGCTGCTGCGCGAGGCGTGCGCCATCACCGACCGCGCCTTCGAGACCGTCCTGCCCGGCATCCGCGCGGGCGTCACCGAGCGGGCCGTCGCGATCGCCCTCGAGCGGGCCATGGTCGACTTCGGCGCCGAGGGCCCCGCGTTCGACTCGATCGTCGCGTCCGGGCCGAACGGCGCCGTCCCGCACCACCACCCCGGCGCCCGCGAGCTGCGGCGCGGCGACCTCGTCACCCTCGACTTCGGCGCCCGCCACGGCGGCTACCACGCCGACATGACCCGCACCGTCGCGATCGGCGAACCCGCCGCCTGGCAGCGCGACCTGTACGACCTCGTCCTGCGCGCGCAGCTCGCCTCGGTCGCCGCCGCCCGCCCCGGCGCCGAGACCAGGGACGTCGACGCCGCCGCCCGCGACCTCATCAAGGCCGCCGGCCACGGGGACGCCTTCACCCACGGCCTCGGGCACGGCGTCGGCCTGGAGATCCACGAGGCACCGCTCATGGGGTACGACGGGACCGGTAAGCTGATGGATCGAGTTCCGATCACCGCCGAGCCGGGGGTGTACCTGGCGGGCCGGGGCGGAGTCCGGATCGAGGACACCTTGGTCGTCCGCCCGGGCGGCCCGGAGCTCCTCACCACAACGACGAAGGACCTGCTCGTCCTCTGACGTCCGGTCAGCGAGCGGGCCCGCGACCGGGAGAATGACGCAGTGGCGACGACGAACGACCTCAAGAACGGCATGACGCTGAACCTCGACGGCCAGCTGTGGACCGTCCAGGAGTTCCAGCACGTCAAGCCCGGCAAGGGCGGCGCGTTCGTCCGCACCAAGCTCAAGAACGTGCTGTCGGGCAAGGTCGTCGACAAGACCTTCAACGCCGGCACCAAGGTCGACGTGGCGAGCGTGGACAAGCGCGAGATGCAGTACCTCTACCGCGAGGGCGAGGACTTCGTCTTCATGGACACCGAGACCTACGACCAGCCGCACATCCCCGCGGCCACCGTCGGCGACGCCGCGAACTACCTGCTGCCCGAGCAGAACGCCGTGGTCGCGTTCAACGACGAGAACCCGCTCTACGTCGAGCTGCCCGCCGCCGTGGTGCTGGAGATCACCGAGACCGAGCCGGGCCTGCAGGGCGACCGCTCCACCGGCGGCAGCAAGCCCGCCACGCTGGAGACCGGCGCGCAGATCCAGGTGCCGCTGTTCATCACCACCGGCGAGAAGGTCAAGGTCGACACCCGCTCCGGCGAGTACCTCGGCCGCGGCTGAGATGGCGGCACGCACGAAGGCGCGCAAGCTCGCCCTCGACGTCCTCTTCGCGGCGGAGCTGCGCGAGGAGCAGCCGACGGCGGTGCTGGCGGCGCGGGGCCGCCCCAACCAGGACGAGCTGTCGGAGTACCCGCACGCGGTCCGGCTGATCGAGGGCGTGCAGGAGCACCGGGAGCGCATCGACGAGCTGATCGCCACCTACGCGACCGGGTGGACGCTGGAGCGGATGCCGGTCGTCGACCGCAACATCCTGCGGATGGGCGCCTACGAGCTGCTGTGGGTGGACGACGTACCGGACGGCGTGGCGGTGAGCGAGGCGGTCGGCCTCGCCACCGAGCTGTCCACCGACGAGTCGCCCCGGTTCGTCAACGGGCTGCTGGCACGGCTGCAGCAGCTCAAGCCGTCCCTCTCGCTCTGACCGGCGCTCTCGCTCCGACGGGCGAATCCTCGCCTGGCGCCCGGCCGCGGGCGGCGGGCGGCTAGGGTGGGCGAGGATGAACGACGTTAGCGGAGCGGCCGTGGCCGGCCGGCAACAGAAGCGGGCGCGCGGGAGCAGCCGCGTGCGAAGCGCGGTCCTGTGGGAGGCGCTGCGCGCGGTCCTGGACCGCATCGCCCCCGAGGCCGGCCGGAGCGACGTCGTGGACGTGGGCGGCGGCACCGGCGGGTTCGCGGTGCCGCTCGCCGAACTCGGCCACCGCGTCACGGTCGTGGACGCCAACCCCGACGCGCTGGCCGCGCTGGAGCGCCGCGCCGCCGAGTCGGGGGTGCGGGTGCGGGCCGTCCAGGGCGACGCGGTCGACCTGCCCGACCTGCTGGGCGGCGGCGCCGCCGACCTGGTGCTGTGCCACAGCGTGCTGGAGTACGTCGACGACCCCGCCGCGGCGATGGCCGCGCTGACCGCCGCCGTCCGCCCGGGCGGGTCGGTGAGCGTGCTGGCGGCCGGGCAGGTCGCCGCGGCGCTGCACCGCGCCGTGTCCGGCCACTTCGACGACGCGCGGCGGGTGCTGACGGACGTGTCCGGGCGGTGGGGCGAGGGCGACCGGATGCCCCGCCGGTTCACCCGCGAGACGCTGACGGCGCTGGTGCGCGGCGCGGGCCTGCGGGTCGCCGAACTGCACGGCGTGCGGATCTTCGCGGACCTGGTGCCGAGCGGGATGCTGGACGGCGACGCCGGCTCGGCGGAGGCGCTGATCGCGCTGGAGTCCGTCGCGGCGGTGCACCCGGTGCTGCGCGACCTGGCCACCCAGCTGCACCTGGTCGCCGACAAGCCGGCCGGGTAGAACCGTGAGCCGCAAGCAGCAGCTGCACCGGCCCGGGCCGCAGCCGGGGCCGCCCGCCGACGACACCGGCTGCTCGATCCTGCACGTCGACATGGACGCGTTCTTCGTCAGCGTCGAGCTGCTGGAGCGGCCGGAGCTGCGCGGACGCCCGGTCGTGGTGGGCGGCGCGGGGCCGCGCGGGGTGGTGTCCGCGGCGTCCTACGAGGCCCGGAGGTTCGGCGTGCACTCGGCGATGCCGATGTCGCGGGCGCGGCGGCTGTGCCCGCAGGCGGTGGTGCTGCCGGTCAGCCACGGCAAGTACGGGCGGGTGTCGGCGGCCGTCTTCGAGCTCTTCCGGTCGATCACGCCGCTGGTGGAGGGCCTGTCGCTGGACGAGGCGTTCCTCGACGTGGCGGGCGCGGGCCGGCGCCTCGGCCGCCCCGCCGAGATCGCCCGGATGATCCGCGAGCAGGTCCGCGCGCAGCAGGGCATCACCTGCTCGGTCGGCGTCGCGAGCACCAAGTTCGTCGCCAAGCTCGCCTCGACCCGCTGCAAGCCGGACGGCCTGCTCGTCGTCCCCGCCGACGGCGTCGTCGACTTCCTGCACCCGCTGCCCGTCGCGGCCCTGTGGGGCGTGGGGGAGCGGACGGAGCAGACGCTGGCCCGGCTCGGGCTGCGCACGGTCGGGCAGCTCGCGCAAATCCCCCTGACGACGCTCCAGCGCGAGCTGGGCAACGCGATGGGCGCGCATCTGCACGAGCTGGCGTGGGGCCGCGACCCGCGCGAGGTCGTCCCGCACACCCCGGACAAGAGCATCGGGGCGGAGGAGACGTTCGACACCGACGTCGACGACCCGGAGGTGATCCGGCGGGAGCTGCTGCGGCTGGCCGAGAAGGTCGGCGCGCGGCTGCGGGAGTCGGGGAACGCGGGACGCACGGTGAGCGTCAAACTCCGGATGGCGAGCTTCAAGACGATCACGCGGGCGCGTACCCTGCGCGAACCCACCGATCTCGCACGTGTGATCTATGTCACAGCGTGCGAGCTGTATGAAGGGGCGGGCCTGGAACGGGTACGACTCCGTCTGGTCGGGGTGCGGGTGGAGAACCTGTGCCCCGCCGGCGAGGCCCCCCGTCAGCTCGCCTTCGACGAGCCGGAACGCGGCTGGCGCGAGGCCGAGCGCGCGATCGACCAGGTGGCGAACCGGTTCGGCCGCGGTGCCGTCCGGCCCGCCGCCCTGGTCGAGCGCGCGCACGATGGTGACGCACGCGACGGCAGGGACGGGAGACGATGAGAGAAGGCGGTGAGCTGACCGGTATGGGGCCCTGGACCCGCCGTTCGCTTTCGTACGCTGGTGAGTGCTCGTATTCTGGGCATATCACCGTTGACGTTCCCGTCCCGCATCGGATACCCCGCCGCGGGGCTGTCGTTGGGAGGCGCCGTGCCGCTCTCTGAGCACGAACAGCGCATGCTCGAGCAGATCGAGCAGCAGCTGTACGCCGAGGATCCGAAGTTCGCGCACGCCGTCCGGTCGACCAACCCTCAGGTGCACTACAAGCGCCGGATCATCAAGGCCGCGCTCGGGTTCGTCGTCGGTGTCTGCGCGCTGATGGCCGGGCTCGTCATCAACGCCGGGACCGCGACCATCGCGGTCAGCGTGGCCGGCTTCCTGCTCATGGTGGTCTGCTGCGTGTGGGCGCTCACGAGCTGGAAGCGGATGACCGGCATCGGGAACGAGCCCGCGCGGCGCGGCCGCCAGGCCCGTCCCGCGAAGGCCGGCTTCATGGAGCGCATGGAGGAACGCTGGCGCCGCCGCACCGAAGGCGAGTGAACCGGCCGCACCGGCCACACTGAGATACCGGCCACACTGAGATACCGGCCTCATCGAAGCGGCGCCGCGGGCCTGCCAGGCCCTAGCGGCGCCGCACGCGGTTCGGCAGGTCGTTGAGACGGTCGGCCAGGTCGGCCGCGCGGAGGCCGGTGCCGCGCAGCGCCGACCGCGCCTGCGCCATCGCCGACGGCGGGAAGACCCGGGCGCGCCAGCGGGCCCGGCGCCCCACCGACGCCGCGAACGCCGCGCGGACGGTCCGCACGTCGGCGCGCAGCAGCTCGGGCGGGTCGGCGGGCCGGGTCCGCGCGTAGCGGGCCAGCTCCTCGGCGCGGGCGATGCGGCCGAGCGCCTCCGCGGGCACCTCGTCCAGCTCCAGCAGCTCGCCGAGCCGCCGCGCCGCCGCGCGCGGCGAGTCGCTCGGCCGCCACTCCAGCCCGTGGTCGAGGGCGTCGGCGCGCATCTCCCGCCACGCCGCGTGCGCGGCGCCTCCGCCGTCGGGAACACCGTCCGGTACGCCGCCGCGGACGTCCGGTGGGGAACTCCCGCCGCGCCCTTGGGGCGGTGTCGACAGCACCGCCCAGCGGCGCCGCCGGGTCAGCGCCCGCAGCACCATCGGGACCGCGAGGAGCAGCAGCACCAGCACCCCGCCCGCGATCCACGGCGCCGCCGACCATCCGCCGTCCCCGGAGTCCTCCGGAGTGAGGCCGTTCTGCGCGCCGGTGTCGTTGCGGTGCGGCGCCGCCTGCGGCGACGCCGACGACCGGTCCGGCCCCGAGGTCGCCGCCGGCGTCGGCAGCGCGTCGTCGCCCTGCCGCCCGCCGCCGTCCGCCGGCCGGCTGTAGGCGGGCGTCACCGCGGTGCCCTGCCCGGCCGCGCCGGACGGCGTCGGCTCGAACCGCACCCAGCCCGACCCCTCGAAGTACAGCTCCGGCCACGCGTGCGCGTCCCGCGACCGCACCACCCACGTCCCCGGCTGCGTCTGCGTGCCGGACGTGTAGCCCATCGCGACCCGCGACGGGATGCCGAGGATCCGCGCCATCAAAGCCATCGACGCCGCGAACTGCTCGCAGTACCCGCGCTTGCTGCGCAGCAGGAAGTCGACGAGGTCGTTGCCGCGCTGCGGCGCCGGCGTCGACAGGTCGTAGGTGAACCCGCCGGTCAGGGTGAACCAGCGCTGCAGCTTCACCGCCTGCGCCCGCGCCGTCGCCGCGCCCGCCGTCACGTTCTGCGCGAGCGCCCTGATCTGCGGCGGGATGTTCTTCGGGACGGCGGTGTAGTGGGAGACGACGTCCGCCGGGTACCCGACGGCGGCGGACAGGTCGGCCGCCGTCGGGTCGGCGCGCAGGCTCGTGACGGTGTAGGAGCGGCCGCCGGCCGAGTCGCTCAGCGAGTAGATCATCAGCGACTGCCGGTGCACCCGCCAGTCGCCCTTGATCGACACCCGGGTCGGCGCGTACGGCACCGGCAGGAAGGTCATGTCGCGGACCTCGCCGCTCACCTTCACGCGCGTCGTCACCTCGTGCACCGGGGCGATGCTCAGCCCGGGCGGCGGCGGCAGCGTCCGGCCCGACAGCCGGTCCGCGGCGCTGCTGCTCAGCCGGCTGTAGGTCCACCGGTCGCCGTCGAACCGGTCGAGGGCGTACAGGCGCAGGTAGTCCGGGCCGTCCGGGTCGTCGGTGCGGTAGGTGAGGACGACCGAGTCGTCCAGCCGGGTCAGCTCCCGCTTCAGGCTGACCAGCGGGTCCGGCGTGGTGACCGTCTGGTCGCCCCGGCCGCGGCCCCCGCCGCCCATCCCGAACACGCCGCGCGGGTGGATCGGGACCGCCAGCGGCAGCAGCACCGCGATCGCCACCGATCCGAGCGCGATCCGCCGCCCGCTCGCCGCGCGCCGGCCGCCGTCGGCGCGCACGCGCTGGCCGCTCGGCGGCTCCGCCCCGGCCAGCGGCAGCTCCTCACCGTGCCGGTGGACGGTGACCGCCCGGCCCCAGCCGCCGACCTGCTCGCGCGCGTCGGCCATCAGCAGGGCGAGGAAGGCGACCGCCCCGATGGCGAACGCCGGCCACCCGACGCCGTCCTGGCGGACCGCGGCGGGCACGCTGTACATCGCCAGCAGCGGCAGCCCGGCCGGCGCCGCCCGCCGCAGCCGCACCGCCAGCAGGTCGACCAGCACCGCGACCACGCCGATCCCGGCCGCGGCCAGGAACCCGATCCCGGACACCAGCGGCACCGGCGCCGCGTACCGGTTCGCCGCGCTCCAGCCGTCCCCGGCCAGATCGACGAGGTGCGAGAGCGAGCCGGGCGAGGGGACGAACCCGAGCCACGCCTCGCCCGCCGCGTACGCCGCGGTCAGGTACAGCAGCAGCGCCGCCAGCCCGAACAGCGGATCCAGCACGGCCGGCAGCCGCAGCCGGCGCGAGACCAGCCCGCCGCAGGCCGCCGCCAGCACCGCGGCGGTGCCCGTCCAGAACCACCGGCCGCCGGCGAACAGCGGGTACAGGCCGACCGAGCAGGCCAGCGTCGCCACCGCGGCCACGATCGTCATCCGGATCCTCATGCCGCACCTCCGGTGGCGTCCGCCGCCTCGTCGGAGGCTCGCTTCGTCCCGTGCCCGGCGTCCGGCCCCGCGCCCGCCCGCGCCGCCCCCGCCCACGCCCCGGCCAGCTCGGCCGCGGACCGGACGACCAGCACCCGCCACCCGCCCGCGCGCAGCAGCCCGGCGGCGTCCTCCGGCGCGAGCGGCATGTCGTCCGCGTCCCCGGACCGCGGCCCCGGGGCCCGCCCGCCCGTGCCGCCGCGCGCCCCCGGGATCCGCGGCCGGGCGGCCCGCGCCCGGTGGCCGTTCTCCGCCCCGCCGTCCCGGCCGCCGGGGGACGCGTCGAGCAGCACCGCCAGCCGGGAGCCCGCGCCGCGGCGCGCCGCCGCGACCCGGTGCGCCTCCTCGGCCGTCAGCGCGCCGAACACCGCGCACACCAGCCCGTCGCCCTCCCCGCCCTGCCCGGGCGCGCCGCCCAGCGCCGCGAGGCCGGGCGTCAGCGACGCGGCCTTCGACCGCCGCGCCACCGCCAGCGCCTCCAGCAGCAGCCCCTCGAACGCCCCGTCGAACGACGCCGCCGCCGACAGCGCCTCGCCGCCGTCGGTGACGAACCGCAGGTTCATCCCCGTCCGGCCGAGATGCACCCCGATCGACGCGGCGACCGACACCGCCTGCTCGAACGACCCGCCCGGCCCGTCGCCCCAGTGCGCGCGGCGCCGGGTGTCCAGGAACAGCGTCCCGCTGCTCTGGAAGTGCTGCTCCTCGCGCCGCACCATCAGCTCGCCGTGCCGCGCCGTCGACCGCCAGTGCACGCGCCGCAGGTCGTCGCCGTGCCGGTACTCGCGCGGCGCGACGTCGTCCTCGCCCGCCGCCGACACCGCCCGGGCCAGGCTCTCGCCGCCGCCTCCCCACGCGCCGCTCAGCCGCGTCGCCGGCAGCGGCACGATCGCCGGGGTCACCGTGAGGGTGTCGGACATGCTGAACGAGCGGACCAGCTCCACCATCCCGAACGGGTCGGCCAGCCGGACCGTCAGCGGCCCCACCCGGAACCGGCCGCGCACGTCGGAGCGGATCCGGTAGCCGAGCTCCCGCGAGCCCTGCGACTCGATCCGGTCCAGCACGAACCGCGCCCGCCCGCCGAGCGCGTACGGCACCCGGTCCTCCACCAGCAGCAGGCCGCTCGGCAGCCGCGACACGTTCTCCAGCCGCAGGTCGACGCGCGTCTCGTGGCCGACGGGCAGCCGCGCCGGATCCAGCCGCCGCGCGCACGCCAGCCGGTAGCGGGTCCGCGACACCGCCAGCGTGGACAGCAGCGGCAGCACCAGCACCAGGATCCCGGCGCGCAGCAGGTCCCGCTCGCCGAGCACGAACGCGCACACGATGGCCGTCGCGCCGGCGGCCACGAAGGACCGCCCGCGCGTGGTCAGCCCGGCCAGCGCCCGCCTCAACCGGTCACTTCCCGGGTGCGGGCACCGGCAGGCGGCGCACCAGCTCGGCGACCACCTGCTCGGGACGCCGCCGCTCCACCTGCGCCTCCGCGGTGGGCAGCAGCCGGTGCGCCAGGACCGGGACGGCCAGCTCCTGCACGTCGTCGGGGAGCACGTAGTCGCGCTCGTCCAGCGCCGCGTACGCCCGCGCCGCGCGGACCAGGTGCAGGGTGGCGCGGGGGGAGGCGCCGAGCCGCAGCTCGGGGTGCTTGCGGGTCGCGGTGACCAGGTCGATCGCGTACTGCCGCACCGACGCCGCGACGTGCTGGCGCCGCACCACCTCGATCAGCTCGCGGACGTCGGAGGCGTGCGCGACCGGGGTGAGCCGGTCCAGCGGCGACGACCCGCCGTGCGCGTCCAGCATCTCCAGCTCCGCCGCAGGGCTGGGGTACCCCATAGAGATCCGCGCGGTGAACCGGTCGCGCTGCGCCTCCGGCAGCGGGTAGGTGCCCTCCATCTCGACCGGGTTCTGCGTGGAGATCACCATGAACGGGGGCTCCAGCGCGTAGGTGGTGCCGTCGACCGTGACCTGGCGCTCCTCCATGCACTCCAGCAGCGCCGACTGCGTCTTCGGCGACGCCCGGTTGATCTCGTCGCCGACCACGATGTTGGCGAACACCGGGCCCGGCTTGAACTCGAACTCGCGCAGCTCCTGGTTGTAGGCGCTGACCCCGGTGATGTCGCTCGGCAGCAGGTCCGGCGTGAACTGCACCCGCCGCACCGAGCAGTCGACGGACCGCGCGAGGGCCTTGGCCAGCATCGTCTTGCCGACGCCCGGCACGTCCTCGATCAGCAGATGCCCCTCGGCGAGCAGGACGGTCAGCGCGAGCCGCACCGCTTTCGGCTTGCCCTCGATCACCGACTCGACGGCGCCCCGGATCCGGTCGGCGATCCGCGCGAGCCCCGCCAGGTCGCGGCCGGAGTCCTCGCGTCCCGCCGGGCCCTCCGCTCGGCCGCCGCCCGCGCTGCCGGGGCGGGCGGGGCGCGATGCCGGGGGGTCGGTCTCCATGAACGACTCGCCGTGCGTGCCTACTGCCACCAAACCCTCCTCAGCCGTCCGGCCGCGTGGTGTGCTCGAAGGCCCCTGACGGAGCCCGCCCCCCGGGACCGGGGGCCCGTCTCCTCGCGACCGGTGCGGCGCTCTGTGCGCCCGCCCAACCGACAGTACGTCGTCGGAGGGCCCGCCGCGATGTTCATGTGGAACGCGAGCCCATTGTGCTCCACAGGGATCACCACCACAGCCCCACCGGGCCCACCACTTCGCCCCACCGGCCGCTCGGGGCCCTCCCGCGAGCCCCTCGCGGGCCCCCGCGGGACGGGCCGGCGGACCGCTCCGGAGGGGACCGCGCGAGTGCTGCGCACGGCGGGGCGCCCGCCGCCCCCCACTCCGCGCCACCCCGTCTGACCTGCGGTTTTCTCGGCGATCTTCGTGCGCGGAAGGTGTTTTCCTTGTTGACGGTGGGGAAGAGTGGAGTAGAGTGGGGCGCCGTGGGGAGCAGTAGCGCCTCATGCGGCGCGGGAGGTGGGGCCGGTGTTCCTCGGCACCCATTCACCGCGCCTCGACGACAAGGGACGACTGTTCCTGCCGGCGAAGTACCGCGAGGAGCTGTCGGGGGGATTGGTGATCACGAAGGGCCAGGAACGCTGCCTGTACGTCTTCCCCATGGCGGAGTTCCAGCGCATCACCGAGGCTCTGCGCGCCGCACCGGTCACCGAGAAGGCGGTCCGCGCGTACAGCCGGGTCTTCTTCGCCAGCGCCTCCGACGAGGTCCCCGACAAGCAGGGACGCGTCACGATCCCGCCGCCGCTGCGCACGTACGCGGGCCTCACCCGCGACTGCACGGTCATCGGCGCCAACACACGCCTGGAGATCTGGGACACCCGGGCCTGGGAGTCCTACCTCGAACAGGAGGAACAGGCGTTCTCCGACGTCTCGGAGGAGGTGTTGCCAGGGATCCTCTAGACGACCCGTCGGTCCGTTGACCGGCAATGGCCCACGTTCGGCCAGGTCTCCAGCCGCTCTCCGAGCCAGCTGGCGCAGCTTCCCCGGTGCCAGACGGCGACCCCCCGCGGTAACGCGGTGATCTTCCCTCAGGGCAGCGGATGGGGACCTGGCCGGGCGAGGCCGCCGCCGGGGGCGGGCAAGGTCCGGACCGGCGATGCCACACAGTCCGCGAGCGAGGTGGCAGTACCAGGGGGGTGGAGCATGGACGTGGGAGACCACGCGGCCGGGGCCGGTCACGTACCGGTCATGCTCGGTCGCGTTCTGGAACTCCTCGCCCCCGCCGTGGACGCCGCCCGCGCCGCCGGGCGCACGCCCGTCCACCTCGACGCCACGCTCGGCATGGGCGGCCACGCCGAGGCGATGCTCCGGGCCCACCCGGACCTGCGGCTCATCGCCCTCGACCGCGACACCACCGCGCTGGAGCGCTCCGCGCGCCGGCTGGCCCCCTTCGGCGACCGCGTGACGTTCGAGCACGCCGTCTACGACGAGATCCCCGGCGTCCTCGCGCGGCTCGGCGTCCCGTCCGTGGACGCCGTGCTGTTCGACCTCGGCGTCTCCTCCCCGCAGCTCGACGAGGCCGGCCGCGGCTTCGCCTACTCCTACGACGCCCCCCTCGACATGCGGATGGACCGCACCCAGACGCTCACCGCGGCGGAGGTCGTCAACGGCTACCCGCCCGCCGAGCTCGCCCGCATCCTGCGCGAGTACGGCGAGGAGCGGTTCGCCCAGCGCATCGCCTCCGCGATCGTCCGCGAGCGCGAGCGGGCCCCGCTCGAGTCCACCAGGCGGCTCGCCGACCTGGTCCGCACCTCCATCCCGGCCGCGACCCGCCGCACCGGCGGCAACCCGGCCAAACGGACGTTCCAGGCGCTGCGCATCGAGGTGAACGGCGAGCTGGACATCTGGCGGCGGGCGCTGCCCGCCGCCCTGGACGCGCTCCCGGTCGGCGGCCGGGTCGCCGTCCTCAGCTACCACTCGCTGGAGGACCGCATCACCAAGCGGGTCCTCGCCGCCGAGGCGGCCGACACCACCCCGCCGGAGCTGCCCGTCCCGCTGCCCGAGCACGAGCCGAGGTTCCGGCTCCTGACGCGCGGGGCAGAGCTGCCGTCCGACGAGGAGACCACGACCAACCCACGGGCCGGATCGGTGCGGATGCGCGCCGCCGAGCGGGTCCGGGAGGCGACATGACGACGACGAGCCGACGCCCGCCGGCCACCGCGCCCGCGAAGAAGAAGAGGCCCGACCCGGACCGCCCGGCCGACGCCGACGCCGCCGCGGGCCGCGCCGCGCCGCCGCGCCGCCCGGCGAAGGGTGCGAAGGGCGCGGCCGCTCCGGCCAAGGCCCGGCCGCGCAGGGGCGCCCCGCCCGAGCCCGCCGCGCCGAAGCGGGCCCCGGCGAAGAAGGCATCGCCGGCGAAGGCGCCGCCGGCGAAGGCGCCGGGCGGGGACGCGCCGGCCGCCGCCGTCCGGGCGCGGAGCGGGTCCCGGCCGGCCCGGCGCTCGGCCGCCGTCCCGCCGCGCGCGCCGTTCGTCCTGCTCGTCATCGCGCTGCTCGGCGGCGCCCTGGTGAGCCTGCTGCTGCTCAACACCGTCCTGGCGAAGGACGCCTTCACGCTCAGCAAGCTCGAGCAGCAGAACAAGGAGCTCGACCAGCGGGGCCAGGAGCTGCAGGCGCAGAACGAGGAGGAGAACTCGCCGCAGAACCTGGCGCGCAAGGCCGAGGCGCAGGGCATGGTGCAGAACAAGTACCCGCGGTTCTACTTCCCCGGCACGGGCAAGACGAACGCGGGGGGACTGCGGCCCGTCCCGCAGTCGGCCACCGCGTCCGCCGGCGCGGCGGCCGTTGTCGGCGTGCCCGGCACCGTGGTCCCCGGCGACGGCGTCCCGGCGCCGTCCGGCGCGAACGGCTCCGGCGGCTCCGCGCAGGGCAATGGCTCCACGCAGGGCAACGGGGCGGCGCGGGGCAACGGCTCCGGGCACGGGAACACGGCCGCGCGGGGGACCGGGAGCGGCCGGCCGTGATGCCGGGCGGCCATGACGGTACGAGCGCCGAGGGGCGGGGGACGCGGTGACGAAGGGACCGGGACGCGGGTCCGGAGGGCCGCCGCCCGGCCGGAAACGCGGTGCTCGGGGCTCGGCGGGGCGGGACGACACGAACGGCCCGGGCGCGGCGCGCGCGTCCGGGCGCCAGACGGGCAACCCGCCGCGTCCGCAGGCGGGACGCGCGGACGCGGCGGGCCGGCCCGGCAAGAAGGGCGGTCCCGCCGCCCGCCGCCCGGCCCGCGGCGGCACCGTCCCGCAGCCGCGCAAGGGCACCGGTAAGAAGGACACGGAGAAGAAGCCGTCCGGCAAGAGCACGGCCGCCAAGAAAGCGGCGGCCAAGAGCGCGGCGGCCAAGAGCACGGCGGCCAAGAGCGCGGCGGCCAAGAGCACGGCGGGCAGGAGCGCCTCCGGCAAGGGCGGGGCGTCCGCGAAGAGCCGGACGGCCGCGTTCCGCACGACCGCGCCCACCGCGCGGCCGGGCGGGCCGGCCCGCACGGGCGGGCCGCGCCGCGACGGCCCCCGAGGCCCGCGCCCCGGCGGCGGCTCCGGAGGCCGCCCGCCGCGGCCCCCGCGCCGCCCGCGCGTCCCCTTCCACCGCCGCGACCCGATGAAGCGGCTGAACGCCGGGCTGCTGGTCGTGGCGTTCGTGCTGTCGCTGTTCGCGGGCCGGCTGGTCCAGCTCCAGACCATCGAGTCGGGCAAGTACAGCGAGCAGGCGATGGACCAGCGGCTGCGGAAGCTGAGGCTGCCCGCCGTCCGCGGCGCGATCACCGACGCGCAGGGCAACTGGCTCGCCGTGACGGTGGAGGCCCGCGCGATCACCGCCGACCCGTACCTCATCAAGCCGGACAAGCGGCAGGCGATCGTCAACGCGCTCGCCCCGACCCTCGGGCTGAGTCCGGAGGCGGTGCTGAAGGCGATCAGCAAGAAGGGCACCCAGTTCGTCACGCTGGCGCACGGCGTCACCCCCGACCAGGCCCGGCTCATCACGTCGTGGGACTTCCCGGGCATCGGGACTTTGCCGGAATATCGCCGGGAGTATCCCAACGGTTCGCTGGGCGCGAGCGTCATAGGTTTCGTGAACGGTGCGGGACAGGGGGCCGCCGGCCTCGAGAGCACGCAGAACGGCGTGCTGTCCGGGAAGGACGGCTGGCAGCGCGTGGAGATCAGCCTCGAGGGCCAGCACATCCCCATGGGCGAGGACCAGAAGCAGCCGCCGGTCCCCGGCCGCGGCGTCCGCCTCACCCTCCAGCAGGACCTGCAGTTCAAGGCCCAGGAGGAGATCGAGAAGCAGGTCAAGGCGAGCGGCGCGCGCAGCGGCACCGTCATCGTCATGGATCCGCGGACCGGGCGGCTGCTGGCGATGGCGTCGGCGCCCGGCTACGACCCCAACCACGTCACCGAGGACGACCGCGACGTGTGGGGCAGCCCGCTGGTCCAGGACGCCTACGAGCCGGGCAGCACCGGCAAGGTCGTCACCGCCGCGGCCGTCATGGAGCACGGCGGGGTCACCCCGCAGACCCCCTTCACCGTCCCGGACAAGATCCGCAAGTACGACGTGGTGTTCCACGACTCCGAGCCGCACGGCGTGGAGCATCTGACCTTCGCCGGGGTGCTGGCGAAGTCCAGCAACGTCGGCACCATCGAGGCCAGCCAGACCATCAGCGAGGAGCAGCTCTACCAGACGCTGCGCGACTTCGGGTTCGGCCAGAAGACCGGCCTGCCGCTGCCGGGGGAGACGGCGGGGCTGCTCAACCCGCCGTCGAAGTGGTCGGGCACCGACCGGTACCCGATCGCGTTCGGGCAGACGGTGTCGGTCAACGCGGTGCAGATGGCGAGCGTCTACGCGACCATCGCCAACGGCGGCGTGCGCGTCGCGCCGAACCTGGTCGCGGGGACGGTCGGCGCCGACGACAAGTTCACCCCGGCGCCCGCCCCGCAGCAGCGCCGCGTGATCAGCCAGGGCACCGCCAAGCAGATCAGCGACATGCTGGAGGGCGTCACCACCGCCGCGGGCACCGCGCCGAAGGCGCAGATCAAGGGCTACCGGGTGGCGGGCAAGACCGGCACGGCGCAGCGCTTCGACGCGGGCTGCGGCTGCTACAAGGGGTACACCGCCTCGTTCGCCGGGTTCGCCCCCGCCGACGACCCGCGGCTGGTCGTGCAGGTCGTCCTGCAGGACCCGAAGCGGGGCAGCCACTATGGTGGCGACGTCGCCGCGCCCGTGTTCCGCGACGTGATGAGCTTCGCGCTGCAGTCCGAGAAGATCCCGCCGACGGGGAGCGAATCGCCGATCATCAAGATCTACGCCCGAGACTGACCGCAGCGAGTACCCTCACTCGCCGTGAGTCCACCATCCGTTCACCAGCGTTCCCGTCCCAACGGCACCGAAAGAACCGCCATGCGTCCGACCACTGCACAGGCCCGTCCGCTGGACGGGCTCGCGGCGACTCTCGGCATCGGACGGGGCGACCGGGACGACCGGGGCGGCGCGCAGGTCACCGGGATCACGCACGACTCGCGCGCGGTGCGGCCCGGCGACGTGTACGCGGCGCTGCCCGGCACCCGCACGCACGGCGCCGAGTTCTGCGCGCAGGCCGCCGCGGCGGGCGCGGTCGCGATCCTCACCGACGCGGCGGGCCGGGGCCGCGCCGCGGCGACGGGCCTGCCCGTCCTGGTGGTCGCCGACGTGCGGGCGCGGCTCGGCGAGGCGGCCGCCTGGGTGTACGGGGAGCCGGGGCGCGACATCACGCTCATCGGCATCACCGGCACCAGCGGCAAGAGCACCACGGCGTTCCTGGTCGAGGCGGGGCTGCGGGCCGCGGGCATCACGACCGGGCTGGTCGGCGGTGTGGAGATCCGGGTCGCCGACGAGCGGGTGCCGAGCGCGCTGACCACGCCGGAGGCGACGGATCTGCACGCGCTGCTGGCGATGATGCGCGAGCGCGGCGTCGGCGCCGCGGCGATGGAGGTGTCCAGCCACGCGCTGGTGCAGGGCCGGGTCGGGGGCGCGCACTACGACGTCGCCGTCTTCACGAACCTGTCGCAGGACCACCTGGACTACCACCCGACGATGCAGGACTACTTCCTGGCGAAGGCGCGGCTGTTCACGCCGGAGTACGCGCGGGTCGGGGTGGTGAACCTCGACGACCACTACGGCCGCGAGCTGCTGGGGCTCGCCCGGATCCCGATGACGACGTTCTCGGCGTCCGGCGACCCGGCGGCGGACTGGCGGGCCGAGGACGTGCGGGTCGGCGCGGACGGCAGCGTGTTCCGCGTCGTCGGGCCGGGCGGCGTGGAGGCCGACGCCTCGGTGCGGCTGGCCGGGCCGTTCAACGTCGCGAACGCGCTCGCCGCGATCGTCGCGCTGGTCGAGGCGGGGCTGCGGCTGGACGCGGCGGTGCACGGCGTCGCGTCGCTGGCGGGCGTGCCCGGCAGGCTGGAGCGGGTCGACGAGGGCCAGGACTTCGTCGCGCTCGTCGACTACTCGCACAAGCCCGGCGCGGTCGAGGCGGTGCTGACGGCGCTGCGCCCGGTCACCGAGGGGACGCTCGCGGTGGTGCTCGGCTGCGGCGGCGACCGCGACCGCGGCAAGCGGCCGCTGATGGGCGAGGCGGCGGCGCGGCTGGCCGACATGGCGTATTTCACCAACGACAACCCGAGGTCCGAAGATCCGCTCGCGATCCTCGCCGCTATGGTCGAGGGCGGGCTCAAGGTGCCGCAGCGGCACCGGGCGCACATCGTCGTGGAGCCCGACCGCGCCGCCGCCATCGCGCTGGCCGTCGGCCGGGCCCGCCGCGGCGATGTCCTCGTCGTCGCGGGCAAGGGACACGAGCAGGGCCAGTACGCGGCCGGCGAGGTGCAGCCGTTCGACGACCGCGAGGTCGTCCGGGAGGCGCTGCGCCGTGCCGCGCCTCGGGAAGCGAAGTAGAGGGGACGGGACGAAGGCGTGATCCCACTTCCGCTGTCGGTGATCGCGGAGATCACGGGGGGCACCCTCGACGGGGCGCCCCCGGACGCCGTGGCCGGCGGTCCCGTGGTCATCGACTCCCGCGCGGTGGAGCCCGGGGCGCTGTTCGCGGCGTTCAAGGGCGAGCGCGCGGACGGGCACGACTTCGCCGCCGCGGCGCTGGCGGCCGGGGCCGCGGCGGTGCTGGCGCAGCGTCCGGTGGGCGGCCCGGCCGTGCTGGTCGACGACGTGCGGGAGGCGCTCGGCCGGCTCGCCGGCGGGGTGCTGGCCCGGCTGCCGGACACGACCGTCGTCGCGGTCACCGGATCGGCGGGCAAGACCTCCACCAAGGACCTGATCGCGCAGATCGTCGGGCGGGCGGGGCCGGCGGTGTGGCCGCCGGGCTCGTTCAACAACGAGATCGGGCTGCCGCTGACGGTGCTGCGCGCCGACGCCGGGACCCGGTTCCTGGTGCTGGAGATGGGCGCGCGCGGCATCGGCCACATCGCCTACCTGACCCGGATCGCGCCTCCCGACGTGGGCGTGGTGCTGAACGTCGGCACCGCGCACATGGGCGAGTTCGGCGGCCGGGAGGCGATCGCGCGGGCGAAGGGCGAGATGGTGGAGGCGCTGCGTCCCGGCGGCACCGCCGTGCTCAACGCCGACGACCCGCTGGTGAGCGCCATGGCGTCGCGCACGGCGGGCGAGGTCGTGACGTTCGGCCGGTCGGAGGGCGCGGCGGTCCGCGCGGTGGACGAGACGCTCGACGAGCGGGGCCGGGGCCGGTTCACGCTGGTGACGCCGGAGGGCTCGGCGCCGGTGGCGCTGCGGCTGTACGGGTCGCACGCGGTGGCGAACGCGCTGGCCGCGGCGGCGGCGGCGCGCGCGGCGGGCCTGCCGGTGGCGGAGATCGCCGCGGGGCTGTCGGAGGCGGAGCCGGCCAGCCGGTGGCGGATGGAGGTCGCCGAGCGGGCCGACGGGGTGACGGTGGTGAACGACGCCTACAACGCCAATCCGGACTCGACGCGGGCCGCGATCGACGTGCTCGCGCACATGGCCCGCGGCCGGCGCGCGTACGCGGTGCTGGGCGAAATGGCCGAACTAGGAGGTTCGTCCGCCGCGGAACATGCCAGGATCGGGCGGCACGCCGCGCGCAGCGGGCTGGACGGCCTCGTCGTCGTCGGCGCGAACGCGGCGGCGATGGCCGAAGGTGCCGCGCAGGTGGCGTCATGGACGGGAGAGTGCGTGCAGGTGGATGACGTCGGCGCGGCGGTGGCCGCGCTCAGCGAGCGGCTCGCGCCGCGGGACGTCGTGCTGGTGAAGGGCTCCCGGGTCGCCGGGCTGGAACGGGTCGCCGAGGCGCTGCTGGCGCCGGACGGCCGCCCGGACGGGCCCGGCGGGCCCGGCGCGGAGGCCGGTCGATGACCAACATCCTCATCGCGGCCGGGTTCGCGCTGGTGTTCGTCATGGTCGGCACCCCCGTGTGGATCCGGATCGTCAACCGGCTCGGCTACGGCCAGATGATCCGGGACGAGGGCCCCGAGGCCCACCTCACCAAGCGCGGCACCCCCACCATGGGCGGCACCGTCTTCATCGTCGGGTCGCTGTTCGGCTACGCGGTCGCGCACCTGGTCACCGGAGAGGCCCCCACGATCTCCGGCGTGCTGGTGCTGTTCCTGATGACCGGTCTCGGGTTCGTCGGCTTCGTCGACGACTTCATCAAGGTGTTCAAGCAGCGCAGCCTCGGCCTGCGCAGCGGCGCCAAGATGATCGGCATCATCCTCGTCGGGGTGGTCTTCGCGGTCGCCTCGCTGAACTTCCCCAACGGCTACGACATCACCCCCGCCGACCCCCACCTGTCCTTCCTGCGCGACTTCGGCCCCTCGATCGGCCCCTACCTGTTCGTCGTCTGGGCGCTGCTGCTGATCGCGGCGATGTCCAACGGCGTGAACCTCACCGACGGCCTGGACGGCCTGGCGGCGGGCCCCGCCGGCATGGTGCTGGCCGCCTACGTGGTCATCGGCAACTGGCAGCTGCGCAACTCCTGCGCCGCCGCCCTCGCCCCCAACTGCTACAACGTCCGCGACCCCCTGGACCTCGCGGTGGTGGCCGCGGCCGTGCTCGGCGGCGTGTTCGGCTTCCTGTGGTGGAACGCCCCGCCCGCGAAGATCTTCATGGGCGACACCGGCTCGCTGGCCCTCGGCGGTGTGCTGGTCGGCCTCGCGATCCTCACCCGCACCCAGTTCCTGCTGGCCATCCTGTGCGGCCTGATCGTGATGATCACCCTGTCGGTGATCATCCAGGTCGGCGGGTTCAAGATGACCAAGAAACGGGTGTTCAAGATGGCGCCGCTGCAGCACCACTTCGAGCTGTCCGGCTGGGCGGAGACCACCATCGTCGTGCGGTTCTGGCTGATGTCGGCGCTGTTCGTCGGGATCGGGATCGGGATCTTCTACCTGGAATGGATGCCGAAGAAGTGACGACGAGTCCCTGGGACGGCCTGCCGGTCTGCGTCGCCGGGCTCGGCGTGTCCGGCCGGGCCGCCGCGCGCGTGCTCGCCGCGCGCGGCGCCCGCGTCACGGCCGTCGACGCCCGCGACGGCGACGAGCAGCGCGCGCGGGCCGCCGAGCTGGAGGAGCGCGGCGTCGCGGTCCGGCTCGGCGACGGCGAGACCCTCCCGGAGGGCACCGGCCTCGTCGTCACCTCGCCGGGCTGGCGGCCGGACGCGCCGCTGCTCGCCGCCGCCGCGGCGGCCGGGGTCGAGATCATCGGCGAGGTGGAGCTGGCCTGGCGGCTGCGTCCGGAGGACGCCGCACCGTGGCTGGCCGTCACCGGCACCGACGGCAAGACGACCGTCGTCCGGATGCTGGCGTGCATGCTCACGGCCGCCGGGCACAAGGCGCTCGCCGTCGGCAACGTCGGCACGCCCATCGTGGAAGCCGTCGCCGAGGAGTACGACGTGCTGGCGGTGGAGCTTTCGAGCTACCAGCTGCACTGGTCGAGCTCGCTCGCCCCGCTGGCGGCGGCCGTGCTGAACATCGCGCCCGACCACCTCGACTGGCACGGCTCCATGGACGCCTACGTCGCCGCCAAGGCGAAGATCTTCGCGCCGGGCACCGTCGCGGTCTACAACGCCGACGACGACACCTCGACGGCCCTGGCCGAACGCGCCGGGGGCGCCCGGCGGCGGGCCGGGTTCACGCTGCGCGTCCCGCGCCCCGGCGAGCTCGGCGTCGTCGAGGAGCTGCTGGTCGACCGGGCCTTCACCGCCGACCCGGCGAGCGAGGCCGCCGAACTCGCCGCGCTGGCGGACGTCCGCCCGTTCGCCCCGCACAATGTCGCCAACGCGCTCGCGGCGGCGGGCCTGGCGCGGGCCTTCGGCGTGCCGCCCGAGGCCGTCCGGGAGGGGCTGCGCTCGTTCGTGCCCGACCCGCATCGCATCCAGCACGTCGCCGACGTCGCCGGCGTCGCCTACGTCAACGACTCCAAGGCGACCCAGCCGCACGCCGCAGCGGCGTCCCTGGCCGCCTACGAGTCCATCGTGTGGATCGCCGGCGGGCTGCTCAAGGGCCTGGACGTCGACGACCTGGTGCGCTCCTGCGCCGGGCGGCTGCGCGGCGCCGTGCTCATGGGCCGCGACCGGCACCGGATCGCCGAGGCACTCGCGCGACACGCCGCCGATGTCCCGGTCGTCGACGTCGCCGACACCGACACTGGGGCCATGGACCGCGTCGTCACCGCAGCAGCCGGGCTCGCCCGTCCCGGCGACACCGTGCTGCTCGCCCCCGTCGGGGCCTCCTTCGACATGTTCGCCAACTACCCGGCCCGCGGCGACGCCTTCATCGCCGCGGTCGGCCGCCTCGCCGCCGGAGACCCGCGGGCGTCATGACCACCGCCGTACCGGCCGAAGAGGAGCGCAGGCGCCGGGCGGGGCCGCGCGAGCAGGTGGTCGCCGCGGTCGGGCTGCTCGACCGCCCCCTCACCTCTTACTACATGGTGCTGAGCTGCTCGGTGATGCTGCTGGCGCTCGGCCTGACCATGGTGCTGTCGGCGTCGTCGGTCAAGCAGCTCCAGGAGACCGGGTCCGCCTACACGCTGTTCCAGAAGCAGGCCGTGTGGATGGTGATCGGCCTGCCGCTGATGTGGCTGGCGTCCCGGCTGCCGGTGCGGACGTTCCGCGCGCTGGCCTACCCGCTGCTGCTGCTGTCGATCGTCGCGCTGGCGATGGTGCTGGTCCCCGGCCTCGGCCGCAGCGCGGGCGGCGCCACCCGCTGGATCGACCTCGGGCCCGTCCAGATCCAGCCGTCCGAGCCCGCCAAGCTCGCGCTGGTGCTGTGGGGCGCCGACCTGCTCGCCCGCAAGGAGCGGCTCGGCCGGCTCACCGAGTGGCGGCCGCTGCTGGTGCCGCTGCTGCCCGGCGCCGGCGTGCTGGTGCTGCTCGTCATGCTCGGCAACGACCTCGGCACCACCCTCGTGCTGCTGACGATCTTCCTCGCGCTGCTGTGGGTGGTCGGCGCGCCGGGCCGGCTGTTCGTCGGCATCGCCGGCCTCGTCTGCCTGCTGGTGTCGATCCTGATCATCGTCGAGCCGTACCGGATGCAGCGGCTCACCGGCTTCCTCGACCCCGCCGGGAACCGGTTGACCAGCAACTACCAGGGCATCCAGGGACTGTTCGCGGTCGCCTCCGGAGGGCTGTTCGGCACCGGCCTCGGGGAGGGGCGCGCCAAGTGGGACTACCTGCCGCACGCCGAGACCGACTTCATCTTCGCGATCGTCGGCGAGGAGTTCGGGCTGGTCGGCACCCTCGTCGTGCTCGGACTGTTCGGGCTGCTGGCCTACGCGGGGCTGCGCATCGCCCGCCGGGTGAAGGACCCGTTCACCCGGCTGGCCGCCGCCGGCGCGACCGCCTGGCTGGTCGTCCAGGCCATCGTCAACATCGGCGCGGTGATCGGGGTGCTGCCGATCACCGGCATCCCGCTGCCGCTGGTGTCCTACGGCGGCTCCGCGCTCATCCCGACGCTGATCGCGCTCGGGATGCTGATGGCGTTCGCCAAACGCGAGCCCGGCGCGCGGCAGGCACTGTCCGCACGCGGCCCCGGACCGGTCGTGAGGGCTCTAAGCTGGCTGGGACTGGCACGGCGCTGAAATCCCCCCGCCGGGGTGCCGGCGACCCGGCGTCCGCCGCCCGCACGCGCCGAGTGCGGGGCGGACGGCACGCGAGCGGACGGCACCCGACACGTCGAACACGCTGAGGAGTTGTCAACGAGCATGAGGGTTGTCCTGGCCGGCGGCGGCACCGCCGGACACATCGAGCCCGCCCTGGCTCTCGCCGACGCGCTGCGCCGCAACGACCCCAACACGGGGATCGTCTGCCTCGGCACCGAACGCGGCCTGGAGACCCGGCTGGTCCCGCAGCGCGGCTACGAGCTCGCGCTGATCCCGCCGGTCCCGCTGCCGCGCACGCTGACCCCGCAGCTGCTGTCGGTCCCGGGACGGCTGCGCGGCGCGATCAACGCGGCGGCGAACGTGCTGGACCAGGCGCAGGCCGACATCCTGGTCGGGTTCGGCGGCTACGTCGCGACCCCCGGCTACCTCGCCGCGCGCAAGCGCAAGGTGCCGATCATCGTGCACGAGGCCAACCCGAAGCCGGGCCTGGCCAACAAGCTCGGCGCCCGCTTCACCGACCACGTCGCGGTGTCCCACCAGGACTCGCCGCTCCCGAACGCCACCTTCGTCGGCATCCCGCTGCGCCGCGAGATCGCCGCGCTGGACCGGCTGGCGATGGGCGACAAGGCCCGCTCCTACTTCGGCCTGCTGCCCGACCTGCCCACGCTGCTGATCTTCGGCGGGTCGCAGGGCGCCCGCTCCCTCAACCAGGCCGCGGTGGCCGCCGCGCCGTACTTCCGGCAGGCCGGCATCCAGGTGCTGCACATCGTCGGGCCGAAGAACACCGAGGAGCCCGAGCCGGCGCAGGGCGGCCCGCAGTACGTCACCATCCCGTACTGCGACCGGATGGACCTCGCCTACGCCGCCGCCGACATGGCGATGTGCCGCGCCGGCGCGATGACCTGCGCGGAGCTCGCCGCGGTCGCGCTGCCGGCGGTGTACGTGCCGCTCCCGATCGGCAACGGCGAGCAGCGGCTGAACGCCGAGCCGATCGTCGCGGCGGGCGGCGGCATGCTGGTCGACAACGCCGAGCTGTCGCCCGACTGGATCGCCCGCAACCTGCTGCCGGTGCTGGCCGACCCGGGCCGCGTCGCGCACATGTCCGAGGCGGCCGGGCGGATGGGCCGCCGGGACGCCGACGTCGCGCTGGCCCGGATGGTGTACGACGTCGTCCGCGCGGCGGGCGCCGCCCGATGAGCCTGATCGATCCGAGCGAGGTGGTCCCGGCCGGGGAGCTCGGCCGGGTCCACTTCATCGCCATCGGCGGCGCCGGCATGTCCGGCATCGCCCGGATCATGCTGCGCCGCGGGATCGCCGTGTCCGGCAGCGACGCGCGCGACTCCGAGCTGCTCGGCCAGCTCGGCGACCTCGGCGCGAAGGTGTTCGTCGGGCACGACGCCGCGCACCTCGGCGACGCCGACACCGTCGTGGTGTCCACCGCGATCCGCGAGTCCAACCCCGAGCTGGTCGCCGCCCGCGAGCGCGGGCTGCGGGTACTGCACCGCTCGGCGGCGCTCGCCTCGCTGATGGCGGGCCGGCGCGCCGTCGCCGTCGCCGGCACGCACGGCAAGACCACCACGACGTCGATGCTGACGGTCGCGCTGCAGCACGCGGGCGCCGACCCGTCGTACTGCATCGGCGGGCAGCTGGTCACCACGGGGCTCGGCGCCGACGAGGGCACCGGGGACGTGTTCGTCGCGGAGGCCGACGAGAGCGACGGCTCGTTCCTCATGTACGCCCCGCACATCGCGGTCGTCACCAACGTCGAGGCCGACCACCTCGACAACTACGGCGGCTTCGAGATGGTGAAGGAGAACTTCGCCCGGTTCGTCGACCGGATCGAGCCGGGCGGGACGCTCGTCGCCGGCGCCGACGACCCCGTCGCGATGGAGCTGGCCGAGCGCGCGCGGGCGCGGGGGCTGACCGTCCGGACGTACGGCGAGGCGGAGGGCGCCGACCTGCGGGTCACCGGGTTCACCCCGCGCGGCCTCGGCTCCCGGTTCACGATCGAGGGCGCCGGCGAGGTGGCGCTCGCCGTCCCGGGCCGGCACAACGCGCTCAACGCCGCCGCGGTCGTCGCGGTCGCGCAGGCGCTCGGCGTCGGCGGCGCGCAGGTGCGCGAGGGGCTCGCCGCGTTCGGCGGCGCGATGCGGCGGCTGGAGCGCAAGGGCGAGGCGGGCGGCGTCGAGGTGTTCGACAGCTACGCCCACCACCCGACCGAGCTGACCGCCGACCTGGAGGCCACCCGCGGCTACCTGGGGGAGAAGCGGGAGCCGGGCCGGATCGTCGCGGTGTTCCAGCCGCACCTGTACAGCCGCACCCGGTTCTTCGCCGCCGAGTTCGGCGCCGCGCTCGGCCTCGCCGACGTCGCGGTCGTGCTGGACGTCTACGGCGCCCGCGAGGACCCGGAACCCGGCGTGACCGGCGCGCTCGTCGCCGACGCCGTCCCCGCCGGGACCGAGACCGCCTACGCGCCCGTCCGCGCCGAGGTCCCCGGCCTGGCCGCCTCGCTCGCCCGTCCCGGCGACGTGGTGATCACGCTGGGCGCCGGCGACGTGACCGCGCTCGGCCCGCTGATCCTGGAGCGGCTCGCGTCCCGCTGAGCGTCCCGAGGGGATCGGGGGGACACGCCGCCGCGCGCGCGTTCGGCGGCGCGCGGGGCGATCACTGCCAAGCTGGGGTCATGACCGAGGCGCGGACGGACCAACCGGAGAGCGAGGCCGGGGAGCCGGCGGCCGGGCCGCGCGGCGCCGAGCGGGCCCGCCGGGGCCGCTGGAAAGTGATCTTCGTCGCGCTGCTCGTCGCCGCCGCGCTGGGCGCGGTCGGCTGGGTGCTGCTCGGCTCGAAGCTGCTGGTGGTGCGGCACGTGGAGGTGAGCGGCACCGCGCTCGCGCCGCGCGACCGGATCGTCGCCGCCGCCGGGATCCGGCTCGGCGTCCCGATGGCGCGGCTGGACGCCGGCGCGGTCAGGGCGCGGGTGGAGCGGCTCCGCGAGGTCGAGTCCGCCGAGGTCAGACGGGACTGGCCGGCGACGGTCCGGATCGTCGTGCACGAGCGGGTCCCGGTGGCGGTGCTGGAGCGCGGCGGCCGCTACGAGCGGCTCGACCGGCACGGAGTGACCGTGGCGGAGGGGGCGTCGCGCCCGGCGGGGCTGCCGGCGCTGACGGTCTCCTCGCCCGGGCCGTCCGACCCGGCGACGCTCGCGGCCCTCACGGTGCTGACCGGCCTGCCGGACCGGCTGCGCGGCCGGGTCGTGGAGGTGGAGGCGGCCGATCCCGGGTCGGTGGTGCTGCACATGAAGGGCGGCCTGACGGTGACGTGGGGGCCGCCGGAGCGCGCGGCGGAGAAGATCCGGCTGCTGGACTCGGTGGCGCGCACGGCGTCCGGACGGTCCCTGCACAGCATCGACGTCAGCTCGCCGGAGGTCCTGATCACGCGGTGACCGGCCGGGCGGTGGGGCCGAATGTCAAGCCGTTCGGGTCCGGTGCGTGTGTCGGGGCGATTCCGGGCGTCCGATGGGGCACGCTGGAACGGTCGGCCGGAGTTCGGCCGGCCTGGGACGGACCGGAGGGCGGGCGGCGGTGCACTGAGCGGCAGGCGGCGGACACGTCCGTCGCCAACCAGGGCAAACCCGTGCCCAGTGCGACACGCCGGTGGAGTTCGGGGGAGGTTAGTTGACCCTGGCGGTAAGGCCGCCCTACTGTCCGTATCAGTCCTCAGGTTGACATAAGTGTAAGCCTCAAGTTGAGGGTGAGGGTTGAAGGTGGAGCGGATCGACGGTCGGTTCCGCCCGCGGCCCGCGCCGGAAAAGCGCACAGGTCAGGAAACTCCGCGGCGGACGGTCGGCAGACCGGACCGGCGGGTCGGATAGAGCGAGCGGAAAGGCCCCTCGTCGTGGCAGCACCGCAGAACTACCTCGCGGTCATCAAGGTCGTCGGTATCGGCGGCGGCGGCGTCAACGCCGTCAACCGGATGATCGAGGAGGGACTCAAGGGCGTCGAGTTCATCGCTATCAACACGGACGCCCAGGCGCTGCTGATGAGTGACGCCGACGTGAAGCTGGACGTGGGCCGCGAGCTCACCCGGGGCCTCGGCGCCGGCGCGAACCCCGACGTCGGCCGCAAGGCCGCCGAGGACCACCGGGAGGAGATCGAGGAGGTCCTCAAGGGCGCCGACATGGTGTTCGTCACCGCCGGAGAGGGCGGCGGCACCGGCACCGGCGGCGCGCCCGTGGTCGCCAACATCGCCCGCTCCCTCGGCGCCCTGACGATCGGCGTGGTCACCCGCCCGTTCAGCTTCGAGGGCAAGCGCCGCGCGATGCAGGCCGAGGCCGGCATCGAGACGCTGCGCGACGAGGTCGACACCCTCATCGTGATCCCGAACGACCGGCTGCTGTCGATCTCCGACCGGCAGGTCAGCGTGCTGGACGCGTTCAAGGCCGCCGACCAGGTGCTGCTGTCCGGTGTCCAGGGCATCACCGACCTGATCACCACGCCGGGCCTGATCAACCTGGACTTCGCCGACGTCAAGTCCGTGATGTCCGGCGCCGGCTCGGCGCTGATGGGCATCGGCTCGGCCCGCGGCGACGACCGCAGCGTCGCCGCCGCCGAGATGGCGATCTCCAGCCCGCTGCTGGAGGCCAGCATCGACGGCGCGCACGGCGTGCTGCTGTCCATCTCCGGCGGCTCCGACCTCGGCCTGTTCGAGATCAACGAGGCGGCGCAGCTCGTCTCGAACGCGGCCGCCCCGGACGCCAACATCATCTTCGGCGCGGTCATCGACGACGCGCTCGGCGACGAGGTGCGGGTCACCGTGATCGCCGCGGGCTTCGACGAGGGGCGTCCCGCCAAGCCGGCCCCCGAGCCGGAGACCAAGCGCGCCGCCCCGCCGCCCCGCCCGGTGCCGCCGCCCGCCGCGCCGCCGGCGCCGCACAACCCCATCCCGAGCCGGGTCGGCCGCTCCGACACCGGCCCGCAGCCGGCCGCGCCGCAGCAGTCGGTCGCGCAGGCCGCCGCCGCGCCGCAGCCGTCCGCGCCGCTGTCGGCGCCGGTCCCCGCGCCCGCGCCGCGGCCGGAGGCCGAGCGCTCCCCGGGACCGGCCGGCGACGACCGCGCCGGGGGCCGCGGCGGGTCGCCACCCGGCGACCCGGCCCGTGCCGAGTCAGGCCGCGCCGAGCAGCAGCCGGCGGCGCAGCCCGCCGACCGCGACCAGGGTTCCGACACCGGCTCGCGCGCCCCCGCGCCGCGCCCGTCCGCCGAGTCGACCCCCTCCCGGGTGCACGCCGGCGAGAACGACGGCGGCCCCGCCCCCGCCGGAGGGCGCCGCCGCCCGGTCGTCTTCGACGAGGACGACGACCTCGACGTGCCCGACTTCCTGAAGTGATCACCACCGTCGCCCTGGGCGACGGCGTCGGCGCCGCCTTCACCGGACGGTCCGGCGGCGTGAGCACGGCCCCCTACGACTCCCTCAACCTCGGCGGCGCGGTCGGCGACGACCCGGCCGCCGTCACCGCCAACCGGCGGCGCGCCGCCGCCGCCCTCGGCGTCGACCCCGCGCGCACCGTCTGGATGCGCCAGGTGCACGGCGCCGACGTTGCGTTCGTCACCGAGCCCGCCGGCCCCGCCGGCCACGGCCCGGTCGACGCGATCGTCACCACCGTCCCCGGCCTGGTCCTCGCCGTCGTCGTCGCCGACTGCGCCCCCGTCCTGCTGGCCGACCCCGCCGCCGGCGTGGCGGGCGCCGCCCACTCCGGCCGGCCCGGCACCGCCGCCGGCGTCGTCCCCGCCCTGGTGAAGGCGATGTGCGAGCGCGGAGCCGACCCCGCCCGCATCCGCGCCGCCATCGGCCCCGCCGCGTGCGGCGGCTGCTACGAGGTGCCCGCGGAGATGCGCGACGAGGTCGCCGCCGTGGTCCCCGCCGCGTACGCGACGACGTCCAAGGGCACCCCGGGCCTCGACATCCGCGCCGGCATCGCCGCGCAGCTCGCCTCGAGCGGGGTGGACGACGTCCGCGTCGACCCGCGCTGCACCATCGAGACCCCCGGCCTCTTCTCCTACCGCCGCGACGGCCGCACCGGCCGGTTCGCCGGATTCGTCTGGCTCCAGGACGGCGGCGCGTGACCCCCGGCGAGCCCGGACGCCCCGCGGGGCAGGGCGAGCGGCGCGCCGAACTCGCCGCGAACCTCGCCGAGGTCCGCGACCGTATCGCCGCCGCCTGCGCCGCCGCCGGACGCGACCCGGCCGAGGTCTCCCTCATCGCGGTGACGAAGACCTTCCCGGCCTCCGACGTGCGGCTGCTGGCCGGACTCGGCCTCACCGACGTCGGCGAGAACCGCGACCAGGAGGCGCGCCCGAAGGCGGCCGAATGCGCCGACCTCCCGCTCACCTGGCACTTCGTCGGCCGGCTCCAGACCAACAAGGCCCGCGCGGTCGCGTCCTACGCCGATGTCGTGCACTCGGTCGACCGGTCCCGGCTGGTCGCCGCGCTGTCGGACGCCGCGTCCCGAGCCGGCCGCACGCTGCGCTGCCTCGTGCAGGTTTCGCTGGACGAGGCGGAGCACCGCGGCGGCGCGTCCCCGGCGGAGGTCCCCGCGCTCGCCGACGCGGTCGCCGCCGCCGCGGGCCTGGAGCTCGGCGGGCTGATGGCCGTCGCGCCGCTCGGCGCCGACCCGGCGCCCGCGTTCGAGCGGCTCGCCGCGGTGTCGGCGGACCTGCGCCGGAACCATCCGGACGCGCGGAGCGTCTCTGCGGGCATGAGCGGTGATCTGGAACAGGCGATCGCGTGCGGCGCGACACACGTGCGGATCGGTACGGCGTTGCTCGGCGGCCGACGGGCAATCGTCAGGTAATGTCCCGGGAGTGGTACCTGCCGGAACGCGGGCCACGTAGACGGATCGGTCCAGCGGCGCCGGAGGCGCCGGGTGCCGCGACCACAGGACACGGAGGGGCGTATGGCCAGCGCGATGCGCAAGATGGCGGTCTACCTCGGCCTGGTGGAGGACGACCGCTACGACGACAAGTACGGCGACGAGTACGACTACGAGCCCTACGACGACGAGACCGACCCCGGCCAGGGGCGCCGTCGCGAGGACGAATCCGGCGGTCAGCTTACCCGAGCCGAAGAGGGCGCGGACCGGGAACGCGATCATCACGCGGTGTCACCGCCCGAGCGACGCTCCGTGGCGCTCTACGAGTCCGGTACCACCGACCTTGCGCGCATCACTACGCTGCACCCTAGGACCTACAACGAGGCGAGGACCATCGGGGAGCACTTCCGTGAGGGCACACCGGTGATCATGAATCTGACCGAGATGGTCGACAGCGACGCCAAACGGCTCGTCGACTTCGCGGCGGGTCTCGTGTTCGGCCTGCACGGGAGCATCGAGCGTGTTACCAACAAGGTGTTCCTCCTCTCACCGGCCAACGTGGAGGTGACCGCGGAGGACAAGGCCCGGATGGCAGAACGAGGGTTCTTCAACCAAAGCTGACAGCCACATGCGAGAGTGTCCGTGAACATCGTTGGACAGGTGCTGACGTACCTCCTGTACATCTTCCTGCTGTTCCTGATCGGCAGGCTGGTCCTGGAGGTGCTGCAGTCGTTCGCCAGGCAGTGGCGTCCCAGAGGGGTGGTGCTCGTGATCGCCGAGGCGACCTACACCATCACCGATCCGCCGCTGAAGCTGCTGAGGCGTTTCATCCCTCCCATACGGCTGGGTAACGTGGCGCTGGACCTCAGTTTCACCTTCCTCATCTTTGTGGTGTGGGTCTTGATCATCTTCGTGCAGAGGCTCTGATCGGATACCGTCCTTCGGGACAGACTCCAAGCGCGCCAAGGAGACGAACATGCCGCTGACACCCGCCGATGTGCGGAACAAGCAGTTCAGTACCACCAGGCTGAGGCCGGGGTACGACGAGGAGGAGGTGGACGCCTTCCTCGACGAGGTCGAGGCCGAGCTCGACCGCCTCATCCAGGAGAACGAGGAGCTGCGGGCCAAGCTCGCCGAGTGCCTCCGTGGCAAGGTTCCCGCCATGGCCGCCCCCATCGTGGAGCCCAAGCCGGACGTCCAGAAGATCCCCGAGCCCCCCCGCCCGGAGCCGCAGCCGCAGCCCGAGCCGGAGCCCGTCCCCCTCGGCGGCCTCGGCATGGCGCCCGCGCCCACCGGCGAGGACAACATGGACACCGCCGCGCGCGTGCTGGCGCTGGCGCAGCAGACCGCCGACCAGGCGATCGCCGACGCCCGCCGGGAGGCCGACGAGACGCTCGGCCGCGCCCGCCGCGAGGCCGAGGAGATCCTCGGCAAGGCCCGCCGGCAGGCCGACCAGATCGTCAGCGAGGCCCGGTCCCGCGCCGAGGCCCTCGACCGCGACGCCCAGGAGCGGCACCGCCAGGTCATGGGCTCGCTCGTGCAGCAGCGCGAGGAGCTCGAGCGCGAGGTCGACAACCTGCGCGCCTTCGAGCGCGAGTACCGCAGCCGCCTGAAGGTCTACCTGGAGGGCCAGCTGCGCGACCTGGAGGCGGGCAGCACCGAGACCGGCGCGTTCGCCGCCGTCCCGGGCGCGGCGCCCTCGGTGGCGCAGCCGCCCGCCCCGCAGCCCCCCGCGCCGCAGGCGGGCCCGCAGAACTCGCTGCCGCACAGCGAGAACCGCAACGGCGGAGCCGGCGGCTCCAACCCCGCCGGGCCGACGTTCCCGTCGCCCGCCGAGCACACCCAGCAGGTGCAGCACTCGGCGACCGGCGCGTTCCACTCCGGCGGCGGTGACAACCCGCCGCACGAGAGGCGCTGACGCGGGCACCGCAGGCGATAGTGTCGTCACGATCGCCGCGCCGAGGAGGGCACCGTCGCCGTCCCGGCGATGTCGGCGTGACACCTGGGCCTGAAGGGCGGCCCGGAGCCGAGCGGTCCGAACGAGGGGGAGAGACGCTGTGATCATCCTGAGTGGCGTTCTCGTGGTGGCGGCGATCGCCCTGCTGGTCGCGGGAATCGTCGCCGGCAACGGAGACAGCGCCCAGGTCTTCGGCCTGGACGCGCTGGTGGTGATCTACATCTCGATCGCCGTCAGCATCGTCTCCGCGCTGTGCCTGGCCATCGGGGTGTTCCTGCGCCGCAAGGAGCTCTTCGGCACCGGCACCCCCGCCGCGCCGGCCAGGAAGGGCAAGGCCAAGCGCCCGCGGCCGGCTCCGCCGGTGCCCGCGGCCAAGAGCGCGGCCGGCGCCCCCGCGGCGTCGCGGCCGTCCCTGGACGCCCCGGCCGAGCCCGATGACGAGGTCGAGATCCCCGTCCAGCCCGTCGACGTGCCCGACGGCGCCCTGGTGTTCGTCGTGCGCGGACGCAAGCGCTACCACCTCGACACGTGCCGGCAGCTCGCCGGGCGCGACACCGAGGAGCTCACCTACGCCGAGGCCAAGGAGGAGGGGTTCAGCCCCTGCACCGCCTGCATGCCCGACACCGCACTGGCGGCGCGCGCCGCGGCGTCGGGACCCGGATCACCGGACCCGGGCAGGACGGTCGCGGACGGATCCGACCTCACCAAGCCCGATTTCAGCAAGCCCGGCCTCACCAAGCCCGGCCTCACCAAGCCCGGCCTCGGCGGGCCCCGCGTGGACCGCTCCGCGCCCGGCCCGGAGGGCGGCCTGGCCGGGCTGGCGAAGACCTCGCCCGCCTCGCCGCACGCCGCGCCGCATCCGGCGCCCGCGCCGTTCGGCCCGACGGCGGAGATCCCCCGCGTCCCGGAGCCGGGCGAGCCGGAGCACGACCGCCCGGCGGCCGAGCGCCGCGAGGAGCCGCCGGCCGGCCGCGTGCCGTCCGCCTGGTCGTCCTCGCCCGCCGACCCAGACCCGGAGCCCGAGGCCCCCGCGCCCTTCCGCAGCCCGGCCGGGCCGACGCTGACGGACATCCCCGTCACCGGCCCGTCGCGCCGGGAGCCCGAGCGGGCCGAAGAGCCCGCCGTCGAGCCGCAGGCGGCCGGGGAGCCCGAACCCGAGCCCGAGGCCGCGCCCGCGCCGGAGAGGCCCGCTGCGGCCGGATCCGCGCCGACCGACGTCACCGCCGACTTCGGTGACGACCCGCTGAACCTCGGTGCCGCGGCCGCGCCGCGTCCCCGCGACGCCGACGACGCGGCCGTGTCCGAGCACGCCGCGCCCGCCGCGGACGAGCAGCCCGCGAGCGACGGCTACGACGAGCCCGCCGGCGACGGCTACGACGAGCCCGCCGGCGACGGCTACGACGAGCCCGCCGGCGACGGCTACGATGAGCCCGCCGAGCCCGAGGACGCCGACGACGGCCCGCAGGTCCGGATCCTCAGCGGCACGAAGCGCTACCACCGCACCGACTGCGCGCTCATCGAGGACATCGGCGACGAGGCGGACGACCTGGAGGCGCTGTCCCGCGCCGAGGCCAAGGCCCGCGGCTGCACGCCCTGCCTCGTCTGCCAGCCCGACCGCGAGCACGCCCGGGACTGACGCCGGGTCCTGCTCCCTCCGAGCGGTTCAGGGTGCACACCCCGCCGCGGAGGGTGGGACGTCAGCGGTGGCGGCGGCGTTCGGCGCGCAGCTCGCGGAGCCGTTCGCGGCGCTCGTCGCGGCGTCGGTGCATGTCCGTGTGCCGCTCCAGCATCCGCTCGTGGTGCTCCTCCATCCGCTCCAGATGCCGCCGGTGCCGTTCCAGATGCCGGTCGTGCCGGGAGCGCTTCTCGCCGATCTCGCGGCGGTGCACGCTCAACCCGCCGAAGATCACCATGCCGGTCAGCCTGATCAGCGGCGCGTCCGGGTCGATGACGTCGTCGGGCAGGTCGGCGCCGCCGAACACCATCGCGGCGGAGCTGGTCACCCGCACGCCGGGCGGCACCGTGATCTCGATCCCGCCGAAAAGGCAGCTGACGTTGACGGTGACCTCGCCCTGGCTGAGGACGGCCTGGCGGAAGTCCAGGTCGACGCCGCCGAACACGCAGGAGACGTTGGTGGTCGGCTCGACGAGCCAGCGTCCCCTGCGGGTCACCCCGCTGAAGATCGCCACGAGGTTGGGCGACTGCGGGGCGGGCGGCCCGAGCGGCGCCTCGTCCTTGTGCAGCCGCACCCTGGGCCGCGGCGCCTGCTCGGACGGGAGGTCGGCGAGGAGCGGGTCGAGGTCGGCGTAGGTCTTGGCCCGGTAGACGGCGTCGATGCGCTCGGCGTGCTCCTCCGCGGTGATGCGGCCCTCCGCGAGGGCCTCGCGGAGACGGTCGGCGACCTGGTCGCGGTCGGCGTCCGAGGCGCGCATGGGGGCCGGTGAGTCGGGCTCGGAGGGCTGCTCGGGAAGGTTCACGGAACCATCATCGCAAACCCGGCGCGGCAAACGCGATGTGTCGCGAAAAAGCGGCGGCCGGTCCGGCCGGATCGCCGGCCACCGCTCGGGCGGGCGCCGGCCGGCGGGCCGCCCGCCGCTGTGCGCAGGGACGGCCCGCCGGCCGGAACGCCGGGCTAGGACTTGCGGAGCCAGTACGTCAGGCCGAGCTCGTCATCGCGGCCGGCGGTGAGGCCCTCCGGGCGGCCCTCGGTGACGGACGTGGCGAGGACCTCGGCGCCGACCTCGTCGCCGTGGGCGCGCAGCGCCTCGGCGAGGTCGTCGCCGGCGGCCTGCCACCACAGCTCGATCCGGTCGGTGACCTCCAGCCCGGCGGCCTTGCGGGCCTCCTGGACGAGCCGGACGGCCTCCCGGACGAGCCCGGCGCGGCGCAGCTCGGCGGTGACGGTGAGGTCGAGGGCGACGGTCTCGCCCGCGGCGCTCTCCACCGCCCAGCCGCTGCGCGGCCGCTCGGTGACGATGACGTCGCCGGGGGACAGGCTCACCGCGCCGACGCCCGCGGCGTCGACCTCGGCCGTGCCGGTGTCGCGCAGCGCGTGCACGAGCGCCGCCGGGTCGGCCGAGGTGACGGCCTTGGCGACCTTCGGGGTGTCCTTGGCGTACCGCTTGCCGAGCTCCCGGAAGTTCGGCTTGACCTCGTACTCGACGAGGTCGCCGCCGATGGACGACAGCTCCTCGAACGCCTGGACGTTCAGCTCGTCGGCGATCTGCGCGCGCAGCTGCTCGGGCAGCGCCGTCCAGCCGGGGGCCCCGACGAGGGCGCGGCCGAGCGGCTGCCGGGTCCGCACGCCGCTGGCGGCGCGCGCGGACCGGCCGAGCTCCACCAGCCGGCGGACGAGGGCCATCTGGGCGGTGAGGCCGGCGTCGAGCAGGTCCTCGTCCACGGTGGGCCAGTCGGCGAGGTGCACCGACTCGGGGCCGTCCTCGGGCCGGATGACGTCCCACACGTGGTCGGTGATGAACGGCACCATCGGCGCCATCAGCCGGGTGAGGGTCTCCAGGCACTCGTAGAGCGTCGCGAACGCGGCGGCGCCCTCGGGCGTCCCGGGGCCCTCCCAGAAGCGGCGGCGGGACCGCCGGACGTACCAGTTGGACAGGTCGTCGACGAACTCGGCGAGGCGCCGCCCGGCGCGCGCCGTGTCGAACTGCTCGAGCGAGGTGTCGACCTCGCGGACGGTGCGGTGCAGCTCGGCGAGGGCCCAGCGGTCCAGGAGCGGCCGGTCGGCGGGCGCGGGCGCCTCGCCGAGCCGGTCCGGCGTCCACGCCCTGCCCTGCGCCTGCGCCGCGTTGGCGTACAGGACGAAGAAGGACGCGGTGTTCCAGTAGGTCAGCAGGACCTTCCGGACGATCTCCTCCAGGGCGGCGTCGCCGACCCGGCGGGACGCCCACGGCAGGCCGCTGGCGAGCATGAACCAGCGCAGCGCGTCGGCGCCGTGCCGATCCATCAGCGGGATGGGCTGCAGCACGTTGCCGAGGTGCTTGCTCATCTTGCGGCCGTCCTCGGCGAGGATGAGGCCGAGGCACAGGACGTTCTCGTAGGACGACCGGTCGAACACCAGCGTCCCGATCGCCATGAGGGAGTAGAACCAGCCGCGGGTCTGGTCCTGCGCCTCGCAGATGTACTGGGCGGGGTAGGTGTTCTCGAAGACGTCGTTGTTGCGGTGCGGGGCGCCCCACTGCGCGAACGGCATGGAGCCCGAGTCGTACCAGGCGTCGATGACGTCGGGGACGCGGCGCGCCTCGGTGCCGCACTGCGGGCACGGGATCGTGACGTCGTCCACGTAGGGGCGGTGCGGGTCGAGCGAGGACATGTCGCCGCCGGCCAGCTCGCCCAGCTCCTTCAGGGAGCCGACGCAGGTGATGTGGTCCTCGTCGTCACCGCACACCCACAGCGGCAGGGGCGTGCCCCAGTAGCGGCTGCGGGACAGCGACCAGTCCACGTTGTTGCGCAGCCACTCGCCGTACCGGCCGGTCTTGACGGTCTCGGGAAACCAGTTGGTCTTCTCGTTCTCCTCGAGGAGCCGGTCCTTGATCTGCGTGGTGCGGATGTACCAGGCGGGCAGCGCGTAGTACAGCAGCGGCGTGTGGCAGCGCCAGCAGTGCGGGTAGCTGTGCTCGAAGTGGCCGCCCCGGTACAGCAGCCCGCGCGCGCGCAGGTCGTCGGTGAGCGGCTCGTCGGCGTCCTTGAAGAACTTGTTGCCGACCAGGGGCACCTCGCGCAGGAACCGCCCGTCCGGCCCGATCGGGTTGACGATCGGCATCCCGTAGTTCTTGCAGACGGTCATGTCGTCGCCGCCGAACGCGGGCGCCTGGTGGACGAGCCCGGTGCCGTCCTCGACGGTGACGTAGTCGCCCAGGACGACGTAGTGCGCGTCGGGGATGTCGACCAGCTCGAACGGCCGCTTGTACGTGGTGCGCTCCAGCTCGCGGCCCTGGTAGGTCGCAAGGCGCTCGGCGCCGTCACCGAGGACCTGGTCGACCAGCGGCTCGGCGACCACGAGGACCTCGTCGGACCCGGCGGGGCGCGCGGCGACGTAGGTGACGTCCGGGTGGACGGCCACCGCGGTGTTGGACACCAGCGTCCACGGCGTCGTCGTCCAGATCAGCAGCGCGGCGCCCAGCTCGGCCGGCGGGCCCGACGTGACCGGCATCCGCACGTACACCGACGGGCTCGACACCGTCTCGTACCCGCCGGGCTGCCCCAGCTCGTGGTCGGACAGGCCGGTGCCGCAGCGCGGGCAGTACGGGGTGATGCGGAAGTCGCGGAACAGCAGCCCCTTGTCGAAGACCTGCTTCAGCGACCACCACACGGCCTCGACGTACTCGGGGTCCATCGTCCGGTACGCCTGGTCGGTGTTGACCCAGTAGCCCATGCGCTCGGTCATCTCTTCGAACGCGTCCACGTGGCGCAGGACCGACTCGCGGCAGCGGTCGTTGAACTCCGCGACGCCGTACTCCTCGATGTCCTTCTTGCCGGTGAGGCCGAGCTCCTTCTCCACGGCGACCTCGACGGGCAGGCCGTGGCAGTCCCAGCCCGCCTTGCGGGGGACGTGGTAGCCCTTCATCGTCTTGAAGCGCGGGAAGATGTCCTTGAACACGCGCGCCTCGACGTGGTGGACGCCGGGCATGCCGTTCGCGGTGGGCGGGCCCTCATAGAAGACCCAAGGGGTCCCGGACGCGGTGCGCTCCAGGGACCGCTCGAAGACCTTGCTCTCCCGCCAGCGGCGCAGCATGTCCCGCTCCATGGCGGGCAGATCGACCTGCGCGGGCAGCGGCCGGAAACTACGGCTCACTTCGAGGGACCTCCGGATCGACGCGTGGGCCTGCACGTGGACCGGAGGGACGAGACGCCTGCCCGGACCGGCCGAGCGGGGACCCGCGGTACCACCCTCCTTGACCGCGCCGGCCCGGTCGCCCGGACATGCGCGGCCCGCTTCGTTCGAGTCTCGGCTGCCGGGTCTACTGGGCCCGCGGGCGCGGCGGCGCGTCCGGGACGGTTCTTCCGGCGGCTCCGGGGTGATCAGGCCGCCGGGCTCGCCCCCGGGCTCGCACCGTCCCCGGGTCGCTCATCGCTGCGTACGGCGGCAGGTGTCCCCATCACGGCCTGCCAAAAAGACTGCTGCCCCGACTCTAACGCACCCGGCGCCCGCTCTCTTCCCGATTACCGGCCCGCCGGGGCCCCGCCGGCGGCCGTCCGCGGCCGCGGGGTTCCTTTGCGATCTCCTGCTATTCGCTGGAGTTTCCTTGTGAGCGAGCGCCGGGCATAAGCGGTCGGTAACCGACCCGAGGTGTTTACCCGGCCCGCGAAAGGGGACTTATGCTGCCCGCACTGCCTGTCGAGGCGATCAGCGCTGAGGAGGCCACCATGGCCGGCGCGGCGAAGGGCACGGTGCCCTCTGGAAAGGCGGCGCCGTCCGGAGAGGCGGGCCCGTCCGCCAGGACTCCGGCCGCCGGGAAGAAGGGCCGGAGCGCGCGCCAGGCCCCGGCGAAGGCGCCCGCGGCCAAGGGCTCGGCGGGCACGGCCCCCGCGACCAGGTCCGCCGGCGGCTCCAGGACGGCCGAGCCCGCCGCCGGGAAGGCCGCGGCCAAGCCGGGCCGCGCCGGCAAGGGCGGCGCGGCGAAGGCGGCGGACCTGCCGGTCCGCGAGGGCGAGGGGCACTGGACGGCCACGGAGCTGGCCGAGGTGCGGGCCGGGCTGGAGGAGCAGATCGTCGCGCTGCGCGAGGAGATCGCGGCGTCCGCGGTGCAGATCGCCGAGGGCGACATCAACGAGGGCGCCGGCGACGACCAGGCCGACGCGGGCGCCAAGACCTACGAGCGCGAGCACGAGCTGGCCCTCGCATACAATTCACGGGACCTGCTGGCCCAGATCGAGCGGGCCGTCCAGCGAATGGAAGCCGGCACGTACGGGATCTGCGAGTCGTGCGTCGAGCCGATCGGCAAGGCGCGCCTCCAGGTCTTCCCGCGTGCGACCCTGTGTGTGACATGCAAACAACGCGAGGAACGTCGCTGAGCGACCAAACGAACCCTGACGGAGGGGCCGGGGAATCCACGGGATCTCCCCGGCCGCGCCGCGTCGGCGTGCTGATCGCCGTGGCCCTGGCCGCGCTCGCCGCCGACATCGTGTCCAAGACCATCGTGGTGGCCACGCTGCAGGACCGGGCGCCGGTCCGGCTGCTCGGCGGGCTGCTGAAACTGCGCGAGACCCGCAACAGCGGGGCCGCGTTCTCGATCGGCACCGGCTACACGATCGTCTTCACCGTGATCGCCTGCGGCGTGGTGGTGGCGATCCTGCGCACCGCCCGCAACCTGCGCAGCCTGCCCTGGGCGGTCTGCCTCGGGCTGCTGCTCGGCGGGGCGGTCGGAAACCTGCTCGACCGGCTGTTCCGGGCCCCCGCGCCGCTGAAGGGCCATGTCGTCGACTGGATCGAGTTCCCCCACTACCCGGTGTTCAACCTGGCGGACTCGGCGATCGTCTGCGGCGGCGTGCTGGCCGTGGTGCTGGCCGCGCGCGGCCTCCAGATCGACGGGACGCGCGTAGCGGAAGGCAAGGACGCCGACAAGGATCCGGACGGCGCCTCCGCCGACCCGCCCCCGCCCGCCGCCGACAGGCCCGGCACCGCGAACGAGCCCGGACCGGCGGCGCCACATGCCGAGGACGGGCCGCCCGGCCCGGACGGCACCGGTTCCCCGGCGGCCGGGGACGAGGACGTCCCGGCGCGCGAGGAGAAGCCCTGATGGGCGGTGAGGTGCGCAGCCTGCACGTGCCGGACGGCCTGGAGGGCGAGCGGGTCGACGCCGCGCTGGCCCGGCTGTTCGGCCTGTCGCGGGGCGGGGCCGCCGACATCATCGCCGCCGGCGACGTCCTGCTGGACGGCCGGGAGGTGGCGACCAAGTCCGAGCGGCTGCAGGCGGGCGCGTGGCTGGAGGTGACGCTCCCGCCCCCGCCGGCGGCGCCCGCGCCGGTCGCCGAGCCCGTCCCCGGGATGGGGATCCTGTACGAGGACGACGACATCGTCGTGGTGAACAAGCCGACCGGCGTCGCCGCCCACCCGACGACCGGGTGGACGGGCCCGACCGTCCTCGGCGGGCTGCTCGGCGCCGGGCACACGATCGCGACCAGCGGCGCGTCCGAGCGGCAGGGGATCGTCCACCGACTGGACGCCAACACGACCGGCGCGATGGTGGTGGCCAAGAGCGAGGTCGCCTACTCGCGGCTCAAGCGGGCGTTCAAGGAGCGCCGCATCGACAAGCGCTACCAGGCGCTCGTGCAGGGCCACCCGGACCCGTTCCGCGGGACGGTGGACGCGCCGATCGACCGGCACCCGTCGGGCGACGGCCGGTTCGCGGTCGTGGCGGGCGGCAAGCCGTCGGTCACGCACTACGACACCGTCGAGGCGTTCCGGGCCGCCACGCTGCTGGACATCGACCTGGAGACGGGCCGCACGCACCAGATCCGCGTGCACATGTCCGCGATCCGGCACCCGTGCGCCGGCGACATGGCCTACGGCGCCGACCCGACGCTCGCGGAGCGGCTCGGCCTGCGGCGGCAGTGGCTGCACGCCGTCCGGCTGGGCTTCGAGCACCCGACGCGGGGCGACTGGGTGCAGTTCGAGAGCCCCTACCCCGACGACCTGGCGCACGCCCTGGAGATCGTCTCCGCGGAGTCCTGACCGCCGGTCAGCGCTCGGCGGCGTCCAGGCCGGCCTCGATCACCGCGTTCATGATCCGCGCGAGCCGGTCGCGGCCGAGGGAGGGCGCGCGCTCGGCCATCGCGTCGACGATCGCCCGCTCCCGGTCGGGGTTGCGGCCCGCGAACCCGCCGACGGGCTTGAGCCGCTGGACGAGCGCGGCGACCTCGGCGCGGCGCTCCAGCAGCACGGCCAGCGCCGCGTCCAGCCCGTCGATGGCCGCGCGCGCCTCCGCAACGGTGCCCAGGTCCGCGACGGACGGCAGCGGCACGCGCAGCAGCGGGTCGGCGGGCTCGCAGGCGGGGCAGGACGTCCCGGCGGCGTCGATGACCTGGTCGTGCATGGCGGTCTCCCTCTCTCGCGGCGACCGGACCGCGCGGGGGATCCGTGCCCGGGGCCGCGTTCGGAAGGCCTGCCCCAGGCCGGGAGGTCGGTCGGAAGTCGGTCGGTGAATGGTAGGGCGGGAGGCCCCGTGCCGGTCAAATCCCGGACGCCCGTCTCGCTCCGTGAGACATCCCGGAGAGGGCGCGGCGAGTGCCGGATGTGACGCGCGAGACGGTGGGCGCGTCGGGGAGCGGACGCCCCCCGGACGGGGTTAGGCTCTCAGGACCGCGCCATCCCGGCGACCCGGCCGGGACGGCGATCTTCCCCCGGGACCGATAACGCGACCACGTGCGGGCCACGCACGTGGGCGGTCGCATGCGAGCATCAGGAGGCGCATCGGGCATGGCCGACTCTTACGTTCACCTGCATGTTCACACCGAGTACAGCATGTTGGACGGCGCTGCGAAGATCAGTCCGCTGGTGGCCAGGGCCGCCGAACTGGGCATGCCGGCGGTGGCCATGTCCGACCACGGCAACCTGTTCGGCTCGTATGAGTTCTGGAAGGCGGCCAAGAAGGCCGACATCAAGCCCGTGATCGGGATTGAGGGATACGTGGCGCCCGAGTCGCGGTTCGTCAAGAAGCCGATCCTGTGGGGCGAGCCGCACCAGAAGAAGACCAACGAGCAGACCGGTGAGGGCGGTGACGTCTCCGCGTCCGGGTCGTACCTGCACAAGACGATCTGGGCGCGTGACGCCGAGGGCCTGCGGAACCTGATGCGACTCTCTTCGCGCGCTTCGTTGGAGGGGCACTACCGCAAGTGGCCCCGGATGGACGATGAGCTGCTCGCCGAGCACTCCAAGGGCCTCATCGCCACGACCGGATGCCCGTCGGGGGCGGTGCAGACGCGTCTTCGGCTCGGCCAGTACGACGAGGCGTTGAAGGCGGCGGCGAAGTACCAGGAGATCTTCGGCAAGGACCACTACTTCCTGGAGTTGATGGACCATGGGCTGCCGCTGGAGCGGCGGGTCCGCGAGGATCTGCTGAAGATCGCGCAGACGCTCGGGATCCCGCCGCTGGTCACCAACGACTCCCATTACGTCACCGAGGACCAGGCGACCGCGCACGACGCGCTGCTGTGCGTCGGAACGCAGGCGCTGATCACCGACCCTGACCGGTTCCGGTTCGGCGGGTCGGGCTACTACCTCAAGACCGCTGATGAGATGCGGGCCGTGGACTCCTCCGACGCCTGGCTGGAGGGGTGCCGTAACACCCTGCTCGTCGCCGAGATGGTCGAGCCCTACGACGAGGTGTACGAGCGCCGCGACCTTGCCGCGAAGTTCCCCATTCCCGAAGGCGAGACTGAGAGCAGCTGGCTGCGCAAGGAGGCGATGGCCGGCGCGGTGAACCGGTTCGGTGACCCCGTCCCCGCCGAGGTGCTCGAGCGCATCGAGTACGAACTCAAGGTCATCGACGACATGGGGTTCCCCGGTTACTTCCTCGTCGTCTCCGACATCTGCCGGTACGCCAAGAACAACGGCATCTGGCTGGGTCCGGGTCGCGGGTCGGCGACCGGGTCGATGGTCGCCTACGTCACCGACATCACCGACCTGGACCCGATCGAGCACGGTTTGATCTTCGAGCGGTTCCTCAACCCCGAGCGCGTGTCGATGCCCGATGTCGACCTCGACTTCGACGACCGCCAGCGCGAGCAGATGATCGACTACGTCACCGAGAAGTACGGCCGGGACAACGTCTCACTGATCATCACCTACATGTCCATCAAGTCCAAGGCGGCGGTGAAGGACTCCTGCCGCATCCACGGACTGCCGTTCGCGCTCGGCGACCGCATCACCAAGGCGTTCCCGCCGGCCGCCGCCGGCAAGGAGATCCCGCTGTCGGCGGTGTTCGACGAGTCCCACCCCCGCTACAGCGAAGCGACCGAGCTGCGCCAGCTGTACTCCGACGACGTCGACGTCAAACGCGTGATGGACACCGCCGTCGGCATCGAGGGATTGACCCGCGGCACCGGCGTGCACGCCGCCGGGGTGATCCTGTCCTCCGAGCCGCTGATCAACGTGATGCCGATCCACCAGCGCCCCGACGACGGCGCCCGCATCACCGGCTACGACGGCCCCTCCTGCGAGGAGCTGGGCGCGCTCAAGATGGACTTCCTGGGGCTGCGGAACCTGACGATCCTCGGTGACGCGATCCACAACGTGAAGGCCAACCGCGGGATCGAGGTCAAGCTGACCGACATCCCGATGGACGACGAGAAGACCTACGCGCTGCTGCGCGCCGGGTGGACACTCGGTGTGTTCCAGCTCGACTCGTCGATGATGCGGGACCTCACCAAGCTGATGGCGCCGACCCGGTTCGAGGACGTCTCCGCCGTCCTCGCGCTCGGGCGGCCGGGCCCGATGGGCGCCAACGCCCACGTCAACTACGCCCTCCGCAAGGCCGGGCAGCAGGAGATCGCCCCGATCCACCCCGAGCTGAAGGACGCGCTGGAGCCGATCCTCGGTACCACTTACCACTTGGTGGTGTACCAGGAGCAGGTCATGGCGATCGCGCAGCAGCTCGCCGGGTACACCCTCGGCGGCGCGGACCTGCTGCGCCGCGCGATGGGCAAGAAGAAGAAGGAGGAGATGGACAAGCAGTGGTCCATCTTCTCCAAGGGCATGGCGGACAAGGGCTACTCCGCCGAAGCCGCGCAGGCGGTCTGGGACGTCCTGGTGCCGTTCTCCCAGTACGGGTTCAACAAGTCCCACACCGCCGGGTACGGGATGGTGTCGTACTGGACCGCGTACATGAAGGCGAACTACCCCGCCGAGTACATGGCCGCGCTGCTGACCTCCGTCGGCGACAACAAGGACAAGATGGCGGTCTACCTCGGCGAATGCCGCCGCATGAAGGTCAAGGTGCTGCCGCCGAGCGTCAACGAGTCCATCGGGGTGTTCGCCGCGGTCGGCGACGACGTCCGGTTCGGGCTCGGCGCGATCCGCAACGTCGGCGACAACGTCGTGGACGGCATCATCACCGCCCGCAAGGAGAAGGGCGCCTACACCGACTTCGGCGACTTCCTCGACAAGGTGCCGATGCCGGTGTGCAACAAGCGCGCCATCGAATCGCTGATCAAGGCGGGCGCGTTCGACGACCTCGGGCACCAGCGCCGGGCGCTGATGATGGTCCATGAAGCGGCCGTCGAGTCGGTGATCAGCGAGAAGAAGAACGCCGCGATCGGACAGGACTCGCTGTTCGGCGGCCTGGACACCGACGACGCCGGCGGTTCATCGCTCGCCGTGACCATCCCCGATGGCGACGAGTGGGACAAGTCGACGCTGCTGACCTTCGAGCGGGAGATGCTCGGCCTGTACGTGTCGTCCCATCCGCTGGACGGGGCCGAACGGATCCTGGAGAAGAACCGGGACGTCACCACCGCCGAGGCCAGCGCCGGCGGCCGGCAGGGCATGGTGCGGCTGGCCGGGCTGATCTCCGGGCTGGACCGCAAGGTCACCAAGCAGGGCAACACCTGGGCGATCGTCAAGCTCGAAGACCTCGACGGCACCATCGAGGTCCTGTTCTTCCCCTCCTCCTACCAGCTCTACAGCGCGGCGCTCGCGTCCGACGTGGTCATCAGCGTCCTGGGCAAGATCAACGAACGTGACGGCAGCGTCTCCATCAATGCCCAGGAGATGCAAGTGCTGGACGTGTCCGCCGCCACGGGCAAAGAGCCGCCCGTCGTCATCAGCGTCCCCAACGACAAGATCAACAACAAGACCGTCCTCGAACTCAAGCGCGTTCTCACCGCCCATCCAGGAGAAGCCCCCGTCCATCTGGAATGCTTGCTCCCCGGCGGCCGTGGCACCCTCTACAACCTGGAGTACTTCCAGGTCCGCGCGGACTCGGCGTTCTTCGGAGACGTCAAAAGCCTCTTCGGCCCGCGCGCTGTCCGCCAATGACCGTCTGGGCCGGGCGCTCGCTACGCGCGTTGCCGAATGAGCCCGGCGACGAAATGATCGATCTCGCTGACTGTGGGATCGGACCGTGCCTTGCTCCAGTTCGCGCGTAGGCGGCCCAGCTCACGGTCGACACGGGCGGATACCACCATCGTCAGGTCGCTGCTGATGGATTCGACGGTCAGCGCGGCGGCGTCCGGCTGGTTGCGGCGAAGCTGCAAGGCGGCGAGTCGAGTTCCGATGAGCGACCGGGAGCGGCGTTGAGTGCCGGGGCGGCCGATCAAGGAGGCCGAAAGGTATTCCTCGGCTGGAGCCAGGTCCCCGGCGCTGGCCAGAGTTGTTCCGGTCTGGTGGCGAAGGGCAGCGTGGGAGTAGGAGGAGCCCGTCCAGTCCGGGGCCTGGGACGATGAGGCACGTTCAAGGTCTCGCTCGGCAGCTTTCAGGAGAATACGGGCGGCCTGAGATTCGCCGTCGGCTGCGTGGGCTTCCGCGCGCATGGCGGTGATCCAGCTACGGAGCCGAGGGGGCGCCGATGCCGGAAGAGTCCGTTCCGCGGCGTCGGCAAGGTCGCGTCCGTGTCTGGTGTGGCCAAGTTCCACGGCCTGTAGCGCCATGGCGCGTAGGGTGGTGGCCTTCAACCGGTAGTCGTCCGCCTGAACGGCCATCCGAACCGATTGAATGTAATATCCCTGAGCAATTCCGGCTTTTCCGGCGTCGCTGGCCATCCATCCGGCTAGGTACGACATTTCCGCCGCTGCGGCGAAGAGTGCCGGTCGACTTCGAGGGGACGCGTGCCGGAGCACGGGGACGACGTGGTTGGTGAGGTAGGCCGCGATCGAGGCGCGGACATGGGCGCCGCCGAATCGGTCGTCCAGATCGCTGAAGACCGTGCTCACTTCTCGGATACGAGCGGCCTCGGCGGAGCCTGCCGTCCTGCCCGGGCTGGGTGATGGCCGGGGCGGAGCGCCGGAGGCGGCGGGAACGGCGGCGGCCGCCAGCGAGAACAGCAGGGTTCGACGGCCGGGACGATGATCCGGTACGCGGTCATCGGGGTACATATCGAGCCTCCCGAGGTGGTCCAACCAGGTCATCGGGTCTGCTCGCCACGGATCCGCACCTTCCGGATCCTCCCCGTCCTGATCAGCCTCTTCCCAGCCTAAGTCGGCCGCACGCAGGCCGGGCGCGACGAGCAGCCTCCGGAAAGCTTCAACGATCACGGGGATCCGCTCTGGCTGGGGTGTACGTCCGGTGAGCCAGTGCGACAGCGAACTGGCGTTGTAGCGAAAGTGGCAGTTGTTCTCCTCTGCTACTTGGTTGATCTGATCGGCGACTGCTGTGAGCGGTATTCCGATCCGGGCCAGTTCGGTGTCCAGTGCGGTGTTGCGGATCTCGATCATGCGAGGTCTCGGCATTGTTGCCACCTCCCGGGGGCCACTATCTTCCCTTCGCCATCAGGAATCTAGGGCACTCGCCTATCCGGCTGGTAAGAAAAATCGAGAAAAACACGCCGCTATGGTCGCCGCCGTTCCAATGGAGTTGTGTATATGACAGGCGGGACACGCTGACCGCCGGGCCGGCAGGCGGCCCGGGGAAAGGAGAGATCGAGATGATGACCGAGACGACCCAACGCGCGGTGGAGGACCTGTTCGCGGGTCCGCAGGTGCTGGAGATCCCGGCGGCCGAGGCGCTCAACAGCAAGACCCCGGGTGACAGCGACACCTACACCGAGGAGGACTGACCTCTTCTCCCCAGCGGCCCCCGGAGTTCGGATGGCTCCGCCCTCACGTCCGGTTCCGGGGCCGCTCTCCCTTTGCTCCCCCTGCGTAGGAAAACCGAGGGAACGATGCTGAAGTTGCAGATCACCGGTGGCCCCGACCCGATCGCTGGATGGGAGTTCAACGGTAAAAGCTGGTCGTCCGCGTGCGGGTCGTTCGAGCCGTTCGCGCACGAGGCGCTGGAGCACCAGATGGTCGCCAGGACCGATGGCTCCGCAGCGTTCCTGGTGGTGCGCGAGCGCGCCGCAGGCCCTGACGTCCTGCCCGCGCCGCAGCCCGGCGCGCGTCCCGTCCAGGTGGACGCCGAACTGTTCGAGGATCTACGTCGCGCTGCCGGCGCCTGGCCGCTGGGATTCGTCGTCATCGACCTGGACGCGGGCACTGCGGCCGGTCTCAGCCAGGCGCGGATCAGTTGCGGATCGATCAGCGCCGCACCGCTCCAACTCACCGTCCACGCCGGCACGCTGCACGGGTCGTGGGACCTGCTGGACCTGTCGGCGTTCTGGTCGACTGACCGGATCAACCTCGATGAGGCCACCCGGTTCTTGTCGATGCGAGTGCTCTATAGCACTCAGACCATCTTTCGGGAGGTGTACACGCTCACCGAACGCGCGACCGCCTGCTTCGACGGGAAGGGCCTGGACATCGTCTATCCGTCGGCGGCCAGACACGCGCTGCCCCGCGAATTGAGGTCCGGCGCCGACCCGGTCGCAGTGCTGGAGGGTCTGCTTACCGAGGTGACCGGGCAGTGGCGTGCCGCGCCTGGCCGCACCGCGATCGAGCTGTCGGGCGGGATGGACTCGGCGGTCGTCGCGGTCGCGCTTTCCGACCTGCACCGAGCTTCTCCGCACAGTGTCCACACGGCGGTGCTCAACCTGCCGGGCGAGGCCGGCGTCCAGCAGATGAGCCGCCGGGACGAGTTGATCGAGCGGCTCGGGCTCGGACCCGATCATGTCGTTCCGGTCGCCGAGCACGCGCCGTTCAAGCCCGGTGGTGTTCGCCGGGCGGGGGTCCCGTTCGCTCCCAGCGACGGGAACACCGCCGAGGCCACCACCGTGCTCCAACAGCGACTTGTAGCCGCCGGTGTCACCACGGTGTTCACCGGCGCCGCCGGCGACGACCTTCTGGATCTTCGCCCGGAGGAACGCCGCCGGCTCAACCGGCCGCGCACGCTGCGGTCGATCCCGGACTGGCTCGGTCCTAGCGGCCGTGACGCGCTGGCATGGTTGGAAGAGGGCCCGGCACCGGCGCCGGTTCTGAAGTACACGACGTTGACCGGATTGGAGCCACGGTGGCCGCAGACGATGCGGCAGGGGCTGTGGCCGGTCTCTCCGCTGGCCACTCCGGAGCTGTTGCGCTTCGCCGAGCAACTTCCGGTGCAGTGGCGGCGCCGCAAGGTGCTGTTCCGCCGGTTCTTGGGACGGCGTGGCATGTCCGAGGCGGTCGTGTGGCCGGTGCTGCGCGAGAACTTCGCGCCCGTGATGGAGACGGCGATGCGGCGGTGGGGTGTTCCGCTGCTGGCAGAGGTCATCCGGTCCGGGTCCATCCTCGCCGATGCCGGGCTCATTGATCCCGACGCCGTGCTGGACGTGTGCGAGGACGCCCGCGCCGGCGGCCCCGTAGAGCAGTTGTCTCGGCCGCTGATGCTGGAGACCTCGTTGCGGTCGATGATCGGTGCCTGATCGCCCTAGGGCCACGGCGTCGTCTTCCCCACCGGCCTGCCCCGCGTGGCGGCTCACCGTGAGAGGGGGCGTCGAGCGGGTGTCCGGTACCGGCCCGCCGCGCGGTCAGCCGCGGAGCGCGGCGGGCGCCGGGGGCACCAGTTCGGCCTGCCAGTCGACGAACCGGCCGAGGCCGTCGAACAGCGCGCGGGCGGTCCCGCCGCCGGGCAGCCGCATCTCCGTCACCTCGTCGGTCTGCCTGTAGGCGACGCGGTGGTGCGACAGCAGTCCCGCGAGGGTGAGCCGCGGCTCGTGCGGGAACAGGCTCGCCGCCCCGGTCAGCAGCCGCGGGACCGGGATCGGGTCCCAGCCGGCCGCCGGCACCTGCGGGTCGTCGACGTGCAGGTAGGCCGAGCCGCCGTCGTAGCCGGCGCCGATGTAGCCGGCGCCCTGCAGCACCCCGCCCGCCGCCATCGCGATCAGCTCGCCGCCGTGCCCGGCGGGCCCGTCGTACCAGGACAGGTCGACCTCGGGGGTGGTGAACTCGGTGATGCCGAGCCGCTCGCCGAGGGCGCGGATCACCAGCGTCGGGACGACCGCGGGATGGGCGTCGCCGAACTGCGGGTTCGCCCACCCCCACAGCCAGGTGCGCTCGCGCGCGGCGTAGGAGCCGAGCAGCGAGACGCGGACGGTCACGCCGCCGCTGGTGTAGGTGCGGGCGGTGAGGTCGGCGCTCCAGTCCTCGCGCGGGAGGAACTCGGCGAGCGTCTCCTGCCGCTGCAGGACGACGGCCGCCAGGGCGGCGCCGAGGCGTTCGAACGCGGGACTGAATCCGGACATGTCGGGCACATTATCCCAGTAACCGAGGCGGTCGCGGGCGGGAATCACGGCGGTAATCGGACACCATTCGATTGTCGATCAGCTGACCTGGGCAGGCTAGGCTTTCGCTGTCAGAGGACACTTCCACCGAGGAGCGTACGCAGTGCGGCGACCGACCGGCAGGCAGTTGACGACCTGGCTGGTCACCACCGCCATCGTGACGCTGCTCGGGCCGCTCGCGGGGCTGCTGTGGCGAAACACCATCCCCAAGGTCACATATGTGATCATCCAGGGTGAGGCGCTGATCGCCGATCCGGAAGGCGAGGGCCCGGTCGGGATCGACGGCCGGTTCGCGCTGATCGCCCTGGCGGCGGGCCTGCTGTGCGGCATCGCCGGCTACGCCGCGCGGGGCCGCCGCAACGACATCGCGCTGATCCTCGGGCTCGCCGCGGGCGGCGCCGCCGCGTCCCTGCTCGCCTGGAAGACCGGCCACCTGATCGGGCTCGGCCACTACCAGGACGTCGTCCGGCACGGCCGCGACGGCGCCACCGTCACCGGCGTCGCCGACCTGCGCGCCAAGGGCGTGCTGGTGTTCTGGCCGGTGGTCTCGGTCGCCGCGTACGGGCTGCTGGAGGTCCTGGTCCGCCGGCTACCCCCGGGCGATCGCGGCGACGGTGGCGCCGGTGAGGGCGACGAGGTCGGCGGGGACGAGCTCGATCTGCAGTCCGCGCCGACCGGCCGAGACGTAGACGGTCGCGAGGGCTGACACCGACGCGTCGATCACCGTCGGCAGCCGGCGCCGCTGGCCGAGCGGGCTGATCCCGCCGACGACGTAGCCGGTGGCGCGCTCGGCGTCGCGCGGGTGCGCCATCGCCGCCTTCTTCCCGCCCGCCGCCGCGGCCAGCGCCTTCAGGTCCAGCGACCCCGACACCGGGACGATCCCGACGGTCAGCCGCCCGTCCACCTCCGCCAGCAGCGTCTTGAAGATCCGGTCGTAGGGGACGCCGAGGGCGTCCGCCGCCGCCTCGCCGTAGGACTCGGCGTCCGGGTCCGGCTCGTAGGCGTGCACGGTGAACTCGATCCCGGCGTCGGCCGCGGCGACCGTGGCCGGCGTCCCCCGGCCGCCCGGCTTCCCGTTCCCTGCCCGCTTGCTCATGGGGACAGTCTGCCGTGCCCGCGGTGCTCCGCCGGCCCTCCGCGGCTAGTTGAGCGTGAACGAGCCGTCGAGGAACTGGCCGGCGGGGATCATGGGCAGCGCGTCCAGGATCCGGTTCTCCCGGACCAGCAGCTCGCGCTCGGCCGCCAGCCGCAGCGCCGCGTCCTCGCACTCCAGCAGCCGCTGCTTCTCGTGCCCGTCCAGCACCACCGACGCCGCGATCAGGTAGGACAGCGCGACCGGGTCGTCCGGCAGGTCCGGGTCGTCGACCCGGCCGGCGCCGGCGGCCGACAGCCGCTCCCGGTAGAGCCGGAACAGCCGCCGCACGCGCCGGGCGGCGGGCGCGGGCTCGGCGCCGGGCTCCTCCGGGAGGAACTCGACCTCGCCCTGCAGGTAGGGGCGGGACCGGTCCAGCTGCTTGACGCGGAACCGGCGCGTCCCGGTGGTGACGATGTCGTAGCGGCCGTCCGGGTGGCGGCGCGCCTCGCGCAGCTCGGCCAGGCAGCCGACGCCGGCCAGGCGGCGCGCCGCGTCCTCGCCGACCTCGTGGCCGAGCTCGATGCCGACCACGCCGAAGCCGCGCGGCTCGGGCCGCTCGAGCAGGTCGCCGACCAGCAGCCGGTACCGCTCCTCGAACAGGTGTAGCGGGAGCACCAGGCCGGGGAACAGCACGGTGCCCAGCGGGAACAGGGGGAGCCGCTCCGTCATGTCGCCTCTTTCCCGCACCGGCCGGGGACGCCCTGCGCGCCAGCGTACGCCCCGGCCAATGATCTTGGTAAGGGGTGATTTTTCACAGTGTGAAGCGTGTGTCACGCCGACGTCCAGTCCGGGCGCGCCAGGCCACCGGCGTCCGATTGGCCGTGCCGCCGCCGGGGCCGCCGCGGGTAGCGTCGCGGGCATGAGGATCCTCGTCGTGGACGCCTTCGCCGACCGCCCGTTCGCCGGCAACCCCGCCGGCGTCTGCCTGCTGGACGCCCCCGCCGACGCGGCGTGGATGCGGCGGGTCGCGGCCGAGATGAAGCACTCCGAGACCGCGTTCGTCCGCCCCGTCGACGAGCCCGGCGCGGACTTCGAGCTGCGCTGGTTCACCCCGATGGTCGAGGTGGCCCTGTGCGGGCACGCCACCATGGGCGCCGCGCACGCCCTCTACGACACCGGGACGGCGCCCGCGGACCGCCCCATCCGCTTCCGGACGCTGGAAAGCGGCGTCCTCACCGTCACCCCGGACCGCGACGGCGGGCTGGCGATGGACTTCCCGTCCTGCCCGCCCGAGCCCGTCGCGCCGCCCGCGGAGCTGGCCGGGGCGCTCGGCGCCGAGATCGGCTGGACGGGCCGCAACGTCCAGAACGACCTGCTCGTCGAGCTCGCGGACGAGAAGGCGGTGCGCGCGCTGGCGCCCGACCTGGCGGCGCTCGCGCGGATCGACGGGCGCGGGGTGATCGTCACCGCCCGCGCCGCTGACGGCGGGACCGGCGGGCCCGGAGGGTACGACTTCGTGTCCCGGTTCTTCGCCGCCCGGATCCTGCTCGGCGACGGCGAGGACCCGGTGACCGGGTCGGCGCACTGCGCGCTCGCCCCGTTCTGGGCGGAGCGGCTCGGCCGCGACGCGCTGACCGGTTACCAGGCGTCCGAGCGCGGCGGCCGGGTCCGGGCGGCGCTGCGCGGCGACCGCGTGGTCATCTCCGGCACGGCGGTCACGGTGCTGGACGGGACGCTGCGGGTGTGACCTCCGGCACGTCCCCGGACCCCGGCGACACGGGCGTCTCGGCACGTGAGACGGTGCGCGGGGGACCGGGGGCACTCCGTAGACTGGGCGCGTGATTTCCCGTATCGACCTGCGCGGCTCGCTGCCCGGCGACCCGCGCTCCGTGCTGCCCCGCGCCGAGCTCGACGTCGAGGCCGCCCTGGACAAGGTGCGGCCGATCTGCGAGGACGTGCGCCATAGGGGCTCGCAGGCGGTGCGGGAGTACACCAAGGCGTTCGACGGGATCGAGCTGGAGAGCTCCCGGGTCCCGGTCAGGGCGGTCCACCAGGCCCTCGCGGGGCTCGACGCCGCCGTCCGCGAGGCGCTGGAGGAGAGCATCCGCCGCGCCCGCGCCGTGCACCGCGACCAGCGCCGCACCGACACGACCACGCGGGTGGTGCCCGGCGGGACCGTCACCGAGCGGTGGATCCCGGTGGGCCGCGTCGGCCTGTACGTGCCGGGCGGGCGTGCCGTGTACCCGTCCAGCGTGGTGATGAACGTCGTCCCGGCGCAGGAGGCGGGCGTCGAGTCCCTCGCGGTCACCTCGCCCGCGCAGAAGGAGTTCGGCGGCCTGCCGCACCCGACGATCCTGGCGGCGTGCGCGCTGCTCGGCGTCGAGGAGGTGTACGCGGTCGGCGGCGCCCAGGCGATCGCCATGTTCGCCTACGGCACCGACGAGTGCCCCCGCGCCGACCTGGTCACCGGGCCCGGCAACGTGTACGTCGCCGCCGCGAAGCGGCTGCTCAAGGGCGTGATCGGCATCGACGCCGAGGCCGGCCCGACCGAGATCGCGATCCTCGCCGACGACACCGCGGACGCGGTGGACGTCGCCGCCGACCTGATCAGCCAGGCCGAGCACGACGTGCTCGCCGCCGCGGTCCTGGTCACCGACTCGGTGCGGCTCGCCGACGAGGTCGAGCGGGAGCTGAAGGCGCAGGTCGCGCGCACCAAGCACACCGAGCGGATCACCGCGGCGCTGGCCGGCCGGCAGTCCGGGATCGTGCTGGTGGACGGGATCGGCGACGCGCTGAAGGTCGTCGACGCCTACGCCGCCGAGCACCTGGAGATCCACACCGCCGACGCGCCCGCCGTCGCCGCCCGCGTCCGCAACGCCGGCGCGGTCTTCGTGGGCCGGTACGCGCCGGTGTCGCTCGGCGACTACCTCGCCGGGTCCAACCACGTGCTGCCGACCGGCGGGTGCGCGTGCCACTCGTCCGGGCTGTCGGTGCAGTCGTTCCTGCGCGGCGTCCATGTCGTGGAGTACGACCGCGACGCCCTCGCCGCGGCCACCGGGCGCGTCGTCGCGCTCGCCGAGGCCGAGGACCTGCCCGCGCACGGCGCGGCGCTCAAGGCCCGCTTCGACTGGGAGATCCCTTCGTGACCTCGCTCAACGACCTGCCGCTGCGGGACGACCTGCGCGGCCGGGAGCCCTATGGCGCCCCGCAGCTGGACGTGCCGTACGCGCTGAACACCAACGAGAACCCCTACCCGCCGTCCGAGCGGCTCGTGAAGGCGCTCGGCGAGGCCGTCATGGACGTCGCCGGGTCTCTGAACCGCTACCCCGACCGCGACGCCGTCGCGCTCCGCGAGGACCTCGCGGCCTTCCTGAACACCGACACGCCCGGCATCGGCCTCACCGCCGGGCGGGTGTGGGCGGCGAACGGCTCCAACGAGATCATCCAGCAGATCCTGCAGGCGTTCGGCGGGGCGGGCCGCACCGCGCTCGGTTTCGAGCCGTCCTACTCGATGCACCCGATCATCACCGGGGTGTCGGGGACCCGCTGGATCGACGCGTTCCGCGACGAGGACTTCGGCCTGGAGCCGGCCCGCGCGATCGCGGCCGTGCAGGAGCACCGGCCCGACATCGTGTTCCTGACCTCGCCGAACAACCCGACGGGCACGGCGCTGCCGCTGGCGGCCATCGAGGCCGTCGTGGACGCCGCGCCCGGCATGGTCGTCGTCGACGAGGCCTACGGCGAGTTCCGCCGGGAGGGCGCCCCGTCGGCGCTGACGCTGCTGGACGGCCGTCCCCGGCTGATCGTCACCCGGACGATGTCGAAGGCGTTCGCGATGGCCGGCACCCGGCTCGGCTACCTCGCCGCCGACCCCGCCGTGATCGAGGCGCTGCTGCTGGTCCGGCTGCCGTACCACCTGTCGGCCGTCACCCAGGCGGTGGCGCGCACCGCCCTCGCGCACGGCGAGGAGCTGCTCGGCGGCGTCGAGGCGCTGCGCCGCGAGCGCGACGGCCTGGTCGCGTGGCTGCGCGCCGAGGGGTTCCGGGTGGCCGACTCCGACGCCAACTTCGTGCTGTTCGGGACGTTCCCGGACCGCCGGAGGATCTGGGAGGCGCTGCTGGAGCGCGGTGTCCTCATCCGCGAGGTTGGGCCCCCCGAGTGGCTGCGGGTGAGCGTCGGCACCCCCGAGGAGATGGCCGCCTTCCGCACTGCACTTAAGGAGAGCGTGTGACGCGCAAGGGACGAGTCGAGCGCGGGACCAAGGAGACGCGGGTCCTCGTCGAGATCGACCTGGACGGGACCGGCCAGGTCGACGTCGCGACCGGCGTCGGGTTCTTCGACCACATGCTGGCGCAGCTCGGCAAGCACGGGTCGTTCGACCTGACCGTCAAGACGGCCGGTGACCTGCACATCGACAGCCACCACACGATCGAGGACACCGCGATCGCGCTCGGCCAGGCGTTCCGCGAGGCGCTCGGCGACAAGGCCGGCATCCGCCGCTTCGCCGACGCGTCCATCCCGCTGGACGAGGCGCTCGCGCAGGTCACCGTGGACGTGTCGGGCCGCCCGTACCTGGTGCACGTGGAGCCGGACGGCATGGCCCCGATGATCGGCCCCGAGTACGACACCACGATGACCCGGCACGTCTTCGAGTCGTTCGTGTCGAACGCGCAGATCGCGCTGCACGTCCACGTCCCGTACGGGCGCAACGCGCACCACATCGTCGAGGCGCAGTTCAAGGCGCTGGCGCGCGCGCTGCGCGACGCGGTGGCGTTCGACCCGAAGGTGCACGGCATCCCGTCCACCAAGGGAGCGCTGTAGCCGTGAATATCGGCGGACTGCACTTCACCTTCTTCAACATCGCGGTCTTCGCCGTCGCGCTGTTCCTGCTCGCCGGCGTCTACAGCTTCGTCAAGCAGGGCCTGAAGGCCGCCGCGCTGATCGTGCTGTTCCTTGCGGGGCTCGCGTTCGCCGGGGGAGTGATGTGGCTGTGAGCCCGACCGTCGTCGTGCTCGACTACGGGTCGGGCAACCTGCGCTCGGCCGAGCGCGCCGTGGCCCGCGCGGGCGCGGACGTCACCGTCACCGCCGACTGGGACGCGGCGCTCGCCGCCGACGGCCTGGTCGTCCCGGGCGTCGGCGCGTTCGCCGCCTGCATGAAGGGGCTGCGGGAGGTGCGCGGCGAGCAGATCATCGGCCGCCGCCTCGCCGGCGGCCGGCCGGTCCTCGGTATCTGCGTCGGCATGCAGATCCTGTTCTCCAAGGGCATCGAGCACGGCGTCACCACCGAGGGCTGCGACGAGTGGCCCGGCACGGTCGACGGCCTCGAGGCGCCGGTCGTGCCGCACATGGGCTGGAACACCGTGGACGTCCCGGACGGCTCCGTCCTGTTCGAGGGGCTGGCGGACGCCCGGTTCTACTTCGTGCACTCCTACGCGGCGCGCCGCTGGGAGCTGGCGCCCGACCCGACCGGCACGATCGAGCCGCCGCTGGTCACCTGGGCCGAGCACGGCGACCGGTTCGTCGCGGCGGTCGAGAACGGCCCGCTGTGCGCGACCCAGTTCCACCCGGAGAAGTCCGGCGACGCGGGAGCGCGGCTCCTGCGCAACTGGCTGTCCACCCTCTCCTGACCGCGTCTGCCCGTCCACCTGTATCGATAGGGTTTCCGCATGACTTTGACGCTCCTTCCCGCGGTTGACGTCGCCGACGGCCGGGCGGTCCGCCTGGTGCAGGGCGAGGCCGGCACCGAGACCTCCTACGGCGCGCCGCTCGACGCCGCGCTGGCCTGGCAGGACGCGGGCGCGGAGTGGATCCATCTCGTCGACCTGGACGCGGCGTTCGGTCGCGGCTCCAACCGGGAGCTGCTCGCCGAGGTGACCGGCCGGCTGGACGTGAAGGTGGAGCTGTCGGGCGGCATCCGCGACGACGCGTCGCTGGAGGCGGCGCTGTCGACCGGCTGCGCGCGGGTGAACATCGGCACCGCGGCGCTGGAGAACCCGGACTGGTGCCGCAAGATCATCGCCTCGCACGGCGACAAGATCGCGGTCGGGCTGGACGTGCGCGGCACGACCCTCGCCGCCCGCGGCTGGACGCGCGAGGGCGGCGACCTGTGGGAGGTCCTCGCCCGGCTGGAGGCCGACGGCTGCCCCCGCTACGTCGTCACCGACGTCACCAAGGACGGCACGCTCCGCGGCCCCAACACCGAGCTGCTGCGCGAGGTCTGCTCCCGCACCGACAAGCCGGTCGTGGCGTCCGGCGGCGTCTCGTCCCTGGACGACCTGCGCGAACTCGCGAAGCTGGTGGAGACCGGCGTCGAGGGCGCGATCGTAGGGAAGGCGCTGTACGCGCAAGCGTTCACGCTCGAAGAGGCCCTAGAGGCCGTGAAATGACCGTCGCCGTACGGGTCATCCCGTGCCTGGACGTGGACGCCGGGCGCGTCGTCAAGGGCGTCAACTTCCAGAACCTGCGGGACGCCGGCGACCCCGTCGAGCTGGCCCGCCGCTACGACGCCGAGGGCGCCGACGAGCTGACGTTCCTGGACATCACCGCGTCCAGCGGCGACCGCTCCACCACCTACGACGTGGTGCGCCGCACCGCCGAGCAGGTGTTCATCCCGCTGACGGTCGGCGGCGGCGTCCGCACCGTCGAGGACGTCGACCGGCTGCTGCGCGCGGGCGCCGACAAGGTGTCGATCAACACCGCGGCGATCGCCCGGCCGGAGTTCCTGCGGGAGGCCGCGCACCGGTTCGGCTCGCAGTGCGTCGTGCTGTCGGTGGACGCGCGCCGTGCCGGCGACACCGAGTCCGGGTTCGAGGTGACGACGCACGGCGGCCGCAAGGGCACCGGCATCGACGCGGTCGAGTGGGCGCGGCGCGGCCAGGAGCTCGGCGTCGGCGAGATCCTGCTGAACTCGATGGACGCCGACGGCACCAAGGCCGGCTTCGACCTGGAGATGCTGCGCCGCGTCCGGGAGACCGTCACCGTGCCCGTCATCGCCAGCGGCGGCGCGGGCGCCGTGGAGCACTTCGCCCCGGCCGTCGCCGCCGGCGCCGACGCGGTGCTCGCCGCGAGCGTCTTCCACTTCGGCGAGATGAAGATCTCCGAGGTGAAGGACGCGCTGCGCGCCGCGGGCAACCCCGTCCGCTGACCCCCCTGCCTCACGCCCCCCGCGAGAAGGAATCTTCGTGACCGCTTCACCCCGGTGCGCCCTCGCCACCTGCGACCGGCTGCCCGAGGGCAGCGGCGACGCGCGGATGCTGGCCGCGGCCCTCACCGGCCTCGGCGTCGCCGCCGACATCGCCGTCTGGGACGACCCGGCCGTCGACTGGTCCCGCTACGACCTCGTCGTCATCCGCTCCACCTGGGACTACACCGACCGGCGGGACGCGTTCCTCGCCTGGGCGGAGAGCCTGCCGCGCGTCCTCAACCCGGCGGACGTGCTGCGCTGGAACACCGACAAGCGCTACCTGCGCGACCTGGAGGCCGCGGGCGTCCCGGTCGTCCCGACCCGGTGGGACCCCGACGACATCCCCGCCGACTGGCCGGAGTTCGTGCTGAAGCCGTCGGTGTCGTCCGGTTCCCGCGACACCGCCCGCTGGGGCGCCGGCGAGGAGGACGCCGCCCGCGCCCACCTGCGCGCCCTGCGCGACGCCGGCCGCACGGTGATGCTGCAGCCGTACCTGGAGGCCGTCGACACCGCGGGCGAGACCGCGCTGGTCTTCATCGGCGGCGAGTACAGCCACGCGGGCCGCAAGGCGCGGGTCCTCAACCCCGGCGCCGGCATCGAGGGCCTCGCCGGCCTCGGCGAGACCCGCGGCAAGGTCACCGCGACCACCGCGACCGCCGCCGAGCTGGACCTCGCGCACCGCGTCCTCGCGGCCGTCCCGGGCGGCCGCGACCTGCTCTACGCCCGCGTCGACCTGGTCCCCGGCCCCGGCGGCGACCCGCTGCTGATCGAGCTGGAGCTCACCGAACCGGCCCTCTACCTCGAGCACGCCGCGGACGCCGCCACCCGCCTCGCCACAACCGTCACCGCCCGCCTCCCCCGACGTTGACTTGTGGCGTGTGGGGGGGGTTGGGCGCCGCCCAAACCCCCCCCCCCCCCAAGAAAACGGGGGGGGGGGGGGGGGTGCCGCCCCCCCCCACCCCCCCCCCCCCGCCACAAGTCAACGGGGAGGCGGGGTGATCGGGAGGATGAGCGCGGACGGGTGGTCGGGGTCGTGGAACACCTCCTGGTCGGCCGTGACCATCCGGCGGGCGGTGGCGAGCGGCTCGCCGGTGCCGGGGTTCGCCGCGACCTTCGGGTGGGCGCCGCTGGTCACGTGCACGCGGACGCGGTGGCCGCGCGCGAAGCGGTGCCCCGTCGGCCACAGGTCGACCGCGATGCGGCGGACGCCCGCCGTGCCGACCGGCTTCTCGGCGAACGCCGGGAGCCGCAGCCCGCCCTCGCAGACGTTGCGGGACGTCCCGTCCGGGGCGACGTCGCAGAGCCGGACGACGAAGTCGGTGTGCTCGCGGTCGGACCGGACGAACAGGTCGGCGCCCACCGGGCCGATCACGTCGAGCGGCTCGCCGAGCGGCGGCGAGGTGAACACCAGCACGTCCGGGCGGCGCTCCAGCGGCCGGTTGTCGACGGGGCGGGAGCTGCCGAGCAGCGTCGGGCCGCCGAGCGCGGGCGTCGGCCGGGCCGGGTCGAACCGGTAGCCGCTCGGCTTGGACGGGAGCGGGCCGTCCCCGCCGAGGCCGCCGCCGGGGTGCAGGTGCCAGCGCTCCTGCCGGGTGCCGGGCGGCGGCCAGTCCCGGTAGTGCCGCCATTCGCGGGCGCCGGTGACGTACAGCCGGACGGGGTCGGCGCGCAGCCCGGACGGGTCGCCGCGCAGGTGCGCGCGGAACCAGGCGAGCGTCTCGCGGAACGACACGAGCCCGTGCCGGGCGTCGGTGTGCCACCAGGGCCCGATGGTGAGGTACGGGCGGTGCCCGGCGGCGCGCAGCGCGAGGTAGTCCCTGATCTCCCAGGGCAGGAACACGTCGTACCAGCCGCCGAGCAGGGTGACGGGCGCCGCGACGTCGCCGACGGTGCCGCTGAAGTCGCGCCCGTCCCAGTAGCCCGCGTCCGTGCCGTGGTTGGTGAGCAGGTCCTGGTAGAACCGCATCTGCGCGCCGCCGGTCGCGACGTCCAGCTCGGCGAGCGGGCGGCCGGACCGGGCGGCGCGGACGGCGCGCCGGCGCGACAGCAGCGACGCGGTCAGCAGCCCGAGCGGCTGCTGCTGCCGGTGGGTGAGGTCGGTCCAGGTGAGCGTGGACTCCAGCGCGAACGACCCGCCGACGTAGGCGGCGTCCCGGAACGACGACGCGGTGATCTGCAGCGACATCGCCTTCAGCTCCGGTCCGGCCTCGGCGGCGATCGCCCAGGCGGAGTAGCCGAGGTAGCTGGCGCCGTAGGTCGCGAACGTCCCGCCGAACCACGGCTGCTCCTTCAGCCACGCGACGGTGGCGAGGCCGTCGTCGCGCTCGCTGCCGAGCGGGTCGAACTCGCCGCCCGACCCGAACGTCCCGCGCGCGCTCTGCACGACCAGCTGGAACCCGAACGGGACGAACAGCAGGCCGTTCGCCAGCGCGGCGGGCCCGCGCCTGCCGTAGGGGGTGCGCACGAGGATGGTGGGCGGCGGCCTGCGCGCCCCTATCGGGACGTAGCGGTCGGCGAGCAGCGTCACGCCGTCCGGCATCGTCACCGGCAGGTCCCGCTCGACCCGGTAGCGCGGCAGCGGCGAGCGGGGCAGCCCGCGCGGGCGGCGCACCCGGATCGGCGGGGCGGGCAGGCGGTCCCTGAGGGCCATGCGACCTCCCACGGTTGCTACTACCTGGTAAGTAACCGCTCGCGCCCGGACGACACCTCCGCGCCCTCGCCAAGTCCCTGACGTGCGGGTCCATGGTCTGGGATGGTGGCGGCACGGCACGGTGACGTTCGGATCGGGGGGACCGGGATGTGGCCGCGAGTCAACGCCGCGGAGGCGCCGGCGCAGTCCGTCCCGGCCTGGAGCCCGCCGCCCGCGCGTCCCGCCGCCGGCCGGTACGCGGTGCCGGTCGCGCTGGCGGTGCTGGCGCTGCTGGTGCCGGCGGCCGCGGGCCTGCTCACCGCGCCGGCGCGGGACGCCGGCACCGCCGCCGGGACCGCCGTCACCGGCGACGCGGCGGCCGGGATCGCGGTGCGGCTGGCGGAGGGCCGCACCTACTTCCTCTACGTGCGGCGGGACGGTTCCGCGCCGTTCGGGTGCGCCGTCGAGGACGGCGGCGCCGGCGGCCGCGTCCGGTTGACCCGCAAGAACTCCTGGAGCGCCGCCGACCGCCCCGGCTACCGCTACACCGCCTCGATGACCGCGCCGCTCACCGGGACGGCCGTGCTGACCTGCCGCGGCACCGACGGGCCGCTGCTGGTGGCGCCGGACGGTACCGCCGGCCTCTACCTCGGCCTGGCGCTCCTCGCGGTGCTCGCCGCCTGCGTCGCCGCCGCGGCCGGGTTCGCCGTCGCGCTGATCCGCCGCAGCCGCGCCGACCAGCGGGCGCGGCTCGGCGCCGCCGCCAGCGGACCCGGCGCCGGCTCCGTCGGCCGGGCGCGCGGACCCGGCGCCGCCGGGCGGGCGGGTCAGCAGGCGTAGCCGGCCTCGCGGGCGAGGTGGCGGCCGATCACCATCCGCTGGACCTGGTTGGCGCCCTCGAAGATCTGCATCACCTTCGCCTCCCGCATGTACCGTTCCACCGGATGGTCGCGGGTGTAGCCGTCGCCGCCGAGCACCTGCACCGCGTCCGCCGTCACCCGCATCGCCGCGTCGGTCGCGGCGAGCTTGGCGATCGACGCCTGCCGCGCGTACGGCAGCCCGCGGTCCTTGCGCCGGGCGGCCTCCAGGTACCCGGCGCGCGCCGTCTCCACGGCGGCGGCCATGTCGGCGAGCAGGAACGCGATGCCCTGGTTGGCGATGACCGGGCGGCCGAACTGGCCGCGCCCCGCCGCGTACCGGACGGCGTGGTCCAGCGCGCCCTGCGCGAGGCCGACGGCGCACGCGGCGATGCCGAGCCGCCCGGCGTCCAGCGCCGCCGCCGCGATCGGGTAGCCGCAGCCCTCGTCGGCGATCCGCCAGTCCGCGGGCACCCATGCGCCGTCGAAGTGCAGCCGCGCCGTCGTGGACGCGGTGAGCGCCATCTTGCGCTCCGGCGGCCCGAACTCCAGGCCGTCCATGCGGCCCTCCACGAGGAAGCAGGTCAGGCCGCCCGGCTCGCCGGTCGCGCGGGCGAACAGCACGTAGAAGTCCGCCTCGCCGCCGTGCGTGATCCACGTCTTGGTGCCGGTGATCCGGTAGCCGTCGCCGTCCGGGACCGCGAGCGTGCTGAGGCCCGCGGCGTCCGGCCCGGCGTGCTCCTCGGCGAGCGCGTACCCGCCGAGCAGGTCGCCCTCCAGCAGTTCGGGCAGCTGCTTGCGCTGCACGTCGGTGCCGCAGGCGTACAGCGGGAAGCACGACAGCGTGTGCACGCTGACGCCGACCGCGACCGACGCCCACACCGCCGCGATCTCCTCCAGCACCTGCAGGTAGACCTCGTACGGATGTCCGCCGCCGCCGAGGTCGGGCGGGTAGGGGAGGCCGAGCAGCCCGGCGCGGCCCAGCATCCGGAAGACCTCGCGCGGGAACGCGCCGGCCTCCTCGGCGGGCGCGGCGCGCGGAGCCAGCTCGCGGCGGGCGATGTCGCGGGCGAGCGCGACCACGTCCGCCGCCTCGGGCGAGGGGAGCATGCGATCTGCGGGCATGCCCACATCATGGCTGATCAGAGCCCTGGTCGAGGGCGGAGCGGAAGAGGTCTCCGCTTTGTTCGGTTTGGTTCCGGGAACAAAAGCGCCCGAGTGCGGTAAACCTTCCGCCCGCACGTTCGTCTCTGCCTCGTGACCCACCAGCAGACGACAGGGGCCTTAGCGGTGCCGCTCGCGCGTCCCGGCGACGGGTACGAGGAACTGTTCACCGCCCACTTCTGGGGACTGGTCAGGCTTGCGACCCTCCTCGGCGCCGACGACGCCGAGGACGTGGTGCAGGACGCGTTCGTCCGGCTGCACCGCAGGCGCCGGACCCTGCGCGACCAGAACGCCTCGCTCGCCTACCTGCGGTCGAGCGTGTGCAACGCGTGCCGCAGCCGGCTGCGGCACCTGCGGATGGCGCGGCGCCGGCACGCCCAGCTCGCGCCGCCGCCGGACGCCGGGTCCGCCGAGCACGAGGTCGTCCGGGACGAGGAGGTCCGCGCGCTGCTCGCCGCGGTCGCGGACCTGCCCGGCCGGCAGCGCGAGGTGCTGGTGCTGCGCTACTGGCTCGACCTGAGCGAGCGCGAGACCGCCGCGACGCTCGGCATCGCCGCCGGCACGGTGAAGGCCCACACCGCCCGCGCCATCGCGGCGCTCGGCCGGCGGCTGAAGGACGAGGAGGCGACATGAACGGCATCGAGGAGCGCCTGAAGGACGCGTTCGGCGCGCGCGCGGACGCCGTCCGCCCGCACCCCGGCGTGCGCGCGGAGAACGACCGCCGGATCCGCCGGTCGCGGACCCGGCGCCGGGTCGCCGCGCCGGCGCTCGCGCTGGCCGCGGTCGCCACGGCGGCGGCCGTCCCGGCGGGCCTGCGGGACGGGCCGCACCGGGCGGACCCGAACACCGTGGCGGGCGGCCGTTCCCCGGGGAATCTGGTCGACCCCGCGACTATCGTTGCGATCCCGGCGGCCGTGCCCGGCGGCGGGACGTTCACTCCGGAAGCGCTCGGCGCCGACGGCTCCGTCGCCGGCCGCACCGCCGACGGCCGCGTCTACACCGCCGGACCGAAGGGCGGCCGTCCCCGGCCGCTCGGCGTCCGCGCCGAGGGCGGTCTCGCGGCCGGGAAGGGCTTCGTCACCTGGATCGCGCCGGGCTCGTGGAAGCTCAGCTGCCGCACGTCCGGCGGACGCACCGGCACCATCGGCCCCCAGGGGGCCACGCCCGCCGACCCCGTCCTCGCCGGCGGCGGCGCGGTCGTCGGCGACGACCCGATGGCGCAGCCGTTCGCCGCCACCGGCTGCGGCGACACCGGCCGTACCCTCGACAACCACGGCAAGGGCGTGCTCGGGCAGGCCCTCGCGCTCGCGTACCCGACGCTGTTCGTCGCGGACACCTCCAACGACGACGTCGTCCGCGAGATCGACCTGCGGACCCAGGCGATCACCGCGCAGCATCCGCTGCCGCCCGGAGTCCGGCCGCTGAAGCTCACCGGCGAGACCGAACAGCCCGAGAAGTCTGGAAAATCCGGCCCGGGGGCCGTGTACCGGACCGTCCCCGGCACCGGGCCCGACCAGAAATGGCGGGCGGCGGCCAACCAGGAGTACTTCGCCTCCCTCGCGGACGGGAAGCTGCGGATCGTCGCCCGGGATGGCTGGAGGACCGTCACCACGCTCGACGTCGCGAGACCGCGGGACGCGAAGGCGGCTGACGGCGCGCGGATCACCGCCGGCGACCACGTGGTCGCCTACACGAGCGGGGGGATCTCGGGTCTGATCGACACCAGGACACTGGGGACCGGGCGCACGCACCCGACCGCCGTCAGGACGGCGATCACGAAGGGCCCGGTGCTCGCGGCGGGCGATTGGCTGCTGTGGCGCGACGGCTCCGCCTACCGGCTGGGACGCGTCCGGTGACCGCCTCCTCGACGGCGGGCGCCGCCAGCGGCCCCTACGACACCGAGGCCGACGCGTTCGCCGAGGTCCGCGACATCTACACCGGCCACGCCAAGCACGGGGTCATGCGGGCCCGCAACCTCGACCTGCTCCTGCGCGCCTGCGCCGACCACGGGGTCGAGCTCGGCGACTACGACCGCGCGGTGCTGCGCCGGCTCGCCGCGGGCCCGCCCGAGACGGCGCAGGTCCTCGCGAGCCTCATCGCCCGCGCCGCCCTCCCGCCGGGCGGCGTCCCCCGCCCGGAGCGGGCCTGACCCGCCGCCCGCTCAGGCGGTGAGCTCCTTCTCCAGCGGGGTGCGGAACCGGGGGGTCGCGCGGACGCCGCCGTACCAGGCGCCGATCCGCTCGGCCTCCCGCTCGACGGCCGCCTCAGCGTCCGCGCCCGCGTCCTCCAGCAGCCGCACCGCGATCTCGCCGTCCCCGCGCTGCGCCCAGCCGCCGATGATCCGCCCGTCCCACCAGACGGACGGGCCGATGTTGCCGTTGCGGTCGAACAGCAGCGGCCCGTGGCCGCCGAGGAACCAGCTCCGCTCCTGCCAGCCCATCGGGGTGGCGTCGAGCGCGGGCAGCAGCGCCGCCGACGGCTCGGCCGGGGGAACGGGCTCCAGGTCGTCGGCGAGGACGAGCCCGGTCGCGCCGCCGAGGTCGACCTCCGCGGTGCCGAGCGGGGCGAGGGCCTTGCCGACCTCCCCGGCCGTCCAGCCCGTCCACCACTTCAGGTCGGCGGCGGGCGCCGGGCCGAACGCGCGCAGCCACCGCCGCGCGACCTCGGCGCGCGCCTCGTCCGCCGGGACGGCCGGGACGCCGCCGGGCAGCCACGTCTCGACCGGCGCCCACCGGTACTGGCTGCTGGTCCACCCGCCGTTCGGACGGCCCCGCACGATCAGCCCCTCGCAGCCGAGCGTCACCAGCACCCAGGTCGTCACGCCCGTCGGCCGCGAGTACGGCTTGCCGGGCGCGGGGTCGACCTGGGTGCGCAGCTCCGGCACGGCCGCGCTCAGCTGCGCGCCGGTCGCCTCGCCGCGCTCCAGCAGCGCCCGGTGCGCCGCGTCCTCCACCCGGCGGAACCACGCCGGGACGTCCGCGATGTCGCTGCCGCGCTCGATCAGCGTCCCGTACCGGCGGCGCTGCTTGGCGGCGAGCGCGGACGCGGTGGACGCCTGCAGCGCCGGGACGAGCTCCACCGGCGCGACGAACATCGTCCGGCGCATCGCCAGCATCCGCAGCAGCGTCCGGTCCTCGTAGAGGGCGCGCTCCACGTCGGACGGCCCGGCCGCGCCGCTGCGGGCCGCGACGGACAGGAACACCGTGGCCGGATCGGTCGCGTGCAGCACGACCAGCGACCGGACGATCTCCAGGACGTCGTCGGTGCGGGCCGCCGACGCCAGCCGGTGCCGCCGGACGAGCCGCGCCCGCCGCTCCGCCGTGCTGATCGAACGCATGAACGAATCATAGGGGCGCGCGGCGCCCGCCGCACCAGGGAGCTGGATCCGCGGCCCGGCCCGTGCTGCACTGGACGGATGACCGGTGACGAAGCGCCCGGCCTGGTCGTGTGCGCCGCGCTGCGGCTGGAGGCCCGCGCGGTCGCGCGCGGGCTCACCCGCGCGCCCGCCGTGGTCGTCGGCTACCGCGCCCGGCACGCCGCCCGGCTGCCCGGCTGCGCCGCCGTCGCCGTCGTCGGGTTCGGCGGCGCGCTCGACGACCGGCTCGCCGCCGGCGACGTCGTGGTGGCCGAGGAGATCCGCGGCGGCGGCCAGCCCGTGCCCTGCCCCGCCGCGCGGACGCTCGCCGCCGCCCTCGCCGCCGACGGCCTGCGCGCCCACGCCGGGCCGCTCGTCACCGCGGACCGGGTCGTCCGCGAGCCGGAGCGGCGCGCATGGGCGGCGGACGGCTCCCGCGTCGTCGACATGGAGTCGGCGCACGTCGCCGCCGCGCTCCCGGCCGGCGTCCCCGTCGCCGCGCTCCGCGTCGTCGTGGACGGCCCCGGGCACCCGCTGCTGCGGCCCGGCACCGTCACCCGCGGCCTCGCCGCCCGGCGCGTCCTCGCCCGCACCGGCCCCGCGCTGGAACGCTGGGCCGCCGCGCTCGCCTGAGCGGCCCCCGGCTTAGGAGTGGCTCATCCCGTGCATCTCGCCGGACAGGATGTGCCCGCCCAGGTCCTTGCGGAGCGACTGCAGCGTCGCCGGGGTGCTCACCGCCACCCAGCGCGTCCCCACCAGGTACGTCCCGCCCCACGGCTTCGCCTCGTTCAGCCACGACGACATGTCCCGGTCGCTGTCGAAGCTGAGCAGCACGTACTGGCCGCGCGAGTTGCGGCAGTTGCCCTGCTGCAGCTGCTGCGACTTGCGGCGGCCGGCGAGGGTGCAGCCCGTCCGCGAGGCCAGCTCGTCGAGGTTCGCCGGCGCCGCGGCCCGGTCGGCGTCGCCGGACTTGCCGGACTTCCCGGCGGCGCTGCAGCCCGCCGCCAGCGGCAGCGCCAGCACGGCGGCGACCGCCAGCGCCAGCGCGGCGCGGGGGACCCCCGCCGCACGTCCGAGGTGATGCGTGGAGCCCATGGCACGTCCTCCCGGGGTGAGATGCGCGATACGACGGGCGGTACGCGCGCGGGCCCGGAAAGGTTCAGCCGGTGCTCAGGCGGCCAGGCGGCCGCCGGCCGCCGCCCGCACGCCGGGATCCTCCGCGTCGTCGTTGTGCAGCCGCTGCAGCCGGATGCGGGTCTCCCGGGTCAGCGGCGCGAACCGGGCGGCCTCCGTCCGGACGCCCTCCTGGCAGTCCCAGAGGCCCTCGATCGTGTACGCCTCCGCGGTGTGCGGCGCCGTACGAGTCAAAGCGGTCACAATACGAGGTCTCAGGAAAGCGTAGGGTGATTCGGTCCAAGCGGTCTTCAGCAGCGGGACGGCCTCACCGGCGCGCAGCCTCCCGAGCCCCTCGATCGGGCCCGCCGCGCCCTGCCACTCCCGCTTCTCCAGCGCCTCCCGCAACTCCTCCATCAGCAGCGGGACGTCCTGCCGGGTCCCATATCGCGCCAGCATGCTGATCCCCATGAACGCGCACCCGCCCCGCTCGGCCGCCCACGCCCGCGCCCACGGCAGCGCCTCCGGCCCGTACTCCCGCAACGCCCGGCACACCGCCCCGCCGAACCGGCTCGGCCGCTGCGGCAGCAGCTCCTCCGCCAGATCCAGCAGCGCCGGCGTCCGCCGCCGCCCCAGCTCGAAGATCGCCGCGATGGCGCCGTCGTCCCGGCGCCGCGCCAGCTCCACCAACTCCGCGTCCGTCCGCTCCGGCCCGCCCGGCGCCGCACCGACCGGCCGCCGCGGCCGCCCCGCCTCCCGCCGCCGCGCCAGCGCCTCCGCTATCCGAGGCTGCCGCACCGCCCAGCTCTCCAGCACCGGATTCGCACCGCCCGCCACCAGCAACCCGATGTCACCGTCATCGCACCGCGCCGCCACAAGCCCGTCCAGCCCCTCCGCCAACCGCGGGTCGCCCAGCTCCACCAGCTCGTCCAGCGCGTCGAACCAGTGCGCGCCCTCCTCGGCGTACCGGCGCAGCGGCACCGCCGCCTCCCGCCGGCTCAACCGCACCAGATGCCCCAGCACCTCCAGCGCCAGCCGCACCCGCCACTCGTCGCCGTCCGCATGGTCGGACGGGTCCGCGAGATGCTCCGCGACCGGCCACACCGGCAACTCCAGATCCACCATCAACCGGGCGTAGTACAGGCCTCTCGCCTCGCATTGCCGATCCCACCGCGGATCCCGGCGAATGCAGTCATAGACGTACTCGCCCGCGCCGGGCCTGTCCGCCGCGCGCCGCGCGGCCCTCCCGAGCCCCCGCTGCAGCTGACCCCGCAGCGTGCCCGCCGATTCCAACACGACCTCGTTGCTCACCCAAGCAGAATGCGCACCAGACCAGATAACGGGCAAGTGCTTTAGAGGTGTTTTCCCAGCCGGGGTTACATGTCGCGCTGGGCGGTCCAGGAGGCGTGGAGGTCGGCGTAGACGCCGGGGCGGGCGGCCAGGTCGGCGTGGGGGCCGCGCTGGACGATGCGGCCCGCGTCGAAGACGATCACCTCGTCGGCGGCCTCGGCGGTGGACAGGCGGTGCGCGATGGAGATCGCGGTGCGGCCGCGGGTCACCCCGTCCAGGGCGCGCTGGATGCGGACCTCGGTGGCCGGGTCGACCGCGGACGTCGCCTCGTCCAGGACGAGCAGGTCCGGGTCGGCGATGTAGGCGCGGGCCAGCGCGACGAGCTGCCGCTCGCCCGCCGAGAGGGACTCGCCGCGCTGACCGACCGGGGTGGCGAGGCCCTGGGGGAGGCCGTCCAGCCAGTCGGCGAGGCCGAGCTCCGTCATGGCGAGGACGAGGTCCTCGTCGGTGGCGTCGGGGCGGCCGTAGCGGATGTTGTCGGCGAGGGACGCGTCGAACAGGAAGCCGTCCTGCGGCACCATGACGATCCGCTCGCGCAGCGAGGAGAACCGGACGCGGTCCAGCGGCACGCCGTCGATGAGGACGCGTCCGGACACCGGGTCCATGAGGCGGGTGAGGAGCTTGGCGAACGTCGTCTTGCCCGACCCGGTCTGCCCGACGATCGCGACGCGGCTGCGGGGCGCGATCTCGGCGTTCACGTCGTGCAGGACGGGCGGGCCGCCGGGGTAGGCGAACCCGACGGACTCGAACCGCACCTCGATCGGGCCGCGCGGCAGCGTCTCGCCGGCGTCGCCGGGGTCGGCGACGTCCGGGACGGTGTCGAGGACGCCGAGGACGCGCCGCCAGCCGGCGATGGCGTTCTGCGCGTCGTTGAGGACCTCCGTCGCCGTCTGCATCGGGCTGACGAACAGGGTGACCAGGAACAGGAACGCCACCAGCTCGCCGGCGGTCAGGTGGCCGCCGATGCCGAGCAGCGTCCCCGCGACGACGACGCCGGCGGTCGCGACGGCCGCGACCAGCTCGCTGACCGGGAACGTCAGCGCGACCATCGCCTGCGCGCGGGTCTGGGTGGAGCGGAACGCGTCGACGGTCTCGTCGACGCGGCGGCCGGTGCGCTCCTCGGCGGCGTGCGCGCGGATGACCGCGGCGCCCACCACCGACTCGCTCACCGCGGCGAGCAGGTCGCCCATGCGCTCGCGGACCCGCATGTACCGGGCGGACACGATCCGCTGGAAGCGGCGCAGCGCGAACGCCAGCGGCAGGAACGCCGCCCACACCAGCAGCGCGAGCTGCCACGAGTAGACGAGCATCAGCACGCTCGCGACGAGCAGCTGCCCGATCGACACGATGAACATCAGGCCGCCGGACTGCATGAAGTTGCTGATCTGGTCGACGTCCGTCGTCACCCGCGACACCAGCGAGCCGCGCCGCTCGCCGCTCTGCGTCAGCATCGACAGGTCGTGGACGTGCCGGAACGCCTTGACGCGCAGCCCCGCGAGACCGCCCTCGGACGTCTTGTACAGCCGGACGTTCATCGCGTACGCGCACAGCGCCGTCAGCAGCACCGCGACCGCGCACAGCAGCACCGCCGAGCGGATGAAGCCGATGTCGGGGCCGCCGGCGCGGTCCAGGCCCTTGTCCATGGTCTGCTGGACGGCGATCGGCACCACCACCCGCCCCGCCGTGGACAGCAGCGCCAGCACCAGCGTGCCCGCCAGCCCGGCCCGGAACTCGGGGCTGAGCCGCAGGCCCCGCCGCAGGGTGCGGAGGCCGCCCTCGGTGGCCGCCGCCTCGTCGATGACCGTCATGCCAGGGCCTCCTCGCCGCCGTCGAGCGCTTCCTGCTCCGCTTCCGCCCGCTCGTAGGCGTTGACGAGGTCGCGGTACCCCTCGGACGTCTCCAGCAGCTCGGCGTGGGTGCCACGCCCGGTGACGCGGCCGTGGTCGAGGTAGACGACCTCGTCGGCGAGCGCGATCGTGGCCTTGCGGTAGGCGACGACCACGACGGTCGCGCCGTCGTCGTCGGGCAGCGACCGGGCCTCCCGCAGGCTCTGCAGGATCCGCGCCTCGACCTGCGGGTCGACGCTGGACGTCGCGTCGTCCAGGACGAGCAGCCGGGGCCGCCGCACCAGGGCGCGGGCCAGCGCGAGCCGCTGCCGCTGCCCGCCGGACAGCGACGCGCCGCGCTCGCCGACGCGGGTGTCGAGCCCGTCGGCGAGGGCGGCGACGAACCCGTCGGCCTGCGCGAGCCGCAGCGCCTCCCAGACGCGCTCGTCGGGGACGTCCAGGCCGAGCGTCACGTTCCCGCGGACGGTGTCGTCGAACAGGAACGTCTGCTGCGGGACGAGCGCGGCGGTCTCCGCGACGCCGCCGCGGCGGACGTCCCGCAGGTCCACGCCGTCCAGCAGGACGGACCCGTCGGCGGGGTCGACCAGCCGCACCAGCAGCGAGGTGAGCGTGGACTTGCCGGACCCGGTCGGCCCGACCAGGGCGACGGTCCGGCCGGGGGAGACGGCGAACGACACGTCGTGCAGGACCTCGCGGTCGCCGTCGGCGCCCTTGTAGGCGAACCGGACGTCGCGGACCTCCAGCGCCGCCGCCTTGTCCTCGCCGAGCGCCGCGTCGCCGAACGGCAGCGACCCCGTCGCGTCGAGGACGCCGCGGACCCGCTTCCAGCCGACGACGCTGCGCGGCACCTCCGCCAGCACCCAGCCGAGCGCGCGGATCGGCCACGACAGCAGCGTGAACAGGTAGGCGACGTGCACGAGGTCGCCGGCGGTCATCGCGCCGGACTCCAGGCGCACGGACCCGATCAGCAGGACGGCGAGCACGCCGAGGTTCGGCAGCGCCTCCAGCACCGGGTCGAACAGGCCGCGGATCCGGCCGACCGCGATGTTGGCGTCGCGCAGCTCGTGCGCCCGCTCCCGGAACCGGGCGGTCTCGGACTCCTCGCGGCCGAGGGTCTTGACGACCAGGCCGCCCTCGAAGCTCTCGTGCGCGACCTCGCTGACCTCGGCGCGCAGCTGCTGCGCGCGGGTCGCGACCGGCGCGAGCCGGCGCTGGTACACCACGTTGATCAGCGCGATCGCCGGGAAGATCAGGAACCCGACGGCGGCGACCGCGACATCGGTGACCAGGATCGACACGGCCGCGATCAGCAGCATCAACACGACCCCGACGGCCATCGGCAGCGGCGCGATCGGCGCCCACACCGCCTCCACGTCGGCGTTGGCGTTGGACAGCAGCTGCCCGGTCGGGTGCCGGTGGTGCCAGGCGAGCGGCAGCCGCAGGTACTGCCGGGTCACCGACCGGCGGTAGGCGGCCTGCATCCGGTACTGCATGAGGCCCGCGTAGAAGCGGCGGCCCGCGACGCCGAGCGCCTTCAGCAGCGCGACGCCGACGATCGCCGCCGCGGCGCCGGACAGCGCCCCGGCGGTGGTGCGGCCCTCCCGGAACGCGGGCAGCACGACGGTCTGGGTCGCCCAGCCGAGCACCTGGGCGGTCGCCACGGTCATCGCCGCGTACACGGCGCTGGCGACCACCGAGACGCTGAACACCCGGGGCTCGGCGCGGACGGCGACCCAGAGCACTCGCAGTCCCTCGCGGAGGACATGGGGGGACACGCGTCTGGACGCAGGCGGCACGGTTCACTCCTCGATCACGGCACGGCGACCCGGGGTGATGCCCCCTGCGTACGGGGTTGTGGGGGATTCGCGGGCCTGATTAGTCCCTACCATGCGGCCCTGACGCTTATTCCCGAGCGGGCCCGGGCGGCCTACGATCATCCAATGAGCACGCCCGAGGACGACCCCGTCCGGCGCGAGCGCGGCCTGCTGGCCGGCGCCCTGGCCGAGGCGGGACCCGACGCGCCCACCCGGTGCGGCGGCTGGAACGCCCGCGACCTGGCCGCGCACCTGGTCGTCCGGGAGGGGCGCCCGGACACCGGACCCGGAATACTGCTGCCCCCGCTGGCCTTCTACACCGAGCGCGTCCGGCGCCGCACCGCGCGGGCCGTCCCGTTCGAGCGCCTGGTGGAACGGTTTCGGCAGGGTCCGCCCAAGTTCTCGCCGTTCGCGGTTCCGGGCATGGACAAAATCGCCAACGGTGTCGAGTTCTTTGTTCACCATGAGGACGTCCGCCGGGCCGGGCCCGACTGGGAGCCCAGGGACCTGTCCGGTGAACTCGAGGAACTACTCTGGAGACGGATAAAAATTGCCCGGTTTGTACTAAGAAAAGTTCACGTCGAGGTAACGCTGGTCCGGCCCGACGGGCGCAGCGTCCGGGTGTCCGGAGCGGGCCGCGCGCGGGGCCGGAGCGGGCCCGGCGGCGGCTCCGGACCCGTGCGGGTGCACGGGCCCGTCGGGGAACTGGTCCTGTGGACGCTCGGCCGTACGGACGTCGCGAAGGTCCGCCTCACCGGGCCCACGGACTCTGTCAAGACCCTGACCGAGACCGGTTGGAGTCTTTAACGGGCAGGTAACGGCAGGGTTCGCCGAGAGGAGAAACGCAGGCCTTCCCGCTCCTGCGTTTTACGCGGAACCGGTGATACGGTGGGGCGGTCGGTTGCAGTCGTGGTTCTCGATCGTTTGTCCAGACGCCCGCGGACTGATGGCAGCGGGCGTTTTGGCTTTTCCGGGACCGTACCGGGGGCGAGAGCGTTCCGCAGCGACCGCGCCGGGCCCGCGAGGTGTGGGCCCGTGTTTTGCCGCAAGGAGAAAGACATGCCCCAGCAGGGCACCGTGAAGTGGTTCAACGCCGAGAAGGGCTTCGGCTTCATCGCCGTGGACGGCGGCGGGCCGGACGTCTTCGTGCACTACTCGGCGATCCAGACCTCCGGGTACCGCACGCTGGACGAGAACCAGCGCGTCCAGTTCGAGGTGACGCAGGGTAACCGGGGTCCGCAGGCCGACCAGGTCGTCCCCCTGTAAGACCCGCAGTCGTACGTCTGGGCCCGGTCTCCCCCCGGCGGGGGAGGGCGGGCCCTTTCGTGTCCGGCGGCCGGGCGGCCGCCGGGCGGGCCGCCCCGGCGGGTCGCCCCGCGCGGGGTCCGTCGCGGGTACCGGGCACCACCCGGCACAATGGACGTCATGTCCGTTCCCTCGTCCAACCTGGACCCCAAGATCGCCGAGCGGCTGAAGCGCGACGCCAGCGGCCTGGTGCCCGCGATCGCCCAGCAGTACGACACCGGCGAGGTGCTCATGCTCGGCTGGATGGACGACGAGGCCCTGCACCGCACCCTCACCACCGGCCGCTGCACCTACTGGTCGCGCAGCCGGCGGGAGTACTGGGTGAAGGGCGAGACCTCCGGCCACCAGCAGTGGGTCAAGTCCGTCGCGCTCGACTGCGACGCCGACGCGATCCTGGTCAAGGTGGACCAGGTCGGCGCGGCCTGCCACACCGGCGACCGCACCTGCTGGGACGCCGACGTGCTCGACGCCGTGGTCGGGGAACGCCCTGACGCCCGGTCATGACCCCCGGGCGTGAGCGCGGCCTCACCGCGCTGCTGTGCGCCGCCGGCGCGGGCCTGGCCCTGCTCGCCGGCGGCCGCACCTGGGCCACCGTCAAGGCCGAGGATGCGATCACGCCGTTCTCCGCGCACCTGAGCGGCCACGACCTCGGCGGCACCGCGACCGCGCTCGCCTGGGCCGGCCTCGCCGGGCTCGCCGCGCTGTTCGCCACCCGCGGCCGCGTCCGGTCAGCCGTCGGCGTGCTGATCGCCCTGTTCGGCGCCGGCGTCGTCTACGCCTCCGCCGCCGCCGTCCAGCGCGCCCACGTGCTGTCGGCCGCCGGGGAGAAGAGCGCCCTGCTGAAGATCGGCGCGCATCCCTCGCTCGCGGTGAACCTGTGGTGGATGGCGTCGGTGACCGGCGGCGTCCTGCTCGTCGCGGGCGGCCTGGTCGCCGCGGCACGCGGCGGCCGCTGGCCCGGCATGTCCGCCCGCTACGAACGGGCCGGCGCCCCCGCGTCCCGTCCCGCCGCCCCCAAGACCGCCGCCCCCGCCGACGACCCCTCCGCCCTGTGGAAGTCCCTCGACCGAGGTGAGGACCCGACCGCCAAGGACGCGGCGCAGGACGCGGCGCGCGCGCCGGCCGAAGACGAGCCCGTCGACCCGGCCGGGGAGCCGGACGGCCCGAGGGCCGGCGAGCGCGCCGCCCCCCGGAACGGCCGGCCGTGACCGCCGACGGCCTCGTCCTGGTCGCCGAGCACGATCCCGCCGTCGCCGAACTCCAGCGCCGCTACCTGGCCCGCGAGGGCTACGACGTGCGGATCGAGGCCGACCCCGGCCGCGCGCCCGCCGCCGCCGAACGCGCCCGCCCCGACGTCGTCGTCCTCGACGTGTCCACCAGCGCGCTGCCCGCCGACCTGTACCGCCGCGTCGCCGAGGCGGCCCGCCCCGCGCCCGTCGTCGCCGTCACCGGCCCCCTCGACCCGGCGATCGCCCGGCACCTCGGCGAGCACCGCGTGGACCGCCCCTTCGGGCCCCGCGTGCTCGTCGCCGCCGTCGCCGACGCCCTGCGCCGCCGCGGCCCGCTGCCCGACCCCGGCCCGCTGCGCGCCGGACCCGTCGCCCTCGACCCGGACCTGCGCACCGCCGCCGTCGGCGGCCACCGCGTCGCGCTCACCGTCACCGAGTTCGACCTCCTCGCGTTCCTCATGGCCAACCCCGGCCGCGTCTTCACCCGCGAGCAGCTCCTCGACGCCGCCTGGGGCCCCGGCGCCGGCGCGGGCAGCCGCACCGTCGACGTCCACGTCGCCCAGCTGCGCGCCAAGCTCGGCCACGACAACCCCATCCGCACCGTCCGCGGCGTCGGATACGTCCTCGACGCCCAGTAGCGGACTCGCGGGTGGCGGACTTGCGGCGGGGCCGCCTTATGGTGGGGGCGTGAGCCGTCCCGCCGTCCACGCGCATCCCCATCCGGCGGGTGGGGGCGAGCGCAAGAGCCCGGTGCGGGCGCTGCTGCCGCACGGGATCGTCCTGGCCGCGGCCGCCGCGGCGACGGGCCTGGTCGCGGTCGTCGACCCGAACCAGCCCGGCCACTACCCGACCTGCCCCTTCCTCGCCATGACCGGCTACTACTGCCCCGGCTGCGGCGCGATGCGGCTGGTCAACGCGCTCGCGCACGGGCACGTCGGCGGCGCGTTCGGGTTCAACCCGCTGCTGTTCCTGCTGCTGCCCGTCTTCGGCTACCTGTACGTCCGCTGGACGGTGCTGAGCCTCCAGGGGCGGCCGATGTGGTCGGCGCTGCTGCGGCCCGCCGCGGTGTACGTCTTCGTCGGCGTCGTCGCCGTCTACTGGGTCGTGCGGAACCTGCCGTTCGCGCACGCCCTGGCGCCCTGACCCGCGGACGGTGCCGCCGGCCGCCGGACCGCCGCGTCCCGCGGACGTCCCGGACCCCTCCCGGGTGCGAGGACCGTCGGCGGGGGCGGCTACGATCGGTGCACGGATCGACCTGAAATAGGGGGCCTACCACTTGAGCGTCTTGGACGAGATCATCGACGGCGTCCGCGCCGATCTCGCCGAACGGCAGCGGGAGGTGCCGCTCGGCGCGCTGAAGGACCAGGCCGCCGCCGCCCCGGCCCCCCGCGACGCGCTCGCCGCGCTGCGCGGGCCCGGCGTCTCGGTCATCGCCGAGGTCAAGCGCAGCAGCCCGTCCAAGGGCGCGCTCGCCGCGATCGCCGACCCCGCCGCCCTCGCCCGCGACTACGAGTCCGGCGGCGCCAAGGTGATCAGCGTGCTGACCGAGCGGCGCCGCTTCGGCGGCAGCCTGCAGGACCTCGCGGACGTCCGCGCCAACGTCGACGTCTCCGTCCTGCGCAAGGACTTCATCGTCACCTCCTACCAGCTGTGGGAGGCGCGCGCGCACGGCGCCGACATGGCGCTGCTGATCGTCGCCGCGCTGGAGCAGGACGCGCTGGTGTCCCTGGTCGAGCGGGCCGAGTCGATCGGCCTGCTCCCGCTCGTCGAGGTGCACACCGAGGAGGAGGCCGCCCGCGCGGTGGACGCGGGCGCCAAGGTCATCGGGGTGAACGCGCGCGACCTGCGCACCCTGCGGGTCGACCGGGACGTCTTCGCCCGCGTCGCGCCCGCGATCCCCAAGCACGTCGTGCGGATCGCCGAGTCCGGCGTGCGGGGCCCGCACGACCTGCTCGCCTACGCCTCCAGCGGCGCGGACGCGGTGCTGGTGGGGGAGAGCCTGGTGATCGGCCGCGACCCGCGGACCGCCGTCGCCGACCTCGTCGCCGCCGGCGCGCACCCGGCGCTGCGGCAGAGCGGCTGACCGGCCGACCGGCGCCGGCCGGGACTCGGTAGGCTACGGTCATGCCCGCAGAGCCGCTCCACGAGCGATGGCGGGGCCTCAGCGCATCCGACTGATGTCCGACGCAGGCCCCTTACGCATGACAGGACGCGTTTTCCCATGACCATCGACAGTGCGGCGCGCGCTGCCGCCGTCCCCGACGCCACCGGCCACTTCGGCCGCTTCGGCGGCCGGTTCGCCCCCGAGGCGCTGATGGCGGCGCTGGACGAGCTCACCCGCGAGTTCGAGACCGCCAAGAGCGACCCCGCCTTCACCGAAGAGCTCGGCGACCTGCTCGCCAACTACGCGGGCCGGCCGAGCCTGCTGACCGAGGCGAAGCGGTTCGCCGCGCACGCGGGCGGCGCCCGGGTGCTGCTGAAGCGCGAGGACCTCAACCACACCGGCTCCCACAAGATCAACAACGTGCTCGGGCAGGCGCTGCTCACCCGCCGGATGGGCAAGACCCGGGTGATCGCCGAGACCGGCGCCGGGCAGCACGGCGTCGCCACCGCCACCGCCGCGGCGCTGCTCGGCCTCGACTGCACCGTCTACATGGGCGAGGTCGACACCGAGCGGCAGGCCCTCAACGTCGCCCGGATGCGGATGCTCGGCGCCGAGGTCGTCCCGGTGCGGACCGGCAGCCGCACCCTCAAGGACGCCTGCAACGAGGCTTTCCGCGACTGGGTCGCCAGCGTCGGGAGCACCCACTACTGCATCGGCTCGGTGATGGGCCCGCACCCGTTCCCGATGATGGTCCGCGACTTCCAGCGGATCATCGGCGTGGAGGCGCGGCGGCAGTGCCTCGAGCTCACCGGCGCCCTGCCGGACGCGGTCGTCGCCTGCGTCGGCGGCGGCTCCAACGCCATCGGCATGTTCCACGCCTTCGTCCCCGACGAGTCCGTCCGGCTGTACGGGTTCGAGGCGGGCGGTGACGGCGTCACGTCCGGCAGGCACGCCGCGACCCTCGTCGGCGGCTCCCTCGGCGTCATCCACGGCATGCGCACCTACCTGCTGCAGGACGACGACGGCCAGACCCTGGAGACCCACTCGATCTCCGCGGGCCTGGACTACCCCGGCGTCGGCCCCGAGCACTCCTGGCTGCGCGACTCCGGCCGCGCCGAGTACCGCGAGATCACCGACGCCGAGGCGATGGAGGCGTTCTCGCTGCTGTGCCGCACCGAGGGGATCATCCCGGCGATCGAGTCCGCGCACGCCCTGGCCGGCGCGCTCAAGGTCGGCCGGGAACTCGGCCCGGACGCCACGATCGCGGTGTGCCTGTCCGGCCGCGGCGACAAGGACATGCACACGGCCGCGTCCTTCTTCGGCCTGATGCCCGAGGGGGACCCGCAGTGACCGCCAAGGACGCCTACGACAAGGCCAGGGCCGAGAACCGCGCCGCGCTCGTCGGCTACCTGCCCGCCGGGTTCCCGACCGTCGACGGCGCCGTCGAGGCCGCGAAGACCATGGTCGACGCCGGCTGCGACGTCATCGAGATCGGCCTGCCCTACACCGACCCGATGATGGACGGCCCCGTCATCCAGGACGCCGTGCACCGGGCCCTCGTCGGCGGCGTCCGCGTCGCCGACGTGTTCCGCACCGTCGAGGCCGTCGCCGCCACCGGCGTCCCGACGCTGGTGATGACGTACTGGAACCCCGTCGACCGGCACGGCGTCCGCGCGTTCGCCCGCGACCTCGCGGGCGCCGGCGGCGCCGGGCTGATCACCCCCGACCTCACCCCCGAGGAGGGCGGCGAGTGGCTCGAGGCCGCCGACGAGCACGGCCTCGACCGGGTGTTCCTCGTCGCGCTCAGCTCCACCGACGAGCGCGTCGCGACCGTCACCGGAGCGTCCCGCGGCTTCGTCTACGCGGCGTCGCTGATGGGCGTCACCGGCGCCCGCACCGCCGTCGACACCGGCGCGCCCCGGCTCGTCGAGCGCACCCGCGAGATCATCGGACGGTCCGGCCGGGACCTGCCGATCGGGCTCGGCCTCGGGGTGAGCAACGGCGCCCAGGCCGCCGAGGTCGCCGGCTTCGCCGACGGGGTGATCGTCGGGTCGGCGTTCGTCCGGCGGCTGCTGGACGCCCGGGACCTCGCCGCCGGCCTCGCCGGCGTCCGCGCCCTCACCGCGGAACTGGCCGAGGGCGTCCGCAAGGGCCGCTGACCCCGGCGCTCCCGGGGCCGGCGCCCGCACCGGTCCGACCCCGAACGATCAGTGGAACGTCCGCGGAGAACGGGGCCGTCCCGTCCTCCGCGGACGTTTTTCCGCGTTCCGGGAACTCGCCGTCGCCCCCGTCCGGTTCATGCTTGAGACGGCCTCACGCTCCCGTAAGGTGTTTTCGCCGGCGGAGGCCGTCCCGGAAGGATCCACGATGACGCAAGAGATGACGGCGCGGGAACGCGCGACGGCGGCGGCGCCCGGCCCGCCCGTGTGGTACCAGGCCGTCGCCTGGCTGCTCGTCCTGGCCGGGCTCGGCATCTCCGTCTACCTGACGATCACGCACTACGACCAGGGCGCCCTGGTGTGCTCGGCCACCGCCACGGTGGACTGCCACGCGGTCACCACCAGCGAGTACTCCGAGCTCCTCGGCATCCCCATGCCGCTGTTCGGGCTCGCGTTCTTCGCCGGGTTCGGCGCCCTCCTCACCCCGTGGGCGCAGCGCTCGCCATGGCCGCCGCTGCGCTGGGCGCGGCTCGCGGCGGTGTCGGTCGGGGTCCTGTTCGTCGTCTACCTGGTGACGGTCGAACTGGCGGTGCTGCACAAGATCTGCCTGTGGTGCAGCGGGGTCCACGCCATCACTATCCTGCTTTTCATCCTCGTTCTGTTCGACGAGTTCCGGCGGATCGGTCAGGCCGACTAGTCCCGCCGGACCCGCGCCGCACCCAGCACGCGCGGCCCCCATCCATAGGAGTTCCAATGAGCAAGGCCGCACGGGAGCGGTCCGCGAGAGAGCGCCTCGCCGCCGAACGGCGGCGGCAGGCGGCGCGGGCCAAGCAGCGGCGGCTGCTGTCCATCGTCCTCGGGTCGGTGGTCGCGGTAGCGGTGATCGTGGTGGCGACCGTCCTCGTCATCGACCACAAGAACAAGAGCGGCCGCGCCGAGGTCCACCAGGGCGCGCTGGCCCCCCTCAGCCGCCAGGCCGACGGCTCGATCGTGATGGCCAAGGCCGGCGTCACCAAGCCGGAACTGGAGCTCTTCGAGGACTTCCAGTGCCCGAACTGCAAGCAGTTCGAGAAGAACACCGGCTCGACCGTCGAGCAGCTCGCCGCGCAGGGCAAGGTGAAGGTCGTCTACCGGCCGTTCCACCTGTTCGGCAACAGCCCCGACCCGGTCAAGACGAACTCGCTGCGCTCCGCCGAGGCCGCGCTGTGCGTGCCCGCCGACAAGTGGATCTCCTACCACGACGCGCTGTTCCGCTTCCAGCCGGCCGAGGGCGAGAAGGGCTTCTCCCCGAAGGACCTCGTCAAGTGGGGCAAGGACATCGGGATCTCCGACCCGAACTTCGACAAGTGCGTCACGGACGAGCAGAAGAAGTCCCAGGTCGACGCGATGACCAACTACGCGCTGCAGACCCGCGGGGTCGACAGCACGCCGACGGTCTTCCTCGACGGGCGCAAGCTCGACAGCAGCATGGTCTTCACCCCCGACGGCCTGAAGGCCGCGGTCGACGCGGCCGCCGGCGCGGCCCAGAAGTGAGCCCGGAAGCGAGCCCCGCCCGCCCGAACCGCTGAACCCTCCGTGCGGCCTCACCGCGCGGGACGCCCCCGCCCACTACGCTGCAGATGTGCTCGGTAACACATCGTCACGTCCGTGGGGGGACCGATGAGCAAGGCCGACAGGGAGCGTTCCGCGCGGGACCGGCTCGCGGAGGACCGGCGGCGGGCGGCGGCGGCGCAGCGGCGCAGGCGGCTGCTCGTCGTCGTCCTCGGCGCGGTGGCCGCCGCGGCCGTCGTGGTCGTCATCGTCGTCGTCGCGGTCGGGAACAACGGCGGCGGCGGGCCGTCCGCCGAGAAGTACACCGGCCCGATCGCGCCGGCCGCCCGCCAGCGGGACGGCTCGGTCGCCATGGCGAACTCCGGCGTCACCGCGCCCGTCCTGGACGTCTTCGAGGACTTCCAGTGCCCGGCGTGCAAGGCGATGGAGGCCCGCGTCGGCGGCACGATCAAGAAACTCGCCGCCGAAGGCCGGGTGAAGGTCGTCTACCGGCCGTTCCAGCTGTTCCAGCAGGACCCGCTGATGTCGAACTCGCGGCGCGCCGCCAACGCCGCCGCCTGCATGCCCGCCGACCACTGGGTGAAGTACCACGACAAGCTGTACGCCGAGCAGCCGCCCGAAGGAGACGAGGGCTTCGCCAACGCCGACCTGGTCAAGTGGGCCGGGCAGCTCGGTGTCTCCGCCCCCACCTTCGCGGCGTGCGTGAACGGCGCGCAGCAGATGCGCCAGGTCGACCAGGCCACCGCCTACGCCGGCAAGGCGGGCGTCACCGCGACCCCGTTCCTCGCGCTGAACGGACGGCAGCTCGGCAACGACGCCCTCGGCTCCCCGAGCGCCCTGCAGAAGGCGGTCGCCAAGGCGGGGTCCGCCGTCCCGCGGTCCGCGGGGCGTGCCCCCGAGCGGGGCTGAGCGGCGTCCGCACGGTCTCGAACCGGTGTCCGTAGCGCGGCGATCGGCCGTCGGTGCCGCCGACGTTTCCGTCCCATGCCGCCGGAGGCGGTAACGTCAACGGTCATGCACCCGGTCGCCTTCATCCCGAGCCCGTCCCAGGGCGTCTGGCACCTCGGACCCGTCCCGCTGCGCGCCTACGCGATCATGATCATTCTCGGCATCGTCGTCGCGGTCTGGGTCGGCGAGCGACGCTGGGCGGCCAAGGGCGGCGCCCCCGGCACGATCATCGACGTGGCCGTGTGGGCGGTGCCCTTCGGCCTGGTCGGCGGGCGCCTGTACCACGTGATCACCGACGCGCAGCGGTACTTCGGCAGCGACGGCGACCCGGTGCGGGCGCTGGAGATCTGGAAGGGCGGCCTCGGCATCTGGGGCGCCATCGCGCTCGGCGCGGTCGGCGCGTACATCGGCTGCCGGCGGCGCGGCATCTCGATCCTCGCGCTCGCCGACGCGTGCGCGCCCGGGGTCGTCCTGGCCCAGGCCGTCGGCCGCTGGGGCAACTACTGGAACCAGGAGCTGTACGGCAGGCCGCTGCACACCTTCTGGGCGCTGAAGATCGACCCGAGCCACCGCCCGACGCTCGGCGACGGCCCGGCCCTGGACCCGAAGTACGAGAACATCGGCACCTACCATCCGACGTTCCTGTACGAGTCGCTGTGGTGCATCGGCGTCGCGATCCTGATCGTCTGGGCCGACCGCCGCTACAGGCTCACCCACGGCCGCGCGTTCGCGCTGTACGTCGCCGCCTACACGGTGGGACGCGGCTGGATCGAGGCGCTGCGCATCGACGACGCGCACCACTTCCTCGGCCTGCGGCTGAACGACTACACCTCGATCGTGGTCTTCCTCTGCGCCGTCGCGTACCTGTACTTCGCGCGCACCAAGACCGGCCCCGAGGCGATCGTCGGGCACGCGCCGGGTGCCGCCGCCCCGTCCGGCGGCACCGCGGCCACCGCGTCGGACGCACCCGCCGACGACGTGCCGGCGAAGGACGCACCCGCGGACGACGAGCCCGCGGACGACGAGCCTGCGAAGGACACCGCGAAGGACGCCGACCCCGAGGCCGAGGAACCCGGCGAGGCGGCGGACGAGGCCGAGGCGCCGGAAACGGCCGATGAGCCCGCGCCGGAGCAGGCCGAGGAGCCGGCGCCGGAGGCGGCCCCGTCCGAGAAGGACGCGAAGACCGCGGCCGGGACCGAGGAGCCGGAGGTCCCGGACGCGGACGAGCCCGCGGAGGCCGCGGAGGACGCGCAGCCCGCCGAGGACGCCCCCGCGGAGCCCGACGGGACGTCCGAACCGGAAGCGGCCCCCGAGGCGGCCGAGGAGCCCGCTGAGCATCCGGAGGAGACGGCGGAGGAGCCCGCGCCCGAGCCGGAGTCCGAAACGGGCCCCGGCGCGCCGGCCGCGGCCGTGAGCAGCGAGAATGGTGCGGACGGTGCCGCCGACGCTCCCGAGCGGGTAGGGAAGGGAGAGCCCGTCAAGGACGGGAAGTAGGCGGACGGGATGCCCGGTACGGGGGAGATGACCGGAGAGAAGGCCGGCAGGCCGCCGGAGCTGCACCACCAGCACCGCGACGTCAGCGGGGGCTGGCTGCGGCCCGCGGTCTTCGGCGCGATGGACGGCCTGGTCTCCAACTTCGCGCTCATCGCGGGGATCGCGGGCGGGAAGCAGGACCCGAAGGTCGTGCTGCTGGCGGGCCTGGCCGGGCTGGCGGCGGGCGCGTTCTCGATGGCGGCGGGGGAGTACATCTCCGTCGCGTCCCAGTCGGAGTTGGCGCTGGCGGAGATCGAGATCGAGCGGCTGGAGCTGGCCCGCAACCCGGTGGCCGAGCAGCACGAGCTGGCCGAGGTGTTCGAGGCGCGCGGCGTCGACCGCGAGACCGCGGCGGAGGTGGCGCGGCAGCTGTCGCGCAACCCCGAGGGGGCGCTGGAGATGCACTCCAAGGAGGAGCTCGGGGTGTCCCCGGGGGACCTGCCGTCGCCGCTGCTGGCGGCGGGCTCGTCGTTCCTGTCGTTCGCGGTGGGGGCGCTGCTGCCGGTGCTGCCGTACCTGCTGGGCGCGTCCTCGCTGTGGCCGGCGGCCGCGGTGGCGGCGCTGGGGCTGTTCTTCGCCGGGGCGCTGGTGTCGCGGGTGACGACGCGGGCGTGGTGGTTCGGCGGGGCGCGCCAGCTGCTGTTCGGCGCGGCGGCCGCCGCGATCACCTACGGCGTCGGCGCGGTGATCGGCACCAACGGGCTGTAGGCGCGCGCAGGCGGCGCGCGGGCGGCCGGCCGACGGTGCAACAAATACGGATGAATCGCCCTTTTGGGCGCGGCGGGGGCGGCGGGACCGCTAAGCTCCGGGGCGTGATCGAGGCCCGTGACACTGGTTCCCCCGCGGCCGGACGCGACGGCGCAGGGAAGGACTTCTGGCCGGAGGACAAGCCCCGCCGGAACCTTCCGAACCCCAAGCTGCTGTACGGAGGAGCGGCCGCCCTGGTCGCCGTGGTCGTGATCGCGGTCGTCGCCGTGGTCGTGCTCGGCGGCGGAGGCGGCGGCGACAAGCCTGCGGCGAAGGCGCTGCCGACCGCCTACACGCCCGACTTCAGCGGCGACGGGTTCAGCAAGATCGCCCAGCGCACCGCCGACAGCCGGGCGATCACCGAGGGCGAGGCGTTCTCGGCGGACGCCAAGACCCTCAAGCAGGGCAAGTACACGATGACGCTCGCCGCCTCGGACCTCACGTCCGACTGCAAGAGCGCGACCTGGGGCGCGCGGCTGCAGGGCGATCTCGCCAAGTACGGCTGCACGCAGGTGGTCCGCGGCGCCTACGTGAGCCCGGACAAGAAGTACGTCGGCCAGTTCATGGTCGTGAACCTGGCGAGCCAGGACGGCTCCGCGCAGGTGCTGCGCGACCTCGACCGGGCGACCGGCGCCGGGTGGCTGACGCCGCTGCAGCCGAAGGGCGTGGCGTCGTTCGGGCCCGGGTTCACCGCCGCCTACGCCAGCGTCTACGGGCACTACGCCGTGGTGACGTGGGTGGAGCGCGCGGGCGGGGCGCGGCCCGACTCGCTGAACGAGATGATCGACGTCAGCCTGGTCGTCGAGAACGCCGGCGACTTCCTCTACCAGCGGCTCGACCTGGCCGGGAACGGGGCGTCGTAACGTGCGCCCCGGACGCCGGTAGCCCGCCCCGCCGTGGAACCCGATGACCGCGGCCGCGGCGGCGGCCGTCCGCGGCGCGCGC
>NZ_WBMS02000025.1:123467-135033 GCF_008923205.2 Actinomadura physcomitrii | reverse complement strand
CGGTCCTGGACCTCGACGCGGACGCCGCCGAACGGGTCGCCGCGGAGGTGCGGGAGAAGGGCCACGAGGCGTCCCCCTTCGGCGGCGTCGACGTGTCGGACCGCGCGCAGGTGGACGCGGCGGTCCATACCCTGGTCAACGTGCTCGCGGCGCTGTGCCGGCCCACCGCCGGCACCGCCCGCGTCGCCGGGTACGACGTCGTCCGGCAGTCCCGCGAGGTGCGCCGCCGGATCGCGCTGACCGGGCAGTTCGCGGCCGTCGACGAGCAGATCTCCGGGCGCGACAACCTGGTGCTGGTCGCCCGGCTGCGCGGCACGGGCCGCCGCGACGCGCTCCGCCGCGCCGCCGAGCTGCTGGAGATGTTCGACCTGACCGGCGCGGCCGACCGGCCGGTGCGCGGCTACTCCGGCGGGATGCGGCGCCGCCTGGACCTCGCGGCCAGCCTGACGGGCCGTCCCGAGGTGCTGTTCCTCGACGAGCCCACCACCGGCCTGGACCCCGCCGCCCGCCTCGCCGCCTGGACGGTCGTCGAGCGCCTCGTCCGGGACGGCACGACCGTCGTGCTCACCACCCAGTACCTCGACGAGGCGGACCGGCTCGCCGACACGATCACCGTGCTCGCCGGCGGCCGGGTCGTCGCGTCCGGCGCGCCCGCCGACCTGAAGGCCCGCGTCGGCGGGCGCACCGCCACCGCGCGGCTCGCCGGGCCGGACGCGGTGCGGGCCGCCGCCCGCGCGCTGCGCACCGAGGGACTCGGCCCCGAGTACGACCCGCGCCGCGACGTCATCGCCGTCCCGCTGACCGGCCCCCGCGACCTCGCTGTCGTCGCGCGGACGCTGGACGCCGAGGTCATGGGCGACTACGAGCTGGCGGTGACGGCGCCGACCCTCGACGACGTGTACCTGTCGCTGACCGGGCCCGCCCGCCCGGACGCGGCGGCGAGGGGCGCGTCATGACGGCCGTCGCGCCCGCGCGCTCCGCCGCCGCCTCCGCCGCGCCGCCGCAGGACGCCGGGATCTGGACGCAGCTGCGCGTCCTCACCGGCCGGTCGCTGCGGGCGCTCGTCCTCGACCCGCGGCTCGTCGTGGCGAGCATGCTCGGGCCGCTGCTGATGCTCGGCATGTTCAGCCAGCTGTTCGGCAGCGTCGCGCGGGCGCCCGGCTTCCCGTCCGGCGTCCGCTACGTCGACTTCCTCGTCCCGGCGATCATGGTGACGTCGGCGCTGCAGGCGGCGCTGAACACCGCGGTCGGGCTCACCCAGGAGATGCGCAGCGGGATCATCGCGCGGTTCCGGTCGATGCCGATCTGGCCCGGGTCGGTGCTGCTCGCCCGCAGCGCCGCCGACACCGTCCGCTGCGCGCTCCAGCAGCTGCTGCTGCTCGTCCTCGCGGCGGCGCTGCTCGGGTTCCGCCCGGCGGGCGGGCCGCTCGGTGCGCTCGGCGCCGCCGCGCTCGCGCTCGCCGTCGGCTGCTGCCTCGGCTGGATCTTCATCGCGATCGCCTGCTGGATCCGCAACGCCGAGCTGGTGCAGAGCGTCGCGGGCCTCGCGACGTTCCCGCTGGTCTTCGCCTCGAACGCGTTCGTCCCGGCGAGCGCCCTGCCCGGCTGGCTGCGCGCGGTCGCCGCCGCCAACCCCGCCACCTATGGGATCCGGGCGGCGCGCTCGGTCGCGCTCGGCGAACCGGCGCTCGCCGACGCGGTCGCCGCCCTGTCGGTCAGCGCGGCCGTCGGCGCCGCCGCGGCCGCCCTCGCGGTCAGGGGTTTCCGGCGCGGCGGCTGAGCGCGGGCGCCGCAGGTGAGGCGGCCGGGCGCATAGAGTTCAAGGAGTGGGGGAGAAGACCGGCGTCCCGGCGGAGGGACGCGGATGAACGACGATCGACACCGGCGGTCCGCGGCGTCGGCCTCGCCACCGGCGCCGCCCCTGCTCCGCGCGGCCGCGGCCTGGTCCTGGCGGCTGATCGCGATCGGCGCGGTCGGCTACGGCCTCGTGTGGATCATCGGCACGCTGAAGATCGTCTTCCTGCCGTGCGCGATCGCGCTGTTCCTGTGCGCGCTGCTGCGCCCCCTCACCGCCCGGCTCGAGCGGGCCGGGCTGCCGTCCCTCGCCGCCACCTGGATCACCATGCTGCTCGCGCTCGCGGTGCTCGGCGGGATCGGCACGTTCGTCGGGATCCAGGCGAACGAGGAGTTCCCCAAGCTCGCCGACGAGGTGCAGTCCACCGCCCGCTCCCTGCAGCACTGGCTGGAGACCGGCCCGCTGCACATCAAGCACTCGCAGATCCAGAACTCCATCGACCAGGGCATCGACTACCTGGAGAAGCGGCGCGGCAAGCTCGCCAACACCGCGGTGCAGGCGGGCGCGGTCACCGTCGAGGTGCTCGCCGCCATCGTGCTGCTGCTGTTCATCACGTTCTTCCTGCTCAAGGACGGCGCGCGGATCTGGGACTGGACGATCGGCGGGACGGGCCGCTACCGCCCCCGCATCGACCGGGCCGGCCGCGCCGCCTGGGAGACGCTGTCGCAGTACGTGCACGGCACCGTCATGGTCGCCGCGATCCACGCCGTCGTGCTGGCGGTCGTGCTGGCCGTCCTCGGCGTCCCGCTGGTCGCGCCGCTCGCCGTGGTGATCTTCCTGGGGAGCTTCATCCCGATCGTCGGGATCCTGGTCGGCGGCGCGCTCGCGGTCGCCGTCGCGTTCGCCGCCAAGGGCGGCGCCATCGCGCTGATCTTCCTCGGCGTGCTGATCGTCGAGCACCAGGCGGAGAGCCACCTGCTGCAGCCGCTGCTGGTCGGCCGGCTCGTCCGGCTGCACCCGCTCGCCATCATCCTCGCGATCAGCGTCGGCGGGATCCTCGGCGGCATCCCCGGCGCGGCCGTCGCGGTGCCGATCGCCGCGGTCGTGTACCGGGCCTGGCCCGCCCTGCGCGACCCGCCCGACGACCTGCCCCCCGACGTCGCCGCCGCCACCGACGACTCCGAAGGCGAGGGGCATGAGGAGCCCCCGGAGAACGCAGAGGACGAGCAGGACGATGACGGCAAGCCCGGCGGGAAGGCCGGCCCGGGCGATTGACCGAGTTGAAGGCGCGATGATTTCCGGCGCCGGGGCAGGTCTGTTCCGCCATGGAAATGAAGCTGGAAGTCGTGCCGGTGCCCGTCTCCGACGTGGACCGGGCCAAAGAGTTCTACGGCGAGCGGGTCGGATTCGTGGTCGACCTCGACCGGACCGTCCCGGGCGGGATGCGGATCGTCCAGCTGACCCCGCCCGGCTCGGGCTGCTCGATCCACCTGGTGACCGGGGGTTCCCCCGGCGGTCTCAGCGGTCTGACACTGGTCGTCTCCGATGTCGTCGCGGCGCACAAGGAGCTGGCCGGACGCGGCGTCCCGGTCGGCGACGTCGTCCACTTCGAGAACGGCGCGCAGGTCAAAGGTCCGGGGACGGAGCCGTGGAGCACGATGGCGTTCTTCGCCGACCCGGACGGGAACGCGTGGGTGGTCCAGGAGCGTCCGCGGGGGGCCGGTGGACAGGGCGGGGTGTAAGCGAGCAATTATTAGCTGAGCGGCACCACTCCGACATCGCGCCGCGGGCGCGGAACACCCTGGGAGGATCCATGGCGATCGCCATCAGCGAGGAGCATCGCGAGCTCGCGCGGACGGCGCGCGCGTTCCTGCGCGACCACGACGCGCGCGCCGCGAACCGGGCGCTGCTGGAGGCCGGCGAGGAGACGCTCCCGGCGTTCTGGAAGGAGTTCGCCGGCCTCGGCCTGCTCGGCCTGCACCTGCCCGAGGAGCACGGCGGCGGCGGGTACGGGCTCCCGGAGCTCGTGGTCGTCGCCGAGGAGCTGGGCCGGGCCGCCGCGCCGGGCCCGCTCGTCCCGACCATGGCGGCGTCGGCGGTGATCGCCGCGCGCGGCGGCGACGAGCTGTGCGGCCGGCTCCTGCCCGGCCTGGCGTCCGGCGAGACCCCGGCCGCGCTCGGCCTGGACGGCTCGGTCACTGTGCGGGACGGCCTGGCGTCCGGCGAGGCCGTGGTGCTCGGCGGCGGCCTCGCCGCCCTGCTGCTCCTCGTCGCGGGCGACGACGTGGCGATCGTCGCGGCGGACGCGGCGGGCGTGACCGTCGAGGTGCCGGCGAACCTCGACCCGTCCCGCCGCGCCGCCCGCGTCCGGCTGGACGGGGCGCCGGCGGAGGTCATCGCGGGCGCCGCCGCGCACGCGACCGCGATCGCCCGCACCCTCTACTCCGCCGAGGCGGTCGGCGGAGCGCTCGAATGCGTCGAGTCCGCCACCGAGTACGCGAAGGTCCGGCAGCAGTTCGGCCGCACGATCGGCACGTTCCAGGCCGTCAAGCACCACTGCGCGAACATGCTGGTGGCCGCCGAGCTCGGCACCGCCGCCGTGTGGGACGCGGCGCGCGCCGCGTCCGGGCCGTCCGACCAGTTCGAGCTGGCCGCCGCGGTCGCCGCCGCGCTCGCCGTCCCGGCGTTCCTCGACGACTCCGGGCTGAACATCCAGGTGCACGGCGGCATCGGGTTCACCTGGGAGCACGACGCGCACCTGCTGATGCGCCGCGCCGCCGCGATCGAGGCGGTCGTCGACCCGGAGGCCGCCGCCCGCGACGTCACCCGGCTGCTCGCCGCCGGCGTCGTCCGCGCCACCACCCTCGACCTGCCGCCGGAGGCGGAGGCGAGGCGCGCCGAGGTCCGCGAGCTGGCCCGCGAGATCGCCGCGCTGCCGAAGGAGGAGCAGCGCGTCCGCCTCATCGAGACCGGCTACGTCCAGCCGCACTGGCCGAAGCCGTGGGGCCTGGAGGCCCCCGCCGGGCTCCAGCTCGTCATCGAGGAGGAGTTCAAGGCCGCCGGCGTGAAGCGGCCCCAGTACGGCATCACCAGCTGGAACATCCTCACGATCATCCAGCACGGCTCCCCGGAGCAGGTCGAGCGCTGGGTGCGGCCCGCCCTGCTCGGCGAGGAGATCTGGTGCCAGCTGTTCAGCGAGCCCGAGGCGGGGTCGGACGCCGCGTCGGTGAAGACCCGCGCGGTGAAGACCGACGGCGGCTGGATCGTCAACGGCCAGAAGGTGTGGACGAGCGGCGCCCACTACTGCCGCTGGGGCTTCGCGACCGTCCGCACCGACCCGGACGCGCCCAAGCACGCCGGCGTCACCATGATGGTGATCGACATGGAGCACCCGGGCGTCGAGGTCCGCCCGCTCCGCCAGATCACCGGCGACTCGGAGTTCAACGAGGTGTTCTTCTCCGACGTCTTCGTGCCCGACTCCGACGTCGTCGGCACCCCCAACCAGGGCTGGACGGTCGCGCGCGCCACGCTCGGCAACGAGCGGGTCAGCATCGGCGGCGGGGTCGGCGGCGCCTACCCGATGCCCGACCTGGTGAAGCTGTGCACCGAGCACCCGGACCGCGTCCCGGGCGGCGCCGAGCGCGTCGGCGCCCACGAGGCCGAGGGGCAGGCGCTGCGGCTGCTGAACCTGCGCAGCGCGGAGCGCGCCGTCGCGGGCGGCGAGCCCGGCCCCGAGGGCAACATCACCAAGCTCGTCCTCGCCGAGCACGGCCACGCCGCGGCGGACCTGCTGTCCGCGTTCGCCGGTCCCGAGCTGGTGTTCTCCGAGGGACTCGGCGCGTTCGCGGGCCGCATGCGGCTCGGTTCCCGCGGCATGTCCATCGCGGGCGGGACGTCCGAGATCACCCGCAACCAGATCGCCGAGCGCATCCTCCGCCTCCCCCGCGACCCGCTCATCAAGTGACCTCGCCGGCGATCACCCGGTCGAGCCATTCGGTCAGCAGCCGCCGTTCGCCCTCGGTCAGAGCCGTCAGACCGGGGGCGATGGCGCGGAACGCGACCGCCGTCGCGGCCGGCCCGTCCGCCGTGCCGCCGGGCGCGTCGACGAGGCTGCGCAACGGCTACTACGCGCACAGCCTCGACTGGCTGCTCGGGCACTGGCGGGAGACGGGCCGCATCACCGTGCCCGCCGACGGACCGATGTCCTGGACGGCACGCGACGACGAGGCCGAGGCCGCCGCGATCATCCTCGCCGCCAACGGCGGCTACGACGGGCCGGTCACCCTGACCGCGGGCGCCGCACCGACGTTCACCGAGATCGCCGACATCGCGTCCGAGGTCACCGGACGCACGATCGCGCCGAGGTGGTCCCCGCGGACGCGCGGGTCGCCGCCCGCATCGCCGTCGGCCTGCCCGAACCCCTGGCCCGGCTGATGCTCGGCGGCTACCGGGCGGCGGCCGAAGGCTTCTTCGCCGGAGTCGACCCCCTGCTCGGCAAGCTGCTCGGGCGCGAACCGCGCACCGTCCGCGACGTCCTCAGCGAGCGCGCTTGAGGAAGATCGGATTGGTGAGCGCGGCCATCGGCCCCCACACCAGAGCCGGTCCCATCGTGTTGCCCTTGCCGGGGCTGCCGTCCGCCATCGGATGGCGGACCTCCGCCCGCACGTACGCCGCGAGCGACGTCGTCGTCCGCCAGACCACCGTGCCCTCGCCGGACGCCGGAAGCGACTCCTGGTGCATCTGGCCCTCGTCGGTGATGAACCGGACGGTGCCGTTCGGCACACCGGACACCTCCAGCCGCACGTCCACGGGGGCGTCGGCCTTCGCGGCGAGCGTGTCAGCGATCCCCGCTTTCCGTCCTCCAGCGGTCGCGGTGAACGCCAGGTTCACCGCCGACGACTCGGCGATCCAGCTCCGTCCGGCGCGGATCCCGTCCAGGACGGCGCGGGTGCTCAGCTCGTCGGCCTGCACGACGGTCTGCGGCAGCCCGATGACCTGCGGTTCGCTGTGCGCGTCGCTGTTGCCCATCGCGGGCGACCAGCCCCTGCCCGCCCGCACCGCCTCCCCGAGCCGCGCGTCCCACGTGTCGACCGCCGACTCGTCGTCATAGGTCCACGGACCGTTCCACACCTCGACCGCGTCGGCCTCGTCGTAGCCGAACTTCCACTGGCACGCGACGTACGGGCAGTACGGATGGGCGGGCACCACCGCGCCGCCGGACCGGCGCACCTGCCGCGCGAACCGGGCGAAACCGTCGTCCCGGGCACGGTAGCGCCAGTCGACCCAGTCCCCGGCGGGCAGGCCGAGCGCCAGCCAGTGCCCGTTGCGGGTCGTGACCTCCTCACCGGTGATGATGAGCAGGTCGTCCCCCGCGAACTCGCCCCAGACGCCGTGGGACGAGGAGGTGTTGTGGTCGGTGGACACCATGAAGTCGAGCCCCGCCGCCCGCGCCCCGGCCGCCACCTCGGACGGCAGCCGCCGCCCGTCGGAGTGGACGGTGTGCAGGTGCCCGTCGCCCCGGTACCAGGCCCGCCCGCGCCCCTTCGCCTTCGTGGGCGGATACCTCGGCGTGAAGGTCGCGCCGGTCGCCCCGTACGTCAGGGTGATCTTGACCTGGTAGTTCATCCCCTGCGGCGCGACCTGGTACGGGCCGAGGACGATGTTCCAGGTCCCGGCCCCGATCGGACCGGGCAGGTACCCGGGCGTGGCCTCCGCCGCGCTGATCTCGAACGAGGTCCGGAAGCCGCCGGACCAGCCCCGGAAGCCCTTCCCGCCGAGCTTGACCCCCCGCTGGTCGAACATGCCGATGTCGCAGGAGTTGCCGGGCGTGCCCGCCGGGACGGCCGGCTTGTCGTAGGAGTACTCGACCGCGATCTTCTGCACGCCCTTCGGCACCTCGACGGGCAGATACACGAAGTCGGCGGCGCCGGTCTCCAGGTGCCCGGTGACGGTGCGGCTGACCTCCCCGGGAGACGCCGCCGCAGCCCGCGCCTGCGGAAAGGAGACGGGGACCAGCGTCAGCGCCGCCCCCGCCGCGGCCGCCATCAGCAGCCGCCGCCGGTCCAGCGTGTGCGCGCCGTCATCGGCCGGAAGCGCGGCGGCGTGCCGCTCGCATCGTCCATCAAGGCACATGGGGATCCTCACCGAGAAGGGAAAAGCCCCTGCATGCTCGGCCGCCCCGCCGAAGCCCAGATGATCTTCCGCTTTCCCGCGCCCGACGGCAACGTGACGAATGCGCGGCACGTCACAGGTCAAGGACGGCGAAGACGACCTTGCCCGCACCCCCGCCGACCGGCCGCACACCCCAGCAGCGTGTGAACCGGTCGACGATGACCAGGCCCCGCCCGGCCTCGCCGACGGTGTCGGCCCGCTGGACGCACGGCAGGCCGCACGACGCGTCCTGCACCTCCATCCACAACGCACCGTCCTCGACGCGCCCGATCCGGAACGTCACATCGCCATCGGACGCCGAGGCGTACCGCAGCGCATTGGTGACCAGTTCACTGGCCACCAGGCAAGGCACGAAGTCGTCCATGCCCCACTGACCGGTGACGAGCCGCACGAACCTCCGCACCTCCGCAACGACCGCGAGGTCCTGCTTCACCACCATCTCGTTCTCCCGCCGTGCCTCGCCCATGCTCGATCTCCTCACCGTGTGTGGCTGACAACACACATTCAGTCACTTTCGGAGTTAGAGTTGGCATGCCCCTTCAAAGCGGATTGCAGCGGCAAGCACAGAGACGTGATTGCAAGTTACCGAGAGAGGTAAGTGATCATGCCTGCACGGCGTCAGCGTCCCAACGAGTCCCCCCGCGCTCGTCGCCTTCGGCCGCCAGATGCGCCGGCTACGAGAAGCCAAAGACGTCCTGCAAGAGACGATCGCCAACCTCACCAAGGTCAGCCCCGCCCAGGTCAGCCGGATCGAGAACGGGAAGAAGCGCGCCACCCGATCATTCGTGACCACGGTGGACGATTACCTGGATGCGGGCGGTTCGCTTCTCAGCCTATGGGAGGACCTGAACCGAGACGGCCACCCGGTACCGATCTGGTTCGACTGGCCGCAGACCGAGTCGGACGCCGCGGAACTCGTGACCTGGGAGCACACGATCGTCCCAGGCCTACTCCAGACACCGGCTTATGCCCGCGGCTTCCTGAAGTCCGACGAAGCCGTGGAGGCGCGCATGGCTCGGCAGGCCATCCTCACTCGTGAGGACGCACCTCCCACGGCGCTGGTCGCGCTTTTGAGCGAATACGTTCTCGACTACCTGGTGACCTCGCCTGAGGTCATGCGGGAGCAGATAGAGCATCTGATCGCCCTTAGCGAGCGTCCGAACATCACCATCCAGATCGTCCGGAACGACGGGCGTCCGGCGGGCACGGGAGGCGCTTTCGTGGTGGCTACGAAGGAGGACCGGAGTGAGGTCGCCTACATGGAGACGACGGTGCGCGGCATCACGACCGACAACCCCGCCGACCTCGCCAAACTTTCCGAATCACTCAGAGAGCTGCGTGCGAGGGCGCTCCCCGAAGACATGTCCCGGGACAGATTGAAAGAGGCGCTGGAGAAATGGACCTGACGAACCTCACCTGGCGCAAGAGCAGCTACACCGGCTCCAACGGTGGCGATTGCGTCGAGCTGGCCGGGCTCACCTGGCGTAAGGCGAGCCGCAGCGGCGAGAACGGCGGCAACTGCATCGAATTGGCGGACGCGGCCGGGGCGGTGGCGGACGCGGTGGCGGTGCGGGACAGCAAAGACCCGGAAGGGCCGGTCCTGCTGGTCACTGGCGCGGCCCTGCGCGCCGCCGTGCACGCGGCACTCACGACCCGCTGACCGTCCCGCGCTCCCCTTCTCCCGCAGACCAGCTCGCGGCGGCCCGCAGGGACATACGCCTCCCGGCTCCAGTCTGGGCCGTAGATGCTCTCCCAAGTGGAGACGGTGCTGCCATCTTTTCGGCTGTCGGTGGACGCGACGATCCTGCCCTGGTGCGCGGCGTCGGCGTGCTCCACCGGGTCACCCGAGGGTAGGCGGTCGGCTCGGACTCGGGGCCAGCGTGGCGTGCGCCCAGTCACGAGCCCCGCCGGTACCGACAGCGCGACAAGCGCGGCGAGCCGGATCCGGACGGCAAGGTGCGAGAGCAGGCGGGACCTCCGAACATGATCGCGAAGGGGCGCGCCGCCGCGACCACGCCCGGTCACCGACAAGGGCCTCCGGGCAAACCTCCTCCGGCCGCGTCCTCGCGGAAGCGGCTCGGGGTGGTGCCGGTGTGGCGTCGAATGTGATCGTTATGCGGCCGAGCCGAGGGGGCTGCCGGGTGGCCCGGCTCCGGTCGCGGGCCGGGCGCCCGCTGGTGGCAGCAGCCGGTAGACGTACCGCCCGTCCGAATCCTTGGTGATCTGAATTTGGTCGGGGCTGGCGTGCTTGAACCGGTTGTGCCATCCACAGGTCAGAGCGAGCTGATCGATATCGGTCGGGCTGCCGAGTGCCCACCCGCGAACGTGGTCGACCTCGCACAACGTTCCCGGCATCTCACACCCGCGCACCGCGCACGACGGGTACAGGGTTTCCAGCACCTGCCGCTGTGCTGCACTGGCGAACCGTTCCCGGTAGCCGAGGTACAGCGGGGTGTTCCCCCGCCCCAGCAGCAACGGCGAGACACCCGCCGCGAGGGCGATGCGGCGGGCCTGAGCGGCAGGAATCGGCGTCCCATCAGTGAGGCGGGCCGGGGCGTTACCACCGGTCAGCGTCTCCAAGTCGCAGATCACGGTGACCTTCGATGCCTTATGCCCGCCCGACAGCACACTCGACAGCGCCGCCGCCGTCCGCTCCGCCACGTCCCGGCGGTCATCGGGCCCCGCCGGCTTGGCCAACGGCGCCAAACTCCCGTCCCAGATCGCCGCATCCTCGGGGTTCAGCCACCCCTTCACATACCGGCCGCCGTCCAGCGACCGCGTCGTCGTGAGCCACGACTTGTCGTAACCGCGCCGAGAATCCTCAACAGGCGCGTCTTCAGTCCCCTCGCGTTCAGCGATGAGGTCGCGGATGCGCCGACCGAACGCGGCGACCTTCCCGGCCGAAAATCCCTGGTCGACGAAGCCGAGCAGGGTCGCCTCGGCCTCGGCGCAGTCGGTGTCGTCCAGGCGGGCGACCGAGTCGGCGACAGTGGCGGCGTAGCCGTAGGACAGGTCACCGGAGGCGAGCGCGGCGGATACCCGAGGCAGGCGATGCCGCTGCCGAGCGAGAGTCAGTCGCTCCTTGGCGCGGCCGTCGCGCATGCCGAGCCGGGACCGCAGCCACGCCTGCGCCGATGGATATCCCCAGCGGGCCTGTTCTCCTGTGGCGTCGACCCGGCCGATGAATCCGGCGAGGGCGCTTTCCTGCATATCGAAGGCGGCCACAAGGGTTTCGGTGAGTTCCAGGCAGGCCGCAGGAGATTCCGGCACTTCGCGCTTGGCGAGTTCAGTGGCGATGGCGGAGAGCGCGTTCACCAATTGCATGGTGGACGCGACCTCAAGATCGACCGTCACTGATTGCATAAGTAAATAGTACTCGCTGTTACCGACGATCGAGGCCGCTAACGTCCCATTCTTTCTGGTATCTCCGAGGAGGCGGCAGGCGCAGGCTCTTGCAGATCTTGCCCCCCCTTTACGCCTCCCCAAATGGAAACTGTGTTCCTGACGGAGGGGGGTGGTGGGGGGGGGCGGCCCCGGGGGGGGGGGGGGGGGCGGCGCCCCCCCCCCCCCCCCCCCCCCCAAACCCCCCCCCCCCCCCCC
>NZ_WBMS02000025.1:79065-123457 GCF_008923205.2 Actinomadura physcomitrii | reverse complement strand
AGGGTGTTCCGGCGGGTGGGGGGTGGTGGGGTGGCGCGACCCGGGGCGGGGCAGGCGGAGCCTGCCCCCATCACCGGCCCCGTACGCAAGCGCCACCCCACCACCCGAACACCCTTCCTGCCGATGCACGCTGGGACGCCGATGAACATTGGTTTCGCGCCCTGGCGACGTCAGCGGGGAGGGCGGGGCGGTCGCGTGGCCGAGGCCGGGGGCGCCGTCCAGCTGGCGAGGAGTTTGAGGCGGTCCTCCGAGGGGGTGCCCGGCTCGGCCGCATAGACGGTCAGGTCGTGTGAAACCCGCTGAGCCAGGGGCAGGTCCAAGGAGCGGAACGCCAACTCCATCCGACCGACCTCCGGATGGTCCAGCCGTTTGACGCCCCCGTGGTGGATCCGGACGTCGTGACTGGCCCACATGGTGCGAAATTCGGGGCTGAGCGTGGACAGTTCGCCGACGAGCTCACGCAGGGCCCGGTCGTGCGGTTCGCGTCCGGCTTCGGCGCGGAGCACGGCGACGGTCGCCTTCGCGCCTTCCTCCCAATCGACGAAGAATTGGCGAGAGCCGGGGTCGAGGAAGAAAAAACGGGGGAAGTTGGCGCAGCCCCGGTCGGCGGTGGTGTCGCTGTCGAACATCGGCGAATAGAGGGCTCTGCACAGCGCGTTGCTCGCGACGATGTCCAGGTGGCCGCTGCGCACGAAGGCGGGCGCCATGGTCATGGAGTCGACCATCCACTGGACGGAGGGCGGGATCTCGGCGTCCTTGCGGCGGCGGTGCGCAGCGCGGGAGGCACGACGGGCGGGGCGAGCCGCTCTGGCCAGATCGAACAGGTAGGTGCGCTCGTCCTCGTCGAGGCGCAATGCCCGGGCGACCGCATCCAGTACGTCCTCGGAGACGCCGCCGATGTGGCCCCTCTCCAGGCGCGTGTACCACTCGGTGCTCACGCCGGCGAGGGCCGCGACCTCCTCGCGGCGCAAGCCAGGAACCCGGCGCCGCCGGCTCGTGGGCAGCCCGACCCGTTCCGGGGCGAGCCTGGCGCGCCGGCTTGTCAGGAAGTCGCGGATATCCGAGCGGTTGTCGGTGCGATCGCCGGGACGGCTCTCGGGCGGAGACTCCATTCGTCCACGGTACTCACGGGCCGGCGGGCAAGGGGGGTTGACCTTATACCCCCTATAAACGCGACCTTGTTCGCCCCTGACGGCGCCGGTTTCGTGGAACCGGCGGTCCGGACGGCATTCCCTCTTCGCCGTCCGGACACTCACACCTCAGGAGCACGACATGACGACCGCCAAGACCGTATTGATCACCGGCGCGACCAGCGGCATCGGAGCGCACACCGCGCGGGCGCTGCTCGACCGCGGCCATCGCGTGGCTGTCACCGGCCGCGACGAGACCAAGCTGAAGACATTTCTGAACGAGACCGGCCGCTACGACCGGCTGCTCGGCCTCGTCGCGGACGCGGCGGACTGGGCGGCGACCGAGTCGGTCGTGACCCGCACCGTGGAGCAATTCGGTGCCCTTGACGCGGCGGTGGCGAACGCCGGTTTCATGACCGGTGACTCCATCGGGGACGGCGATCCGGAGTCGTGGGCGCCGATGGTCCTCACCAACGTTCTCGGCCCCGCCCTTCTGGCTCATGCCGTCCTGCCCCACCTCGAGGCCACCGGCGGACGGCTGGTGCTCGTCGGCAGCGTCGCCGGGCTGAAGAACTCTCCCGGCAATCTTTACTCGGCCACCAAGTGGGCCGTCACCGGGCTCGCCGAGAACCTGCGCCTGCACGCCACGGCCCGCGGCATCGGCGTCACCGTCGTCAACCCCGGCATGATCGACACGCCCTTCTGGCGGGACGCCGGCGCCCCGCCCTTCGCGCTGCCTCCCCAGCCCGTCGCCGACGCCATCTGCTACGCCCTCGACCAGCCGGCGGGCGTCGACCTCAACACCCTGACCGTCCGCCCGATCGGTCAGCCCGTCTGACCTGAGAACGGCCCGGTACGAAACCCGGCGCGGCCCCAAGCGAGCGACAGCTCAGTCGACCCGCCTGGCTCAGCTCGGCCCGCCCGGCTCAGCTCCGTCCGCTCGGCGCGCTCGGCCCCGGCTCAGGCAGGCGGCTCGGTGGGATTGTCGATGGCGGGCATCGGCGGGCCGCCGGGATCCCAGGTGTCCAGGAAGGACGCCTGGAGGCTCTGGTCGACGAGTTCCACGTGCGCGCCGATCGAGTCGACGCGGTGGTAGGCGAACGCGCGGCCGTACGGGCAGCCGGAGAAGGATTCGGGCAGCCCGGCGGCGTCGAGCCCGGCCGTCCCCGCCGCGATGTCGGACGTCCAGAACCCGAGGTGGTGCAAGCCCGGCCGGGAGGTGTCGCCCCACGGCCCGCCCGGCGCGGCCTCGATCAGTTCGACGAACGGCGCTCCACCGGCGGAGAAGACGATCCGGTAGTCCGAGTCCCCGAGCCGCCCGCCGGCGGGGTCGCGCCAGGCCAGGCCCGCGGCGGCGGTGAGGTCGCGCATCGCCGCCGCGAGGTCGGGCACCGTGAAGCAGACGTGGTAGAAGCTCATCGCGGACGGCGGCGGTTCGCGGCCTCCAGCGACGGGTTCCCGGTGAGGTGCTTGATGCCCGCGATGTCGGTGCCGGGCGGGACGACCTCGTCGATCGCGTCCAGGACGGCGGGGTCGAGCCGGACGTCGGCGGCGGCGAGCAGGTCCTCGAGCTGCGGCATCGTCTTCGGCCCGATGATGGTCGAGGTGATCGCCGGGTGCTCGCCGACGAAGGCCAGCGCCATGTGGGTCAGCGGCAGGCCCGCCTCGTCGGCGATCTTGGTGAGCCGCTCGACGGCGTCGAAGCGGACGGGCGCGCTCGGGTCGGTGTCGACGGTGCGGCCCTTCCAGTTCGAGTCGTCGGACGGCGCGAAGCGGGAACCGGCGGGCGCCGCCTCGTCGCGCCGGTACTTGCCGGTCAGCCAGCCGCCGGCGAGCGGGCTCCACGGGATGACGCCCATGCCGTGCCGCCGCGCGGCGGGCAGCATCGCGTCCTCGATCGAGCGGGCGAAGATCGAGTACTGGGGCTGCTCGCAGACGAACCGGGCGCCGCCGCGGCGCGCGGCGGCCCACTGCGCCTCGACGATCAGGTCGGCGGGGAAGGACGACGAGCCGATGTAGCGGACCTTGCCCTGGCGGACGAGGTCGGTGAGGGCGTCGAGGGTCTCCTCCAGATCGGTGTCCCAGTCGGGGCGGTGCATCTGGTAGAGGTCGATGTGGTCGGTGCCGAGGCGGCGGAGGCTGGCCTCGACGGCGCGCACGAGGTAGCGGCGCGACCCGCCGCGCGCGTTGCGCTCGTTCCCGAGCGGGAAGAAGAACTTGCTGGCGAGGACGACGTCGTCGCGGCGGCCCTTGAGGGCGCGGCCGACGATCTCCTCGCTCTCCCCGGCGGAGTACATGTCGGCGGTGTCGACGAAGTTGATCCCGGCGTCGAGCGCGCGGTGGATGATGCGCTCGCAGTCCTCGTGGTCGGGGTTGCCGACCCTGCCGAACATCATCGCGCCGAGGCACTGGGTGCTGACCTCGACGCCGGTTCGACCGAGCTTCCGGTACTGCAAAGTGGGCTCCTTCTCGTGACGGACGGGCAGAACGCTAGAAGCTGGAGCACGCTCCAGGTCAAGCCTCGGGCCGGGGCGCGGCCGGCATGACTCGGGCAAATTTTCCGATCGCCGGGCCGGGCGCCCACACTTCCATATCGGGCAATCGCGTCATACTGCGGACGCTGGCCGGTTCGGCGGCCCATTGAGGCACGCTTTTCCAGCCGTTCCGATCGCTCGGCGGCACGGGCCGTACCGCCCGGATCCGCCGCTGTGAAACACCGGCTTTGCACAATCATGAAATTGTTTTGAAGGCGGTTCCGGCGGTGTTTGCAGTGCAATCCCGGCGGGCAGGCCGAATTGGTCGATGATCTCTGGGGGAAGGCCATGACCACACCCGGCGAATACGGCGCGAGGCCCACGTGAACGCCCGCGACGCCCGCGATGCCCGCGTGAACGCGGTCCCGGAACTGGCGCTGGAACTGCTCGGCATCGAGCCCGAGCCCTTCGCCGCGGCGCCCACGCTGAACCTGCGCATCGGGCTGCGGCGCCCCGACGGCGGGCCCGTCCAGTGCGTCCTGCTCACCACCACCGTGACGATCGCGGCCGCGCGGCGCGGCTACGAGCCCGCCGAACGCGACCGGCTCGAACGGCGGCTCGGCGCCGCCGCACTGTCCGGCGACCCGCCAAACGAGTCCCCGGACGCGCCGCCGGGCGGGCTGCTGTGGGCGCGGATCGGCGTGACCGTCCCGACGTTCCGCGGCGCGACCGAGGTGACCGTCGCGCTGCCCTGCGGGCACGACATGCAGGTCGCCGCGGACCGATACCTGCGCGCCCTGTCCGGCGGCGAGATCCCGCTCGACCTCGCCTTCGACGGCACGGTCTTCTACCCCGGCGAGGACGGCGTGCTGCGCACCGCGCAGCTCCCGTGCCGGCACCGCACGACCGGCGAGCTGTCCGTCGCGGTGTGGCGGAGCCTCGTCGACCGCTACTACGGCGCCGTCCGGTGGCTGCGCCTCGACGAGGACCGCTTCGACCGCCTCGCCGCCTACCGCGCCCGCCGCGCCCACACCTCCTTCGACGACACCGTGGACGAGCTGCTCCGCGCCGCCGAGGACCTCCACGACGACACCGAGCCGGACGACACCGGCGCCGTCCTGCGCGATTCCGCGCTGAGCCCGGAAATGGCCTCGCGGCCCGAGGAGGGCGGCCCATGGACGCCGTGAGGGCGATCGCCGACACCATCCTTTACGAGGGGCATCTGCTGTGGCCTTACCGGCCCTCGGCGGCGCGGCACGGAAAACGCTGGACGGTCGGCGGCGTCCATCCGAAGGAGGACGCGGAACGGTCCGGCGGCCGCTGGACGGTGTCCGCGGAATTCCTGCTGGAGGACGGCCCGGCATCGACCGTCGAGGTCACGCTGCGGTTCCTGCACGCGGTGCACCGGCAGATGATGGACGGTGACGCGCCCGTCCACGAGCTGAAATCCGGCCCGGGGACGTACCGGACGCGGCAGGAGGCCCGCGAACGCGAGATCACCAGCGGCCGGCTGCGCGTGGCGCGGCTGCTGCGCTCGCCCGTCCGCGTGCCCGTCGCGATCGCCGCGGGGCTCGACGAGAAGCCGCTCGGGGGGACGGCGCGGATCGTCCGCACGTGGGACCGGGTGACCGGCACCGTCGTGCTGTCGGCGGAGCGGGCCGCGCCCGGCGCCGTCCGGCTCCGCGCCGTGCTCGCCAACACCGGCGCCGCCGCGGACCGGGACGAGGCGGCCCGCACCGCGATGCTCGCGGCGCACCTCGTCGCGGACGCGTCCGGCGGCGCGTTCGTCTCCCCGGCCGACCCGCCCGCGCATCTCGCGGGCGCGGCGGCGGCCTGCCGCAGCGACGGCCTCTGGCCCGTCCTCGCGGGTCCGCCCGGCGGGCACGGCACGGTGCTCGCCGCGCCGATCGTCCTCTACGACTGGCCGCAGGTGGCCCCGCAGACTCCGGCCGACCTGCTCGGCGGCGCCGGTCTCGACCGGCTGCCGGCCGAGCTCGCGGCCGGCGACCCGCGCGGCGCAGACCGCGCCACCACCGGAACAGGAAGGAGTTGAGCGATGAGGAAGCAGAGCATGGGCGCGCGCAAGCGCGGCATGCGGGCCATGGCGGGCCGCATGATGGTCGGGATGCTGGTGGCCGCGATGGCCGCCGTCCTGATCAAGATGATGCCGGCGCTGATGCGCCGCGCCCGGCCCGAGCAGGAGTGACCGGGACGAGGATCATGCGGGTCTCGTAAGCCCGGCGCTGCGGGTTCGATCCTTGCCCCCGCGACTGCACGGAGGCGCGCCCGACGATCGGGCGCGCCTCTCCTCTGCACGCCGGTCTCTGCGCGCCGGTCCTCTGCGCGTCCTGCGCGTGTCGTCCGCGCGGCCCGCGTCTTCCACGCGTGCTTTGCCGGACGGTCGGGTCAGCGGTCGCGGAGGGCCTTCTCGATGGCGGAGAGCTGGTCGGCGACGTGGAGGAGGGCGCCGGTGGACGGGTCGTCCGCGTGGCCGGCGAGGGTCCGGCCGCGTACGTAGGCGGCCTTGATCTCCGTCCAGCGGGCCTCCTGCTCCGGGGTGAGGACGTTCCGCAGCTCCGCCAGCTTCAGCAGGTTCGACTCGGTGTCGGAGGCGAGCGTCTGCGCCTCGGCGCGGTAGTGGTCGTCGATGAGCGCTTCGAGTTCGGCGGCGTTCATCACCGGCAGGACGCGCTCGGCGAGCCTGTTCATGTCGCGGTAGGAGCCCTGGAGCCGGAACGGCGGCTCGGTGCGGGACGCGTCGTCCTGCGCGGCGGAGGCGATGTAGGCGCGGTTCACGGTCAGCACCACTTGCTGGACGTGCCGGAGCTTCGCCATGACCGGCAGGATCTGGTCGAGTTCGGCCTGCGAGTAGGGGTGCGCGAGGCGGTCCGGGCGGACGTCCCGGTCGCCGGACGCCAGCCGGACGAGGAGCTCGACGTCGCCGCGGTCGCGGCCGGCGAGCGGCGCGAGCACCGGGTTGGAGGTCAGCGCGTTCTCGACGTAGCTGAGCGCGAACAGCTCGTCCTTGCCGGACAGGACGTCGCCGAGGTTCCACACGTCGGCGCGGTTGGCGAGCATGTCGGGGATCCGGAAGCGCTGCCCGGACTCGGTGTAGGGGTTGCCGGCCATGCAGACGGCGAAGCGCCTGCCGCGCAGGTCGTAGGTGCGGGAGGCGCCTTCGACGCGGCGCTGCGCGTCGCAGAGCGGGATGAACTTCTGCAGGAACTCCGGCGAAGTGTGCTGGACGTCGTCGAGGTGGAGCAGGACGTTGTCGCCCATCTCCAGCGCGAAGCCGATCTTCTCGAGCTCGCGGGCGGCGGTGGCGTTCGGCGCCTTCGCCGGGTCGAGGGACGTGACGTCGCGGCCGAGGGCCGGGCCGTCCACCTTGACGAGGGCGAGGCCGAGCCGGTCCGCGACGTACTCGATCAGGGTCGTCTTGCCGTAGCCGGGCGGCGAGACGAGCAGGAGCAGGCCCATCCGGTCGGTGCGCTCGGCGTCGCCGGCGGCGCCGAGCTGCTTGGCGAGGTTGTCGCCGATGATCGGCAGGTACACCTCGTCGACGAGCCGGCCGCGCACGAAGGTGCTCATGGTGCGGGGCTTTAGGGCGGCGAGCCCGAGCCGCCGCGACTCGGCGGCGACGAGGTCGTTGCGCCGCTTCTGGTAAGCGCGGAACGCGGGGACTCGCTCGGTCCGGAACCGCTGCGTGCGCGGGAGCAGTTCGTCGAGCCGGACGTCCAGGCGGCCGCCGGTGATGCGCGGGTGGGTGCCGAGCAGGTCGTCGACGGTGGCGGTGAGCGCGGCGGGGGAGTCGTAGCGGGCGGAGGCGCACAGCACGGACGCGACGGCCTCGGGCAGGTCCGCGGGGTCGGCGTCCGGGACGGTGGCGAGGTGGGAGCCGAGCCACGCTTCGGCGAGCTGGTGGCGGGCGGCGAGGTCGCCGCCGAGCCCCCGCAGGTCGTCCTCCAGGTCGGCGAGGTGCGGGCCGAACGACTTCAGCAGGTCGCGGGCGCCGGTGCCGATGACGAACCCGACCGGCGCGGTGGTCAGCTCCTCGATCAGGTATTCGGCGGCCGAGGGGCCGTCCGGCGCGGGGAGCCCGGTGCGCGCCGCGAACTCCTCGACCGCCGCGGCCAGCTCGGCGGCGAGGTCGTCCAGGGCGGGCGCGCGCCCGAACGAGCGGCGGGCCCGGACGAGGGAGCGCATGCGGGTCGCCCAGGTCGTGCGGCCGACGGCGTCGGCGCCGTGCGTCCAGAACAGCTGGGCGGCGGCGCGGGCGGACGACGGGTAGCGCAGCAGGCCCGCGTCCGCGTACAGGCGCACCAGCACGTCGAGGATGCGGGCGGCGTCGTGGTCGTGGACGCCGCGCTCGTAGCCCTCGTCGAAGCGGTCGGCCGCCTCCTCCCGGACCACCCGCAGCAGGTCGGCGCCCCGCAGCTCCGCCAACGGCCGGGCGGCGAGGATCGACGTCGCCAGGTACTCGGCGCGGTACGTCTCCGGTGTCTCCGAGACGAGGGTCTGGTCCCACAGGCCGCGGGTCGCGGCGAACGCCTCGTCGCGGACCGGCGCCCGGTAGCCGGTCCCGGTGACGGTGAACGCGAGCCCGCCGTCGTGCGGGACGAGCGTCAGCTCGATCGGGCGGGTGTTCACCGCGAACCGGTGCCGGCCGAGGCGGATCGTCGCGCCGTCGTCGCCGTACAGGTCGAGCCGGTCCCGCAGCGCCCGCGCCGCCTGCTGCCGGGCCGCGTTCACCCGCCCGTCCAGCTCCTCGGCGCGCCCGTCGTCGCCGAGTTCCCGCAGCTCGCCCGCGATCGCGCGGACCCGCGCCACCATCGAGTCCGCCGCGAAGTAGGCGTTCACCTCGTCGGGCGAGGCGAGCTCCGCGGCGCGCCGCCGCACCCCGGCGAGGATCCGGTCGGCGGACGCGGTGAGCCGGCCGGCGCGGCGCGCCCGCTCGTCCAGCAGCGTCTGCTTGCGCGACGAGAACGCCTCGTACAGCTCGGTCCGCTTGGTCTCCAGCCCCGCCGCGAACTCCTCCGGCTCGGCGAACCGCGCCTGCAGCGTCTCCAGCCGGAGCAGCAGCCGGCCGAGCCGATCGTCGCAGCGCTCCGGGGTGGACGCGCCGGCCAGCGCGCCCGCGACCGCCTGGTCCAGCAGCGCCAGCTCGGCGGCGAACGCGGCCCGCCCCTCGTGCTCCAGCAGCTCGCGCCGCCGGTTGCCGAGGACGGCGCGGGCCCGGTTGAGCCCGCCGAGCACCTCCCCGACGCGCTCCAGGATCGCGGTGCGGGCCGTCGCGTCGGTGATGTCGAGGTCCCCGACGATCTCGGTGACGACCTCCAGGCCCTCGTTCTGCGCGTCGAGGAGCTCGGCGAGCGGCGCCGCGTCGGCGGCCGTCGCGATCGCCCCGGCCGCCTCGGCGATCCGCGCCACCTCGGCGTGGTAGCCGGTGAAGGCGCCCTCACCCCGCAGGAACCGGACGGACCGCTCGCCCAGACCGCGCAGCTCCGTCTCCACCGTCTCCGAGAGCTCGTCGATGCGGGCGGTGTCGGCGTACCGAACGTCGCGGAGCGTCTCCAGGCGGCCGAGCGCCCGGCGCATCTCCGCGAGCTGCGCGACCCAGCCGTCCGCCGTCGCGGGCTCCTCGGCGCTCACCCTGCGGACCAGCGCGGTGACGTCCTCGCCCGCCTCGTCCACCGCGGCCGCCGCCTGCTCGGTGAGCGCGCGGACCTTCTCGTACTCCTCCAGCACCTGCCGAGCCGTCGCCCGGACGTCCGCGAGCGGCGCCGCGAGGTCGCCCAGCTCCGCGTCCGCCAGCCAGTGGAACAGGTCGATCGCCCGCGTGCACGCCGCGATCAGCGCCTCGAACACCCGCGCGGACGGCGACATCTCGTCCACCATCCGGGTGACCGACAGGCACTCGGAGATCCCCCGGACCAGGTCGGCGTTCCCGACCCGCTCCAGCGGGCCCGTCCCGACCGGCTGCGCGGCGGCGTGCTCGTCCGACACGAACGGCGTCGCCCACACCTGCACCGGATGCGCCCGGACCGGCTCCGCCGGCGCCGCCCGCAGCACCGCCAGCGTCCCGTCCCCGAACAGCGCGTACCCGTGGCACGTGATCGGCGACGCCACCCGCTTGCGGATCACGTTGTACGGCAGCAGCAGCGACCGCCCGTCCGCCCGCGAGTGGAACACGTACAGCACGTCCTCGCCGTTCGGCGACCGGACGACCCGCTCGTACTCCAGCCCCGCCACGTCGGTGTCGAACGTCTTCACCGCGCCGGTGTCCAGGCAGTAGCCGCCCGGGAAGACGATCCCGTGGTCGTCCGGCAGCCGCCGGCACGCCTGCCCGATCCCGTCGAGCCGCACGACCTCCTTCGTCCGCACGTTGAACACCAGGTGCCGCCACGCCGGCTCGTTGTACGGCCGGATCCGCAGCACGACCAGCGCGCCGACCCGCGCGTACCGCACGTCGGCGTCCGCGAGCGCCTGGAGCGGCTCGTCCACCGGCTCGGAGTGGATCCCCTCGCCGGTGGACGTGTCGTTCTCCGCCTTGACCGTCAGCGCCCCGCCGACCGTGTCGACGAACACCTCGCCCGCGACCGAGATGTGCGGGTGCAGGCCGCGGACGTGGTCGTCGCGGGTCGTCTCGATCCACTCCACCTCGTGCGCAGGCGGGAAGGAATGGTCGCGCTCGCCCTGGTTGTCCTCGTAGGCGACGGTGCCGTCCGGGGCGGTCCGCCAGCGCAGGACGCGCAGGTCCGACAGCTGCGGCCCGGTCTGGAACACCGCGAGCAGCCGCCCCTCCACCAGCCGCAGCTGCAGCAGCCGCGCCTGCCGGTAGTACCGGAACATGTCGGCGAAGTCGCGGCGGAAGCGCGGGTCGTCCAGCAGCCCCGGCACCGCGTCCGCGCCCGCCGGTCCGAGCGCGCCGCCGTCGCCGAACCGGTGCAGGGAGAACACGTCCTCGACGGACGCCGTGCCCGCCGTCCCCGGCGGGTTGCAGCCGAGCAGCAGCATCCCGCCGAGCGCGACCGCGTCGCGGGGCACGACCGCGCGCTCCGTCCGGACCTGCTCGGTGCCGGTCAGCCGCAGCTCTGCGCCGCCGAACACCTCCAGCCGGCGGGCGTTCAGCGCCTCCGCCCGCCGCGCCGCCTCCGCGGCCCGGTCCGCGAGCCGCGCCCGCAGCACCTCGTACGTCCCCTGGTCGAGCCCGCTCACGCGTCCACTTCCATCCTGGTCGGGAGTCCGGTCGCGGCGCGCCGCCCCGTGAGGGGTCGCTGCGGGCGGTGCGCCGCGGGTCGAGGCGGCCGGCGGTCAGCCCGCCGAAGCCGGCGGGGTCCCGTTCGACGCCGCGGCCGGCCCCGCCGCGAGCGGCGCGTCCGCCACGCCGAGGCGCTGCGCGGCGTCCAGCAGACTGCTGAGCGCGGATGCGTTCGAGCCGCCGGACGAGGCGAGCCGCGTCAGCAGCGCCGCGATCGTCAGGTCGCCGACGCCCCCGCCGCCCGCCGACTCCAGCACCCGGGTCAGGTCGCCGCTGAACGAGCCCGTCCCGTCCAGCCACGACCCGCCGAGCGCCCGGACGGTCTGCGAGCCCCCGACGAACCCGTCCACGGTCTTGCCGAGCGCGATCGAGCCGACGAGCTTGTCCAAGAACACGCTGTCGCCGCCGACGATGTCGATGTCGGCCTTCTCCAGCCCCGCCGCGAGCACCGCCGCCTGCGCCTCCGCGACCTCCCGCTGCACCTGGATCCCGGCCAGCCGGACGTCCTTCTCCGCCTGCAGCCGCAGCCGGTACTCCTCGTGCCCGCGCGTCGCGTCGTCCAGCGCCGCCATCGCCGCCGCCTTGTCGGTGAGCCCCTCCGCCTCCGCCTTCAGCGCGCCCTTGATCCGGACCGCCTCGGCGAGCGCCTTCTGCTCGGCGACCGCCGCCTCGGCGCGGCCGACCTTCTCGATCGCCGCCGCGTCCCGCTCCCGGACCTCGACCTCCGCGAGGCCCTCCGCCGCGGCCTCCGCGCGGATCCCCTCGGCCAGCCGGATCTTGGCCTCCGCGTCCAGCTCGGCCGCCTGCCGCCGCGACTCGGCCATCGTCAGCTGCTCGCGGGCGCGGTGCTGCGCCGCCGCTTCCGCGGCCTCGGCCGCCTTGATGTCCTTGACGAGGCTCTCCTGCGCCTCCGCCTCGGCCTGGATGACCACCGCCTGGCGGGTCCGCTCGGCCTCCTCGACCACCCGCACCCGCTTGATGGACTCCTCCTGCTCGGCGACCGTCCGCTCGACCGCGATGCGCTCCCGGATCACGTTCGCGATCTCCCGCTTCTCCGCCTCGACCTCCTTGTTCGCGGCGATGCGGGTCAGCTCGGTCGCGCGCTCGCGGGCGATGACCTCCAGCATCCGGTCCTTCTCGATCCGCTCGTTCTCGACCGCGATGACCCGCTCCTTGTTCTTCGCGGCCACCGCCACCTCGCGGTCGCGGTTCTCCTGCTGCACGCCGAGCTGCTCGTCGGTGCGGATGTCCGCGGTCCGCGCGCGCAGCCGCTCCTCCGCCTGCACCCGCTCGGTCTCCGCCTTCTCCCGCGCCCGGACCGTCTCGATCTCGCGCTGCTGGCGCAGCTCCGCGTCCGCCTGGCGGCGCTCCAGCTCCAGGATCGCCTCGCGCGCCTCCACGTTCTGGCGGGTGATCTCCTTCTCCTCGGTGCGGGTGTACTCGTTGGTCCGGACGTGCTCGATCGCGGTCAGCTCGGTGATCTTCCGGATGCCCTGCGCGTCCAGGATGTTGGACTTGTCCAGCGACAGCAGCGGCGTCTGCTCCAGGTAGTCGATCGCCGCGTCCTCCAGGCTGTAGCCGTTCAGGTCGGTGCCGATCAGCTCGATGATGTGGTCGCGGAACTCGTGCCGGCGCGTGTAGAGGTCGGTGAAGTCCAGGTGCTTGCCGACCGTCTTCAGCGCCTCGGAGAACTTCGCCGCGAACAGCGCCTGCAGCGTGTCCTGGTGGCTGGCGCGGTCGGTGCCGATCGCCTGCGCCACCTTGATCACGTCCTCGACGGTCTTGTTCACCCGGACGAAGAACGTGATGCGGATGTCCGCGCGGATGTTGTCCTTGCAGATCAGTCCGTCCCGGCCGGTCCGCTCGATCTCGATCGTCTTCACCGAGATGTCCATCAGCTCGGCCTTGTGCAGGACCGGCAGGACCACCGCGCCGGTGAAGGTGACGTCGACCCTCTTCAGCTTGGAGATGATCAGCGCGCTGCCCTGGTCGACCTTGCGGAACAGCCGGGTCATCATCAGCGCGAGGCCGAGCGCGATGAGCAGTGCGAGCGCGATCAGCACGCCCGCTCCGATCGTGATGGCGTCCATCGGGATCCCTGTCTACTGGGGTGATGTGGGATGCGGGGGTCGGGGACGATCGGAGGTCAGGGGGCCTGCTCGTAGGGCATGACCCAGAAGAACTGGCCGTCCGGATCGAAGTCGAAGATCAGCGCGGTGCTGCCGGCGGTGAGCGCGGGCCCTCCCGCGCCGGGCGGGGCGCCGGCGGGGGCGCCGCCGGCGGCGGCGTCCAGCGCGTGCCGGCGGACCTGCACGATGGCGGACGAGCCGTCATCGGCGGTGACCTCGGCCTGGCCGAAGTCCACGCCGACCCGCCCGGTGCGGATGACGCAGGTGCGGCCGACGAAGTCGCGCAGCGACGCCGCCGGCTCCTCGCGGAACACCCGGCGCAGCGGGACGATCGCGACCCGCGTCCCGAGCCAGGCCGCCGCGAGCGCCACGGCCAGCACGGCGCCGGCGAGCGGCGGGGCCGGCGTGCCGCCGCCCGCCAGCACCGACCCGGCCAGGCTCGCGAACCAGGCCAGCGCGATCAGCAGCGACAGCGTGATGGTGGCGGGGACGCCGCCGAGCCCGATCGCGCCCAGCGGCCCGCCCGACCCGTGGCCGTCCCCGTGCCCCCCGGACGGATCGTGCCCGCCGCCGTGGCCGTGCGCGCCCGCGTGCGCGTCCACGACTCCGTGACCGTGGAAGCCGCCGTGGCCGTGGAAGCCGCCGCCGTGCCCGTGGCCGCCCACACCGGCACCGGCCCCCGTATGGCCATCGGTGCCGGCGTGGAAGTGCCCCAGACCGCCGAGCAGGACGAGCGTCCAGTACGCGGCGACCACCACCAGAGAGAAGCTGAAAAGCGCGGTGGGAAAGCCGATCGCGGTGTCGACGAATTCACGCATGGCCGTGCACGCTCCCGCCTCGAGGCGTCATTCACCGTCCGGGCCGCCGAATGCGGTAACCGGTGGAAAAGGGGTTCAGGAGAATGCGCTGCCGTATCCGGTTCCCGGCCGGATACGGCCGGTCATGTATCCGGATATGAGTCCGCCCAGGTCGCGGAGGTCAGGCCGGCCCGAAGCCGGAGGCTGCGCGGGGTCGGACGCGAGATGCGGCGCCGCGGCGGGGGCGGGGCCGAGGAGAAGGGCCGGGGGGTCATCTGAAATCCTCCTGGTCGGAGACAGAACCTGCCTCGCCGACCAGACTTCCCGGCACACCGGGGGTTACATTACTCCGGTTCTCCCGGCCAGGGAAGCCTTTTGTTGGGGCCTGACGGAGATGCCGGTGTTTCTCGTGCTCCGGCGCCGGTTCCGGAAAACGGCGGGACGGGAGGCGCTTCTCCGGCACAAAAGGCGATATTGCACATAGTGACGTCGCGAACACTTTCAGCGAACTTAGAGGTTCGTCTGAGGTCGGGTTCAGGCGGTGTCCGTACCTTCACGCGCCATGACCTCGCAGTCCCACCGGCCCGTGTTCGTCCTCGGCTGCCCGCGCTCCGGCACGACGCTGCTGCAGCAGATGCTGCACTCGCACCGGCGCCTGGCGGTGCCGTCCGAGACGAGGTTCGTGCACGTCGCCTACGAGCGGCGGCTCGACTTCGGCGACCTGCGGGCGGAGGCGAACCGGCGCGCGCTCGGCGAGTGGATCACCACGGGCGGCGGGACGAGGTTCGGCGTCCTCGGCCTGGACGCCGGCGAGGTCGTCGACGACATCGTGCACGGACCGCCGACGCTCGGCTCGGCGCTCGCCGCCGTGTTCCGCCGCTACGCGCGCGAGCACGGCAAGGCGCGGTGGGGCGACAAGCGGCCGAGCTACTTCCGCAAGGTGCCGATGCTGCTGCGGATGTTCCCCGACGCGCAGTTCGTCCACCTCGTCCGCGACGGACGGGACGCGGTCAGCTCGCTCGTCCGGATGCCCTGGTACGAGGGCGACGTCCACTCCGCCGCGCTGACGTGGCGGGAGGCCGTCGACACCGGAAGCAGGCTCGCGCGGCGGCTCGGCCCCGGCCGGTACTTCGAGATGCGCTACGAGGACCTGGTCGCCGACCCGGAGCGGTCGCTTGCGGCCCTGTGCGGGTTCCTCGAGGAGGAGTACGACGAGGCGATGGCCGAGCCGCACCACCACGCGCGCCGGACGGTGCCGTCCGAGCGCCGGTGGCACCTGCGCACGCACGAGGCCGTCAACGACCGCAACGTCGGCGCGTGGGCGGTGCGGATGCAGCCGTGGGAGGCCGACCTCGTCGAGCACGTCCTGAGGGACCGGCTGCGGCGGCACGGGTACGCGCTGACGGGACGGGACCGTCCGGCGGCGGCCCACGTGGCGCGGTTCCAGCGGACGGCGGCGCACCGCTGGCGGGCGCAGCGCGCTATTTCGGTCCGGGACCGGATGGCCCGCCGGCAGGAGCCGAATCCCGTTGGTTCGTTGCTGACCGGGCCGGCGACCGGCGCGTCGATCGTTCACCTCCGGCCCGATCACTGATCGGACGGCGGCCGCGAGGCCGCCTGGTCGGCTGTCCGAAATTCTCATGGAACGTGCCCGGCGCGCCGTGCCGGGGCGGTGCGGGGGCGGCTGCGCGGTCGTGGGGAACGGTGCAGGTCGCGTGCCGCGGGACGGCGGGCGGGGGAGGAGCGGCCGGATGGGGCGGCCGGGGCGGCGGTCGCCTGACGGCGCTGTGGTGGGCCCCTTACGGAAACGGTTACCGTCCGGTACACAGGCTCCGTTTTACCGCCCCGCTTACTTAATTTACGGAAAAGTGACATGCTCGTGTCCGATAGTTCACAGTCGGATCTGTGACATGCCGTACATATGCATGTACCGTGCCATGTGCTCAGCTACGGATGGCCATCGGGGTTTGGTTCAGAAGATCCTCTGACAAAAAGGGGAGTGCGGTGAGCGGATCGCAAACAATTTCCTACGACGAGCTCCAGATGTGGCTTCTTGACCGCATCGCCTTCTACCTCGACAGGCCGACGGAAAATATCGACCCCGCGGTCGAGCTGGCCCGCTACGGCGTCGATTCGGTGTACGCGATCAGCATCATCAGCGACATCGAGGACCACCTGCAGGTGGAGGTGGACGTGGCCGAGGCGCGGCGCCGCGAGACGGTCGCCGACCTCACCGCCTACCTCCTCGACCTCGTCGCGTGATGGCCGGCCCGCCGGCCGCGGGCGCCGCCCTGGTGGTGCTCGGCGACAGCGTGGCCGAGGGCCGCGACGACCCCGCCCCGGCGGGCGGCTGGCTCGGCTGGGCCGGCCGGCTCGCCCGGCGCCTCGGCGTGGCCCCCGGCGACCTGCTGAACGTCTCCGACGCGGGCGCCACGATCGAGGACGTGGTGCGCGACCAGCTGCCCGCCGTGCGCGCCGCGCGGCCGCGCCTGGCGGTGCTCGGCTGCGGCATGAACGACGCGCTGACCGGGTTCGAGCCGGCCGCGGCGGGTGCCCGGCTGGACGAGGTGCACCGCTGGGCGCGCGACGCCGGGACCGGCCTGCTGGCGATTCCGGTGCCCCGCCCGCCGCTGCTCGAACGGTCTCCCATCTCGCAGTTCCGCAAGAAACGCGTGCTGCAGCGCATCGCCGTCTTCAATGCCGAGCTGGAACGTGCCGCACGCGACTTCGGAATGGCGTTCCCGGCCCGGGAAACGGTGACGAGAATCGCCGATCCCGCCATGTGGAGCGGGGACGGAATCCATCTCAGCCCGGCCGGGCACGATTATGTCGCGGAGGTGATGGCGGAGCTGGCCGCCGAGCTGCTCGGCGAGCGGGCGAACTGAGATCGGGGCAGTCTCGGGGGCAGTCGAAGAGTCGGGATGACGATGAAGAGACCATTATCGCCGGCCCGTGTCCCGCGTTCACCGGCACCGATCCAGTGCGCGGGCGCCGGCGCCGGGGAGGGGGCGAGATGACGGTTCCCGGAACGTTCCGAGCGGCGGTGGAGGCCAAGGACCTCGCCGCCATCACCCGGGCGCTGGACCCGGGCATCGAGTTCCACAGCCCGGTGATGGTGAAGCCCTACCACGGCCGCGACGCGGTCACCGGGCTGCTGCGCGTCCTGCTGGAGGTGTTCGAGGACTTCCGCTACACCGACGAGCTCGCCGGGACGGACCCGCCGGGCGGGCTCGCACAGCCGCTCGCACAGCCGCCCACGCAGGCGCTGGTGTTCAGCGCGCGCGTGATGGGCAAGGCGCTGCAGGGCCTGGACCTGCTCAGGTTCGGCGACACCGGGCTGGTCACCGGGCTGACGGTGATGGTCCGGCCGCTGCCCGCGGCGATGACGCTGGCCCGCGTGGTCGGCCACCGCATGGAGGACCAGGGGGCGTGACGGGGCGACCCCTTCATGACGGGGGATCCCCTTCGTGACGGGCCGCGCGGGCCGGGGGCGTGGGGGCCGCCTCCGCCCGGCTCCGGCCCGGCGGCGCCGCGCGTCGGTGAGGGCGCGCGGGCACCGCGACAAGTTCGGCTACAGGGAGTGGAAGATGGACAGCGGAATGGTCCCCGCACGCACCGGCCTGTCGCCGGCGCACGGCATAGCGGCCGATCTGGACAGATTCCTCGGCGACCCCATGGACGACGAGGCCGGCCCGTTCTCCTACAAGGCGATCGTCGAGGCCGAGGAGCGCGACGAGCTGCCGCCCGGCGCGGTGGACGCCGTCCGGGCCTGGGGTTTCCCGAAGTACCTGGTGCCGTCCGGGCTGGGCGGGCGGCTGACGACGCTGGAGGAGCTGTTCTTCGTCACCCGCGGCATCTCGCGGCGCAGCGTCACGGTCGCGGTGATGTACGGGTCGGGCCTGCTGGCGGTGAACCCGGTGTGGCTGTGGGGCGACGAGCGGCAGCGCCGGACGGTCGCCGACGGCGTGCTGAACGGCGACCTCGCCTGCTTCGGGGTGTCGGAGGCCGACCACGGCAGCGACGTGATGGCGAGCGAGTCCGAGGCGGTGAGCAAGGGCGACGAGCTGGTGCTTACTGGGACGAAGTGGCCGGTCGGCAACGCGACGCGCGGCCGGTTCGTCACGACGTACGTCAAGACCGGCTCGCGTGACTTCTCGCTGCTGCTGGTCGACAAGACGACCCTAGACCCGGACACCTGGTCGACGCTGCCGCCCGTCCGGACGCTCGGGCTGCGCGGCCACGACCTGAGCGGCGTCGTGTTCGACGGCGCGCGGCTGCCGGCGGACTGCGTGATCGGGCGGCGCGGGGCCGGGCTCGTCCAGACGCTGAAGACGCTGCAGATCACCCGGACGGCGATCGCGGCGCTGTCGGTCGGGACGATGGACGCGGTGGTGCGGATAGCGATGGAGTACGCGCACCAGCGCACCCTGTACGGCGCGGACATCTACCAGATCCCGGTGATCCGCGACCATCTGCTGAAGGCGCACCTGGACCTGCTGGTCGCCGAGTGCGTCGCGATCCCGGTGGCGCGCGCGCTGACGGTCGCGCCGGGGCGGCTGAGCCTGTGGTCGTCGATCATCAAGTACTTCGTCCCGGTGCAGGGCGACGAGGTCGTCGCGAGCATGGGAACGGTCCTGGCGGCGCGCGGCTACCTGCGCGAGGGCGTCGCGCACGGGGTGTTCCAGAAGCTGCAGCGCGACCACGCGATCGCGAGCATCTTCGAGGGCACCACGCACGTCAACCTCGCGAACGTCGCCGCGCAGCTGCCGTTCCTGTGCCGCCCGCCGGAGGAGACGGGCGAGGAGGACGCGCTGCTCGCCGAGCTGTTCTCCTGGACCCGGACGCCGCCGACCTGGCAGCCGGACGGCCGCCGGCTCCAGCTCACCAACGAGGGCCGCGACGAGGTCGGGCAGCGGTTCGAGCAGATCTCCGAGGAGCTGCTGTCGGCGGCGAACGCGCACGCCGCGCCGGGTGTCGCCGCCGAGCTGAAGGACCTGCTGTCGAGCATCGGCGCGCTGCGCGCGAAGGTCGACGAGGGCATCCGGGACAGCGAGGGCGACACCTCGTCGGTGGCGGCGCTGATGCGGGCGCGCAAGTACTGCGAGCTGCACGCGATGGTGTCGTGCATGCTCACGTGGCTGCACAACCACCGCGAGTTCGGCGGAGCGTTCGCGGACGGGCAGTGGCTCGTGCTGTGCCTGCAGCGGCTGCTGCAGCGCACCTACCCCGACACCATCCTGTCGGAGGACTTCCTGCCGGCGTTCGAGGACGCGATGTTCCGCACGTCCGGCGAGGGCCGCTGGTTCACGCTGGCGTCGCTGGGCGAGGACGTGTGACGGCGCCATGAGCATGGGCAAGCACACCGATTTCGTGTCGGCCGTCCGGGAGACCGCGCGGACGTACGGGGACGCGCGGGGCTTCACCTTCGTCAAGGAGGAGCCGGGCCCCGGCCGCGCCTACCGGGAGGACGCGCTCGGCCTCGCCGAGCTGGACCGGCGGGCCAGGGCGCTGGCCCGCCGGCTGGAGGAGCGCGGCCTGCGGGACCGGGCCGTCCTGCTGCTGTATCCGGAGGGCCTGGAGTTCATATCGGCGTTCGTCGGCTGCCTGTACGCGCGGGTCGTGGCCGTCCCGGCGCCGCTTCCGGTGCTGGACGCGGGGCGCTTCGACCGCACGCGCCGGATCATCGACGACGCCGACATCACCTGGATCCTCACCGACGGCGCCCATCTCGGCGCGATCGAGGGGTGGCTGAAGGAGGCGGGGCTCGCCGGAAAGGTGCAGTGCCTCGACACCGAAACGGCCGGGAACGGGGACCCGCTCGGGGACGCGGACGCGTGGACGATGCCGGAGTTCGGCCCGGACACGCTCGCGTTCCTGCAGTACACGTCCGGTTCGACGAGCGAGCCGAAGGGCGTGATGGTCACCCACCGGAACCTGGTGTACAACGCCGAGGAGATCCGGCGGCGCATCGAGGGGACGGCCGAGTCGATCGGCGTCGGCTGGGTGCCGCACTTCCACGACATGGGCCTCGTCGGCCAGTTCCTGGAGCCGCTGTACCTCGGCATGCGGTACGTGCTGACGTCGCCGATCACCTTCATCAAGCGGCCGGTGCTGTGGCTGGAGCTGATCACCCGGCACCGCGCGACGATCACCGTCGCGCCGAACTTCGGGTACGAGCTGGCGCTGCGCCGCGTCACCGACCGGCAGATCGAGACGCTGGACCTGTCGTCGCTGCAGACGGTGAAGAACGGCGCAGAGCCGGTCCGGGCGGCGACGCTGGAGCGGTGGAGCGAGCGGTTCGCGCCCGCCGGGTTCGAGCCGCGGATGTGGATGCCGTGCTACGGAATGGCGGAGGCGACGCTGCTCATCAGCGCCGCCCCGTGGGGCACGGGCCCGGTGATCCGCGACTTCGACGCCGCCGCCCTGTCGCGCGGCCGGGCCGTGCCGGCGGAGGAGAGCGAGGAGCGCGAGGGGCCGGGCGGGGACGCGCCGGACGGCCCGGACGCGGCGGTGCGGCGGCTGGTGAGCAGCGGCCGCCCGGTCACCCTGGACGTCCGCGTCGTCGACCCGGAGACCCTTGAGGCGCTCCCTGACGGGCGGACGGGTGAGCTGTGGGTGCGCGGCGGCAGCGTCGCCGCGGGCTACTGGCGCAGCCCCACGGCGACGCGCGTGACGTTCCAGGCGTACACGGCCGACGGCGACGGCCCGTTCCTGCGCACCGGCGACCTCGGGTTCGTGGACGGCGGCGAGGTGTTCGTCACCGGCCGCAGCAAGGACCTGATCATCGTCAACGGGCGCAACGTCCACGCCCACGACATCGAGGAGACCGCGCAGGCGGCGCATCCCGCCGCGCTGATCGGCGCCGCGTTCATGCTCGACGGCGTCACGACCGAGGACGGCCGGGAGCAGGTCGTGCTCGTGCAGGAGATCAGCACGCGGGCCGCGGGCGGGACGCCGCCGGACGAGCTGGCGGGGCTCATCAAGGCCGCCGTGGCGCGCGCGCACGAGCTGCCCGCGCTGAGCGTGGTGCTGACGGGGCGCGGCACGGTCCGCCGGACGACGAGCGGCAAGCTGCGGCGCGGCCCGACCCGGCAGGCGCTGCTGGACGGCGAGGTCAGAGCGCTGGGCGCGGACCTCGAGCCGGGCGTCGCGAAATTCGTCCATACTCACCCTAGTCAAAAGCATGACTAATCATGTTGTTGTCTGATAAAGTCGGGCATCACCCTGAGTCAAGCAGGGAGAGAAGTCCGATGGCCTTGCGTCACGCGGTCCTGGCGGCGTTGCTCGACGGCGAGTACAGCGGCTACCAGCTGGCCAAGATCTTCGATTTGTCGGTCTCCAACTTCTGGCACGCCGTCCCGCAGCAGCTCTACTCGGAGCTGTCGAGGTTGGAGACCCAAGGACTGATCAGCGGACGGCAGGTCATCCAGCACGACCGCCCCAACAAGCGCGTCTACACCGTCACCCGGGCCGGCATAGACGAGCTGGAGCGCTTCGCCAGCACCCCCGCGAAACCCGGGACCATCCGCGAGAACATCCTCGTCATGGTGCAGGCCGTCGACCACATCTCCGCGGACGCGGTGATCGCGCAGCTCGAGGAGCGCGCCCGCATGTCCGCGGCGAAGGTCGAACTGTTCGAGCGCATGCTCGTACGCCTGCGCGGCGACCTGGACGAGCACACGTTCCTGCGCAGCGCCACGCCGATCGGCCCGTACCTGACGTGCCTGCGGGGCCGCCGGTTCGAGCAGGAGCACCACGAGTGGTTCACCAGCACCGCCCGGCTGCTGCGCGCCAGGGCGGGCGCCCACGCCGAAGGGGGCGAGGCGTCGTGACCGGCGCCGGCCGCACGGCCGCGGCCCCTTCGCACACCGTGCCGCCGTACGCACCCGGGCCGGCGAGGCCGGCCGGGCGGCGCGGGGAGCCCCTCGGGGAGCCCCGGACGGCGATACGGGCCTTCACCCCCAGCGACCTCCCCGGCCAGGAGTCAAGGCCGGGCCGGGACGGGCCGCCACGCCTTAGTCAAGGAGGCGTTCCACATGTCGGGCGAACACCGCACCATCGAGTTGCCTAGCACCCTGGCCACCCCCCACCGCACTCTCCCCGCCCACCCGCAGGGCCTCACCACGATGGAGGGGCCGGACCCCGTCCTGCTCGGCGAGCTGACCCTGCCCGCCGAGCGCGCGTCGGTCCCGCGGGCCCGCGCGTTCGGCCGCGCCGTCCTCGGCTCCGCCGGCGCCGCGCACGCCGGCGACGACGCGGAGGTCCTGATCTCCGAACTGGTCACGGGCGCCGTCCGGCACGCCGCCGGCACCGGCACCCTGCTGTGCCTGCGGCTGCTGCGGGCCGGGTCCCGGCTGCGCATCGAGGTGCACGACCGCGGCGCCGCGCTGCCGCACGCCAGGCCCGTCGACCTCATGGAGGAGACCGGCCGCGGCTGGTTCCTCGTCGCGGCCCTCGCCGAACGGCACGGCACCGACCTCACCGCCGCCGGCAAGACGGTCTGGTGCGAGCTCGGCGGCCGGCCGCACGACGAGCGGCACCCGCACTGACCGGGGCACCGTCCCGGCCCGCGCACCCGTGCGGGCACGGGCGCGGTGCACCCTGCGCGGCGCGGCGCCGCCCCGTACCGCCGGCCGGCCGGCCGGCGGGGCTCACGCGCGCGCCGACGGACGCCCATACCGGCGGCGATGGGGATTGCCATGTCCGTGGAGTACTACCGGGCCGATGGGATACGCGCCACGGCGGACGAGGCGCAGCGGCTGCTGCTCGACGCGCGGTCGAGGCTGCTCGCGCAGGACGTCATCCGCGTCGGCGGCGTCGTGGTGGTCGTCTCCACCTGGTTCACCGTGATCGACCTCGGGTTCGCGGCGAACGGGAGACCCCTGCTCTGGCAGACGATCGTGTCCGACCTGTCGATGCACGCCGACGTCGGGCGCTACAGCACGCGGGAGAAGGCGGCCCGCGGCCATGCCGAAGCGGTGGCGATGATCACCGGCCGGCTGCGCGGCCTCGTCGCCCGCGCCGCACTGGACGAGGCGCGCCCGTGACCGCCCCGTCCCGACCGAGTTCGAGAAATCCTGCGGCGGGCCCGCAACGGGCCCGACCCCGACGAGTGGGTGATCCGATGGACACCGAAGGCCGGCCGACGGCCCCGCACGCGGCCCCGGCCCGGGAGGAACCCGGCGACGGAGACTTCGCCGCGGAGAGCGCGCGACGCACGAGACGCACCGGCGAGCAGAGCACCCGCCCGAAGAAGCGGCGGCCGATCCGCATGCGCATCACCGCGCTGCTGCTCGTCCCGCTGGTGTCCCTGATAGCCCTGTGGGCGTTCGCCGCGAACATCACGCTGGGCGACGCGTTCGACAAGTACGACTTCTCCACCACCTACGAGAAGATCGGGCTGCCCGGCATCACGCTGGTGAGCCAGCTCCAGGCGGAACGTTCCCTCAGCGTCGCCGCGCTGGTCACGCAGCAGCCCCAGTACAAGCAGAAGCTCGGGCAGCAGCGCGCCCGCGTCGACGGGCTCGAGGCCGCCTTCAAGCGGTCGGCGCTGTCGAAGGACGCGCAGGACGCCGCGAAGACCGAGACCAAGCAGCGGCTCACCGTCGCCGTCCGCGACCTGGCGAAGCTGCCGCAGCTGCGCGCCAGGGTCGACGCCCGGCGCACCGAGACGCTCGACCTCATCAACTCCTACAGCGTCGTCCTCGACGACCTCGTCGCCGTGTTCAACGGCTTCGTCGCGGTCGACGACGTCAACATCTTCACCCAGGGCCGCGCGCTGATCAGCCTCGGCAACGCCCGCGCGTCCATGCTGAAGGAGGACTCGCTGGTCATCTCCGCGATGGGCCGCGGGGGCCGCTTCACCCCGGCCGAGCACGTCGCGTTCATCCAGTTCGCGGCGCAGGGCCGGCAGGCGTTCGTCGCCGGGCTCGCCGACCTCAACGCGAGCATCCGGGGACCGCTCCAGCAGCTCGCCCAGTCCCCCGGCTTCCAGCGCTACCGCGCGGCCGAGTCGGCGATCGTCAGCGCGCCCGGCGACCGGCTGCCCGCCGAGGCGGGCGACTGGACGGCCACCACGCAGCTGCTCGGGCAGGCGTGGGACCAGCGGGTCACCCAGGCGAGCCTGGCGCTGGACGACATGGCGAAACCGATCGGCCACCGCATCATCGTGCGGCTGGTCATCGCGGGCGGCTTCGGGCTGCTCGCCGTGATCGCGTCGATCGTGCTGTCGCTGCTCGCCGCGCGCAGCCTGTCCCGCGAGCTGCGCGGGCTGCAGCGCGCCGCCCTCGACCTCGCCGGCAACCGGCTGCCGCGGGTGGTGGCGCGGCTGCGCCGCGGCGAGGAGGTGGACGTGGAGGCCGAGGCGCCGCCGCTGGTCATCGGCAAGACCCGGGAGGTGTCCCGGGTCGGGGACGCCTTCACCCGCGTCCAGCACACCGCGATCGAGACCGCCGTCCGCGAGTCCTACCTGCGGCAGGGCATCAGCCGGGTGTTCCTGAACGTCGCGTTCCGCAGCCAGTCGCTGCTGCACCGGCAGCTGCGGATGCTGGACGAGATGGAGCGCGGCGCGTCCGACCCGAAGGCGCTGGAGGACCTGTTCCGCCTCGACCACCTCACCACCCGCATGCGCCGGCACGCCGAGGGCCTGGTCATCCTGTCCGGGACGGCGCCCGGCCGGGGCTGGAGCAGGCCCGTGCACGTCGAGGACGTGCTGCGGTCGGCGATCTCGGAGGTCGAGGACTACACCCGCGTCGAGGTCGTGGTGGTGTCCGGGCGGGCCGCGGTGATCGGCGAGGCCGTCGCCGACATCGTGCACCTGCTCGCCGAGCTGATCGAGAACGCCACGGTGTTCTCCCCGGCGCCGACCGAGGTGCTGGTGCGCGGCGAGATGGGCGCCAACGGGTTCGCGGTCGACATCATCGACCGCGGCATCGGCCTCGACCAGTCCGAGCTGGACGCGCTGAACCTGCGGCTGTCGCAGCCGCCGGAGTTCGACCTCGCGGTCACCGACCGGCTCGGGCTGTTCGTCGTCGGGCGGCTCGCCCACCGGCACGGCATCAGGGTCGCGCTGCAGCCGTCGCTCTACGGCGGCGTGAGCGCGGTGGTGCTGATCCCGCGCCGGCTGATCGTCGAGGCCGAGGGACCGGACGACGAGGACGACGCGCCGGTCGCGCGCCCGTCGGCGTCCGCACCCGGGAACGGCATGGCCAACGGCTCAGCGAACGGCGCCGCGAACGGTGCCGGCAACGGGGCGCTGCGTCCGTGGCCGTCCGGCGCGGCCGGGCCGGCGCCGGGGAACGGCACCGCGATGCTGAACGCGCCGACGCCGTTCGATGTCGAGGCGCCGCCGGCACCGGACGCCCCGGACCCGCACGCCGGCGCGCCGGCCCCGCAGGAGACCCAGCCGTTCCAGGAGGCGTGGCGGCTGGAGACCCCGCACCTGGACGCGGGCCCCGCCGAGCCGCGGGCGTTCGAGCCGGGCCCATACGAGTCGGGCCCGTACGAGACGCAGGCGTTCGAGGCGCCCGCCTCGTTCGGCGAGGTACCGGCGGGCGGCGGGCGCGCGCCGCTGCCGCGCCGGGTCCGCGGCGGCAACCTGGCGCCGCAGCTGCGCGACGACCCGCGCGCGACGCCGCGCACGGCACCGGCCCCCGACGACGCGCTCGTCGCGTGGGAGGAGCGGTCGGCGGAGGCGTCCCGCGACCTGTTCGCCGCACTGCAGGCGGGCTGGCTGCGCGGACGCGACGAGGACGAGGCACCGGACGGCAGGGAGCGGACATGACCGGGCAGGGAACGACCAACGAGCTGAACTGGCTGCTCGACGACCTCGTCGACCGGGTCCCGCAGATCCGCAAGGTCGTCGTGCTGTCGCGGGACGGCCTGGTGATGGGCATGTCCCGGGGCGTCATGCGGGAGGACGCGGAGTACCTCGCGGCGCTCGCCGCCGGGTTCCACAGCCTGGCCGTCGGCGCCCGTCCGCAGATGGACTCCGGCGACGTCCGGCAGACGATGGTCGAGATGGAGCGGGGGCTGTTCTTCGTCGTGCCCGCCGGCGCGAACAGCTGCCTGGCGCTGCTCAGCGAGGTCGGCGCGAACGCCGGGCTGGTCGCCTACGAGATGACGATGCTGGTCAAACGGGTCGGCAAGCAGCTGTCCACCGGCCTGAGACAGCCGGGCCCGGGGCCCGGATCCGGGTGAGCCGCCATGACCGTTCCTAGGCAGTGTCCAGGAGTGAGTACTGGACCCACGTCCCGGTACTGCGCACATCCCGAACGGTGTTGGATGCGCTGGTCGCCCGCGTTCTCGTCGCCTTCGTCGGGGGGTGTGCATCGTGTGCGCGTTCCGTGACGGGGCGGCGGGTTCCCTCGCGTCCTGGGAGACCCGGGCCGGCCTGGGCGGTCCGATGCCCCGCGCGATCGCTCCGGTCGCGTGGGGGCGGTGCCGTCCGTCGCCGGATCGGGTGCCCCAGGGCGCGTCTCCCGATCGCGATGCTCGCCGCATCATGCCGGGAAACCTTCCTGGTCTTGCTGGTCATCGGCTTGCGCCAGTGCTGTGCGCCCCACTTCGACGTATAGGCGGGGTCCACGGCCACGATCGCCAGCCCGGACTCGGCGGCCATCGCCACCAGCCGGGCCCGCAGCCTCCCGGTCGGCATGTTGGAGATCAGCTGCCGGAACCGCTTGCGGCGGCCGTGCTTCTCCCGCGTCTTCTCCTTGTCGAAGTCCAGGTCTTCGATGGCGATCGCGGCGACTCCGCAGGTGGTGGCCCAATGCAACAGGCGGGTGATGGCGTGCCGAACTTGGGCATCGCGGTGCTGGGCTGTGCCACGCAGGTCGTAACCGAACCGGCGCGGTTGTCCCATGGGGTTGCCATACCGGTCCAAGCGCCACGCGGCCAGATGGTCTGCGTTGGTGTCGACACCGACCATCCCGTGTGCGCGCACTGTTTCCAGTGGGAGTATCGGCGCGGCGGCGCGTTGCCAGGACGCGGTGACGTACCAGCGGTTCCGATCGGTATCGAGGTGGATGCGGTAGGCGACCGCGCGGTTGGCGGTGACCCGGTCGGCCCATTCAACGCCCCGGTGTTGGAAGGCGACGCGAGCCGACAGCACGTACCGCCCATGGCCCGCGTTCGCCAGGTGGGTCAGCGACGAGGGCAGCCGGATCGATACCTCTCCTTCAGGGCTGATGCGGATGGTCTCGTTGCCGTACCGTTTGCCCGACTCGCCGTCGGCCTGCAGGAACCATCGCCTGGCCTCCCACCGATGCCGCCATTGCTCCTCTTCCAGCCCAACGGCATCCAGGTTGTGGCGGGTGGCCAGCGAACGGCGTCCACCCCGCACTGCCCGCACCCGTCCGGCTTCCCAGTCGGATCGTTCGGTTGCGAGTCGGTCCCTGAGCACGCCCAGACGGCGGGACTTGACGAACCATTCCTGCTTGGAGCGGTAGCCGCCCGGTGCTCGCTCGGTTCCCTTCTCGTTGATCGGCCGCGACAGCCGGTGCTCGATCACGCTGATGCCGGCTTCCAAAGACTGGATGTGCGCGAGCTGGCTCCGCCTTGCGAGCGCCCACCGGTCGTGGGTGGCCTTGGTAATGCTCCCGGCCCATCTCGCCGACGACTCGAACGTCAAGTCCCGCTTACGCGCTGCCCAGCGGTCGGCGTCGTGATTGAGTCCATCTGCACATCGGGCCTTGAGATCACGGCCGGCCATAGAGCCCAAATGCGCGCCCACCAGTTGCAGCATCCGCTCGTCCTCGGCCGAGAGCCTCTTCAGGCGATCACGGACTGCCACGCGCGACGGACCCGGCACGACAAACGGCGCAGTCCACGGGACCGCCTGGCACGTGGCGTTGGGGCTGCGGGTATCGACTTCGTCCCGAAACGGGCGGTCGTGATCGCGTGGACGCCGCCGTGCCGATGCCTCAGCGGTCTCCGTCCGACAGGAGGAAGCGGACCGTGACATGGTGAATACCTCAGGTCACATTGTTCGAATGTGCAATCGATATCCCTTCGATCGCGCGCCACTCATGCGGCCGGCGTTCGCACTTCTCATCGCTCTGCAGCGCGCCCGCGAACGTGGTCCTGCTCGCCATCACGTCGACATCACTGTGAGCCTCTTTTGACCACCATTGGACACTCAAATGCCAGCAATTCCGACCTCTGGGGCTGGGGAGCCAGGTGGCCCCGGCGTGCCCCGCGGGCCCGCACACTTCGCTGCGCCGGGGCCCGGCGACCCGGCGGCGGGCGGGTTCGAGGAGCCCGGCGCGAGCGGCGGCCCGTTCGCCCCGGCCCAGGAGCGGTGGATCGACGCCGCCGCCGGTCCGATCGTCCGCCCCTACGCGGTGACGCGCGGCCGGACCCGGCCGCGCGGCGAGCCGCTCGACATCGTGGCGATCCTCGTCGCGACCGGCCGGCAGCCCGCCGAGCCGGGCCGGCTGTCGCGGCACCAGCGGCGGCTGCTCGCGCTGTGCCGCCGCCCGCACGCCCTGGCCGACCTGGCCTCCGACCTGGACCTGCCGTTCGGCGTGATCCGGGTGCTGGCCGGCGACCTGGTCGACTCCGGCCTGGTGAGCGTGCAGCGCTGGGCCCCCGCCACCCCGTCCGTCCAGCCGCACAACGACCCGAACCTGCTCAGGAGGGTGCTCGATGAACTCCGCGCGCTCTGATCTTCCGCCCGATCCCGCCGGCGAGCACGACCCGCGGGCCGACGGCCCGCGGGTCGCCTTGAAGATCCTGGTCGCCGGCGGGTTCGGGGTCGGCAAGACGACCCTGGTCGGCGCGGTCAGCGAGATCCGGCCGCTGCGCACCGAGGAGGCGCTCACCGACGTCGGCGCCGCCGTCGACGACCTCGACGGCGTCGCCGCCAAGACCACCACCACCGTGGCGATGGACTTCGGGCGCATCACGCTGCGCGACGGCGTCGCCATCTACCTGTTCGGCACGCCCGGGCAGGAGCGCTTCTGGTTCATGTGGAACGAGCTGTCGCGCGGCGCGCTCGGCGCCGTCGTGCTGGCGGACACGCGGCGGCTGATGGCGAGCTTCGCGTCCATCGACTACTTCGAGCAGAAGGGCACGCCGTTCGTGGTGGCGGTGAACTGCTTCGACGACGCCGACCGCTACGACCCGCCGGAGATCCGCACGGCGCTGGACATCGACCCGCACGTGCCCGTGCTGCTGTGCGACGCGCGGCGGACCGGGTCGGCGAAGGAGGTGCTGGTCGCGCTGGTGGAGCACGCGCTGCGGATCGCGGGTGCGGCGTCGTCGCGCGCCCCGTCCGAGCCGGGGCCGCGGCCCTGGCCCGCCCCCGCCCGGGCGGAGGGTTAGCCCGGGGCGGCCAGTGGGTTCGCCTCCGCGCGCGGGTGGGCGGCTGGGGAGTCAGCCACCGCGCGCGGAGGCGGCTACGCGGGTTCGCCGTCGGGCGCGGCCGACGGCGAACCCATCACGATCTCGTCGACGGCGACGTCGTGCCCGGCGGCGCAGCGGACCTGCGCGGTCACGCCCTCGCCGCAGCCGGCGTGCCGGAGCGCGACCTGGCGCCCCTCCTCGCCGGGCAGGTAGGTCTCGCCCCACTCCATGAGGCTGACCAGCGTGGGCGCGAGGTCCAGCCCCATCTTGGTCAGGTGGTACTCGTAGCGGGTGCGCTGCCCGGGCTCCTGGTAGGGCTCGCGGACGAGCAGCCCCGCGTCCACGAGGTGGCGCAGCCGGGCGGTGACGGCGGACTCGGTCATCTCGAGGTTCTTCACGAAGTCGCCGAACCGGTTCGTCCCGAAGTACGCCTCGCTGAGCACCAGCACCGCCGACGGCGGGCCGAGCGCGGAGAGCGTCCGCGCGACCGGGCAGTTCTGCATCGACCAGGTGTCGCGGTCGGCGAAATGCCCCTCAAGTGCGATCGTCACGGCAACCACTATAAACCTGCTGACTTCGCTTGACCAAAGTCAGGTGGCGGGGTTAGCGTCCCTGACTATGGTGAAACAAAGTCAGGTGCGCCCGGGTGCCTCGCTCGCGGTGCTGTCCGTCGCCTCCTTCATGGCGGGCCTGGACCTGTTCATCGTCAACGTCGCGTTCGACGACATCGGCCGCGACTTCGCCGGGACGTCCCTGGCCGACCTGTCCTGGGTGCTGAACGGCTTCGCGATCGTGTTCGCGGCGCTGCTCGTCCCGCTCGGCCGGCTCGCCGACCGCTACGGCCGCAAGGCCGGGCTCCTCCTCGGCCTCACCGTGTTCACCCTCGCCTCCCAGGCCTGCGCCGTCGCGCCGTCGCTGTGGTGGCTCGTCGCCTTCCGCGTCGTCCAGGCCGCCGGCGCCGCCGCGCTCATCCCCACCAGCCTCGGCCTGCTGCTGTCGGTCTTCCCGCCCGGACGCCGCGCCGGCGCCGTGCGCATCTGGTCCTCGGCGTCCGCGCTCGCCGCCGCCGCCGGGCCCGCCGTCGGCGGGGTCCTGGTCGACTCGTCCTGGCGCTGGGTGTTCGAGGTGAACGTGCCGATCGGGATCCTCACGACGCTGCTGGCGCTGCGGCTCGTGCCCGGCAGCCGCGAGGGCGCCGCCGCCCGCGTCCTCGACCTGCCCGGCGCCGCCGTGCTGACCGGCGCGATCGCGCTGCTCGCGCTCGGCGTGGTGAAGATCAACGACTGGCCGGGGCAGCGCACCGCGATCGTGATCGGCACGGCCGTGATCGCGCTCGCCTTCTTCTGGGGACGCTCCCGCCGGCACCCCGCGCCCGTCATCGAGCCCGAGCTGCTCGGTGTCCGCACCTTCGCCTGGTCGAACGCCGCCGTGCTGCTGTTCACCGTCGCGTTCGCCGCCGAACTGCTGCTCGGCGTGCTGTGGATGCAGCAGGTGTGGCACTACTCGCCGGTCCGCACCGGCCTCGGCGTCGCGCCCGGGCCCCTGATGGTCCCGGTCATGGCGCTGATCGCCGGGAAGATGGCCGCGCGGCGCGTCCCGGTCGGCCTGATCACCGCCGTCGGCTGCATGCTCTGCGCGTTCGGCGTCGTCATGATCGCGGCGAGCCTCGACGCCGCCCCCGCCTACGCCTCGCAGATGCTGCCCGGCTGGCTCGTCGGCGGCGTCGGCGTCGGCCTCGCGCTCCCCACCATCCTGTCCGCCGCCGCCGCGGACCTGCCCGACCACCGGTTCGCGACGGGCAGCGCCGTCGTCAACATGAGCCGGCAGATCGGCGCCGTCCTCGGCGTCAGCCTCGCCGTCGCCGTCCTCGGCTCCCCCCACGGCTACGTGGACGCCCACCGCGCCTACGTGCACGCCTGGCTGATGGTCGGCGCGTTCATGGTCATCGCCGCGATCGCCGCCCTCGGCATGACCCCGCGCAGCCACCGGCCCGTCACCCCCGTCCCCGAAACCGAGAAGGAAGTGGTCGCCGGCACCTAACTCTCCCTGCTTGACATGCTTGACACAGGAACGCGGGCGCGGACGGAACCTTGACCCGGATCGATGACGACCCGGTCCGCCCACCGCCCCACCACATGATGGGCATCCCGATCCGGACGGGATGCCCGTCGTGCTTTCCAAGGAGGAGGCCGGCGATGACCGAGATCACCGACGAGCACATGCGGACCCAGCTCGCGCTGACCAGGGGATACACGGTCGTCCTGCTGAAGGCGGCCGAAGGGTACGGGCGGCCCGGCGCGGACGCGGTCGGCTGGGAGCACGGCCGGCGCAACTTCCGGCTGCGCGCCGAGGGCCTGCTGTCCATCGTCTGCCCGGTCGCCGACGACGGCGAGCTGTGCGGCGTCGGCATCTTCGACGCGTCCGTCGAGCGGACGCGCGAGCTGATGGACGACGACCCGGGCGTGCGGGCCGGCGTGTTCACCTATGAGGTCCACCCCGTCCGCGGCTTCCCCGGCGACGCGCTGCCCGGCGACGCCTGACCCCGCCGGTCGGCCGCGCCGGCGGTCGTGCCGGCGTCAGGGCGGGGTGGCTTGGCTGAGGATCTGGTGGAGCTCGGTCGAGCGGCCGGGGGCGATGGCGCCCTCGCGGGTCCGGGTGGAGATCTTGTGCCGCAGGTCGGCGATGTCGGCGCCGCCGTGCCGGGGGTGGGCGAGCATGCCCCGGATGACGTTGTTGAGGTCGAGGCCCACGTCCGCGCGGACGTCCCCGGCCGCGACGCCCTGACCCACCGCGAAGCGCAGGCGGAGCAGGGCCTGGCGGAACGAGACGGACGGCACCGGGTCGGGGTCCGGGGTCCGCCGGCCGTCGGGGGGAGCGGGACGGGTCGCCGGGGCGGTCGCGGAGGCGGTCGGCGACGCGGCCTGGAGGGGGAGGAGCCGGCCGCGCGGGCGGCCGGGGCCGCTGAGGGTGTCGCCGAGCCCGAGGACGAGGGTCGTCGCGGCGGCGACCGTCGCGACGAGCCCGGCGAGCGCGAGCCACGGGAAGCGCGGCCGGCTGCGGGGCCGCGGCCGGGGCAGGGCGTGCCGCCACTCGGCTCCCGCGGGCTCGGCGGTCATGGTCCCTCCAGGTCGGGTGGTGACGGGCACCTGCCGTGCGCTGTGTCCGGGAGTACGCCGGGCGGGCCGCCGCGGTTCGACGCCGGGGAATGCAGCCGGGCGCGGGCCCCCCCGCCCCCCGGGGGGGGGGGGGGGGCGCCCCCCCCCGGGCCGGTCCTACCTGTTCCCTGCGGGGAGCGGCTGCTCCGCGCGCCAGGAGGCGAGGAGGTCGCGCAGCCTGTCGCGGTAGCGGGCGACGTTGGTGGTCTTGACGTCCTCGTAGCCGCGGATCATGTCGGGCAGTTCGGCGATCTCGACGGCGAGGTCGTGGTTGTCCTTGTCGAGGCCGGCGATCAGCTCGTCGACGACCGCGAGGCACTCGGCGACGAGGCGGCGCTCGGCGCGGCGCTGGGCGGTCGCGCCGAACGGGTCGAGCGGGGTGCCGCGCAGCCGCCGCATGGCGCGCAGCGCGTGGAACGCGGGGCGGGCCGTCCGGCCGAGCGCGATCTTGCGGTCGACGCCGATCGCGCGCAGCAGCGGCGGGTGCAGCAGGTACCGGACGGTGGCGCCCGCGCCGAACTGCTCCTCGACCTGGCGGGTGAGCGCGGGGTCGAGGTGGAGGCGGGCGACCTCGTACTCGTCCTTGTAGGCCATCAGCTTGTGCAGGTGGCGGGCGACGGCGACGGCGAGGCGCTGCCCGGAGGCGACGGCGTCGCGTTCGGCGGCGGCGACGCGCAGGACGGTGCCGAGGTACCGCTTGGCGAGCGCGAGGTCCTGGTAGGCGGCGAGGTCGGGGACGCGGATCCGCAGCACGCGGGCCAGCTCGCCGTCCGCGCCGGAGGCGTCCACGAGGTTCATCGCGGCGGGCGCGTTGGCGGTGAGGGGCCGCTGGACGGCGCCGGTGGCGGCGGCCGGTTCGGCCCAGCCGGGCTCCAGGACGAGCCGCCGGCCTGCCCGGAACGCCTGGACGTTCGCCTCGACCTGGACGCCGTTGAGCGCGAGCGCCTCCTCGATCGCGCGGGCCGACAGCGGCAGCAGCCCGGCCTGGTAGGCGGCGCCGACGACGACGAAGTTCGCGGTGGTGGTGCTCCCGAACCAGCGTTCGGCCAGCTCCAGCGCGTCGAGCGCGACGAGCCGGGCGGCGTCGGTGCGGCCGGCGATCTGCCGCACCAGGGACGCGCTCGGCGGCAGCGACACGGTCACATCGGTGATCATCCGGCCGGTCGGCACCTCGCTGGTGGACACGACGGCGGCGGTGCGGCCGGGCGCGCAGCGGCGCAGGTTGGTCTCGGCGGTGCCGGCGAGCGCGTCGAACACCAGGTAGGCGTCGGCGCCGCCGTCCCCGATCATGCCGGGGCGCTCGGCGGGGGCGGCGCCGATCCGCAGGTGCGACACGACGGCGCCGGCCTTCTGGCTGAGGCCCGTCTGGTCGAGGGCGCGGGCGTGCCGGCCGTCCAGCAGCGCGGCGGTGGCGAGGACCTGGTTGACGGTGACGACGCCGGTGCCGCCGATGCCGACGAGCAGGACGTCCGCCGCGTCCGGCCGGGAGGCGGGCTCGGCCAGGTCGCCGATCTGCGGCAGCGGCGGCGCGGACGCCTTCCGCTCGCCGGGGGTCACGGTGACGAACGACGGGCAGTCGCCGTCGACGCAGGAGTAGTCCTTGTTGCAGGACGTCTGGTTGATCTGCGTCTTGCGGCCGAACTCGGTGTCGACGGGCTCGACGCTGAGGCAGTTGGACTTGGTGCCGCAGTCGCCGCAGCCCTCGCAGACCGCCTCGTTGATCAGCACGCGGGTCTGCGGGTCGGGGGCGAGGCCGCGCTTGCGCTTGCGGCGGGTCTCGGCGGCGCACGCCTGGTCGTAGAGGAGCACGGTGACGCCGGGGACGTCGCGCAGTTCCCGCTGGACGGCGTCGAGGTCGTCGCGGTGCCGGACGCGGACGCCCGGCGCCCACCGCGTGCCGCGCGGGTAGCGGGACGGGTCGTCCGCCACCACGACGATCTTCGCGACGCCCTCGGCGTGCAGCATGCGGGTGATGGACGCGGGGTCGGTGCCGCCGTCGGCGTCCTGCCCGCCGGTCATCGCGACGGCCGCGTTGTAGAGGAGCTTGAAGGTGATGTTGGTGCCGGCGGCGACGGCCTGCCGGATCGCGAGGCTGCCGGAGTGGAAGAACGTGCCGTCGCCGAGGTTCTGGAACATGTGCGGGGTCGCGGTGAACGGTGCGGCGCCGACCCACATCGCGCCCTCGCCGCCCATCTGGGTGGTGCCGATGCTGCGGTCCTGGAAGACGGTCATGACGTGGCAGCCGATGCCGCTCGCGGCCATCGACCCGTCGGGGACGACCGTGGACCGGTTGTGCGGGCAGCCGGAGCAGAAGTAGGGGGTGCGGGCGGGCGCGAGCAGGTTGATCGCGGGCTTGCGGGGGAGCAGCGCCGGGTCGCGCAGGTCGACGTGGTCCTCGCCGACACGGTCGGCGAGGAGCCGGGCGAGCGCCTTGACGATCCGGTCGGCGGTGAGGCCGCCGTCCGCCGGGACGAGGGGCGCGCCGTCGGGCCCGTTCTTGCCGAGCACGGCGGGCCGCTCCGGCGCGTCGTACAGCAGGTCGCGGATCTGCGTCTCGACGAACGCGCGCTTCTCCTCGACGACGACGATCTCGCGGAGACCGGCGGCGAACGCGCGGAGCCGCACCGGGTCGAGCGGGTGGATCAGGGCGAGCTTGAGCAGCCGGACGCCGCGCCGGGCGAGCGCGCCGTCGTCGAGGCCGAGCCGGTCGAGGGCTTCGCGCAGTTCGAGGTAGGTGCGGCCGGACGCGACGAGCCCGATGGCGGCGTCACCGGTGGCGCCTTCGATGACGTCCAGGCCGTTCGCGGACGCGTAGGCGGCCGCGGCGCGGAGCCGTCCGTGCAGGACCTCGGCCTCCAGGGACGTCGTGTCCTTGAGGTCGACGCCGGGCCGCCGCGTCGGCTTCCAGGGACGGCCACGCCACTCCAGTTCCGGGACGACCGGGTCCGGCACGGGCGCGACGTCGACGACCTCCAGCGAGTCGGCGACGTCGGTGACGACCTTGAACCCGGTCCACGCGCCGCTGAACCGGGACATCTCGAACCCGTGCCGGCCGAGCCGCAGCACGTCGGTGATCGATCCGGGCGCGAGCACCGGCATGAACGCCTCGGCGAGCGCGCCCTCCGTCGCGGACGGCAGCGTCGAGGACTTGCAGGACGGGTCGTCGCCCACGACCGCGAGGACGCCGCCGCGCTCGGCCGTGCCGAGCCAGTTCGCGTGCTTGAACGCGTCGAGCGAGCGGTCGACGCCGGGCGCCTTGCCGTACCAGAGGCCGAAGACGCCCTGGTAGCGCGGGTCGGGCAGGTGGTCGACGAGCTGCGACCCGTACACCGCCGTCGCGGCCAGCTCCTCGTTGACGCCCGGGATGAACCGGATGTCGTGGGCGTCCAGCAGCTTCGCCTCGCGCATCAGCTGCTGGTCGAGCCCGCCGAGCGGGGATCCCCGGTACCCGGACACGAAGCCGGCGGTCGTCCAGCCGCGCTGGGCGTCGGCGCGCCGCTGCTCCAGCAGCAGCCGGACCAGCGCCTGGACGCCGCCCAGCGCGATCCGGCCCCGCTCCAGCTCCAGGCGGTCGCGGAGCGCGGACGTCGAGGTACCGGTCATGATGCGTGCCCCTCTCCCGGCGGTATCGGACTCGTTCGCCCACATTGAGCACCCTTGTCTGAGCGGAGTGCAAGATGATGGGGCGACAATTGAGCGGATTGCTCAAGTCGGAACCGAGTTACCCGCCGGAGATGAGCGTTGTGACGCGTGTTGCCCTTCTCGATATCCAGATCCTGCGCCGGCTGGTCGAGCAGCCCCGCATCGGCATCACCGAACTGGCCGCCAAGCTCGGCATCGCCCGCAACACCGCGCACGCCCGCGTCGAGCGGCTGGAACGCGACGGCGTCATCGGGCACCGGGGCCGGGAGGTCGACCTCGGCGCCCTCGGCTTCGAGCTGACCGCGTTCGTCACCCTGGAGGTCGCGCAGGGCCGGCTCCGCGAGGCCGCGCAGGCGCTCGCGGCGATCCCGCGCGTGCTGGAGGTGCTCGGCATCACCGGCCAGGGCGACCTGCTCGTGCGGGCGGTCGCGCCCAACGGCAAGCAGCTGCACGAGGTGATCGACGCGATCCTCGTGTGCCCGGGCGTGCGCCGCAGCACGACCTCGATCGTCCTGACCGAGCAGGTCCCGTTCCGGCTGGGCCCGCTGCTGGAGGACGAGGAACGCCGCGCCCGCTGAGGGCGGGGCGTCAGTCGCGGTCGTGCCCGAGCGGGTCGAGGTGCTCGGCGGCCGCGCCGTCCGCGGTGGTGGACTCGCTCAGCTCGCGCCACCGCTCGTCCTCGGCGAGCAGGGCGCGGCCCGCGGCGGTGGCGCGCGTCAGCCCGGCTGGCCGAACAGGCCCGAGGACAGGCGGTAGATGGTGCCGTCCGCGCTGACGTAGGCCCGCGCCTGGTACAGGCCCCGCACGCCCATCAGGAACTCGGGCTCGCCGGCGCCCCACGGGACGTAGCCGCAGTGCTCGAACAGCCCGAGCCCCATCGCGCGCGTCACCTCGCGGCGGTCCCTGCGCAGGACGAGCTGCTGGACGATGTTGGCGGCGGTGTGCAGCGCGGCCAGCATGGCGTCCGCGCCGATGTCCGGCCCCTCGGGATCGGTGAGCGCGAACCGCCGCTCGCCGCCGGGCCCCGGCACCGACCACGCGCCCCAGCCGCCGCCGAGCCGCGCGGCCGTGCAGGCCAGCAGCTCCGCGACGTGCGCGGGCCGGGGATGCCCGCTCAGGTCCACCTCGGCGGCGGCCCACGACGCCTCGCCGCCCCCGGCGACCAGCTCCTTCGCCTGCGCCGTGCCGTCGCCTTCCGCCCATGCCCAGGTGCCGTCCTGCCGTAGGACGCCGAGCTCGCGGGCCTGCACGGTGACGGCGTCGCCGAAGCGCAGCGTCCGGGCCTCCGGGTCCCAGGCGGGCGTCCGCCAGTCCACGCCGTCCTCGGAAAGCCGGTCGATCAGCGCGTTCTGCCCGGCCAGCGCGCACGCCAGCGCCGGAGCAGCCGTCGCCAGGATGGCCGGCGGGACGGGCTCGTTCACGTCGAGCTCGTTGACGAGCAGCAGGTCGGACCGGCCGTCCTCGCTGCCGGGGAAGGGGACGGCCCCGCCCGGCAGCTCGATCTCCGTCTCCCGCACCGCGAGGCCGTGGTGCTCGGCGTAGCCGCGCACCATCGCCTCCGTGTGGCGCCGGGCGCCGTGGTCGCCGAGGAGGTCGGCGGCGCGCCGCAGGCAGTCCGCGGCGCGCTCCGCGTCGGGCCCGCCGGACGCGAGCTCGGGCGCGTCGGCGACGATGAACGTCAGCGCCCGGCCGCCGTGCCCGTGCCGGATCGCGGCGCTCGCCTCCAGCAGCGCGACCGCCATCAGGGCGAGGTCGTCGGCGGCGGCCCGCGGATCGTAGAATTCGCCGAGGTCGACGAGGGGCTCGGTCAGCTCGGGGACGCCGTGCCGCTCACCGATCTCCCTGAGCCGCTCGGCGTGCGCGGCGGCCGGCGTCCCGGCGAAGCCCGGGACGACCCAGCTCCACTGGAAGGTGTTGTCCTCGGCGTGGCTGCCGAGGATCCCGGCGGCCATCCGCCGGTCGTCCGACCACGCGACGCCCGCCTCCAGGTCCCTGCGGAAGGTCGTCCCTTCGAGGGCGCGGTTGAGCCGCATCGAGCGCTCCGCGGCCACACCCAGCCGCGGCGCCGCCAGCGCCAGCAGCGCATCACTGAACGAATCCACACCAACCCCGCATCCCGGCCGACCGTGAGCACCAGAGCGTAAAGGATCGCCCGCACCCCCGCCCTCGTTGAGTTGTGGGGGGGGGGGGGGGGGGGGGGGGTGGGTCCCCCCCCCCCCCCCCCCCCCCCCCCCCCCCCCCCCCCCCCACAACTCAACGGCTAGCGGCGAGATCGTGCAGGGTTAGGAGCAGTTCGGACGCCTCGACCTCGTCCAGCTCCCCGAAGGACGCCTCCGACTCGGCGATCCACACGCTGCCGAGGGTCTGCTCGGGCCACTCGGCGGGGGACATCACCGGGAATCCCGGGCTCACGTCCAGGACGACCGTCCGCCCTGCCACGCCGCGGGCCAGGCAGTGCTGGACGCCCGCGTCCTCCGGCGTCCCGCGCTGCCAGCCCCGGCGCTCCAGGCCCAGCACCTTCCCGACGCCGACCACGGTGCCCGCGACCCGGTCGAGCCGGTTGCCGGCGGCCTCCTCCGCCGTGAACGCGTGGACGGCGCGGCCGAGCTGCGGGAACGGCTGGAGGATCTCGTAGTCGGCGAAGACCGCCGACCAGGCCGATACGTCCTCGCCCAGGTGCAGCGGGTGGGCGATCCGGACCTCGCCGGACTCCGGGAGCAGCAGCGCCTCGTCGTCCACGCCCGCGAACGTGCGGTCCTCGGCGATCCGGAACGCGACGGGAGCGGCGCCCTCCCCGTCGCAGAGCCAGACCAGGCGCCTGACGAGGTGCCACAGCAGCGGGTGCCGGACGAACAGCCGCCGGAAGTCGCCGGTCGTCCACCGCCGCTGCGCGGCCATGGCCCGCTCCAGGCGGCCGATCTGGTCGGCGGCGACCGTGCGGACGTCCTTCTTCAGCCCGGTGAACGCCCGGTACGCGGCGGGCGCGGCCTCCGGGTCGTCCTTGGCGCCGGGCTTGGGCAGCGCCTTGCGGAGCGTCCCCCGGCCGTCGAACACCACCGGTCTCAGCTGCTCGTCGAAGCCCACCGTGAACGTCCGGGGACCGTAGTCGAGCGTCATGCCGCCGCGCTCGTCCAGGCCGAAGTCGGGGACGATCCGGTCGCCGAGCTGCTCCATCGTGAGGCCGCGCTCGGCGGCGACCTCGGTCAGCAGCTGCCCCGCCCGCTTCTTGAGCCGCTTGGGCCGGGCCTTCTCCGCGACGAGATGCAGCTGCATGACCGCCACGTCCGTGCCGATCCCGGCGAGCACGTCGAGCGCCTTCAGCGGCAGCTGGATCCCGTTCTGCCCGGGCCAGGAACGCGCCAGCCCGCCGAGCCGCCGCGCGATCTCGTCGTCGCCGGTCCAGCCGAGCTGCGCCAGCGCCCAGCCGATCCGCGTCGCCTCGCCGGACGCCCGCCACCGCTCGAACAGGCTCCAGCCGAACTCGGCCAGCGACCCGGGGTCGAGCGCGTCGAGTGCGCCCCGGAGCTTCTGGGCGGGCGGGCGCCGCGGGCTCGCCTTGCTCAGGGCCTCGACCAGGTGGCCGCTCGCCTCCGTGGGCAGCGCGTGCTCGCGGCCCCGCAGCAGGACCTGCGGCAGCGCGGCCGGGCGCGCCCACCCCGGCGCCCCCTTGGGCCCACCCTTCCGGAGGGCCGCGGGCACCTTGTCGAGCGGTGCCTCAGCCACCCGCGCCGCTTGGAGGGCGTCGAGCGCCTCCCGGGCCCGCGGGCTCAGGTCCGCCGCTGCGACCAGGTCGGGGTGCGCCTCCAGGTGCGCGTTGAGCAGGCCCGCCGCCATCGACGACCGCCGGGCGGTGCCGGTGCCGAGCTCCGGCAGGAGCCGCAGCGCCCGGACCGGGAACCGCTCGATCATCGCCTCCATCGCGGGCAGGACGTGCACCGCGTCGAGCCGGCCGCCCATGATCTGGAACGCCTCGTCGCCGGGGATCCGCGCGAGCGCGTCCACGATGAGGCGCCGTTCCTTCGGTTCCGCGTCGCCGTCCAGCGACCGCGCCAGCACCGGCGCCACGGCCTCGCCCAGCCCGTCGACCAGGGTGTGGATCACGCCGGGTTCCCGCTCGCCGAACCGCAGGACGGCCCAGTCGCCGAGCGTCTCGACCTGCGCGGCGGTCCCCAGCGACAACCACAGCATCTTGGCGCCGGACGAGGTGTAGTACGACGGGCGCTCCGGCGGGTCCTGGCAGCACTCGTCGACCCAGTCCGTCCGGTCCGGCATAAGGAAGGCCGTGATCAGCCGCCGGACCGGTCCTTGGCGGTGCCCGGCAAGCGCCCGTGCGGCCGCGTCGCGGTCGTCCTCGCCGGCCGCGGCCAGAAGCGCCCGCATCCGGCGGCCCGCGCGGCGCGGGGCCCAGTGGGCGTGGTCGAGGCCGCCCGCGCCGGCCACGACGCTGACCGGCTTCTCGTTGAGCCCTATCGACCCGCCGTCGCCGCGGACATGGACTCCCTCGATCTCGGCGAACGCGCAGGCGGCCAAGGCGAGCCCGTGCTCGGCCGCGAGGTGGTCGGCCCAGCCGGGGTCGCAGGTGAGGCTCGACCTCGTCCGCGCCATCGTCTCCACCCGCGCGACCACTGCCGCCCCCAGCGGGGTGGCCTCGCCCTTCAGGAAGGCGAGCCCCGCCTCGGCGAGATCCGGCGCGGTGCCCCGGTGCTCCAGCACCTCGCGGACGAGGGGCTCGGCGGTCGCCAGGCTCGCGCGGACGGCGGCGTGCGCCTCCGGATCCGGGGCGGTCCGGGGCACCGGTGCCAGGCCCCCGTGCCGGGGGACCAGGTCCTCCAGCCACGCGTCGGGGACGGCCAGAACGTTCTCGTCAGGGAAGGCGGTGGGATGATCGACCATGCGGCTGAACGTTAGCGCGGGGCACCGACACCGTGGGTCCAGATGACGCGGCCGTGCCAGGTGCCCGATCGCGCGCAGCGCCCGGATCAGGCCGGGTCGGGGGCCGGCAGCGCACCGGCGCCGACGTAGTCGCGGAAGAGCACGATCCGGCCGTCGCGGATCCGGAAGACCTGGACGCAGGGCACCTCGAACGGCTCGCCGGTCGCGACGACCCGGCCGACGCTGGTGAGTTCCATGATCACGACCTCCGGGTCGGTGGTCCGGTGGAGGGCGGACGCCGACCTGCGCGCCGCCGTCATCAGCGCGGTGCTGATCGGGGTCGCCCTCGGCCGCCACCTCCTGGCGCTCGACCACCTGGCCGACGCCGACCCGGACCGGGTCGTCGACATCCTCCGCCCGGCCGTCCGCGCCGTCACCAAGGCCGACCGCCCCGAGTGACGGAGCGGGGCGCGTCGCCGGCGTCCACGGTGACGGACCGGCCCGTCCGCCTAGCGGTCGCCGGCCAGGAACCCGGCGATCGCGCCGCGGTTGCGCTGGAGCCCCTCGATGCGGTCGTCCAGCGCCGCCAGCTCCCGGCCCAGGACGTCGCGGATGCCGGAGCACCAGTCGAAGGCCGGACGGGCGTCCCGCGTGCAGGGGAGCACCTGCCGGATCACCGCGGTGGACAGGCCCGCCTCCAGCAGCACGCGGATCTTCCGCACGGTCGCCACGGATTCCTCGGAGTAGCGCCGGTAGCCGTTCGCGTCGCGCCCGGCCGCGAGCAGGCCCTGCTCCTCGTAGTACCGCAGCAGCCGCGTGCTGACCCCGGTCCGCCGGGACAACTCCCCGATCAGCATGTCACCGTCCCCGCTTGACCCTCTCACCGGTGTGAAGCCGTAACGTCGCCTCGCCAACGATCATTCCGGACCGGTGGAGGCACCGATGACCGCACTCGCGCACCGCAACGGCCGCGCGGCGACCGCCGGAGAGCTCGCGCCGCTCGCCTTCGCGGGCTACGCCCATTTCACCGCCATGCAGGTGCGCGGGGGGCGGATCCGGGGCCTCGACCTGCACCTGGAGCGGCTGCGGTTCGCGTCGGCGGAGCTGTTCGGCCGGGCGCTTCCCGATGGCCGGGTGCGGTCCTTCCTGCGGACGGCGCTGGAGGCGAGCCCGCCGGACGTCTCGCTGACGGCCACCGTGTACGCGGCGCCGGGACGGTCCGGCGCGGGCGAGACCGAAGACCTCGACGTCCTGGTCCGCACCCGCCCGCCCGCGTCCGGCCCCGCGGGCCCGCTGGCCCTGGCGACGGTCGAGTACGAGCGGGTCCTGCCCGCCGTGAAGCACGTCGGCGAGGTGGCCAAGACCTACTTCATGCGGCGGGCCGTCAGGGACGGCTTCGACGACGCCGCGTTCGTCGACCGGCGCGGCCGGTTCAGCGAGGCCACGATCTGGAACCTCGCCTTCTGGGACGGCGACGCCGTCGTGTGGCCCGACGCGCCCATGCTGGCCGGCACCACGATGGGCATCGTCCGCCGCCGACTGGACCGGCTCGGCGTGCCCCAGCGCGTCCGGGAGGTGACGCCGGCCGACGTCCCGTCGTTGTCGGGCGCCGTGGTCATGAACTCCTGGACGCCGGGCATCGCCGTCCACCGGATCGGCCCGGCGCCCGTCCCCGGCGCGCCCCGCTTCCTCGACCTGCTCCACCAGGCCTACGAGGCCGAACCCCTCACCGCGCCCTGAGGCGGTCTACTGTCTGCTCGCTCCATGCCCGGATGGCCGATGCCTGCTCGGGGGTCAGCGAGTCGAAGAAGTGGCGGCGGATGTTGCGGCCGTGCACCTGGACGGCCTTCTCGGCGGCGCGGCGGCCCTCGTCGGTCAGCCCGATCCCGGCGCGGCGCCCGTCGGCCCCGTACTGGGTGCGCTTGACGAAGCCGCGCTTCTCCATCCGCGTCAGCTGATGTGAGACGCGGCTCTTGTCCCAGTCGAGCGACTCGGAGAGTTCGCCGACCCGCATCTCGCGGCCGCCGGCCTGCCACAGCGTCACCAGGACGCTGAACTCGGCCTTCGAGATGTCGCACTCACGCTGCAGGCCGCGCTCCAGGTCGCTGGTGAGCAGCCGCTGCGCGCGCATCCAGGCATCCCAGAAGGCCCACTCCTCCGGTTCCAGCGATCGAGGCTCGGCCATGCCGCTGAGCATAGTCGTGACCAGGTAAGTTGTCACATCAACTCGTCTCGCCTTAGAGTTGACGTATCAACTCAGCTGGAAGGACCACCATGACGCTTCGCATCGCGCTCATCCTCGGAAGCACCCGCCCCGGACGCCGCGGCGAACAGATCGCCACGTGGGCGCTGGAGGCCGCCCGCGCCCACGGCGGCGCCGACTACGAACTCATCGACCTCGCCGACCACGACCTCGGCAACCTCGACGAGCCCGGCAACCCGAACTTCCAGCAGTACCAGCACGAGCACACCCGCGCCTGGGGCGAACTCATCGACGGCTTCGACGGCTATGTGTTCCTCGTCCCGGAGTACAACCACTCCTACCCCGGAGCGCTGAAGAACGCGCTGGACTACGTCTACCGGGAGTGGAACGACAAGGCCGCCGGGATCATCAGCTACGGCGGCTGGGTCGCCGGGGCCCGGGCCGCCGAGGCGCTGCGGCTCGTCCTCTCCGAACTCCAGGTGGCCACGGTCCGCACCCAGCCCACCATCGCGACGCACCCCTCGTTCCACACCGGCGCCTTCGTCCCCCAAGAGGGACTCGACACCGCCGTGAACGGGATGCTCGACCAGGTGATCGCCTGGGCGGGCGCCCTGCGGGCGGTGCGCCAGGCCAAGAAGCAGACCTCCACGGCCGCATGAGCCGCCTCAGGAACGCTCGCCGGCCGGGACGGGGCCCTTGCCGCCCTGGTGGGCGAGCTCGATCATCTCGGCGGCGGCGACGAGCTTCATGGCGGCCGCCGTCTCGGGGCTGCCCTTGATCCGCTCCAGGACGGCCTGGAGCGCGCTCTGGTCCCGCCAGAGTTCCGTCACCCAGACGGTGTCGGGCGCGTCCGCCTGGCGGTTGACGAGGTACAGCTCGCAGCCGGGCTCGACGAGGTCGCGCGCGGCGCCACCGGCCTCGCCCGCGGGCGGCTCCCCGAACCCGCCGGCTTCGGTCACGGATGGCAGAAGCGCGTCGCCGAGCACGTCCGGGCGCTCGGCGAGGCCTGGACCGACCCGGCGGCCTGGGAGGGCGAGACGGAGACGGGCGGCACGAAACTGTCCAACGAGCTGTGGGGCAAGATCGCGTTCACCGAGATCGTCGTGCACGGCTGGGACCTCGCCACCGCCACCGGCCGACCGTTCGACCTGCCGGACGCGACGCTGCGCGCCTGCCTCGACCACGTCGCCGACTTCGTCCCGAAGGCCCCCTTCCCAGACCTCTGGGGCCCCACCGTCCCCGTCCCCGACGACGCCCCCTCCTGCACCACGTCCTCGGCATCACCGGCCGCACCCCACCACCCCGTTGACTTGTGGCGTGTCGTGGTTATGAGCGCGGGGGGAAACACCACACCCCCCAACTAAAAGCGCCGGGAGACGCCCGCGGG
>NZ_WBMS02000025.1:0-79055 GCF_008923205.2 Actinomadura physcomitrii | reverse complement strand
CCCCCCCCCCGGTTGGGGGGGGGGGGGGTGTGGTTCTGCGCCCCCCCCACCCCCCCCCCCCCCGCCACAAGTCAACGAGCGGAGCGACGCCGGCGGGCAGAGGTTCCGGGTGCTGCTCGATCCGCCGAGTGGTGCGAGTGGGTAACATCCGGTCCGGTCGAGGGGTGCGCATGGCTCAGATGTGGGTGATGTTCGACGCTGGTTGTCATGTCTGATCGCGCATTGAGTTTCGGGGCAACTGCGGAAGCCCACGAGCGGTTTCGGCCGGGATCGGGGCCGGAACAGGCAAGGCGACCAGGAACGCGGCGGTGTCGGCGATATGGGCGAGCATGGGGGAGCGGCGGAGCAGGCGCATCTCGTCCAGGCGGGTGAGGAGGGCCTGGAAGGCGGCGTCGTCCATCGGCGGGCCGAACTGGGCGAGCTTCTCCGGCGAGAGGGTCTCGGGGAGGCCCGCCGTCCAGATGCCGACGCGCGGACGCCGGACGGGCCGCACTCGTGCGCCAGGTTGCGGACGAGGGCGTCCAGCGCGCTGGTCACCGACGCCACGGTCAGGTCGAGGGCGGCCGCGGTGTCGGCGGCTGGCCAGCCGAGCACGTCCCGCATGATCAGCACGGCGCGCTGCCCGGGCGGCAGGTGCTGGATCGCGGCGAGGAAGACCAGCTCGAGCGTCTCCGCGGTCTCCGCCACCGCCTCCGGGTCGTCGGGGAACGGCTGCAGCCAGGGCAGGAACGGCGGCGCGGTCACCTCGTTCGACGGCGGGACGGGGGACGGCGCGTACTGCTGCGGCCGGCGCTCGTTGCGGCGCAGAAAGTCCAGGCACGCGTTGGTGGCGATCGTGTAGAGCCAGGTGCGCAGGCTGGAGCGGCCCTCGAACCGGTCGCGGTTGCGCCACGCCTTGAGCAGCGTCTCCTGGACGAGGTCTTCGGAGTCGTCGTAGGAGCCGACCATCCGGTAGCAGTGGACCTGCAACTCGCGACGGTGCGGTTCGACGAGCCCGGCGAAGTCGATCTCGTCCTGGAGCGGATTCGTCACGTCGGCCGGCGTTACGGATTCCGTCACGGACCGTGTCGCGTCCGCCGCCGCGCGCGCGATGCGGCGCAGCCGCCCGACCGACGACGACAGTTCCCGCACGTCGGCGTAGAACGGCTCGGGGCGTTCGGGCGCGAGGGTCCGCGCACGCCACTGGATGTCGGAGATCAGGTCGTGGACGGCGTCGCCGCCGGCCCGCCGCGTCCGGTACGCCTTCTGCCGGCAGGCGGCCGAGCAGTACACCGACGCCCGCCCGGGCCGTCCGTCCGGGCGCGGCAGCGCCTTCCCGCACACCCGGCACGCGTTGTCCGCCATGCGCCGAGAGCCTAGGCCCCGGGCTCCGCGTCGGGGGTCCGGCGCAGCACGAGCAGCGCGACGTCGTCCTCGGCGCGCTCGCGGCCGATGAGCGCCGCCATCACCGTGGCGCCGACCTGCTCGGGCGGACCCGCGTGGACGGCCTCGCACAGCCGTGCGATGCCGCCGTCGACCGAGTCGTCCCGCCGCTCGATGAGCCCGTCGGTGTAGAAGCACAGCAGCGCTCCGGGGGGAAGCTTCACCACCGTCGTGTGGCGGGGCGTGCCGTCGTCGAGGCCGATCAGCAGGTCGAACGTCATGTCGACGGCCTTGGCCGGACAGCCGGGCAGGGCGAGGATCGGGGGCGGGTGGCCGGCCGAGGACAGCCGGATCTGGTCCAAGTCGGGATCGCACACCGCGTAGAGCACGGTCGCGGTCGCTTCCGGCTCGAAGTACGCCATCTTCCGGTTGAGCTTGCCGAGGGCCCCGGCCGGGTCGGTCGTCTCCAGCGCGTACGAGCGCAGCGCGCTGCGCATCCGGCCCATCACGACGGCGGCGCCCAGCCCGTGCCCGGCCACGTCGCCCATGACGATGCCGATCTCGCCCGAGGGGAGCTCGAAGACGTCGTACCAGTCGCCGCCGACGGTCTCCTTGCCGGGACGGTAGCGGGCGCCCATCTCCAGGCCGGGGATCTCCGGGAGCCCGGACGGGATGAGGCTGCGCTGCAGTTCCATGGCGCCGGCGCGTTCGGCCCGGCTCGTCAGCGCCTGCACCGCCAGGGCGATGCGGGCGGCGGCGAGCTGGAGGAACTCGGTCTCGTCGGTGGTGAACCGGCGCGGTGTCACCGTGCCGACGTGCATGACCCCGACCAGCCGCCCGCCGCCGATGAGGGGGACGCCGAGCAGGGAGTGCAGGCCCCGCTGGACCAGCAGCCGGTTGTAGACGTTCGCGTGCGGCACGTCGGGGATGTAGACCGGGATGCGCTCGATGGCGACGCGTCCGGCGAAGCCATGGCCAAGGGGGACCTGGACGCCCTGGTTGACCTCCTCCTCGATGCCCTTCGCGGCCGCCGCTTCGAGGAACCGGCCCTGCCGGTCCAGGAGGAGCACGACCGCGGTGTCGACGTCGAGGATCTCGCGGACGCGCCCGAGCAGGGTGTCCAGGAACTCCTCGACGCCCATGTACGCGAACGCCTCGTCGCTGATCGCCTGGAGGTGTTCGAGCTTCCGCGCGAGGCTCTCCAGGGCGTCTGCCGGTCTCTCCATTCCGGCCATCGTATGCGTGATATTCGGCGTTTTACCAGTATTCGCGCAGGTTGGGGGAATGTCATTGCCCTCCGTGCCGCCGGGGCCGGGGCGCGGTCACCGCAGGCACCGGCGGACCCCCTCGGCGATCTCGAGGTCCTCACGGGCGGTGATGACGAGGACGCTGACGGTGGAGCCGGGGGCGGTCACGTCGGCGTCGCCGCGCGCGCCGTCGTTGCGGCCGGGGTCGATGGACACGCCGAGGAAGGCGAGGTCCTCGGCGAGGCGGTGCCGGACGAACGGGTCGTGCTCGCCGACGCCGCCGGTGAACACGAGCGCGTCGAGGCCGCCGAGGGTGGCGGCCATCGCGGCGGCGCAGGCGCGGAGGCGGTGGTGGTAGACGTCGAGGGCGGCGAGCGCGGCGGCGTCGCGGGCTTCGGCGCGCTCGCGGATCTCCCGCATGTCGCCCGTCCCGGTGAGCCCGCGCAGCCCGGACCGGCTCTCCAGGGCGTCGCCGACCCCGGCCGCCCCGACCCCGTGCTCGATCAGCCACAGCGGGATGCCGGGGTCGACGCTGCCGGCGCGGGACGCCATGACGAGCCCTTCGAGCGGCGTGAAGCCCATCGTCGTGTCGACGGAGCGGCCGTCGGCGACGGCGGCCAGCGACGCGCCGGACCCGAGGTGGCAGATCACCGTCCGGGCCGGCAGCGAGCCGAGCAGCTCGCGCGTCCGCCGGACGGCGTAGGAGTACGACAGGCCGTGGAACCCGTAGCGGCGCAGGCCGAACCGCTCGCGCCACTCCGCGGGCAGCGCGTACGTGGCGGCGGCGTCCGGCAGGGTGGCGTGGAAGGCGGTGTCGAAGCAGGCGACGGCCGGGACGCCGGGCAGCGCACCGGTGATCTCCGACAGCGCGTGCAGCGACGCGGGCTGGTGCAGCGGCGCGAGGTCGGCGAGCGCCTCCAGCCGTTCGGTGACCTTCGCGTCGACGACGACGGGCTCGGTGAAGTCGGTGCCGCCGTGCACGAACCGGACGCCGACCGCGTCGGGCGCCGGCATGTCCGCGACCATCGGGGCGATCTCGTGCCGGGCGCCGGCGTTCTCGCCGACGACGGAGCCGTCCGGGTCGATCAAGCTCAGCTTCAGGCTGCTCGACCCGGGGTTGACGGTGAGGATGCGCATCGCGGGCCTCCTCTAGTAGGGCCAGGTCCAGTCGCGGACCTCGGGCGCGTCCTCGCCGTGCTCGCGGGTGTACGCGCGCAGCGCGAGCCGCTGGTCGGCCATGCGCTGGCGGATGTGCGCGACGCGCCCGCCGAGCGAGGGGACGCGGTCGATGACGTCCATGACGAGGTGGAAGCGGTCCAGGTCGTTGAGCATCACCATGTCGAACGGCGTGGTCGTGGTGCCCTCCTCCTTGTAGCCGCGGACGTGCAGGTTGCCGTGGCCGTTGCGGCGGTAGGCGAGCCGGTGGATCAGGTACGGGTACCCGTGGAACGCGAAGATGACCGGCTTGTCGGTGGTGAAGAGCGCGTCGTACTCGCGGTCGGGCAGCCCGTGCGGGTGCTCGGTGTCGGGCTCCAGCCGCATCAGGTCGACGACGTTCACCACCCGGACGCGCAGGTCCGGGAAGAACTGGCGGAGGAGGTCGACGGCCGCGAGCGTCTCCAGCGTCGGGATGTCGCCCGCGCACGCCAGCACGACGTCGGGATCGGCGCCGCCATCGCTCGACGCCCATTCCCAGATGCCGATGCCGCGCGTGCAGTGCGCGATCGCGGCGTCCATCGGCAGCCAGTCCAGCGCGGGCTGCTTGCCCGCGACGATCACGTTGACGTAGTCGCGGGAGCGCAGGCAGTGGTCGCCGACCGACAGCAGCGTGTTCGCGTCCGGCGGCAGGTACACCCGGACGATCTCGGGCTTCTTGTTCATGACCACGTCGAGGAAGCCGGGGTCCTGGTGGGTGAAGCCGTTGTGGTCCTGCCGCCACACGTGCGACGACAGCAGGTAGTTCAGCGACGCGATCGGCCGCCGCCACGGCAGCCGCCGCGTCACCTTCAGCCACTTGGCGTGCTGGTTGAACATCGAGTCGACGATGTGGACGAACGCCTCGTAGCTGTTGAACAGGCCGTGCCGCCCGGTCAGCAGGTAGCCCTCCAGCCAGCCCTGGCACATGTGCTCGCTGAGCACCTCCATGACCTGACCGTGCGGGCCCTGGTGCCCGTCGGTGGGCAGCCGCTCGCCCTCGAAGACCCGGTCGGTGGCCGCGAACACGTCGCCGAGCCGGTTGGACGCCGTCTCGTCCGCGCCCATGATCCGGAAGTTGGCCGGGTTGCCCTTCACCACGTCCCGCAGGAAGGCGCCGAGGACGCGGGTGGCCTCGGACGTCGTCGTCCCCGGCTCGCCGAACGGGACGGCGTAGTCGCGGAAGTCGGGCAGCTTCAGCGGGCGCAGCAGCAGCCCGCCGTTGGCGTGCGGGTTCGCGCTCATCCGCCGCTCGCCCTCCGGCGCGAGCTCGGTGAGCGCGGGGACCGGGCGTCCGTCCTCGTCGAACAGCTCGTCGGGGCGGTAGGAGCGCAGCCACTCCTCGAGCAGCGCGAGGTGCTCCGGGTCGTCGCGGACGCCGGTGAGCGGCACCTGGTGCGCGCGCCAGGTGTTCTCGACCGGCAGGCCGTCGACCGCCTTCGGGCCCGTCCAGCCCTTCGGGGACCGCAGGACGATCATGGGCCAGCGCGGCCGCGCGGTGCCGCCGCCGTCGCGGGCGGCCCGCTGGATGCCGGCGATCTCGGAGAGGGCCTGGTCGAGGGCGGCGGCCATCTTCCGGTGCATCGACGCCGGCTCGTCCCCGCCGACGATCACGGGCCGGTACCCGTAGCCGTCGAGCAGCTGGACGAGCTCTTCCTCGGAGATCCGCGCGAGCACCGACGGGTTCGCGATCTTGTAGCCGTTGAGGTGCAGGATCGGCAGGACGGCCCCGTCCCGCACCGGGTCGAGGAACTTGTTCGAGTGCCACGACGCCGCGAGCGGCCCCGTCTCGGCCTCGCCGTCGCCGACGATGCACGCCACCACCAGGTCCGGGTTGTCGAACGCGGCGCCGTAGGCGTGCGCCAGCGAGTACCCGAGCTCGCCGCCCTCATGGATCGAACCGGGCGTCTCCGGAGCGACGTGGCTCGGGATCCCGCCGGGGAAAGAGAACTGCCGGAACAGCCGCTCCATGCCCGGGCCGTCCCGCGACACGTCCGGGTACACCTCGCTGTAGGTGCCCTCCAGCCACGCGTTCGCGACCGCCGCCGGCCCGCCGTGGCCCGGCCCCATGATGTAGATCATGTCGAGGTCGCGCGCCTTGATGACCCGGTTCAGGTGCGCGTAGCAGAAGTTCAGGCCGGGCGAGGTGCCCCAGTGGCCGAGCAGCCGCGGCTTGACGTCGCTCCGCCGCAGCGGCTCGCGCAGCAGGGGGTTGCCCAGCAGATAGATCTGCCCTACCGAAAGGTAATTCGCGGCTCTCCAGTACGCGTCGATCAGCCGGACCTCGTCGTCGGACAGGGGGACGACCTTGGTGACGGCCTCGGTGACGGCCTCGGTCATGGCGTAGTCCCTTCGGTGGTCGGCATACGCCCGGGAAGGATCACGTCCCCGATACGGCTCCGGTCAACCCCGGTTCAGCGGACGCGGGGAAGGGCGAAGGGACAGGGGCCGTCGCCGCGCAGCCCGCCGCCCGGGCCCGCCTCGATGAGCTGCGCCTCGCCGAACTCCTCGTCCTGCGCCGCCGTCCGCACCAGGTGCCCGTAGCCGGGCAGGCGGCGCGCCCACGCGTCCGGGGCGCCGGCCTGCAGGTCGAGCCGGATCGGGGTGTTGCCCTGCGGCGCCTCGAACGGTCCGAGCCCGCCGGCGAGCCGCCAGCGGGGCGCCGGCGAGCGCGTCCCGCGCCGCCGCGCCGCGCAGCAGCCGCACGAGGATCTGCAGGTCGACCTGCGGCTGGATCCCGCCGGCGCAGCCGAGGACCGCCCGCAACGCGCCATCGGGCCGCGTCGCGACGACCGGGACGAGGGTGTGCGGCGGGCGGCGACGCGGCCCGTACTCGCCGGCCGAGCCGGGCGCCAGCGCGAACCCCGCACCGGGGTTGTGGAGGCCGATTCCGGTCGCGGGCTCGACCAGCAGCGAGCCGAGGCCGGTGCCGTTCGACTGCTGCAGGGCGACGGACGTGCCGCGGTCGTCCACGGCGCACACGCAGGCGGCGTCGCCTGACGCGACCGTTCCGCGGCGGCGCCAGTGCCGGGCCGGGTCGATCGCGGCGCGCAGCGCGGCGATGCGGTCCGGGCGCAGGAGCGCCGCGACGTCCACCGGCGCGTTCACACTTCGACGGTAGTTGCCGGAGCGCCGGGCCGAAAGGCTCGGATGGCGGGCGTTGTCAGCGGGCTTGACAGGGCGCCGGGGCCGAAGTGAGGGCGGCCGGGAGGCCACGGCGGCGGGTGCGCGCCTATCAACCGCGCCGCCGTGGCCCCGTCCCCCCACCCGGTTGTGGAGAGCACCGGTTACAGGGGCGGCGACCGCCGCGGGCCGCCGCCCCGCCCCCCAGCGAACCGGTGGGAACGCCTCCACAAGGTGCGATGAAGCCTGCCGCGTACTCGCGCGTAGGTTCACCGGTCCGGCGGTCCCGTCGCCGAGCGGTCGCTCTCCTGCGACGAGCGGGCATCGGGCCGCGCCATGCTCAGCCGGCCGCGAGGTGGTCGGCGAGCACCTCGGTGACCAGCGGCGCCGGGAGGGCGGTGCGGGCCGCCAGGCGGACGACCTGCCGGGCCGCCCCGGACGGGCGCGCCGCGATCGGCCCGCAGGCGGCGCGGAGCGCGGCGAGCCGCTGCTCGGGGGTGGTGAGGGGACCGCCCGCGCGGGCCGCCGCGGCGTCCACCACCGCGTCCATCAGCGGGACGGTCGTCCGCAGCGCCTGGAGCAGGGCGTCGCGGCCCCGCGCGGCGAGCACGCCGGCCGGGTCCTGGCCGGCGTGCAGCGAGGCCAGGTCGAGCGGGCCGCCGACCCGGCTCAGCACGTCCCACGCGCGGACGGCCGCGGACCGGCCCGCCGCGTCGTCGTCCAGGGCGATCAGGACGCCCGCGGCGCCGAGGTCGGCGGCGTCCGCGAGCGCCGCCAGGTGCGCGGGCGTGAGGGACAGCCCGCAGGTCGCGACGGGCGCGTACTCCGGCGCCCGCGCCGTCTCGACGGCGATCGCGTCCAGCGGGCCCTCGACCAGGACGGGACGCGCGCCCGCCGCCAGCCGCTCCCGGACCTCGTGCAGCCCGTAGAGCAGCTCGCCCTTGTGGAAGAAGCCGGTGTCGGGGCCGTTGAGGTACTTCGGGCCGTCCGCGCCGTCGCGGCGGCGGCCGAGGAACCCCGCGATCGCGCCGTCGGCCCTGCGGATCGGGAACATCGCGCGGTCGCGGAACATGGCGTGCAGCCGCCCCGACGCCCCGTGCCGCGCCAGCCCCGACGCGACGATCGCCTCGTCGGCGTGCCCCAGCGCACGCAGATGGTCGACGAGGGCGTGCGGGGAGTCCGGCGCGCAGCCGATCTGGCGGCGCCGCTGCACGGCCGCCGGGAACCCGCGTCCGGCCAGGTAGGCGGGCACCCAGCTCGCCTTGAGGCGGGCCCGGAAGTACCGGTGCGCGTCCGGCAGGACCCCGCCGGACGGGTCGCGCACGCGGTCGTGGACGCGGCGGGCCGTCCGCAGGATCCGGTCGCCCGCCTCGGCGCCCGCCCAGAACGCGTGCACCGGGAACACCGGCGGTTCAGGTTCGAGGCCGAGCCACGCCAGCACGAGATACTCGACGGAATCGGCCTCGACCGGCGGCAGCCCCCGGCCCAGCTCGCCCGCCAGCCGGTGGACGAGCCCCTCGGGCGGCGCGTTCGGGGCGGGGGCGGGCGGCAGCGGCAGGCCCGCCGTCTGCGCGATGTCGAAGACGGCGTAAGGGCGGCCCGTCCGCGACAGTACCCGGATGCCCGTCTCGCCCTTCCTGACCTGGCGTCCCGCGGCACGCCAGTCCTCGTACGAGCGGACGTCCGTCGCCGCGCGCCACTGCGCGCCGATCAGCAGCGTGTTGACGTAGCCGTGGCGGCGCCCGTGCACGACGGCCCGGCCGAGCCACCACGTCCACGGACGCGTCCCGTCGCGCAGCAGCGACGTCTCATGGGCGGCCATGTCGCGCAGCAGCGCGGCCAGGCGGCGCCGGTCGTCCTCCCAGGGGGTGGCGGTCACGGGTCCCTCGCCTTCGTCGGGCCGGCGGGGAAGCCGTCCCGAGTCATACCCCGGACGCCCCGGGTACAGGCGTCAGAGGTAGAGGCCGAAGAACTCCTCCGGGTGGTCGAGCAGCGGCGGCAGGTCCTCGGCGGTGAGGGTGACCAGCTCCTTCTTCGCGGGCGGCTTCGCCGGCGCGCCGCTGTCCGACGTGCCGGCGGTGCCGGAGGCGCCGACGGCGGCGGACGCGATCCGGTCGGCCTGGTTCGCGACGGCGACGTCCAGCAGGTTGCGCATCAGCCGGCCGTTGCCGAACGACGGGCCGCGCGGCGCGGTCCGCAGCATCGAGCGCAGCGTCTCCTCGGTGCCGGCCGCGAGCCGGAACCCGTCGGCCTCCGCGAGCTGCCGGAACACCGTGATCAGCTCGTCGTCGGTGTAGTCGGGGAAGTGGATCTGCTTGGGGAAGCGCGAGTCCAGGCCGGGGTTGGCGGCCAGGAACTCGGCCATCTCCTGCTGGTAGCCGGCGACGATCACCACGAGGTCGTCGCGGTGGTCCTCCATCAGCTTCACCAGCTCGGCGATGGCCTCGTGCCCGTAGTCGCCCTTCAGCGGCGACTGGGTGAGCGTGTACGCCTCGTCGATGAACAGCACCCCGCCGATCGCCCGCTCGACGAGCCGCCGGGTGCGCGGCGCGGTCTGCCCGATGTACTCGCCGACCAGGTGCGCGCGGGACGCCTCGACCAGGTGCCCGGACGACAGCACGCCGAGCTTCTTGTAGATGCGGCCGAGCAGCCGCGCCACCATCGTCTTGCCGGTGCCGGGGTTGCCGGTGAACACCATGTGCCGCGTCGGCGGGGTGATCCGCAGGCCGGACTCGCTGCGCAGCCGCGCCGCGTGCGTGCCCGCGACCAGCAGCGCGATCTCGTGCTTGACGGTGTCGAGGCCGGTGAGGTCGCGCAGCTCGTGCAGCGGGTTCCCGGCGGACTGCGCGGTGTCGAGGGCGGCCGGGACGTCGCCCTTGCGCACGACGATCTCCGTCCCGTCCTCGGTGCGCTCCCGGACCGCCGCGACGACCTGGTCGGCGAGGTAGGGGGCGAGCCGCGCGTTGCGCAGCGACTGCATCGGCGGCGTCGCCGCCAGCAGCGCGCCCGCCGCCTCCACGGCCTGCCGGGTGGCGCGCGCGCCGCGCCGCTCCAGCGCCCGGCGGAACAGCTCGGCGTGGCCCTGCGCGTCGAACGGCCTGGTCCGCGCGATGCGGAACAGGCCCGGCAGCACCGGGTTGACGTCGCGGATCCGCTCGTCGCCGTTCGCGTCGCACAGCACGACGAGGTTCAGGTCGGGGTGGATCGAGAGCAGCCGGTGCAGCTCGTCGGCGATCGCCTCGCCGTTGCCGGGGTCGGCGACGATGCCGTCCAGCCCGTCGATGATCAGCAGCCGGTCGCCGGCGCAGTCGCGGGTGTCGGCGTGCAGCTTGGCGACCGCGTCCGGCAGCCGCTGGCCTGCGTACAGGTTGTCGGTGACCCACAGCGGGTCGCGGCCGAGCGCGAGCGCCTTGCCGAGCTCCTGCGCCGCGCCCCGCTTGCCGGTGCCGTCCGGGCCCGCGATCAGCAGCCGGACCGGCTCCCTGCCGCGCGACAGCGCCTCCAGCGCGGCGGTCAGCTCGGGCTGCCCGACCAGCGTGCTGGCCAGCTCGGCGCGCGCCCCGGCGGCCGTCGCGCCCGCACCGCCGTCCTCGGACTCCTCGCCGGCGGCGGGCGCCTTGAGGGTCTCGGTGAGCGGGTTGACGACGCGCCGGCGCGGCGCGTACAGCCGGCGCAGGTCGGTCTGGAACTGGCCGACCGGGATCCACTCGGCCTTCGGGAACCACGGGTCGCCGGGCAGGCCCTGCACGATCGCGACGAACCGCATCGCCATGTCGAGCCAGGCGCGGCACGCGTCGGCGGCGCCCGCCACCAGCGCCCGGACGAGCCACGCGCGGGTGCGCTGCTGCCAGGCGTCGGCCTTGAAGCCGCGGCGCTCGGCGGGGAAGCGCTGCTGCAGGTCGTGGTAGCGGTCCTCGCCGAGGGCGGCGGCCAGCTCCGCCGGGATGTGCTCCATGCTGCCCTGCAGCAGCAGCTGGATCAGGTGCGACTCGGCGGACTCGTCGCGCGGCGCGACCTCGGCGAGGATCCCGTACGCGGCGAGCAGCCCCTCGCACACCCAGTCGAGGTAGCCGACGGGGCCGAGCAGCTCGGGGACGGCGGCGACGATGTCGTCGCCGGCGTGCGCGTGCCAGTGCTCGCGCAGCTCCATCTTGGGCAGGTTCACGTCGCACTCGGGCGGGTCGGAGTAGAGCCGCAGCAGCGCCTTGCGGCGCTCCTCCAGCGGCTCGATGCCCTCCAGCACGCCCAGGCACTCGCGGGCCAGCTCGATCGCCAGCTCCCGGTCGGGCGCCTCGATCAGCCAGTCCACCGGCGGGCGCCACCGGCCGCCCGGCGCGTCCCAGCGGGTCATCCGGGTGCTGAGCGTGCCGGGGTTGGCGAGGTGCCGGTGCAGCAGCCGCTCCGGCAGCTGCGACCACGACCCCGCCTTGATCGCGCCGCCGCCGGGCAGGAACGCCAGGATGCCGAAGATCTCCGCGGTGACCAGCGAGGCGGGCAGCGTCAGCAGCTTGTGCTCGTCGGTGGTGAGGTCGGCGGCGCGGGGGTCGTTCGCCAGCGCGTCGATCCGCGCGGAGATCTCCTCGAACAGCCCGTCGGGGACGCGCCAGGGCCCGTGCGCGTAGACGTCGAGCACCGGCTCGTCGGTGAGCAGTAGCTCCAGATGCTCCGGCAGCCGCAACGCGTTCCTCCAAGAGAGATCAAAGCAGGGGTACAGCCTACGTTTACGGAAGGAGTGCTGGATTAGCGGTCGGCACGATCGGCGATATCGGGTCGGCCACGTGCGGTCACCGGCCGGAGGGGGCGCGGCGCAGCGCCTCCACGGCCAGCCGCGCCGCAGTGCCGATCACCGCGTCCGCCTGCGGCAGCACCGCGATCGGCAGCAGCGACCGGGTGAACACCGCCACCGCGTACCGGCCGCCGTCCGGGTACTCCACGACGCCCACCTCGTTGCGGACGGTGAGCAGGGTCCCGGTCTTCCCGCTGACCAGCACGTCGTCATAGGGGAAACCGGACGACAGCCGGTGCGGCCACACCTGCAGCCCGAACAGCCGGCGCATCGCCGCGCACCCGTCCGGCGGGGCCGCCTCGTCCCGCCAGATCGCGGCGAGCAGCCGGGTCATGTCGCGGGGCGTGCTGCGGCTCGTCCGGGACGGGTCGAGGGCGCGCAGCCGGGCCGCCAGGCCGGGCTCGTCCAGCCGCGCCCACACCTCGGGGAACCCGGACGCGCCCGCGTCGGCGAGCAGGTCGTCGAACAGCTGCCGGCCGCCGCCCGTCACCACGGTCGCGCGCAGGCCCAGCCCTTCGGCGGCGGCGTTGACCGCCTCCAGCCCGACCCGCTCCAGCAGCGCGTCCGCCGCCGCGTTGTCGGACACCGTGATCATCAGGCAGGCGAGGTCGCGCAGCGACATCCGCACGTCGTCCAGCAGCGCCGACACCCCGGTCGGGCCGGACGTGCGGTCCCCGGCGGCCAGCGTGACCTGCTCGGTCGGGTCGAGCCGCCCCTGCGCCGCGAGGCGGTGGAACGCCACGAGCAGCGGCACCTTGAACACCGACGCCAGCACCACCGGCGCGTCGGCGGCGACCGCGACCTCCCGCCCGGTGTCGATGTCGGCCGCGTGCAGGAAACCGGTGACGCCCGCGTCCCGGAACGCCGCCTCGATCCGCGCGGCGGCGTCCCCGGCCACCGGGTTCCGCGTGCCGGTCACGCCAGGAACCCCGAGGACGGGCGGGACACGACGCGACGCGGCGGCGCGGCGTCCAGCGGCGCCATCCCGGCCTCGCGGCGCAGCACCGCGGTCGCGACCGCGGTGAAGTCGGCGATGGCGCGCTCGTGCTCGGGGTCGCGGGTGCGCCGCCACGCGCACGACGTCCGCCACACCAGCGGCTCGCCGACCAGCGGCCGCCACGTCACCCCGGCGGAGTCGTCGGTGCGCGGGACGAGCGCGACGGCGGTCCCGGCGAGCACCAGCCCCAGCGCGAACTGCGGGTGCCGCGCCTCGTGCACGGCGGGCGGCGCGTACCCGTGCCGGCGGCACGCGGCCAGCGCCTCGTCGTAGGCGCCCGGCGCCTCCTCGCGCGGGAAGACGACCAGGTCGCGGCCCACGAGGTCGGCGAGGTGCACGTCCGGGGACGCGGCGAGCGCGGCGCCCGCCGGCAGCAGCACCCCGAGCGGCTGCCCCAGCATCGGGCCGAGCCCGAGGCCGCGCGAGTCGCACGGGTGCCGGACGATCCCGGCGTCCAGCGTGCCCTCCGCCAGCGCCCGGACCTGCTCGGCGGTGCCCGTCTCGCGCAGGTCGAGCCGCAAGTCCGGGCGGCGGTCCCGGAACGCGGCGATCAGCGCGGCGACGATCGGGCCGCCGAGGTCGCTCGGCAGCCCGGCGCGCACGGTGCCGACCTCGCCGAGCCGGGCCCGCTCGGCGACGGAGTAGACGCGATCCACGCGGGTGAGGATGTCACGGGCCTCGTCCAGCAGCAGCCGCCCGGGGGCCGTCAGCTCCACCTTCCGGCTGGACCGGTCGAACAGCCGCACCCCGAGCTCGCGCTCCAGCCGCTGGATGCGCTGGCTGAGCGGCGGCTGCGCCATCCCGAGCCGCTCGGCGGCGCGGCCGAAGTGCAGTTCCTCGGCCACCGCGACGAAGCAGCCGAGATGGCCGACGATGTTCACGGCCAGCGACCATATCAGAAACCGTATCGCTGCCACCCGGATATCAATCTTGGACATCTGGACGATGACCTGGTGTTCTTGGGCGTCCAACGACCGAAAGGACATGACATGCGCCGATCCCGCGTGGTCGCCGTCGCCGCCGTGGCGGTCGCGGCCGTGCTCGTGGGGGCGGGGGCGGTGTGGTTCCTGCGGGACGGGGAGTCCCCGGGCGACGCCGCGAAGCGCTACCTGGCGGCGTGGAGCCGCGGCGACTACGCCGCGATGCGCGCCCTCACCGCCGGCCCGCCCACCGACTTCACCGCCCGCTTCACCGCCATGCACGACGGCCTCGGCGTCACCGCTCAGCGCTTCACCGTGGCGTCCGTCGGCAGGCCGAAGGGCGACACCGCCGGCGGCTCCTACACCGCCGCGCTGACCCTCGCCGGCGCCCGCACCTGGACCTACGAGGGCGCCCTCCCTCTCACCAAGAGCGGCGGAAAGTGGCGGGTCGCCTGGTCACCCGAGGTCGTGTACCCCGGGCTGAAGGAGGGACAGAAGCTGACCGCCGCCCGCGCCTGGCCCGCCCGCGCCGACATCACGGCGGCCGACGGCAGCAGCCTAGCCGGGTCGCCGTCCGGCTCCGTCCAGCAGCTCACCGGGCCGGTCGGCCCGGCGTCCGCGCAGGCCGCGGGCAAGCTCGGCGCCCCGTACCGCAAGGGCGACACCGTCGGCACCGACGGGCTCCAGAAGCAGTACGAGAAGCGGCTCGCGGGCACGCCCGCCCTCGCCGTCCAGATCGTGGACGCCGCCGGCAAACCGGTGAAGACGCTCAAACGGTTCGGCGGCACGGACGGCACCCCGCTGCGCACCACGATCGACCTGAAGGTGCAGGCCGCCGCCGGCCGCGCGCTCGGCTCGGCCGCCAAGCCCGCCTCGCTGGTCGCGCTCCGCCCGTCCACCGGCGAGATCCTCGCCGTCGCGAACAAGCCCGGCGGCTACAACCGGGCGCTGATGGGCCGCTACCCGCCCGGCTCCACCTTCAAGGTCGTCACCGCCGCCGCGCTCGTCGCGGGCGGCATGTCGCCGTCCACCAAGGTGCCCTGCCCCGCCACCACGACGGTCGGCGGCCGCTCGTTCCACAACTACCGGCACGAGGACTTCGGGACGGTCGCGCTCCGCGAGGCGTTCGCGCACTCCTGCAACACCACCTTCGCGCGGCTCGCCGTCGACGAGCTCGGGGAGAAACGGGTCGCGCAGGTCGCGGCGCAGTTCGGGTTCAACGCCCCGGTCGTCGCCGGGCTGCCCGCCGTCCGCGCCTCGTTCCCGGCCACCAAGGACGACACCGCGTTCGCCGCGGCCTCGTTCGGGCAGGGCGAGGTGCTGACCAGCCCGCTGAACATGGCCGCGGTCGCCGGCGCCGCGGCGAACGGCGTGTGGCGCTCGCCCCGGCTCGTCGACGCGTCGCTGGTCGCCAAGGCGGTGGACGCCGCCGGCCGCAAGGCCGAGCCGCCGCACCGGCTGGAGCCCGCGGTGAAGTCGGCGCTGCACTCGCTGATGCCGGCCGTCGTCAGCGAGGGCACCGCGCGCGGCGTGGACTTCCCGCCCGGGACGGCCGGCAAGACCGGGACGGCCGAGTACGGCTCGGGCACGAACCCGCCGACCCACGCCTGGTTCATCGGCTACCGCGGCGACCTGTCGTTCGCGGTGATCGTCGAAGGCGGCGGCACCGGCGCCGAGGCCGCCGCCCCCATCGCCGCCGACTTCCTCAACGCCCTCTGACCGAACCCCGTTCACTTGCGGCGAGTCGTCGTTATGCGCACGGCCATAACGACGACTCGCCGCAAGTCGACGGTCAGTGGACGGACTTGGCGAGGATGCTCGCCGTCTTGGCGATGGCCGGCTCGTCGGCCGTGCCGTCGGGGGTCAGGCGGTTGGTGGTGATCACGATGATCACCGGGGCACCGGACGGGGGCCAGGCGATCGCGATGTCGTTGGCGGCGCCGTAGGTGCTGCCGGTGCCGGTCTTGTCGCCGACCGTCCAGCCCTTCGGCAGGCCCGCGCGGATGCGGTGGTCGCCGGTGACCGTCTGCTTCATCCAGCCGATGAGGCGGTCGCGGTCCGCGCGGACGAGGGCGCCGCCCGCGGTGAGGGCGCGCAGGTCGCCGGCCCAGGCGCGCGGGGTGGTGGTGTCGCGGAGCTCGCCCGGCCTCCAGATGTTGAGGTCGGTCTCCCAGCGGTCGTGGCGGCTGACCCGGTCGCCGAGGGAGCGCAGGAACGCGGTGTCGCCGGCCGGGCCGCCGATCTGCCTGAGCACCAGGTTGCCGGCCGTGTTGTCGCTTTGCGTGATGGCCGCCTTGCACAGGGCGGCCACGGTCATTCCCGTCTTCACGTGCTTTTCGGTGACCGGCGAGTAGTCGACCAGGTCGCTCTTGCTGTAATGGATGACCCGGCTCATCAGCCCCGGATCGGTCCGCCGCGCCTTCCGTAGGACCGCGCCGCACGCCATCACCTTGAAAGTGGACGCGAATGGGAACCGCTCGTCCGCGCGGTAGGCGAGGAAACGCCCGGTGCCGGTGTCGACCGCGTAGGCGCCGATGCGGTCTTTGCGGGATTTCTCGAGAGCTTTCAACTGCTTGGTGACGGCGGCCTGGGACGGGGCCGGCCGGCCGCTTGAAGAGGCGGGGAGGGGCGCAACCTCGCTCTGCGGCGCGGCCTCCTTGCCGGAGGATCCGGTGGAACCGCACGCCGCCGCGCCGGTGAGGGCGGCGGCGGACAATGCGATCGCCGTGGTCGTGCGGAAACGATGGTCGTCTTTGCGCATGGGGAGAGCAGAGCAGAGCCCGAGCGGCCGTGTCCAATATCGATATCAGTGGCGTACTGATATCGATCTTGATATTTGTACTGTTCGGCGCCCTTGCCGCCGAGTCAGAGCCAGTCGCGGAATTTGAAGACGGCATAGAGCGCGACGCTGCACACCACGATGACGATCGAACTGACGATGAATCCCGCATGCGAGGAGAACCCCGGATACGGCACGTTCTGCCCGTAGAAGCCGGTGACCGCCGTCGGCACCGCGATGATCGCCGCCCAGCTGGTGACCTTCTTCATCACCTCGTTCATCCGGTTGCCCTGCAGCGCGATCCGGGTGTCCAGCAGGTTCGCGACGAGGTCGCGCAGGCTGTCGGTCCACTCGCCGACGCGCAGCGTGTGGTCGTAGACGTCCTGCAGGTAGGGCACCAGATCCGGGGCGACCATCCGCAGGTCACGGCGGAGCAGGGTGTTCACCACCTCACGCATCGGCAGCGCGACCCGGCGCAGCGCCACCAGGTTCTTGCGCAGCCGGAAGCTGCGCCGCTGGATGTCCCGCATCGGGGACGACTCGTCGAAGATCATCGACTCGACGTCGTCGGCCTCGTCGTCGAGCGCCTGGACCGCGTCCAGCTGCCGGTCGACGACCAGGTCGAGCAGGTGGTACAGCAGATAGCCCGCGCCGGTCGAGGCGATGTCCACGCCCGGGCTCTCGTCCCACCGCTTGACCAGCGCCTCGATGTCGAAGCCGGGGCCCTGCCGGACGGTGACCAGCGCGCGCTCGGCCAGGAACGCCGACACCTCGTCCAGCGCCAGCTCGCCGTCCTCGATGCGGGGCACGTAGACGTTCAGGAACGCATACCCCTCGTAGCGGTCGATCTTGGCCCGCTCGTGCCGGGACACCGCGTCCTCGACCGCCACCGGGTCCAGGCCCAGCTCGTCGCTGATCACCCGCAGGTCGGCGCGCTGCGGCGCGCACAGGTCGACCCACACGACCGTGCCGTCCTCTTCGAGGTAGTCGCTGACCTGCGCGACCGGGAAGTCGTGCTTCTCCAGCGTGCCGTCGCGCCAGACGCGCGTGCGCGGCGGGGGGACCTCGGCCCGGTCGTCCGGGAAGGGTTCGGCACCGGTTTCGGAGGGATGCGCCATGGGCCCCCTTATACCCGAGCCTCCGGAGGATCACGGGGTGCGTCCGAGATCACGGCGCGCCCAAGGTCACAGGAGCGCGCGCGGGGGCGCCGACGAGCCGCGCACCACGAGGCGGCCGGGCAGCACCCGGGGCGCCGGACGGCCCCCGTCCAGCAGATCCAGCAGCGCGGTCATGCCCTGCGCGCCCAGCTCCTCGGCGGGCAGCCGGACGGTCGTCAGCTCCGGCTCCAGCGCGGTCGCGAGCAGCACGTCGTCGAACCCGGTGACCGACACCTCGCCCGGCACGTCCAGCCCCAGCGCGCGCGCCGCCTTGTAGGCGCCCGCCGCGATCAGGTCGTCGTCGCAGACCAGCGCGGTCGGCGGGTCGGGACGGGCCAGCAGCCGCTGCGCCGCGTCCCGCGCCGAGGCGACGTCGATCGCGCACGCCGCGCGGGTGAGCACGCCGCCGGGCAGCGCCGCGACCTCGGCGGCGAGCACCTCGGTGCGGGCCCGGAACGTCCACTGGTCGACGCCCGCCGCGACGTGCCCGAACCGGCGGTGCCCGAGCCCGGCCAGGTGCGCGGCGATCGCGCGCATCCCGGCGGCCACCCCGAAGTCGACGGTCGGGACGTCGGCGTCCGGGCCGCTGTCGAGCAGCACGGCGGGCGTCCCGTGGAACCGCTCCAGCGCCGCCGCCGGCATCGACGACGCCAGCACCCCGTCGATCGCCTCGTGCGGTGCGGGGAACGGGCTCTCGGCCGGGCCGTCCGCGCCGTCCGGCCAGGTGGACACCACCACGCCGAACCCGTGCCGCGCCGCGACCCGGGCGGCGCCGGTGTAGACGGGGCCGAAGAACGGCGCGGTCAGCGTCGGGACCATCAGCAGGACGGTCCGGGTCGTGCCGAGCCGCAGGTTCCGCGCGGCCTGGTTCGGCCGGTAGCCGAGCCGCTCGGCGGCGGTCCGCACGCTGCGGGCGGTGGCGGGGGAGACGCGGCCGCTCCACTTGCCGCCCAGCACCAGCGACACCGTCGACTGCGAGACCCCGGCCTCCTGGGCGACGTCCTTACTGGTGGGGCGGCCTGCCACCGGCACGTGGGCCTCCCTCGGCGACGTCGGACACGGAAAACAGACTAGAGCCGGGCACCCGTGAAGTGGTACGTATGACCCACGGGGTAATACGTATGACGGCATGACGGGGGCACGGAGATGCGGGGCTACGTCGTCTTCCTGCGGCGGCCGCACGCGGCGCGGCTGCTCGGCGGGACGCTGTTCGGCCGGCTGCCCAACGGGATGGGCGCGCTCGCCGTCGTCCTGCACGTGCGCGCCGACGGCGGCGGCTACCCGCTCGCCGGCACCCTCGCCGCCGTCCTCGGCCTCGCGATGGCCGCCGGCCAGCCCGTCCTCGGCCGCGCCATGGACCGCTACGGCCAGCCCCGCGTCCTGCTGCCCGCCGCCTGCCTGGCCGCCGCCGGGTTCGCGCTGCTCGCCGCCGCCGGCGCCCGCCCGCTGCCCGTCGCGGTCGCCGCGGTGATCCTCGCCGGCTTCGCCACGCCGCCGCTGGAGGCCGGGCTCCGGGCGCTGTGGCCCGACGTCCTGGACGGTCCCGAGCAGGTCGACGCCGCCTACGCGCTCGACGCCGCCGCGCAGGAGATCCTGTTCTCCGTCGGGCCGCTCCTCGTCGTCGCCGCGGCCGCGATCAGCACCGAGACCGCGCTCGTCCTCACCGGCCTGGTCGGCATCGCCGGGACGCTCATCGTCGCGCTGTCCGGGCCGTCGCGCCGCTGGACGGGCGAGCCGCGCGCAGCCGACTGGGCCGGACCGCTGCGCTCGCCCGGCCTGCGCGTCCTGCTGGCCTCCCTCGCCTGCGCCGGGATCGCGCTCGGCGTGTACGCGGTCGCCGTCGTCGCCTACGCCGAGCGCCTCGACAGCGGCATCGCCTCCGGGCTGCTCCTCGCCTGCATGGCCGCCGGCGCCCTCGCCGGCGGCATCGTCTACGGCGCGCGGCCATGGGTCGGCGAGCCGCACCGGCGGCTGCCGTGGCTGCTCGCCGCGCTCGCCGCCGGGTACGTCCCGCTCGTCCTCGCGCCCGGCCTGGCCGCGATGTCGGCGCTGGCGTTCCTCAGCGGCGTGTTCCTCGCCCCGGTGCTGGCCTGCAGCTTCACCCTCGTCGACCGGCTCGCGCCGAGCGGCACCGTCACCGAGGCGTTCGCGTGGGTCGTCGCGGCGGTCGGCGCGGGCGGCGCCGCCGGCTCCGCGGTCGCCGGGTTCGGCGAGAAGCTCGCCGGGGTGCCGGGCGCGTTCGCCGGCGCCGGCATGGGCGGCGTCCTCGCCCTCGTCCTGTGCCTGCTCGGCGCCCGGACGCTGCGTCCCGCCGCCGCCCGGCCCGTCCCCGCCGAGGTCCTCTCCTGAGCCGCGTCCGCTCCCGGCGGACGCTAGATCCAGGACTTGAACCAGATCCGCGCGTGCCAGTCGTCGTAGGTCAGCGTCTGCGCCGCCAGGATCGGATAGAAGTACGCGAAGTTCGCCAGTACCACCAGCAGGAACGCGCCCGCCGCGGCGGCGCCGACGAGCCTCCGCACCCCGGGCGGCACGGGCGACGGCACCGACGCAGGCACCGGCGCAAGCCGCGCGCCGGTCGGCCCGTGCAGGTCGTCCGGGAACGCGTCGTCCTCCCCGTAGGCCTCCGGATCGGGTTCCGGGGGCCGTCCGGACGCCGCCGCATGGGCCCCCACCAGCCCGGACGCCGGTCCTATCAGATAGCCGAGCACCAGCACGATCGCCAGCACCATGAACGGGATCAGCGGCGTCGCGTAGAACAGGAACATCGTCCGGTCGCGGAACGCCGACGGGAACCAGGTCAGCCAGCCCGCGAGGAACCCCAGCACGATCGCGCCGGCCCGCCAGTCGCGCAGGATCAGCCAGATGAACAGCACCACGACCAGCGCCGCCAGCGCCCCCCACCACAGAGCGGGCGTGCCGATCCCGAGGATCTCCCGCGAGCACCGCGGCGCCCCGCACGTCTTCGGCTCGGTGTAGAAGAACGCCACCGGCCGCCGCAGGACCGGCCAGTCCCACGGCCACGACTGGTACGGGTGCTTGGCGTCCAGATTGTTGTGGAAGTTCAGCATCTGCCGGTGGTAGTCCCACAGGTCCGGCATCGCCTCGAACGGCCGCCACCACCAGTGGCTCGACGCGTGGCCGCGCCCCCACCCGCCCGGCTTGAAGATCCAGCCCGACCAGGTCGCCAGGTAGGACACCAGCGCCACCACCACGAGCTGGACGAACGCCGGAACCGCGTCCAGCAGCAGCGTCCCGGCGATCGGGTCCCGTACGCCCGCCGCGCGCCGCGCGCCGTAGTCCCAGAGCACCACCATCAGCCCGAACGCGGCGACGTAGAACACGCCCGTCCACTTGGTGGCGCACGCCAGGCCGAGGCAGACCCCCGCGCCCCAGCGCCACCCGTGCGCCAGGAACGGCCCGTACACCGACGTCGCGCCCGCCTCGATCTTGTCAGCGAGGACGCGCCGGGACCGGTCCCGGTCGTTCACCAGGCACGCGAACCCGGCCAGGATCCAGAACATCACGAAGACGTCCAGCAGCGCGGCGCGGCTCGTCACGAACTCCAGCCCGTCCAGCGCCAGCAGCAGCCCGGCCGCGCAGCCGAGCAGCGTCGACCCGGTCATCCGGCGGGCGACCCGGCACAGGATCAGCACCGACAGGGTGCCGGCCAGCGCGGGCACGAACCGCCACCCGAACGGCGTCGCGCCGAACGCCCACTCGCCCATCGCGATCATCCACTTGCCGAACGGCGGGTGCGCGACGAACGAGGGCCCCTGCCCCCAGATGCGCGCGTCCGGGTCGGCGATCAGCAGCTTGTCGGCGTTGTCGACGGTGTTGTGCTCCCAGCCGAACTTCAGCAGCGCCAGCGCGTCCTTGGCGTAGTAGGTCTCGTCGAAGACCACGGCCTTCGGCTGCCCGAGCCGGTAGAACCGCAGGAAGCCCGCGAACAGCGTCACCAGCAGCGGGCCGAGCCAGCCCGCCAGGGCGCCGCCCGGGACCGCGGGGGCGAGCCACTCGCGCATCGAGGGCGGCCGCCACCGGGACGCGCTCGCCGGAACCAGATCCGTCGTCGCCATCTGGCAATCGTAAAGCCGACTCCCGGCCGCCCGGCCCGGGCCTGTCGCACGGCGCGGCTGGGAGGATGGGACCGTGATGGGGACCTTGCTGCTGGCGGCGGCGCCGATCGGGCGGGCCGAGGACGCGTCGGTGCGGCTGCGCGACGCGCTGGCGGACGCGCCGGTGATCGCGGCCGAGGACACCCGGCGGCTGCGCCGGCTCGCCGCCGACCTCGGCGTGGAGCTGACCGCGCGCGTCGTGTCGTACTACGACCAGAACGAGCGGGCGCGCGCCGCCGAGCTGCTGGCGGACCTGCTCGCCGGGCGGGACGTGCTGGTGATCACCGACGCGGGGATGCCCGGCGTCTCCGACCCCGGATACCGGCTGGTGCGCGCGGCGGTGGAGCGGGACGTGCCGGTGTCGGTGCTGCCCGGGCCGTCCGCCGTCACCACCGCGCTGGTCGTGTCGGGGCTGCCGACGGACCGGTTCTGCTTCGAGGGCTTCCCGCCGCGCAAGAAGGGCGAGCAGGCGCGGCGGCTGGAGGCCCTCGCCGCCGAGCCCCGCACCCTGGTGTTCTTCGAGTCGCCGCGCCGGCTGGCGGACACGCTGCGCGCGATGGCGGCGGCGTTCGGCGCGGACCGTCCGGCCGCCGTCTGCCGGGAGCTGACCAAGACCTACGAGGAGGTCCGCCGCGGCGGCCTCGCCGAGCTGGCCGGATGGGCCGGGGAGCGGGAGGTGCGCGGCGAGATCACCCTGGTCGTCGGTGGAGCGCCGAAGCCCGCCGGGCTGTCCGAGCCGGCCGACCTGGTGGCCGCCGTCGCCGCTCGGGAGGCGGCCGGGACCCCGCGCAACCAGGCGATCCGGGAGATCGCGAAGGAGAACGGCGTGCCGCGCGGCACCGTCTACGACGCTGTCGTCGAGGCCAAGCGAGAGTGACCTCCGGCGGAACGATCCAACAGGGCGTTTCGGGGGAATAGGTCCCTCGGTGGCCCGCGCTGGACCACTATGGGACCGGCGGAGCCACCACCGAGTTGGGACCCCGCGGCTCAGGGCCCGGCGCGAGCCGGGAAGACGGCACGAGATGCCGCCGGTAGCGCGAGATGGCGTCACCGAGGGGGTGAGGGCCATGCAGGACGCATGGTCGAGCCGTGAGGCATGGGTCTACGAATGCCTGTGCTGCGAGACGACCTGGGACGAGGTGCTCGAGGTCCGTCATGTCGGCGACGGTCACGGTAACGAGGCCGTCATCTACCAGCGGAACGGCCAGCCGTGCACGACGCCGTGGACGGACCGCCTCTGCCCGAAGTGCCAGAGCCGGAACGTCAAGGCCTGGTCGGCGTCCCGCAAGGCGAACGAACTTCCGCCGGCCCGCGATGGGAACGACGTGGCGATGGTGTACCACCTCCGCCGCATCCACGCCTGGTGAGGCGGCGGCCGCGAGGAACGGCCGTCAGCCGGCGGTGACCTCCGGGACCTTCTGCCCGACGGGCTCGGACGGGACGTCCAGCTTCCCGGCCGGGCCCGGGCGGCCGCGCAGCCTCCGCCACCACCCGTCGAGCCGGTGCCGGACCTCCGGCGTGAACGCCATCCCGGCGGCGAGGGCCGCCAGCGGCACGGCCGGCAGCACGTACCGGTAGTCGAACTCGGCGGTCGCGGCGGGCGCGAGCAGCAGCCCGGTCGCCAGCGTCCACGGCAGCAGCGCCTCGCCGCCGAACCGCCGCCACAGCGCCACGATGCCGCCGAGCCCGAGCAGCAGCACGCCGCCGAGCATCGTCCCGCGCAGGTAGACCGCGTCCTGGTAGCCGCGCATGACGCCGGCGAACGGCTCGATCACCCGGGTGCGGGCGTCGCCGTGCTCGTACGCCCTGGCCTCCCCGGACGCCGTCGAGTCGGCGTCCATCCGCCAGTCGGGCAGCGCGTTGCTCTTCGTGCCGAACTCGTACTGCGAGTACGTCGCCTTGTCGGGGAAGACCGTCCGGTCCCAGCGGAACACGCGGAAGAAGTCGTGCGCGACGACCTTCAGGTAGTCGCCGGGCTGCGCGAGGATGGCGCGCTTGGCGAAGTCGTTGCTGGCCGCGTTGTTCTCAGGGCTGAACCGGGTCCCGGGGAAGCGGTTGAGCGGCGAGGCCGCGTTCCAGATGCCGTCCTGGGAGTTCGGCAGCCGGTTCGCCGGCTCGGTGCACAGCGGGTACTCGCTGACCGGGAGCCCGTGCATCTTGTGGCAGTCGGCGAACTTGTAGGCCCGCGCGTAGAGGAAGATCCCGTTGCTCTCCGTGATCGCGAACTTGCCGCTGTCCACCTTGTACCAGGTCATGTAGGACAGCACCGGCAGCGCGCACGCCGCCGCCGTGACCGCCATCGTCCGCCAGCCCATCCGCCGGACCAGCATGAACGCCAGCACGCCGAGCAGCACCGGCGCGCCGACCGACCGGGTCAGCCAGGAGAACCCGACGATCAGCCCGATCGCCAGCGCGATCTTCCAGGACGGGCGGTCGTGCCAGAGCAGCAGCGTCACCGCGCACATCACCAGGAAGGTGAACGTGGTGTCGGACAGGACGAGGTGCTCGAGCTGGATCTGGTAGGCGTCGAACAGCACCGGCACCGTGGCGAGCGAGGCGCCCCAGCCCGGCAGCCCGAACTTGCGGCGCAGCAGCGCGTAGATCATCACGCCCATGGCCAGGCCCATGAGGTGCTGGACGGCGGCGACCAGCGCGAAGCTGTGGAACGGCTTCAGCGCCCACAGCAGGAACGAGTAGCCGTCGGGCCGCAGCGGGTGCGGGTACAGCCCCATCGCGACGTGCAGGTAGTCGAAGCTGTCGTTGAAGAACATCGCCGGCTGGTAGCCGACCATCGCGACCACGCGCAGCAGCGCCGCTGTGGCAATGATCACACTGAAGATCGGGTGCCGGCGAGTCCGCGCCCACGTTCCGGTGGCGCGCGCACCGATCCAGACGGCGATCCGGCGGCCGAGCAGCCCTCTCGTAGGCGGATCCGGCGCGGCGGCGGTGGCGCCTCCGGCTTCGTCCTCGGCGGCCTCGCCGTGCCCGCGGCCGTCCCCGGTGTCGCCGCCGGACGGCGCGCCGTCCTTCATGTCTGCTTTCGCGGTGCCATTTCCGGCGTCGCCGGAGGGCGTCTCCGCGGCCGCCGCGGAACCGTTCTCGTGTTCCGGTCCGCCGGGCGTGTCGCGGGCCGTTCCCGGCCCCTTCCCGGCGGCCTCGATATCCGCCGTGACCTCGGTGGACTCCGCCGCGCCCGCGTCCGCCGCGGCCCCCTTCAGCTCGGCACCGCGCGGCGATTCGACGGCCACTTCGGCACCTCCCCTCCGCCGCTTCGATCTCGGACCCGTGGCACTGCGCTCTGCACCGCGTGTCACAGTCGACCCACCCTTTCCGGGCCGCCATACCCGTATGCTTGACGTCCTAGCCTGCCGCCGGGTTCGCGGCGGAGAGGGTTTTTCGGTTGCAAGTAGGCAACACGATACGGGTGCTCTTATGGAGAGCGGCCACCATCACCGGTCTACGGCAGGCATGATGAACGACGACGGGCCGCCGGGCGGATAACACCATGACAGCAGACAACCGCCCCGCCAACGGTCACCAGGGGTAACAAAGGAGATCGCGTGGAACTCTCCGTAGTGATGCCATGCCTGAACGAGGCCGAGACGGTCGAGACCTGTGTCCGCAAGACGATCGGCTTCTTCGAGGACAGCGGTATCGACGGCGAGGTCGTCATCGCCGACAACGGCAGCACCGACGGCAGCCAGCAGCTGGCCCGGGACGCGGGGGCGCGCGTCGTGCCGGTGGTCGACAAGGGCTACGGCAACGCGCTCATGGGCGGCATCCGGGCCGCGCGCGGCAAGTACGTGGCGATGGGCGACGCCGACGACTCCTACGACTTCACCACCCTCGGCCCGTTCCTGGACGAGCTGCGCGACGGCGCCGACCTCGTCATGGGCAACCGGTTCAAGGGCGGCATCGCGCCCGGCGCCATGCCCCCGCTGCACCGCTACCTCGGCAACCCGGTGCTCAGCTTCGTCGGCCGACTGTTCTTCGGCAGCAAGATCGGCGACTTCCACTGCGGGCTGCGCGCGTTCGACCGGGACGCGATCCTGCGGCTCGGCCTGCAGACCGGCGGCATGGAGTTCGCCAGCGAGATGGTCGTCAAGGCGACCCTGCAGAAGTACGACATCCGCGAGGTCCCGACGACGCTGTCGCCGGACGGCCGGTCCCGCGCCCCGCACCTGAACACCTGGCGGGACGGCTGGCGGCACCTGCGGTTCCTCATGCTGTACAGCCCGCGCTGGCTGTTCCTGATCCCCGGCCTGGTCTTCATGACCCTCGGCCTGCTCGCCGGCGTCGCGATCTCCACCGGGCCGGTGCGGATCGGCGCGATCGCCTTCGACGTCGACACCCTCGTCGGCGCGTCCGCCGCGATGGTGATCGGCTTCCAGGCGGTGCTGTTCGCGCTGCTCACCAAGGTGTACGCGATGCAGGAGGGGTTCCTGCCGCACGACCGCCGGGTGCAGAGGCTCATCGACTGGTGGAGCCTGGAGCGCGGACTGCTGACCGGCGGGCTGCTGGCCATCGCCGGCCTCGCCGGCCTCATCGCCTCGCTGCTGCACTGGCGCGGGCACAGCTTCGGCGAACTGGACCCGCGCGACTCGCTGCGCATCGTCGTCCCGTCCGCGACCGCGCTGGTCATGAGCTTCCAGGTGATGTTCGCGTCGCTGTTCGTCAGCATCCTCGGCATCCGCCGCCGCCAGCACCCGCCGCTCACCGACGCCGCCGAGGAGGCCGCCGGAGTGGTGGACGCCGCCGCGCACAAGGTCGCGGGCGAGCGCCGGACCGCGCCCGCCGGGGCGGACGCGGAGGCGGCCGAGACCGGCGAGCGCGCCGAGGTGGCCGAGACCGCCGGGACGTCGGACGAGCGCTGACCGCGGGCCGGGCTCCCCGCGTCCCGGCCCCGTGACGGAGCGTGCCCGAAGCCGAGAACTTGCTGAGCGTTTCCCGGCCCGCTACGCCGCCCCGCCCGGCGCTGTGACACGCTGAAACGAACATGGATCTTCGTTCCCTGACCGCGCGCGGCCGGCGGATCGGGCGGCCGTGAGCACCGAGGCCGCGCCGCCGGTCCTTTCCCGTCCGCCCTCCGCGGCCTCGCCCGGCAGGGACGTCCCGCCGTCGGCGCGGCGGCGCCGCTGGGTGCTGCTGTTCGTGCTCGGCTGGGCGATGCAGGTCGCGGTGCGGCTGTGGCTGGCGTCCGGGCAGACGATGCCGGTGGCGACGCCCGACGAGTCGGGGTACCTGTTCGCCGCGCGGGTCCTGACCGGCGGCCCCGGCGCCGACATGTCGTACGGGACGGTGTACCGCGGCGGCTACCCGCTGCTGCTGGCGCCGGTGCTGTGGATCGCGCACGACCCGGTGAGCGTCTACCGGGGCGCGCTGGTCGTGAACGCCCTGATCAGCGCGCTGATGATGCCGCTGGCCTACCTGACGCTGCGGGCGCTGCACGTGCGCCGGCGCTGGGCGTACCTGTTCGCGCACGTCACCGCGCTGCTGCCGGGCGTGCTGTTCTTCTCCGAGTTCGCGCTGACGGACGCGGTCCTGCCGGTGGTCGTGGTGGGCTGGCTGCTGCTCGTCCACGCGTGGCTGCACGCCGGCCGCGCGCGCGCCGGGGAGATGCGGCGGGTGACGCTGTACGGGGCGGGCGCGTCGCTGCTGGTCGCGTTCGCCTACACCTCGCACACGCGCGGGACGATCCTGCTGGGCGTCCACGCCGTCCTGCTGGCGGCCGCACTGGTGCTGCGGTGGCGGTCCTGGCGCGGCGTCGCGGTGTCGGCGTTCGCGCTCGCCGCGGCGGCCGGCGCGGGGACGCTGCTGAACCGCTCGTTGCTGCCGCTCATGTACCCATCGGGAGACAACAACCTGAGCGGGAACCTCGTCCGCCGCGTCACCACGCAGGACGGCTGGGCCTGGATGCTGTCGCTCGGCACCGGCCAGGTCTGGTACCAGGCCGTCGCGACGGGCGGGATCGCGGCGATCGGCCTCATCACGGTCGCTTTCGTCGCCGTCCGGCGCGGCACGCCGCCGCGGCAGCGGACGCTGGCGCTCGGCGTCCTGGCGATCGTGGCGGGCATCGCGTTCGCGACGTCCGCGGCGCTCCCGGACGAGTACCGCATTGGCAACTACGTGTACGGCCGCTACCTGGCGTGCATCACCCCGGTCCTGTTCATGGTGGGGGTCGCGGTGCTGCTGCGGGCGGCGCGGCGGACCCTGGCGCTGGTGGCTGCGTCTGCCGCCGTCCTGACCGTCCTCGCGGCGTGCGTGGTCGAGTGGTACGCCGGCGACCGGCTGACCAAGTACACGTTCACGTCGTACGACTTCCCGGAGACGTCCTTCCTGACCTGGGACTGGAAGTCGTTCGAGCTGTGGCACGCCACCGCCGCCGGGTTCGTCCTCCTCGGCCTCGCCGTGGCCGCGGTGCTGCTGCGCCGGCACGGCCCCGCGCTGCTCGCCGGGCTCCTCGCGGCGGTGGTGCTCGCGATGTCGGTCACCGCCACCGACCGGATCGCCCACCCGCTGGTCGCCGCCGAGACCGCGCACACCGACCTGCGGGAGGTCCCCGGCCTGCGTGACGCCCGGTCCGTCGCGATCGACTGGAACGTCCCGTGGACGATCCGCCTGGGCCAGTACTACTGGGCCTGGTGGAGCGACGGCAGCGTCTTCAACGCCCAGACCACACCGGCGCCCCGCAACGCGGACATGGTCATCATGTGGTGGCCCAGGAACGTCCCGGCGGAGCGGTCCTGGCCGCACGGCGCGCCTGCGGGCTGGAAGGTCGTCGACAGCCGCCGCACCGTCGAGGGCGACTGGGTCGCCTGGACCCGCTGAGCGCGCGCCGGTCAGCCGGTGGCGCCGGGCGGCGGGTTCCACAGCTGCAGGACGCCGTCTGACGACCGCCACATCAGCCGCCAGCCCTTCGCCGGGTCCGGCCGCCAGCCGCCCGCGATCTGCGACTCCTGGCCGCGCCAGTGCGTGTACAGCATCGGGCCCTTGAGGGCGTCGAGCGGAAGCTGCGGCACGTAGTGCGGGAAGTCGCGGATCTCGCCGTGCCAGATCGGCTTGCCCCACATGTCCCGCGTGTAGAACGTCAGGGTCTGCGCGAGGCGCCGGTCCGCGCAGATCAGCTTCGTGTCCTGGTGCTTGCCGAGGTAGATCCGCAGCTGGTTCCAGGCCTTGTCGCGCGGCAGTTCCGGGACGGCCGTCACGGCGGCCCACACGTACGCGCCGCCGAGCACCACCGCCACGGCCGGGACGGCGATGGTCCGCAGCCGCAGCCGCGCGACCAGGCCGTCCGGGATCATCCTGAACATCAGGATCAGCGACCCGAACCCGCCGGCCAGCAGCGCGGGCAGCACCCCGAACCAGTACCGCTGCAGCCAGGCGCGCAGCGAGATGCTGTGCGGGTCGAGCACCCCGGAGAAGATCGTCAGCGGGACGGCGAGGGTGAAGAACCACACCAGCACCAGCGCGAGCCGCCGGTCGCGGGTGACCGCGAACCCGACGATCGTGAGGACGAGCGCCGCGACGAAGATCGTGCCGAGCGGGTTCCAGTCGTGCATCGCGCGCAGGAACGAGCGGGCCGCGAGCCCCCGCGTCACGTAGTCGCGGGACTCGCCGCCGTGCTCGGCCGCCGAGATCAGCCCGGCGAGCGGGTTGCCCCACACGATCTGGTTGTGGACGAAGTTGAACGCCAGCACGAGCGCCATCGGCGCGCCGACCGTGACGTTGCGCCGCCACGGGATCCGCAGCAGCGCCAGGTAGGCGGGGATCGCCAGGAACAGGAACGCCAGGAACTCCCGGACGAGGAACGAGCAGCCGAGCAGGAGCCCCGCCGCCAGCAGGAATTTCGTCTGGACGCGCCCCTCCCGGCGGCTCGCCACCACCAGCGCCGCCATCCCGATCGCGAACAGCCCGGCGCCCGGCATGTCGGGCAGCATCACCCCGGTCGACCAGGTGATCTCGTGGCCGAACGGGTTGGTCATCGTGAAGAACGGGTGGACCAGCAGGATCCCGGCCGACAGCAGCCCTGCGACGTCCCCGAACAGCGCCCGCACCACCAGGTACGTGCCGACGAAGAAGGCGATGCCGCCGAGCGCGGCGATCACGAAGTAGGCGGCCTGGCCGGGGCCGAGGACGTCCTGGACGAGCCGCGCGGGCAGCACCAGCCCGATCCGCGTCACCTGGTGCGGGACCTCGTCGAACGGGAAGACGCCGAGCGGGATGTCGGGCCAGTCGCGGGCCGCGAGCCACACGTAGTAAGGGTCGAAGTAGAGCGGAGGGGTCATCAGCACCCACTGCGCCGTGACGGCGCAGACCCCGACGAGCAGGGCCAGCCACCACACGCGGCGGCTGCGGCGGATCCGGGCGATCAGCCGCCGGGGCGCGCCGTCCGCCCGCCCGGTGGTCGTTTCCTGCGTGACGGCCGGCTGGTCGGCCGTGGTCTGCGGCATGGCTGGCTTCTGCCCCCGGCTGGACGACGAGCTGGACTGCGCTTGGCGCCGGACCAGGCTACTCGCGTGCCGGACCCGTCGTAGTCGGCCGTGCCGGATCTTCCAGGAACCTTCCAGCCGGCGTCCATCCGGGAGTTATCCACAGGAGGCGATATTGGTGCGGCCCACGGGGGCCGCGCGACTACCCTTGATTCCATGTCCTCGTCAAGCCGACACATCCTGACCGCGCCCGCCTGGCCGTACGCCAACGGGCCCCGTCACATCGGGCACGTCTCCGGTTTCGCGCTGCCCGCCGACATGTTCAGCCGCTACCAGCGGATGGCGGGCAACAAGGTCCTGATGGTCAGCGGCACCGACGAGCACGGCACGCCGATCCAGGTGCAGGCCGACAAGGAGGGCCTGACCGCCCGCGAGCTGGCCGACCGCTACAACCGCGTGATCGCCGAGGACCTGCACGGCCTCGGCATGACCTACGACCTGTTCACCCGGACGACGACGCTGAACCACTACGCGATCGTCCAGGAGGTCTTCAAGGGCCTGTACGACAACGGCTACATCTTCCCGACCAAGACGATGGGCGCGATCTCGCCGTCCACCGGACGGACGCTGCCGGACCGCTACATCGAGGGCACCTGCCCGATCTGCGGGTACGACGGCGCGCGCGGCGACCAGTGCGACAACTGCGGCAACCAGCTCGACCCGATCGACCTGATCAACCCGGTGTCGCGGATCAACGGCGAGACGCCGAAGTTCGTGGAGACCGAGCACTTCATGCTCGACCTGCCGGCCTTCACCGAGGTGCTCGGCCGCTACCTGCGCGGCAAGCAGAACGGGGCGCTGGCGTGGCGGCCGAACGTGCTGAAGTTCGCGCTGAACCTGCTGGACGACATCCAGCCGCGGGCGATCAGCCGCGACCTCGACTGGGGCGTGCCGATCCCGCTGGACGGCTGGCGCGACAACCCGGCGAAGAAGCTGTACGTCTGGTTCGACGCGGTCGTCGGCTACTTCTCGGCGTCCGTGGAGTGGGCGAGGCGGTCCGGCGACCCGGAGGCCTGGCGCGCCTGGTGGCAGGACCCGGACGCGCTGTCCTACTACTTCATGGGCAAGGACAACATCGTCTTCCACGCCGAGATCTGGCCGGCGATGCTGCTCGGCTACAGCGGCCGGGGCGACAAGGGCGGCAAGCCCGGCTCGATGGGCGCGCTGAACACCCCGACCGAGGTCGTGTCGTCGGAGTTCCTGACGATGGAGGGCCGCAAGTTCTCCTCGTCCCGCAACGTCGTCATCTACGTCAAGGACTTCCTCGAGCGCTACGACGTCGACGCGCTGCGCTACTACGTCGCCGTCGCCGGCCCGGAGAACAACGACACCGACTTCACCTGGTCGGAGTTCGTCCGCCGCAACAACGACGAGCTGGTCGCCGCGTGGGGCAACCTCGTCAACCGCTCGGTGAACATGGCCGCGAAGAACTTCGGCGCGATCCCCGAGCCCGGCGACCTCACCGACGCCGACCGCGCGCTGATGGAGCGCAGCCGCAGCGGGTTCGCGGCGGTCGGCGCCGAGCTCGAGCGGTCCCGGTTCAAGAACGCGATCACCGAGGCGCTCGACGTCGTCCGGGACGCCAACCGGTACCTGTCCGACCAGGCGCCCTGGAAGCTGAAGGACGACCCGGCCCGCGTCCAGTCGATCCTGCACACCGCGCTGCAGGTCGTCGACGACGCCAAGACGCTGCTGACCCCGTTCCTGCCGAACTCCTCGCAGAAGGTGTACGAGCTGCTCGGCGGCGAGGGCGTGTGGAGCGGCATGCCGCGGCTGGAGACGGTCTCGGAGGAGGGCGGCCCCGACTACACCGTCCTCACCGGCGACTACGACACCGCGGCGCGCTGGGAGTCGACGCCGATCAAGCCCGGCGTCCCGCTGGCGAAGCCGACGCCGCTGTTCAAGAAGCTCGACACGTCCGTGGTGGACGAGGAGCTCGCCCGGCTGGAGGCCGAGTGAGCCCGGCGGACGACCGGGGCGGCGAGGTCGCCCGGCCGTTCCCGCCGCTGCCCGAACGCCTCCCGGCCGAGGTGTTCGACAGCCACTGCCACCTCGACATCGTCGACACGCCGGTCAGCGAGCAGCTGCACTCGGCGAAGGCGGCCGGCGTCACCCGGATCGTCACGATCGGCTGCGACCTGCCGTCGTCGCGGTTCGCGGTCGACGCCACCGTCGAGTTCGACGACGTGTACGCGGGCGTGGCGATCCACCCGAACGAGACCACCGGCATCTCCGGCGACGTCCTGCACGACATCGAGGCGATGGCCGCGCACCCGAAGGTGCGGGCGATCGGCGAGACGGGCCTGGACTACTACCGCGACTGGGCGCCGAGGACCGACCAGCACGCCTCGTTCCGCGCGCACATCGCGATCGCCAAGCGCACCGGCAAGGCCCTCGTGATCCACGACCGCGAGGCCCACGACGACGTCCTGGCGATCCTCCGCGAGGAGGGCGCGCCCGAGAAGGTGGTGTTCCACTGCTTCTCCGGCGACGCCGCCATGGCGAAGCTCTGCGCCGACCGCGGCTACGTGATGAGCTTCGCCGGGAACGTCACGTTCAAGAACGCCGAGCCGCTGCGCGAGGCGCTGCGCGTCGCGCCCCTCGACCTCGTCCTCGTCGAGACCGACGCGCCGTTCCTCACCCCCGTCCCGAACCGCGGCAAGCCGAACGCCTCGTACCTGATCCCGCACACCGTCCGGGCGATGGCGGAGGTCAAGAACGTCGACCTGGCCGACCTCTGTACCGCGATCGCCGCCAACGGCGAACGCATTTTCGGCCCATGGTGACCCCGCGGTAGCCGGGATGGACGCGGACGCCATCGTCGTCGGCGCGGGGCTCGCCGGGCTGGTCGCCGCGCACGAGCTGACGGCGCGCGGCCGCCGGGTCGCGCTCGTGGAGCAGGAGAACGCCGCGAACCTCGGCGGGCAGGCGTACTGGTCGCTCGGCGGGCTGTTCCTGGTCGACACCCCGGAGCAGCGGCGGCTCCGCGTCCGCGACTCCTTCGAGCTGGCCTGGAACGACTGGCAGGGCAGCGCCCGGTTCGACCGCCTCGACGACGAGGACGCCTGGGCCGCCCGGTGGGCCCGCGCCTATGTGGAGTTCGCCGCCGGGGAGAAGCGGGCCTGGCTGGCGTCCCACGGCGTCCGCCTGACCCCGGTGGTGGGCTGGGCCGAGCGCGGCGACCTGCGCGCCGACGGCCACGGCAACTCGGTGCCGCGCTTCCACATCGCCTGGGGGACCGGCACCGGCGTCGTCGCGCCGTTCGTCCGCAGCGCCCGCCGCGCTGCCGACGAGGGCCTTCTCACCTTCCACCATCGCCACCGCGTCGATGGCCTGACTCTCACCAACGGGGCCGTGACCGGAGTGCACGGCACCGTCCTCGCCGCCGACGACGCACCCCGCGGCGTCGCGTCCAACCGCGAGCGGACGGGGACGTTCGAGCTGTCGGCGCAGGCGGTGATCGTCACCAGCGGCGGGATCGGCGGGAACCACGAGATGGTCCGCCGGTACTGGCCGGACCGCCTCGGCACCCCGCCCGCCCGCATGATCACCGGCGTGCCCGCCTACGTGGACGGCCGGATGCTCGACATCAGCGCCGCCGCCGGGGTCCGCCTCGTCAACCGCGACCGGATGTGGCACTACACCGAGGGCGTCCGCAACTGGGACCCGATCTGGCCCGGCCACGCGATCAGGATCCTGCCGGGCCCGTCCGCCATGTGGTTCGACGCCCTGGGACGGCGCCTCCCCGTGCCCTGCCTCCCCGGCCACGACACCCTCGCGACCCTCGAGCACCTCCGCACCACCCCGGACATCGCCGCCTACGACCACTCCTGGTTCGTCCTCACCCAGAAGATCATCGAGCGGGAGTTCGCGCTGTCGGGCTCGGAGCAGAACCCCGACATCACCAGCGGCGACCGCAGGAGGGTGCTGCGCGAACGCGTCCTGTCCAAGGGCGCGCCCGCCCCGGTCGAGGCGTTCAAGCGCCACGGCGCCGACTTCACCGTCGCCCGCACCCTCGACGACCTCGTCGCCGGCATGAACGCCCTCACCGACGAGCCGCTCCTGGACGCCGCGCTCCTGCGCCGCCAGATAGAGGCCCGCGACCTGCAGATCGCCAACCCCTTCACCAAGGACGCCCAGATCCAGGACATCCGGAACTCCCGCCGCTTCCTCGGCGACCGGCTCAGCCGCACCGCCGCCCCCCACCGCCTCCTCGACCCGTCCGTCGGCCCGCTGATCGGCGTGAAGCTGCACGTCCTCACCCGCAAGACGCTGGGCGGCATCCAGACCGACCTGGACTCCCGCGCCCTCGCCCTGGACGGCCGCCCTGTGGACGGCCTGTACGCGGCCGGCGAGGTCGCCGGATTCGGCGGCGGAGGCGTCCACGGCTACAACGCCCTGGAGGGCACCTTCCTGGGCGGCTGCCTCTTCTCCGCGAGAGCCGCCGGCCAATCCGCCGCCCAAGCAACCGCCTAGACCCCCGAAACCCCAAGCCCGGCCGCGCCGCACGAAAGCCCCGCACACGCGCACAAGGACGCCGAGCAGCCAGCCCCACGACCAGGGCGCCCGCCGCGCAAGAGCCCCACGCACCGCAGGAAGACGCAATGCGGACAGGGCCTTGACCGGAGCGGCCGCCGCGCCGCGCGGAAGCGCCGAACGGACAGCGCACGCCCGGAGCGGCCGCGGCGACGCGTGGAAGCCCCACGCGCGGGCGGGAAGGCGCCGAGCGGACAGGCCTACGACCGGAGCGGCCGCGGCGGCGGGCGGAAGGAAGCGGCACGCACGGGGTGGAAGGCGCCGAGCGGAGACAGGGCACGAGGGGAGCGGGCGCGGTGACATAGGGGGCGTGAGCACCACGCGGGGGCGGAAAGGCGATCGTCCGTAGGCTGAGGATGCGGGTGCCGGGACGTTGCGATCGCGTGCGAAGCCGGATTCGAGCGAAGCAAGGATCCGATCGCGCAGCGAGCCGCTAGGCGAGTCGGAGCGATGCAGCGATCGCCGCAGCGCCCGTTGAAGGGAGGGCCCCCAGTCCCGACCGCCGAGGGCGATGCAATGGACACAGCGATCGCCGCTTTGCTCGTTGAAGGAAGGCGCTCCAGCGCCTGACGCCGAGAACAAAGCAATAAGGACGGTGCGGACGGCCGGGCTCTGGCCGTCCGCACCGGCCCCCTGGCCTCTTCGCGGGCTTCCGCGCCCTGGACACCCGCGTTCGGCGTGGGCTCCCTTCTGGTCGAGACGGACTCTCGATTACTTAATGTAGTCAGATAGTGACTCTATGAGTATGGCCGTTCGGGTTCGCTTCTTCTTACCCGCGGGGGCGGCGGGACCCGTGTGGGCGTTGAGGTGGCGGGGGAGGGCCCTTCCGCTCTAGTGTCTGGCCGTTGAACGGGCGCCCCCAGGCCCGTTCGGCTCCCCCTGGAGGAACGGTGCGTCGAGCCCCCGCGAGTTCTGCCGTCCTGGTCGCGACGGTCCTGCTGGCGTCGGCGTGCGGAGGCGGCGGATCGCCGAAGCCGCAGGCGACGGTGCGCGCGGCGGACGCGCCGAAGGCGTCCGCGCCGGCGCCGCGCAAGGTCGTCATCGTCGTGGACAAGAAGACGACGACGACGATGACGACGGGGACGACCGTGCAGCAGGTGCTGGACCAGGTGGGGGTGAAGCTCGGCCGCTACGACCTGGTGAAGCCGGCGCGCGAGCAGCCCGCCGGGGAGTTGATCAAGGTGCTGCGGCTGCTGTCGAAGCCGGTGACGAAGACGGTCCGGGTGCCGGCGCCGACGATCGAGAAGAAGAGCTCGTCGGTGCCGCCGTGGTCGCGGAAGGAGTTGCGCAAGGGCAAGGCCGGCGTCAAGGTCGTGCAGATGGCGTACGTCCGGCGCAAGGGCAAGAAGGTGAAGGCGGTCATCGCGCAGAAGGTGAAGCGCAAGCCGGTGGCGCGGATCGTGGCGGTGGGGCCGAAGTCGGCGGGCACGGGCGCGGCGGCGAAGCTGAACTGGGCGGGGCTGGCGAACTGCGAGTCGCACGGCAACCCCAAGGCCGTGAACCCGTCCGGGTACTACGGGCTGTACCAGTTCTCGCTGTCGTCGTGGGCGTCGGTCGGCGGGACGGGCAGGCCGTCGGACGCGAGCGCGGGGGAGCAGACGTACCGCGCGCAGCTGCTCTACAACCGGGTGAACGGGCGCTGGCAGGGGCAGTGGCCGGTATGCGGGAAGTTCCTGTTCTCCTGACCTGCCACACTTGTTCTCATGGGGGAGAGACGGGGGCTGCTCGGGCCGGCGGACGTGCGGGAGCTGGCGGCGCGGCTCGGCATCAGGCCGACCAAGACGCTCGGGCAGAACTTCGTCATCGACGCCAACACCGTCCGGCGGATCGTGCGGGCCGCGGGCCTCGGGCCGGACGACGTGGTCATCGAGGTCGGGCCGGGGCTGGGGTCGCTGACGCTGGCGCTGCTGCCGGAGGCGCGGCGGGTGGTCGCGGTGGAGATCGACCCGGTGCTGGCGGCGGAGCTGCCGGCGACGGCGGCGGCGCGGGAGCCGGAGCTGGCGGGCCGGCTGGAGGTCGTGCGCGCCGACGCGATGAAGATCACACGGGTGCCGGGGCCGGCGCCGACGGCGCTGGTGGCGAACCTGCCCTACAACGTGGCGGTGCCGGTCGTCCTGCATCTGCTGGACGTGCTGCCGTCGCTGCGGTCGGCGCTGGTGATGGTGCAGGCGGAGGTCGCCGACCGGATGGTGGCCGCGCCGGGAAGCAAGATCTACGGGGTGCCGTCGGTGAAGCTCGCCTGGTACGGGGAGGCGCGCCGGGCCGGTCCGGTCGGCCGGGCGGTGTTCTGGCCGGTGCCGAACGTCGACTCCGGGCTGGTCGCCTTCACGCGGCGGGAGCCGCCGGCGGCCGCCGCGTCCCGCGAGCGGGTGTTCGCCGTGGTGGACGCGGCGTTCGCGCAGCGTCGCAAGACGCTGCGGGCGGCGCTGGCGGGCTGGGCCGGGTCGGCGGCGGAGGCGGAGCGTGCGCTGCGCGCCGCGGGAGTCGATCCGCGCGCGCGGGGCGAAGCTCTGGACGTGGCCGCCTTCGCCCGTATTGCCGAGTATGGTCCTTCCAGCGAGGGGGACGGCGCTCCCAGCGCCCCGGCGGCTGCGGCCGGGGGCACGGCGGACCCCGGCGCGGCGGGCTCCCCCGGGACGGACGCCCGCGCGAGCGGCTCCGGCGGAACTCACGCCGGGGCGATGGACACGGAAGAGTCGGAGGGCAATGGTGAAGGCGCGTTCGCGGACGGCGCGGGCGGGGACCGGGCGGGCCCGGACGGCGCGCGCCTTCCGGCCCGGCGGGGCGCGGGCGGCGCGGGTGCCGCTGGCGGCGACGGCGCTGGTGGCGGCGGGGGGACTGGTCGCGACGGTGGCGGCGGGCTGCAGTGACGGCGCGGGCGCGGCACCGAAGATAACGACGACGGCGCGGGCGGGCATCGCCCCGACCCCGCCGCAGCAGGGCGCCTACTTCGGCGCGTGGGTGCCGCCGCCGGTGGGCGGCGCGGCGACCAGGTCCCCATCGGCGACGGCCTCGCCCGGCACCGCGTCCGCCGGCCCGTCGGGCACCGCCTCGGGCTCGGCGTCGCCCGGCCCGGCCGGGAAGGACGCCGACAAGCCGGGCATGGCGCCCGTCTCCGCGTTCGAGCGGGACATGGGGCGGCAGCTGGACATCGTGCAGAGCTACCGGGGCTGGAAGTCGGAGTTCCCGACCGGGCTGGACACCTCCGTCGTCGGCAGCAACCGCTACCTGCTGCTGACCTGGGCGGGCGCCGACACCAAGGAGATCGTCCAGGGCAAGTACGACGCGCTGATCCGCGCCCGCGCGAAGGCGATCAAGGCGACCGGCAAGCCGGTGTTCCTGCGCTGGTCCCGCGACATGGACCGGGCGTCCCTGAAGGACCGGGTGCACTCGCCGGCCGACTTCATCGCCGCGTGGAAGCACCTGCGGCAGATCTTCACCGCGGAGAAGGTCGACAACGTCGCCTGGGTGTGGTGTCCGAGCGCGCGCGGGTTCGGCGCGCCCAACGCGGGCGCCTTCTACCCGGGCGACGACCAGGTCGACTGGATCTGCGCGGACGCGCCGCCCGGCGCCGACTACGAGTACCGGGACCTGTCGGAGACGCTGAAGCTGTTCATGCAGTGGGCCCGGGGCCGGCACAAGCCCATCATGATCGCCGAGTTCGGGGTGCCGAAGGCCTACGGGCAGCGGCGCGCCGAGTGGCTGCGCGCCGCCACCAGGACGCTGGAGGACCCGCAGGTCAAGGCGGTCGTCTACTTCGACTCCGACGAGCAGGCCGAGGACGCGCGGGACAAGCGGCGCGCGTACTCGGTGACGGGCGACACGCGCGCGGTGTCGGCGCTGCGGGAGCTGGCGACGGCGCCGTACTTCAACCCCCGCAACCTCCCCGTGACGAGCGGGGGCTGATCTCTCCCGTAGGGTTCTGGAGTGAGCGCAGTGAGGGTACGCGTCCCCGCCAAGGTCAACCTCCAGCTCGGCGTCGGGCCGATCCGGGAGGACGGCTACCACGACCTCGTGAACGTGTTCCACGCCGTGTCGCTGTTCGACGAGCTGACCGCGGAGCCGGCCGACGGCCTCGAGCTCGCCGTCGAGGCGGCGCCGTACTCGCGGGTGGCGATCGGCCGGGTCCCGACCGACGCGCGGAACCTGGCGGCGCGGGCGGCGGTGCTGGTCGCGTCGCGGCTCGGCGTCGAGCCCCGGGTGCGGCTGCGGATCCGCAAGGCGATCCCGGTCGCGGGCGGCATGGCGGGCGGCAGCGCCGACGCGGCGGCGGCGCTGGTCGCGTGCGCGCGGCTGTGGGACGACCGGGAGCGGCCGGCGCTGGCGCGCGACGACCTGATGGAGATGGGCGCCGAGCTCGGCAGCGACGTGCCGTTCGCGCTGCTCGGCGGCACCGCGATCGGGGTCGGGCGGGGCGAGCGGCTCACCCCGGCGCTGACCCGCGGCACGTTCCACTGGGTGTTCGCGGCGGCGGACGGCGGCCTGTCGACGCCCGCGGTGTACGCCGAGTGCGACCGGCTCCGGGACGCCGCGGGGGAGAGCGCGCCGCGGCCGTCGGTCGCGGAGGACCTGATGACGGCCCTCGCGACGGGCGACGCGAAGGCGCTCGGCGCCGCGCTCGCCAACGACCTGCAGCCCGCCGCGCTGGAGCTGCGGCCGTCGCTGGCCCGCACGCTGAACGCCGGACGCGACCTCGGCGCGATCGGCGCGCTGGTGTCCGGCTCGGGCCCGACCTGCGCGTTCCTCGCCGAGACCGACGAGGACGCCGCCGACCTCGCGGTGGCGCTGGACGGCGCGGGGGTGGCCGAGCAGATCGTCCGGGCGCAGGGCCCGGTGCCCGGCGCCACCGTGCTCTGAATCCGGCACCGTGCTCTGACGGTGGCGGAGTCGGTCAGGGGCGTCGCCCCTCCGGGGTGCTCGATCGGTCACGGTGTGTGCTCTCGGCACACAAGCGAACTCCGCGCGCGGGCCGGGCGTCCTGATCATTGACGCCGATTCCGCGACGAGGTGGAGCGATGACGTATCTGACGGGGCTGCTGGGCCTGGTGGCCGTCGTGATGGTGGCGACGCTCGCCGTCCTGGCCGTGCGCCGCGACCGGGCGATCCGCCGCGACGCCCCCGACGCGGTGACCGCGGCGCGCCGTCCGCCGCTACGCTGAGGCCCGGCGGACGCCGCGGCGCCTCACGCGTGCCCGTGCGCGCCCGTGCCGCCTCCCCCGAACTCAGGAAGCCGTATGGCCGCTCTCTCGCTGCTGATCATTCTGGCCCTCGTCGTGGTCGCCGGCCTGGTCGTGCTGGTCGTCGTGCTCGCCGCCACGAGCGCGCGCAAGCGCGGCTCGGACACGGCGTACCGTCCGCCCGGCGTCCCGTACCCGCCGAACGCCCCGTACCCGCCGAATCCGCAGTCCCCGCCGCAGCCGCCGTACGGGCAGCCGGGGCCGCAGGGTCCGCCCGTCCCGCCGCAGGGCTGACCGCGCCACGGCCGGCCGCGCGGGCGGTGCGCGCGGGGCAATAGGCTGGACTGCGTCGTGAATCTGATCAATGTTGAGAACGTCGCGAAGGCGTACGGGCCGAAGCCGCTGCTGGACGCGGTGTCCCTCGGCCTCGACGAGGGCGACCGGGTCGGGGTCGTCGGCCGCAACGGCGGCGGCAAGAGCACGCTGGTGCAGGTGCTGGCGCGCGAGGTGGAGCCGGACGCGGGCCGCGTCACGCACGCGCGGGGCCTGCGCCTGGGGTACCTGACGCAGCGGGACGTGTTCCCGGAGGGCGCGACGGTCCGGTCGGTGGTGCTGGGGGACCGCGCCGAGCACGAGTGGGCGGGCGACACGCGCGCCCGCGACGTGCTGGCCGGGCTGCTCGCGGGCGTCGATCTGGACGCGCCGCTGGCCGGGATGTCCGGCGGGGAGCGGCGCCGGATCGCGCTGGCGCGGCTGCTGGTCCCCGAGTCGGACCTGCTGATGCTGGACGAGCCGACCAACCACCTGGACATCGAGGCGATCGCGTGGCTGGCCCGGCACCTGAAGGGCCGCCGGGTGGCGCTGCTGGTCGTCACGCACGACCGGTGGTTCCTCGACGAGGTCACCGACCGGACGTGGGAGGTCGTGGACGGCCGCGTCGAGCGCTACGAGGGCGGCTACTCCGCGTACGTGCTGGCGAAGGCGGAGCGGTCCCGGATCGCGGCGGCGACGGAGGCCAAGCGGCAGAACCTGCTGCGCAAGGAGCTGGCGTGGCTGCGGCGCGGCCCGCAGGCCCGCACGTCCAAGCCGAAGTTCCGGGTGGACGCGGCGCAGGCGCTGATCGCCGACGAGCCGCCGCTGCGCGACTCGGTGGAGCTGACGAAGTTCGCGACGGCGCGGCTCGGCAAGACCGTGTACGACATCGAGGACGTGACCGTCCGGCTCGGCGGCGGGGACGCCGGGCGGCCGATCTTCGAGCGGATGACGTGGCGGCTCGGCCCCGGCGATCGGGTCGGGCTGGTCGGCGTCAACGGCAGCGGGAAGAGCACGCTGCTGCGGCTGCTGGACGGCTCGGTGGCGCCGGTGTCCGGCACGGTGGTGCGGGGGAAGACGGTCCAGCTGGCGCACCTGTCGCAGAACCTGGAGGAGCTGGACCCGTCCCGGCGGGTGCTGGAGTCGGTGGAGGAGATCCGCCGCCGCATCACGGTCGGGAAGCGGGAGTGGACGGCGAGCCAGCTGCTGGAGCGGCTCGGGTTCGCCGGGGACCGGCAGTGGACGCCGGTCGGCGACCTGTCGGGCGGGGAGCGGCGCCGGCTGCAGGTGCTGCGGCTGCTGATGGGCGAGCCGAACGTGCTGCTGCTGGACGAGCCGACGAACGACCTCGACATCGAGACGCTCACCGAGCTGGAGGACCTGCTCGACGGCTGGCCCGGCACCCTCGTGGTCGTCAGCCACGACCGGTACTTCCTGGAGCGCATCACCGACCATGTGGTGGCGCTGCTCGGGGACGGGCGGGTGTCGCTGCTTCCGGGCGGGGTCGACGAGTACCTGGAGCGGCGCGCCGCCGGAACGGCGGAGACCCGGACCGCGCAGGCGCGCGCGCAGGAGGCGCCCGCGGCGCAGCCGAAGCCGAAGGGCGGGCAGGACTGGAAGGCCCGCAAGGAGCTGGACCGTCTCGAACGCCGCCTGGAGAAGCTGTCCGGCCAGGAGGCGGAGCTGCACGAGCAGCTCGCCGCGCACGCCACCGACTTCGTCAAGCTGCAGGAGCTGGACGGGCGGCTGAAGGAGATCCAGGCGGAGGCCGCGCGGGTCGAGGAGGAGTGGCTGATGCTCGCCGAGGACATCGACTAGCCCGACATACCGCCAGGCATCCGATATGGCGGAATCTCTGGTGCTCGGCGCTCGTAATCGCCATGATCCACCAATGACGACTTGGATCCTGAAGATCGACGACGCGCCGGGGGACGGGCCGCGGCTCGCGGTGAAGGACGCCATCGACGTGGCAGGCCTGCCCACCACGGCGGGCAGCCGCGCGGTGGCCGAGCGCGCCGAACCGGCGGCGGCCGACGCGCCCGTCGTCGCGTCGGCGCGCGCGCAGGGCGCCCGTATCGTCGGCAAGGCCAACCTCACCGAGTTCTGCCTGGGCGCCGACGGCGTCAACCCGTGGTCGGGGACGCCGGTGAACCCGCTGGACCCGTCGCGGGTGCCGGGCGGGTCGTCCAGCGGGTCGGCGGTGGCGGTCGCGGCGGGCGAGGCGGACGTCGCGTTCGGCACCGACACCGCCGGGTCCGTCCGGATCCCGGCGGCGTGCTGCGGGATCGCGTCGCTGAAGACGACGCACGGCCGCGTCCCGCTGGACGGCGTCTACCCGCTGTCGCCGACGCTGGACACGGTCGGGCCGATGGGCCGCGACGTCGCCGCCGTCGTCACCGGCATGCGGCTCATCGAGCCGGCCTTCGCCCCGGGCGACTATGACGCGGACATGACGATCGGGCGGCTGCGCGTCCCGAGCGTCGACCCGAAGATCGACGCGGCCGTGGACGACGCGCTCCGCCGCCTCGGCCCGATCACCGACGAGACGTGCGAGCACTTCCAGGACGCGGCGCTCGCCAACGGCGTGTTCGTCGGCGAGGAGGCGTACGCGCAGAACGGCCCGCTGCTCGGCGACCCGTCCAGGATCAGCGAGCGGATGTACCGGCGGCTCAACGTGCTGAAGGAGGCCGCGGCCGGCCGGCGGACGTGGGCGGAGCAGCTGCGCAAGACGCTCCGGGCGGAGTTCGACGCGCTGCTGGACCGGCACGGCGTGCTCGCGCTGCCGGTGCTCGCCGGGATCGCGCCGGAGCCGCCGGACGGCGACGACGACCTGCTGCTGACGATGCTCACCGGCCCGGTCAACGTGGCGGGCCTGCCGGCGTTCGCGCTGCCGGTCCCGCTGCCGGGCTCGCACCTGCCGGCGTCCGTGCAGCTCATCGGCCCGGCGGGCGGCGAGGAGCGGCTCTGCGCCGTCGCCGCCGCCCTCGAGGCGGCGCTGCGCTGAGGGCCTAGGCGTCGAAGGGGATCAGGAGGGTGCGGAGCAGGACGGCGAGGGTCTCGCGCTGCTCGGGGGTGAGGGCCTCCAGGATGGCCTGCTCGCGGCCCAGCAGGTCGGCGAACGCGGCGTCCACGCGCGTCAGGCCCGCCTCGGTGAGGCGGACCTGGACGCCGCGCTTGTCCTGCGGGTCGGGATGCCGCTCGACCAGGCCGGCGGCGGCGAGCCGGTCGATGCGGTTGGTCATGGTGCCGGACGTGACCAGCGTCGCGCGCAGCAGCTGCCCGGGGCTCAGCTGGTACGGGGAGCCGGCCCGGCGCAGCGCGGTGAGGACGTCGAACTCCCACGACTCCACCTCGTGCGCGGCGAACACGGCGCGGCGGGCGCGGTCGAGGTGCCGGGCCAGCCGGGACACCCGGCTGAGGACCTGCAGCGGCCGGACGTCCAGGTCCGGGCGTTCGGCCTGCCACGCGGCGACCAGCCGGTCGACCTCATCCTCCATGCCGCAACCCTACCTGTCTTGATATCGAGGGACCTGCGGCCGATCAGGGGGCCGACCGAACAGGCGCACCGGTTGCCGTAGATCCTGCCCGATCGGGTGATCCCTTCGCCGTCCGCGGGTCCACCGGTCGGTTCCTCGATCGCCGCGGCCGCGGGCCTGCCGATGCTCGCCTCGCACGCCTTCCCGGACGCGGGCGTCGGCACCAACGTCATCCTGCTGATCGGCATGGCCGTCGGCGTCGACTACACGCTCTTCTACCTCAAGCGGGAACGCGAGGAGCGCGCCCGGTCGGGCGGCCGGCTGCCGCCCGCCGCCGTCGTGGAACTGGCCGCCGCGACGTCGGGACGGGCCGTGGTCGTGTGGCATCGCCGTCGCCGTCGCCGTCTCCAGCGCCACGCTCCACCGGTCCCGGCGCGGCGGCGCACAAGATTCTTGACATCAAGATATGGGCACGGCATCATGTCTCTTGATGTCGAGACAAGCCGAGGCCGTATGGGACCCCGCGCAGTACGGGGTCTACGGCGACGAGCGCGCCAGGCCGTTCACCGAACTGGTCGGCCGGCTCGGACCGATCGAGCCACGGCACGTCGTCGACCTCGGGTGCGGGAGCGGGGAGCTCACCGCGACCCTCGCCGGCCGCTGGCCCGGCGCGGTCGTGCGAGCCCTCGACTCTTCCCCCGAGATGATCGCCGCCGCCCGCGCCCACACGATCCCCGGACGGCTCACCTTCGAGGTCGGCGACGTCACCGCCTGGCACCCCGAGCACCCCGTCGACCTCATCGTCTCCAACGCCGTCCTGCAATGGGTCCCCGAACACCTCGACCTGCTGCCCCGCTGGATCGACGCCCTCACCCCCGGCGGACGCCTCGCCTTCCAGGTCCCCGGCAACTTCGGCGCCCCCAGCCACGTCCTGCTCCGCGAGCTGTGCCGGTCACCGCGCTGGCGCGACCCCCTCGCCGGCACCGTCCGCGAGGACCCCGTCCTCGACCCCGCCGGCTACCTCGACCGCCTGGCCCGCCTCGGCTGCGCCGTCGACGCCTGGGAGACCACCTACCTGCAGGTCCTCACCGGCGACGACCCCATCCTCGAATGGGTCAAGGGCACCGCCCTGCGCCCCGTCCTGTCCGCGCTCCCGCCCGGCGAGACCGAGGAGTTCCTCACCGCCTACCGGGACCGGCTCCGCGACGCCTACCCCGCCCGCCCCTACGGCACCGTCTTCCCGTTCAGGAGAGTGTTCGTGATCGCCGCACGTCACGCCCCTTAGACGGGGTGCCGCCCGCCGGCCGAGGGAAGCGACTCGTTCCCCTGCGGTGCGCCGACTCGGCCGGCGGGCGGCATCCAGGCCGCGCGGACGCGACCCGCACATGATCGCAGACCGCCCGGCCCGGCACCGAGCCCCGGCTTCGCGACCCGATGCCGGCGACCCCTGCCGGCGGCCGCCCGGACGAACTCCGGACGGCCGCCGGCGTCCGTCCGCCAGGAGGACCGCATGCTCACCGCCCTCCACCACGTCCAGCTCGCCGCCCCGCCCGGCAGCGAGGACGCCCTCCGCGCCTTCTACGGCGGCGTCCTCGGCCTCGACGAGATCCCCAAGCCGCCCGAGCTCGCCAAGCGCGGCGGCGCCTGGTTCCGCGGCCCCGGCCTCGAACTCCACCTCGGCATCGAAGAGGACTTCCGGCCCGCCCGCAAAGCCCACCCCGGCCTGCTCACCGGCGACCTCGACGCCCTCGCCGCGCGCCTGCGCGCCGCCGGCCACGACGTCCGCCACGACGGCCTGTTCCCCGGATACCGCCGCTGCTACGCCGACGACCCCGTCGGCAACCGCCTCGAATTCCTCCAGCCTGAAAGCTGACCGCCCCCGGACGCGCGAGACCGGCCGCGCGCACCACGCGCACGGCCGGCCCCCGACGACTCAGACCGACGGATGCGGGCTCGGGTCCACGAAATCGGCCTCGGCGTCCCGGCGGCTCCGCCGCTGCGCCTTCTCCGCCGCCTTCTCCGCCTTCGCGGCCGCCTTCTCGGCCCGCCGCTCCGCGCGCTCCATCTCCTTGCGGCGCTGCCGCGGATCCAGCGACGGCTTCGGCTCCAGCCCCGCCAGCCCGTTCCACGCCAGGTTCACCACGTGCGCGGCGACCTCCTCGCGCTTCGGCTTGCGGACGTCCAGCCACCACTGGCCCGTCAGCGCCACCATCCCGACGAGGCTCTGCGCGTACAGCGGCGCGAACTTGCCGTCGTAGTCGTGCCGGTCGAACTCCTGCGCGAGGATGTACTCGACCTCGCCGGCGATCTCGCTGAGCAGGCTCGCGTAGCTGCCCGTCCCGGTGCCGCCGTGCGAGTCGCGCACGAGGATCCGGAACCCGTCCGGATGCCCCTCGATGTACTCCAGCAGCGCCAGCGCCGCCTTCTCCAGCTTGCTCCGGTAGTGGATCGCCGAGTTCAGCGCCTCCGTCACCAGGCTCAGCAGCCGTTCGAACTCCCGGTCGACGACGACCGCGTAGAGCCCCTCCTTACCGCCGAAGTGCTCGTACACCACGGGCTTCGACACACCCGCGGCGGAGGCGATCTCCTCCACCGAGGTGCCGTCCAGGCCGCGCTCGGCGAACAGCGTGCGGCCGATGTCGACGAGCTGCTCGCGGCGTTCCTTGCCGGTCATCCGCTTTCTGCGGGGCCTGGGAGCGGGATCTGTCACGGGATCAATTGTGACGGTCAAGCCGCCTGCTTCGTGCGCTTCGCCGACAGCCGGTCGTCCTTCGGCCACCGGACGTCCTTCGCCCAGCCCGCCTTCTCGAACGCCCAGATGATCCGCGCGCTGATGTCGATCTGCCCCTTCAGCACCCCGTGCCGCGCGCACGTCGGGTCGCAGTGGTGCAGGTTGTGCCACGACTCGCCGAGCGACGGGATCGCCAGCCACCACACGTTGCGGGACTTGTCGCGGACCTCGAAGTGCTCCTTGCCGAACGTGTGGCAGATCGAGTTGATCGCCCACGTCACATGGTGGACGAGCGTGATCCGCACGAACCCCGCCCAGAACAGCGCCGTGAAGAACCCGAGCCACGACATCGTGATCAGCCCGCCGAGCGCGGCCGGCAGCAGGAACGACACCGCCACCAGCCCCGGGAAGGCCAGGTGGATCCGGGTGATGTCGCGGTCCTTGAGCAGGTCCTTGGCGAACCGCTGCTTGGAGGTCTTGTTCGCGTCGAACAGCCAGCCGTAGTGCGCCCAGACCAGGCCCTTGGCGAGCGCCTTCCAGTCGTCCCCGAACCGCCACGGCGAGTGCGGGTCGAAGTCCTGGTCGGAGTGCTTGTGGTGGCGCCGGTGGTCGGCGACCCAGGTGATCACCGGCCCCTGGATGGCCATGCTCCCGGCCAGCGCCAGGAAGATCTTCAGTCCGCGGTTCGCCTTGAACGACCCGTGCGTGAAGTACCGGTGGTACCCCACCGTGATCCCTCCGGCGGACAGCACGTAGAACACGGCCGTGAGCGCGACGTCGGTCCAGCCGAGGAACCTGCCCCAGGCGAGCGGGACGGCCGCGAACAGGGCCAGGAACGGGACGCCGGTGAACACCGCGACGAGCGCGCGTTCGGCATTGCCCTGCTGGTCAGGGGAGAGTTCGGGACGTCGTTCTGATCGGGGAGGAGCCATGGTAGGAGCCGTTGTCATGCGTCACCACTTCCTGCGGCTAGGGGCCACTTACCTACGCCAACGTAACCTACGGATCCGTAAGTTGGACAGGGACGGCCGGTAAAATCAGAGGGAATCTCTCTCAGCGGCCACACCAGGCCACTCAACCGCCCACGCGTTCGGCGCAGATGCGAGTTGAGTGCTCGATAACGGCCGCTCTAAACCCATTTGGGGCTTTCGGTCGTACGAGCTCGTGTGCGCAGGGCAACGAACTGGACACGAACAGTTAAAATCCGTTGTACTCTTCCGTCATGGCTGGACCAATGCCGGACGAGATCCGGGAGAAGCTCAAGCCCAAGGCCATCGAGCTCCGCCGCCAGGGGCGGACCTATGACGAGATCGCAGAATCGCTCAACATCTCCAAGAGCACATGCTCGTTGTGGTTGCGAGAGCTCCCCAGGCCTGCTCGGCGGAGGCATGCGCCCGAGCGCATCGAGGCGATGCGTCGGAACTACTGGCAGCCCTTTCACCTAGCGCGCGAGCAGCAGCGCAAGGAGGTGAAGCTTGGCGCGATGCTGGGGCAGGAGGCGGCGGTGGCCCTGTTGTCCGAGCGCTCGGACGCCGCCGCCGAGAGGATCCGAGGAGGCGCCCACCCTGACGAAATGGGGTAGGGCCGGGCCGCGATGGCCGGTATCGTGTGATCGGACGCGCGGACCTGCTGTCCGAAGCGTCCACTTTGATCCGGCGTGGTGTAACTGGCAGCACACGGGCTTTTGGTGCCCTTGGTTCGGGTTCAAATCCTGGCGCCGGAGCTGTCTTGAATGTCGGCAGACGGGCTGGTCAGGGCAGGTCGCTGGCCGGAGGGCCGGGCGCGGGCGGTATCCTTCCGGTGTCGGGTGCGCTCCGGCCTGCCATGCCCTGATGGCGCAGGTGGGCGCGCTCGCAGCCGATCCCCGTCCGCGATGCCGAGGAGCCTCCTAGTGAGTGCCGACAGCCCGGCCGCCGTCATCGTTCTCGCCGCGGGCGAGGGCACCCGGATGAAGTCCCGCACCCTGAAGGTGCTGCACGAGCTGGGCGGGCGCGCGATGCTCGGCCACGTGCTCGCCGCCGCCCGCGAGCTCGGGCCGCGGCGGATCGTCGCGGTCGTCGGGCACCGCCGCGAGCAGGCCGTCGCCTACCTGGGCGAGCATGCGCCGGACGTGGAGCCCGTCGTCCAGGAGGTCCAGGGCGGGACGGGGCACGCCGTCCGGATGGCGCTGGAGCAGACCGGCTCGCTCGACGGCACCGTCGTCGTGACCAACGGCGACCACCCGCTGCTGCGCGGCGAGACGCTCGCCGCCCTCGTGCGGACGCACGAGACCGCGGGCAACGCGGTCACCGTGCTGACGACCGAGATGCCCGACGCGACCGGGTACGGGCGGATGATCCGGGCGGCCGACGGCAGCGTCGAGGCGATCGTCGAGCACAAGGACGCCACCGAGGCGCAGCGCGCCGTCACCGAGATCAACGTCGGCATGTACGCCTTCGACGGGACCCTGCTGGAGGACGCCCTCAAGCGGGTCACGACCGACAACGCCGGCGGCGAGGAGTACCTCACCGACGTGGTCGCGATCCTGCGCGGCGACGGCCACCGCGCCGGCGCGCACCTGGTCGCCGACTGGGCCGAGACGCAGGGCGTCAACGACCGCGTCCAGCTCGCCCAGGCGCGGCGGCAGCTGAACGACCGGATCCTCGAGGCCCACATGCGGGCCGGTGTCACGATCATCGACCCCGCGTCCACCTGGATCGACGTGGACGTCACCGCCGAACCGGACGCCGTCGTCCACCCCGGCACGCAATTGCACGGCCGCACCCATCTGGAGGCGGGCGCCAGCGTCGGCCCGAACTGCACGCTGACCGACACCCGCGTCGGCGCGGACGCGTCCGTGGTGAACGCGGTGTGCGTCGAGGCGGAGATCGGGCCGGAGGCGTCCGTCGGCCCGTTCGCCTACCTGCGGCCCGGGACGCGGCTGTCCCGCAAGGGCAAGATCGGGACCTACGTCGAGACCAAGAACGCCGAGATCGGCGAGGGCACCAAGGTGCCGCACCTCACCTACGTCGGCGACGCCGAGATCGGCGACCACTCCAACATCGGCGCGAGCTCGGTGTTCGTGAACTACGACGGCGTGCGCAAGCACCGCAGCGTCATCGGCTCCCATGTGAAGGTCGGCAGCGACAACATGATCGTCGCGCCGGTGACGGTCGGCGACGGCGCCTACACCGCCGCCGGCTCGGTGATCATCCAGGACGTGCCGCCGGGCGCGATGGCGGTCGCGCGGGCGCGGCAGCGCAACGTCGAGGGCTGGGTCGAGCGCAAGCGGCCCGGCACGCCCGCGGCGGAGGCGGCGGAGGCGGCGCGCCGTGCCGCCGAAGGCGGGGACGACCCCGCCTGACGGCCGCGCCGGCGAACCGGCGCGCCCATGACTGCCCCGCCGAGGCGGCGGGGAGGTGGAGGACAGCGGCGTCCCCCACGGACAAAAGACACCGGGGACCACGGAGGAGACTCTTGTGGTGCCCTGGGAGTGGGGACGACAACCCACATGAGTGCACAGTTCCATTGAGGGGGAGTTGTCAGAGGTGAGTGGGATCAAAGCGAGCGGTCAGAAGAAGCTGATGCTCTTCACCGGCCGAGCCCACCCGGACCTGGCCAAGGAGGTCTCCGACAACCTCCACGTCGACCTGACGCCGACGTCCGCGTACGACTTCGCCAATGGTGAGACGTTCGTGCGGTTCCTGGAGTCCGTCCGCGGTTCCGACGCCTTCGTGATCCAGAGCCACACAGCTCCCATCAACCAGTGGATCATGGAGCAGCTGATCATGGTGGACGCGCTGAAGCGGGCGTCCGCCAAGCGGATCACGGTCGTCGCGCCGTTCTTCGGGTACGCCCGCCAGGACAAGAAGCACCGCGGCCGCGAGCCGATCTCGGCCCGGCTGATGGCCGACCTGTTCAAGACCGCCGGCGCCGACCGGCTGATCACCGTCGACCTGCACACCGCGCAGATCCAGGGCTTCTTCGACGGCCCCGTCGACCACCTGTTCGCGCTGGACCTGCTGGCGCACCACTTCGAGAGCCGCCTCGACACCTCCCGGGTGACCGTCGTCGCGCCCGACGCCGGCCGCGTGCGGGTCACCGAACGCTGGTCCGACCGGCTCGGCGGCGTCCCCATGGCCATCATCCACAAGAAGCGCGACCCGGACGTCGCCAACGAGGTGAAGGTCTTCGACGTCGTCGGCGAGGTCGAGGGCCGCACCTGCGTCGTCGTCGACGACATGATCGACACCGGCGGGACGATCGTGAAGGCCGCCGACGCGCTGTTCGACCACGGCGCCGACAAGGTCGTCGTCGCCGCCACCCACGGCGTCCTGTCCGGCCCCGCCGTCGACCGGTTGAAGAACTCGCGCATCTCCGAGGTCGTGCTGACCAACACGCTGCCCATCCCCGAGGACAAGCAGTTCGACAAGCTGACCGTGCTCTCGATCGCCCCGCTGGTCGCCCGCGCGATCAACGAGGTCTTCAGCGACGGCTCCGTCACCAGCCTCTTCGGCGGGCATAGCTAGTTTTGCTTTGTCCTTGGCGGTCGGGCTCTGGGGGCCCTCCCTTCGGCGGACAAAGCGTGCGATCGCTGCATCGCTCCGACTCGCCCTGGGGGCTCGCTGCGCGATCGGATTCTTGCTTCGCTCAAATCCGGCTTCGCTCGCGATCGCGACGGTCGGGGTCGGTGCGTGGCTGGGGTGTCGGCTGAGGTTGTCGGTAACCGTCCTCGGCTGAGGTCGTTTGTAACGGTTCGGTCCTCGGTTGAGGTCGTTGGTCACGGTTCGGTCCTGGCTGGGGTTGCTTGAGGCGGCGGGGCGTTCTCCGGTGGGGGAACGGGCTCGGGTCGGTGTTCGTCTTCTCGGGTGAGGGTGCCGATCGGGTCCGGCTTGACCGGGGCGTGGACGTTTCGGAGAGGCCCCCGCGGCGGGTCGTCGCGGGGGCGATGGCGTTGCGCGTGGAAACGATCGGCTAGACTTCTTGAATCCGCGTATGCCCCGGGTCGTCAGTGCGGCTCCGTTCAGGTCCGTACTCCCCGGGTAACGCAAAGAATCTTCGAGGCGCCTGACGCATCGAGCTACGCCTGATTCGCTCTGTCCGTAGCGGACGTCCTGCGGGACGGCCGTGGATCGCAACAACGAGGAGTTTTCGCCGTGTCCGAGGTACGCATCGCCGCCGAGCCGCGCACCGAGTTCGGTAAGGGTGCCGCGCGGCGCACCCGCCGGGCCGGCAAGGTGCCCGCCGTCCTCTACGGTCACGGCACCGACCCGCAGCACATCACGCTGCCGGGGCACGAGCTGATGCTCGCGCTGAAGACACCGAACGTGCTGCTGACCATCGAGGGTCTCGGCAACGGTTCGGAGCTCGCGCTGCCCAAGGACGTGCAGCGCGACCCGATCAAGGGCTTCCTGGAGCACGTCGACCTGCTGCTGGTCAAGCGCGGGGAGAAGGTCACCGTCGACCTGCCGGTGACCGTGGTCGGCGACGTGGTCGCGGGCGGCGTCGTCCAGCAGGAGCTCGTGCAGATCTCGGTGGAGACCGAGGCGACGCACATCCCCGAGTCGGTCGAGCTGTCGATCGAGGGCGTCGAGGTCGGCACGCAGCTGCTGGCCAAGGACCTGAAGCTGCCGTCGGGCACCACGCTGGCGACCGACGAGGAGGCGCTGATCCTGCAGATCGCGGACGCGTCCGCGTCCGCCGGCGCCACCGAGACCGAGGCCGAGGCGGAGGCCGCGGAGGCGGCCGAGGCCGCGGCCGCCGAGGCCGCCGCCGAGGGCGAAGCGGAGGAGTCCGCCGAGTAGGACCGCGGAACGGCGAGAACCGACGAACGGCCCCCGCAGGCGCGCCTGCGGGGGCCTTCGGTCGTAAGGAGATCGGGTGAGCGCGGACGTCTGGCTGGTGGTCGGCCTGGGCAATCCGGGGCCGTCGTACGCCGGCAACCGGCACAACGCCGGGTTCATGGTGCTGGACCTGCTGGCGGGCCGGGCGGGCGGCAGGTTCAAGGCGCACCGGGCGCGGGCCGACGTGCTGGAGGGGCGGCTCCAGGGGGTACGGGTCGTGCTGGCGAAGCCGCGGACGTACATGAACGAGTCGGGCGGCCCGGTGAGGGGGCTGCGGGACTTCTACAAGGTGCCGGTGGAGCGGCTGGTCGTCGTCCATGACGAGCTGGACATCCCGTTCGGGGCGCTGCGGCTGAAGCGCGGCGGGGGTGACAACGGTCACAACGGGCTGCGGTCGATCACCAGGTCGCTGGGCGACAAGGAGTACCTGCGGGTCAGGTTCGGGGTGGGGCGGCCGCCGGGGCGGATGGACGCGGCGGCGTACGTGCTGAAGGACTTCTCGGCGGCGGAGCGGAAGGTGCTGGAGCTGGAGGTCGACCGGGCGGCGGACGCGGTGGAGTCGCTGCTGACCGGGGGCCTGGAGGCGGCGCAGAACACGTTTCACGCGGGTTGAACGAGCGGTTTCGGAGATCGGCCGGATGCGGTCCGTGGCGGGGTGCACACGGAGGGAAGCCCGTAAAATTCAGCGCGGATGAGGTTCAGGTTTTATGTGAACCTTGAGCGTTGTTCAACCGTCTCTGGGATGGATCGAGCTTTTCGGGGCGCGCGTTACATGGGTTGGGTGAGGTCGTATGGCCGTCGTTGACAAGGTTCAGGCCGAGTCACCGATCCGCCACGAGCAACGTCGCCCGGATGCGCAGAGCTGGAGTGGATGGTACCGCCGGTTCGCCGGCGGGCTCGATTTCTTCAGCATGCTCGCGGCCGGGGTGATCGCGTTCGTGCTCCGCTTCCCGGGCGTGCCGAGCGATCCGACGGCGCCGTACGTCGCGCTGACGGTGGCGCTGCCGGTGCTGTGGATCCCGATGCTGGCGCTGTGCCGGGCGTACCAGCCGCGGTACATCGGGGTGGGCTACGAGGAGTTCAAGGGCGTCCTGCGCGCGGGGTTCATCTTCACCGCGACGCTGGCGATCCTGGCGTACGCCACCAAGACGGAGGTGGCGCGCGGGTACGTCGTGATGGCGATGCCGCTCGGCACGTTCCTGGACCTGGTCGCGCGGTACCGGCTGCGCAAGTGGCTGCACCGCAAGCGGTGGAACGGCGAGTGCATGCGGCGGGTCGTGGTGGCGGGGCACCGCACGTCCGTCGCGGATCTGATCCGGCTGCTGCGGCAGAAGCGGTACCACGGGATGGACATCGTGGCGGTGTGCCTGCCGCCGGCGCTGGCGTCCGGCGAGGACGCGGTCCACGAGATCGAGGGCGTGCCGGTGCTCGGCGACTTCGGGCAGACGGCGGCGGTCGCGGAGCGGATCGGCGCGGACTCGGTGGCGGTGCTGGCGTGCCCGGAGATGGACGGGGTGGCGCTGCGCCGGCTGGCGTGGCAGATCGAGCGCGACGACGTGGAGCTGGTGGTGGCGCCGGCGCTGATGGACGTGACGGGGCCGCGGATCTCGATCCGTCCGGTGTCGGGGCTGCCGCTGCTGCACGTGGAGCACCCGGAGCTGGACGGTGGCCGGCGGGTGCTGAAGGGGCTGTTCGACCGGACGGCGGCGCTGACGGGGCTGCTGCTGCTGAGTCCGCTGATGCTGGTGGTCGCGTTCCTGATCAAGGTGACGAGCGCGGGTCCGGTGATGTTCAGGCAGGTCCGGGTCGGGCGCGGCGGCCGCGAGTTCACGGTGCTGAAGTTCCGCACGATGGTGCAGGACGCGGAGGCGCGCAAGAACGCGCTGATGGAGCGGAACGAGAACGACGGCGTGCTGTTCAAGATCCGGGAGGATCCGCGGATCACGAAGGTGGGGCGGTGGCTGCGCCGGTACTCGCTGGACGAGCTGCCGCAGCTGTTCAACGTGGTGCGGGGCGACATGTCGCTGGTGGGGCCGCGTCCGCCGCTGCCGGAGGAGGTCGCGCAGTACGGCGGCGACGTGTACCGGCGGCTGGTGGTGAAGCCGGGGCTGACCGGGCTGTGGCAGGTCAGCGGCCGGTCGGACCTGACCTGGGACGAGTCGGTCCGGCTCGACCTGCGGTACGTGGACAACTGGTCGCTGGCGCTGGACCTGCAGATCATGTGGAAGACGTGGTCGGCGGTGTTCCGCGGTTCCGGCGCGTACTGACGGAGCGCGCCGCGGGGCCCGCCGTGCGCCCGGTCTCGCCAGGTGGGACGTGACCCTGGCACCGGGCGGCGTGGGGTATGCATGAGAAAGTGGACCGGGCAGACCAGTCGAGTCGGGAATGTGATCAACGGATGACCGAGAGAGCGGCGGCGGACGACCACGCGCTGGCGGCGGAGCTCGCCGCGGCGGCGGGGCGGCTGCTGCTGGGCGTGCGGGACGAGGTGGGCTTCGCCGACGGGCGCGCCCTGAAGGACACCGGCGACCTGCGGTCGCACGAGTACCTGATGGCGGCGCTGGCGGAGCGCTGTCCCGGCGACGCCGTGCTCTCGGAGGAGGGCCGCTCGTCGGTGGCGGGCAAGCGCTCGCGGGGCGACGACCGGGCGCCGACCCGCAACACCGGGGAGGCCGAGCGGCTGTCGGCGTCCCGCGTGTGGATCATCGACCCGCTGGACGGGACCCGCGAGTTCTCCGAGGAGGGCCGCCGCGACTGGGCGGTCCACGTGGCGCTGTGGGAGCGGGACGCGGCGGGCGCGGGGCGGCTGTCGGCGGGCGCGGTGGCGCTGCCGGCGCAGGGCCTGACACTGCGGACCGACGCGACGGGCGGGGCGTCGCTCGTCCGCCACGACGCCGGGGAGCCCGATCCGGTGACGGCGGGGAGCGGCGCGGCGCGCCGCGGGCTGCCGCGGGAGGTTCCGCTGCACGCGCCGGCGCCGGACGCGGGGAAGCTGCGGATCGCGGTGAGCCGGACGCGGCCGCCGGAGTTCGTGCAGCGGCTGGCGGGGAAGCTGGACCTGGACGTGGAGCTGGTGCCGATCGGGTCGGCGGGGGCGAAGATCTCCGCGGTGCTGCTCGGCGAGGTGGACGCCTACGTGCACGCGGGCGGCCAGTACGAGTGGGACTCGGCGGCTCCGGCGGCGGTGGCGCTGGCGGCGGGTGCGCACGCGTCGCGGATCGACGGCGCTCCGCTGGAGTACAACCGGAAGGACCCGAGGCTGCCGGATATCCTGGTGTGCCATCCCGTGTCGGCGTCGACGCTGCTGACCGGCATCGGAGAACTGAACGACAGCCTGCCCGACTGACCGCTTCGCCCGGCGGGATTGATCACGGGCGGGCCGGCGTTCGATCCGGTGGAAGCGCGGGCGCCCGTCCCGTGCCACCGGTTGCATCTGCCAGAACAGCGTGGAGAGAGCCCTAGACCATGCAGCGTTGCGATTATCTGCTGTCCCAGTTGGACGTCCTCGAGGCCGAGTCGATCCATATCTTCCGGGAGGTGGCGGCCGAGTTCGAGCGGCCCGTGCTGCTGTTCTCGGGCGGCAAGGACAGCATCGTGATGCTGCGCCTCGCCCAGAAGGCGTTCTGGCCGGCGCCGATCCCGTTCCCGGTGATGCACGTCGACACCGGGCACAACTTCCCCGAGGTGATGGAGTTCCGCGACCGGCGGGTCGCCGAGCTCGGCGTCCGGCTGATCGTGGCGTCGGTGCAGGACGCGATCGACTCCGGCCGGGTGACGGAGCAGAAGGGGCGCCGCGCGTCGCGGAACCGGCTGCAGATCACGCCGCTGCTGGACGCGATCGAGGAGCACGGGTTCGACGCGGCGTTCGGCGGTGCGCGCCGCGACGAGGAGAAGGCGCGCGCGAAGGAGCGCGTGGTGTCGTTCCGGGACGAGTTCGGGCAGTGGGATCCGAAGAACCAGCGTCCGGAGCTGTGGAACCTGTTCAACACGCGGATCACGCAGGGCGAGCACGTCCGGGTGTTCCCGCTGTCGAACTGGACGGAGCTGGACATCTGGGACTACGTGCGGCGCGAGGAGCTGGAGCTGCCGCCGATCTACTTCGCGCACACGCGGCGGGTGTTCGAGCGGGACGGGCTGCTGCTGGACGCCGAGACGGGGTTCGCGAACCGCGGTGACGACGAGCCGGAGTTCGAGGCGTCGGTCCGGTACCGGACGGTCGGCGACGCGTCCTGCACGGGCGCGGTGAAGTCGAACGCCGCGTCGCTGGACGAGGTGATCGCGGAGATCGCCGCGACGCGGATCACCGAGCGGGGCCAGACCCGCGCCGACGACCGGACCAGCGAGGCCGCCATGGAGGACCGCAAGAAGGAGGGCTACTTCTGATGGCCAGCACGATCGAGCCCGCAGCGAGCGCGTCCGCCGAGACCGGGTCCGCCCAGAGCGAGCAGGTCAAGGGCATGGACCTGCTGCGGTTCGCGACGGCCGGCAGCGTCGACGACGGCAAGTCGACCCTCATCGGGCGGCTGCTGTTCGACTCCAAGTCGATCTTCGAGGACCAGCTGGAGTCGGTCGAGAAGACCAGCGTCGACCGCGGCGAGGAGTACACCAACCTCGCGCTGCTGACCGACGGCCTGCGCGCCGAGCGGGAGCAGGGCATCACCATCGACGTGGCGTACCGCTACTTCGCGACGCCGCGCCGCAAGTTCATCATCGCCGACACCCCCGGGCACATCCAGTACACCCGGAACATGGTGACGGGCGCGTCCACCGCCGACCTGGCGATCATCCTGGTGGACGCCCGCAAGGGGATCCTGGAGCAGTCCCGGCGGCACGCGTTCCTGACCACGCTGCTGCAGGTCCCGCACCTGGTCGTGGCGATCAACAAGATGGACCTGGTGGACTACGACCAGGCCGTGTACGAGCGGATCGTCGACGAGTTCACCGCTTTCGCCTCCAAGCTGGACGTCTCGGACCTGACGTTCATCCCGATCTCGGCGCTGCACGGCGACAACGTCGTCGAGCGCAGCATGAACATGCCGTGGTACGACGGGTCGTCGTTGCTGCACCATCTGGAGCACGTGCACATCGCCTCGGACCGCAACCTGATCGACGTCCGGTTCCCGGTGCAGTACGTGATCCGGCCGCACGCCTCCACCGACCCCGAGCTGCACGACTACCGCGGCTACGCGGGGCAGGTCGCGGGCGGCGTGCTGAAGCCGGGCGACGAGGTGGTGCACCTGCCGTCCGGGCTGACCACGACGATCACCCACATCGACGGTCCGAACGGGCCGGTCGAGGAGGCGTACGCGCCGATGTCGGTGACGCTGCGGCTCGCCGACGACATCGACATCTCCCGCGGCGACATGATCGCGCGTCCGCACAACCGGCCGGAGGCCGCGCAGGACCTGGACGCGATGGTGTGCTGGATGACCCCGGACCGGGTCCTCACCCCGCGCGCCAAGCTGATCATCAAGCACACCACCCGCACCGCGAAGGCGCTGGTGAAGGAGCTGCACTACCGGCTGGACGTCAACACGCTGCACCGCGACGAGCAGGCGGAGGGCCTCGGGCTGAACGAGATCGGCCGGATCTCGCTGCGGGTGACGCAGCCGCTGTTCGTCGACGACTACAACCGCAACCGGCTGACCGGCGGGTTCATCCTGATCGACGAGGCCACCAACAACACCGTCGGCGCCGGGATGATCACCGGCGCCCGATAAGCACCCTTTTGGAGCCCCCCGTGCACCTGCCCGCCCCCCAGGGCCGAAGCACCGTCCTCGCCGTGCCGGCCGCGATCCGGTGAAGGCCCTCGTGCTGGCGGGCGGGGCCGGGTCCCGGCTGCGCCCCATCACCCACACCTCGGCGAAGCAGCTCGTCCCGGTGGCGAACAAGCCCGTGCTGTTCTACGGGCTGGAGGCGATCCGGGACGCCGGGATCCGCGAGGTCGGCATCGTCGTCGGCGACACCGAGGCGGAGATCCGCGGCGCCGTCGGCGACGGCTCGGCGTTCGGCCTCGACGTGACGTACCTGCGCCAGGACGCCCCGCGCGGGCTGGCGCACGCCGTCCTCATCGCCCGCGAGTACCTCGGCGGCGACGACTTCGTGATGTACCTCGGCGACAACTTCATCGTCGGCGGCATCGACGGGCTCGTCGACCGGTTCCGCGCCGAGCGCCCGCAGGCGCAGATCATGCTGACGCACGTCTCCGACCCGCGCGCGTTCGGCGTCGCCGAGCTCGACGGCGCCGGCCGCGTCGTCGCGCTGGAGGAGAAGCCGGAGGTCCCGAAGAGCGACCTGGCGCTGGTCGGGGTGTACCTGTTCAGCGCGGCGGTGCACGAGGCGGTCGGAGAGCTGAAGCCGTCCGCGCGCGGCGAGCTGGAGATCACCGACGCGATCCAGTGGCTGATCGACCACGGCCACCGGGTCGAGTCCACGGTGATCACCGGCTACTGGAAGGACACCGGGAACGTCACCGACATGCTGGAGGTCAACCGGCTCGTCCTGGAGAGCGTCGAACCTCATGTGGAGGGCGAGGTGGACGGGGCCAGCGAGCTGATCGGCCGGGTCGTGGTGGAGGCGGGCGCGCGCGTCACCGGGTCCCGCGTCGTCGGCCCGGTCGTCGTCGGCGCCGGCTCGGTCGTCCGCGACTCCTACGTCGGCCCGTTCACCTCCATCGACCGCGACTGCGCGGTCCTGGACAGCGAGATCGAGTACTCGATCGTGCTGCGCGGCGCGTCCATCGACGGCGTCGGCCGCATCGAGTGCTCCCTCATCGGCCGCGAGGCCGAGGTCACCCCCGCCCCCCGGGTGCCGAAGGCGCACCGACTCGTCCTGGGAGATCACAGCAAAGTGCAGATCAGCAATTGAGCGGCGGCAGCAGCGCCCCCCGCGTCCTCGTGACGGGCGGGGCCGGGTTCATCGGGTCGCAGTACGTGCGGGACCTGGCGTCCGGGGCGTTCCCCGCGTGGGACGGCGCCGAGATCACCGTCCTGGACAAGCTGACCTATGCCGGGAACCTCGCGAACCTGGAGCCCGTCGAGGGGCGGTTCACGTTCGTCCACGGCGACATCTGCGACGGGGACCTGCTCGCGGAGCTGGTGCCGGGGCATGACGTGGTGCTGAACTTCGCGGCCGAGTCGCACGTGGACCGGTCGATCGCCAGCGGCGCGGAGTTCGCGCGGACGAACGTGCTCGGCGTCCAGACGCTGATGCAGGCGTGCCTGGACGCGGGGACGCCGCGGGTCGTGCAGGTGTCGACCGACGAGGTGTACGGCAGCATCGACGAGGGCTCCTGGGACGAGGAGGCGCCGCTCGCGCCGAACTCGCCGTACTCGGCGGCGAAGGCGGGCGGCGACATGATGGCGCGGGCCTACGCGCGCACGCACGGGCTGCCGGTCAGCATCACCCGCTGCGGCAACAACTACGGGCCGTACCAGTACCCGGAGAAGGTCATCCCGCTGTTCGCCACGAACCTGCTGGACGGCCGGACGGTGCCGCTGTACGGGGACGGCGGGAACGTCCGCGACTGGATCCACGCCGCCGACCACTGCCGCGGCATCCAGGTCGTCGCCGAGCGCGGCGAGCCCGGTGAGGTGTACCACATCGCGGGCACGGCGGAGCTGACGAACCTGGAGCTGACGCGGCGGCTGCTGGACGCGGTCGGCGCCGGCTGGGACAGGGTCGAGCGCGTCGAGGACCGCAAGGGCCACGACCGCCGGTACTCGCTGTCGGACGCGAAGCTGCGGGCCCTCGGGTACGCGCCGCGAGTGGCGTTCGAGGACGGCCTGGCCGAGACGGTCCGCTGGTACGAAAAGAACCGCGCCTGGTGGGAGCCGCTGAAGAAGCGCGCGGAGGACGCCCGATGAACCGGACCGCAGGGTGACGTGGCTGGTCACGGGGGCCGGCGGGATGCTCGGCGCCGACGTCGTCGCGCGCCTCGACGACGTGGTGGCGCCGGGGCGCGCCGAGCTGGACCTGACCGACGCGGCCGCCGTCCGCGAGGCGCTGCGGCGGCACCGGCCCGAGACCGTGGTGAACTGCGCCGCCTGGACGGCCGTGGACGACGCCGAGACCCGCGAGGACGCGGCGCTGGCCGTCAACGGCACCGCCGTCGAGGCGCTCGTCGCGGGATGCGCGGAGATCGGCGCGAAGCTCGTCCAGGTGTCCACCGACTACGTGTTCGACGGCACGGCCACCGAGCCGTACCCCGAGGACGCGCCGGCCGCGCCCGTCAACGCCTACGGCCGCACCAAGCTCGCCGGCGAGACGGCGGTGCTCGGGTACGAGCGCGGCTACGTGGTGCGGACGGCCTGGCTGTACGGGGCGAACGGGCCCAGCTTCGTCCGGACGATGGCGCGGCTGGCGGGGGAGCGCGACACCGTCGACGTGGTCGACGACCAGGCCGGGCAGCCGACCTGGACCGGGGACCTCGCCGGCCGGATCATCGCGCTGGCCCGCGCGGACGCCCCCGCCGGCGCCTACCACGGCACCAACGCGGGCCGGACGACCTGGTACGGCCTCGCCCGCGAGGTGTTCGCGCTGCTCGGCCACGACCCCGCGCGGGTGCGGGCCACGACGAGCGAGAGGTTCGTGCGGCCCGCGCCGCGTCCGGCGTTCAGCGTGCTCGGGCACGGCCGCTGGGCGGCGGCGGGCCTGCCGCCCATGCGTGACTGGCGGGACGCCCTGCGCGCCGCCTGGCCGTCCCTCACGGCCGCGTGGCCGGAGGGCCGGCCGGGCAGGCCGGAGGGTCAGCCGGGCAGCCCGAGCTTGGCGTAGTGGTCGAGGCAGTCCTGGTAGGAGGGCAGCAGCCCGGCGTCGCGGGCCTCCTGGAGCGTCGGCGCCTGCGCGTCCTTGCCGGACAGGACGGGCTCGATGCCGGCCGGCCACTCGATGCCGATCTCCGGGTCGAGCGGGTGGACGCCGTGCTCGCGGTCCGGCGCGTACGGCTCCGAGCACAGGTAGATGACCGTCGCGTCGTCGGTGAGCGCCATGAACGCGTGCCCGACGCCTTCGGCGACGTACAGGCAGCGGCGCGACTCGTCGTCCAGCCGGACGCCCTCCCACTGCGCGAACGTGGGCGACCCGACGCGCAGGTCGACGACGACGTCGAGGATCGCGCCGCGCAGGCACGTCACGTACTTGGCCTGGCCGGGCGGGACGTCGGCGAAGTGCACGCCGCGCAGCGCGCCCTTGGACGACACCGAGCAGTTCGCCTGCGCCAGGGTCAGCCCGTGTCCCGCGACCGTCCGCAGCGCGTCGTCCCGGAACCACTCATGGAAAGATCCCCGCTGGTCACCGTGTACGCGGGGGGTGAAGGAGTAAGTACCTTTAATGCCGAGCGGATCCACATGCGCAAGAATGCCACACGATTCCCGGCAGAGATGGACGTCGAACTGTGAGAACGCATCCCCTCAAGCTCCGGTTCGCCGCGGGTGGCGCGGCGGCGGTGCTCGTGGTTCTGACAGGGCCGGCGGCGGTCGCGGCGCCGTCACCGAGCCCCGCCGTGACGACCACCGCGCCCGCCCGCGCCGCGTTCCGGCCCGCCGTGGCCGCACCGGCCGCGATGGTCGCGGGCGTGCTGCACCCCGACATCTGGTGGACGGTCGCGTCCGGCGTCGGCGGGGCCCGGCTGTACGCGCTCGACGGCAGGGGCCGCACCCGCGCGGCCTACACGCTGTCCGGCGCGGCGGCGGCGCGGTGGGACGCGATCACGATCGTGAAGAACGGGTCCGGGGAGTCGGGGCTGTTCGTCGGGGACCTGAGCGCCGGGCGGGCCGGGAGCCTGCTGCTGCACCGGGTCGCCGAGCCGAGGACGCTGACCGGCGGGACGCTGCCGGTCAAGACGTTCCGGCTGAAGTTCCCCGACGGGGGGCACCGGGGCGCCGCGCTGCTGGCCGACCCGGCGGAGAGCCGCGTCTACATCATCACCCGGGACGCCACGGCCGCGGCCGTGTTCGCGCTGCCCGGGGTGCTCGGCCCGGCGAACAACGCGCTGACCCGGCTGCGGACGCTGCCGTTCCCGGTGCGCGGCGGCGACTTCGCCCGGGACGGCCGGGTGATCCTGAAGACGACCACGGACGTGCGGATCCTCGGCGGGATCCGGGACGACGTGGGGCAGGTCGTGAAGACGGCGGCGTCGCTGGCCGGGCACGCGTTCGGGGTGTCGTCGGACGGCCGGAAGGTGCTGGTGGCGGGGGCGGGCAGCCGGCCGGTGTTCCGGACGGTGGCGCTGCCGGCGGCGAACGCGGCGACGGAGCCGGAGGCGTCGGCGTCGCCGGCGAGCGATGAGACCTCCCCGGTGACGATCCCGTCCAAGTCCGGCATGCCGGGCGGCCTGGTCGGGACCGGGGCGCTGGCCGGGCTGGTGCTGCTAGGGCTGCTCGGCGGGGTGTTCTACCTGCGCGGTCGCCGTCACGGTGGGGCCTGACCAGCCCGCCGCGTCCACCACGGTGTCCGCGGGGGACCGCTGGACGGCGGGCGGCGGGTCGCCGCCCTGCCGGCGCAGCGTCTCCGCCCACGCGACGAGGATGAACAGCCACACCGACGACACGTTCGCGGGCGCGGCGAGCCCTTCGGTGGTCATGCTGTCGGTGAGGAAGCAGCCGTAGATCCCGAGCAGCATGCCGGCGTCGGCGCGCAGCGTCTGGTGCCGGCAGATCGTCAGCAGCACGAAGCCGAGCGTCAGCAGCAGCGCGGCGAACGCGACCGTGCCGACCACGCCGTTGTCGACGAGTGCGTTGATGAACGCGTTGTGGCCGCCGCCGAGTCCGATGCTGTCCAGGAACAGGCCGCGGGACGCGCCGAGGCCGCGGCCGAAGATCGGCTCCTCCCGGAACGCGTCCATCGCCAGCGACCACAGCTCGGTGCGGGAGTTCAGGGTGGCGAGCTGCTCGGTGGTCTCGCCGCGCGACACGAACGCCAGGATCTTGTCGGAGAACGCCAGCACCGCCAGCACGGCGACGGCGGCGCCCATCACGATCACGTCGACCCGGCCCTTCGGGCCCCGCGCGGTGGCGAGCAGCACCAGCAGCCCGGCGGCGCAGCCGAGCGCCGCGCCGCGCGTCCCGGTGGCGACGAGCGCCCCCGTCAGGACCGCCAGCGCCACCGCGTAGACCACCGGGTGCCACAGCCGGTCCTGCGGCCGGTTCCACCGGATCAGGTACCCGACGACCAGCAGGATCGCGACCGCGAGGTACACGCCGGCGATGACGGGGTGGACGTACAGCCAGTTGAACCGGGTCTCGGTGTGCAGCGTCCGGGGGAACGGGTGCGCGACGCCGATCCCGACCGACACCAGCACGATCCCGACGAAGATGTGCGCGAGTTTACGCAGGTCGGCGGGGGTGGCGCGGGTCGCGACGGTGTGCGCCACCAGCATCGTGATCAGCAGCTGGACGCCGCGGACCAGGCCGAGCGACTTGAACGGCGACCACAGCGCGGAGAACGCCACGTACCCGCAGAACAGCCACGCCGCGAGCAGCAGCCCGGTGGTGCGGCGGCGCGGCGCCCGCAGCCCGAACTTCCACACCAGGTACAGGGCGGCGGCGCCGTAGATCGCGATCTCGACCAGGACGGTCAGGTCGGCGCTGCCGCCGACGGCGTTGTCGACGTCGCGGCTGCGCAGCTTGTAGTCGCTGGCGAGCATCAGGGCCAGCGGCAGAGTGAACGCCCACCAGCCGGCGCTCGGCGCGGGCGGCCGGCGGCGCGGGAAGACGCCCTTGACGGTCATGAAGCCCCTCCCTGGCCGAGCCGGTCCGCGTACGGCCGCCGCCGCGCCCTTCCGGGCCCGGTAAAGACGAGACCAAGAATACGGGCGCCGGGCCGGTAATCTGTCCCCTGTGAATCGAGGGACTCTTCCCGGCCCGGTCGTCGCCGCGGGCCGCAGCGTTATCCGTGGATACGGGATGAGCACGGCGGCCCTGCGCCCCGGCCCCGACTTCCTGCTGATCGGAGCTAAGCGCGGCGGCTCCACCTCGCTGTACTACACGCTGCTGGAGCATCCGCAGGTGATGCCGCTGTTCCCGAACGCGCGGCTGCTGCCCAAGGACAACCACACCAAGGGCGTCCACTACTTCGACTCCAACTACGACAAGGGCGCCGCCTGGTACCGGTCGCACTTCCCCGCGTCCGCGCGGCGCGCCGGGAAGGTCGTGGGCGAGGGGTCGCCGTACTACCTGTTCCATCCGCTGGCGGCGGAGCGGGCCGGGCGGGACGTCCCGGACGCGAAGATCCTGCTGGTGCTGCGCGACCCGATCGAGCGGGCGTTCTCGCACTACCGGGAGCGGCGCCGGCAGAACGCCGAGGAGCTGGCGTCGTTCGAGGAGGCGCTGGCCGCCGAGGCGGACCGGCTCGCCGGCGAGGAGGAGCGGATCATCGCCGGGCAGCCCGGCTACACCAGCTACGCGCACGAGCAGCAGTCGTACCGGGCGCAGGGCGAGTACGCCCCGCACCTGCGGCGTTGGATGAAGCACTTCCCGGCGGACCGGTTCTGCGTGCTGGCGGCCGAGGAGTTCTACGCCGACCCGCAGACGGCGTGCGACACGGTGGCGCGGTTCCTCGGGCTGGAGCCCGCGCCGCTGCCGCCGTCGGCGGTCAAGGTGTGGAACGCGGCGCCGAGCCAGGACCTCGCCGCCCCGACCCGCCAGGCCCTCGCCGAGCACTACGCCCCCTACAACGCCGACCTCGAAGCGCTCCTCGGCCGCCAGTTCCCTTGGACGCGCCCCTAGGTCAGGGCGTCCAGGCGCCTACGTGGCGGGTTCCGGTGGGCTTGTCGAGGAGGGTGGCGATCGGGGCGGGGAGGGGGAGCGCGTTGCCGGCGTCCGCCTGGGCGGCGACGGTGCGCTCCAGTTCACCGTCCGGTCCGGCGGCGGTGGCGGCGGTCTTCAGCGCGCCGCGCTTTTCCTGCCCGGTCTGCGACCGGAACCGGCCGAGGTCGCCGAAGTCGGTCGTGCCGCCGGAGCCGCGCGCCCACCGCACGAGCGTGCGCGGGTTCCCGTCCGGGCGGACGTAGACGTTGCCGTCGGCGGCGACGCCCATCTGCCCGCCGCCGCGCTGGTGCGTGCCGTCCTCGACGCACAGCAGGCACGGGGTGCCCGGGCGGGCGTCGGCGAGGGTGTTGTTGCTGATGACGACCTTGGACACGCGCCAGGTCATCGCCGGGTCCGCGGTCTTCTGCCGGGGGTCGCGGCCCGCCGCGTGCGGGTCGGACGGGCTGCGCGGGTCCTGCGCGAGGTGGATGGTGCGGCCGTTTCCGGCCAGCGAGTTGTTCCAGATCTGGACGTCGGAGGTGTTGTTCACCTTCAGCCCGTCGCCGGCGTTGCCGGCGATCACGTTGCCGGCGACGACCGCCTTCGCGCTCAGCTCCAGCGAGACGCCGTGGTCGGCGTTGCGCAGGATCCGGTCGCCGGTGAGCGTGATGTCGTAGACGGACTCGTCCATCCACACGCCCTTGCCGAGGTTGTCGGCGAACACGCCGCCGGTGACCGCGACCTTCCGCGACCGGGTCACCTTCACCCCGCCCGACACCGGCGAGTACTTGAAGTGCTCGACGTTGTTGCCGGTGCTGCGGACCGCGTCGAGCCGCAGGTCGTCGGCGTAGTTGGCGTGGACGCCGAGCATCCCGTTGCCGGTCGTGGTGACGTGCCGGACGCGGGCGTGCGCGGCGAGCACGCTGAGGCCGGTGGTGGCCGACTCGTTCACCGCGACGTTCTCAACGGTGACGTCCGGCGCGGTGACCTTCACGCTGCCGAGCTGGGGGAGCGAGGTGGCGTAGCGGCGCACCCCGATGCCGCGCAGCCGGGACCCGGCGCCGCCGACGGTGATCGCCTCGGACAGGGTGCTGGCGCGCACGTCGTGGCCGCGCGGGTCCGAGCCGAGGTAGAGCCGGCGGGACGCCTCGTCGACGTAGAAGGTGCCGTCCTTGACGTCGCCGCGCGCGCGGACCTGCTTCTGCGGGACGCCGTCCAGCCACACCTGGTCGGGGTGCGCGGCCATCGGGTGGTCGGGCGAGACGAACCGGAAGTCGGAGTCGCCGCTGGCCCGGGCGCCCGGGGTGTAGGTCGGGCTGGCGTCGAAGCGGGCCGTCCAGCCCTCGTGGACCCAGGCGCGGTTCCCCTGCCGCCAGCCGGTGACCTGCGAGCTGCCGTCGAGCCAGACGGCCTCGTGCGGCGCGGACTGGACGGTCAGCCTCTTGCCGCCGGGAACGGTGACGGACTCGTGGTAGACGCCGCCGCGCAGCACGACGGTGCCGCCGTTGCGCGCCTTCGTGACGGCCTTGGCGAGCGTGCGCAGGGGGTGCTTCCTGGTGCCGTCGGCGCCGTCGCTCCCGGACGGCGACACGAACAGCGCGCCGTCCGGGATCTTGTACGCGGTGGTGCCGACGGGCGCGGCGCCGGGGGCGCCCGGCACGGGCACGGTCTGCGGGGCCGGGTCGTGGCTCAGCGGCAGCTGCCAGCCGAGGAAGCCCACCACCCCGACCACCGGCAGCGCGAGCACTTTGACGATCATCGACCGGCTCGATCCGCGAGACCGGTTAGCGCTGGACATGACACGACCCTCAACCCCCGGGGGAACGCTGGAACCACGAACGTACCTCGCGGAACGTCAGTTGTGGAGGGCGCCCGTGAACAGCGCGGTCTTGTGCTGGGCGTCGAACTTGACACCGACCATGACCGACTTGTAGCCCGACGACGGCAGGTCGAAGGCGTAGGACGCCGACTTGGCGCCGCCGGCGGGGACGGTGCCGTAGAAGTCGTTCAGATTGGCGTAGGAGGTGTGCTGGGCGCGGGTCTTCTTGCTCCCGTAAACGGCCGTGACCTGCACCTTGTTGAGGTCGAGGGGCTTGCCGGAGCCGTTGGTGAACTTCAGCGTGAAGATGGTGAGCACCTTGCCGGTGAGCTCGCCGGGGCCGAGGTCCTTGTTCTTGACGTACCGGATGTTGCTGATCGCCACGGTGACCTTGTCGTCGTAGGTGACGGGCTTGCGCAGCCCGCCGGACGACTTGAGTGCGGTGGAGCCCGGCGCGGCGTTCGCCTGCTCGGTCGGCTGCGGGCTCGGCGGCGGGGGCGGCGTCGGGTCGGCCGACTTCTTCTTCCCGCCGCCGCATCCGGTCAGCGCCAGCGCGAGGGCGAGGACGGCGCCCGTCGCGGCGAGATGCCTGTGCGGACGCGCTCCCCGATCGGACATCCGGCTCTCTCCTCATCAGTGGCAACGAAGTGAAACTTCCAGGGCAGAACAGTTTAAACAGGAATCGCGGATTACCCTGCTCTCACTTCCGTGACCGAGGGGGCCACCGGAGACGATCGGCAGGGGACCGGCCCAGTGAGATCTGTACCTTCGCACCGGCGCGCGGCGCGCGTCCGTAAAACGGCGATAGCCGTCTTCACCGCATTCTCGACGGCGCTCGCGGGCGCCGCCGCCGTTCCGGCCGCACCCGCCTCGGCCGACATCGACCCGCCGGCGGGCACGCCGGCCACCGTCAGCGCGGACCCGCTCCCGACCGCGCAGGTCAACGGGGTCGTGTGGAGCATGACCACCGTCGGCGGCACCGTCTACGCGACGGGGAACTTCAGCAAGGCGCGCCCGCCGGGCGTCGCGGAGGGCGGGGCGGGGGAGGTGACCCGGCAGAACATCCTCGCCTTCGACCTCGCCACCGGGAACCTCGTCTCGTCCTTCGACCACGCGCTGAACGGGCAGGGCCTGAGGATCGCGGCCTCGCCGGACGGCAAGCGCGTCTACGTCGGCGGCGACTTCACCGCCGTGGACGGGCAGACACGCAACCACGTCGCCGCGTTCGACACCGCGACCGGCGCCCTCGACACGTCGTTCGCTCCGTCCGTGTCGGCCAAGGTCCGCGCGATCGCCGCGACGAACTCGACCGTCTACCTGGGCGGCAACTTCTTCAACGTGAACGGCGGGTCGCGGACGCGGCTCGCGGCGGTGCAGGCGTCCAACGGCGCGAACATCGACGCGTGGCGGCCGACCGCCGACGACGACGAGGTGTTCGCGCTCGCGCTGTACGGCGACCGCGTGATCGTCGGCGGCCGGTTCCAGCAGCTGAACGGCGAGAAGCACGTCGGCATCGGCGCGGTGGACGCGGCCAACGGCGGGACGGTGCCGTGGAGCAGCACGCCGATCCCGGCCAAGCAGGGCAGCAGCCTGTTCTCCTACGTGACGGACCTGTACGTGTCCGGCGACACCGTGTACGCAGGGGCGGACGGCGAGGGCTGGCACTGGTTCGACGGCCGGTTCGCGGCCAAGGCCGCAACGGGCGACCTGGTGTGGCTGGACAACTGCTACGGCGCCACCTACGGCATGTTCGTGCAGGACCAGTCGGTGTACAGCGTCTCGCACGCGCACGACTGCACCTCGCTCGGCGCGTGGCCCGACACCAGCCCGCAGACGTTCCAGCGGGCGCTGGCCGAGACGACGGCGGCGACCGGCACCGACCACGGCAACCCGAGCGCCGGCAGCAGCTACAGCAAGCAGCCGATCCCGAGCCTGCTGCACTGGTTCCCGCGGCTGGCGATCGGGTCGTTCACCAAGCAGTACCAGGCGGCCTGGGCGGTCACGGGCGACGCCGACTACGTCGCGATGGGCGGCGAGTTCCCGAGCGTGAACGGGAAGGCGCAGGCCGGCCTCGTCCGGTTCGCGGTGAAGGCGAAGGCGCCGAACAAGGCCGGCCCGCAGGCCGGCGACCTCGGCACCCCGACCGCGACCGCGATGGCGGACGGCGGCGTCCGCGTCGGCTGGAAGACCACCTGGGACATGGACAACGCCTCGCTGAGGTACGAGGTGCTCCGCGACGGCGGCACCACGCCCATCGGGACGGTCGACCGGACGTCGACGTTCTGGGACGAGCCGAACACCGCCTACCTCGACACGACCGCCGCGCCCGGCACCGCGCACACCTACAAGGTGCGGGCGGTGGATGCGGCGGGCAACGCGGTGACCAGCGCCGCGTCGAACGCGGTGACGGCCCCGGACGGCACGCCCGGCCCGTACTCCGACCAGATCCGGTCGGACGGGGCGCAGGCGTACTGGCGGCTCGGCGAGACCAGCGGCCCCGCCTACGACCACGCCGGCTCCAACGACCTGACGCTCGGCGCCGGCACGGCCCGGGGCCAGGCCGGCGCGATCTCCGGCGACGCCGACAAGGCGGTGGGCTTCGGTGGGGTCCCCGGCTCGTCGGCCGGCAGCGGCGCCGCGTCCACGCCGGGCGACTTCAGCGTCGAGGCGTGGGTGAAGACCACGTCCGGCAGCGGCGGGAAGATCATCGGGTACGGGGGCAGCGCGTCCGGCGACAGTTCGTCCTACGACCGGCACCTGTACATGACCAACGACGGACGGGTCGTGTTCGGCGTCTACCCGGGCGCCGCGAAGACGGTGCGGAGCGGCGCCGGGCTGAACGACGGCGAATGGCACCACGTCGTCGGCACCCTCGACGGCGGCGCGGGGATGAAGCTGTACGTCGACGGCGCGCAGGTCGCGGCCGACGGCGGCGTCACGTCGGCGCAGAGCTACGCGGGCTACTGGCGGATCGGCGGCGACAACCTGTCCGGCTGGCCGGACCGGCCGTCCAGCGACTACCTGAACGGGACGATCGACGAGGCCGCGGTGTACCCGCGGGCGCTGACCGCCGGCCAGGTCGCCCTGCACCACGGCCTCGGCACCGGCGCGGTGCAGCCGAACCGGCCGCCGTCGGCGGCGTTCACCGCGTCGTGCGACTCGCTGGCGTGCTCGTTCGACGGGTCCGCGTCGTCCGACCCCGACGGGACGGTCGCGGGCTACGCGTGGGACTTCGGCGACGGGACGACCGGCACCGGCGCCAAGCCGTCGCACACCTACACGTCGGCCGGCGAGCACACCGTCACGCTCACCGTCACCGACGACAAGGGCGCGACCGGCGAGGTCGCCCACGCGGTCACGGCCACCTCGGCGGTGCTGGCGTCGGACGCGTTCGGGCGGACGGTCACCGGCGGCTGGGGCGGTGCCGACACCGGCGGCGCCTGGAGCAGGGTCGGGTCGGGCGGCGTGCTGTCGGCGGACGGCACCGGGCGGATCGAACTGCCGGCCGCGAGGAACGACGGCGGCGCGAACCTGAACGCGGTGTCGTCGCGGGACACCGACCTGACCTTCACCGTCGCGACCGACAAGGAGGGCACCGGCAACGGCGTGTACGTGTGGGCGCTCGGGCGGCGGATCGCCGGCCAGGGCGACTACCGGGCGCGGATCCGGCTGCGCCCGTCCGGTGTGGTGTCGTTGCAGCTCAGCCGCGCCGACGCGAGCAACACCGAGACGGCCATCGGCACCGAGCAGGCGGTGCCGGGGCTGACCTACCGGCCGGGCGTGCCGCTGCGCCTGCGCGTGCAGGTGACCGGCGGGTCGCCGACCACGCTGAAGGCGAAGGTGTGGACGGACGGCGCCGCCGAGCCGGACTGGCAGGCGACCGGCACCGACGCGACGGCCGGGCTGCAGGCCGCGGGCGCGGTCGGGATCCGCGCCTACCTGGCGGGCAACTCCACGAGCGCGCCCACGGTCGTGTCCGTCGACGACCTGACCGCGACCCGTCCCGCCGGCTGACCCGCGGCCGGCCCGGACCCCGGACCGGCGGACGGCACGGGAAGGCCTCCAGGGAGGCTTTCCCGTGCCGCCGCCGAAGATCGAATTCGCGCCGGTCAGCCGAGCGAAGGCGACTTCGGTCACGATTTCATAAGGGGCCGGGAGTATCGGACTGACTACACAATAAGATCCCCGAACCGGAGTGGCCGGGGTGGCCACCGGGCCAAGGCTGCGTCGTTCTCGGTTAGGGGATCGGACTCGTGAGAGCTTCTTTGCGACAGCGCCGGACGGGCGTCCGCGCGGGCCTGGCGGCCGCCGCCGCCCTCTCGCTGGCGGGCGCGGCGCTGCTGCCGGCCGGCACGGCCGCCGCCGACACCGACCCGCCGTCCGGGACGCCGGCCACCGTCAGCGCCGACCCGCTCCCGACCGCGCAGGTCGACGGGGTCGTGTGGAGCATGGCGACGGTCGGGAGCACCGTCTACGCGACCGGGAACTTCACCAAGGCGCGCCCGGCGGGCGTCGCCGCCGGCGGGTCCGGCGAGGTCGCGCGCGGCAACATCATGGCGTTCGACCTCAAGACCGGGAAGCTCAGCACCACGTTCGTGCACACGCTCGACGGGCAGGGCCTGCGGATCATCGCGTCCCCCGACGGCAGCCGGGTGTACGTCGGCGGCGACTTCACGACGGTCGACGGCAAGGCGCACCCCCACCTCGCGGCGTTCGACACCTCGACCGGCGCGCTGATCGACTCGTTCGCGCCGAACGTGCACAACCGCGTCCGCGCGATCGCCGCGACGGACTCGACCGTGTACGTGGGCGGCAACTTCTTCAACGTCAACGGCAGCGGCCGGACGCGGCTCGCCGCGGTGAAGGCCTCCGACGGGTCCAACATCGGCACCTGGCGGCCGACCGCCGACGACGACGAGGTGTACGCGCTCGCGCTGTACGGCGACCGCGTGCTCGTCGGCGGGAAGTTCCAGAAGCTGAACGGCGAGACGCACGTCGGGATCGCCGCGGTCAGCACGGCGAACGGCGGGACGCTGCCGTGGAGCAGCCGGCCCATCCCCGCCAAGCAGGACAGCTCGCACTTCTCCTACGTGACGGACCTGCGCGTCGACGACGGCGTCGTCTACGGCGGCGCCGACGGCGAGGGCACGCACTGGTTCGACGGCCGGTTCGCCGCCAAGGCCGACACCGGCGACCTGGTGTGGCTGGACAACTGCTACGGCGCCACCTACGGCATGTACCCCATCAACAACGAGGTCTACAGCGTCTCGCACGCGCACGACTGCACCTCGCTCGGCGCGTTCCCCGACACCAGCCCGCAGACCAACCACCGGGCGCTGTCGGAGACCAAGGCCGCGACGGGCACCGACCACGGTTCGCCGGGCACCAACAGCAACTACCGCAACCAGCCGGTCCCGAGCCTGCTGCACTGGTTCCCGAAGCTGGCGATCGGCTCGTTCACCAAGCAGTACCAGGCGGCGTGGGCCGTCACGGGCAACGGTGGCTACGTCGCGATGGGCGGCGAGTTCCCGAAGGTGAACGGCAAGGCGCAGGCCGGGCTCGTCCGGTTCGCGATCAAGGCGGACGCGCCGAACAAGGTCGGCCCGGAGTCCGCCGACCTCAAGGCCCCGTCCGCGAGCGCCCGGTTCGGCAGCGGCATCCGGGTGACCTGGAAGACGACCTGGGACATGGACAACGCGGCGCTGAAGTACCAGGTGCTCCGGGACGGCGGCACGACCCCGATCGCGACCCTCGACAAGTCGGCCGCGTTCTGGAACCCGGCGACCCTCACCTACACCGACACCAGCGCCCCGAAGGGCACCCACACCTACAAGATCCGGGCCGTCGACCCGAACGGGAACGCCGTGACGAGCGGGGCGTCCAACTCCGTCCGGCGGTGACGCCGTTCCGGTAGGCGCCGCCCCCGACGCGCGAAAGTGCCCCGAGGTTCACCCCTCGGGGCACTTTCTATTTCCGGAATTGGCCATACTGCGCTGAGCTATCAACATCAAGCGCTGTGTGAGCGATTTCCATCACGATTTCATAAGACCGCGGATGAGCGGTCCCTTCGACGCACTAAGATCACCAGACCGGAGTGGCCGTTGGGGCCACCGGGGGTTGAAGTGCTTTAGGGGATCCGACTCGTGAGAGCTCTTTTGCGACAGCGCCGTGCCGGCATGTGCGCGGGCGTTGCGTCCGCCGCCGCCCTCTCGCTCGTGGGCGCCGCCGTCGTCCCGGCCGGGCCGGTCGCGGCCGACACCATGCCGGCCTCGGGCGTGCCCGCGACCGTGAGCGCCGACCCGCTGCCGACCGCGCAGGTGAACGGCGTCGTCTGGAGCATGGCGACCGTGGGGAACACCGTCTACGCGACCGGGAACTTCACCAAGGCGCGCCCGGCGGGCGTCGCCGCCGGCGGGTCCGGCGAGGTCGCGCGCGGCAACATCATGGCGTTCGACCTGACGACCGGGAAGCTCAGCACCTCGTTCGTGCACACCCTCGACGGGCAGGGCCTGCGGCTCATGGCCTCCCCGGACGGCAAGCGCGTCTACGTCGGCGGCGACTTCACCAAGGTCGACGGCAAGGCCCACAACCACCTCGCCGCGTTCGACACCGCCACCGGCAAGCTGATCGACTCCTTCGCGCCGAACGTGCACAACCGCGTCCGCGCGATCGCCGCGACGAACTCGACCGTGTACGTCGGCGGCAACTTCTTCAACGTCAACGGCAAGTCGCGGACGCGGCTCGCGGCGGTGAAGGCCTCCGACGGGTCCAACATCGACACCTGGAAGCCCGCCGCCAACGACGACGAGGTGTACGCCCTCGCCGTGTACGGCGACCGCGTCATCGTCGGCGGCCGGTTCCAGCAGCTGAACGGGGCGCAGCACGTCGGCATCGGCGCGGTCAGCGCCACCAACGGCGGCACGCTGCCGTGGAGCAGCAAGCCGATCCCGACCAAGGCCACCAAGCCCGACAGCGCGGGCAAGTACGGCTACTCCTACGTCACGGACCTGCGGATCCAGAACGGCATCGTCTACGGTGCGGCCGACGGCGAGCGCTACCACTGGTTCGACGGCCGGTTCGCCGCCAAGGCGAGCGACGGCGCCCTGGTGTGGCTCGACAACTGCTACGGCGCCACCTACGGGATCCTGCCGGTCGGGCAGACCGTCTACGCCGTCGGCCACCCGCACGACTGCTCCTCGCTCGGCGCCTTCCCGGAGACGACTCCGGAGACCTACCACCGCACGATCGCCGAGACCTTCGACGCGCGCGGCACGGACAAGGCCAAGCCGGGCACGAACAGCAACTACAGCGGGCAGCCGATCCCGCAGCTGCTGGACTGGTTCCCGAAGCTCGGCATGGGCACGTTCACCAAGCAGTACCAGGCGGCGTGGGCCGTCACGGGCAACAGCAGCTACGTCGCCATGGGCGGCGAGTTCCCGAACGTGAACGGCAAGTCGCAGGCCGGGCTCGTCCGGTTCACCATCAAGGCCAAGGCGGCCAACAAGGTCGGCCCGGAGGCCGCGAGCGTCAAGGCGCCGACCGTGACCAAGACGTCCACCGGCCTCAAGGTGGCCTGGAAGGGCACCTGGGACATGGACAACGGCTGGCTGCACTACGAGGTGCTGCGCGACAACTCCACCACCGCGCTGACCTCGGTGAAGCGGCTGTCGAAGTTCTGGGCCGAGCCGTCGATGACCTTCACCGACACCAAGGCGGCGAAGGGCAAGCACACCTATCGGATCCGCGTGAAGGACCCGCTGGGCAACACGGTCACCGGTCCGGCGTCCGCGGCCGTCACCTGGTGACCCGCGCGAGCTGAACGACCGACACGGGAACGCGCCCCGGCGGAGTCCGCCGGGGCGCGTCCTCGTGCGCGCGCAACCGCGGGGGTCAGGTCCGGCCGATGCCCCGCAGGATCTCGCTGAGGCGGGTGTTGAACGCGGCGTCGTGGTCGCCGGCGGAGCGCTGCGCGACCCGCTTCAGCCAGAACTCCGCCGCCTCCGCGCAGCCGCTCAGGTCGTCGCGGCCGGACGGCCTGCCGAACACGGTGGCGTGCGTCGCCTCGTAGTAGACGAGGTCGGCGCCCGGCGGCGCCCACGCCGCGTCCTCCCAGTCGATCAGCCAGGGCAGGCCCCGGCCGCAGTGCCGCAGGTTCCAGGCCGTCAGGTCGCCGTGCATCGGCGTCCAGTGGTCCGGGGTCCCGGACGGGCGGGGCAGCACCGCCGCGAGCCGCCGCTGCAGATCCGCCAGCAGCGGCGCCAGCGCGACGCCGCGCACCGGGCGGGCCGGGCGCGGCGGCATCGCCTCGATCACCATCCAGTGCCAGCCGGCGGTCGCGTCGCGGTCCAGGACGCGGGGGACGCGGAAGCCGTCCGCGCGGCCCTCCGGGAACGCCGACAGCGCGCGCTCTTCGCGGTCCAGCTCGCCGGGGTCGTCGCGGAGCTTGAGGAACCCGGTGGGGCGCCCGTCGCGCAGCAGCACCGCCGCCAGGCCCGTCCGGGACGCCTGCGGGCGCTCGTAGAGGGCGAGGCCGTCGAACGTGCCGATCCGGTCGGCCAGCGTCCGCCACCGCTCCGGCCCTCCCGGCGGCTCCCAGCGGAGGCGGGGGCCCGGCAGGACGCGGGGGCCGGCGACCGCCACCGCGCCGTACAGCGCCCACTGGGCGGCCAGCGCGGGCAGCTTCGACCGGGTGAACAGCGCGACCCCGGCGCGGGCCCCGCGCCGGGAATCCGCCGGGACCAGGACGTTTCCGGTTCCCATGCGCGGCCGGACGAATTCATGACCGGATGTGGTCACTTGCTCGTTCATGTCCTCACTTACCGCGAATGGTCTTGCGCGTACGGCGACCGGCCAGCAGGTCCTCGCACAGCCGCTCGTAGGCCGCCGCGACGTCGTCCCACACGTACCGCTCCGCCGCCCGCTTGCGCGCCGCGGCGCCCCGGTCGCCCGCCGCGCCCGGATCGGCCTCCGCCGCCTCCACCCGCGCCGCCAGCTCCGCCGCGTCGCCGAAGAACCGGCCCGCCTCCTCGCCCAGCACCTCGCGGTTGAAGTTCACGTCGTAGGCCAGCACCGACGCCCCCGCGCCCATCGCGCGCAGCAGCGACGGGTTCGTCCCGCCGACCGAGTGCCCGTGGATGTAGGTGAGCGCGCCCGCGTACAGGGCGTCCAGCAGGTCCTGGTCCCACACGCCGCCCATGAAGGTGATGCGCGGGTCGTCGCCCGCCAGCTCCTTCACCCGCGCGGTGTACTCGTCGGCGTACGGCGCCGAGCCGACGACCACGAGCGGCTTCTCCGCCCGGCTGCGCCGGTAGCCCTCCACCGCCAGGTGCACGTGGTTCTCCGGCTCGAACCGGGCCACGACCAGGTGGAACCCGCCCGGCTCGTACCCGGCCTCCGCCAGCTTCCCGGTGTCGGTCCCGGTCAGGATGGGCGCGCCGTAGGGGATGAACACCGTGTCGGCGTCGAACCGCTCGCGGTAGTAGTCCTGGATGCCGACCGCGTCCGCGATGAGCGCGTCCGACCAGCGCACCGCCATCGCCTCGGCCGCCCGGTAGTACTTCTGCCCGGTGCCGCTCCACTTGGTGCGCTTCCACTCCAGGCCGTCGACGTGCGTCGCGACCGGGATCCGCAGCGTCCGCAGGATCGGCAGCATCGGCGCGTTCGCCGCGTTGAACAGCAGCGCGACGTCCGCACCCTCCTTGCCGATCTTGCTGCGGAAGGCGTGCAGCACCGACAGACCGGTGTGGCTGAGGGTCTCGGCGACCTTCTTCTCGATCGCCGGCAGGTACACCAGCCGCATGCCCAGGTACTCCGGCTCCGGGTGGCGCTCGCCCCGGCAGTAGACGGTCACCTCGTGCCCGCCCGCCGCCAGCCGCTTGCCGATCTCCTCGACCGCCGTCTCGAAGCCGCCGTACCGCGCCGGCACCCCGCGCGTCCCTACCATGGCGATGCGCACCCTTACCCCCAGCCATTACCGTCGCTTGGTGATTGATCCGCACAGATTATGCGGAAGGGGGCTTGCGCGTCCCTGCGGTGAACGACAGTTAATCTGAAGGTTGCGGGAGACTGGTATCCAGGGGGCTGGATCACCAGAAGGAGGGGCAAGTGGCCGAACGGCACGCGAGGTCCGCGGTGGTGCTGGCGCACCCGTCGCCCGATCTCTACGGCTCCGACCGGATGCTCGTGGAATCGGTGCGCGCGCTGGTCCCCGGCCACCGCGTCATCGTGACGCTGCCGGCGGACGGGCCGCTCTCACCCGTGCTGCGGGACGCGGGCGCCGAAGTGGTGGTCCTGCCCGTCCCGGTCCTGCGCAAGTCGTACATGACGCCGCTCGGCCTCGTCCGGCTGGCGTTCGCCGCGGCCCGGGCGCTGCCGAAGGCGCGGCGGCTGCTGCGCCGCGAGCGCGCCGCCGCCCTGTACGTCAACACCGTCACGATCCCGCTGTGGCTGCTCGCCGGGCGGCTCGCCCGCGTGCCCTCCCTCTGCCACGTGCACGAGGCCGAGGACGACGTGCCCGGCCCGGTGCGCGCCGCCCTGTCGATGCCGCTGCGGCTCGCCCGCTCCGTCGTCGTCAACAGCCGCGCCAGCGCCGCCGCGCTCGGCTCCGCCGGCCGCGGCGCCCAGATCATCTACAACGGGGTGGAGGAGCCGCCCGAGCCGGTCGCGCCGCCGCGCGCGGTGCTCACCGGGCCCGCCCGGATCGTCCTCGTCGGGCGGCTGTCGCCGCGCAAGGGCTCCGACGTCGCGGTCCGCGCCGTCCGGTCACTGCGCGACCGCGGCTACGATGCGAACCTGACCCTGGTCGGAAGCGTCTTCCCTGGATATGAGTGGTTCGAGGAGGAGCTGCGCGGCCTCGCCGGCGACGACGGCGCGGTGGCGTTCGCGGGATTTCGCGCCTCGGTGTGGAATTCGTTCGCCGAGGCGGACATCGCGATCGTCCCCTCGCGCGTCGAACCCTTCGGTAACGTCGCCGTCGAGGCGATGCTCGCCGGCCGGCCGGTCGTCGCCAGCGCCACCCAGGGGCTGGTCGAGATCGTCGCCGACGGCGACAACGGCGTGCTGGTCGCCCCGGACGACCCGGACGCCCTGGCGGCCGGGATCGCCCGGCTGCTGGACGACTGGGACGGCGCCCAGGCGATGGCCAAGCGGGCCGGCGCCGACGCCGCCCGGCGGTTCGGCAAGGACCGTTACCACCACGAGCTGCGGGACGCCGTCGCCCGTCTCGCCGGACCCGCCGCCGACCCCATCCCGCCCACGGCCTCCTGAGGACTCCAAGAGCATCCGATGACAGCACAGACCCCCGTCACACCGGAGATCAGCCTCGTCGAGGCGGTCTGGCGCTACCGGCTGATGTCTCTCATCATCGTGCTGGCCAGCGTCCTCGCCTCGGTCGCCGCCACCGAGATCCTGTTCGGCGGCGCGACCGCCACCGCGAGGTTCGCCGTCACCGACCCGACGAACAACAACAACGCGCTGCGCATGGGCGTCGTGTCCGGGCAGGGGTACGCCGCCTACACCGCGCAGCGCGCGGCGTTCGCCGGCTCCACGCCGGTGATGGCCCGCGCCGCCGAGATCGTCAAGAGCAAGCACGGCCCGAACCTCACCGGCGAGCAGCTGCGCGGCCGGGTGAAGACCTCGAGCAAGCCGGACGGCGGCGTCGTGGTCGTCACCGCCACCGGCTCCAACATGCCCGAGGCCGCCGTCATCGCCAACGCGGTGCTGCAGGCCTACCAGGACGTCACCGTCTCCACGAACAACAGCAACCTCGACGATCAGATCAAGGGGCTGAAGGAGCAGGAGACGAAGATCACCGAGCAGATGCAATCCACCCAGGCGGGGACGCATCCGTACAAGGTGCTGCAGAGCCAGCTCGCCAAGCTGCAGTCGGACGAGAGCGGCCTGCTGTCGGCCCGGTCGAAGAACAACGACGGGGTCCAGTTCACCGACACCGCCGACCCGACCGCGCCGACGCCGAGCAAGCTGCCGCAGAACGGCGCGATCGGCTTCGCGATCGGCGCGATCCTGGCCTGCATCGTGTCGTTCCTGCGCGCCTCGTCCCGGCCCCGGGGCCAGGTGCGGGGCGCCCCGGCCGCCGCGATGGGCGGGGTGCCGGGCGGCGCCCCCGGCGGCGCGCTCGGCGGCCCCGGGACGCCGATGCCGGAGCTTCCGGCCGGCCGGTCCTACCAGGGCCGCCGGTCCCTCGGCGACGGACGCGACGACGGGTACCGGTCCGAGGCGTACCGGTCCGAGGCGTACGCGGAGGAGCCG